>NZ_JASZYN010000010.1:0-234107 GCF_030316965.1 Variovorax sp. J31P207
CGGCACGGGTAACAGGAGGTCGTTCAAGCTGATGAACGACGGCCGTGACGGCTCACGCCGATGGTGTGCTCTGCGCAGCGAAGTCAAGGAGGAGGCCGAAGGCCGGGGGACATGAGCGGAGCAGAGCACACCGTCGGCGTGAGCCCGCCCCGACCCGCAAAAGCTCGGTGTCATCCTAGATGCTCCTCCCCTGCGCCGCGAGGAAGTCGCGCAGCTCGCGCTGGCATTCCTCGGGCCGTTCGATCGGGGTCCAGTGGCCGCAGCGCGGCAGCACCACGACCCGCTTGCTGGCGGCACGGTGCAGCCGTTCGGCCATTGCGCGCACGGCTTGCGGCGGCGCCACGCCGTCTTCGTCGCCGGTCACCAGCAGCACCGGCGCCTCAATCTGCTCGACCGCGGCGGCCTGGGCGCCGGCCAGCGCCTCGCAGCTGCGCGCATAGGCCTCGCCTTCCTGGCGCATCAGGCTCTCGCGCACGTAGGCGACCGCCACCGGAAGCCGCTGGCGGGTGTCGGCGGAGATGGCGCCCTGCAGCAGCGCCTGCGTGATCTCTTGCATGCCCGCCGCGCCCTCGCGCGCCTTGGCGGCCCGTGCGGTCATCGCGTTGCGCGCAGCGTCCGGCGGCGCGATCAGCGGTCCGAACAGCGCCACGCTCGCGACCCGCTTCGGATGCAGGGCAGCGATGTGCTGGCAGACGATGGTGCCCATCGAATGGCCGACCCAGTGGGCTCGCGCCACCTTGAGGCGATCGCAGACGTCGAGCAGGGACGCGACAAAGCGCTCGATCGACAGCGCGCCCTCGGCGCGTTGCGAGCGGCCGCTGCCCGGCAGGTCGACCCGGATCACCCGGTGCCGCGCCATCGCCGGCATCAGGGGCGTGTAGGTGTTGGAGCTGCCCCCGAGCCCATGCACGCAGACCACGGCCGGGCCCTCGCCTTCTTCTTCCACCGCGATGCGGTCGATCAGCTGGAAGCCCATGGCCTACTCGAACCGGTTCTCGATGACGCCGACGCCATCGATCTCGATGCGCACCACGTCGCCCGGGCGCAGCCATTGCGGCGGCTTCAGGCCCATGCCCACGCCCGAGGGCGTGCCGGTGGCGATGACGTCGCCCGGGTACAGCGTGATGCCGCGCGAGCAGGTCTCGATCAGGGTCGGGATGTCGAAGATCATGTCGCGCGTCTGGCCGTCCTGCCGCAGCGCGCCGTTGACCCAGCCGCGCACGCGGGTGGCGCGGCCGTCGAGTTCGTCGGCGGTCACGATCCAGGGGCCCATCGGGCAGAAGGTGTCGAAGCTCTTGCCGAGGTCCCACTGCTGGTGGCGCATCTGGACGTCGCGCGCCGTGACGTCGTTGACGACCGTGTAGCCGAACACGTGGTCCATCGCATGGGCTGCCAGGATGTCGCGCCCGCCACGGCCGATGACCACCGCGAGTTCGGATTCGTAGTCGATCTGGATCGAGGCGGCCGGGGAGGGCAGGCGGACCGCGTCGTGCGGCCCGACCACGCATTCGCCGAGCTTGCCGAAGACGATCGGCCAGGGGTCGGTCTCGGGCATCGCGGCGCGGAACACGGAGCCGGCCAGCTCGGCCGCATGGGCGCGGTAGTTGCGGCCGACGCAGAACAGGCTGCGCAAGGGGCGCGGCAGCGGAGCGCGAAGCGTGATGACCTCGACCGGCAGCCGCGTGCCCGACGGCTGCGGCAGCGGCTCGCCGGCTGCCAGCGCCTGGATCAGCGGCAAGACCCCGAGCGAAGGGTCGCGCACGCCCAGGGGCGTGGCCTCCCGCCCGTCGGGCGAGATCGTTCCCACGTGGTCGCGTCCACCCCAATTCCAGCTTGCCAGGCGCATCGACTTTGTCTCCATATCGCCCCGGGGTCCAACGGCGTGCGCCGCGGCCTCGAAGTCTCGGAAGTCATGTTTGAGACTTGCGTCTCAAATCGGGATCGCTGCATCATACGATCCGGCATCCGCTGTTCACAATAGATTCCAGGCCCTCCAAAGCCCCGTACAAACCCGATGGCGAGACTGAAACACAAGCTGAGCGAACCCCCGCTCCCCCCCGAGCGCGGGGTCAAGGCGGCCACTTTCCGGCTGCTGCTCGACACCGCCATGACGATCATCCAGGAGAGCGGCCACATCCCCTCGGTGGCCGAGGCCGCGGCCCGCTCGAAGGTGTCGCGGGCCACGGCCTACCGCTATTTCCCCAGCCGCAGCGCACTGGTCACCGCGGTGATCGACAGCTCGCTCGGGCCGGTGCGCAAGCTGGCATCGGCCAACCCGAACGGCCGCGACCGCGTGCACGAGCTGTTCCTGCAAACCTTCCCGCGCTTCAAGGAGTTCGAGGCCCAATTGCGCGCCGCCGCCCAGCTTTCGCTGGAACAGTGGGGGCTGGAGCGGGCCGGCCTGCTGGAGGAGGAGCCCTACCGCCGCGGCCATCGCGTGCGCATCCTCGAGCATGCGATCGAGCCGCTGGCGCCGTTGATGAGCCCGGCCGTGCGCAACCGGCTGCACCATGCGCTGTCGGTGGTCTACGGCATCGAGCCCTACGTGATCCTGAAGGACATCTGGGGCCTCGGCGACCGCGAGGTGGAGCGCACCGCCCTGTGGATGGCCGACGCGCTGATCGACGCCGCGCTGCGCGATGCCGAGCAGAAGCCGGCCCGCCGCCGTCCGGCCAAGGCCAATGGCGTCCGCGCGACGGTGCTGGCCGCCAAGGGAGGTTGACGAGCATGCCGCGCCCGTCGCCTGCGTGGTTCGACGCCCAATACAACGCCCGGGCCGGCATCCCGGAGCATCCCGCGATCCTCCGGCATTGGGCCGATGCCTCTGCCTGTGCGCTGGCCCGACCGGGCTGGGTGCTCGACATGGCCTACGGCGACGACGACAGCGAACGGCTCGACATCCTCCCGGCCGCCGGCGCCGCGGGAGCGCCGGTGCTGGTCTACATCCACGGTGGCTACTGGCGCGCCCTCGACAAGCGCGACCAGGCTTTCGTGGCGCCGCCTTTCGTCGACGCAGGCGCGATGGTCGCGCAGCTCAACTACGCGCTGTGTCCGGCCGTCGGCATCGAGCACATCGCGCTGCAGCTGACCCAGGCGCTGGCCTGGGTCTGGCGGCACGCGGCCGACTACGGCGGCGACCGCGAGCGCATCGTGGTGGCCGGCCATTCGGCGGGCGGGCACCTGGCGGCGATGCTGCTGGCCTGCGACTGGCAGGCGGTGGCGGCGGACCTTCCCGCGGATCTGGTCAAGTCGGCGCTGGCCATCTCGGGTCTCTATGAACTGGAGCCGCTGCGGCATGCGCCCTTCCTGGCCGCCGACATCGGACTCAGCGCGGCGTCGACACGGCGCCTCAGCCCGGCACTGTGGCCCGCGCCCGCCCGCGGCAGGCTGGCGACCGTGGTCGGCGGCGACGAGAGCGAGGAGTTCCGGCGCCAGTCCGCGCTGATCGCAAGCGCCTGGGGGCCGGTGGTCGTCGCCGCCGAAACGGTGGCGGGGCGCAACCACATGGACGTGCTGCACGAAATCGCCGACCCGCATTCGCGCACCCACGCGCTTGCGCTGGAACTGCTCGGAATCCCTTGAACGCGCCGGGCCTGCCCAGCCCTATCATCCGGCCCGGCCCAGGTTCGTTCGCGCCCCTCGACGGAGACAGACGATGAAGTCCACCATGATGCCGGTGCAGCTCAGCACCAACCAGATCCTCGACCGCGCCGGCACCTATTTCGGCGACCAGAACGTGCTGGGCCGGCTGCCCGACAAGTCGACCTACAGCCGCAGCTACCGCGAGATCCGGCGCCGCGCCCGGCAGCTGGCCCAGGCCCTGCGCGACAAGGCCGGCATCGCCCGCGGCGACCCGGTCGCCACCATGAGCTGGAACCACGCCTGGCACCTCGAGAGCTACTTCGGCATCCCGGCCGCGGGCGCGGTGCTGCACACCCTGAACCTGCGGCTGTCGCCCGAGGACATCGCCTACATCATGGACGATGCCGGCGACCGCGTGCTGATCGTCGACGACGTGCTGCTGCCGGTCTGGGAGCGCGTGTCGCCGCTGCTCAGGCAGCAGCCGCGCGTGATCGTCGTGCCGTTCAGCGGTGCCGCCTTGCCGGCGGGCCTGCAGAGCTACGAAGACTTCATCGACGGCGACGCCACCGACTACCGCTACCCCGAGCAGGACGAGAACGAGGCGGTCGGCATGTGCTACACCTCGGGCACCACGGGCCGGCCGAAGGGCGTCGTGTACTCGCACCGCTCGATGGTGCTGCACGCTATCACCGGCTGCATCCCCGACCTGTTCGCGCTGTCGGCGCGCGACCAGGTGATGATGGTCACGCCCATGTTCCACGCCAATGCCTGGGCCGTGCCGTTCTCGGCCATGATGGTCGGCGCCGGCCAGGTCCTGCCCGGCCCTCATCTCGGCGGCGAAGACCTGCTCGACCTGATGGAAGAAGGCCAGGTCACGATGGCGCTCGGCGTGCCGACCATCTGGATGATGATCTGGCAGGCCATGCAGAATCCGACCCGCGAGCGCCGGCTCGTGAAGGGCATGCGGATGCTGGTCGGCGGCGCCGCGGTGCCGCAGTCGATGATCGCCAACTTCGCTTCGCACGACATGCACATCGTCCAGGGCTGGGGCATGACCGAGACCTCGCCGCTCGGCAGCGTGCCGGTCATCAAGCCCAAGCATCTCGCGCTGCCCGACGAAGCGCGGCATGCACTGCGCGCCATGCAGGGCATCGCCACGCCGCTGGTCGAGATGCGCATCGTCGACGAGGCCGCGGGCCTGCAGCCCTGGGACGGCAAGGCGTCGGGCGAAGTGCAGGTTCGCGGGCCGTGGGTCACGGGCGGCTACCACGCGACGCCGAACGACCCGGGCAAGTTCACCGCCGACGGCTGGCTGCGCACCGGCGACATCGGCACCATCGACCCCGAGGGCTACATGCACCTGGTCGACCGCAGCAAGGACATGATCAAGTCGGGCGGCGAATGGATCAGCTCGGTCGAGCTCGAGAACCTGGTCATGGGCCATCCCGCGGTGGCCGAGGCCTCGGTGGTCGCGATCGCGCATCCCAAGTGGGGCGAGCGGCCGCTGGTGGTGGCGGTGCGGCGCCCGGGCGCCGAGGTCGATGCACCGGCGCTGCGCGAATTCCTGCGCCCGAAGCTGGCGCGTTTCCAGCTGCCTGACGACTTCGAATGGGTCGACGCGATCCCCAAGACCGGGACCGGCAAGTTCCTCAAGACGCGGCTGCGCGAGATGTACCGCGACCGGGTCTCGCAGTCGCCCGACTGAGTCTCCCGAGGCCGCCTGCCGGCCGATGCTGCTGATAGCATCGCGTCGCATCGGCAACCGGTTTTCATACAAGGAGACAACGTGGGAGAACTTCTTTCTCTCCTGCGCTTCAACGCGGGCTCCGGCCACATCTGGCTGGACGAGCAGCGCATGCTGCTGCTGCATGCGCGTGCCTTTGCCGAGCTTCGCAAGGAGTTGCTGGATTCGCTGGGCGTCGAGCGCGCGCGCGGCCTGCTGGTGCGCATGGGCTTCGCGTCCGGCCAGCGCGACGGCGAGCTGGCGGTCAAGGAGCGGCGCGCTGGCCTGCGCACCGAAGACGCCTTCATGCTCGGCCCGCGCCTGCACTCGATCGAGGGCATCGTCAGCGTCGAGATGATCAAGCTCGAGATGGACCTCGAGAACAAGCAGTTCTTCGGCGAGTTCATCTGGGAGAACTCCTGGGAGTGCGAGGCCCACGTGGCCGACTTCGGCTACGGCGACGATCCGCAATGCTGGTCGCAGATCGGCTATGCGTCGGGCTACACCAGCGCCTTCATGGGCCGGCTGGTGGTCTTCAAGGAGGTCGAGTGCACCAGCATGGGCGACAGCCGCTGCCGCATCGTCGGCCATGTCGCCGAGGAGTGGCAGGACGAGCGCTACCTGGACTACTTCCGGCAGCACCACGTCGCCGAGCGGCTGATCGAATTCAACCTCGGGCTCGAACACCTGCGCGCCCTGCAGCCGCGCCGCGAGTACGACCAGAAGCTGGTCGGCGTCTCGCCGGGCTTTCGCGCGGCCTTCGACCTGCTGCGGACCGCCGCCCGGAGCGCCATCACCGTGCTTTTGCTCGGCGAGACCGGGGTCGGCAAGGAGCTGTTCGCGCGCTGGCTGCATGACAACGGACCGCGCGCCAAGCAGCCCTTCATCGCGGTCAACTGCGCCGCGATCCCGGCGGAGCTGATCGAGGCCGAGCTGTTCGGGGTCGAGAAGGGCGCCTACACCGGCGCTCACCATGCGCGCGCGGGCCGCTTCGAGCGCGCCCACGGCGGCACCCTGTTCCTCGACGAGGCGGGCGACCTGCCGCTGGCGACCCAGGTGAAGCTGCTGCGCGTGCTGCAGACCGGCGAGATCGAGCGCCTCGGCGCCGACCAGGCGACGCGGGTCGATGTCCGCATCGTCGCGGCGACCAACGTCGACCTGCCGCGGGCGATGCAGGCCGGCAAGTTCCGAAGCGATCTGTTCTACCGCCTCAACACCTTCCCGATCACCATCCCGCCGCTGCGCGAGCGCACGGCCGACATCCCGGCGCTGGTCGGGCGCTTCGTCGAGAAGTACAGCACGCTGTACGGCAAGAAGCTGCGTGGCCTGACCGACAAGGCGATGCGCGAGGTCATGAAGCACGCGTGGCCGGGCAACATCCGCGAACTCGAGAACGTGATCGAGCGCGCGGTGCTGCTGGCGCCCGACCATGGCGACATCGAGGCCGCCTGCCTGTGGAGCTCGCCCTCGGGGGCGCCGGTCGAGGGCCAACTCGGTGCCGGCGGCCAGATCACGCAATCCGAAGCCGGCTCGCTGGACGCGCTGTGCGAACGGGTCCTCGAGGAAAGCATCGACATCGCATCGTTCGAGCAGCGGCTGATGCAGATGGCCATGCAGCGGGCCAAGGGAAACCTGTCGCAGGCCGCGCGGCTGCTGGGCATCACGCGGCCGCAGCTGGCCTACCGGTTGAAGAAGGAAGGACTGCCGGCGTCCTGAGCTGGCGAAAGCCGGATGCCAACGGCAACCAAGCGGCTGACCGGGTTCAATGCACGGGCGTCAAGATGGGAGCGCCCTTGTTCTTCACGAGGAACACCACAAACTTCGCCGGCTTGGTCGTGCTGGCATTGCGGCCGACGATGTGCACGTCGTTGGGCCCCTCGTAGAAGCTTTGCCCCGCATGCAGCGTCACGGGCTGGCTTCCCCTGAGCTGCATGACGATCGAGCCCTCCAGCACGTAGACGAATGCATGCGCGTCGTGGCGATGGACCTCGTCCGTGCTGCCAGGCGGATAGAGCACTTCCAGGACCAGGCCTTCCTTGCCGGGGAAGTCGGGCAGGTCCTTGAGCATCACTTCTTTGACCTCCGCATGAGGTGCCGCGTGCGAGCATGGGGTGCACAGCACGCCCAGCATCAGCGCGCAGGCGATGGCAAGAGACTTCATGCCGCCCCCGCTGAGGTCGCTGCAGCGTTGGCAGCCAGCCAGTCCTCGAACCGGATCGCGCCGATGCGCGGATTGTCCCCCGGCGTGAGCGACCGATCGGAGAGCAGGCCGCCGTAGTAGCGCGCGTGGACGTCCGGCACGACCTTGCGCGTATCCTGCGTCAGCCGCAGGAAGCGCCTGACCAGTTCGTCCAGCGGCATCGCCTCCGGACCGGCGACTTCGACCGTGCCGTTGACCGGCGCAGCGACTGCGACCTCGGCCAGCGCCGCTGCCACGTCTGTCGACGCGATCGGCTGGATCAGCGCCGGGGACAGGCGGATCTCCTCGCCGACCATGCCCGCTTGGGCAATGCCGCCGACGAACTCGAAGAACTGCGTCGCACGCAGGATGGTGTAGGGGATGGCGGACGCCTTGATGAGGCTTTCCTGCGCGACCTTCGCCCGGAAATAGCCGCAGTCGGGAAGCCGTTCGCTACCGACGATCGACAGGGCCACATGGTGGCGCACGCCGGCGGCGGTTTCGGCGGCCAGCAGGTTGCGGCCCGACGTCTCGAAGAATTCGAGGACGGCCTGGTCTTCCCATACCGGCGCATTCGCCACATCGACGACGACATCGGCGCCGTCGAGCGCTTTGGCCAGACCCTCGCGGGTGATGGTGTTCACGCCTGTTTTGGGGGAGGCTGCAAGCACGTCGTGGCCGCGTCCGCCAAGGTTCTTCACCACTTTTGCTCCGATGAGGCCGGTGCCTCCGATGACGACAATCTTCATGGCTTCTCTCCGCTTGTTTCGACCGCAACCTTTGCCGTCGATGTGTGGAGATTGCCTGTGCGCTGCGCGGAAGTCCTTGCCGTCACCTTGAATTTCCCTTCAGGAAATCCTGCTTGCTCGATGCTTTCCCCACGCGCTGCCGTACCATCCACGGACGGATGAATTCTCCAGTTGACTCGCCAGGGGGCCGAGGCCGTTCTGCCAGGGGATGCCACTGTGCGGTACATGTTTGGAGACTACTTGCTCGACCCGGAACGCCGGGAGCTTTCGCATCGCGCGAAAGTCGTGCCTGTCCGGCCGCAGGTCTTCGATCTCTTGCTGCATCTCGTCAGGAACCACGACCACGTCGTCAGCAGGGACGACCTGCTCACGGCGGTATGGAGCGGCCGAATCGTCTCGGAGTCGACGATCACCAGTCACATCAATGCGGTTCGCAAGGCCATTGGCGACACCGGCGAGGAGCAGCGCCTGGTCCGGACGGTCGCCCGCAAGGGGTTCCGCTTCGTCAGCGAGGTCAAGGTCGGCGAGATCGGGGGCGCAGGACTGCCCGGCGCTTCAGGGGGCGGCGAAAACACCTCCAGCGAATCAAGGGAACGGCCGTCCGCGCTCGTCCTTCCGGACAAACCCTCCGTGACCGTGTTGCCCTTCCACAACCTGAGCGGCGATCCCGAGCAGGAGTATTTCGCCGACGGCGTGGTGGAGGACATCATCGCCGCCCTGTCGCGCATGCGCTGGCTGTTCGTCATCGCGCGCAATTCGAGCTTCACCTACAAGGGCCGGGCGGTGGACGTCAGGGAGGTCGGCCGCGAGCTTGGCGTGCGCTACGTGCTGGAAGGCAGCGTGCGCAAGACCGGCATCAAGGTGCGCATCACCGGGCAGCTCATTGATGCCACGACCGGGACGCATCTCTGGGCGGAGCACTTCGAAGGCGTGCTGGACGACATCTTCGAACTGCATGACCAGATGGCGGAAGCCGTTGTGGGCGCGATCGCGCCGCAACTCGAGCGGGCGGAGATCGAGCGCGCCAAGCGCAAGCCGACGGCAAGCCTGGACGCCTACGACTATTACCTGCGTGGCACCGCGAAGCTGCACAGCGGAACGCGCGAATCCATCGAGGCGGCGCTTCCCTTGTTCTACAAGGCCACCGAGCTTGATCCGGATTTCGCATCGGCCTACGGCATGGCGGCATGGTGTCATTTCTGGCGCAAGGTCAATGGCTGGATGACCGATCGGCCCCGGGAGATCGCCGAGGGCATCCGCTTGGCGCGGCGGGCGGTGGAACTAGGCCGGGACGATGCCGTGGCGCTGACGAGAGGAGGCCATGCACTCGGGCATCTCGCCGGCGACCTCGATGGCGGTATCGCGCTGCTCGACAGGGCCGTGCTGCTCAACCCGAACCTCGCCCCCGCATGGTTCCTGGGCGGGTTCCTGCGCGCTCTCCGCGGTGAAACAGACGCAGCGATTGAACATCTGGCGCGTGCCGTTCGCTTGAGCCCACTGGATCCGGAGATGTTCCGGATGCAGGCAGGAATGGCGTTGGCACATTTCTTCGCAGGGCGCATCGATGCCGCTTCGGCCTGGGCCGAAAAGGCCGTCGGGAATCTGCCCAGCTTCCTGGCCGCGGTCAGCTTGATGGCGGCGAGTCATGCGCTGGCCGGACGAATGGACAAGGCACAGCAGGCGATGCGGCACCTCCGCACGCTCGATCCGTCACTGCGCGTCTCCAATCTCAAGGACTGGCTTCCGATCCATCGCCCGGAAGACCTGGCGCAGTTCGCGGATGGGCTGCGTCTGGCCGGATTGCCCGAGTGACTACGGCCAAAGCGCGCGGGGTCGCAACTTCAATTTTCACCATTTGATCACGCTGCACCGCAGCAAATGATCACCCCATCATCCGGGACAACCCGGACCACCCGGCCCGGTCATCGTCCGGGTCCATACAAATCAATCACTTAGCCGCGCTGGCACGCGCGTTGCCCTTATTGGCCGGGGCGGCGCTGTTGCCGACCCGGATTTGATGGATTGAACAAGTGACCCTTTCGATCCCGCCGGACCGGCACAGCGGCAGTGCCAGCGCGATGACCGGACAGCCGTGCTTCGTGCGCGTCACGGGCACCCGGGAGGCGCGCTTCGTCGAGTTCGAGTTCGCCATCGGCGACCCCGAACTGGCGGTCGAGCTGGTCATGCAGTTCGATCAGTTCCGCGAATTCTGCGAGCGCCACCAGGTGCGCCACCTGACGACCGAGGAGGGCGCCCGGCTCGACTTCGAGCGCATGAAGTGGCGCTACGGCGCGCCCGGCATCGATCACTAGACCCTGAACCCACCCGAGGAGACACCCCGTGCAAGTCGACATCAAGACCACCGACATCCGGCCGATCCGCCAGACCTTCTCGCACGTCGCCCGGCGGCTCGGCGACAAGCCGGCCTCGCGCTACCAGGAAGCCACGCTGGACATGCAGCCGACCGCCAACTTCCACTACCGGCCGCTGTGGCAGCCCGAGTACGAGCTCTACGACAAGCGCCGCACCGCGATCGCGATGGCCGACTGGTACAGCTTCAAGGACCCACGCCACTACTACTACGGCGTCTACACGATGACCCGCGCCCGGCAGCAGGAAGGCGCCGACCGGCAGTTCGAATTCGCGGACAAGCGCCGGCTGCTGGCCCAGGCCGACGCCGGCACCCGCGAGTCGCTGCAGCAGGTGCTGGTGCCGCTGCGGCACTACGAATGGGGTGCCAACATGAACCACAGCTACTGCTGTGGCTACGGCTACGGCACTGCGGTGACGCAGCCCTTCATCTTCGCCGCCATGGACCGGCTGGGCATCGCGCAGTACCTGTCGCGCGTCGGCCTGCAGCTGGACGGCAATTCGGGCGCCGCGCTGGACGCCGGCAAGGAAGCCTGGCTCGCGCACCCGGCCTGGCAGGGCGTCCGGCGCCTGATGGAAAACCTGTTCGTCACGCGCGACTGGTTCGAGGTCTTCGTGGCGCAGAACCTGGTGTTCGACGGCCTGCTGTATCCGCTGGTCTACAGGCGCTACGTGAACGAGCGCAGTGCCGCCACCGGCAATGCGCTGGCGATGCTGACCGAGTTCCAGAACGACTGGTTCGACGAGAACCTGCGCTGGGTCGACGCCACGGTCAAGACCGCGGCCGACGAATCGCCGGCCAACAAGGCGCGGCTCGCAGCCTGGTATCGGACCTGGCGCGAGCAGGTCGTCGATGCGCTCGGACCGCTGTCGGCCTTGGCGCTGGGCGCCGGCGGCGCCGAAGCGCTGCAGGCCGTCGCCGCCGAACTCGACGCCCGCGCCGCGCGCCTCGGCATCGCCGCTTGATGACAACAACCCAGGAGACCCGAATGACCACCGCCACCGCAGACATCGCCCGCCCGCCGGTCTTCATCGCGCTGCAGACCAGCGAGACCGCACGCGCCATCGTCGAAGCCATCCTCGCCGACAACCCCGGCGCCACCGCCATCGACTACCCGGCGATGGTGAAGGTCGATGCACCGGGCCGGCTGGTGATCCGCCAAGCCTCAGTCGAGGAGCGCGTCGGCCGCCGCTGGGACCTGCAGGAGATCCACCTGAGCCTGATCTCGCTGTCCGGAAGCATCGAAGAGACCGACGACGAATTCATCCTCCATTGGGGCGCCTGAGCGCACCGCATCACCGCATTCAAGGACAAGACGCCATGACCCACGCAGACAACACCAAGCGCCCCGCCGCCCGGCTCGGCCTGAAGGAACGCTACGCGATGATGACCCGCGGCCTCGGCTGGGACACCACCTACCAGTCGATGGACGATGTCTTTCCCTTCGACAAGTTCGAGGGCATCAAGATCCACGACTGGGACCAGTGGGAAGACCCGTTCCGCCTCACGATGGACGCCTACTGGAAGTTCCAGGGCGAGAAGGAAAAGAAGCTCTACGCGATCATCGACGCCTTCCAGCAGAACAACGGCCAGTTCAACATCAGCGACCCGCGCTACCTGAACACGCTGAAGCTGTTCCTGACCGGCGTCTCGCCGCTCGAATACGCGGCCCACCGCGGCTATGCGATGGCCGGGCGATCCATGCGCGGCGTCGGCGCCCGCGTGGCTTGCCAGATGCAGTCGATCGACGAGCTGCGCCATGCGCAGACGCAGTTCCACACCATCAGCCACTTCAACAAGTACTTCAACGGGCTGCACGATCCGCAGCACATGCACGACCGGGTCTGGTACCTCTCGGTGCCCAAGAGCTACTTCGAGGACGCGATGAGCGCCGGGCCCTTCGAGTTCGTCACCGCGATCTCGTTCTCGTTCGAATACGTGCTGACCAACCTGCTGTTCATGCCCTTCATGAGCGGCGCCGCCTACAACGGCGACATGGCGACCGTGACCTT
The DNA here is from genome assembly GCF_030316965.1 of Variovorax sp. J31P207. Taxonomy (NCBI): domain Bacteria; kingdom Pseudomonadati; phylum Pseudomonadota; class Betaproteobacteria; order Burkholderiales; family Comamonadaceae; genus Variovorax; species Variovorax sp. J31P207. Next base: position 12,617 of record NZ_JASZYN010000010.1, read on the forward strand.
CGGCTTCTCGGCCCAGAGCGACGAGTCGCGCCACATGACGCTGGGCCTCGAGGTGGTGAAGTTCATCCTGGAGCAGGACCCGGACAACGTGCCCATCGTTCAGAAGTGGGTCGACAAGTGGTTCTGGCGCGGCTACCGCCTGCTGACCCTGGTCGCGATGATGATGGACTACATGCTGCCCAAGCGCGTGATGAGCTGGTCCGAAGCCTGGGAGATGTACTTCGAGAAGAACGGCGGTGCGCTGTTCCAGGATCTGGCGCGCTACGGCATCCGCATGCCCAAGTACCACGAGGTGGCGTCGAAGGAGAAGAGCCGGATCTCGCACGAGGCCTGGGCCATCTTCAACAACTACGGCCACGCGGCCAACTTCAATGTCTGGGTGCCCCGTCCCGACGAGATGGACTGGCTGTCGGAGAAGTACCCCGAGACCTTCGACCGGATGTACCGCCCGCGCTTCGAATGGCTCGCCGAGCAGGAGCAGCAGGGCAAGCGCTGGTTCAACAACACGCTGCCGATGCTGTGCCAGACCTGCCAGATCCCGATGGCCTTCACCGAGCCTGACGATCCGACAAAGATCTGCTACCGCGAGAGCAGCTACCACGGCATGAAGCATCACTTCTGCTCCGACGGCTGCAAGGACATCTTCGACGACGAGCCCGAGAAGTACGTGCAGGCCTGGCTGCCGGTGCACCAGATCTACCAGGGCAACTGCTTCCCCGAGGGCACCGACCCGACGGTGCCGGGCTTCAACCCGCTGGCCGCGGTGCTGGACTACTACCACATCGCCGCAGGCGCGGACAACGGCGAGTTCAACAGCTCGCCGGACAAGGCGAACTGGGAGCGCTGGACCGGCCAGGACCTGTCGGCACCACCGGCCCAGCCTGCGCAGCCGAAGGTCGCCTGAAGCTCACCGAACCCGACACAGGAGAAACCCATGTCTGTTGTTGCACTCGCCCCCGGCTACACCGGCACCGTCGCGGACAGCGAAGACCGCTTCCACGGCAACCGCCTTCTCTACATCGGTTGGGACGACCACCTGCTGTTCTGCTCGCCCGTGTGCCTGCCGCTGCCCGCGGCCATGCCCTTCGGCGCGCTCCTGAGCGAGGTGCTGCCCGGCGTCTACGGCAGCCATCCCGACTTCGAGAAGATCGACTGGGGGCAAGCCCAGTGGCTCGACTCGGGCAAGCCCTTCGTGCCCGACCCGGCGAAATCGCTGGCCGACAACGGGCTGGTCCACAAGTCCGTGATCCGCTTCCGGGTGCCCGGTCTCAAGGGCATCAAGGGATCGCACAGCTGAAGCCGCGAGGACAAACGCCATGAGCTTCCAGATCATGATCGAGCCGCTGGGACAAGGCGTCGCCGCCCGCGACGGCCAGACGGTGTTGGACGCCTGCCTGCGCGCCGGCGTCTGGCTGCCGCACGCCTGCGGCCACGGCGTCTGCGGCACCTGCAAGGTGCAGGTGCTCGAAGGCGAATGCGAGCACGGCGAGGCCTCCAACTTCGCGCTGATGGATTTCGAGCGCGACGAGGGAAAGATCCTCGCCTGCTGCGCCACGGCGCAGGCCGACCTCGTGATCGAGGCCGAGATCGACGAAGACCCCGACGCGCAGTTCCTGCCGCTCGAGGACTTCGACGCCGAGCTGGTCGAGGCCCGCATGCTGACGCCGACCATCCGCGGGCTCTGGCTGCGGACGGCCAGGCCCGCCGCGTTCCAGGCCGGCCAGTACCTGATGCTGCACGTGCCCGGCGTCGAGGGCGAGCGGGCCTTCTCGATCGCCAATGCACCGCATGAGGACCTGATCGAGCTGCACATCCGCCGCGTGCCCCAGGGCCGCGCCACGGGCTGGCTGCACGACGCGCTGCAGGTCGGGCAGACGCTGCGGTTCACGGCGCCGAACGGCCGCTTCTTCGTGCGCAAGTCGGCGCGGCTGCCGATGATCTTCGTGGCCGGCGGGTCGGGCCTGTCGAGCCCGAAAGCCATGGTGCTCGACCTCCTGAACGAAGGCTGCGAGCTCCCGATCACCCTGATCCAGGGCGCGCGCAACCACGAAGAGCTGTACTTCAGCGAAGTCTTCGAGGCGCTCGCGGAACGCCATCCGAACTTCAGCTACGTGCCGGTGCTGTCCGACCTGGCACCGGAAGCCGATTGGAGCGGCGCACGCGGCTACGCCCACGAGGCGCTGAAGGCGCACTTCGCGAACGATTTCCGCGGCCACAAGGCTTATCTGTGCGGACCGCCGCCGATGACCGAGGCCTGCATCGCGACCTTGATGCAGGGCCGGCTGTTCGAGCGCGACATCTACACCGAGAAGTTCTTCACCGCCGCCGATGCCGCCACCGCCGCGCCGCGTAGCCCGCTCTTCAAGGCGCTTTGAGATGACCGCGACACCGTGCTTCTCGATCGCCATCGGCAACACCAGCGAACGCTATGCCTGCCGCGGCGACCAGACCCTGCTCGGCGGCATGGAGCAGCTCGGCCGCAAGGGCATACCGGTCGGCTGCCGCGGCGGCGGCTGCGGCATCTGCAAGGTGCGCATCGAAGCCGGCCGAACCCGCTGCGAGCGCATGAGCCGCAGCCACATCAGCGCCGACGAGGAGGCCGAAGGCTACGTGCTGGCCTGCCGCGCCTATCCGCAGAGCGACCTGCAGCTGCTGGCGGTCGCCCGGATGGCGCGCTGCATCGAGCGGCATCTCGCCGACGCTACCCGTTCCCCCACCTGAACTTCAACCACCGAAGGAGACTCACCATGGCACTCACTGGCGTACTGCGACCGGGCCACGTTCAATTGCGCGTGCTCGACCTGGAAGCGGCCATCAAGCACTACCGCGACGTTCTCGGCCTGATCGAGACCGCGCGCGATGCGCAAGGCCGCATCTACTTCAAGGCCTGGGACGAGCACGACCACCACAGCGTGGTGCTGCGCGAGGCCGACACGGCCGGCATGGACTTCATGGGCTTCCGGGTCGACTCGCCCGCCACGCTCGAGAAGCTGGCGGCCGACCTCGAGGCCAGCGGCCTGGCGACCGACATGCAATGGATCGCCGCCGGCGAGCACCTGCGGACCGGCAGGCGCTTCCGCTTCACGGTGCCCACCGGCCATGCGATCGAGCTCTTCGCCGAGAAGGAGAAGGTCGGCAACGGCATGCCCTACGAGAACCCCGAGATCTCCCCCGACGATCTCAAGGGCATGGCGCCCTCGCGCTTCGATCACTGCCTGCTGTACGGCGACGACCTCGACGGCACGATGAAGCTCTTCACCGAGGTGCTGGGCTTCAACCTGGCCGAGAGCGTGGTGGCCGGGCCGGAGCGGATGGCGATCGCCGCCTTCCTGACCTGCTCGACCAAGCCGCACGACATCGCCTTCATCCGCCACCCGGAGAAGAACAAGTTCCACCACGCGTCCTTCCTGCTGGACAACTGGGGCGAGGTGCTGAAGGCGGCCGACATCATCACCAAGAAGCGCGTCTCGCTGGACATCGGGCCGACGCGGCACGGCATCACGCGCGGCGAGACGATCTATTTCTTCGACCCGAGCGGCAACCGCAACGAGGTCTTCTCGGGCGGCTACGTGTTCTATCCGGACAAGCCGCCGCTGACCTGGACCGACGACGAACTCGGGCGCGCGATCTTCTATCACGACCGCAAGCTCAACGAGAACTTCCTGTCGGTGGTGACCTGAGGGGCCGGACGTGAAGCATTTCCTCAACTTCATCGGCGGCGAATTCGTCGCCACCTCGAAGACCTTCGACAACCGCGCGCCGGCGGACAACCGGCTGCTCGGCCGAATCCACGAGGCCGGTGCGGCCGAGGTCGATGCGGCGGTGCGTGCGGCCCGGGCGGCGCTCCAGGGCGAGTGGGGCCGCATGAGCGTGGGCCGCAGGGTCGAGTTGCTGCATGCGGTGGCCGACGAGATCAACCGCCGCTTCGACGACTTCCTGCAGGCCGAGATGGCCGACACCGGCAAGCCGCATTCGCTGGCCTCGCACATCGACATCCCGCGCGGCGCCGCCAACTTCAAGGTGTTCGCGGACATCGTGAAGAACGTGCCGACCGAGACCTTCGAGACCGCCACGCCCGACGGCGGCCAGGCGCTCAACTACGCGATCCGCTCGCCGCTGGGCGTGATCGGCGTGGTCTGCCCGTGGAACCTGCCGCTGCTGCTCATGACCTGGAAGGTCGGGCCGGCGCTGGCCTGCGGCAACACGGTGGTCGTCAAGCCCTCGGAAGAGACGCCGGCCACCGCCACCTTGCTCGGCGAGGTGATGAACGCGGTCGGCATCCCGCCCGGCGTCTACAACGTGGTGCACGGCTTCGGGCCGCAGTCGGCCGGCGAGTTCCTGACCACGCATCCGGGTGTCGATGGCATCACCTTCACCGGCGAGACCCGCACCGGCGAGGCGATCATGGCCGCGGCGGCGAAGGGCGTGCGGCCGGTGTCCTTCGAACTCGGCGGCAAGAACGCGGGGCTGGTGTTCGCCGACGCCGACTTCGACAAGGCGGTGGCCGGCATCGCGCGGTCGGCCTTCGAGAACTGCGGCCAGGTCTGCCTGGGCACCGAGCGCGTCTATGTGCAGCGGCCGATCTTCGAGCGCTTCGTCGCCGCCTTGAAGGCCAGGGCCGAGGCGCTGAAGCCCGGGCCCTCCGAAGAAGCCGGCGTGAACCTCGGCCCGCTGATCTCGCGCGAGCACCAGCAGAAGGTGCTCTCGTACTACCAGAAGGCCCGGGACGAGGGCGCTACCGTGGTCACCGGCGGCGGCGTCCCGCAGATGACGGGCGCATTGGCCGAAGGCCACTGGGTGCAGCCGACCATCTGGACCGGCCTGCCCGAGAGCGCCGCGGTCATCCGCGAGGAGATCTTCGGCCCGTGCTGCCACATCGCGCCCTTCGACACCGAGGAAGAAGCCATCGCGCTGGCCAACGCCACCGACTACGGCCTCGCCACCACGGTGTGGACCGAAAGCCTCGGCCGTGCGCATCGCGTGGCGAAGCAGGTCGAGGTCGGCATCTGCTGGATCAACAGCTGGTTCCTGCGCGACCTGCGGACCGCCTTCGGCGGCGCCAAGGCCTCGGGGATCGGCCGTGAAGGCGGCGTCCATTCGCTCGAGTTCTACACCGAGTTGCGCAATGTCTGCATCAAGCTGTGAGGAGCGAACGGCCATGAGCCATCCGGAGATCGGCCTGCGGGTGCGCACCGGTGCCTTCGACACCAACCTGCACGACCTGGGGCAGGGCGCGCCGGCGCTCTTCATCCACGGCTCGGGCCCAGGGGTCAGCGCCTGGGCCAACTGGCGCCTGGCGATGCCGGTGCTGGCGCAGACGCGGCGGATCATCGCGCCCGACATGGCGGGCTTCGGCTACACCGATCGCCCGCCGGGCATCGCCTACACGATGGACACCTGGGTGCAGCAGGCGATCGACCTGCTCGATGCGCTGGACGTGGAGCGTGCCGACGTGGTGGGCAACTCGTTCGGCGGTGCGCTGTCGCTGGCGCTCGCGATCCGTGCGCCGCACCGGGTTCGCCGGCTGGTGCTGATGGGCAGCGTCGGCGTGCCCTTCGCGATCACGCCGGGGCTCGATGCCGTGTGGGGCTACACGCCCTCGCTCGAGAACATGCGCCGCATCCTGGACGTGTTCGCGCACGACCGCTCGCTGGTCAGCGACGAGCTGGCGCAGCTGCGCTACGAGGCCAGCATCCGGCCCGGCTTCCAGGAATCCTTCGGCGCGATGTTCCCGGCGCCGCGCCAGCGCTGGGTCGACGCCATGGCGAGCCCGGAGGCAGCCATCCGCGCCTTGCCGCACGAGACGCTGGTGATCCACGGCCGCGAGGACCAGGTGATTCCGCTCGCCACCTCGCTGACCCTGGCCGACTGGATTCCGAACAGCCAGCTGCACGTGTTCGGCCGCTGCGGCCACTGGACGCAGATCGAGCACGGCGCCCGCTTTGCGCGGCTGGTCGGCGATTTCCTCGCCGAGGCCGATTGATTCACCCCAACGACACGAGATGCCCACCATGGACACCCCGCTCATCCACCAGCTCGGCGACGAGCTCTACACCGCGCTGCGCGACCGCCAGGTCGTGGAGTCGCTCACCAGCCGACACGACGGCATCACGATCGAGGACGCCTACCACGTGCAGCAGCGCATGATCGCGCGCCGGCTCGATGCCGGCGAGCGCATCGTCGGCAAGAAGATCGGCGTCACCTCGCGCGCCGTGATGAACATGCTCGGCGTCTTCCAGCCCGACTTCGGCTACCTGCTCGACGGCATGATCGTCGGCGAAGGCGAGTCCATCGACACGCGGACCCTGATCCAGCCCAAGGCCGAGGGCGAGATCGCCTTCATCCTGAAGCGCGACCTGATGGGGCCGGGCATCGGCAACGCCGACGTGCTGGCCGCCACCGAATGCGTCATGCCCTGCTTCGAGATCGTCGATTCGCGCATCCGCGACTGGAAGATCAAGATTGCCGACACCGTGGCCGACAACGCCTCCTGCGGCGTCTTCGTGCTCGGCGACAGCGCGGTCGATCCGCGCCGGATCGACCTCGGCATCTGCGGCATGGTGCTCGAGAAGAACGGCGAGATCATCGCCACCGGCGCCGGCGCCGCCGCCCTCGGCTCGCCGGTCAATGCCGTCGCCTGGCTCGCCAACACGCTGGGCCAGCTCGGCATCGGACTGAAGGCCGGCGAGGTCGTCCTGTCCGGTGCACTGGCCGCGATGTTCCCGGCCGCGGCCGGCGATAACTTCCGCGTTTCGATCGGCGGCCTGGGCGGCTGCTCGGTCCGCTTTCATTGAAGGACACCCACCCATGAAGAAGATCAAGTGCGCCCTGATCGGGCCCGGCAACATCGGGACCGACCTGCTGGCCAAGCTGCAGCGCAGCCCGCTGCTCGAACCCGTCTGGATGGTCGGCATCGACCCCGCGTCCGACGGGCTGCAGCGGGCCCGCGCGATGGGGCTCAAGACCACCGCCGAAGGCGTCGACGGCCTGCTGCCGCACGTGGAGGCCGACGAGATCCGGATCGCCTTCGACGCCACCAGCGCCTACGTGCATGCCGAGAACTCGCGCAAGCTCAACGCGCTCGGCGTGCGGATGATCGACCTCACGCCGGCGGCGATCGGGCCGTTCTGCGTGCCTTCGGTCAACCTGAAGGACCAGCTGCGCGACGCGCCGATGAACGTCAACATGGTCACTTGCGGCGGCCAGGCCACGATCCCGATGGTGGCGGCCGTGTCGCAGGTGCAGGCCGTGGCCTACGGCGAGATCGTCGCCACCGTGGCCAGCCGCTCGGTCGGCCCCGGCACGCGCAGGAACATCGACGAATTCACGCGCACCACGGCCGGCGCGGTGGAGCAGGTCGGCGGCGCCGCCAGGGGCAAGGCGATCATCATCGTCAACCCCGCCGAGCCGCCGCTGATCATGCGCGACACCGTGCACTGCCTGACCGAGGACGCGCCGGACCAGGCCGCCATCACGGCTTCGGTGCACCGGATGATCGCCGAGGTTCAGAAGTACGTGCCGGGCTACAAGCTGGTGAACGGCCCGGTGTTCGACGGCAGGCGCGTGTCGATCTACCTCGAAGTCGAAGGGCTGGGCGACTATCTGCCGAAGTACGCGGGCAACCTCGACATCATGACCGCCGCCGCGGCACGCACGGCGGAACTGTTCGCCGAGGCGATGCTGGCCGGCCAACTTCAACACGAAGCCGTTGCGGCATAGGAGGCACCATGACTCTCAAGGGCAGAACGATCACCGTCCACGACATGACGCTGCGCGACGGCATGCACCCCAAGCGCCACCTGATGACGCTCGACCAGATGCGTCACATCGCCACCGGCCTCGACGAAGCGGGCGTGCCGCTGATCGAGGTGACGCACGGCGACGGGCTGGGTGGCAGCTCGGTCAACTACGGCTTTCCGGCGCACAGCGACGAGGACTACCTCGGCGCGGTGATCCCGCTGATGAAGAACGCGAAGGTCTCGGCCCTGCTGATTCCGGGCATCGGCACCGTCGACCACCTGCGCATGGCGCACGGGATCGGCGTGCACACGGTGCGTGTCGCCACCCATTGCACCGAGGCCGACGTCTCCGAGCAGCACATCGCGATGGCACGCAAGCTCGAGCTGGACACCGTGGGCTTCCTCATGATGGCCCACATGGCCAGCCCCGCGACGCTGGCGAGCCAGGCACAGCTGATGGAAAGCTATGGCGCCAACTGCATCTACGTGACCGACTCCGCCGGCCACATGCTTCCCGAGGACGTGAAGGCGCGCATCGCCGCGGTGCGCGCGGCCTTGAAGCCTTCGACCGAACTCGGCTTCCACGGCCACCACAACCTGGCGATGGGCGTGGCCAATTCCATTGCCGCGGTCGAGGCCGGCGCCAACCGCATCGACGCCGCGGCCGCGGGGCTCGGCGCCGGCGCGGGCAACACGCCGATGGAGATCTTCGTCGCCGTCTGCGACCGCATGGGCATCGAGACCGGCGTCGACGTGTTCCGCATCCAGGACGTCGCGGAAGACCGCGTGGTTCCGATCATGGACCACGTCATCCGGGTCGACCGCGACTCGCTGACCCTGGGCTACGCGGGCGTGTACTCGTCCTTCCTGCTGTTCGCCAAGCGCGCCGAGGCCAAGTACGGCGTGCCGGCGCGCGAGATCCTGGTCGAGCTCGGGCGCCGCGGCATGGTCGGCGGCCAGGAAGACATGATCGAGGACACGGCGATGACGCTCGCGCGGGCGCGCAGCGCCACGCAGGAGGTGGCCGCATGAAACTCGACCTCGACACCATCGCCGCGCTGGCCGAGCATCTGGAAGGCTGCGAACTCGGCGCCAAAGACACGCCGAAGATCACCGACGAGTATCCCGAGATGGACTGGGACGACGCCTATGCGATCCAGAACGAGATCCGGCGGCGCAAGATCGCCCGCGGCCATCGCATCATCGGGCTCAAGGCCGGTCTGACCTCGCACGCGAAGATGAAACAGATGGGCGTGACCACGCCGGTGTTCGGCTTCATGGCCGACAGCTACGCGGTGCCCGAAGGCGGCGAATGCCGCATGTCCGAGCTGATCCACCCAAAGGTCGAGCCCGAGATCGCCTTCGTCACCCGCGCGCCGCTCAGGGGGCCGGGCTGCCACATCGGAGCGGTGCTCGCGGCGACCGACTTCGTGCTGCCCGGCATCGAGGTCATCGACAGCCGCTACCGCGACTTCAAGTTCGACCTGAAGAGCGTGGTCGCCGACAACACCTCCGCCGCGCGTTTCGCGGTCGGCGGGCGGCCCCTGCCGGTGGCCGAGGTCGACATGCGCACGGTCGGCATCGTGCTGGAGAAGAACGGCGAACCGGTGGCCTTCGGCGCCGGCGCCGCGGTGCTGGGACACCCGGCGGCGGCGATCGCGATGCTGGCGAATCACCTCGGCGCACGCGGCGAAGAGATCCCGGCCGGCACCTTGATCCTGTCGGGCGGCATCACCGAGGCGGTGGCAGTGAAGGCCGGCGACTCGATCACGCTCAGGGTGCAGGGCATGGGCAGCGTCGGCCTGCGCTTCGCCTGAAAGGACACAGCCATGCCATTTGCACAGATCTATCTCATCGAAGGCCGGAGCGAGGAGCAGAAGCGGGCGCTGATCGAAAAGGTCACGCACGCGATCGTCGAGGCGGTCGGCGCGCCGAAAGAGAACGTGCGGGTCTGGCTGCACGACGTGCCGAAGGAGAACTGGGGCATCGCGGGGGTCAGCGCGAAGGATCTCGGGCGCTAGAAATAGGCCGTTGCCCTCCCTGCGCCAGAAATTTCTCTTTTCCCGGATGAGGCGGGTCTCGCGCTGCGGCTGGGTGTCGATCTCGGCCAGAATTCCGAGATGCGAATTTGGCTTGTCGGATTGTGGTTTGCCCTGACGATGCCGGCGTGGGCAGCGCACGGGCTGGGCATGGGATACGAGCCAAAGTACCCGGACTCCTTCAAGCATTTCGACTATGTCAATCCCGACGCGCCCAAGGGCGGGCACCTGACGCTTTCGGCGAGCGGGAGCTTCGACAAGCTCAATCCGTTCACGCTCAAGGGCACGCCCCCGGCCGGCATGGGCTACAGCAGCAACGGCTTCGTGTTCGCGGAGTACGGCCTGGTCTTCGATTCATTGATGACGCCCAGCGAAGACGAGCCCTTTTCGAACTACGGGCTGCTGGCGGAAGACGTGCTCGTCGCCCCTGACCAGATGAGCGTGACTTTCCGCCTCAACCCCAAGGCCCGCTTCTCGGACAACACGCCCGTGCTGGCGCAGGACGTGAAGCACTCCTTCGACACCTTGATGAGCCAGCAGGCCGGCCCGGGCAAGTCCATCTCCTTCCGGCGGCGACCGGACTACTGGGCTGCCGATCTTCCGGTTCGCAAGGGGATGTTCAACTTCGACAAGGTCAGCTACCAATACTTCAGGGATCGACTCGGGGAGGAAGAGTCGATCAAGGTAGGTGCGCTCGACGCCCTCGAAGAGACGTCGATCACCGCCTGGATTCGTCGCTACAAGGGCCGCCGTTTCGACTCCGGCGAAATCGTCAAGACCGAGATTTCGCACCGCCGATTCACGGGCATGCGGGGCTTGGCCGTGAACCTGCGCCAGCCCCGCTTCGCCGATATCCGGGTGCGTCAGGCGCTGGCGCTGGCCTTCGACTTCGACTGGATGAACCAGCGTCTTTTCTATGGGCGCAGAGCTCGGACCGTCAGCTACTTCCAGAACAGCGACGATCTGATGGCGAAGCCGGAGCTCGGCCCGGACGAGCAGGCGCTGATCGCGCGGCTCGTGCACAGGCAGGACTATCTCAAGATCGTACAGGGGGCATTGCCGCGGCCCGCTGCGACCGGTGACACGCCCGAGGGGCTGCGACGCAACCTGGTCGAAGCGCAGGCGCTGCTGAAGGCGGCGGGTTGGTCCTACCGGGATGGCGCGCTGCGCGACGGCGACGGCAAGCCATTCGTGATCGAGATCGACATTGCGGACCGCAGTTCGGAACCCGTGCTGGCGCCCTACACGAGAAACCTGGGCAAGCTCGGGATCTCGCTGCAGTACCGGCTTCGCGATGCGGCCCTGATCAAGAAGAGGCTCGACGACTTCGAGTTCGACATGGCCATCCAGATGCTGGGCGGCTCGTCGAGTCCCGGCAACGAACTCTACGACGACCTGGGCTCGAAGTCCGCGGCCGAGAGGGGAAGCCAGAACCTCAGCGGGATCAGCGATCCGGTGATCGACGAACTCATCGACATCATCGTCAAGAGCCCTGACCGCGCATCCCTTGCAACGGCCGTCCGGCTGCTCGACAGGTTTCTGCTGCATCAGCACTACGTGGTCCCCCTGTACTACGGCAAGCAGTACTACATGGTTCACAAGCGCAACCTGCGGCGCCCCGATGCCGAGTTGCCGCAGCGTCTGCTGGCGGGCTCTGCGTTGCTCACGACCTGGTGGATGGACCCGCCGAAGACGGGTGAGCGGGATTGACCTTCTCTGCGGTGGGCGATGCCTTGCGCGATAAGTTCGATCCGCGGAAGTCTGGCCAATGAACTATTTGCGCGAGTGCTGCGCTACATACTCCTTCAGCGCTCCATCCACGCGCGACTGCCAGCCGTCGCCTGCCGCGCGAAAGAATGCCAGCACTTCGGGCGACAGCCGGATGGTGGTCGACACCTTTGCATTCGGCTTCACGCTGCCGGCAGGGCGACCCCGCTTGCGCGCCGCGATTTGCGCGGGCGTATGGATCGCGGCCGACTCTCCGCGCTTCATTTCTTCGATGGAATGGAGCAGATCGCGTTCGAACTGCGCCACTTCCGGATCTTTGGCCTTAGGCATTGATGGCCTCCTTGAGCTTCCTCAGAGTTTCGGTGGGGATGTTGTCGAACTTTCGTCCGCGAGGCGTCGGAACGTGGGGGTCTCAATGACGGTGAACACCAATTTATTGTAGTAACAAACAAATATCTACGCAAGAGCTCCGCTGCACGACATGGCTCCTCAGACGATGCCTTTGCGCGCTCCCGTCGCGAGCGACGCGACGGACGGAATGATCCAGCGCGGCTCGTCGAGCACCCGCTGCATGCGCTCGCGCAGCCATCGATGCGCCGGGTCCGCGCTCTGCCGTGGGTGCCAGGCCATGCGCATGGCTTCGAGGGGCACGGTGACCGGCAGCTCGAAGACCTGCAGGCCGAGCGAGGACGCCATGCCCCTCGCGGTGCGTTCCGGCACGCTGGCGACCAGGTCGGTGCGCGAGGCGGCGATCAACGCCGAAAAGGAACTGGGGACCAGCAACGCCACCTGCCGCGCCAGCCCCAGTGCGTCGAGCGCCACGTCGACCGGCGACAGTTCCCCCGAACGTGGCGTCACCCCGACATGACGGGCGTCGGCGAAGCGCTGCGCGGTCATAGGCCGCTTCCTCGGCATCCTGAGCAGCGGGTGGCCCGTGCGCACCGCGCCCACCAGCGTCTGCTGCGACAGGACCTGGCTTTCGGTTTCGGGGTCGGTGTTGCGGAAGCTGCCGACGTCGAGGTCCAGCCGCCCTTCACGCAAGGCACCAGGATCGACCAGCGTTTCGGGCAGGAACTGCAGGGTGGCCAGCGGCATGTCGATCTCCAGCGCGCGTGACAGGCTGGCGCCGAAGACCACGGCGATTCCCTCGGGCGCCCGGACGACGAAACGGCGCCGGACCGACGCCAGGCCCTGCGCGTCGACCGGTGCCCGCAGCGCCTGCGCCTGCGCCAACAGCGCCCGCACCGGCTCCACCAGGGCCAGGGCGCGTGGCGTCGGCACGAGCTTGCGGCCGGCGCGCACCAGGATCGGATCGCCGAAGGCCTCGCGGATGCGCGCCAGCGTGTGGCTCATCGCGGGCGTGCTCAGGTGCATGCGGGCCGCAGCCTGCGTCACGCTGCCGGTGGCGAGCAGGGCGTCGAGCGCGGTCAGCAGGTTGAGGTCATATGTGTTCACTCGGTGAAATCATATGTTCAATTCATTGCACTGTACAAAATCGATGTCGCTACAGACACTGGCGTCCCCTGCTCGAAAGCGATTCCCGTGAAGCACAAGACTTCCCCTCTGTGGCCATTCGCCATGCTCGTTCTGACGCTGGTCCTGGCCGCGCTGGACCAGACCATCCTGTCGACGGCACTGCCGGTGATGGCGCGCGAACTCCCCGGCGGATGGCCACTGGCATGGGTGTTCTCCGCCTACCTGCTCGCGGCCACCGTGGTGATCGCGTTGTACGGCCGGCTGGCCGACCTGCTGGGCAAGAAGCCGATGCTGTTGCTGGCGATCGGACTGTTCCTGCTCGGTTCGCTGGCCTGTGGCGCGAGCCACGACCTGCGCCAGTTGGTGCTCGCGAGAGCGCTCCAGGGTGCAGGCGGCGGCGGCCTGATGACCCTGGCCATGCTGACCGTGCCCGACCTGTTCGCACCCGATCAGCGCGGGCGCTACCAGGCACTGCTGGGCGCGACCTATGGCGTGGCGACGATGCTCGGGCCGTTGCTCGGCGGCGCACTGGTGCAATACCTGTCGTGGCACTGGGCGTTCTGGCTCAACGTGCCGCTGGCGGCGCTGGCCTGGGGCGTGCTGGCGCTGACCCTGCCGCCAAAGCAGGCGACGTCGCAGCAGGGCCCCCGGCCTGGCATCGACGGACTCGGTGCCGCGCTGCTCGCGGCCGCGCTCGTGAGCCTGCTGCTCGCCACGCAGCATGACCGGCTGAACCTTCCCGAACGCGTCTCGCTGTGGTTGCTGCTGGCGCTGGGCGCCAAGTTCACGCTGGCTTTCGTGTGGCGGCAGCGCCGCGCGGCACACCCGTTGCTGCCGTTGTCGCTGTTCGCCCGTCCGGCCTACGCGGCGGCCTGCTTCATCGGGCTGACCAGCGGGGTCGCCCTGTATGCCGCGGTGGTGTTCCTGCCGCAGTACCTGCAGAACGGCCTCCACCTGTCGCCCACGGCCTCGGCCTGGCATCTGCTGCCGCTGATGGCCGGCATCACGGTCGCCGCCGTGGCCTGCGGCAAGCTGCTGCGGGCGCAAACGCCTGCCGCCGCGCTGGCGCGGCTGGCTTGCGCGCTGATGCTGCTGTCCTGCGGCTTGCTGATCGCCGCGCTGCAGTGGCTTCCCCAGCAGCCGATGGCGATCTCGGCCGGCTTGCTGCCGCTGGGCCTCGGCCTGGGCCTGCTGTTCCCGATCGTCACCGTGGTGGCGCAGCGCGTCTCGCCGGTCCAGCACATGGGCATCGCCACGGCGGCGCCGATCATGCTGCGAAGCCTCGGCGGGGCGGCCGGGGTGGCGCTGCTGGCTTCGCTGGGCCATGGCTTGCAGCCGGTGTTCGCTTGCGTCGCCGGGGTGGTGCTGCCGGCGTTCGTGGCTTGCAGGTGGTTGCCGCACGGCAGCGAACGTCAGGCCGCGCAACGCGCTGCCTACCCGCAGGCTGCATCCTGAGTCAATGCGGGGCTAGCATTCCCTCCCATGGGAATGATCGACCGCCTGCTGGCCGACGCCGTGCTGCTGTTGCACGGGCTGTTCATCCTGTTCGCCGTCCTCGGTGGCCTGGGCGTGTGGCGCTGGCCGCGGCTCGCATGGCTTCACCTGCCGGCTGCGGCCTGGGCCGGCTGGGTGGTGTCGGCCGGCTGGATCTGTCCGCTGACGCCGCTCGAGAACAGCTTGCGCCGCAGTGCCGGCCAAGCGGGCTATGGCGGCGGCTTCATCGAGCACTACCTGCTCGGCCTGATCTATCCCGAAGGCCTGACGCGGCCGGTGCAGGTCGGGCTGGGGGCGGGCGTGCTGCTGTTCAATGCGGTGCTCTACGGCTGGCTCCTTGCTCGCCGGATCCGGGCGGCCCGGGCGCCAGTCCCATGAGCCAGCCCGCCCAGGTTCAGCGCCGAGCCGTCCCCAGCAGCGCAAGCAGCGCCAGCAGGACCACGCCGCTGCCGAACTCGTACGCCGTCATGACGATGTTGCCCTGGTGCGCCACGTCGTACCCCGCCACCATTGCGGGCAGCCCCATCGCCAGGTAGGCGATCACGAACAGCACCGAGAGCACGCCGGCGCGCTCCTGCGGCGCGATCAGCAGCACCACGCTGTGCAGCGCGCCCTGGAAGCCGGTTCCGAAGCCCAGCCCCGCGACCGCGCTGCCGAGCAGGAACAGCAGCACCGAATGCTGCGCGATCGCGGTCATCACCAGGGCCATGCCGGCGATCAGGGCGACGGCGCCGAGCCGCATCAGCGCCCTGGGCGAGGCTTCGCGGATCAGGTACACCGCCAGTGCGCCGCTGCCGGCCAGCACGAAGAGCGCGAATCCGCCGAGCAGGATCGAGGTCGTGCCCGCGAAACTGCGGATCAGCGTCGGCCCGAGCGAGGCGTAGAAGCCGGCCATCGCCCAGACCGCGACCAGGGCAGGGGCCGCCAGCAGCAGCGGCCCGCGCACCGCGAGCGGCACCGCCAGCCGCGGCCGGAGCGAGGCCCATGCGCCGGGCCGCACCGGGGCCGTCTCTTCCATGAAGAACACCGCGACGCCCTGCAGCACGAAGATGCTGCCGAGCAGCGCGTAGACCAGGTGCATCGGCGCCGGCAGGTACTGGATCATGAGTCCGGCGACGAGGCCGCCGGCCGCCGTGCCCATCATCGGCGCGACCGAGTTCGCGATCGCACCCCGGCCCTTGTCGATGTCGAGCAGGCCGGCGCCGGCCGCCGCGATCGCGGCGCCGGCCGAGAGACCCTGGACCACGCGCGCCAGCAGCAGGTCGGGCAGGCCGTCGGCGGTGGCGAAGACCAGCATGCTCACGGCCTGCGCCGCGGCGGCGGCGATCAGGATCGGTCGGCGCCCGACGTGGTCCGACAGCCGGCCGCCGACCAGCAGCGCCGACAGCACCGCCAGCGCATAGATCCCGAAGGCCAAGGTCAGCATCGTGGCCGAGAAGCCCCATTGATTCTGGTAGATCGCATAGAAGGGCGTCGGCGCGCTCGATCCCGCGAGAAAACCCAGCGTCATCGACGCCTGCAGCAGGAAGGCCGCATTCGGCGAGAGGCGGCGGCGTGCGGGCGCAGGCGCTGCGAGGGCGGTCGGACAGAGGGAGGTCATGGACGTGCTCCGGGAGTTCAAAGAAACCATACAGACCGATCTGTCTGGTGCTTGCAGTGTACAGACCGGTCTGGTAATGTCAAGCCCATGGAAACGAAACAAGCGGTGGCGCCGGAACGCCGCTCGGCGCGCGACCGCCTGCTGGCGGCGGCGGACGAGCTTTTCTACGAAGGCAGCATCCACACGGTCGGCATCGAGCGCGTGATCGAGCGCGCGGGCGTGGCCAAGGCCTCGCTCTACGACACCTTCGGCAGCAAGGAGGCGCTGATCCGGGCCTACCTCGAGGCGCGGCAGGCGGCCCGCAAGGCACGCATCACCGCCAGGCTGGCGACCTGCGCGACCCCGCGCGACCGGCTGCTGGGCGTTTTCGATGCGATGGAAGATCTGATGTCCACGCCCGGCTATCGCGGCTGCGCCTTCAACCGGGCGGCGGCGGAGTCGAAGCCGGGCACCCTGGTCAAGAGCGCCTGCGAGGACGCTCGCAACTGGATGAGGGAACTGTTCACCGATCTGGCGCGAGACGCCGGCGCGGCCGATCCCGACCACCTGGCGAGCCAGCTGGTGCTGCTCTACGACGGCGCCTCGGTGTCCGGTCAGATGGGGGCGGGCGGCAGCGCGGCGGTTGCGGCGCGCGAGATGGCGGCGCTGCTGCTGGATGCGGCGACGGCCAAGGCCGCCTAGACGCCGTCCGGGCCTACTTGCTCACGATCGTCATCTCGCGCTCGTTGGCCGTGACCTCGAACATCGACAGCAGTTCCCGACCCAGAAGGGCGTCCGGCGACTTGCCGCCCAGCGACCCCACGACCACCGTCGCCTGCCGCACCCTGAACGGACCGAAGGTCATCGGAACGCCCTCGATCCGCCTTCCTTCCATGATGCCGCCGCTGGTCTGGACATGGGCCGGCGCGCCGCCGATCAGGTTGGCGCGGGCGGCGAAGGCCTCGGTGACGGCGACGCCGGCCTGCACGGTCGATCCCTTGTCGATCACGAACTGCACCGGGAAGCCGTTGACCGAGCCACGGATCCAGAAGCGGCCGTCCTGGCCGATCGGCACCGTGATCTGGCGGGAACCGTCGATCGCGATGTCTGCCGTCTTGTCTGCATGCGGCCGGTCCGGGTCGACCAGCACGCAGCCGCGCGATTTCAGCTGCGCCGGCCCCTCGCCGGAGGGCACGTTGGTGTAGGTCTTGCCGCATTTGAAGATCGGCTCGGCGGCGGCCGGCTGCAGGACCAGGCCAGCGGCCAAGGCGGCCGGCGCGCCCAGGAGGCGCAGCGTGGATCGGGCGTGCTGGAACATGGGGTACCTCGCGCGACAAACGACAAGCCGGACGATGCCTCAATCGATCGCGATGCGGCGTCGGCCGGGTGCGGCGGCAGCCGAGCGGTGCGCTGGAAGCGCCGGACGGCGCCCGGTTCAGAACTGCAGGGTGAGCGCGCCGAGGTCGGCGAAATGTACTTCCACGCGATCCCCCGAAACGGCGTCGCCGAGGCCGCTCCAGCTGCCGGTGGTGACCACGGTGCCGGCGGGCACCGTGCGGCCGCCGCGCGTCGCATGGGCCAGCCACGGCGGCAGCAGCCAGGTCGGGTCGCCGAGCGGATGGGTGCCCTCGAACGACTGGGACTGCACGCCTCCGATCCTGAGTTCGCAGCGCTGGCGCGACCAGTCGCGTTCGTCGAAGGCGCGCCATTCGCCGAGCACCAGCGCGCCGTGCGACTGCTGGTCGGCCAGCTTCAGCCATGCGACGTCCTGCGCATCCGGCGCCGGCGGAGCCCAGCGGGTGTCCACCACCTCGACCGAAACGGTCATCGCATCGACGAGTTCGCGCGCCGGCGGGGTCGTGCCGGCAGACCATGCGGCGACTTCCTCGGCCGTCACATCGCGCCGCGTGCGCAGCGCGACCTCGGCCTCGATGCCGCGACGGTGAAAGTGCTGCCCCTGCAGCGAGGCCGTCTGCCCCGGCGCCACGGCCTGCACGCCCGCCGGCGGCAGGCCGGCATGCGTGAGCACCGCCTGGCGCGAGGGCCCGCCCGACTTCCAGCAGCGCGGCAGCGTGCCGCCGAACCAGCCGAGCGCGGCGGCCACGCGGTCCTGCACCGCATAGGCCTCGTCGGCATCGCGCAGGCAGCCGAGCCAGGGCACCATCGGCAGGGCCTGGCCGCTGCGCCGGGCGCCGGCGAGGGCATCGGCCAGGCGCTGGAGGCGGTCGTCGCCGCTCACTGGGCAACCTCCGTGCTTCGCACTGCGGTGCGAGCCCCCTTCGGAACGGGCGGGCGGGGGCTCATGGCATCAGGCTCACGTGCGCCGACACCACGCGCCAGCCGTCCGGCATCCGCACCCAGGTCTGGCTCTGGCGGCCGATGCGCTCGCTGCCTTCGCGGCGGAACTCGATGTTGGCGACCGCGAAGTCCTGCCCGAAGGTGGTGATCGCGCGGGCCGTGATGGTGCGCTCGAGGTTGTTCGCAGGCCGGCCCCGGCGAAACGCCTGGATCGCCTCGAACCCATAGAGGTTCTCGCCGGCGCCGTAGCGCAGGGTGTGGGGCGAAACCCAGAACAGGCGGTCGAGCGCGGGCACGTCGTTGCTCGTGAGCGCGCGCTCGTACTCGTCGAACACGGCCTCGACTTCGGCGAGGACTTGCGGCAGGTTGATGGCGGGATCCATGGTGTTCCGGTGAAGGGGGTAGGTTCAGTGGCGCGGCACTTCGCGCTGGCAAGAAGCGTACCTTGCCGACGGCGATGGCTTGGACATCAGCAGGTCACGCCGCCGTCGATGACCAGGCTTTGCCCGGTCATGAAGGCGCCGGCCTGCGAGGCCAGGAAGACCGCCGCGCCGGCGATCTCGTCGGGCTCGCCGATGCGCCGCAGCGGCGTGCTGTCGGTGCGGCGCCGCAGGGTCTCGGGGTCTTCCCAGAGCGCGCGCGCGAAGTCGGTCTTGATCAGGCCGGGCGCGATGCAGTTGACGCGCACGTTGTGCGGCCCGTATTCGACGGCCAGGTTGCGTGCCAGCTGGAAGTCGGCTGCCTTCGAGACGTTGTAGGCGCCGATCACCGGCGAGCCGCGCAGCCCGCCGATCGACGAGACGATGATGATCGAACCGTCCCTGCGCTCGATCATCTGCGGCACGGCGAAATTGATCAGCCAGTGGTTGGCGATGACGTTGTTCTCGAGAATCTTGCGGAACTGGTCGTCCTCGATGCCGCCGAGCGGGCCATAGTAGGGATTCGATGCCGCGTTGCACACCACGATGTCGATCCGGCCCAGCTGTCGCGTGGTCTCGTCGACCAGGTGCTTCAGCTCGTCCTTGGACGAGATGTTGGCGGGGATGGACAGGGCCGCGCCCGGGCCCTGGGCGCGGTTGATTTCGTCGCGCACCTCGGCGCAGGCGTCGGCCTTGCGCGACGAGATCACGACCTTGGCGCCGTGCTCGGCCAGGCGCAGGGCGATGGCGCGGCCGATGCCGCGCGACGAGCCGGTGACGATGGCCACCTTGCCGGCCAGCGAGAACAGGGACATGGGACTCTCCGTTGGAAGTGATGGGAGCGATGCGACGACCCGCATCCAGGGCCGAAGCATGCCAGCGTTTGGCCCGCCCCCTGCACGCCGATCGGCCCCTTCACTGGCGCCCCCCCGTGACGCGGAAGCTGGCCTCGATCTGTTCCAGGTCGCCCTTGTAGGTCGCGAAATCGCTGCGCGGCGCCGAAATCATCAGGACATAGCCGGTCTCGCCGTCCACGGTGGCGACGATCTTGAGCACGGCCTCGGTCCCGCGCGGATTGACGCCGGTGAACCAGGCGTAGGCGCCCGGCTTGCCGCCGAACAGGGCATCGCCCGAACTGGTGCCGGCGAAGCGCGGCCACTGCGACGGGAACTTCTGCCCGATCGCCTCGACCAGCCCCTTGGGCGCACCGCGGCCGCTGACCTTCATCACGCTCGCATAGGCGGGACCCTTGAGGAACGACACGCCCCCGGACTGCGCCTCGACCCGCCAGCCGGGTGGCACCTGCAAGGCGTAGCGGCCGCCGTCGGGGTCGGTGTAGGTGGTTTGGGCGTGCACCAGCGGCACGGCGGCCAGCATGAGCGCGGCCAGGAACGGATGTCTCATCGTCTTGCCTCCTCGCGTCAGGGTCCCACGAGAACGAAAGCGCCCCATGCCTGGGGGCGGTCCCGGCCCCGATCCCTGATGACCATCTGCCGGAGTTCCAACTGAGCATCCCGCAACGCGAGGTGCTTGTCCATGCCTGACAGCCACTTGCGATAGAAGAGCGTCATCAGCACGCGGGTCTCTTCGTCGGGCACCCTCCACAGGCTCATCATCACGCTCTGCGCACCGGCCAGTTCGAACGCCCGCCGCAGCCCGAACACGCCCTCGCTCTGCAGCACCCGCCCGAGGCCGGTCTCGCAGGCGCTCAGCACCACCAGCTCGGTGCCGCGCAGGTCGAGCATCGACGCCTCCAGCGCGGTCAGCACGCCGTCGTCGTTCGCGCCCGACACGCCTTCGTTGGCGCCGGCCAGCACCAGGCCGGAGCGCAGCATCGGATCGTCGGGCGTCCCGGGCCGCGCGCCCTGGCGCTCGAAGAAGCCGTGGCTGGCCACATGGAGCACGCGTGGATGCCGAACGCCCTTGAGGTAGGACTCGGTCGCCGCCTTGCCCTCGACGCTTTTCACCTGCCAGCCGGCGTCGGCCAACAGGCGCGACAGCGCCGCGATCTCCTCGCGCGTGCCCGGCAGCGGCGCAAAGGCTGCCCTGCCCGACGCGCTGCCGAAGTCCACGTCGCCGACCAGCACGGCGCCGTTCGCCGACACGGGCGCAGGGGCCGCGAGCAGGTCGCGCGTGCTCGACAGCAGGCGCAGGTCCAGCCTTTCGGCGAGCAGGCCGCCGCCGTCCCCGACGGTGGCCCAGGCGACCTGGTTCAGGATGTCGTCCGGGGCCAGGTGGATGCGCTTCGCATCCGCCAGCGCGGGCTCGAGCGGTGTCCAGAACGCTTCGCGGAAGCTGCGTTCGCCGGCCGGCGACGGATCGCGCGCCAGCCCGGCGCGCCGCCGGTAGTCCCGCATGGGTGCGGCCAGGCTGTCGGCATCGCCGAGCGCGACCAGCCGGGGAGGGCGGTCGCCGGGCGTCAGCACCAGCGCGGCGAAGCGGCGGTGCGCACTGCGGTCGTTGCCGCGGGGCGGCTCGAAGGCGATGTACTCGACCGCCGCCTCCTGCGCCTTCAGGGCCGCGCGAACGTCCTGCCATCGGGCGGGCCTGGCGCCTCGCTCCTCCTGCGCGGCGAACGCGGCCGAGCGTCTCGCCAGCTGCCGCTCGAGGTCGGCGCCTTCGCGCGCCAGCCGGTCGACCGCGTCGCCCGTCGCGCCGCGGCGCCGCAGGTTCGCCAGCAGGGTGCGCCGTTCGCGCAACCGCACCGTCAGCGCGATCGCCTGGGGGTCGCCCTCGCGTTCGATGCGCGCCAGCAGGGCGCGCACGCTGACCGCCACCATCCCCTTGCGCGCCAGCACCGCGTCGTACATGCCGCCGGCAAGCTCCGGCTGCCGTCCCGCGTAGGCCAGCACGAATTCGAAATAGGCCGAGAAGAACCGGTTCGTGTCTTCGAGCAGGCCCAGGCGCTCGTCCTCGCTCATGAAGCCGAAGTACTGCGCGAGCCGCGCCCGCAGGTTGGCAAAGGCCCGGTCGAAGAAGGCCTGGGCGCAGGCCGGCTTGCCTGCCGCGTGGCAGAGGGCGCCCAGGTCGATCAGGCTGCGTCCGAGGTCGGGATGGTCGGCGGGCAACCGCTCTCGGATCGCCAGTGCGCGCAGCATCAGGTCTTCGGCCTTCCGGTGCTCGCCGCGCTCCTCCAGGACCACGCCAAGGCCGTGCAGCGAGATCGCCGTGACCGGATGGCCGTCGCCGAAGGCGCGCAGCCGGATCTCCAGCGCCCATTCGAGCAGCCGCTGGGCGTCCCCGTACGCCCCTTCGCGCGCCTTCAGCGATGCCATCAGGCTGAAGGTCTCGGCGATCGCGGGGTCGCGGCTCGACCGGTCCGGCAGCAGCACCATGCTCTTTTCGGCCAGCGACCAGGCGTCCTGGAAGCGGCCTTCGCGGATGTACAGGTTGGCCAGGTTGTTGAGCCAGGTGGCGACGAACAGCTGCGGTGTTCCGATGCCGCCGCCGAGGCCCAGGGCCTGCTTGTAGAGCCGCTCGGCGTCATCGAGCCGGTTCACCCTGGCGTAGAACAAGCCCAGGTTGTTGAGCAAGGCCCCCATGTCCGCCGGCCCGACGCCCCAGCCATTGCGGCCGATGTCGACGGCGCGGCGCAAGGGCGCCTCCGCCTGGTCGTACTGGCCACCGTCGAGATAGGCCAGCCCGAGATTCGACAGCGCGGCCGCCAACCCCGGGTGGTCCTTGCCGAGCCGGGTTTCGGCTTGCGCGACCGCACTTTTCGCGGCCGCGACCGCTTCGTCGTAGCGGCCCTGGTCGAGCAGGACCACCGCCTGCCGGTTGATTGCATAGATCGCCTGGACCTCCTGCGGACCCTGGGCGCCGGCGCTCGCCGCAGCAGCCGCGACGATCGCCGCCAAGGCGAACTGCGTCACGAGCGGGTGCTTCATGGTTGCGGTCCTCGCCGGCGCGCGGCCGGCCTGGATCAGGCGCTCATGGTTCCGCTCGCCAGCCGGCGATCAGGCGCCTGATCACGCCGGCACCGCCCTTGGGGTCGGAGCCGATCGGGCGATCCCGGTACAGCGCGCGCAGTTCGCCGAGCACCTCGTTCAGCGCCGCGAGGTTGCGTTCGGTGTAGAGCCAGACGCCGGTGACGACGAAGTGCCCGGGCACGGTGGACGGCTTGGGCGCGACCTGGACGTTCTCGATCCCGATGCGATGCATGATTTCGGCCCGATCTGCCGAGTGCTGGGTGGCGCCGGCCATCATCGTCACGGGGCGCGTGAAGGCAAAACTCACCGCCTGCACCTGCTCGAAGTGCTCGACGACGAAGGCGCAGATCTCCAGGAAGACGAGCCGGCCCAGATGCCGAGCCTCCTCGAGACCGCTCAGCGGCGGCGTGAAGTGCTCCACCCGGATCTCGGACCCCGTCGGGCTGACCGGCACCGGGTCGAGGGTGCAGACCAGCAGCTCTCCGTCGTGTACCAGCATGGGTTCGCCCAGCCTGTACGTGGCCCCTCCGGGGCCGGTGATCCGAAGTTTCTTTGTCTTCATCGTCACATGCACGGGCCCGCGCCCGTTTCCTCCAAACCATGACCACCGACTGTAGTGGATCGCGCCGACCCCGGGCGGCGCGGAGGCGACAGCCCCGCTTCGTTTCTAGTTCTTCTTGAGGAACAGCCGCACGGCTTCCGCGCTGTGGCCGACCGCCTTCACGGCTTCCTTGAGCTGTTCGGCCGTGCAGCCGAGGGTTTCGGACCAGCTGCGCACCTCGTGGGGTTCGTCGATGGCGATCAGCTTCCGGTCGAGACCGGTTTTCTTCGGGTTGTCTGCCATGGCGGGTCTCCAAGGTCGCGAGGCCGCCAGTCTTGCGTGGCCCGGCGGCGTTGCTGTCCGCCATGTCCGACAATCCCTGTCGGCCAAGGCCGCGAGCGCCTCACGCGTTGCTCGTCGCCCGCACCTCGCCGAGGGTCGTGAGTCCCTGCAGCACCTTCTCGATGCCGTCCTGGCGCAGCGTGTGCATTCCGCCGGCCTGCGCCGCCGCGAGGATCGTCTCCAGCGGCGAACGGGCCTGCACCAGGCGGCGCACGTCCTTCGACACCGCCATCAGTTCATGGATGCCGATCCGCCCACGGAAGCCGGTCTGGCCGCAGGCCTCGCAACCCGGACAGGTCGAGCTCACGAGCTGGCCTTCGCGGCCGTAGCGGCGCAGCCAATGCGCCAGCACGGCATCGCGCGACGGCGGCTCCAGACCGTCAGCGAAGGCGCGCAGGTAGTCCGAAAGCAGTTCGTCGACTTCGGCCGCCGTCGCCGGGCGGCTGGTCACGCACTTCGAACAGAGCTTGCGCACCAATCGCTGGGCCTGGATGGCCAGCAGGGAATCGGCGAAGTTGAAGGCGTCCAGGCCCATGTCGAGCAGCCGGGTCACGGTCTCGGCGGCGCTGTTGGTGTGCAGCGTGGACAGCACCAGATGGCCGGTGAGCGAGGCCTCGATCGCCATCTTCGCGGTTTCCTCGTCGCGGATCTCGCCCACCATCACCACGTCCGGATCGGCGCGCAGGAACGCGCGCAAGGCTTTCGCGAAAGTCCAGTCGATGCGCGGGTTCACCTGGACCTGCCGCAGCCCGGGCTGCGTGATCTCGACCGGGTCCTCGGCGGTCCAGATCTTGCGGTCGGGCGTGTTGATGTGCATCAGCGCCGAATGCAGGGTCGTCGTCTTGCCAGAGCCGGTGGGGCCGACGCACAGCACCAGTCCGTACGGCCGCTCGACGGCTTCGCGCAGCTTCTGGAGATTGCGCGGCGACAGGCCCAGGTTCTCCAGGGCGATCGCATTGGCCGATGCCAGCAGGCGCATCACCACGTCTTCCAGGCCGTTGTTGGTCGGAATGGTCGCCACCCGAAGCTCCAGCGGATGCTGGGCCGAGAACTTCGAGAAGATGATCTTGCCGTCCTGCGGCTTTCGCTTCTCGCTGATGTCCAGGTCGCACATGATCTTGATCCGCGCGATGATGGCATTGCGATAGTTCGGCGGCAGCTCGAGATAGGTGAACAGGCGGCCGTCGCGGCGAAAGCGGATGCGGATCTTTTCGCGCCCCGGATAGCTCTCGATGTGGATGTCCGAGACGCCTTCGGCGTGCGCCTCGATGATCATCCGGTTCACCATCCGCACCAGCGAATTGTCCGACTGCTCGATGGGCAGCTCTTCGCTGGTCTGCTCGCGCCCCTCCTTCTCGAGCGTCTCGAGCAGTTCGCTGGCGTCGATGTCGAACTCGATCGGCCTGGACGGATCGTCGGCGGCCGCCTTGGCGTCCATCGCGCCGATCGCCTCGTAGGCCTTCTTGAGCACCTGGTCGAGATTGCGGCAATGGGCGAGGACCGGAATCACCTTCGCCTGGGCGATGAATTCGAGCTCGTCGATGGCGGCACGGCGACCCGACGGATCGTCGAGCGCCGCGATCAATCGCCCGTTCGACACCATCAACGGCATGACCTGCAGCCGTTGGGCCGCGCTGTGGCCGACCTTTCTGAGCGCCTCCACCGCGGCCGGGAAGCGGTCGAGGTCGACCAGGGGGTAGCCCATCTTGTGGGCCAGGGCCGATTGCAGGTCGCTGCGCGACAGGGCGCCCATGCGAACCAGTGTCTCGCCGAGCGGCACGGCGCGATCGAGCTGCTGGGCGGCCAGGCCCGCGTTCAATTGCGCGTCCGTGATGATCCCGAGCGAGGTCAGCGCCTGCCCGATTCGCACCAGCGGCATCCGGCCCTGCGCCTCGATGCGGGTCAGCAGTTCCTCGGGCGTGCAGACTTCGGTCGTCGACGTCGCGCTGCGAGGCGGGGCTGCAGGCACAGTGGTTGCGGTCATCGGTCTTTCCGGTTGAGCTTGCGACGCGCCATCGAAGACGCTCTCGAGACCTGGGGTCGAGGCGGGCGCTGCCTCTGCTATCGGCAGCGGCAGCGATTCATGAAGGCCTTGCCGCCAAAAAAATGCGCGCCGTCAGAGCATCCAGTCGATCGGCAGCGGCTCCAGCAGGCGCACGGCGGCGCGCTGCCACCAGCTCGTCAGCGGCTCGACCGCCACGGATCGACCGGTGCCGTCCACCCAGCGCAGGCCCCCGCTCCCGGGGTCGAGCCTCAGCTCCCAGCTGCTGCGCGGGGCGCGCACCTCGAAGACATGCGCGATCGCGCCAGCAAGCTCAGGGCTGTCGATGAAGAGGCCCAGCTCGGTGTTCAGCCTGGCCGAGCGCGGATCGAAGTTGAATGAACCGACGAAGACGCGTTCCATGTCCACGCCGAAGGTTTTCGCATGCAGGCTGGAGCCGGAGCTGCCCGATCCGCCGGGCATGCGGGGGCCCTCGTCCCGGCGCGCCGCCTTGGCGGCCTGGTCCCGCGGATCGGGCCGGAGTTCGTACAGCGCCACGCCCGCCGCCAGCAGCGGCTGCCGATGGCGTGCATAGCCCGAATGCACCACCAGGACATCGGTGGCGGCCAGCGAATTGGTGAGGATGCGCACCCGCACGCCGGCCCGCGCCAGGCCGGCGAAGTAGTCGGTGCCGGCATCGGTGGGCACGAAGTACGGCGACACCAGGTCGAGGCTGCGCGCCGGCACGCCGACGGCCTCTGCCATGTGATGCAGCAGCAATTGCTCCGGCTGGGCCAGCGCCAGTCCCTTGGACGGGTCGTCGACCACCAGGTGCGCGGGGGCCCAGACCAGCGAATAGTCCTTGCGGACCAGGCTGCCGTAGAAAGGCAGCTCACGCACCGCCTGCTTGTAAGTTGCGGCCGACTCGGAGCGCTCCACCAGCGCCGTCCGCTGCCGGATGGCGGCCAGGACTTCGGCAGGGGGCAGCGTCACCAGCGAGGCGATGGGATAGGACGAGGCACTGGCCCAATAGGCGTCGAATGCGCTCGAGACCTGCGCCACCGCCGGCCCCATCGCCAACACGTCGAGATCGGCGAACAGCACGCCATCGGTGGCGCCGAAATACTCGTCGCCGACGTTGCGGCCGCCCAGGATCGTGATCGCGTTGTCGGCAGTGAAGCTCTTGTTGTGCATCCGCCGGTTGGCGCGCGAGAAGTCGGTGATGAAGCCCAGCGGCTTGAACGGACGGAACAGGAAGGGATTGAACAGCCGCACCTCCACGTTGGGATGCGCGTCGAGCGCCGCCAACTCTTCGTCGAGCCCCGCATGGCCATGGTCGTCCAGCAGCAGGCGCACGCGCACCCCGCGATCGGCCGCCGAGCGCAAGGCCTCGAGCAGCAGATGGCCGGTGGTGTCGTTGCGCCAGATGTAGTACTGCACATCCAGCGTGCGCTCGGCGAGCTGCGCCATCTGCACCCGCCCTGCGAACGCTTCGCGCGGGTCTTCCAGCGTATGGATGCCCGTCAGACCCGGGTGCTGCGCCCCAAGGACGCCGACCGCCCGGCCGAGCGGCGTTTCGCGGGCTTCCGCGGCCGACAGCGCCTGCGACTCGCTGCGCCCCTCGAGCGGCGGCAGCGAGCAGCCGGCCAGCAGGCCGGCCAGCGCCAGCGCCAGCAGCCATCGCCCCGCGGCGCAGGGGCTCACAGGTCGAGCTTGCTGATCTTGGTTCCGTCGAGACTCAGGTTGGCCATCAGGCCGGCGTTGCTCAAGGCGAAGCCCACGATGGGCTGTTGAGCGGTCTGGGTGTCGATGGCTGCCGAGGCGCCGACCTTGAGCATGGTGACCGAGGCATCGGCACCGGCGGTCCAGCCATTGCTCGCGCGGAATTTGTCGAGCGCGTCCTGGGTCATGAAGAGCAGGAAGACAGCCTTGGAGTCGGCCCCGGCCAGCAGGCCGACCGAGGCGGCGGTGGTGCTGTAGTAGCCGACCGACTTGCCGCCGACGCGCAGCGCACCCTGTCCGTAGGAGCCGCCGACGCCCAGCCCGGCCGAAACCACCGAGGGGAACACCAGCACGCCCCTGGCCTTGCCGACCAGTTCGCGGGAGCCCTGCACCTGGGTATAGAGCTTGGACATGGCGCTGTCGACCGAGGCGTCGATGCTGCTGCGCTTGGCCGCCGGATCGCCGCTGGAGGTGGAGGTGGTGGTGCACGCAGTCGCGAGAACTGCCAGAAGCCCGCACGCGAGGAAAGAACGCTTGTCCATGTCTCACTCTCCTGTCGTTGTTGGTGCGGTCATTGTGCGCGCCGTGCTGGCATCGCTCAAGATCGCGATGCGCCAGGGCGCTATCGTGGCGATCGGTCTTGATAATTCGCAAGAAAGGAGCCGCCCTCATGTCCTCGTCCCGCCTCTTCGAACTGTCCGCCATCGATCTGCTGGCCCGCTACCGCGACCGATCCCTGTCGCCGGTGGAGGTCGTGCAGTCCGTGCTCGACCGCATCGGGCAGTGGGAGCCGAGCATCCGCGCCTGCTACGCACTCGACGCCCAGGCCGCGCTGCAGGACGCACGGGCTTCCGAGCAGCGCTGGGCACGGGGCGCGCCGCAAGGCGATCTCGATGGCGTGCCGATCACGCTCAAGGAGAACATCGCCACCCGCGGTACGCCCATGCCGCTGGGAAGCGCCGCCACCGAGCTCAAGCCTTCCACCGCCGACGCGCCGGCGGCGGCCCGCGTCCGCGAGGCGGGCGCCGTGATCGTGACGAAGACCACGATGCCGGACTTCGGCTTCCTGGGCGCCGCGCCGTCGAGCTTCCACCCCCTGACGCGCAACCCCTGGAACACGGCGCACAGTCCCGGCGGCTCCAGCTCCGGCGCCGGCGCCGCGGCGGCGGCGGGCTACGGGCCGCTTCACCTGGGCACCGACATTGGCGGCTCGGTGCGCATTCCCTCCAGCTTCTGCGGCGTGTTCGGACTCAAGCCCAGCCATGGACGCGTGCCGGTCGATCCGCCCGCGCCCGCCCGGGTGATCGGGCCGATGACACGCACCGTGGCCGATGCCGCGCTGCTCATGCAGGTCGTGTCGCGTCCCGATTCGCGCGACTACCTCGGCCTGCCCCCGCAGGACATCGCGTGGCAGCGCCTGGCGCGCGGGCCCACCGGACTGCGCATCGGCCTGTGGGTCGAACCGTCGGCTTCCGGCTGGCAAGTGGACGCGGAGATCCTCGCCGCGGTGCAGGCGGCGGCGCGCTGCTTCGAGGCGGCCGGCGCCATCGTCGAGCCGCTGAAGGACTGGACCACGGACGAGATGCAGTTGGGGCTGGTGCATTTCTTCACCATGCGCTGCCGCGTCGACCTGGCCGCCCTGCAACCCGAGCGGGCGAAGAAGGCGGCGGACTACATCCACGGGGCGGCCGAGTTCGCGGCCTCGCTGACACCGGAAGACAGCTTTCGCGCCTTCACGCGGATGCAGGCGATGCAGGCGGCCACGGCGGCCGCCACGGGGCCCTATGACTTCGTGCTGGCGCCGGTCTCGCCGGTGCTGCCCTTCGCCGCGGAGTCGACCGGCAGCGATGCGGAGATGTCCACGCGCGATTCGCATTTCACGGTGCCGTTCAACCAGTCCGGCCAGCCGGCGGCGTCCATCCACTGCGGGCACTCGGCCTCGGGCCTGCCGATCGGCCTGCAGATCGCCGGACGCCGTTTCGACGACTTGGGCGTGCTGCAGATGGCCCGCTTCTACGAGTCGGTGCGCGGACCGCAGGCGCCCTGGCCCGAGCCCACGTCCGCAGGCTAGGGCGGCGCCGACCCGAGCGCACCGGCGGCCAGCGCGAGGGTGGCGGCCGCGGACAAGGCCGTGCTGTAGGCATCGGCGTGGGCGTTGCGCGCCAGCAGCAGCTGGGTCTCCGCCAGCGTGAGATCGGTGATCGACCCCACGCCGCTGCGATAGGCGGCCAAGGCGGCATCGAAGGTCGTCTGCGCGGCCGACACCAGCGCGTCCGAGGCGTCGTGGGCGGAAAGGCTGGTGCGAAGGGCGTTGTCGGCGAGCACGATCTGCCGCACCGCGTCCTGGCGAATGCGCGTGAGCCTGGCCTCGGCGCTGTCGGCGTCGGCGCGCGCCTGCGCCAGCATCGCGTCGCGCGTGCCGCCGTCGTAGAGCGGGACCGTGACGCCGGCGAAGACCGTGACGCCGGTGCGCCTGCCGTTGATGTTGACGGTCGGCGGCTGCTGTCCCACGGAAGGCAATGCCGTCACGTTCAGGCGCCCCGAGTTGTAGGCGCCGGTCGCCGCCACGAACAGCTTCGGCATGAACTCCGCCTCGGCCGCCTGCACTTTCGCGAGGCTCGCCTTCTGCGCCGCATAGGCGCTCAGCACGTCGGGCCGGCGCGCCAGCGATTCGGAGATGATGCCCTCGACGGACGCGGCCATCGCCGGCGACAGCTTTCGACCCGACACATCGGCGACTCTGATCTTCGCGAGCGGCGACACGCCCATGGCCGTGAGCAGCCGCAGGTAGGCGTCCTGGATGCCGCCGGTCGCCTGGACGAGCGCCAGGTTGGCCTGCGCCGTGGCCTGGCGCGCCTGCGCCACCTCGATGACGGTCCCGATCCCGTGCTTGTAGCGATCTTCCGCCGCCGCCTGCACCGCCTGGGCGTTCTTCAGCGACTGCGACGCGGTCGCCAGGCGGGTGCGCGCCGCGGCATGGGCGTAGAAGGCCAGGCTGACCTCGTAGATGACCTGCTGATGCGCCGCGGTGAATGCGATGTTGGAGATCAGGGACGCCTGCCTGGCGGCCTCGATGACGGCAGTTCTCTGGCCGAAGTCGAACAGCAGCCATTCGAGCGACAGCGCCGAGATCACGCCGCTGCCCGACTGGTTGCTGTCGCCCCCGATGCCGAGCACGCTGTCGTTGGCCCGGCTCGACTGGTAAGCGCCCACCGCGCTGGCGCTGAGCCTGGGCAGGTAGGTGCTTTCGGCAATGCCGGCGGCCAGTGCGACGCGGCGCGCATCGTTCCAGGCGATCCGCGTCGCCGGATTGCTCGACTCCGCAAGGTCGATGAGCTCGGGCAGGGAATAGATCCTGGCGTCGTCGATCGCCGGCGCCGGTGGAAAGCTCGCGGCCGCCGGATCGGCCGGCAGGACATAGCCACCGGTCGCTTCCGCCGGGCCTTTCTGGCCGGCAAGCCACTCGCCGCGGTCCGTGGTCGCGGGCGTCCAGGGCCGGTCGAACCGGGGCGGTGCCATGTCGAGCGCCGAGGTGGCGCAGCCGGCCAGGCAGGCCGCCAGCGCGCAGGCGAGCGCGACGTCAAGCCGGCGCATGCGGAGCCTCTCCCTGCTGCGTTGCGTCGGACGGATGGCCGAGGCTTCGCGCCAGGTTCTCGAACTGGGCTTCGAAGCTCTCGCGCTCGCCGGAAGCCTCCGTCGGGTTGCCGACGCCTTCGGCGAGACGGTCGAGCCGGGCGGCGATGGCGCCGCTGCCCGCTGGGTCGAAGCGGGCGCCCAGCAGCAGCGGCCCCTGCAGTGCCGCGATCTCCCGGGTCACGCGGCGTCGCGCATCCAGCCAAGCCTGGGCCGGGCGGACGCTGCGCGGCTCGTAGTGGGCGAGACCGACGTCCTGTTCGAGCGTCCCGAGGGCCGCGCGCGCTTCTCCCGCCAGCGCGTAGCGGCGCGGCCGGCTGGCCGCCGCCACCATCGCGCCCAGGCGCCGCAGCACGGAAGCGATGGCAGGATCGATGCGCCGTGTCACGCTGACCGGCCAGATCGTCGTGAACATCAGGTAGACCACGAGGTTGCCGAACAGGATGCCGATGACCCGGTCGCGGGCGATCGTCATGTCGAAGCCGGGTCCGGTGCCCTGGATCACGCACAGGAAGAACGCGAATGCGATCTGGAAACCGGCGTACGAGATGCGGGGCGACCCGGCTGCGACCCATGCCGACGCGAACGCCGCCAGGAAGACGATGGCCAGCAAGCCACCGATCGAGCTCAGGTAGGGCATGACGAAGACGATGGCCGCGAGTCCGGCGGCGGCGCCGACCAGGCAGCCCGCGATGCGCAGGGTCAGCTTCTCGACGGTCTCGGCCGCGGTTCCGAGCGACACGATGTAGCAGGTGATCAGGCTGGTGTGGATGCCGGGCCAGTCGAGCATCGAATAGACGAAATAGCAGAACATGGCCGCCGCGGTGGTCTTGAGCGCGTACTGGACATGCTCCGGATTGGTGAAGGCGTCTGGCAGGAAGAAGCCGCCCGCGCTTTTCTCCGGCTGCGATGTCGTTGCAGGAGCGGGCGGCTCGGCGAAATGCAGCAGCGCCTCCTGCATGTCCTCCAGGATCGCGGCACCATCGGGCGGCAGGCCAGCCTTGGATGCTCCAGCCTCCGGGTCGATGTCGACCGGGTAGCCGCCGGCGCGCAGGATCGATGCCATCTCGTCGAGCGTTCGCGCCACGCGATCGCGCAACGCGGGCGGCCACGGGGCCCCGTCGCCGGACACCAGCTCGGCCAGCAGCAGGATCTGGGTGACGGACGCGGTGGCCTGGCGAAGCGCGGCGAGGTCCTCCGCCTCGGATGTCTTCTCGACAGCGGCCATCTTCAGCCAGGTCAGGATCTCGCCGGTTCCTTCCGAGAGGAGTTCGGCGACGGCTCGCCGCGCGCCCACGTCGGGCGCCCGCAGGACGGAGGCCGCAGCGGCCAGCCGATGCGCCAGCGCGCGCTCCGCCAGGCGCCGCGGCGCCGGCCCGGCCAGCAGGTGAACGACCACCGACACGCCCACGGGAATGCCGACGAAGAGCCAGGCGTAGAGGAGGGCGCGGGTCGCCAGCTCGCCGATCTGGGCGTTGCTGAGGAGATCGAGCGCATAGGCGACGATCAGCGCGAGGATGCCGCCGACCGGCCGCAGCTTGCTGGAGGAAGCGACGAACAGCAGGCCGAACGAGAGCAGCGCCATGGTGGCCACGCGCAGCAGCGGGTGGTCGATGACCCCCATCGAGACCGCCATCACCGCGCCGATCACCAGCGTGATCAGGAACAGCATCGCGAGGCCAAGGACCACGCTCGTCGCGCGGTCGGGCTTGATGACGAAGAAGCACACGTAGACCGTGAGCGCGGCCTCGGGTGTCTGGAAGACCTCGACCACCAGCGTGGTGAAGGCGCAGAGCAGCGCCAGCCGCAGCGCGAACGCCCATCGGCCCGGCGCTGGCTTCAGCAGCGCGAGCCAGCCCGCGAGGCCTCCGGGGTGCTCACCGGCAGGCGTGGCCATGCTGCACCTCGACGACCGCCGTCGCACCCAGCCGCATCAGGGCCTGTGGCGGCTCCTCGAGGCGGACGCGGACCGGAAAGCGCTGCGCGACCCGCACCCAGTTGAGGGACCGCTCGACATAGGGGAGAGAGCGTGGAAGATTGACGCGGCCGGTATCGAGCACGCCCGACCCGATGCCCTGCACGACGCCCGCGATCGCCTGCCTGCGATCGATCATCGAGTAGACGGTGGCGCAGTCGCCTTCGGCGATGCCATGGAGATCGTTCTCGCGGAAGTTCGCGACCGCGAACCACTCGCCGGTATTGATCAGCGTGAAGAGCGTCTGCGACGGCACGATCATTTCCCCGCTGGAGACGGTCAGGCCGACAATGCGCCCGTCGTGCGGAGCGCGGACGGTGGTGTCCGCTAGCGCTCGCCGGGCGATGGCGAGCGCGGCCTCGCGCGCGCGCACCGTGGCTTCGGCGGCCGCCTCGGTGTCCACCGCCCGCGCGGCGGCGGCCTGCTGTTCCTGCGCCTGTCGCAGGCTGGTCGCCGCGTCGCGCTGTGCCGTCTGGGCCTGGTCCAGCTGCTGCGCCGGCACATAGCCCTTGGCGGCGAGCGGCCGCAGCCGCTCGACGGTGCGTTCGGCATGGGCGAGGTTGGTGGTCGCGCGCCGGGTCTGCTCGCTGGCGACGACCGCGGTCGAGCGCTGCGTCGACAGCACGCGACGCTGCGTCTCGAGCGTGGCGCGGGCAAGATCGAGGTCGGCCTGGGCCTGCGCCACGGCGAGCCGCAAGGGTTGCGGATCGATCTGGAACAGCAGGTCGCCCTTGGCGACCGAGACGTTCTCGGCGACCGGAATGTCGATGATCCGCCCGCCGACGGCCGCGGCGACGTGCACGATGTCGGCATCGATGGTGGCATCGTCCGTCGACGGCAGGCTGGCGTGCCGCCGCAGCACGTAGATCCCGAAGGCGATGGCGATGGCGATGATCGCCAGCGAGACCAGCTTGCCCCAAAGCGGCGGACGGCGGATGCCTGCGGCCTTCATGCGCTATGCGAACCAGGACAGCCAGGCGAGCAGCGCGAAGCACAGGCCGATCGACATGCACACGAAGAGCTGGAACGGAAGCGCGCCCGCCAATCCCGTGGCGACGAACAGCACGCGGGCGCCGATCGAGGCGGCGATGCCGAGCAGCACGCAGAGCATCCAGGCCGGGAAGTAGGCGCCGAACAGCGCGAACGATGGTGCACCGGGGTGTGCGCAACCGGTCAACCCGAGCAAGACCAGCGGCCGCGCCCAGCGCGCAGCGCCCGGTCGTGGAGCCTCGGTCTTGGGGCAGCCTCTTTGCATGGCGTCGGACGTCATCCTTCAGGGTGGCGGGGGGGCACCGGGGCGAATTCTAGGGCCTGTTCAAGGAGCTAGGCAGAACGCGCAGTAGCGGTTTGCGGCAACTCGGAGCTACTTGCCGCTCCCACCGCCGCCTCCGCCTCCACCTCCACCTCCGCCCCCGCCGCCGCCTGAACCTGAACCTGAACCGCTGCCACTTCCACCGCCGCCGCTCGACCCACTTGACCCACTCGAACCACCCGAACCACTCGAACCACTCGAACCACTCGAACCACTCGAACCACTCGATCCACTCGATCCGCTCGACCCGCTCGACCCGCTCGACCCGCTCGACCCGCTCGACCCGCTCGACCCGCTCGACCCGCTCGACCCACTCGACCCACTCGATCCACTCGACCCGTGTCCCGAAGACGAGCTGGAAGAGCTCGAGCTGCCGCCAGATCCACTGCCAGGGCCACCCGGCTCTATCAACACCTCGTTGACGACGATGCGCCGCTGCGCGTCCATACGGCCATTCACGCGCACGAACTGATTCGGCACGAGATCCGACGGGTTGCCACCCTTGACGAGCGACTGCGCATCGAGTTGGAGACTTGCGCCCTTGTCGAGGCTGAGCGATCTGGCATCAATGTCCTGCACATAGCCTTCGATGACCACGTCCCGGACCCGGCCCAGCTGATCGACCGTAGGGTCTGCCGTCACTCGTTGCGCCACCAGCGCCTCGCCGTTCCAGCGACCCGTGACAAACACTTCGGTGCCGCGTTCGGCATTGCTCGGCGCCACACCGGCATTCAGTTGAACGCGTGTCCCGCTGACCTGCATCGCATTCGGAGTTTTGGCCTCAACACGCCCTGTGAGTTGTGCCGTTCGCGATCCTGTGATCGTGGGAAGCACCTCGAGACGCGACACAACGAGCGTGCCATCGGATCGACGATGCCCGCTTAGCTGGACCCAGTCGCCGATGCGCTTGCCATTCAACACCGCGGCCGGCAGCACCCTCGCGGTTTGACCGAGGAGCCGCACGGTCCCTGCGGATGCGTCGATCGCTTCCATCGGCCCCACGAGCGAGTGCGTCACTGCGATGGCTTGCGCAAACATGTCGTTGCCTGTGCCGGTCGCGCGCACCGCGACCACCTGGCCGACGGCCAGTTCGCGGGCGGACACCGGTTGGCCGTTGTCCGTGACGGGCGTAAGGGCGTCGAAGTGCACTTCCAGGCCGTTGACACAGATGCTGGCAAAACCGGTCACCACACCGACGATGCCCGTGCCGCCGATTCCGCCCGTCGGGTCAGCCGCTCGTGCCGAAACGCCTGTGCCTCCGATCCCGCCCGTGGCGTCTTCGCCGCCTGATCGCGCCGTGATGCCAGTGCCGCCGATGCCACCCGTCCCACCGCTGCTTTGGTCTCCTCCCGACGCCATCGGAATGCGCCCGAAGGGGTTCATGAGTGCTGCGCCGGCCTCGCAGGCGTTCCGACCCTGCGCTGTTGCGGCGGAAAATGGCAGCAGCACTGCCGAGAACAGCATCACGCCGGTCGCAAGCCCGCGAAACATGCGGTCGGTCATTTCGATCCCTTTGCCTTCTTCTTCGCGAGCGAACCAGGTTCAGTGGCGGGAGGCACCATGTTCTCTGCGTAGAAGTAGATCCCGAAGGTCATGCGCTGCAGTTGCGACGTCTCCGCGCGCGCGCGCTTCGTAGATGCCAGCGCGTTCTTGTTGACCGCGACCAGCGCCTGCATGCCCAGGGTATTGGCCTGTTCTGCGAGCTTCGCAATCGTGTCCGCACCCAGTCCGTCGTAGTGCACGCTGCGCTCCATGAAAGGCGGTTGCCCGCCCAGGAGGTTGTGCGCCGCTGCCGCCGCATGGTCGTGGAGGTTGTGGCCCAGATAGAAGCTCATCTCATCGAAGCCCTTCGTCGGTACGAAGGCCCCGACGTTCAGGCGCACGCGTCCGTCTTCGTCGATATGCACCACACCCAGGCGCAACCATTCATCCAGGACGACCCGGGGACGAATGTCACGGTTCACCTGGGCAACCAAGGCCTCGAACGACAAGTCTCCGCCGTCGCTCGCAAAACGGGCCAACGGCAGAGGGGCACCGGTTCTGCTTATGTAGGGCGGGGCGCCCATCCACCGCGCGACCACCTGTGCGCCGAGCGACACCACCGCGGGGATGGTCTCTTCGCCAGACTCCATCGCCTGTCTCAGCCGGCTCACTTCCTTGCGATGAACACCGGACACAAGGCTTACACGACTGTCCGTGGGCGGCTTGTCGTCGATTCGGAAGTCGCGATCGGCGACTTCGACAAAGAGCGACTTCAACAACTCGCTGGCAAAGGTGAACGTCACGCCGCGGGACAGCATGAGCTTGACGAGGGGGCGCAGCGCATGGCTCAGCGCTCGGACGAACGCGCGCGGTGGGCGGGAGCTGGTGGATGCGACGGCGTCGGACATGGGCACAGGCTGAGATCGATCTTGTGGGAAATTGTCACACAAATATTGACGTGGGCATATTTCCCACATAGTCTTCGGATCACGTGGGTAACTTTCCCACGTTTTTCAACTTCTACTGGAGAGCGACATGGACAAGTTCAGAAGGACTGCCACGGCCAGCATCGTGGCGTTGGCGATGGGTGTGCTCTTGAATCCCGCGATGGCGCACGGAGGCGGAGGCGGAGGCGGTGGCGGTGGCGGAGGCAGTGGTAGTGGCGGCGGTGGCGGCGGCGGTGGAAGTTCCGGCGGCGGCTCGAGCGGGTCGGGGGGACCTGGCGGATCTGGGAGCTCCGGAGGTTCGGCCGGCTCGGGATCGTCTGGAGGGTCAAGCAGCTCGAGCGGTCCTGGCAGTTCTGGCGGATCCGCGACGGCAAGCAATGCAGGAAGCGGGCATGCAGCAGGGCAGGAAGCGGGCCATGGCCTCGGCCATGCTGCGGACGACGCGCCAGGCCACGACAACGTTGCAGGTCCGCATGGCGTGGGTCATGGCGCAGACGACGCACCCGGCCAGCGGTAACCCGCGGAGAGACGAATTTCTCATCAGTCGGATGCTCGTGGGCTTGGGCAGCGGCCGCTATTTTCGAGTTGCTTGCGACGTGCCCGCCTTCGTTTTCGCATTTCGGGAATGATGAGCTTGACCACTAGACTGCCTGTCGGCGTTCTGAACGTATCGTATCGCCCGGCACATTCCAGTGCGTCGCCGTTATCCAAGTAGAACTTGGGCTCACGCTGCTTCTCCTCAGCGCCGTACGCAGTATGAACATAGTACGCTTGCGTGCGTCGAAAGACGAGGTGCCTCTGCCCGTCTGTCCCAACTGCTCGAAATACATCGGTTCGCATTTGAGTCTGCCTTCAAACCGGGACACCAGCTTGGCGAACGCGAAATCCTTTTGGTGTAGGAGGTTTGGCCGGGTCATTGCTGTCAGAGTCTGACTCGCCGTTGCACCAAGACGCCTGCGAAGCTCCAGTCCATCCGCCAACTACGGAATCTGCGCCTTCGCCGCCTTCGTCGCAATCAGTTGGATCAGCAGCTCATCGCGCTGGCGCAGCATCCCGGGGAAGTCGCGCCCCGCCAGCTCGGCATCGACGCCTTGCGCAATCTGCTGGATGTAGTCGTCCGTTTCCGGATACTTGCCGAGGTCGCGTGCCCATTCCCGCTGGGAGGCACCCAGATGCTGCAGCAGGTGGGTGATGCCGCCGGGACCGCCGGAGGCGTGCAGGTTGATGAACGGGCCGAGCAGGGCCCATCGCAGCCCGGGACCGTGCGAGATCGCGGTGTCGATGTCTTCCACCGAGGCCACACCTCTTTGCACCAGCGAGATGGCTTCCTGCCAGAGCGCGACCTGCAGGCGGTTGGCGATGTGGCCCTTGACTTCCTTCTGGATGCAAATGGCCTTCTTGCCGGTCGACGCGTAGAAGGCCATCGCCTTGGCCACGTTCTCGGCGGACGTCAGCTTGCCGCCGCCGACCTCCACCAGGGGAATGAGGTGGGTGGGATTGAAGGGGTGGCCGAGCACGATGCGCTCCGGATGCCTGGCGCCCGCCTGGATCTCACTGGCGGACAGGCCGGACGAAGACGAAGCGATGAGGACATCGGCCTTCGCTGCCGACTCGATGGTCGCAATCAAGTCGTGCTTCACGTCCAGCCTTTCGGGGCCGCTCTCCTGGATGAAGCTGGCGTCCCGGACGGCTTGCGCCACATCGGACGTGAAAGACAGCCGGTCCCTCGACGCGCCGTCGGCCAGGCCGAGGGCCTCGACGGTCGGCCAGGCGGCGTCGACCAGGCCCCGCAGGCGCTGCTCGGCACCAGGGGCCGGATCGGTGGCCGTGACGTCGAAGCCCCGAGCGAGGAAGTGCGTGGCCCAGCCTGCACCGATGACCCCCGTGCCGACCACCGCCAGCTTGCTGTGCTCTGGTTTCATGATCCGGGTGCCTCAACGCAGCGGACGCAGGCCGATGATCTCGCGCGCCTCGGTCGGCGTGGCCGGCTCGTAGCCCATCTCGCGAATCAGGCGGACCAGCCGCTCGACGAGCTGCACGTTGGTGGCCAGCGCGCCGTGCTCGTAGTAGAGGTTGTCCTCGAGCCCGACACGCACATGGCCGCCCAGCAGCAGCGAGTTCATCGCCGCCGGCAGCTGCGCCGCGCCGATCGCGCTGACATTGAACACCGTCTTCGCCGGCAGGTGGTCCACCATCGTCTGCAGCAGCTTCGGGGTGTAGGGCAAGGCGCCCTGGAAGGCATTGGCGCCGATGACGATGTTGATGAAGTGAGGTGCGTCGTCGAGGCCCTCGTCGAGCGAGCGCTGGACGTCCTGGACGATGTCCGCCAGGCCGAACACTTCCCATTCGGGCTTGATGCCGCGTTCCTTCATCATGGTTGCGATCTGGCGGATCCACGTGGGTGGGGTCGCCACCAGGATCTCCTTGCCGCCGAAGCTGGCGACGACCGTCTGCGCGTCGAGCGTGCACATCTCGACGCCTTCGCCCTGCATGCCTTTCAGGCGTTCCTCCCACTGGATTTCCCACAGGCCGTTGGGCAGTTCGCGCACCATGTCCCCGTTGATGCCGCCGCCGGTGGAGTTGTTCAGGATGATGTCGCACTTGTCGCGGATCAGCCGGTTGATGCGGGTGTAGATCGACGGCTCGCAGGTCGCCTCGTCGTCGGGCCGGCGCGCATGCACCGCCACCAGGCTGGCGCCGGCGTTGTAGCAGCGGTAGGTGTCGTCGGCGATCTCCTGCGGCTGCGTCGGCAGGTTCGGGTTCATCTTCTTGGTTGCCATGCCGCCGGTCGGGGCGATGGTCACGATCACTTTGGGTTTGCTCATGTCTCGGGTCTCGGTAAAAGGACTTGTGGGGAGGGATGAAGTAGTCAGGCGTCGGTGCCGACGCGCACGGCGCTCTTCGGCAAGGCGATCAGGATCGTGAGTCCGCCGACGATGACCAGCGCGGTCAAGGCGCCCAGGCCCATCTGGATGCTGCCGGTGAGGCTCTTGATCCAGCCGATCACCGTGGGACTGACGAAGCCCCCCAGGACGCCGAGCGAGCTGATCACGGCAATGCCGGCGGCGGCCGCATCGCGGCTGAGGTAGGTCGGCGGAATCGACCAGAACAGCGAGCCGCCGCCGAAGATGAAGAAGGCCGCGAAGCACAGCAGCAACATCACCGGCGCGAAGGCCGTGCCGAGGAAGGAAGTGGCAAACAGCGCCGCGGCACCCACGACCAGGGTTCCGCCGACATGCCAGCGACGTTCCTTGAAACGGTCCGAACTGCGGCTGATCACCAGCACCCCGAGCGCGCCGAAGACGTAGGGAACGGCAGTGATCCAGCCGATCGCCCCGATCGAGGAAACGCCCAGGCCCTTGATCATCGTCGGCAGCCAGAAGGTGACGGTGTAGACCGCGCAGGCGCAGCAGAAATAGACGAAGGCCAGCACGTAGGTCTTCGGGTCCGACAGCGCGGCGGCCAGCTTGCCGTGGTGGCCTGACGTCGCGTCGGCCTGGTGGTCGGCGTCGAGCACCGATTGCACATGTGCCTTTTCAGCGGCGTTCAGCCAGGGCGCCTCCGCCGGCTTGTTCGGCAGCAGACGGTAGAGCAGGAAGCCGAGCGCGACGGTCGGCAGGCCCTGCACGATGAACAGCCACTGCCAGCCGTGCATCCCGGCCATGCCTTCCATGCCGCCCATGATCATTCCCGACAGCGGCCCGCCGAGCACGCCGGTGATCGGCATGCCGAAGAGAAACAGCCCGGTCACGCGGCCGCGGCGGTGGCTCGGATACCAGTAGGTGAGGTACAGGATGATGCCGGGGAAGAAACCGGCCTCGAACATGCCCAGCAGCAGGCGCACGCCGTAGAACTGCCAGGGCTCGGTGACGAAGGCCGTGGCCGAAGAGGCCAGGCCCCACAGCACCATGATGCGCAGGAAGGTCAGGCGGGCGCCGATCTTTTCGAGCAGCAGGTTGCTCGGCACCTCGAACAGCAGGTAGGTGACGAAGAAGAGGCCGGCGCCCAGCCCGTAGATCGCATCGGAGAACGCCAGGTCCTGCTTCATCTGGAGCTGGGCGTAGCCGACGTTGATGCGGTCGAGGAAGGCGAAGACGTAGGCGACCAGCACGATCGGCATCACCCGCCAGCTGATCCTGCGATAGATGCCGTCTTCCGCGGATCGAAGCGTTGACGGGTGGATGTCCGCGACCCCGTGGGCCACCGACGCTGCGTGGTTCATTGCGTGTCTCCTTGTGATGGCGCCATGCCATGGCACGCATCATTCCGGGCGACCCGTTTTGCCGCAGTCGATCGGCCGACAGTTCGAATCAGGGAAAACCCGAGGAGGCGACGCGCCCCCTCGAAAACGCCTACGGAACCAGCCGTTGCAGGCCGGGCAGGTCGAGCACGACGATGCCTGCGTATTCGCTGCGCACCAGGCCGGCGTTCTTGAATCGCATCAAGGCGCTGTTGCAGCTCTGGCGCGAGACGGCGGCGAGATTGGCGAGCTCTTCCTGCGACAGCTGCAGGTGGCGCTCGCCGCGCGGGTTCGCCAGCGGATGCACCATGCCCATGAGTGCGCGGGCCACCAGGCTGTCGGTGTCCAGCAGGCCCTGCGCCGCGTAGTTGCCCATGAACCAGTGCAGTCGCTCATTCACCTGCAGCAGGAGGAAGTCGTTGAACGACGGTCGGTTGCGGCGCAGCCAGTCGAAGGTGTCGAACGGGATCTGCGCGACCCTGCTGTGGCGCAGCGCCACGAGGTCCGACTGGCGCGGCGTGTTGCGGATCAGCGTGCCCTCTCCGAACCAGCTGCCGACCGACTGGCCACCCAGGGACACCGTCCGCCCATCGTGCGCGGTGATCGCCCACTTGACCAGCCCTTCGAGAACGCCGTACCAGGCGTGCTGCTGTTCGCCGTGGTGGCCAAGCGAATCGCCCATCGCCACCGCGCGCTCCGATGCATCGCGGCGAACCTGCGCTTGCGCGGGCTCGTCGAGCTGGACGAACCATGCGGACTGTTCGAGCAGTTCGTCGAGCGTGAGCGACGTGGCGGGTGCGCGTTGCTGGCGGGTCATCCGTTCCTCCTGGGGCGCAGCGCCCTCATGCAGGGAAAACCCTTATATCGAGTGTCGGCACATCGACTGTGCGCATGTGCACGGCGAAGAACAATCATCCCTATCGAAGCGAGCAGTTTGAAACCCATGACCAAGACCATCGCCTATGGCGTCGACGTGCAGTTCGGCGACTGCGATCCCGCGGGCATTGTCTTCTTTCCGAACTACTCGCGATGGATGGATGCCGCGTCGCATCACTACTTCACCGCCTGCGGGCTGCCGGCCTGGCGCGCGATGACGGAACTGCCGGGCTGCATCGGCGCGCCGCTGCTGGAAATCCACACCCGTTTCCACACCGCGGTCACCTATGGCGAGCGCATCGGGATTCACACCAGCGTCGAGGAATGGCGCGGCAAGGTCTTCATCCAGACCCATCGCGTGATGCGGGGCGACACCCTGATCTGCGAAGGACGCGAGACCCGGGCGCTGTGCGTGAAGGAAGACAGCGGGAAGCTCAAGGCGGTGGTCGTGCCCGAGTTCATCCGTTTCGCCTGCGCCTGAGACAGGCCGCGGGTCAACGTATTCTTGTCATCACGGAGGCAACATGCAGTTCTATCTCAATGGCTACGCGCCCGGCGATCCCGACATCATCAAGGAGGCGCTCCCCGACACCGTCGACGTCCTCATCGTCGGCAGCGGGCCCGCGGGGGCCTTGCTGGCTGCACAGCTGTCGAACTTCCCCAGCATCAGCACCCGGCTGGTCGAGCGCCGCGATGGCCCGCTCAAGGTCGGCCAGGCCGACGGCATCGCCTGCCGCACGGTGGAGATGTTCGAGGCCTTCGGCCTGGCGCAGAAACTCATCCGCGAAGCCTACTGGGTCAACGAGACCGTCTTCTGGCGGCCGTCGAAGAAAGACCGCACGCGCATCGAGCGCACCGGCCGCGTCCAGGACACCGCGGATGGCCTGTCCGAGTTTCCGCATCTCATCGTCAACCAGGCCCGGCTGCAGCAGTACCTGCTCGACTACATGCGCATGTCGCCGACCCGGCTCGAGGCCAACTACGGGCTGGAGTTCGTCACCCTGAAGGTCGAGCCCGAGGGCGAGCACCCGGTCGTGGTGACCTTGCGCGACGTGGCCAAGGGCTCGGAGAGCACGGTCCGCGCCAAGTACGTGGTGGGCTGCGACGGCGCGCGCAGCGGGGTGCGGCAATCGATCGGCGCCATGCCGCAGGGCGACTTCGCCAACCACGCCTGGGGCGTCGTGGACATGCTGGCCGTCACCGACTTCCCGGACATCCGGCTCAAGGCCGCCATCCAGTCCGCGGACGAGGGCAACATCCTGCTCATCCCGCGCGAGGGCGGCTACATGGTGCGGCTCTATGTCGACCTCGGCGACATCGACCCGAACCATCGCGAAGCCGTCAAGGACTTCACCCAGGAGAAGGTCATCGCCACCGCCCAGCGCGTTCTGCATCCCTACTCGCTCGACGTCAAGCGGGTGGTGTGGTTCGCGGTGTACCAGGTCGGCCAGCGCGTCACCGACCGCTTCGACGACGTCCCCGCGGACCAGGTCGGCTCGCGCCTGCCACGCGTCTTCATCGCCGGCGATGCCTGCCACACCCACAGCGCGAAGGCCGGCCAGGGCATGAACGTCTCGATGCAGGACGCCTTCAACCTGGGCTGGAAGCTCGCCTCGGTGCTCGAAGGGCGTGCCGGCCCTGAATTGCTGCGCACCTACAACACCGAGCGCCATGCGATCGCGCAGCGGCTCATCGACTTCGACAAGGAGTGGTCGAAGATCATGGCGTCGCCGCCCAAGGATCCGGAGCATCCGGAACTCGGCGGTGTCGATCCGCAGGAACTCCAGGCCTACTTCGTGAAGTCGGGTCGCTATACGGCCGGCGTCGCGACCCACTACACCCCGACGACGCCGCTCACAGCCGCAGCGACCCACCAGGACCTCGCCAAGGGTTTCACGATCGGCATGCGCTTCCACTCGGCCCCCGTCGTGCGCCTGGCCGATGCCAAGCCGGTCCAGCTCGGCCATGCGGCGCGCGCCGACGGGGCCTGGCGCCTCTATGCGTTCGCCGATTCGACCGGCACCCGCCTGCGCGACCTCATGGCCTTCCTGGCGGATTCGCCGGACTCGCCGATCCGCCGCTTCACGCCCACCGGGACCGATGTCGACATCGACAGCGTCATCGACGTCCGCGCGATCTTCCAGCAGGGGCACCTCGAACTCAAGGTGGAGGCGCTGCCTTCGATATTGATGCCGCGCAAGGGCTGCTTCGGCCTCATCGACTACGAGAAGGCCTATTGCCCGGATCTCAAGAACGGCCCCGACATCTTCGATCTCCGTGGCATCGACCGTGCGCAGGGTGCCATGGTCGTCGTTCGTCCGGACCAGTATGTTTCGAACGTGCTGCCGCTGGATGCGCATGCCGAGATTGCGGCCTTCTTCGGACGCTTCCTGCGTGATCGAAAGCCGTCGCGGACGCCGTCGCTTCCAGAGAATTCCGCATATGGATAACTGAAATGCTTCTGGCCCGACAGGGCCGGAACGCACGCGGCGGGGGCACAGTCAGGGTGCTCTCCTCATTAATCATCATGGCCAACACACTCAAGATCGTCGCCGTCTCCGGCGGCCTGCAGCGTCCGTCCCGCACCCTGGCATTGGTCGAGCATCTGCTCGAAGGACTGACCGATGCGCTTCCGGCCGAAGCGCGCCTGATCCAGCTCGGCGACATCGTGCCGAAGTTCGGCAACGTGCTCCAGCGCAAGCATCTGC
Source organism: Variovorax sp. J31P207 (assembly GCF_030316965.1). NCBI lineage: Bacteria > Pseudomonadati > Pseudomonadota > Betaproteobacteria > Burkholderiales > Comamonadaceae > Variovorax > Variovorax sp. J31P207. Next base: position 57,077 of record NZ_JASZYN010000010.1, read on the forward strand.
CGGCCGAGGTCGAATCGCATCTGCGCGACATCGAGACCGCCGACCTCCTGCTGGTGGCGAGCCCGATCTACCGAGGCTCGTACACGGGCCTCTTCAAGCACCTGTTCGACTTCGTGCACCACGAGTCGCTGATCGATGTGCCGGTGCTGCTTGCCGCCACCGGCGGCAGCGACCGGCACGCGCTCGCGATCGACCACCAGCTGCGCCCGCTGTTCAGCTTCTTCCAGGCGCACACGCTGCCGATCGGCGTCTACGCGACCGACAAGGAGTTCGACGACTACCGTGTCGCGAGCGCGTCGCTGCAGGCGCGGATCGACCTGGCGGTCGAACGCGCGCTGCCGGTGCTGCGCCAGCGCGCGAAAGGCGCTGCGGCAGTGCCGGTGCTCTCGCTGGCCTGAGCCTCTTCGGCGCCTCGCAGCGCCGAACGGCCGCGTCAGTGCTGGGCGTGTGCGAGCAGCTGCTCCATCGCCGACGCGGGGACCGCCTCGCCCTCGTCGGCCGCAGGAGTCCCCAGTGCTTCTTCCACCGCCGCGCGCGACAGGGTGGGGGAGAAGGCTTCGATGAAGGCATAGACGTAGGCGCGAAGGTAGCTGCCGCGCCGCACCGCGACCTTGGTCAGGTTGATTCCGAACAGCCGGCCGGCATCGACCGCGCGCAACCGGGTGTCGCGCTCCGTTTCGAAGGCGATGCCGGCGACGATCCCGATGCCCAGGCCGAGTTCCACGTACGTCTTGATGACATCGGCATCCATGGCGGTGATGGCCAGGTTGGGTTTCAGGCCGGCCGCCGCGAAAGCCTTGTCGATGCGCGTGCGGCCCGTGAAGCCGCTGTCGTAGGTGACCAGCGGATAGGCCGCCAGCCGCTCCAGGGTCAGCGGGCCGTCGAGAAAGGGATGCCCGGGCGGCGCGATGATCGAATGGGTCCAGCGGAAGCTCGGCAGGGCGACCAGTTGCGGATAGTCGCTGAGTGCCTCGGTCGCGATGCCGACGTCGGCCTCGCCGTCCAGCAGCATCTGGGCGACCTGCTTGGGCGAGCCCTGCCGCAGGTGAAGCTGCACATTGGGAAAGCTGCCCCTGAACTCCTGCACCGCCACCGGCAACGCATAGCGGGCCTGCGAATGGGTGGCGGCGATCGACAGCAAACCCTCGTCCTGCGCCAGGAACTCCTGGCCGGCCTGGCGCAGGTTGTGGCTTTCCAGCAGCATGCGCTCGATGATCGGCAGCAGGTGATCCCCGGGGGCCGTGAGTCCTGTCAGCCGTTTGCCGACGCGGGCGAACAGCGCGACGCCCAGTTCGTCTTCGAGTTCACGGATCTGGCGGCTGACGCCCGGCTGCGAGGTATGCAGCGCATGGGCTGCTTCGGTGAGATTGAAGCCGCAGCGCACGGCTTCGCGCACGGAGCGCAACTGTTGGAAATTCATGGCGTCCAGGCAAGCAAGCAAGAAGGAGGTGCCCGATGGCACTCGGCGGCCGATTGTGCGATCGCCGCCCCGGATCTCGAACGAATGAATCGTTGATTTCAAATAAGCGAATGATCTGAGGCGCCGCCAGGCCAGGGACGGCGCTTCAGATGAGTTATTCATAAGCAAGCAAGAAATCAGTCGTTCCCCGTTGATTGCGCGATCCCTAGAGTGGCGGACTTGTTCACTTGTCCGTCGCTTCCAATGGCCGTCGCAACAGCCCCCACGGCACCCACCCAGACTTTCGAGGTTCGCCGCTTCGACGCACCCGTCGGCGCCGAGATCATCGGCCTCGATATCTCGAAGCCCATCAACGAGGTCGATTTCGCGCGCATCCACCGCGCCCATCTCGACCACCACGTGCTCGTCTTCCGCGACCAGCAGGTGGCGCCGGCGGACCACGTGGCCTTCAGCAGCCGCTTCGGGCCGCTGGAGATCCACGTGCTGCACCAGTTCCAGCTCCAAGGCCAGCCGGAGATCCTGATCGTCTCCAACATCAAGGAGAAAGGCGAGCCGATCGGGCTCGGCGATGCAGGCGTCTACTGGCACTCCGACATCTCCTACAAGGACAAGCCCAGCCTCGGCTCGCTGCTGCATGCGCAGGAACTGCCGAGCGAAGGCGGCGACACGCTCTTCGCCGACCAGCACCTGGCGTGGGAGGCGCTCGCTCCGGCGTTGCAGACGCGCATTCTGGGGTTGAAGGCCGAGCACAGCTATCTCGCCAAGTACGAGGAACTGCGCGCGAAGAACCCGTGGCGCCCCAAGCTCTCGCAGGCGCAGATCGACCAGGTCGCGCCCGCCATCCAGCCCGTGGTCCGCACCCACCCGGAGACCGGCCGCAAGGCGCTCTTCGTCAGCGAGCATTTCACGACCCGCATCGTCGGTCTGCCGCAGGACGAAAGCGAGGCCCTGCTGGCCGAACTTTTCGCCCACAGCGTCAAGCCCGAATTCGTCTATCGCCACCAGTGGGCGCCGCACGACCTGGTGTTCTGGGACAACCGCTCGCTCATGCACCTGGCGGCCGGCACGCCGGACGCGCTGCGCCGCAAGCTCTATCGAACCACCATCCAGGGCGACACGCCTTTCTGATCCGCACCATGAAGAACATCACTCGCAAGACCGCCGCGGTCCTCGCCGGCCTCGGCCTGCTGGCCGGCAGCCTGGCCGCCCGCGCCGAAGGCCAGATCCGCATCGCCGAACAGTTCGGTGTCGTCTACCTGCTGCTCAACGTGGCGCAAGACCAGAAGCTCATCGAGAAACACGCCAAGGCCGCCGGCATCGATGCGAAGGTCGAGTGGGTCAAGCTCTCGGGCGGCTCCGCGGTGAACGATGCGCTGCTCTCGGGCAACATCGAGATCGCCGGCGCCGGGGTCGGTCCGCTGCTCACGATCTGGGACCGCACCAAGGGCCGGCAGAACGTGAAGGGCGTGGCGTCGCTCGGCAACTTCCCGTACTACCTGGTCAGCAACAACCCCGCGGTGAAGAGCATCGCCGACTTCACGGACAAGGACCGCATCGCGCTGCCGGCGGTCGGCGTGTCGGTGCAGTCGCGCGTGCTGCAACTGGCATCGGCCAAGCTGTGGGGCGACAAGGACTTCGCCCGCCTCGACAAGATCAGCGTGGCGCTGCCGCATCCCGATGCAGCCGCGGCGATCATCAAGGGCGGCACCGAGATCACCGGCCATTTCGGCAACCCGCCGTTCCAGGAGCAGGAGCTCGCCGGCAACCCGCAGGCGCACATCGTGCTCAACTCCTACCAGGTGCTGGGCGGGCCGGCCTCGGCCACGGTGCTGTACGCCACCGAGAAGTTCCGCGCCGAGAACCCGAAGACCTACCAGGCCTTCATCGAGGCGCTGAACGATGCCGCGCAGTTCGTCGCGGCCCATCCCGAGCAGGCGGCCGACATCTACATCAAGGTGAGCAACGCCAAGATCGACCGCGACCTGCTGATCAAGATCATCAAGAACCCCGAGGTCCAGTTCAAGACCACGCCGCAGAACACCTACCAGCTCGCCGAGTTCATGCACCGGATCGGCGCCATCAAGAACAAGCCCGCCTCGGTGAAGGACTACTTCTTCGACGACGCCCAGAACGCGGCGGGGAACTAAGCGCATGACAACGACGATGCTGCGCGCCGGTCCGGCCTTCGCGCGGCCCGTGACCGCGCCGCAGCCCGCGCCCGGGCGCGCCGCGGAGGCCGCGTCGCTGGCTGCGCCGCTGCTGCAGGTCGACGGCGTGAGCCTCGAATACCGCACCCGCGAGCGCGTGGTGCGCGCCACGCACCGCGTGAGCTTCGACCTGCACGAGGCCGACCGCTTCGTGCTGCTCGGCCCTTCGGGTTGCGGCAAGTCGACGCTGCTCAAGGCGATCGGCGGCTTCATCCGGCCGGTCGAAGGCGAGATCCGGCTCGACGGCCGAGGCGTGAGCGTGCCGGGGCCCGACCGGATCGTGGTGTTCCAGGAGTTCGACCAGCTTCCGCCCTGGAAGACAGTCCATCAGAACGTGATGTTTCCGCTCCTGGCCTCGCGCACGCTGGGCCGGAAGGAAGCCGCCGAGCGCGCGCTGCACTACCTCGACAAGGTGGGCCTGGCCAGGTTCGCCGACGTCCATCCGCACCAGCTCTCCGGTGGCATGAAGCAGCGCGTGGCGATCGCCCGCGCGCTGGCGATGCAGCCGCGTGTGCTGCTGATGGACGAGCCCTTCGCCGCCCTGGACGCGCTCACGCGCCGCAAGATGCAGGAAGAGCTGCTCGCGCTGTGGGACGAGGTGCGTTTCACGCTGCTCTTCGTCACCCATTCGATCGAGGAGGCGCTGGTGGTGGGCAACCGCATCGCGCTGCTGTCGCCCCATCCGGGCCGCATGCGTGCCGAGATCAACAGCCACGGCTTCACGCTCGAAAGCCTCGGCGGCAGCGAGTTCCAGGCGGCGGCGCAGCGCATCCATCGGATGCTGTTCGAGGAAGAGGGCGCAGGCGCATGAGCGGTTTGCTGAATCCGCCGGTCCGCGGCGAATACGAGCGCAGGCTGGAGCCGTTCACCGAGCTGCCGGTCGAACGCGCGCTGCCTTTCGCGACCCGTGTCTGGGCGCAAGGCGGGGTACGCAAGGGACTGATCCTGGCGGTGCTCGCCGTGCTGTGGGAGTTGTTGGCGCGCTGGCAGGACAACGACCTGCTGTTGCCGACCTTCAGCGCCACCGCGCGCGCGCTGGTGGACGGGCTCGCGAGCGGCGAGCTGATCGACAAGGTGCGCATTTCCTTTGCCGTGCTGCTGCAGGGCTACCTGGCCGGCGTGCTGCTGGCCTTCGTCCTGACCACGCTCGCGGTGTCGACCCAGCTCGGGCGCGACCTGCTGGACACGCTGACCTCGATGTTCAACCCGCTGCCCGCGATCGCGCTGCTGCCGCTGGCGCTGCTGTGGTTCGGGCTGGGTCGCGGCAGCCTCGTCTTCGTCCTGATCCATTCGGTCCTGTGGCCACTGGCGCTGAACACCTATGCCGGCTTTCAGGGGGTGCCCGAGACCTTGCGCATGGCGGGCCGCAACTATGGCCTGCGCGGCCTGCGCTACGTGCTGCAGATTCTGGTGCCGGCCGCATTGCCCGCGATCCTGTCGGGGTTGAAGATCGGATGGGCCTTCGCGTGGCGCACGCTGATCGCGGCCGAACTGGTGTTCGGTGCCTCGTCGGGCAAGGGCGGGCTCGGCTGGTACATCTTCCAGAACCGCAACGAGCTCTATACCGACCGGGTGTTCGCCGGCCTCGCCATGGTGGTCCTGATCGGGCTGCTGGTGGAAGGCCTCGGCTTCGCGACGCTGGAGCGGCTGACGGTCCGGCGCTGGGGCCAGCAGCGATAGCGACCGGCTCAGGTCGCCGGGATGAAGCGGGCGACCGACAACAGCAAATAGATCACCAGGCACAAGGCAACGACGTCGAAGCCCTCGCCCCGAACGATGCCCAGAACGCGCGCGGCCCAACGGGAATCGCGCGGGCGAGCCGCCGCGTAGGCGGCCGGGAAGCGATAGCCGCAGCATTTGCAGGCCTTGGAATGGAGCCGGTTGGCGGTGCTGCACAGGCCGCAGACCTCCACCGTCGAGTGGGTGGCGGTGACCAACGCCAGATCGACGAGGCTGCCGAAGCCCGCGACGGAAGGCGTCGGTCGCGGGGCCGCCTGGGATGCGCGCGGAGGGATCATGGTCATCTCCTTGGCTGGGTCAACGTGACGCGATCCTGTGAACCTGCTCGCGCGGCAGCGCATGGGCGTCGCCGTGCCCCGTCAAGGCATGAATCACCTGCCGGACGAAATCGCGTGCCGACTGCTGCTCGTCCGTCTCGGCCCGGATTCCGGCCTGCTCGAAGCCTTCCTGCCGAACCCACGACAGCAGTGCATGGTCCGAGGCGGACAGCTCGGGGTTGCCCTGCGCCTCGCGATGCGCCAAGGCCACCCGCAACGAAAAGCGCCACTCGACAGGGATGCCGAACAGGTCGTCGAGCAACCTGCTGGCGATCCGCGCCGCCCGCGGTCCCAGGGCGCAGGCCGCACTGTAGTGCGCAGCAAGGGCGGCCGAGACATCGGGAGGGGTCATGGGGGCGGGTAGAGCAAGCCTTGGGCCTGTTCGATTTCCAGGCCGCGGCCGCCGGCCATCCTCGGCGCGTTGGCCGGTGACTGGCGCCAGCCCTTTCCCGGGTCGGCAAGTTGTGCGCGGCGCAGGCCGATCTTGCGGCAATCCTTGCATGCGGACGCTGCTTTTGCTGGGTCGGCGAATCGCATAATGAGTCTTGCGCGGAGCTGCCGTGACCGGCTCCGCCGGCGCCATGAAGACCCTGACCCCGGACCATCTCGAAGAGGAACTCGGCAGCCTGATCGACAACGTCGTTCCGACCCGCGGCTATGCCATGACGCCGCTGGTGGGCATCGGCGGCTCGGCCGGCGCCATCCCGGCCCTGCAAACCTTTCTGAGCAGCCTCCCACCCCACTCGGGCATCGCCTACGCGGTCGTCCTGCACCTGGCGGCAGAGCGCGAGAGCATGGTGGCCGAGATCCTGCAGCGCAGCACCTCGATGCCCGTGCTGCAGGTCAACGAGGCATTGAAGGTACAGCCCGACACCGTCTACGTCATTCCGCCCGGCAAGGCCCTCGAATCGGCGGACGGCTATCTGCAGCTGGCCGACCTCGACCGTGCCCCCGGCAAGCGCGTGGCGGTCGACCTGTTCTTCCGCGGGCTCGCCGACACCCATGGCCCGCATGCCGGCGCGGTCGTGCTGTCGGGCGGCGACGGCGACGGCGCCATCGGGATCAAGCGGATCAAGGAACGCGGCGGCCTCACCATCGCGCAAGATCCGGCGGAGGCCGAGCATGCCAGCATGCCCGCAGCGGCGATCGCCACCGGCATGGTGGACTGGATCCTGCCGGTCGCCGAGATCTCGTCCCGCCTGCTCGACTACTACGGCATCGAGAAGCGCCTGCGCCTGCCGCCGGAGGAGGGCCCGCATCCGGCCGTCGCGCCCGGCTCGGCGCAGGCCGACGAGGCGCCGCTGCGCGACGTCCTGGCCTTCCTGCGCGCACGCACCGGCCGCGACTTCGCCTATTACAAGCGCGCCACCATCGTGCGCCGGATCGCGCGCCGCATGCAGGTCAACGGGGTGGACAGCCTGACGGCGTACCTCGACTGCCTGCGCACCCGTTCCGGGGAGTCCGGGGCGCTGCTGCAGGACCTGCTGATCTCGGTCACCAACTTCTTTCGGGATGCCGAGTGCTTCGACGCCCTGAATCGCCACCTTCCGGCGCTGTTCGAGGGCAAGGGACCGAACGACGTCGTGCGCGTCTGGGTGGCCGCCTGCGCGACCGGCGAGGAGGCCTACTCGATCGCGATCCTGCTCCTCGAGTACACGCGCACGCTCGAGGCCCCGCCCACCCTGCAGATCTTCGCCTCGGACCTCGACGAGAGCGCCGTCCAGGCAGGCCGCGACGGCCGCTATCCGATGGCCATCGAGGCCGACCTGTCGCCCGAGCGGCTGCGACGCTACTTCATCAAGTCGCACGATGGCTACCGCGTTCGCCGCGAGGTGCGCGAGATGGTCCTGTTCGCCTCCCACGACCTGCTGCGCGACTCGCCCTTTTCCCGGCTGGACCTGATCAGCTGCCGCAACCTGCTGATCTACCTCGACCCCCTGGCGCAGGCGCGCGTGTTCGAGGTGCTGGGCTTCGCGCTGATGCCGCATGGCCGTCTGTTCCTCGGCGTCTCCGAATCGGTGGAGGACGGCAACCCGCATTTCCGCGTGCTCGACAAGAAGCACCGCATCTACGCCCGCCGCGACGTCCCGATCGCCGGCATCCCATTGCCGGCCGGGCCCAGCAGCCTGGCCCTCGCGATGGACGTGGGGCGCGCCCTGCGCGAAGCGCCGGTCGTGGCCGGGCATGTCTTCCAGCAGGCCGTGCTCGGGTCGAGCCGCGCCGGCCCGGACGGGCGCAACGCGTCCTGGGGCGACGTGCACCTGAAGCTGCTGGAGCACCTCTGCGCGCCGTCCCTGCTGGTCGATCGAAACGACGACATCGTCCATCTGTCGGCCAGCGCGGGCCGGTTCCTGCAGTACGGCGCCGGCGAGCCGACGCGCAACCTGCTGCGGCTCGTTCTTGCCGACCTGCGCATCGAATTGCGCGCGGCGCTGCACCAGGCAACGCGCACCGGCCTGGCGGTCGAGTCTCCACCCACCGCGGTCACGGTCGACGGCAGCGCGCGCCGGATCGCGATCCGGGTGATCCCGGTGCGGGACGGAGGGCTGGACTTCACGCTGGTCATCTTCGATTCCCCGCCCCAGCCGGCCGCCGACGCCGATGCGTCGCCGGCGGTGCGCGTGGATGCCGATCCGCTCGTCCAGCAGCTCGACCACGAACTCGAGCGCATGCGCTCCCACCTTCAGGACACGGTCGAGCAGTACGAGAACTCCACCCAGGAACTCAAGGCCAGCAACGAGGAACTGCAGGCGATCAACGAGGAGCTGCGCTCGGCCACCGAAGAACTGGAGACCAGCCGCGAAGAGCTGCAGTCGATCAACGAGGAGCTGACCACCGTCAACCACGAACTCAAGTGCAAGGTGGACGAACTCGCGCACGCGAACAGCGACATGCAGAACCTCATGAACGCCACCGCGATCGCCACCGTGTTTCTGGACCGCGACTTGCGCATCACGCGTTACACGCCCGCGGCGGTTCGGCTGTTCAACCTGATTCCAGGCGACGTCGGCCGCCCGTTGTCCGATCTCGCCTCGCAGCTGCAATACCCCGCGCTGGGCGATGACGCGGCCCATGTGCTCGACAAGTTGATTCCCATCGAACGCGAGGTCGGGCGCGACGACGGCAGCTGGTTCATGGCCCGCCTGCTTCCCTACCGGACCACCGAGGACCGCATCGCGGGCGTCGTGCTGTCGTTCATCAACATCACCGAGCGCAAGCAGGCCGAGCAGGTGAGCCAGTGGCTGTCGACGGTGGTCGCCTCGTCGGTCGACGCCATCATCAGCTTCTCGCTCGAAGGCCAGATCCTGAGCTGGAACAGCGGCGCGCAGCGCATCTTCGGCTATGCGGCCGAAGAGGTCGTTGGCCGCTCGATCACGATGCTCGCGCCGGATGGCGACCCGCTCGAGCGCCTCGGCATCCTCGAGCGCGTGAAGCACAACCAGAGCGTCGAGAACCTGGAGACCGTGTATGTCGCCAAGGACGGAACCCGGATCGAGCTGTCGCTCACGGTCTCGCCGATCGTCGATCCCCACCGCATCGTCGTCGGCGCCACGGCGACCGCGCGCGACATCGGGGAAGCCAAGCGTGCGCAGGAAGCGCTGCGCCGCAGCGAGGAACACCTGCGGCTGGTGGTCGAGAACGCGCGCGACTACGCCATCTTCTCCACCGACATCCACCGGGTCATCACGAGCTGGAATGCCGGCGCCGAGCGCCTGCTCGGCTACGCCGAGGCCGAGGTCAAGGGACTTCCGGCCGACATCATCTTCACGCCCGAAGACCGGGCCGCCAACGCGCCGATGCAGGAAGCCGAGACGGCCACCTTCAACGAGCGGGCCGCTGACGAGCGATATCACCAGCGCAAGGACGGCACCCGCTTCTGGGGCAGCGGCGTGCTGATGCGCATGCACGACGGCAGCGGGCGCGTGATCGGCTTCGTCAAGATCCTGCGCGACCAGACCGCGGCGCGGGAAGCGCGGGCCGCGCTCGAATCGGCGGACGCGGCCAAGGACCGCTTCATCGCCGTGCTGTCGCACGAACTGCGCAATCCCCTGGCCTCCATGGCGAGCGCCTCCGACCTGCTGACCGGCGACCAGGCGAACGCGGACGAGCGGCGGCGTGCCGCGCAGGTGGTCCAGCGCCAGGTGCGCAGCATGAAGCTGCTCGTCGACGACCTGCTCGATGTCTCGCGCCTGGCGATTGGGCAACTCGAGCTGCGCCGACTCGACGTCACCGTCGCGAACCTCGTCGGCGCGGCCGTCGAGACCGCCCTCCCGCTGATCGAGACCGCGGGACACACGCTCAAGATCGAACTGCCTTCGACGCCGGTCCATGTGCACGTCGATCCCTTGCGCATCGGCCAGGCCCTCGTGAACCTGCTCGCCAACGCGGCGCGCTACACGCCCGCGGGTGGCGCGCTGCTGCTGACCGCGCAGTTCGAGGCCGATTCGGTGCGGATCTCGGTGATCGACAACGGCGTCGGCATGGCGCCGGAAACCATCGCGCGCATCTTCGAGCTCTATGCCCAGGGCCCCGCCGCGGCGGACCGCACCAACGAAGGGCTCGGCATCGGCCTGGCCCTGGTGCGGAGCATCGTGGAACAGCACGGCGGGCGTATCGAGGCCTTCAGCGACGGCCTGGGCCGAGGCAGCCGGTTCAGCGTGACCCTGCCGCTGGCTGCGCCGGTGGCGGAGCCGGCCCAAGCCGCGAAGCCGGAACCGGCGCGCTCGCCAACGCCGCTTCGAATCCTGGTGGCCGACGACAACGTCGATGCCGGCTGGACTCTCGGCCGGCTGCTGCAGTTGGCGGGCCACGAGACCATGGTCGTCTCGAACGGCACGCAGGCGCTCGAGACGGCCGCACGCCTGCATCCGGATGCGGCGATCCTCGACATCGGCATGCCGGACATCAACGGCGTCGACGTGGCACGCGCCCTGCGGGAGCAAGCCTGGGCGGCGCGGATGGCGCTGGTCGCCCTCAGCGGATGGGGCGACGCGGCCACCCGTCACGACGGCGCCCAGGTCTTCGATGCGCACCTCACCAAGCCGGCGAGCACCGCCAAGGTGCTCGAGGCCGTGGTCCGGGCGCGGGAGGCCCGGGCCCGGGCTCAGGAAGACTGATACTCCTTGAGCCGGTTGTACAGCGTCTTCATGCTGATGCCGAGCAGCGCCGCCGTCGGCTCCTTGCGTCGTCGGCAGTGCTCGTAGGTGGCGAGGATCAGTTCGCGCTCGACCTCGGCCAGCGGCGTTCCCACCCTGAAACTGAGCGCCGGCGCGTCGGGATCGCCCGGCGATGCCGCCGCGGCCGCATCGCCGGCGACGGCGCCCGGCCCGTGCTGCCCGGGCGTGAGCCATCGCTCGTCGATCACCTCGCCTTCCGCCATGACCCAGGCGCGTTGCACGGCGTTGCGCAGTTCCCGCACGTTGCCGGGCCAGGGGTGGCCGGACAGGCGCGCGAGCGCGCCCGGCGCGAAGCGCTTGCGCTGGTGCTCCTGGTCCTCGAGTTCGCGCAGGAAGCTGTCCGCCAGCAGCGGCACGTCCTCGAGGCGCTCGCGCAGCGGAGGCAGGTGGATCGGGAAGACGTTGACCCGATAGAACAGGTCCTCGCGCAGCGATCCGTCGGCGACCGCCTGCGCAGCGTCCCGGTTGGTGGCAGCGATGATCCTGACGTCGGTCTGCTGCACCTGGGTCGACCCGACCCGCATGAAGGTGGCGCTTTCGAGAACGCGCAAGAGCTTGACCTGGAGCGCGGGCGGCATCTCGGTGAGCTCGTCGAGGAACAGCGTGCCGCCGCGGGCACGCTCGAAGAAGCCGTGGTGCTGGCGGTCGGCGCCGGTGAAGCTGCCACGCTCGTGGCCGAAGATCTCGCTCTCGATCAGGTTCGGCGACAACGCGCCGCAATTGACCGCGAGGAAGGGCAGTTCCCGGCGCCGGCTCAGGTCGTGCACGGCGCGGGCCACCAACTCCTTGCCAGTGCCGCTCTCTCCGTGGACGAAGACGGTCACGGCGGTGCCCGCGACGCGCGCGACCTGCTGGAACACTCTCTGCATCGACAGCGAGGCGCCGATCAGCGCCCCGAATTGGCCGGTCTCGCGCCACTGCTGATTCATCTGCTCGACCTGCGCCCGCAGCCGGGACGGTCGAATCAAGCGCGCCAGCAGGCCCTTGAGGTGCTCGGGGTTGATCGGCTTGACCAGGTAGTCGGCAGCCCCCAGCTGCAAGGCCCGGATGGAGGTCTCCAGGGTCGCATGGCCGGTCATGAGGACGATCTCGGTGTCTGAGAGCAGTTCGCCGCTCTCGAACATCTCAAGCCCGCTGCCGTCGGGCAGGTGCAGGTCCAGCAGCATGAGGTCCGGCTGCTGGGCCGCGAGCAGGCGACGGGCCGCATCCAGGGAAGGCGCGACCGACACCGTGTGGCGCTCGCGCGCGATCAGGCTGCCCAGCATGCGGGCCGCGTCCTCGTCGTCTTCCACGATCAGCGCGTGTCCCATGGGATCTGCCTCGCGTCCGCCGGGGAGGGTCGCGCCACCGGGCGCAGTTCCAGCGCCAGGTCGTGCAGGTCATCCGCCAGGCCGGTCAGGCGCGCCAGTTGCCGCGAGATCAGGCCCAAGGCTTCGGCCCGCAGGGCGGCGTCGTCGGGCGCGGCCTCGAGCAGGCTGACGGCGCTCATCAAGGTGCCCACGGGGGTGCGCAGGTCATGGTCGAACCGGGCCAGCCGCGCGGCCGCGTCGGCGCGTTGCGCGCGCGACCTCTCTCGCAGCGCCTCGGCGGTTTCGCGCGGGCCGGAGCGGGGTCGCGAAAGAACCATGCCGAGCAACGCGACCGCAACGACCGCGCCAAGAAGGTATCGATGCTTCATGAGGGCGTCCCCTGCCGGGGGACTGCAGAGTGTGCGCCGTCCCGCCCTGCTTGGCGACAGGGAACTGCCCGCCCGCGCCCGGCACCACCGTCGCAGGACTCAATGCGCGCCGTGAGGATCGGGCGGACAGGCCGCCGAATTCCCCACATGCCGCGAATAGAGTTCGTCCACGGTCTTCATCCAGACTTCGACGGCTGTTTGCAATTCGACATCGGCGTCTATTTCGTCCTGCGGCAACGGAATTCCTTCTTCCACGTATTTGTCGCTGAAGGGCAGTCGCCGCATCGGGTATTTCGGGATCCGTACATCGGCCATTCGCAGGACGGCCTCTTTGCGGTAGGTGGTCAGCATGCTTGTCTCCACTGTCATTTGAGAAAATACTAACCCATCAAGAGCGCGGATTTCCAGCACTGAATTGCGATGGACCCGGGCCACGGGGGCTTTACGGCAATTCGTACTGCAGTTTTTTCCGGCGCCTGGCAATCGCTGCCGGACAGCGATCCGAATTCAATTGCCGCTGTCGTTTCATTTGACTGTCGACCGACGACCGACGGCCGACGGGCCCCATGCCGTTCGCGACCTTCAACCCTTCGACCCACTGGATGAGGGCTGACAACGGCCAGTCGAGACGCTATATTTTTCAGCCGGAAGGGAGAGGGCAGGGCTCTTTGTTGGAGGTCATGGCGATGTCGCCCGACGCTGCAGTTCATCGGTTCGAATACGACGGCTGGTTTGTGGTGATTGAGTTGGACGGGTCCACCTCGGACGGCGTGTCCGCGGGGCACGCCGACCTTCAATGGAAGGACGGGCACCGATGCCGGATCGCCCTCGCCGGGAAGTACGCCGATCGCACGAGCGCCATCGCGGCGCTCGCCGAGAGATCGCGCGCCTTCATCGACGACTGGGACATCCGGCGGGCGGAGCGTGCTTCACCCTTCATCGATCAGTAGAGGGTCCTCAGAGCTCCGAGTTGAGGATCCGGCGGCGGAAAGGACGCACCAGCCGGTGCAGCACGCCGACCTGTTCGGCGGTGTCCGCGTAGCCGAGCAACTGGCCTGCCGCGCGCAGCATGAAAGGCGGGTTCCTCGCCTTGCCGCGGGAGATGAGCCGCACGTTGGTGCCCGCCGCCAGCGCCATGCCCGCCTCGATGCAACTGTTGACGTTGTCGTCCGTGATGTCGGCCATGACCAGGAATGCGTTGCAGATCTTCTCCATGATCGCCGCGTGCAGCGAATCGCTCTGAATCTCGTTGCCGATGACGACGGGCATGCCGCCGACCTGCTCGACCAGGCGTCGCATCGCGCCGCCCGCCGCCGCCGCAGGCGAATCGAGGTCCAGCGCCCAGAAGATGTACTGCGGCGCCGATGGGGCCACCCAGTCGTCCCACAGCCCGGCGATCGCGGCGGTGACGGCCTCCGGGCAAGCGGTCGCGTCGGTCTCCATCCGCAGCCAGTGGCTGTCCGGCCCGTCGCCGCGCGACACCCTCGGATCGGCAACGATGACCGAAGGCAGGCCCAGCGAAGCCGCGATGTCCATCTCGCGCAGGAAGTACTTGTAGGGGCCCGAGTCCCGGCGGACCTCGCCCAGGTCCTGCCGGTACGGAACGATGCCCACGAAGGCACCGCAACTCGCGATGATCCGCTCGACCCGGTCACCTCCGCCGAAGCCCTGCTGGTCCTTGGCGTCGCCGACCAGCCGCAGTCCCTGCGCCACCAGTTCCGAGCACACCGCGGCGGCGCTGGACTTGTCGGCAGCCTGCCAGGAACAGCTGACGTATACGTCCCGGGCGCCGGCCGGACTCGGCAGCTTGTTGGAGGGATAGAGCGCGGATATCAGGGCGAGCGCCATCGGCGCATCGAGGTCCGGCCCGGTCGTGTCGATCCAGGTGATGCCCCGCATGAAGTTCTTCACATCGGCGTTCGCGAGGCGAAGCGCGACGACGCGGAATCCCTCGACGTTCGCGCGCTCGTCCATCGCGCAGTTGTATTCGGCGGTGACCCAGCCTTTGTTGAGCGACTCCTCCGAGGCGACCAGCAGGATCCCGCGGCAACGCCCGATGGCGAGTCCCAGGTCCGTCGCCAGCAGGGAACCACCGGGCAGCTGGACCTCGTCGTGCCAGACCTTGAGCCCCGCATGCTCGGTCAGCCATCGGTACAGCTGCCGGACAAAGACCTGGTCCTTGTGGGCGTAACTCAGGAAGACATCGAAATCGCGCTTGTTCAGTGGAAGCGACATGAGCGGCCCCTGGCTGGTCTGCAAGAAGGCATGCTAGGTCCAAATGGCGGGTTCAGCCATTCAGCCCAAGCCGCTCGATCGCCGCGTAGACCGCGCGCACGGTGCTGCGGTCGAGCTCCTTGGCCAGTTCCGAAAGTTCGCCGTAGGGAACCATGAGCTCATCGCCGCGCTCGTCCTTGCGGGACGTCACGCCCTGGGAACGCTTGGTTTCCATCCAGGCGGAATGGACTTCCGCGGCGACGAGTTCGATGTCCGGCAGTTTCATTCCGTGGCCCGCTTCAAGTGCAAGTTTGCCGGACTTGGAGGCAACCGGCAGCGCACCGACGCGGACTGAACGGCTAGCAGTTGTGAAGATGCCCGCCGTGCAGCGCCACATGCCGCACGTAGTTTCGCCACGCTTCCTGGGCTGCCCGGGCGCTGGCTCTCGCCGTTTCGATGGTCTGGTCCGGGGACGCGACATCGTCGTATTTCAGGAACACCCTCAAGGCTTCATCGGCCGCCTGCTTCGCCCGTCTCGCCGCAGCATCCGCCTTCATCGCCGTCGCCCTGAGCTGGGCAGCATCGTCGCCAAGCGCTTCCATATGCACCTCCGTGTACGAAATAGGTTCTCACTACATGTAACGCACTGTACGTGTGTCGCAAAATGTGAGAAGACCACGGAAGAGATAGGCGAGACGGAGTATGCGGGCCGCAACGACGAAGTTACCTGCACCTGCCCAGCACGCTGCGCAATTTCGAGAAAATCAGCAACATCCTCAAGACCTAGGCCCGCCGCCATGACCATCGACTCCGCCATCGTCCAGGCATTCACTCCGAAGGGCGTTCTGCGCGCCTCGATCAACCTGGGAAATCCGATCCTCGCGAACGCGGACAAGACGACCGGAGCGCCTGGCGGCGTCTCGATCGATCTGGCCCGCGCTTTTGCCGAGCGACTGGGGGTCGGGCTCGAACTGGTGGTGTTCGACGCTGCCGGCAAATCGGTCGAAGCCGTTGCCAATGAGCAAGCGGACATCGGCTTCTTCGCGATCGATCCGGTGCGGGGCGCCCAGATCGCGTTCACCGAGGCCTATGTGCTGATCGAAGGCAGCTATCTCGTTCGCGAGAGTTCGCCATTGCGGCAGAACGAGGAAGTCGATCGCGAAGGACTGCGGGTGACGGTGGGCAAGGGCAGTGCCTATGACCTTTTCCTGACGCGTGAACTCAAGAACGCCAGCATCGTGCGGGCGCCGACTTCGCCCACCGTCGTGCAGACATTCCTGGAACAGAACCTGGATGTGGCGGCCGGCGTCAAGCAGCAACTGGAAGCGGACAGCCGCGCGCAGAAGGGCTTGCGGCTGTTGCCGGGCCGCTTCATGGTGATCCGGCAGGCGATGGGAACGCCCAAGAGCCGAGGCGCAGCGGCGGCTCGGGAACTGAGTCGCTTCGTGGAGGAGATGAAGGCCTCGGGCTTCGTGGCCGATGCGCTGCGCCGGCATCACATCGAAGGCGCATCGGTGGCGTCGGTCACCCGGTGAAGTGGCCTCGCGCTGACTCGGGAGCTCGACACCTCCCATGACTGCCGACCTCCATTTCCTTGTCCATCTGGTTTTCATCAGCGCCGTTGCGCTGTTCCCGGTGGTCAATCCGGTCGGCACCGCCTTCGTGGTCATGCCCTATCTGTCCAGCCTCGACGACGCGGGCAAGCGACGCGCCGTGCGCCTCATCACGCTCTATGCGTTCTGCGTGTGCACGATCACACTCCTGGTCGGGCACTGGATCCTCAGCCTCTTCGGGCTGTCCATCCCGGTGGTGCAACTGGCGGGCGGAATCATCATCTGCCGTTCCGGATGGGAGCTGCTGGGCTCGGGGATTGCGCGGCGCGATGCAAGCGGCGGCGACGTGGCGCCCGTCCAGCAGCGGGACATCGAGGACCAGCTGTTCTTTCCGCTGACTTTTCCGCTCACGACGGGCGCGGGAACCATCTCGGTGCTGCTCACCTTGAGTGCTCATGGCGCGAACGCCGATCTCGGGCGGCAATTGCTGAACATGGGTGCGATCGAGGCCGCGGTCGTCCTCATGTGCGCGCTGGTCTATGTCTTCTACCTGAACACGCAGCGCATTCAGCGCTACCTCGGCGCTCGGGGCGAAGTGATCTTCAATCGCCTGATCGCTTTTTTCATTTTCTGTGTCGGCCTTCAGATCGCCTCGTCGGGCGTGAAGGCGCTGTTCAAGTGAGCGGCTGCGCGAGTTCGGAGAGATGTCGCATTGCTTGCGATACGCGGCCAGTTCGGTGCTTCGGAAGTCACCCACCGGGATCCGCCTTTCCGTCAGGTTGCGAAGTGGTGCACGCCGCCCCAAATCACAAACAAGAGCAGGAGCAAGCCCACTGCGTAGGCCCAGAGCGTCGCCCTCAGCGACAGCCGCTGTTGGCGGATGCCCACATAGGAGATCAGGAGGGGAATCGGGTAGTACAGCAGTACCGATGTCACGAGGCCCGGCGAATAGTGACCCGAGGCCGCCGTGTAGTAGAGGTGACAGAAGAAGTCCCAGAACGTGTTTCCGCTGGCCCAGCAGGTCAGCCAGAAGGCCGAGCGCGGCGAGGGACGCAGCGTCGCCCATGTGCACAGGCCCACCAGGATCAGCATGAAGAAGGCGTTGTTGGCCAGGAAGATCGGCGCTGGCATCACGAAGCCACCCATCGTGTTGGCGACGTAGTGAGAAAAGTCGCCGATGAACTCCTCGACGATGTGCGGCGCGAAGGTAATGGGCCACAGCCAGATCAGCATTTCGAACGTGATGCCGGTGGTGCTGCGTTGCAGCTTGATGCTTGCGGTCATGATGGTGAGGATCAGGAAGGTCTGTTGAGCCGCCGGCGGTTTCCCCAACCTGGCGGAACGGCACGTGGGAATGACGGAATCGGGCTAGCGCCTGGCTGGCGACCTGGCAGGTTCGATCAGCAACTGGAACGCTGCATCCAGCGCGACCTTGACGCGCGCCTTGTTGTTGCGCCGACCAGTCGCCAGGTCGACGACGGCCAGGCCCACGAGTAGCGAGTGCACGAGGTCCAGTCGCGCGGGGGATGTCTCGATTCCGAGCTTCGTCATCAACTCGCCGAGCCGTTGCATGAGGCCGTCGGCCAGCTCGTTGAAGAGTGTGCGGACGGCCGGCTCCTGGTCCGCTGCCTGCGCCAGACTGACCAGGACGCGCGTGGTCTCGTGGCGCGTCACCAGTGCGCCAAGCGTAGCGATGGCCTTTTCCGTTCCGCCAACGCCGGTGGTCGTCCGTACCAGCGCGTCTGCCGCCGCCAACTGGCCGTCGACCGCGGCGCGAGCCACCGCGCACAGCAGGTCGCTGCGGGTCGGGAAGTAGTAGGTGAGATTGCCTTGGCGCAAGCCGACCCGGGCGGCTACCTTGGGCTGGGTAAACCCGGCCAGTCCTTCCTCCCGGAGGATCTGCAGGCCGGCATCGATCAGCGCTTGTCGACGGTCTTCCATTTCAATGATCTCGTATTGTGTAGGTTGACATACTAAGCAAGGGCGCGCGGTTCGTCAACCCAGGCCGGGATCAGCGCGGGTTCATCGCGGCCGAAATCCGCGCCAGCAAAGGCTCTTGGAGCAAACCGCATCTTTCTGCACGGAAAGGACGATTGCCCCAAACTCCACTCGATGGAGGAGATTTCCATGAACAGGCCACTCATTGCCTTGATGTCCGTGCTCTTCCTGGCCGTTGGCGCCCACGCGCAGGACCCTGCCGGCGCCTCGCCACAGGAACAGGTGATCACCAACAGCAAATCACAGGGCGCGAAGTGGTCGCTCGCATCTTGGTCGCGGGCCATCTCCGCGCTCGACCTTCGACGCCCCTATGCTTGACGCGCTCCGTCATTCGCTGATCGGCATTGCGATCGTCACGTTGCTCGAAATCGTGGTGATCGTTCGCATCCTCCTGCGGCCGAATCGTGATCCAGCGTCACGCATCGCGTGGATGGCGGTGGTCGGCGCACTGCCGTTCTTCGGAATGCTCGCCTACCTGCTGGTCGGAGAGGCCAACATTGGCGCAGCGCGCACAAAGCGGCTGGACGCGGTGTTCGTGCGCATCGCGCAGACCACGAGCGCGGCCGAAACCGGCAACGGACTCGCGTCGGTGCCTCCGCTCTGGCGCCACCTGTTCGAACTGGGTCGCTCGATCAGCGGTTTCAGTCCGATCGAGGGCAACCGAGCGCAGCTGATGGCAGACTCGAACGCGACCATCGACGCCATGGTGGCCGACATCGACGCTGCCCGCGACCATGTCCATCTGCTGTTCTATATCTGGCTGCCTGACAACAACGGCCGCAAGGTGGTTGAGGCCGTGAAGCGCGCCGCGGCGCGCGGCGTGACGTGCAGGGCGATGGTGGACGACCTCGGCTCGCGCAGCCTGGTGCGCTCCGACCACTGGTCAGAAATGCGCGCGGCCGGGGTCCGGGTGGCGACCGGACTGCCGATCGGACATCTGCTGCTGCGGCCCTTTCACGGCCGCATCGATCTGCGCAACCACCGCAAGATCGTGGTGATCGACGACCGCATCACTTACTGCGGCAGCCAGAACTGCGCCGATCCCGAGTTCCTGGTCAAAGCGAAGTTCGCACCTTGGGTGGACGCCGTCGTGCGCTTCGAAGGGCCGGTCGCACGGCAGAACCAGATCCTCTTCGCCAGCGACTGGATGACCTACGTCAATGACGACCAGGATGCGCTGCTTGCCCTGCTGGCCCGTCCGTTGCCGGAGGCCCTGCCTGATGGGGTGACGGCTCAGGTGGTGGGCACCGGTCCTACGGTGCGCTTCTCGGCCATGCCCGAGATGTTCGAGGCGCTGCTGTTCGCCGCGCGGCGCGATGTCGTCATCACCACGCCTTACTTCGTTCCCAACGACGCGCTGCTCAGCGCGCTGTGCACCACCGCCTACCGCGGCATCGACATCACGCTGGTGCTGCCGGCGCGCAACGATTCATGGATCGTCGGTGCGGCGAGCCGAAGCTACTACGCAGGGCTGCTGGCGGCGGGGGTGAAGATTCTCGAGTACGAAGGTGGCCTGCTGCACACCAAGTCGTTCACGCTGGACGGCGAAGTCAGCCTGATCGGCTCTGCCAACATGGATCGGCGCAGTTTCGATCTGAACTACGAGAACAACGTCCTGATTCACGATCCGGGGCTCACGGCGGCCATCCGCAATCGCCAGCAGCAGTACATCGCCCGCACGCATCCGGTCACGCGCGAGATGGTGGCGGGCTGGTCAATGCCGCAGCGACTGCGGAACAACCTCATCGCTACGCTCGGGCCGGTGCTTTGATGTCGGAACACTGACCTCCTGCGTGCGCGCCGCCTCCTGACGCCTTATGCGTTTTCCGATGAAAGTTGCGCTCATTTCTTCGTTCCCAAACGACATCGGGCCATCGAAGAATCGCAGTCTTTCGTTGCCCTGGAGCGCACCGCATGTTGCACCGTCAATCCTTTCTTCGCCTCGCAGCCGCGTTTCTGCTGGCACCCATCGTCGCCTCGGCGGCACCGGCTGCCGGCGAATCCGTGTGGTTCGGCGTCAGTGGCCCCTTGACCGGACAGAACGCGCAGTACGGCGCGCAGTGGAAGGCCGGCTTCGATCTTGCGCTGGAGCACATCAATGCCAACGGGGGCATCAATGGCCGGCCCCTGGCCTACGTATTCGAGGACAGCCAGAGCGATCCTCGGCAGGCCGTTGGCCTGGCGCAAAAATTCGTGAACGACAAGCGCATTCAGATTGAACTGGGCGACTTCTCCAGCCCGGCATCGATGGCTGCGTCGCCGATCTACCAGCGTGCAGGCCTCGTGCAGTTGGGCTTCACCAACTCGCACCCTGATTTCACGAAGGGCGGCGACTACGTCTGGAGTCCGTCCATCAGTCAGGCCGATGCGCAGCCGCTGCTGGCCGATCTTGCAGTCAAGACATTGGGATTCAAGCGCGTCGCGGTGCTGTTTCTCAACACCGATTGGGGCCGCACCAGCCGCGACGTCTTCGTGAAGGCTGCAGAAGCACGCGGCGCGGAAGTCGTCATCGCGGAAGGCTATCAGCCGGACGAGAAGGATTTCCGCTCGACGCTGGTGCGCGTTCGCGATGCCAACCCGGACGGCCTGGTGCTGATTTCATACTACCCCGACGGCGCACTCATCGCTGGACAGGTTCGCAACGTGGGCCTGAAGCAACCCATTGCAGCGAGTGGCTCGGTCTATTCGCCCAAGTTCATCGAACTCGGCGGCGCTGCCGTGAACGGTATCTACACCAACACGGCGTTCTTTCCGGAAGAGCCGCGCGCCGAGGTGCAGGACTTCGTCAAGCGCTTCCGCGCGAAGTACGGCAAGGAGCCGGATGCCTTCAACGCCTATGCCTACGACGCCGTCGTCATTGCGGCGGCGGCCTTGCGTGAAGCGGGCCCGAACGGCGACCGCAAGGCAGTACGCGATGCCTTCTACAAGATCAAGGACGTGCCGAGCGTGGTCTTCGGCAAAGCCAACTTCGATCCGCAGACGCGCCGCGTGATCGGCGTGAAAAGCGTCGACCTCGTCGTGAAGGACGGCAAGTGGGCGCTCGGCGACGCGAAGAGCAGGGCGACCGTCGCCTCTGTCCGTTGAGAGCGCGGAGCCTGCGGTCCTGATGCATTCCTCGTTCACTTCGTTCTTCGACTACACGGTCAACGGTCTGATCATCGGCAACATCTATGCGCTGCTGGCGGTCGGGCTGGCGCTGATCTTCGGCGTCTCGCACCTCATCAACTTCGCGCACGGGTCCGTCTACACGCTCGGCGCCTACATCGGCTGGGCCTCGATCACCTTCCTGCACACGCCGCTGCCGCTCACGATCGTGATGGTGGTGCTGGGCTCGGGCGCGCTCGGCATGCTGATCGAGCGCGTCGGCCTGCGCCCGCTGCAGGGTGCCGCGCGCATCGCACCGCTGCTTGCGACCATCGGCATCAGCTTCGTGCTCGACATCCTGGTGCAGCTCATCGCGAGCCCGGACCCGCGCTCGCTGCCGACGCAGTTGCCCGACTGGCGTCTGCAGATCGGCACCGGCACCGTCGGCGCGCTGGACCTCCTGATTGCCGGCATCGGCCTGGGCAGCGCGGCGCTTCTGTTCGGGTTCCTTCGCTTCACCAGGCTGGGTTGGGCGGTGCGCGCCACCGCGCAGGACCGGGACGCCGCCCAGCAAATGGGCGTGGATGTGAACCGCGTGAACCAGAGCGTGTTCGCCATCGCATCGGCGCTGGGTGGCCTGTCGGGCCTGCTGGTGGGCATGTACTACAACAACATCAGCCCTGCCATGAGCTTCCAGGCCACGCTGAAGGGCGTGGTGGCGACGGTGGTCGGCGGTGTAGGGAACGTGCCGGGCGCCATCGTCGGCAGCATGCTGCTGGGCCTGACGGAGAGCTACGGCGTTGCCCTGTTCGGAACCCCGTACCGCAATCTCTTCGCCTTTGTCCTGCTGCTGCTGATCCTGGTGTGGAAGCCCAACGGGCTGTTCGGCCGCAAGCGCGCGTGGCCGCCGGAGCCGCTCACCGGGACTTTCATCGCCCCGAGCAAGCCCTGGCGCGTGCCGACCTGGCTCCTGGCGGCACTCTTCGTGGCGGCCGCAGTGCTGCCGCTCTTCGATCCGTCGCCTTACCTGCTGCAGACCCTGACCAACTCCTGGCTCTACGCGGCATTGGCACTGAGCCTCACCCTGGTGGCCGGCACGATCGGCCAGATTTCCCTGGGGCACGCCGGCTTGCTCGCCATCGGCGCGTATGCGTCTTCGCTGCTCGTGCTCGATCTGCACCTGCCGGTGGGAACCAGCATCGTTCTTGCGGGGCTCATGACCGCGGCGATCGGCACCGCGCTGATCTTTCCGGCATTCCGCCTGCGCGGGCACTATGTGTCGATCGCGACGCTGGGCATCGGCGAGATCGTGGCGCTCACCATCCTGAACTGGGAAAGCCTGACGCGCGGCCCCATCGGCGTCTCGGGCATTCCGCCGCTTTCGCTGTTCGGGCGGGACGCCTCGTCGAACAGTGCCTTCTACTGGGCCGCATTGGGCGCCATGGTGCTGCTTGCGCTGCTGCAGTGGCGGCTGCTGCGTTCGCATCTGGGGCGTACGTTCCGGGCGGTGCGCGAGGACGAAGTGGCGGCGCGCGCCTACGGCGTCAGCCCCGACCGCTACAAGGCGCTGGCCTTCGGCTTCGGCGGCTTCGCGGCCGGCATCAGTGGCGCCTTCACGGCGCACCTCTACTCCTACATCAACCACGAGACCTTCACGTCGCAGATCTCCATCCTCGCGTTGACGATGGTGATCCTCGGCGGCCTCGGCAACATCAGCGGCGCCTTGCTCGGTGCCGTGGCACTGGTCAGCCTGCCCGAGCTGTTCCGCATCACGGCCGAGTACCGCATGCTGATCTACGGCATCGCACTGCTGCTCCTCATCCGCTTCCGCCCGCAGGGATTGCTGGGCACCGTCTGAATCCATCACACAGGACACGCACCATGAGCCAACTCAACGACTACCTTGCCGAGAAGCGCGCCGCCGTGCTCGCGCGCAATGCCGCCATCGAGGCCGGCAGCGCACAGCCGCTCCAGCTCAAGGCCCATGTGCGCGCCGAAGGCCGCAGCGGCGTGCGCCGGCTGCGCATTCGGGATCACCAGGTCATCAGCGACAGCCCGCCCGATTTCGCGGGCTACAACCTCGGGCCGAGTTCGCCGGAATTGCAACTCGGCGTGCTCGGCACCTGCGTCACGCACATCTTCCTGATCCAGGCCGCGGAGCGACAGGTTCCGCTGGAAAGCCTCGAAGTCGAGGTGACCGGCATCATCGACCCGCGCGGCGGCAAGCCGGGGCACGAGCAGACGCCGATCTGGCCCCACGAGATCGGCTACACGGTGCACATCGATTCACCGGCGAGCCGCGAAGACATCGATGCGCTGTTCGAGGCGGTCGAGCGCAACTGCCCGATCCTCAACCTGCTGCGCAATCCGCAGTCGATACGTGCCGAGGTCAAGCTGGTCAATTCGAAGGCCGACGCCGCGAATGCCAGCCGGAAGGAAGCCGATGTCCTCGCTGCTTGAGATCGCCGGATTGACGCGACGCTTCGGCGGCCTCACCGCGGTCAATGCGGTCGACCTGAAGGTGGGCGAGGGCGAACTGGTCAGTGTGATCGGACCCAATGGCGCGGGCAAGACGACGCTGTTCAACCTCGTGACCGGCCTCGACCAGCCCGACGGAGGCCAGGTGCATTTTGATGGCGAAGACATCACCGGCTGGCCGGCGACGCGGCTCGCGGAGCGCGGACTCGCGCGAACCTTCCAGCACGGGCGGGTGTTCGCCAACCTCACGGTGCTGGACAACGTGCTGGTCGGCGCCCACACGCGGCTGCGCGCGGTGAAGCCGCGCATGGGGGGCGTGCCGGGCGTGGCGGCACTGGCCGAACTCGCACTGGCGTTGGTACAGCCGCCCTCGGTCACGCGCGAGGAGAAAACACTGCGCGAAGAGGCGCTCGCGATCATCGCGCTCTTCGGCGAGCGGCTCGCACCGCGCATCGACCATCCGGCGTACAGCCTCTCGTACGCGAACCGGCGCCGGGTGGAAATCGCACGTGCGCTCGCGTCGAAGCCACGCCTGCTTCTGCTCGACGAACCCACGGCCGGCATGAACGAGAGCGAGACGGTCGAGATGCTCGAAATCATCCGCACGCTCAAGGCGCGCGGCCAGACCATCCTGCTGATCGAGCACAAGCTCGACCTCGTGATGCAGCTTTCGGATCGCGTCGTGGTGCTCGACGACGGCGGCAAGATTGCGGAAGGCCTGCCGGAAGCGGTGCGCAACGACGCACGGGTGATCGAGGCCTACCTGGGTCATCGTCACGTCGGCAGCGCGCTGCCAGAGGCGGTGGCAGGATGAGCGTGCTCGCCTCCACGGTCGCCCGCACGGGTTTGGCGCCGACATCCGGTTGGGGCGGAAACCGGGACGAGGGCGCTTTTCTACCGTCCGCCCGGTCGCAAGGCGAGGGCGGCCGGCACGCGCTGCTCGAACTCAAGCAGATCAACAGTTTCTATGGCCCGGTGCAGGCGCACTTCGATCTCGACCTCGAAGTGCGTCCCGGCCAGATCGTGAGCCTGCTCGGCGGCAACGCCAGCGGCAAATCGACCACGATGAAGGTCGTGCTGGGCTTGCTCAAGCCGCGCTCGGGCCAGCTCCGTTTCGACGGGCAATCGATCCTCGGCCTCGGCACGCCCCAGGTGATCCGGCGCGGCATCGGTTCGGTGCCGGAGGCGCGCCGCCTGTTCCCGGCGATGACCGTGCGCGAGAACCTGCTGATGGGCGCCTACGCACGAAACGACCGCAAGGCCGTGTCGGAAGACCTCGGCCGCATGCTCGAACTCTTCCCGCGCGTGGCCGAACGCATCGAATTCCAGGCCGGCACCCTGTCGGGCGGCGAGCAGCAGATGGTGGCGATGGCGCGTGCGCTCATGGGCCGGCCCAAGCTGCTCTGCATGGACGAGCCGACGATGGGCCTGTCGCCGCTGTATGTGGACAAGGTGCTGGAACTCATCGCCCGCATCAACGGGCAGGGCGTCTCGGTCTTCATGGTCGAGCAGAACGCGAGCCTGGCGCTGCAGATCGCGCACTACGGCTATGTGCTGCAGACCGGGCGCATCGTGCTGCAGGGCTCCGCCAGGCAACTGCTGGCCGACACGCGCATCCGCGACGCCTACCTCGGGGGCGGCGACGCCGCCCGCACCGCCTCCTGAAAGACCCGCCTCATGACACTTCAACTCGACCACATCGTCATCGCCGTCAACGACCTCGAAGCGAGCATCGACGACTACACGGCGCTCGGATTCAACGTGCAGCGCGGTGGCGACCATCCGGGGCGGACGACGCACAACGCGTTGGTGGTCTTTGCCGACGGCAGCTACTTCGAACTGATCGCATGGAAGGCCCCGGCTCCCGGAGAACGCTGGTGGCAAGTCCTTCAGCGCCACGGCGAAGGCATCGTGGACTTCGCCCTGCTGCCGCAGAGCACCGCCGAGGCCGTGAAGGCAGCCGCCCGCCGCGGCCTCGTGCTGGACGGCCCGCTCGACGGCGGGCGCGTGCGGCCCGATGGCGAGCGCCTGCGCTGGCAGACGGCGCGGCCGCCGTCGCCGGATCTTCCCTTTCTGTGCGGCGACATCACGCCGCGCAAGCTTCGCGTGCCGGAAGGCGATGCCCGCGTCCATCCCAATGGCGCGACGGGCGTGGCCAGCCTGTCGATCGCCGTGCGCGATCTCGATGCCACGCTGGCGCGCTACAGGGCACTGCTCGGTGATCCGGAAGCTGCCGGCTCCGCGCGCGTCGGCGGCGCAGTCACGTTGCCCGGAGGACGCTCGAAATTGGCGCTGATCGAACTCGGCAGCAGCACGCTGGTGCTGTCTTCGACGCGCGGCGCACAGGAGAGTGTCGACCTGGAGGGCGAGGGCGCCGATCCGATCGGCGCGCGACTCGCGCTGCACGGAGAAGGCCCCTTCGCCGTCGTGCTTCGGACTTCGCTGGCCGGTGCGCCCCTGTCGCCGGACCTTGCGCGCACGCACGGCGCGAGCATCGAGTTCGACGGACACGGCGAATCGCCACGCAGGCACGAGGCTTCGGCCCGACCTGCCTTCCTTTGACACCGGACGATCCGCAGTCCAGGAGACCTTCCATCTTGTCTTTGCGTTCTCTCGCCTCCGCGGCGGCCCCGACGAAAAAGCGCCTTGGCTTCTTCAGCCGCCTTCTCGACGACGCGCCGGCCGCCGAACGCTATCGGCTGGTCGCCGAGCAGATCGCGCATGCCGAGGCCTTCGGTTTCGATTCCGCCTGGGTGGCGCAACACCACTTCCACGAGGCCGAGGGCGGGCTGCCGTCGCCCTTCGTCTTCCTGGCCCATGTGGCGGCGCGCACCCGTCGGATTCGCCTGGGCACGGGCGTCGTGACGCTTCCGCTGGAGAACGCCGTCCGCGTGGCCGAGGATGCGGTCGTGTTCGACCTGCTGTCAGGCGGTCGTCTCGAATTCGGCGTCGGGACCGGCGGAACGCCTTCGTCCTTCACTGCGTTCGGACTTTCGAGCGAGGCGCGTGCGGAAGTCTTCGCGCGTCACCTGGCGCTGGTGCGCGACGCATGGGCCGGACGTCCGTTGCCCGGTGGCGACCAACTCTATCCCTCGTCCCCGCAGTTGCTCGACCGGGTCTGGCAGGCGACGTTTTCCGAGGGTGGCGGCATTCGGGCCGGGGAGGCCGGTGACGGGCTGATGCTCTCGCGCACCCAGCCTCGGCCCGGTGCTGCCCCTCGCGCATCGCTGGCCGAACTCCAGGATCCCATCATCGACGCGTATCTCGAACGGCTGCCCGCAGGCCGCGCGCCGCGCATCATGGGCTCCCGCTCGGTGTTCGTCGCCGACGACCGTGCAGAGGCGCTTCGGCTGGCCGAGCGCGGCCTGCGCCGCAGCGTCGCGCGCTTCGGCGACCCGAGCCGTCCCGGCGCGGACGCCTCGCTGCAAGAGCTGATTGCCGGCTACGACGTCCACGTCGGCACCGTCGAAGACGTCATCGCCTCGCTCAGCGCCGACCGCGTGCTCGATCGGGTGACCGACATCGTGTTCCAGGTGCATTCGGTCGATCCGCCGCATCCACTCATTCTTCGCTCCATCGAACTCATCGCCACCCGGGTCGCACCGGCCCTTGGCTGGTCGCGGCAGGAGCCGTCGCCAGCAGTCAACAACCCAACCCAACCGCTTGCCGCATGACCACCCACACAACGACACCCGACGTGATCGACCAGCTGTCCGGCATCGCGCCGGGCCAGCCGCTCGACGCGATACGCGCAGGGCGCGCGCAAGCGCGCATCCACAGTCAGCAAAGCTACCTGGCCTTGTTCGAGCCCCAGTTGCTCGCAGCGGGCGACTTCACCCTGGAGGAGCGATTCGCGATCGCCACTTTCGTGACGGCCGTGCAGGGACAGGCGCAGGCCAGCCGCTTCTACGCGGACGGCCTCGCCCGGCAGGACGCCTCGCAGCGCTTGATCGATGCCCTCGCCGTCGAGGCCGCAGCGGGCACTGCCGCGGGGCCCTACGGCCGGTTCCCGGCGGGCCCGTTGAGCAGGGAAGACGCGCCGGGGCTGTCCTGGCGGGTCAGCGACGCGGGGAGAGCCATCCTCGGCGCGCGCCTGTCTGCCGCGCTGGTGCATGCGCACCTTCTCGTGTTCCATCCGCGGGATGCCGGCGCGCAGGACTTGCAGGCCCTGCTCGATGCGGGTTGGACTCCGACGGACATCGTGACCCTGTCGCAACTTGTGGCGTTCCTCACGTTCCAGGTGCGCGTGGTGACGGGCCTTCAGGTGCTGGCGGACCATCCGGCCCCTGGGGGTTCGAAGCAGGAGCCGTTGGCATCATGACGCTCGCGACATTGCAACACCCGGGCAACATCGCGCCCAACGCGTTCACGCAGGACGAGCTCGATTGGCTGCCGTGGCTGCCGCCACTGCCCGAGGCCGAACTGACCGACCGGCATCGGGCGGGACTGGTGGACGCATCACGCGCGAAGTCGCCGTACTTCATGCTGCTGGCGCGCGACCCGGACATCCTCGGTGCCCGAACGCGCACCGACAAGGACATCTTCTACAACCCGGAAGCGGGCCTGCCGCGCGCCGAACGCGAACTGGCAGCCGCCGCGACCTCGCGGCACAACGGTTGCATCTATTGCGCATCGGTGCATGCGCGCTTCGCGTCGCACTTCTCCGGTCGCAGGAGCGACGTGCAGCGCTTGCTGGACCAAGGCGTGGGCACCGGAATCGACGAACGCTGGGACGCGATCGTCGAGGCGTCGGTGGCCTTGACGTCGACGCCGATCGCCTTCGGCCCGGACCACGTGGCGCGGCTGCGTGCAGCAGGCCTGGACGACCTCGCAATCTCGGACGTCATCCAGGGGGCCGCGTTCTTCAACTGGGCGAACCGGCTCATGCTCTCGCTTGGAGAGCCTGCGGCGAGGAGCGCACCTCGTTCCTGAAGCCGCATATGCCCCGACCGGATTTTTGAGTCCGGGGATGGTCTGCCCCTATGGCGCCGGAATCCGAAGCTCCCATAATTTCTGCAGCCCTGACCTTGGCGCCCGGGCCGGCACGCAAACTCCAACTCCGATCGGAGGAAATATGTCCAGACGCATGACCTGGCCACCACGCGACGTCGACCCGCTGCACGGCGCCAGCAACATCAGCAAGCAGACAGCCTTGATCGAGAAGGGTCAGGTCGTTGAAGGCCGCGGCGACACGCCGAATCGCCACGACATCCTGACCGGCTCGCGGGCTTCGCGGTGAACTGAGCCGCGGGCGCCTCGGCCGGCAGTGCGGCCCGGCGCCTCGAACCGGACAAGCGCGATGATCACGCCGAAGGTCCGTGCCATGGCTGCGGCGCTTCTCCTGGCGGCGGCAGGAGCCCAGGTCGCGGGCGCCGCGGATTTCGCCGCCGAGCGCCGGCGGATGACGCAGGAGATCGATTCGCTGGCGCGCCAGACCGGCGCCGAGACCGGCCGGCCGGCCTTCGACACCCGCGTGATGACGGCGATCGACACGGTGCCGCGGCACGAGTTCGTGCCCGCGGAGCAGATCGACGTCGCGTATGCGAACCGGCCGGTGCCGATCGGCCATGGACAGACCATCTCGCAGCCCTACATCGTGGCCCTCATGACGGAGCTGGCCAAGGCCGAGCCCGGCCACAAGGTGCTCGAGGTGGGAACCGGCTCGGGCTACCAGGCGGCGGTGATGGCGCAGCTGGCCCGGGAGGTCTACAGCATCGAGATCGTCGAGCCGCTCGGACAGCAGGCGATGCAGCGCCTGCGGCGACTGGGCTACGGCAATGTCCAGGTGCGGCTGGGCGACGGCTACCACGGCTGGGAGGAACATGCGCCCTTCGACGCCATCCTCGTGACTGCCGCGGCCAGCCACGTCCCGCCGCCGCTGATTCGCCAGCTCAAGCCCGGGGGCCGGATGGTGATCCCGGTGGGCGCGGCGTTCATGGTGCAGCAACTGATGCTGATCGAGAAGAATCCGGACGGAACGGTGTCGACGCGCCAGATCCTGCCGGTGGCCTTCGTTCCGCTCACCGGCGGGCGCTGAGCCCGGAGCGTCGATGGCCGCCGCGCCGCTGATCGCCGTGGCCCTGGTGTCGGCGGCGGCGCTGGCCTACGAGCTCCTGCTGATGCGGCTGTTCTCGGTCATCCTGTGGCACCACTTCGCCTACATGATCATCAGCCTCGCGCTGCTCGGCTGGGGTGCCAGCGGTGCGCTGCTGACCCTCGCGCAAGCCGCGGTGCGGAAGCATTTCGCACCGCTCTTCTGCGCCGCCGCCTCGGGCTTCGGGCTCGGTGCGATCGCCTGCTTCATGCTGGCGCAGCGGGTACCGTTCAATCCGCTGGAGATGTTCTGGGACCCGCGCCAGCCGGGATGGCTGCTGGCGGTCTACCTGCTGCTCCTGCTGCCCTTCCTGTGCGCCGGCGCCTGCGTCTGCATGACCCTGTCGCGCTTTCGCGGCCAGGTGTCGCGCATCTACAGCGTCGACATCCTCGGCGCCGGCGCGGGCAGCCTGGGCATCGTTGCGCTGCTGTTCGTGCTGTCGCCGGCCGACGCGCTGCAACTGATCGGCGCGCTCGGCTGCGTCGCGGCGGCGGTCGGCTGGATCGAATGCGGCGGTCGCCGGCGCTGGCCGGCGCTGGCGCTGCTGGCGCTGGCGGGTGTGCCCTTGCTGCTGCCTGCGGAATGGATGGCGCCCGCGATGTCGCCCTACAAGGAGCTGTCGCAGACTCTGCGCATCCCGGGCGCCCGGGTGGTGGCGCGGCGATCGAGCCCCCTGGGCCTCGTCAGCGTGGTCGAGAGCCCGCGCATCCCGCTGCGCCATGCACCGGGCCTGAGCCTCACCGCATCGACCGAGCCGCCGCCGCAATGGGGCGTGTTCACCGATGGCGAGGGGCTCAATGCACTGACCCGTTTCGACGGCCGGCGCGACAGCCTGGCCCATCTGGACCAGATCAGCTCGGCGCTGCCCTATCACCTGCTTCGCGCGCCGCACGTGCTGGTGCTGGGCGCCGGCGCCGGGCAGGACGTGCTGCAGGCGCACTATCACGGCGCGCGCCGCATCGATGCGGTGGAGCTGAATCCGCAGATCGTCGAGCTGGTGCAGGGCCCGTTCGCGGCTGCGGCGGGGGGCATCTATGGGCCGATGGCGCATGTCCACGTGGCCGAGGCGCGCGGCTTCATCGCCGCCAGCCGGCAGCGCTATGACCTGATCCAGGTCGCGCTGCTCGATTCCTTCAGCGCCTCGTCGGCCGGCCTCTACGCACTGGCCGAGAACTACCTCTACACG
The DNA here is from genome assembly GCF_030316965.1 of Variovorax sp. J31P207. Classification (NCBI taxonomy): domain Bacteria; kingdom Pseudomonadati; phylum Pseudomonadota; class Betaproteobacteria; order Burkholderiales; family Comamonadaceae; genus Variovorax; species Variovorax sp. J31P207. Next base: position 88,223 of record NZ_JASZYN010000010.1, read on the forward strand.
GTCGAGGCCTTGCAGGACGACCTGCGCCACCTGCAACCCGGGGGCCTGCTCGCGGTCACGCGCTGGGTCACGCTGCCTGCGCGCGATGCACTCAAGCTTTTCGCCGCCGCGGTGGTGGCGCTGGAGCGATCGGGCGTCGGCGACCCCGCTTCCCGGCTGGCATTGATACGAAGCTGGAAGACCAGCACGCTGCTGGTCAAGAACGGCGCGTTGACCCCGGAGGACATCGCGGCCATCAAGGCCTTCTGCCTCGCCCGCTCCTTCGACCTGGCCTTCTACCCCGGCATGCGGCAAGACGAAGCGAATCGATTCAACGTGGTCGAGGGGCCGGACCTGTTCGACGGCGCGCAGGCGCTGCTCGGTCCGGGGCGCGGCGAATTCATGGCGCGCTACAAGTTCCACATCGAGCCGGCCACCGACGACAAGCCGCACTTCTTCCACTTCTTCAAGTGGCGCTCGCTGCCCGAACTGCTGGCCTTGAAGGAGCAGGGCGGCCTGCCGCTGCTCGAATGGGGCTACCCGGTGCTCGTCGCCACGCTGGTCCAGGCGCTGGTCGCGAGCCTGCTGCTGATCGGGCTGCCGCTGGCATGGGTCGCGCGTTCCGGCGCGCTGCGCGGAGTGAGCGCAACGCCCGGCGTGTCGCGCGGGCGCGTGCTGGTCTATTTCCTCGCGATCGGCTTCGGCTTCATGTTCATCGAGATCGCGTTCATCCAGAAGTTCGTGCTGTTCCTGAGCCATCCGCTGTACGCGATCGCCGTCGTGCTGTTCGCGTTCCTGCTCTTCGCCGGCATCGGCAGCGGCGTGTCGGCTCGGCTCAAAGGAGGCCCGGTGGTAGCGGTGGCGGGCGGCATCGCTGTGTCGGCGGCGCTCTGCCTGCTCGTGCTGCCCTGGCTCTTCGAGCACGCGATGGGCTTGCCGGATGCGGCGCGGATCCTGATCGCGGTGGCCCTCATCGCCCCGCTGGCCTTCTGCATGGGCATGCCCTTTCCGCTGGGCCTGGCCCGGGTGGAAGCGGCCGAAGCCCGGCTCGTTCCCTGGGCCTGGGGCATCAACGGCTGCGCCTCGGTCACGGCCGCGGTGCTGGCCACGCTGCTCGCGATCCACATCGGCTTCACCGCCGTGGTCGTCGCGGCGCTGCTGCTGTATGGCGTGGCGGCCGCGGCGCTTCCCGGCGGGCTTGACAGCGCATCGGCTTCGCCGAAGGATGATCGATCGTCGAAGCACCTTGACCCAAGAGGATGAAACCTGCCGCGATCATGCTTTGGCTCGTCACTGCCTGCGCGATGGCGCTGGCAGCACCCGCCATGTTCCAGGACCGCCTGCTCTACCACCCCGCCCGCGCGCCGGCCGCCGAGATGGCGTCCGCCGGCCTCGTCGCGTGGCCGGCGGAGGGCGAATTCCGTGGCCTGGTGGCGGAGCCGCCAGGCGCTGCGCGCGGGACGGCGATCGTCTTCCACGGCAATGCCGGGCACGCCGGGCATCGCGGCTACTACGCCGCGATGCTCACCCGCCTCGGGTTGCGCGTCATCCTGGCCGAGTACCCGGCCTACGGTCCGCGCGACGGCGCGCTGGGCGAGCGCAGCCTGGTCGATGACGCTGCGCAGACCATCGCGCTGGCGCATCGGCTGCACGGCTCGCCCCTGCTGCTCATTGGCGAATCCCTGGGTGCTGGCGTGGCCGCCGCGGCGGCCGCGAGTCAACGCGAGCAGGTTGCGGCCCTGATGCTCATCACGCCCTGGGACAGGCTCGAACAGGTCGCGGCTCACCACTATCCGTGGCTGCCGGTCGGCTGGCTGCTGCGCGACCGCTACGACAGCGTCGTTCACCTCGCGCAGATCGGACGCCCCGTGCTGGTGGCCGTCGCAGAGAAAGACCGCATCATTCCGGCCCGTTTCGGCACGGCGTTGTACGAGACGCTGCCCGGACCCAAGCGGCTCGAGGTGGTCCGCGCCGCCGACCACAACGACTGGATCCGCTACGTCGACGATGCCTGGTGGCGCAGCGCATTGGGCTTCCTGCTCGGCGAGCCTGCTTCGCGCTGATGGACCGGGGTCAGGCCAGCAGGGCGGTGTTGGGCTGGGCCATCTACTCGTTCTGCCAGGGTGGCAGCGGCGCACCACAATCGCTGCAGAATCGCTGAGGACGGCCCTGACGCCGATCTCGGTCAGGGATCTTCTTGGCGTGTGCAAAGCCGGATTCGGCCGTTGAGGTATCGTTGCGCGGTGACCTCACTGAATGTTCGCCACTTGCGGGCTGACGAAGCCGATCTGCACCGACAGCTTCGGCTCGAAGCGTTGAGGGAATCGCCACGCGCCTTCGGCGACACACTGGAATCGCTCGAGCGCAAGGACGCTGACTATTGGAATGCTCTGACGCAGCGCGTGTGCTCGGTGGACGCGATGGTTGTCGCGCTCGACGGCGAACGCCCGATCGGAATGATCTACGGATTGCAGGATCGTCAGATTCGCCAGGGGGCAAGGCTTGGTGGTGTCTGGGTCGATGCGCAATACCGGCGGCGCGGCGCAGGAAGCTTGTTGGTGCACAACGTCATCGGCTGGGCGCAATCACAAGGTCTTGTCATGGCCCGCCTTTGGGTTGGGCACGACGAGGAGGCTGCGATCGCCCTGTACGAGCGCTGCGGCTTTGTCTTTACCGGGGTGGCGCGGGCGCTGGAAGAGAGGCCCTCGATAGTGATCCGCGAGATGCGGCGCGCTTTGGCATAACAGCCGACCCCGGACGGGTTTTTCGGATGCCGCCCACGGCACTCACTTTGGGGAATTTCCGGGGCGCGAAGCTGGAGGGGAGTGTCTGGGTCCGCGATGCGCTTCCGCCGAAAAATGCCTGATGCGACAAGCACGTACGAATGCTCGTCTTCGCGCGAAGGCCATCCGACGCAAGCTATTGATCTTCAAGGGGAAATTTCGCTCAAGCGTGTCAATTTTTCGAGCCGCTCACGGACTTCATGATGATCTGCGGCAAGCGAGAAATGGACGATGGCAATGAAACGTCTGATACTAAGAAGCGGAAAAGTGGTCGCAGGAGGAACTGCATGAAGCCATGGAATCCACGCCACGCAGGGGGTACCTTTGATTTGCCTCTCACCCCATCTCTTCGCGCATTCCGAAAGGTCTTGCGATGAAGACCATTTTTCGCCTCGTCTGGAATTCTGAAGCTCACGCCTGGGTGCTCGCGCCGGAGACGGCCAAGAGGCACACGAAGGGGAGCTCCGTCAGCAAGCTGGTAGCAGCCTTGGTCGCGACGAGCGCCGCGGTCGCGAGCCTTGTCGATAGTGCCGTGGCCCAGACCGTGGCACTTCCGATTTTCGACCCCACAGTCAACGACAACCTCGTGGGTTCGACCGTCGTTTCCGGTGGTGCAACGGTGACGCTGCAGGGGTCCGCGACGCAGATCACACCGGGCATCACCGGCAGATCGATCATCTCGTTGCCAAACCTCTATGCAGCCGGATTGACCACCGACCCGCGTGCCAATCCGGCCGATCCGGCATCGCTGGTCATCAATACCGGCGCGCGGTCACAGATCCTCACGTTGAGCGACCCGATCACCGGAGGCACGACAAATATTGCGGTCTTTGACAATGCGAACATTGTCGATACCCGGGCGGCTTCCGCTGATGGAATTGGCTATACCGTTCCGCTTAATGGCCCCACCAATGGTCAGCAGTACATCAGCGCTCGCATTGGCGAGGTGGACGCGACTGGCGGGACGCTGAATGTGGCGATTGGCTCCCTGGCGGCACCCACGAATTCGGCGGCGAACTTCATCAACATGGGGATGGCGAAGCAGACCTCGTTGTTCTTCGCCAATGGCACCGGAGCTGCCCCCAGTACAGTGGTTTGGCAAGGCTCCAATCTCGTCGACATGGGCAGTGCGCTGGGGGCGATCAATGCGAGTGGGCCCGGGCCAGCGCAATCGACCGGCAGCTTTGAATTCTTTAGCTACGTCGGCACCTTCACCGCCCTCGATGGAAGCAGCCGCACGGTGAACAACGCGGCGGACCTGCAGGCCTACAACGCCTTCCTGATCGCGCAGTTGCGGAACGGTGCACTCAATCCGAATCAGTATGAAGCGGAATTTGACAGGGCATTTACCAGCGCCAGAGCCCCAATCACCTATACCAATGGGCCACCCCTGCCGGACGAGGGGTACGAGCCCATCGGCATGAGGGCGGTCATCCACGCTGACGGCGCCAATGCCCAGGGGATCATTGCGGCGGGCGCGCGACTTGACGCCTTCATCGTCAGCAACATCTCACCCGGTATTACCAGCGGCGGGATGGCCGCAACAAATGGTGGCACCGTCTTCAACAACGGCCAGCTCTCGTTCCGACGTGGTGGTTACGACGTCGGCGCCGCGATGGCGATCGGGACCGGCGGCCATGGCATCAACAACGGCGTCCTCAACGCCGGCTTCGTCAGTGGCCTGGACGGAGCCGTGGACCCGTCGGTCCCCGTGTTCGAGGTTTCCACAATCGGGGCCTACGTGACCGGAGCGGGCTCGACATTTGCCAACAATGCCGGTGGCATCGTCAACGTGGCGGGGTCAGGCAGCCGGGGCGTCGAGATGCTGTCAAACGGGAGCGGCACAAATGCCGGAACCATCAACGTCGGCGTCGTTTCGGTTGCTTCGACCACCGCCGGAGCCCGTACGGAAGGGGCGCGGGTCACGTCGGGCGCGCAGTTCACCAATCTGGCAGGTGGACTGATCTACCTTGGCCGCCAGCCGCAATACGCGGACGCAGCCGCGGTTCCGGATGTCGCCAACAACGCGACGCCATTGGCAGGCATCATCATCTTGAACACTGGAGCGGCCACCAATGCCGGCACGATCACGATCGGCACCTTGACTCAAGGCAGCGCCGGCATCTTCGCGAGCGGATCGACCGGTGCCGTCATCAATAGCGGCACCATCAACGTCAATGGCGCGGCGAGTGCGAATCCCACCCAGAACCAGGGCATCAACGTTGAGGGCGGCACGAACGTGACCAACTCCGGCACGATCAACGTCAACGGCGTCAATGGCATCGGCCTGAGGCTCTTCTCCGGCAACACAACGCGCGCGACCTCGTCGGGCACGATGAACGTGGCCGGCGGCATAGGGCCGACGGGCTTGCGCAACTACGGCATCTGGTCGGAGGGCAACAACTCCCTGGCGACCCTCAGCGGCAACGTCAACCTCAGCGGTGTCGGTGCGATTGGCGTGCACGCGCGCGGCGGCGGAGACGTCAACATCACCGGTGCCGGCAACGTCAATTTCGTCAACGGCTCAAACCAAATCGGCTACTTCATGTTCGGTGCCGGTTCGACCATCAACTACAGTGGCACCGCAGGACAGAATGTCAGCACGACAGACTCGACCCTGTTCCGCGTGGAGGACGGTGCCGTCTTCAACGGCGGCACCAGCGGCGCGGCCTTCACCGCCTCGGGGACGGGCTCGATCGCCTTCGACATCACTGGAGCGCCGAGCACCTTCAGTTCTGGCAACATGACGCTCAACCTCTCCGGCCAGGGCGCCAAGGGCGTCTTGATCGAGGGCGGTGCGGTCGGTACGATCACCAACACCGCGACCATCAACCAGACAGGCGCAGGCTCCGTCGCCGGCATCGTCGATGGTCAGAAGCATGGTCTGGATGGTTCACCCGTCGGCGCCCCCAATGCATCGACCTCGCTGAATTCGGCGGCGACCCTGACCTCGGCGCTGGACAACGTCATCGGCTACATCGCCCGCAACCAGGGCCAGCTCACCAACTCCGGCAGCCTGAACTTCACCGGCGCCCACACCACCGGGATCCAGGTGGAGACCGGCGCGACGGCGACCAACTCGGCTCGCATCTCGATTACCGGCGGCGGCACCGGTATCTTCGTTAGCGGTCCGGCCGGCGGCCGGGCGACCACCGCCAACAACAGCAGCACCATCACCGTCAACGGCGGAAACACCCCCGACCGCACCCGGGGCGTCGTCGCCGACGGTACACAGGCCGTGGCCAACATGCAGACCGGCTCGACTCTCGACCTCACCGGTGTCGGCGCGATCGGTGCAGAAGCCCTCGACGGCGGCCATGTCACGGTCGCGGGCACCGCCACGCCGGTATTCGGCAACACCGACCAGATCGCCTTCCACGCGCTCGGTGCCGGCTCGACGGTCAGCAGCACGGCCACTGTGCTCAATGCGACTGGAGTGCGCTCGACGCTGTTCCGCATCGAGGACGGTGCAACGCTGACAACGTCCTCGGCCCTGGCGGCCTCGGGCCAAGGCTCGGCGGCCATCGTGTCCACGGGCCCTGGCGCGCTGGCGGCGCTGACCGGCGGATCCCTCAATATCACCGGCGCCGATGCGCGCGGCATCGTCGTCGAAGGCGGCGCCACCGGCAGCATCGCCGCGGGCACCGCGGTCACCCTGACCGGCGCCAGCGCAGTGGTCGGCGTCGCCGATGGCCAGAAGCATGACCTCTCCGGCGCCCCGGTTGGCGCACCGAACCCCGCGACGACCCTCACCAACCAGGCGTCGATGAGCCTGTCCGGCCCTGGCGCGCTGGCCTTCATCGCGCAGAACCAGGGCACGCTGGTGAACCAAGGCCGTATTGCCATGGCGGGTGCTGGCGCCACCGGCGTACACGTCCTCTCCGGCGGCGTGCTGGACAACCAGGCCGACATCTCCGTGGCCAAAGGTACCGGCATCAACATGGAAGGCGCCAACTCGCTGGTGCGCAACAGCGCCACCGTCCTGGCCAGCGATGGGGTTGCCGCGCTGCATGTGCACGACGGCGGTGGCGGCGTGGTCGGCGGCAGCTTCGTCTCCGACGGCAGCGCGCACACTATCCTGGTGGGCAGCGGTGCGACCGGGCTCAACGCCAGCGGCGTGACCCTGACGAGCAACGGAGTGGGAAACGGCATCGAGAACGCCGCCGAAACCGGCGCGATCACGCTGGCCAACACCACGATCAACGTCGGCAGCGGAGCAGGCATCCGCACCGCGACCGCCCTCGATCCGGCCTCTAGCGTGACGGTCAATGTCTCGGGCGCCGGCACGGGCCTGGCGTTCCAGACCGCCACGGGGGCCCTCACCAGCGGCCGCCTGGACCTTGGCTCGGGCTACGCGATTGCTGGCAACGGCGCCGGTGCGACCGGCATCCTGGCCAACACCGCCGGTGCGGTCACCAGCGCGGCCAACGTGACGATGAACAACGCCGCCGCCGGCGCCGCACTCGTCGCGGGCACCGCCAGCTCGAGTCTCAACGCCGGGGTCCTGAAGTCTTCGAGCACGGTCTCGCCCGTGGTGGACCTGTCCAACGGGAGTGGCACCACCTTCACCAACCAGGGCACGGTGTACGCGATCGACGTGGCGCACCACGCCATCCTCGGCAGCGCCGGCAACGATACCGTGAACATGCGCGCCGGCGCCGTGCAGGGCGTCGTCGCGATGGGCGCTGGCGCCGACTCAGTCAACTGGAGCGGCGGCAGCCTGAACGGCAGCATCGAGATGGGTGCGGGCAGCAACGAGGCCCTCAAGGTTGCCGGCGTCGATCTGTCGACCACCTACCATCTTGATGGCGGCACGGGCTCCAACAAGACCCTGACCCTGGAGGGCATCCAGCACAAGGGCGGCACCTTCGCTGCCGACAATCTGACCAAGGGCGTGAACCTCGGGCAGAACTGGGGCACCATCAACTTCCACAACGGGGCGAACTTCACCCTGACCGACAAGCTCAGCCTGGGCGGCTCGACAGTCAACATCGATGCGACGAGCCAGGTGAACGCCGGAGCTGGCGTGCTGAGCGTGATCCGCTCGATCCAGGCGAACGATCCGGTGACCGTGAACAACGCGGGCACCCTGAGCCTTGTCAATGGCGCCAGCGGCCCCACGGACCGCCTGATCATCGTGGGCAACTACGTGGGCCAGAACGGGCGCCTGGCCATCGACAGCGTGCTCAACGAAGGCGAGCCCAACTCCGTCTCGGACATGATGGTGCTGGACGGCAGCAACGGGGGCGCCCGGGCCTCGGGCCGCACGGCGGTGAACGTCAACTACCAGGGCGGAGGCGCACTCACCACGGGCAACGGCATCCGCGTGGTGGACACCGTGAGCGGCGCCACCACCGATGCGGGCTCCTTCGTGCTGGGAGGCCGCGTGGCGGCGGGGGCCTACGAATACGTGCTCGAGCAAGGCGGACGCGCCTCGACCGGCGGCAACCCCGGTGACCAGAACTGGTACCTGCGCAACACCATCAACATTGCGGATTCGCCGCCGCCACCCGTGGAGCGCCCGAACTACCGCGTGGAGGTGCCGCTGGACATGGTGGTGCCGGTGATGGCCAACCGGTTCGGTCTGGCGCTGCTGGGCACGTACCACGATCGCGTGGGCGAGGACCATGGCGATGCGCTCAAGCCGCGCGAGCCGGCGGGGCCGGCGCTGGGCAAGGACGGTCTGGGGAGCTGGGGGTGGGCGCGCGTGTTCGGCGAGAACGGCGACACGGGCTATGAGGGCGGCACGCGCCTGGGGCGCTTCAGCAGCTTCCTCGAGAACGGGCCGTCCTACGACTACAAGGTCGCGGGCCTGCAGGCGGGCATCGACGTGCACCGTCAGGTGCGCGAGGACGGCTCGCGCGACATGGTGGGCGTCACCGTGGGGGCGGGGCGCATCGACACCGACGTGCAGGCCGTCTTCGGCGGCAAGGCGGGCTTCGCCTACGCCGAAGGGGGTGCCTTCGGCGGCTACTGGACCCGCAAGGGAGCCACGGGCTGGTACATCGATGGGGTAGCGCAGGCCCTGCGCTACGGGCGCATCCGCACGAGCTCGGTGCTCGGCGAAAACCTGGACACCACGGGCTGGGGTGCACTGGCCTCGCTCGAAGGTGGCTATCCGTTCTCGCTGGACAACGGCTGGACCGTCGAGCCGCAGGCGCAGCTGGTGTACCAGCACACCTCGATCAGCAACAACCTGCGCGATCACTTCGGCCTGATCCAGTACGGCGACACCGATGCGCTGTACGGGCGCCTGGGGGCGCGGCTGACCAAGAATTGGAACAGCGACAGTGGCCGCCCGATCACGGGCTGGGCACGTGCCAATGTGTGGCACCACTTCGGCTCGGATGCGTCCACCACCTTCGCCGCGACGAGCGGGCTGAACCCGGTGACGCTGACCACGGACCTGGGAGGCACCTGGGGTCAGCTGGGCGTGGGCATCTCCGCGCGGGTGGCGCAGAACACAAGCGCCTTCGCCTCCATCGACTACAACGCAGCCTTCGGCGGCGGCAAAGGCTCCAGCGTCAGTGCCAGGGCCGGCTTCAGAGTCGTCTGGTAGCGAGGCCTCGGCCATGGAGCAGCGCCGCTGCTTCACGGCTTGCAGCTTGCCGTGCGCGAGGACGAACAAGGCAGCCAGCGCCCCGGCCTGTTTACCAGGAGTACTTGACGCCCACCTGCGCCTTGGCCGAACGGTAGTTGTTCGAGCCGGCCTCGAAGCCCACCGACGCAAACGCGCTGACGGCCTTGCTCAGGTTACCCTGCAGGCCCACCTTGCCCTCGAATCGATTGGCCGGCAGGGCATCGTTCACCACGACGTTGTCAAACCCCGCCGTCTGCGTGGCCGGGCCGTGCCACCAGTTCAGTTCCGCGAACGGGCGCATCTGCCTGTTGCCGGCGTCATCGGGCATGTTCCCGTGCATGCGAACGCCCAGTCGCGTCGTCACGTTCGTGGAAGACAGGTTGGAGACGACCGTGCCGTTCTGCTCCGTGTGATCGCCCGCCCGATAGTTGGACACGATCACCTGCGCTTGCGGCTCGACATACAGGGTGTTGCCCTTCTCCTTGTCCTCGTGGATCTTGAACGAGTAGCCGGCTTCCAGCGACGCCGAGAGGTTGTTCGAGCGATAGCTTTCCGTGGCCAGGCCCTGGCCGCTCACCTTGTTGTTGAACGCGCCGTACATCACCCAGCTGTCCATATAGGGGCCGGCGAGGATGTCGCGATGGCCGTACCAGGTCGCATACGCACCGAGGCTGTAGCCATCGACCGTGCCCTTGGAGCTCAACGTCCCGTTGTTCGAGAAGTTGGTGCCGCTGCCGTAGGCACCCATGGCGCCGACGCGGATGCTGCCTTCGCCGCCGTCGCTGAAACGCGCGATGTCAGCTCCACCGTGGATCAGGGAGGTCGTATCCGAACTGTGCAGCGCGCCATCACGCTCGCTCGTCTTGCCCGCGTTGATGGCCGTCTTGCCGGAGTAGGTCAACGCATCGCCTGCGGTCAGCGTGCCCGTGCCGTGCTTGATCAGGTCACCCGAGCCCGAGACGGCATTGGCCAGCGTCCAGTCGGTGGCGGTGTCCACCACCAGCTGGCCTTCGTTGGCCACGCTCGCCGTGCCCAGGTTCTTCGCCTCGGACACGGTCAGGACCGTGCCGGCGGCAGTGGAGAACTGGCCCGCGAAGCTGCTGTTGTCGCCCGCAGCGTTCACGTTGGCTGCATCGAGCAGGTTCACTGTGCCGGCGCCGCTGATGTCGTTGACCAGCGTGCCTGTGGCGCCGTTGAGCGCCAGCCTGCCGTCGTTGGCGATCTTGCCGCTGCCAAGGCCCGCCGCGTCGTCGACCTGCACGGTCGCGCCAGTGGCGATGCCCGTGGTGGCCGTCAGGGCGCTGTTGGCGCCTTGCACGTCCAGCGTGCCGGCTTGCACGTTCAGCTGGCCGGCACCGGTCAGGGTGCCTTGCGAGATGCCGCCATTGGCGATGTTCAGCGTGCCGCCGTTGACGTCCAGCGTCGAGCCGGCCTGGCCGTCCAGCGCACCGATCGTCTGGGTCCGGCCGTTCAGGTCGGTCGTCGCCTTGTCGGCAATATGCAGCTCGCTGGTCTGGCCCAGGGCATCGTCTGCCTGGAGCTGCAACGTGCCGCTCTTGACCGTCGTCTCACCGGTGTAGGTGTTGGTACCCGAGATCGATACGGTGCCCGCGCCCGCCTCGACGGCGAGGTTGCCGGTGCCGATGATCTTGGCCGACATGTCTGCAGCACCCTTGGTCGCGCCCGGCGCCTGCTCCAGCGTGAGCGTCTGGTCCTGCTGCAGGTCGAGTTGCTTCAGGCCATAGCTCGCGTACAGGCCGTCCTGCTGGGCGCCGGTGCTCAGGCGATAGTCGTACGTGCCCTTGGCCACGGTGTTGCCGCCCTGGGCAATGTCGACTCCGCTCTGGTCGGTGATGACGTTGCCGACCTGGTCCTTGAGCACCAGGTCAGCGGCGCCGCCGATCGGGCTGCCGCCGCCGGTCAGTTCGACCAGCTTCACCATGACGTTGGCGTCGTCCTGCTCCAGCAGGTTGGCGGTGTTGGGCGTACCCGGTGCGCTCGGCACGTAGGGCGCCGGCACCTTGACCACCACATTGCCGGTGCCGCTGACATCGAGCTTCTCGGTCTGGATGACCCCGCTGGCCACCGTCTGCTCGGGCAGCGAGGCGTTGAAGGCCACGGTGCCGCCGTTGAACTTGAGGCCGCCGATCTGCTGCACACCATCGCCAACGGTAGTGACGCTGTCCCGGCCCGCTTCCAGGGTCGCGCTGGTCAGCGCCGTGGTGTTCACGCCGCTCAGATCGAATGTGCTGTTGCCCAGAGCCAGCGTGCCGGTGAAGTTCGCACCGGTGCTGGCGGCATTGGCCGCACCGAAGCCGAAGGCATCGCCTTGCGTATCGGTGGAAACCGTACCGGCGCCGCTGAGCGGGTTGTCCAGCACGAAGGCGCCGGAGGCGCTCGGGGCGACCGCGAGGGTGCTCGCGGCATCGATGTCGATCAGGTTGCTCAGCCGGCCGTCCGCGACATTCATCTTCTCCTTCAGCGTGACGGTCGAGTTGTTCGACAACTGCACCGTATCGAAATTCTGGATCGCATCGATGTCGCTGTAGGTGTACTGCGCGCCATCGAAGACCAGCCGGTCGGTGCCGCCGACGCCGCCATCGACGGTGGTGAAGCTCGCGTTGTCATGCACGGTGACCGTATCGTCGCCGGTGCCGCCCAACAGCGTGCCGTTGAGCACGGAGCCCGTCTTGAGCTGCGCCGTGTTGGTGCCATTGCCCATCGCCACCTGTCCGGTGATCTTGCCGGTGGTGTCGTTCACGAAGGCGTGACCGTTGTGGTCCAGGTCGATTGCCTTGGCGAGCGTGCTGGCCGCGGCGAGCGTGCCGGCGTTGGTCAACCCGCAACAACCACGCCGCCGCTCTGCTTTCTGTTCGCCTTTGCCAACTCGGAAGCGACCACCAGCTTGCCCGAAGAATCGCGAAATACTCTATAGATCTTGTTCACATGTACTCCTAGTTTTGAAGGCGATGCACTTGTCTTGCAGGCGCCCGTTCACAATGAGTACATTGTTATTGGTAGGTGTAAACCTTCATATGAGACAAGTCTGAAAAGCGCTAAGCGACGACACTCCGGACCGAGCGAGCGTGATCCATGCCTCGGACAGTTGCGTGATAAGGGCCGATCATCCTTTTCGTGCGCATTGATACGGTTTGCCAGAAAAATACCAATACTGACAGCGACTTGGAAATCGAACACTTTCCCGAGGCCTGTCCTTTTCGTGCATGCATGGACCCCGCGCTTTTTGCAAACTCTTTTCGGGTTGTCGTCCTTTTCGTGCAAATTGGTGCGCTTTTCCCGCAAAGCCTTTGCCGCTGCGGCTTTGCACGCGGTCGAGGTGATTTAAACCGCGCCTTGAAGCGGCCCGTTCGGGGTGGACACGGTTTGTGGCCGTGAGGTCCTGCGTGATGACCAAGACCGACACACTTGGCCGCTTCATCCGATGGTGTGCCGGGCAGGGCAGTAGCTCAGAGTTGGGCGTGGTTCAGATGCGGCATGGAATGGCGTACCAAGGAGTCGCCGACTTAATGAAATTCTCAAAGAAGCGCAGCTTTCTTCTGATCGCAATTCCGTTGTCCTCTTTTGGCCGGAGTGACCGCTCAAGCGAAAAATGCGGGCTGCTTCGAATGACAAGGCCTTCTTGAAGGGAACCGACGCTTACGCTTCCTCCAACAAATCTCTCGGGCAGACGCCATGCTGATTCGACTTATCCGGATCTGCGTCCCTCTTCAGCAAAAAGGCCAACAATCGCCGAATCAGGGCTATGCTCCCATCGCTGCCCGCCACAAAGTCGTATTACCCTGGTTGTCGATAGCGTCGACATCGGCCCCGCTATCCAACAACAGATTCGCAATGCCTTTGTCGCCGGTGAGGGCGGAAAAATCCAACGCCGTGAATCCAGACCCGTCTTTGGCGTTGACATCGCAGCCAATCTTGCCGAACTTTTCCAAAAGTCCTATTTGCTTGAGATCTCCCTTTTATAGCAGAGGGCAAAGGAGTTCGTCATCGAATTTGGTCATGTACCTCTCCACGTCGCCGTCGTTCGCCCTACGCGCGACAGTCGACCTTTCTGTCAGCCCCACAAGCGGGCGACATGCCAATTGGGCCACAACCGCGGCTTGCTGACCAAAAGACCAATCTGAGATCTGGTGGGATGCATCTGCCGACCATCCGAAAGGCACTGGGTCTCCGAGTTGGGCTGTAGGGCAACTTGACGCTCCGCACGGCCTTTCGGAGATGACGGCTGACTAGCCAGAAGCCTCAAATTCAGATTGGTCTGATGGTCAGCAAGCCGTCCGCGTGGCCCAATTCACGGGTCGCCATCCCAGTTGCGCGAGGATGGCGACATTCGCCAACGTCAGCTAAAGAACTGCTTGATCCGGACGCGTCTCATTTAACACAGACCCGTGGCGCGGTTGTCAGTTGAACCGCTTCAGGTGAAGCACGAGCACAAGGTGCCGGCGTGTGCTTACAGGGGCGGCACGATTTGACAGATGCCAGACCCCCTCCTCCACATCAATGACCCCTCATCAATCTTCATTTCGACCACGAATGCTTGCCGGTGTTTGGCTGGGCCTCGGGCTGGCACTTAGCCTTCCGCCCTCGGCAGTCCTCGCTACAGAAAGCCCGCTTCCCATCGCGACTGCCAGCGGAACGATTGGCAAGCTGCAGTTGAGCGACGCTCCGACCTCCCTGTTCGACGGGCGCCTTAACGTGCACCTGCCGGCGCCAGGCGAATCAGGAAAGCTGACGCTTCGCTGCAATACCTGCAAGCCCCAGGAACCGACGAACGGGAAGATCACCCATGTCGTCGTGGAAACCTCGAACGAACGCCTGACGATGGATGCCTCGAAATCCTATCGGTTGACCGGAGGACGCTTCATACAATCCGTGCACGAAGATCTCGCGGCATCCTGGGATGCCAAGACCGTCGCGGAGGCCTATCCTGAGCCGTTCCGCGTGCCTTCGCCGCTTTCGGCGATTGCGGTGGAATTCTCCCCGCTGGACGCCGAAGATCAGGCGGATCGCAAGGTCAAGGGGCGGTATCTTCTCTTGCTCTACATACTCGCTCCGGACGACACGGTCCACAAGCTGTCGTTCTCGGCAAATCGGGAAGCCCTGAAAGATGACGCCGGTGTCGCCGGGCTCGCAAGGAAGATCGCCGCCAGCGTGACCGCTGGCCAAGTGCCCTCGTCAAAGGACAAGCCTTCGACGCCCGGCTTCGCGTCCGCGGGCCCCTGGAAGAAGATGGACCTGCTCGAAGGGCGGCTTCAGATCAGCGCACCGTCGGCTGTCAGGTACGACAGCGCTCCCACTGGCCGCGGCATCATGGGTGCGCCGGAGTTCCCACGGGCGGTCTTCCATCGTCTCGCGTTGGAAGCGGAGGGCGACCTTCACCTGACGGTGGCGGTTGCGGAGAGATTCCGCACCTCGGAGTCCCTTGCAGACGATCTGCAGACCCTGATGCCCAACTGGCAATTCACGTCCCTGGCCGCACGCGACGGATTGCAAATCGTCGACTCGGTTCGCGCCGGATTGCCGATGCACGCGGAAAACGATCAACGCATACGAAGCGTCTGGACCCGGCACCCCGATGGCACCGTGCAGCGGCTGGACTTCTACCTGAGCCGGGAGGCATTGAAGCACCTGGACCAGGCCAACAACATAGTTCAACGCATGGTCGAGTCCCTGCGCCCCGGTGAGCGGCGGTTGAGCATCAAATCCGACGCTTCGACCGACTACGTTTCGTATGAGGAGGGGGCCTACGATTTTTCCGTCACTCGCTTCCGCCGCGTAGTGCCGCTTCTGGCAACCGGGGGAAATATGCTCATCTATCGCGGCAATCACGGACACAGCAGCGCTCCGGCATCGGCGACCGTTGTGCCCGGCGAATTGCTGGGCCAGCGCGATATTTGGAGGGTGTGGAGGGATAAGGACAAGGACAAGGACAAGGGCAAGGGCAAGGATTCGTCCCCGACGTACATGATGGAGGCGTTCGTCCAATCGCCCGCCGGCGGAAACCAGACCCACGTGCAGATCGCCGCCATCTCGGAGGAAGAGCGGGACGCCTTCCGCCGGATTGCTGAACGGCACCTGGGAGGCGTGTCGTCCGTCCCATGATCTCCGGGGTCATCGACGCCATGCCCACGCTCGACGACATTGGGCCGGCGCCACGATGGCGCCGGCAGCAACCAGGCCGAACTTCCAAGGCCCTCGATAGAGCATCAGGAACGGCTTCGACATCCTCCCCCTCGCTGCGGGTCTCCTCATCGGCAGCGTCGGATCGAAACTACTCAACAAGAGAAGGGCGCTTGTGCATCCCCACTGAAATGAAGACTCGCCGCCGGGCCCTTGTTTGCTCCTTGCTGATGGGCCTGACCGCCCTGGGCATCCTCGGCGCCTGCAAACCCACCCCCCCTTCGCAGGAGGCATTGGCAAGCGTTGCAAGGACAAGCGGTTCGACAGACGACGCATCGTCAAGCGCCGGTGCGCGGAGCGATGCACCGGCGGCTCAAGCGGTCGGCCGCAATGCCGAGCCCAAGACGGTCGAGATCAGATTGCCTGATTCTTGTCGACCGCCACCGTCCAGAGAAGACAGCGAGCGAACCCATTTGCTCAACTTCCTGCACCGCGAATACGGGCCGCAGGCGACGTACTCCGCCAGGAGCAGGGCCGTGTAGCGCCAGCACCGCGTTCTGTTCGATCGAAAGAATTGGCGCCCCAAGCTGAGGCAGAGTGACATCGCATGCCCCAGTGTCAAGAAACTTTGGCCTGAATGACCAACCAGACCCCCCCTAAATCGGCGCCGTGCGCCCCGCGCTCGATCGGCATCGCGACCGCTTCGCTTTCGCGATCCAAGCGTACGAAAGAATCCGTTTCTTGAGGGCACCCCGACCCCAACGGTGAGTACTCCCGGCACACTTTCAGAAGAATATGAGTAACCGACGTTCGATTCACTGCTTGTGGTGGATCGCTGGCATCGTTCTGACAATCGCGTGCGTGGCGTGCAGCCGCTATGTGGAGGAGCCACTGACTCATCAACCGGAAATGCCGGAACCGACGCAAGTGAGCAACGCCCAGATCTGTCAGGAGATCGCCAACTCCTTGAGTGGCGAACCGTCCCTTGCGATGGAGGTAGCCTTCTGGCCCCAACGCCTCGTACCCGGCCTCGACGCCGGCGTAGACGCGTTTGATTCAAAGTGGGAACCAGGAGGCCGCTTCGAATGGGTGAAACTTGGGCCTGAGCTGGAGTATCTGGCCGTTCTTGACGATGGCGAGCCCAACGAATTCAGCCGCAATCGGGGTCCGGGGAACAACGGAACTGCAAACCGACTTCCGCAGGTCAAGGTCGACCCAACATGAACGATTCTCTCGCTGGCCGCGCCTCAAGAAGGCGCTGGGTCCGGCGTTTCGCAGTTGCATCGCTGGTGCTGGTGTGCGCGGCCTGTAGTCGTTCACCCGAAGAGCTCAAGACAAGCCAACAGACAGAGCTGGCGAGCCTCCAAGCAAGTGACGACCAGGTCTGCCAAGAGGTCGCCGACACCTTAAGCGGCAAGGCGTCCCGCGCGACGGAGACACCCTTCTTGCCCGCACGCCTGGTGCCCGGTCTTGACGCGGGGGGTCATTTGGACTTTGATCCGAATTCGGAGTTTGAGGACCGATTCGCTTGGGTGACGCTCGGCCCGGAGGGCGAGTATCTGGCCGTTCTCGACGACGGTGAGCCTTCCCTGCTGAGCGGCGATCCCAAGCGCCAAGCGCAACGACCACGATCGATACGGGTTGTCGATGCGCCAGGGCCCTTTCCTGGCGAGCGCCTGTTTTACGTGGGAAAGCGACCGATCGCTGTCTCGTCCGATCGCAGCGACGCGAAAGTCTGGGACTACGCTGGGGGGCGGGCCCGCCTTCTGTGTGCCTTGACCTCCGCAGGACATCGCAAGAAGTTGTTGCCCCGCGTGATGCAACAACGCAGCGCCCTCCGCGACCCGGAACTCTGCGCGCTGGCCGCCGCTGATTCACTGGCCAAGGTTTCGACCAACGAGACGTTCCGCCTGCATAGAGACGACGCCCACATGCAAGGTGTTGCGGCCACGAAGGATTGGCCAGTGTGGCGTCTGCATTATCCCGACGGAGATGAATCACTGACGCTGGCGCGCATCTCGGGACGCCGACCTGTAGATGGAGCCTCGGCGTGGTTTGTGTCACTGGACAAGCATGGGCGGGTGTTGCCGGATGAACGGAAAACAAAGGAGTGGGAGGAGGTGCCGGGGTACACCAACTTCGGATTCGATGATCTGGCAAATCCCGAGCTTTTGCAGCAAGGCAATGAGTACTTCATCGAAGCAGCGGTTAACAACGCCTTGCGTTTGTTATCTGTTTACCCCTCGGACATGTCTACATTTCCGAATGGGCTGGAAGACCTTTGTCGGTTCGAGCTGGTGCCGATCTTTCGTGCCGGGGTCTCGTCGTCGCGGGCGATTTCGAGCTCACCGCCCTTGCCCTTGAGTGATCGCCGGATGTGCGAAGAGGTGAGTAACGCTCTGACCGGCGAGCCCAGCCTGACGTCGGCGCCTTCACTTTCTCGTTTCCGCTCCTTGGTGCCTGGACTTTCGGATGAGGAGCGGACTTCGCTGCTTAGTTCTGGGGAAATCGGATACGGATACGAAATGGACCTGTTGTACGCGCTCGTACGGCTGGGGGTTGGACCAGAGCGCCTGGTGACGATGGACACTGGCGGCGTTGGCGGCCTGTGCCCGTCGGAATCCATGTCGACTGCCGAGACGGCGGACGACTTCCCCGGCAATCGCTTGTTCTTCATCGGGGGGCGACCGGTCGCAGTCAATCTCCAGAGCCGTGAGCATGCCGATGTCTGGACCTTTGACGATGGGCGCACGAAGCCGCTGTGCAGACTCGCCTTCGATGGCTTTCGCAACCGTCTTGCTCCTGCATGGACGCGCCGGCCCGGGTATGAGCCAGATCTGTGCGCGATGGCTGAACGCAATGGCTTGACCGAAGTCGCTCCCACCGGCACCTTCCGTTTGCGGAAAGAAGACGCCAGCCGTTTGTACTCCGACAACACCGGTGAGCGCCCCTTATGGCATCTGTCCGCAAGGCCCGAAGCACCCGCGCTTGACCTTGTGCAGCTGAAGGAGGACTACGGTGGTCACAAGGGTAGCTGCAGGGACGAGAAGGAGAGCAGAACCTGGCTCTTTCCGATCGAAGACGGCCGCATCGCATCCAAAGACCGGCGTCGCGAGGATTCGCCTGTGGGATTCATCGGCCTGCCACCCGCCGGCCCTGGGGATGGCGGAGTTTCCTTCGTCGCGCAATCGGGCGGCAGCCTGGACTGGGCGCGGTTGCTCAAGCGCAATGACGAATACTTCATCGAGGCAGCACCCAACGGAAGCGAGAACGCGACCGGACTCTATCGCTTGCGCGGCAATCTCCCGCGGGAAGTTTGCAGATTCAAGCGGCTTCCGAACTACCGTGTTCTCTTGTCCTCAACCGGCGAGTTGGTGCGGCCCGAGAGGCCCTGATGAGGTAGCCCCCTGATTCCCCGGCCCCGTCGCGCCTCCGGCCGCACTCTGGCGCAACCTTGCCGCTGTACACCGCGCGCTGGAGCTGATGCACCGATTCGCCCCGGTTCAGTAGCGTGTGGATCTCGCGCCGGAAGTCCTCGATGGCGATTCGCACAGGCGTCCCAGCCGCGCTCGATGGCGCTCAGCGAGACGCTCCTCACGGTGACTGCTTCGAGGCCCGCTGGGACCCTGAAGACGCGCGGCAGGTGCAGCGCAGGCGCGGACACAGGTCAAAGCCCAGCAGCTTGGCGATGGCCATCGCCGGATTCATGTCCCCATGGGTATCTACCGCCACCAGTGTTAGCTGCATGAGGTCCTCGCCGCGGTTGTTTGTCTCTACACCCTTGACGGCGTCGAGCCCGCGCTAAGCCAATGTGAATTCCGCCAGAACGTCCTTCGCTATTTCAATGAAACTTGTACGACATTCAGTACATACGAAATGCTTAGGTCGAAGCCATTGCCGTTACTCGCAGTGATCTGCAACATATGGCTCCCTAGGCTCAGATTTTCAATTTTTGCGTAGTAACCATCATCGACGGATGGCGAAAAGATTCCAGGTCGCTGACCCTTGGGGCGAACCTTCCTGCAGAAATCGACAAAGATGTTCTTTTCTGGCAATGCAGTAACAAATGGCACCGACTTAACTCTGGAAATGCTTCCAGCAGCAACGCCATCAACTGTAACCGTCTTGATCGTAATTCCGTCGATGAATCCGGCATTGTTCTTTCGCATCGTATCGACATCCAAGGTCACGCTTGAATCTTGCCCGCAGTCGCCCGGTGTATTCACTTGCACACTGTTAACGACTGGGAAAAAGAGGGTCGTGCCATGCGGAATGCTGCAGGTACGACTGGCGGCGCCACCAAACGTCCCGGCGAGAAACCAAATTGGCCCGCGCTGGCCCACCCTGCAATCGTCGCCGCTGATGTCCAGGTTGGGATTGTCTTTTTCCGGGATGGAGAGCAACCACTGCCACCACTGCGCACTCAACTCGTCAAGTGGCACAGCATCAGCCCTGCCGATAGCGGGCACAATCAACGCCGATGCGACTACGAGCGCTCGACATACATCTCTTAGCTTCTTATTCACGGTGAACTCCTGTCAGGTTGGATTGAACGACTCGACAATAAAACCGCAAGTTGGGCAATGAACACTGCCTTGGATGACCTCGCTTGGCGCTGACTGGCGGCGGAGATTAGGCCGATGCCTGACCACTGTCAATGCGTCAATTAACTGTTCCAACAAGAGGGGCGCTGTCTCTCAGAAAGAAAGTGACTCGAAGGAATTTTTATTCCGTAACTTGAGAGTGACACTGCACTGATTTGGCGCTAAAAAGAACGCAATTCGTAACTATTGAGTGATACGGGAGAAACGTACTGGCGTCCTTGCACCATTCGCTGTAATGTCAAGTGAATGACAGGTAGTTGAAACCGAAAGCGAGACCAGCATGTCGATCAAAGCTCTAGTCTCGGTCGCGTTCGTGGCACTTGCCGTAACGGTACTGCCGGCAGGAGGTGCCACCTTTCGTATGCAGCAGGACGCGCCCCGCGTGAGTACCGGCAACGCGTCGGTCGTGTCGAGCGAGCGCCCGAACGACGCCCTGATGACGACGCGTACCGAGGGTGACGCAGACTTTGGGGGGGCGGTATACACCCCATTCGCTGAGGCCGCCGCGAAGCCAGTGCGCCGAGACAACCGAATGAGCGGGGACCAGAACGCGGAGAGAGCCGACCTGACTCTCAGTACGCTCACCGTACTGGCTGCAGTCGGGGCGCTCATCTACCTGGTGCGTCGGGCTTGGTCTGCCTAGTAGTCCACCCGCGCACTGAGCAAGACAAAGTCGCGGGCAGGTTGCCTCGCCCACAACCCCGCTGGCTCCGCCAGATCGATCACGTGGGAAGTCAGTAGTCGCTCGACAGCATCTGCGCTTTTTCCGGCGCAGCGGTCCGCCCGAACCTCGTCTGATGTGGCGCTGCAGGGCTGCTGGCAGGCTGCTGGTCCGACGCGGCCCCTGAGGCCCTTCACGAGAACTCGGTCCGTCTCCCTCCGAAGCGCGCCCTTCAATTCCACGCAATGGAATGAGCCGGATGCGGCCGGTGCACCCTAGACCTAGACTGACGCGTCGAGTCAAAAGATGTTTGCACGCAGCGATGCATCCCCAAGGAGACCCCATGCCCCCCACTCCCGCCCCCTCCCGGCGTCATTTCAACGCCATGGGAGGCGCACTCGCGCTCATGGCACTTGCCCCGCGCGCCTGGGCCGACGCCTTCCCATCGAAGCCGGTCCGCATCGTCGTGCCGTTCTCGCCCGGCGGCCCGACCGACCTCATGGCGCGCGCGATCGGGAAGATCATGTCGACGCACCTGGGCCAGCCCGTGATCATCGACAACAAGCCCGGCGGTGGCGGCGTCATCGGCATGAGCGAGGTGAAACACCAACCGGCCGATGGCTACACGCTGGTGTTTCCGTCGATCCTGGCGGTCACCAATCCGGCGCTGATGCCCGGCTACCCCTTCGACACCCTGCGCGATTTCTCGCCGTTGACCGTGGTGGGTTTCGTGCCCCACGCCGTGGTGGTGCGCGCCGATTTCCCCGCGCCTGATCTGCAGGCACTGGTAGCGAGCGCGAAGGCCAGACCAGACGGTCTGTCGTACGGCTCGTCCGGCAACGGCACCTCGGCGCACCTGGGCGCGGCGCTGTTCGTGCAGCGTGCCGGCATCCGCGCAACGCACGTGCCCTACCGGGGCGCCGGCCCCGCGGTGCAGGACCTCCTGGGCGGGCAGATCCAGTTCATGTTTCTCGACATGAGCAGCGCCCTGCCGTTCATTCAGGCGGGCAAGCTGCGCGCACTCGCGGTGGCGACGGCCACGCGCTTCGACGGACTCCCCGCCGTGCGGACCGTGGCCGAGCAGGGCTATCCCGGCTTCGAGGTGCATGGCTGGTACGGCCTGCTGCTCAAGGCCGGCACGCCGGCGGCTGTGACGCAGCGCCTCTACGCCGAAGTCAAGCGCGCCCTCGACACGCAGGAAGTGCGCGATCTCTTCAAGGCCCAGGGCATCGCTCCCGGCGGCATGCCGCCCGAGCAGTTCACGACGCTCGTGCGCAACGACCTGGCGATGTGGAGGCGCACGGTCGAAGAACTTCACATCACGCTTCAATGAAAAAGGAGCGCTCTCACATGCACGTCGCCATCCCTGATGACTACCAGGACTGCGTCCGCGGCCTGGACTGCTTCTCGAAACTCGATGCCCACGAGGCGCGCATCTTCAACGACACGGTCGAGGGCACCGACGCGCTGGCCGAGCGTTTCGCCGATGCCGACGCCATCGTGCTGACGCGCGAACGCACGCGCATCGATGCGGCGCTGCTCGACCGCCTGCCCAAGCTCCGACTGATCAGCCAGACCGGCAAGCTCGCGGGCCACGTCGACCTGGCGGCCTGCACGGCGCGCGGCGTGCTCGTGGCCGAAGGCAGCGGCGCAGGGTCCGCCACCGCGGAACTGAGCTGGGCGCTCGCGCTCGCGAGCCGGCGCCATCTGGTCGACGAGGCCAACCGCATGCGCCAGGGGCTCTGGCAGGGGCACCTCGGCCAGCAACTCGGCGGACAGCGCCTGGGCGTCTGGAGCTATGGACGCATCGGTCGCCAGGTGGCCGCCTACGGCCGGGTGTTCGGCATGAAGGTCTGGGTCTGGGGCCGCGAGGCATCGACCGGCGCGGCGCGTGCCGACGGGTTCGAGGTTGCACCGTCGCGCGAAGCCTTCTTCGCCGAAAGCGACGTGATCAGCCTGCATGTGCGGCTCACCGAAGACACCCACGGACTGGTCACGGCCGACGACCTCGCCCGGATGAAGCGCACGGCGCTGCTGGTCAACACCAGCCGCGCCGAACTGGTCGCCAAGGGCGCCCTCGAGCAGGCGTTGCGCGCGGGCCGTCCCGGGTTCGCGGCGGTCGACGTCTACGAACAGGAGCCCGTCATGGCACGGGATCATCCGCTGCTCGCATTGCCCAACGTGCTGTGCACACCTCACATCGGGTACGTCGAGAAGGACAACTACGAGCGCTATTTCGGCATCGCCTTCGACAACATCAATGCGTTTGCCGAAGGGAGGCTAGTGGATGTCGTCAATCCTGAGGCGCTGGAGGCCGCGCGCCGCAGGGCCTGAGCGACACCGGACTCCAGAGCGGCTCAGGCTTTCGCAACGCCGCGCGCCCGGGGCTTCGGCTTCAGATGCCGCGCCCTTCTCTTGCGCAGCCAGATCACGATGCCGGTCACCGACAGCGTCGCCACCATCAGCCCCATCAGCGACATCAGGATACGTCCCGGCAGCCCGAGGATGCGGCCCGAGTGCAGCGGGAATTGCAGTTGCACGAAAACGTCGGCGGCAGTGCCGTGCCAGGGCCGGTTCTCGCTCAGCACCCGGCCGTCCTGGCTGTCGATGTAGAGATTGCTCAGGCCCATGCCGCCCTGGCTCGCATCGCCGCCGGGCGGAAAGAAGGACACGTTGTAGAAGCCGCCGCGCCGCTCGTGGTAGATGCCGCCGAGCGGCGTGGTCCAGCCGCGGCGCCGGGCCTCCTCACCGGCGATGCCGATCGCCTGCGCGAAATCGAGTCTGGCCGCGATGGTCTGCCCGAGCCGCGCGAACTGGCGCGTCTCGTACGGTCCGGGCGTGGTCTTCGACACCAGCGACAGCACCGGATAGAAGACCTCGCGGTACAGGTTCAGCGAGAACGAGGTGAAGGCGATGACGAGGATCGGTATCCAGACCCAGAGGCCGCCGGCGCGGTGCAGGTCGAAGTTGAGCTTGTAGCCGCCGGCGCTCCAGCGCATCAGCCAGGAAGGCTTCCAGCGCGCCCACCAGGTCGCGGGCTTGCGGTGCGGCTGAGTCGGCGGGGTCGAGCGCGGCCGCAGCCGCCGCGGCGTCGTCAGGTAGAACGCGACGAAGCTGTCGAGCAGCCAGATCAGCGCCACGCCGCCCATGATCCAGTAGCCGATGCGCTCGGTGCCCCACAGCGCGGGGATGTGCAGGCTGTAGTGCACCGTGCGCAGGAAGGGCATCAGATTCTCGCGCGACAGCGACACCGCGGTGGTGTCGCGCCGTCCCATGATCCGGCCGCTGACCGGATCGACGTGGACGTTGTTGTAGTCGAGCGCGAAGGGCCTGCCGGTGGCCGGATCGATGCGCGGCTCGACGAAGAAGCCGGCGCTGTGGCCCGGCTCGAAGTTGAGCGAGACATAGGTGACCTCGGCGCGCGCATCGGCGGCTTCGACCCGTGCCGCCAGTTCCAGCGGATCCTTGAAGGGGCCGCGGCTGTCCGTGTGGTAGAGGCTGCTGTTGAGCCATTCGTCGAGCTCGTGGTCCCACGAGGTCACCGTGCCGGTCAGGCCGGCAATGGTCAGGAAGACCGCGATCGCGAGGCCCACCCAGCGATGGACCACGGTCCAGAAAGCGCGCAGCACCGTTGAAACTCCCCTCGTCGGCGCGCCGTTCGGGCCGTCCTTCAAAAGTCGATCGTACCCGTCAGCACGAAGGTGCGCGGCGCGCCGAGCACCAGGTAGCTGGCGCCCGGATAGCCGCCCGCCGACGCCCAGTAGGACTTGTTCAACAGGTTGTCGATGCGGCCGCGCAAGGTCAGCACGCGGCCGTTGCCGATGTCCATCAGGTAGCGTGCGCCGATGTCGAAGCGGTTCCAGCTCGGCACCGTCTGCGTGTTGGCCGCGTCCGCGTACTGCGAGGCGGTGTAGATGAAGCGGCCGTTGATGGCCAGGCCGCGCACGCCCGGGATGTCCCACTCGGCGCCGAAGTTGAACTGCTGGCGCGGCACCCCGATCGCCTCCTTGCCGTCGAGCAGGCCGCCGGGGCTCGCGGTCTGTTCGGCGTTGATCAGCGTCAGGCCGCCGAGCAGGCGCAGGCCATGCACCGGTTCGCCGTACAGCAGGAACTCGGCGCCTCGATTGCGCTGTTCACCGAAGGTGCCGTAGACCTGGTTCTGCACGAAGGCTTGCGGCTGCGTGATCTGGAACAGCGCGGCGCTGGCGCCCACGGTGCCGCTTTCGTACTTGACGCCGATCTCACCCTGCTGCGCGGTGAACGGCGCGAAGATCTCGCCGGCATTGAGCACCGGCAGGTTGTTGACCACCGCCGGAGCCACGCTGCCCTGCTGCAGCCCTTCGATGTAGTTGCCGTAGAGCGAGACCTCGGGCGTGACCTTGAACACCGCGCCGAACACCGGCGTCGTCTTCGACTCGTCGTAGTGGCTCTGCTCCAGGCCAGAGTTGTAGTCGTAGGTGGTCTGCTTGATGGTCTGGTAGCGCGCGCCGAGCGTGACCAGCAGCCGGTCCTGCATGAACGACATCGTGTCCGCCAGGGCGAAGCTGGAGGTCTGGACCTTGAGCGTCTGCATCGGGTCGTTGAGCACGCCGCCGGTGAACAGGGTGGGCGGGGGCGGGAACAGGGTCGCAACCGGCGTGTAGATGTTGCTCAGGATGGTGGTGCCCGAGAGTCCGTAGGCATTGCGCTGGTCGTCGTTGTAGGCGGTTGCGCTGGCCACCAGGCTGTGCTGGACCGAGCCGGTCGCGAACTTTCCGCGCACGCCGATTTCGCCGGTGCTGACGTTGTCCTGGCGAGTGTTGTCGAAGCGAGACGCGGCGGTGGCGCCGAAGATGTTGGTCAAGGTCGGATTGGCGACCACGTTCGACTCGTCGCCATGGCGCAGGCCGCCGGCGGCATAGACCGTCCATTGGTCGTTGATGTCCAATTCGCCGCGCACGGTGCCGAAGGTGTCGCGCTCGCTCGAAGTGGTCCAGGGCTGGGCGAAGTTCTTCTGGGCGTCCGGCGCGGCCGGGATCGGCAGGCCGAAGCCGGGCGTGACGCTCGGGCGGCCCTGGGTCAGCGTGTAGTCCTGATAGCCGATGTCGGCCGAGATGCGCGCATTGCGGCTGCGCCAGTCCAGCCCGACGCTGGCGGCGGTCAGGTCGCGCTTTTCGTCGTCGATGCCGTCGTTGCCACTGCGCTTGACCGCATTGACGCGGATGCCGGTGCTGTCGTCGGGCCCGAAGCGGCGCGAGATGTCAGCCGAGCCGGAGACTTCGCCGCCGCTCTGGACGCCGAGGTTGAGGCGCGTCAGCGGCTCGTTCGATGCCCGCTTGGGCAGCAGGTTGATGGCACCGCCGAGCCCGCTGCCGCCCGGTGCGGCACCGTTCAGGAAGGCACTGGCGCCGCGGAACACCTCGACCCGTTCAAACAGTTCGGAGGCGATGTACTGACGCGGCAGCATGCCGTAGAGGCCGTTGTAGCCGATGTCGTCCGAATAGACCGGGAAGCCGCGGATGACATACAGCTCCTGGAAGTTGCCGAAGCCGCGCGCGGTGCGCACCGTCGGGTCGTTGAGCAGCACGTCCGACACGCTCTGCGCCTGCATGTCCCGGATGAACTGGCTGGTGTAGCTGGTGCTCGAGAAGGACGAGTCCATCACGTCCTGGTTGCCCAGGATGCCGATGCGGCCGCCGCGCGCCACCTGGCCGCCGGCAAAGGGCGCCGTCAGGCCATCGGCCGAGGCGTCGGCACTGGCTTCGACGGTCACCGTGGCCAGCGAGCCGACCGGCACGGTGGAGGCTGCAGCCGCAGGCGCAGTCTGCGCCGAGGCCGTAAAGGCCTGCAGCAGGGCCAAGGCACAGGCAACGGCGATCGGGCGCGGGAAGAAGCGAGGGGCGGGCATCGTCATGAATAGAAATACAAATGGCAATGATTATTATTAACCAACCTGGACGCCAGTGCCTGCAAATGTGTCGTTGGCTGTGCCATCCGACCTGCACATCGGTTCCGCTGCAGTTCGTGACACGAAGAAGAACAACGCAAGCCCGGCAAGGGTCAGCCCGAACCCCGCCCACACTGCTGACAGCAGGCCGTTCCCATGCGCGATCGTCTGACCGCCAGCCCAGGCGCCAATGGCGTTTGCCACGTTGAGGGCAGCCAGGTTCATTGCGCCCATCAGCGTCGGTGCGTCCGGTGCCGCCCGGGTGAGGCGCACCTGGATCGTCGGGATCGCAACCATCATCGTGCCGCCCACCATGACCAGGCCCGTCATCAGGATCCAGGCGTTGCCGCCACCGACCGCCAACAGCGCCAACGCAACCAGGGCGCTGCCGAACCCGGCGACCAAGCCCCGTGACGGATAGCGGTCCGCCATCCATCCTCCGACGACGTTGCCCGCCGTCATGCCGACACCGAAAAGGCCCAGCGCGATCGGAGTCCATGCTTGCGGCAGCGATGCCTCGTCGGTGACGAAGTGCCCGATGAACGTGTAGACGGCGAAGATGCTGGACACGCCCAGCGCCGCCACAGCCACCATCGCCCAGACAGCCGGCCGGTTCAATGACCGAAGTTCCTGCAGCACGGGTCCACCGTTCAAGGCGCTGGATCGCGGCACCCACATCCAGAGCGCCAGGAACGCCACCACGCCAAGAGCCGAAACGGCCAGGTAGGCGTTTCGCCAGCCGAGGTTCTGGCCGAGGAGGGTGGCGAGCGGCGAGCCGACGATGGTGGCCACCGTCAAGCCCGTCATCACCAGGGCGAAGGCGCGCCCGCCCTGGCCCGGCCCGACGATGTAGGAAGCGACCACGGCGCCCGCGCCGAAATAGGCGCCTTGCGGAATGCCGCTCACGAAGCGTGCGAGCGTGAACATGCCCAACCCCGTGGCGATGGCCGACATGACATTGCCGAGAACGAAGATCGCCATCAGGACCAGCAGCAGGTGCTTGCGATTCAGTTTCGCGGCCAGGATGGTCACGGCAGGACCTCCGAGCACGACGCCGAAGGCATATGCCTCGATGGCATGCGTGGCGGTGGCTATGTCCAGATCCAGGCTGGCGGCAAACAGCTGAAGAATGCCCATGCTCGCAAACTCGGACGTCCCGATGCAGAAGGTGCCGAGTGCAAGTGCCAGCAAGGTCAGCGTGCGGCGATTCAGTTGCCGCGTGTCGGCGCAGTGCGCCTCCATCGAGGCGCACTGCGGTTCACAGGCTTCGTTCAGCATTTTTGTCGTCCTGAAGGGTGGCGCGCCGGTGTCAGAGGCCGTGGGGCAGCGGCGCTTCCGCTTGCACGAGGCCTGCCTGTCGCAGCTCGCGCCAGAAGTCCTTCGGCACCACCGCTTCAAGCGCAGCGCGGTCCTCCGCAATGCGACCCGGCCGGCTGGCCCCGGGGATGACTGCGGCCACCGCGGGGTGCGCCAGGGCGAACTGCAGTCCTGCCGCCTTCATCGGCACGTCGTGGCGATCCGCGATGGCCTTGATGGCCTGGACCTTGGCCAGGATCTCCGGCGTGGCGGGCGCGTATTCGAAGTTCGGCCCGCCCACCAGCGCGCCTGAGCTGTAGGGCCCGCCGACGACGATGCCGAGGCCGCGAGCCGCCAGCTGCGGCATCACGCGCTGCAGCGCCCGCGCGTGGTCCAGCAGCGTGTAGCGGCCGGCGAGCAGGAAGCCGTCCGGACGCGGCCCTTCAAGCCCCAGCAGCAGCTCGATCGGCTCCACCCGGTTCACGCCCAGGCCCCAGGCACGGATCACGCCTTCGTCACGCAACCGGTCCAGCGCCTTGAAGGCGCCCTTGCGCGCGGTCTCGAACACGCCGAGCCACTCGTCGCCGTAGAAATCCTGGGCGACATCGTGCACCCAGGCAATGTCGATGCGGTCCGTCTTGAGTCGTTTCAGACTGTCTTCGATCGAGCGCAGGGTCGCGTCTTCCGAATAGTCGTTCACGATGCGGTTGGCGCGGCCATGCCTGAACACATCGCCCTTCTCGCCGAGGTCGCGAGCGTTGACGTCTTCCACTTCGTCGAGGATCAGGCGACCGACCTTGGTGCTGATGACGAACTCTTCGCGAGCGCGGGCCGCCAGCCCCTCGCCCAGGCGGGCTTCCGCCAGCCCTGCGCCGTAGAACGGCGCGGTGTCGAAGAAGCGGATGCCGTCGTTCCACGCGGCGTCCACGGTGGCTCGCGCTTCCTCCTCGGGAATCGCGCGAAACATGTTGCCCAAAGGGGCAGTGCCGAATCCCAGCACGCCGGGAAGAAGGTTCTTCAATTTCATGGTGATCTCCTGTGAATGGCTGAATGATGGGCATCCACAAGAAATTTATCCAATGTATTTCCTCGATTCCAGATTTATCCTTGGCGATAATTCTGCATGCGATACGACCTCAACCTTCTGCCCATCTTCGTGGCCCTGCTGGAAGAGCGCAGCGTGACCCGCGCGGCGGATCGCCTGGGCATGACCCAATCGGCGCTGTCCAACGCACTGACGCGCCTGCGCATCGTGCTGCAGGACCCACTGTTCATCCGGGAGCGTTACGGCATGCGACCGACGCCGAAGGCTGAGGCGCTGGCACCGGCGCTGACATCAGCACTGGCTGCGCTGGACACTGTGGTGCTCGGCCAGCAGGCCTTCGATCCGTCCCGCGCCGATCATCTGGTCACGATCGCGCCCAACAGCTACGTGGAGTTCGTGTTCGTGCCCGCCCTGGTGGCGCGGCTGCGCGAGCTCGCTCCGGGCATTCGCCTGCGCACATTGCCCTTCGGCGCCGATGTCGCCGCGACGGGGGTCACCTCCGGAACCACGGCGATCGTGCTCGGCCGCATCACTGATGCGCCCGACAACCTGGTCGTGCAGCACATTGCGGATGACGGCCTGGCCTGCGTGGTGCGTGCCGACCATCCGAAGGTCGGCTCGAAGATCACCAAGGCGCAATACGAGCGGATGAAGCACGTGAACCTGCTGCCGGCGGGAGGGCGCCTGCGCGCAGGGCTTTTCCAGGCACTGGAGCGGGGAGGGCTCAAGAGGGACGTCGCGGTGACAGTCACCCACTTCATGTCGATCCCCGAAATCGTGGCCGCCACCGACTACTGTGCGACGCTGCCGAAGCTGATTTGCCGGCGCCTGGCCGGCGATTCGAGGTTGAAGGTGCTGCCGGCGCCGGTCGATCTAGGCACCTTTCCGATGCAGATGGCCTGGCACGTGCGCTACCGCGAGGACCCTGCGCATGTCTGGTTGCGCAACCTGGTCGCGGACGTGGCTGCGTCCCTGTGAGGTGTGATCACCCGTTGACGATCGTCCCCCGAGCGCGCTGTTTCGCCGGGGCGTCGCCGTCATTCAGGTAGCGGCAGGGCACTCGTGCACTTGAATTCGTCCAGGCAGACGCTGGAACGCACGCCGTCGACGCCCGGCAGCCGCATCAGCTTGTCGATCAGGAACCGCGACAGCCCCTTGAGGTCGCGCGCGATGACCTTCATGACGAAGTCGTAGTCGCCGGTGATCGAGTAGCACTCGAGCACCTCCGGCATGTCGATGACCACGTTGGTGAATTTCGACAGGTCGCGGATATGCCCCTTTTCCATGGCCACGAGGATGAAGGCCACCACATGCAGGTCAAGCCGCGCCGGGGCCAGGCGCGTTTCATACCGCGCGATGAATCCCGCTTCTTCCAGTCGGCGGTGGCGGCGATGGCATTGGGCGGGCGACAGGCCCGCGGCCTCGGCAAGCTCCAGGTTGGACGCGCGCCCGTGCTCCTGCAGGAAGGCCAGGATCTTGCGGTCGGTACGGTCGAAATCGGGGTCGTACAAGATCGTCTCCTTTTTTGTGTTGAA
Organism: Variovorax sp. J31P207; assembly: GCF_030316965.1. Taxonomy (NCBI): domain Bacteria; kingdom Pseudomonadati; phylum Pseudomonadota; class Betaproteobacteria; order Burkholderiales; family Comamonadaceae; genus Variovorax; species Variovorax sp. J31P207. The sequence goes on from NZ_JASZYN010000010.1 coordinate 118,770, forward strand.
CGAGAAATTATGTTGCTTGTACGAGGGTTCGCCCCAACCCGCGATGAAAACAGATTGTTCGTGCGGAAGTTCACACTTCTTCACCTAGAAGACGGCCCCCGGACGGTGATCAAACAGGTTTCCGGCCGAGGCGGTTTTCCTAATTGAACCATGCCGACTATTTCTCACAAGGACATCAACGTGCAACATTCTTTCCTGCGCTCCTCCCTGGCCCTGATCGCCACCGCCGTCGCCTCTGCCGCGGCCACGCCCAGTTTTGCTGTCGAGAAGTCGGTCGCGGTCACAGCGATCGTCGAGCACAAGGCGCTCGACGCCGTGCGCGACGGCGTCAGGGACGAGCTGAAGTCGGCCGGCTTCGAAGCCGGCAAGAACCTCAAGTACGAATACCAGAGCGCGCAGGGCAACACCGGCACGGCCGCGCAGATCGCCCGCAAATATGTGGGCGAGCGGCCCGACGTCATCGTCGCGATCGCGACGCCCTCGGCGCAGGCCGTGGTCGCGGCGAGCAAGGACATCCCGATTGTCTACAGCGCGGTGACCGACCCCGTCGCGGCCAAGCTGGTCAAAGGCTGGGAGGCTTCGGGCACCAACGTGACGGGCGTGTCCGATCTCTCTCCGCTGGACAAGCACCTCGAGCTGATCAAGCGGGTCGTTCCCAACGCGAAGCGCGTCGGCGTGATCTACAGCCCGGGCGAGGCCAATTCGGTGGCGATCATCGAGGCGCTGAAGAAGGCCGTGCCGGCCGCCGGAATGACGCTGGTGGAAGGCGCCGCGGCGCGCACCGTCGACGTGGCGAGTGCGGCGCAGAGCCTGGTCGGCAAGGTCGATGTCATCTACGCGCCCACCGACAACAACGTGATGTCGGCTTTCGAGGGCATCGTCAAGGTGGCCCAGCAGGCGAAGATCCCCGTGGTCGCGGCGGACACCGACGCGGTCAAGCGCGGCGCCGTCGCGGCGCTGGGCCTGAACTACTACGACATCGGCCACCAGACCGGCAAGATCGTGGTTCGCATCCTCCAGGGCCAGGCGGCGGGCACGATCGCCTCGCAGACCAGCAACACCTTCGAACTGCACGTCAATCCGGGCGCTGCGCTGAAGCAGGGCGTGACGCTGTCGGACGAGCTCGTCAAGTCCGCGCAAGTGGTGGTCAAGTAAACCGGCATCGCCAACATGTCGCTCATTGCTTCACTGGGTGCCATCGAGATCGGTCTGATATTCGGACTGGTCGCGCTGGGCGTCTTCCTCTCGTTCCGCATCATCAATTTCCCCGACCTGACGGTCGACGGCAGCTTCCCGCTCGGCGGTGCTGTTGCCGCGGCGCTGATTGTCGCGGGCTGGAACCCGTTTGCCGCCACTGCGGCGGCCGTCGTCGCCGGCGCGCTGTCGGGCTATCTCACCGCGTGGCTCAACGTGCGGCTGCGCATCATGCAGCTGCTCGCCAGCATCCTGGTGATGATCGCGCTCTATTCGGTCAACCTGCGCGTGATGGGCAAGCCCAACATTGCGCTGATCGACGAGCCCACGGTGTTCAGCCTGCTCGAATTCGGCGGTCTGCCGGACTACGTCCTCAAGCCGCTGGTGCTGCTTGCGATCGTGGTCGCCGCCAAGGTTCTGATCGACCTGTTCTTTGCGTCGGAAGTCGGCCTGGCCATGCGCGCCACAGGTGGCAATCCGCGCATGGCCCGCTCGCAGGGCATCTCGACCGACCGGCTCACGGTGTGGGGCCTGGCGTTGTCCAACGGGCTGGTCGCGCTGGCCGGGGCCTTGTTCGTGCAGAGCCAGGGCGGCGCCGACATCTCGATGGGCATCGGCACGATCGTGGTCGGCCTGGCCGCCGTGATCATCGGCGAGACCATCCTGCCGGCGCGCAGCCTGGTCATCACGACGCTGGCTTGCGTCCTCGGGGCCGTGCTCTACCGCTTTTTCATCGCGCTGGCGCTCAACAGCGATTTCATCGGCCTGAAGGCCCAGGACCTGAACCTGGTGACTGCCGTCTTGGTCGCGTTCGCGCTGCTCGTTCCAACCTACAAGCGCAAGTTGGCTGGCCTATGGCCCGGCGTGCGCGCCAATCCGACGCACGTCGTGAAGGAGGCCAAGTAATGTTGCGCGCCAAAGGCCTGGAAATCACTTTCAACCCCGGCACCCCGATCGAGAACCGGGTGCTGCGCGGGCTGGACCTGAACATCCCCACAGGACAGTTCGTCACCGTGATTGGCTCCAACGGGGCCGGCAAGTCGACCTTCCTGAACGCAGTGAGCGGCGACCTCGCGGTCGACCGCGGCAGCATCCAGATCGACGACAGCGACGTCACCCGCCGCTCGGCATGGCAGCGCTCGGACCTGGTCGCGCGCGTCTTCCAGGACCCCATGGCCGGCACCTGCGAAGCGCTCACGATCGAGGAGAACATGGCGCTGGCGTGGAAGCGCGGTGCGCGCCGCAGCTTTGGCTTCTCGCTGACGCGCAAGCTGCGCGAACTGTTCCGCGAGAAGCTGAGCATCCTCAACCTCGGGCTCGAGAACCGCCTGGCCGACCGCATGGGCTTGCTCTCCGGCGGGCAGCGTCAGGCCGTGAGCCTGTTGATGGCCTCGCTGCAGCCGTCGCGCATCCTCCTGCTCGACGAGCATACGGCCGCGCTCGATCCGAAGACCGCCGCCTTCGTGCTCGAACTCACCGCGAGGATCGTCGAGGCCGGCAAGCTGACGGCCATGATGGTCACGCACAGCATGCGCCAGGCGCTCGACTACGGCACGCGCACGGTGATGTTGCACGAAGGCCGCGTGATCCTCGACGTCAAGGGCGTCGAGCGCGCCGGCATGGACGTGCCCGACCTGCTGCACATGTTCGAGAAGACTCGTGGCGAGAAGCTCGACGACGACAAATTACTTCTAGCCTGACTCCAGAGAGTCTGAAAGACCGAGATGAAAGAACTGCTGAATCGCTTCGAGAACAAGGCGCCTGAGATCGTCTTCGAATGGCACGACGCCGAGACGCCCGCCAAGGGCTGGGTGGTCATCAACTCACTGCGCGGTGGTGCTGCCGGTGGTGGCACACGCATGCGCCCGGGGCTCGACCGGCGTGAGGTCGAGTCGCTGGCAAAGACCATGGAGGTCAAGTTCAGCGTCTCCGGCCCGGCCATTGGGGGCGCGAAGTCGGGCATTGATTTCGATCCCGCCGATCCACGCAAGAACGACGTGTTGCGACGCTGGTACAAGGCGGTGACGCCGCTGCTCAAGACCTACTATGGCACCGGTGGCGACCTGAACGTCGACGAGGTGCATGAGGTGATCCCCATCACGGAGAGCTACGGCTTGTGGCACCCGCAGGAGGGTGTCGTCAACGGCCACTTCGCGCCGAGCGACAGCGAGCGCATCCAGAAGGTCGGGCAGCTGCGCATGGGCGTGGCCAAGGTTGTCGAGGACCCGCACTACACGCCTGACTCCGCCCGCAAGTACCTGGTGGCCGACCTGATCACGGGCTGGGGTGTGGCCGAATCAGTGCTTCACTACTACAGGCTCTACGGCGGCGAGGTCGCCGGCAAGCGCGTCATCGTGCAGGGCTGGGGCAATGTGGGCTCTGCCGCGGCTTACTATCTTGCGCAAGCCGGCGCGCGCGTGGTCGGCATCATCGATCGCGAGGGCGGCCTGCTCAATCCCGACGGCTTCAGCTTCGAACAGCTCCGCACGCTGTTCCTGCAGAAGAAGGGCAACCAATTGGCCGCGAAAGACATGCTTCCTTTCGACGTCATCAATCGTGCCGTCTGGTGCGCGGGCGCGGAAATCTTCCTGCCCTGCGCCGGGTCGCGCCTGGTGACGCAGCAGCAGATCGAGCAGTTGGTCAAGGGCGGGCTCGAAGTCGTGTCCAGCGGCGCCAACGTGCCCTTTGCCGATCGCGAGATCTTCTACGGCCCGATCTACGAGCAAGCCGATTCGAAGGTGGCGGTGATTCCCGACTTCATCGCCAATTGCGGCATGGCGCGTGCATTCGCGTTCCTGATGCAGGACGACGTGGAGATTTCCGACGCGGCGATCTTCGACGACGTCTCGGCCACCGTGGCGTCAGCGCTCGAACGCTGCCATGCGCGCTCCGGCGCCCGCACCGGCATTGCCCGCACCGCGTTCGAGAACGCGCTGACAGAGCTCGTCTGATGCGTGCACTGCGCTCACTCTCGTCGTCGTCGCAACCACAGGATCAGTGCCATGCCGGATCTGTTTGAAAACCCCATGGGCCTGATGGGCTTCGAGTTCGTCGAGTTCGCCTCCCCGACGCCCGACACGCTCGAGCCCTTCTTCGAGAAGCTGGGCTTCCAGCTAGTGGCCAGGCACCGTTCCAAGGACGTGGTGCTGTACCGCCAGGGCGACATCAACTTCATCGTCAACCGCGAACCCAACAGCCCGGCGGCGTACTTCGCCGCGGAGCACGGTCCGTCGGCCTGCGGCATGGCGTTCCGGGTCAGGGACTCGCACAAGGCCTATGCGCGCGCACTCGAGCTCGGCGCCCAGCCGATCGAGATTGCCACCGGCCCGATGGAACTGCGCCTGCCGGCCATCAAGGGCATCGGCGGCGCACCGCTCTACCTGATCGATCGCTTCGAGGACGGCAAGTCGATCTACGACATCGATTTCGAGTTCCTCGACGGCGTCGAGCGGCATCCGGTGGGCCACGGCCTGAAGCTGATCGACCACCTGACCCACAACGTGTACCGTGGCCGCATGACCTTCTGGGCCAACTTCTACGAGAAGCTCTTCAACTTTCGCGAGATCCGCTACTTCGACATCCAGGGCGAATACACGGGTCTCACCTCCAAGGCGCTGACCGCGCCGGACGGCAAGATCCGCATTCCGCTGAACGAGGAATCCTCCAAGGGCTCGGGCCAGATCGAGGAATACCTGATGAAGTTCAACGGCGAAGGCATCCAGCACATCGCGTTGCTCTCCGACAACCTGATCGACACCATCGACCAGCTTGGTCTCGCCGGCGTGCCACTGATGACCGCGCCCAACGACATCTACTACGAAATGCTGGAGACCCGCCTGCCGGGCCATGGCCAGCCCGTGGCGGAACTGCAGGCGCGCGGCATCCTGCTCGACGGCACCACCGAGGGCGGGCAGCCGCGACTATTGCTGCAGATCTTCTCGGAGACCGCGTTCGGGGGGCCGGTGTTCTTCGAATTCATCCAGCGCAAGGGCGATGACGGCTTTGGCGAAGGCAACTTCAAGGCGCTCTTCCAGTCGATCGAGCGCGACCAGGTGCGTCGCGGGGTGCTGAGCGCGGCATGATCACCGCTGCATGGATTGCTGCTCGCCGATCAGCACCCAGAAACGGACAGTGCCCGACGATGCATTGGCCGTGTCGTCCGGCGATGGGCAGCGAAATAAGGGTATTCAAAACAACGCCCTCTTGCGAATGTCGCACACTCCACACTCCCTAATCGCCTGAAAGGCACTTCATGTCCATGACCATTTTGCAGGCAATCGAGCGTCTGAAGGAGATCCCCAACGATCTCGACATTCGCGGTCGACTCGAGGCCTTCGAGCTGTGCGCGCCCAGCCACAAGGGCCGGCCTAGCGACATCAGCATGGTCAAGTCCGCACTGTGGCAAGGACAACTGCGCATCGACGCCGACACCCTGAAAGTCATACAGGCCATCGCGATCGAATCTGCGAATTCGCAGGATGCGCTGGCGCTGGCACGGGCCAGAGCTTGAGACTGGAGGCCTGCGCGCTCCGCGTTCTGTCCCATCTCGGCCGAAGGCTTGACTACGAGATGTGGAAGCGGCCGATGGCGTCGCGCTGCGCATTCGAGATCGCAGCAAACGCATCGTCGATGCCGCAGTCGCCCGTGTTGATCACGAGGGAATCGGACCAGTTCTTTCCGGCGTGATCGGCCTTGGCCAGTTTGTACTGAACGCTCACCTTGAGGCCCGCGCAGCCGGAGGTCCTGCGAGCCTTGTCGGTGATCCATTCGCTCAATTCCTCGAGCGTGACCGGGTGAGTTGTTGCCATGGTGTCCTTGTGTGTGGGTGCATTGTCGCTCTGCCACGCCGACCTTCAACGCGGGCGGTGGGCGCCGGGCAGAGCCGCTCAACCTGTCGTCCGCTGATGTCAATCGGTGGCAGCACGCGTCTTCAGACGCATACGCAGGTCGACAGGATGCATCGTGAACGTCAAGACCTCTTCAGGGACAGCACCGTTGGGCCCGGCGACCTCAAGCAACTCGAAGTTCCGAGCCAGCATCCCGAGCACGAGGTTCATTTCGAGCTTCGCGAGGTAGCGGGACCGGGGCAGAGTCGGGGTCCCGCGCCGAAAGGCATCGAAACGCGCTTCGGGGACGACGCTTCCATTGCCTTGTCGTCGGACAGCCAACGCTCGGGTTGGAATGCACTGGCATCTCTGACGTTGGCTTCGTCCACGGCTGCGGAGCGCATCACGCAAAACACCGTCGTGCCCTTGGTGACCCTCACATGGCCAACCTGCGTATCCTGGACGGCATCCAGGAAGAGGACTGGCGCTACCGGTCGAAGTCGCATCGCCTCCTTCGCGCAGGCTTCGGCGATACGCAGAAGTGTTGCGCAACGCCTTTGGCAACGTCTCGCGCCTGAGCCTGGCGCAGATGGTGGCAGGTCGGCAGGTGAGCGTGGAGAGCGTGGAGAGCGAGAAGACGGACCGCTACGGGCGCACGGTGGGCGTCGTGTTTGCGGGCGGCAGGGATGTCAATCGGCAGCAAATCGAACGTGGGCTGGCCTGGTGGTGCCGGGCCTACCTGTCAATGACATCGTTGCTGCCGCGTGCGCCGGCAACGTTGCATCGTCGTCGTTCGTTGGCACCGCCCCACTTCGAAAGATACTTCTTGGACCGACTTACTGACTAAGCGGGTGGGCCGCGCTTGCGTCCGCTCACCATCGCCGCCGCCAGGTTCTCGCGCCACCACCAACTCATCCCGCCGACCCCGAGAAGATGCAGGGCCACGGCAACTAGCAAGGCATCGGCGAGCCATGCGTGGATTTCCTGCAATCGCTCGTCGCCCCAGAAAATGTCAAGGCGGCTCATCCACCCCGTGAGTCCAAGAAGCAATACGAGCGACCAAAGAAGCCACACCATCCACAGCCCGAGAGGATCGTGCCCGATGCAACGCGGCGCGCGGCCACGAACATAGGCGACTACGGCGGCCGCAGAAGGCTTGAGAGCCGCCAAGCTGCCATGGCCCTTAGCGAACACGGCCCACAACAGGCGGGTCACGACCGCACTGGCCGCCGCATAGCCTGCAATGCGGTGCACCAGACCGCCGTCATCCTGGATCGAGCAAAAGATGACCAGTCCAGCCAACAGCCAATGATGAAGGCGGACAGCGGCATCCCATACAAGCGCATCGCTCCGTGCGGGATCCGCCACGGCTACTTTTCAACCTCGGTCTTCACGGGCTCGAGTGACTTGGCGTCGTAGTAGATCTCGACCTTCTTGCCGGCCTTGTTTCGGCCGTAAATCTCATAGCAGTTGCCGTCAACCTTGAACTTGGCGATCGTGTAGCCCTGTGCCTCAATCTTGGCCTTGGCGTCGGCTTGCGACATCCATTCGGACTTCGGATAGGCCTTGCAATTGGCCTTTGCGAATGCAGGGGCCGACGCAAACGTGCATATGCTCAGTGCGGCAAACACAATACGCTTCATCGATTTTCCTTGCTGAGTAAGAAGTCGCAAAAGCTTAGCACCGAACCGAGAGCCGGAGGTTGTCTACCCAAGCCTCAAGGCTGTCAACAGGGCTCTGGCGCAAACCGAGCCTCGGGTAGGTAGGCCAACGGCTCAGCGAGTCGGCCACGGCCTGCATCTCGTCCACACGCCCGGCACCGGACTGACCCTCCCGGCGTAGATGGCGCGCTTCACAAAACCAGTATTGGATTGTTTGCCCGCGGTGCAGAATCAACTTGCAGAGCAACGACGTTGATAGCCGCCGTACCGACTTGGTGCCTGGAACTCAGTGGAAAGCGGCCGCCTTGATCAATCTCGCAGTTCCGCAGGAACGGTGCCGCCGTTGGCCGCAATGCGTGTCATGACCTGGCGATGCAACCAGATATTCCACGCGGCAGAGCCAGGCTCGTCGCTGCCGGAATAGGTGAACTCAGTGGCAAGTTCCTTGCGGGCGGCAAGACTGCTGTCTAGACCGAGCAGCTTGAGCAGGTCCACGATCGAGGTGCGCCAGTTCAGGGCGCTGGCGCCTGGCATCGCGTCAAGGATGGGCGCCACGTCGCCGAGCGGGATGGAAGGTGGCGGCGCAGCCACTGGGGGCGAACTCGCGCTCGCTGCGGGTGCTGGCGACGGCGTTGCAACGACTTCGGCCGCGTTGGCCGAAGGAAAAATCTTCGAGAAAATCTTGCCAAAAAAGCTCATAGGTGCCCCGCTTGGTTCGATGGAGTTGACGGCGCGCCCGACGTGGGCACGAAAGGGTTCTAACACAGTCGCCAAGTTGCGGCGTTCGTCCGACTTGGCCTCGCCATAAACAACGGCCCCAACTACGCCTAGATGGGATGGACACCCGCCGCCCTTCGGTGCGGGATGGGCGAAGATGGAGGTGTCTCCGGAACCGAACGGTGCCGAAGTGGCGTCTCCATCCACCACTTCAGGAATGGAGGGGCCGGAATGAATCGCACGACGTATGGCCTGGACATCGGGTTGTCTTCGTCGATGTAATCGTCAAGGCACTCTGGCATCAGAGTGACCTGCTGACGGTCCTCGCCTTCGATGAATCGCTTCATGGGCCACCACCTCGTTCAGAGGGGTTGGCTCAATATAGGGCTTGCGGATGTGGTCTTCGCGCGGCCGCCCCAGAAAGCGCCTTGCCCAACACGAAGTCACGTCGCAGTACAGGCGTGGACGTCTCCACCGTAGCGCCGTACGACGTCGTCCCCGGCGCGGCAGTGCCGAGCACTTCGATCAGTGAATCCTTGACGCCGAACACCACATCGGAGTCGAGGTGGTCGCTGTCCGCCAGGAACAGATGCGTCACCAGCGTTTCGTGTCCGGGGGCCGACACCATGAAGTGCACGTGAGCCGGACGGAAGGGGTGGCGCCCTTGTGCCTCGAGCATGCGCCCGACGGGCCCGTCATTGGGGATCGGATACGCGGCCGGCACCGCGCCGATCACCCAGAACATCCCGTGGGCGTCGGTGCGGACCCTTGCGCGGCCACTCAAATTCACGTCGTCTTTTTGCACGTCGTAGAAGCCAGCTTCATCCGCGTGCCAGATGTCCACGGTCGCGCTGCCCAGCGGCTGTCCGTCCACACTGCGCACCGAGCCCTCGATCAGCAGCGCGGGCCCTTCAGCTGGCCCGGCGATGCGTGAGCCGCTGGGCACCTCGGGCGCATGCTCCACGTAGAACGGGCCCATCACCGTGGTTTCGGTCGCCGTGCTCGGAAGTCGATGGTTGATCGCGTCCACCAGCGTCGAGACGCCCAGCGCATCCGACAGCAGGATGAATTCCTGACGCGTGGAACTGCACATCTGGCCGGTGCGCGTGAGGAAATCGATCGCCTGCTCCCATTCAGACTGTGATGGCTCGATCTCGCGCACGAAGTCGTGCAGATGGCGGATCAGCGAAGCGCTGATATGTTTCGCACGAGGTGAAGGGCTGTTTGCCAGACGCGAGATCACCGCATCGGTGATGTCCTTTTCGTCGAAGTTGCGCATGCTGTATCAATCAAGGTGGGGCGCCGGGCCTGCGAAGGAACGGCGAGGTGGTCTTTGAAGAGACTCTGATTCCATCGGGCGCGGATCGCAAGACGCCTTTTCCGGAATCAGCGCGGCTTGGCGGCGAGCCATGCCTTGCCGCGGGCGTACAGCTCTTCGACTTCGGCTCCCTCCAGCTGTGGCATGTCGAGCTTGACCTTGTAGCCGATCTGCGTCTGGATGTAGGCCAGGTGCCGATAGCCGGCCGGGAACTTCGAGATCGCGGCTTGGTCGAGTTCGAGCCTGGCGCTCGGGTCGATCGGATCCACACGGTCCTTCTCGTAGATCGGCTGACGAACGACGACGCCCCAGCGGCCGTTGCGCTTCTCGACGAAGTCGTAGAAGCGCCCCGTGCAGACCACGTCGCAGGCGACGCCTTGCACATCGCCGCGCTGGGAGATGGTCATCTTCGTCTGCGCGATGGCGCGATCGCCGGCCATGTCGATCGAGGTCCCGCCCAGGAAGTGCAGGATGCTGACACCCTTGGCCCAGCCCTCTTTGGTGACTCGGATGAATTCGGAGGCCGGGCCCTGGAACCACGTCGCGTTCATGACACCGTCGTCGTGCCACACGGTGGCAAAGCGTTCCCAGTCACCCGCGTCGCGCCAGATGGCCCAGTTCTCGATGAGATCCCGGATGGCGAGGCGGTCTGTCAATTCGTTGGTCATTCGATACTCCTGTTCGTCGTAAATGAGTCGGCTCAGCGAGTTGGCGCAAAGCCGGCCATGCCCGCTCGCAAGCGATCCGGCCGCCCTGCACGCCGGCCCCGTCGCTGCAGCCGACCGAGCGCGTGATCTCGGTGAATTACACGCTGCCGTCGGACGCGGGCTGCGCATGGATCTGCAGGGCGAACAGCAGGCTCGCCAGGATCATCGGTCGTCGCATAGGTGTCTCCGTGGTTCTTCGTCAGGCGTGGCGTTGCAGGAAGGGCAGGACCCGGGCCAAGACTTCGTCGGGCGCTTCCTCGGCCATCAGGTGGCCGCAGTCGATGGTCCCGCCCTCGACCTGGTCGGCCCAGGTTCTCCAGATCTCCAGCGGATCCGGTGTTGCCGTGTTAGACGCACACCACAGCACCTGCAGCGGACAAGCGATGCGGCGACCCGCTGCGAGATCATCGCGGTCGTGCTGCAAGTCGATCGAGGCGGCGGCGCGATAGTCCTCGACCATCGCGTGCCGCACCGACTCCCTGGCGAAGGCCCGGTGGTACTCGGCGAGCGCCTCGGGCGTGATGGCGTCGAATTTGAGCACGGCATTGCGCAGCGACCAGTCCAGGTAGTACGCCGGGTCGGCGCGCAGCATGCGTTCGGGCAGATCGAAGGGCTGCGCGAAGAGATACCAGTGAAAGGCCTTGAGTCCGAAGGCCATGCCGGCGCGCTGCCACATCGCCTCGGTAGGGATCACAGTGAGCGAGGTGAAGGCGCTGACGGCCTCGGGCCGGTCGAGACACAAGCGGTAGCCGACGCGCGCACCGCGGTCATGGCCGACGACGGCGAAGCGTTCGAACCCCAGCGCCTGCATCAGCCCGATCTGGTCGCCCGCGAGCGTGCGCTTGCAATGGTGGATATGCAGCGGATCGCCGCCGGGTCCGGTGCTGTCGCCGTAGCCCCGCAGGTCCGGCGTCACGACAGTGAAATGGCGCGCGAGCACGGGCGCGATGCGGTGCCAGGCGACGTGGGTCTGCGGATAGCCGTGCAGCAACAACAGCGGCGGCCCGCTGCCGCCGACCTCGGCGTGGATCGTCGCATCGCCGAGCGCGACCCGGTGCACCGCGAAGCCGGGAAAGAAGGCCGCGCTCATCGCAGAGCACCGCCGAATAAGAAGTCGGCCATCGCTTCGAGTTGCTCGTTCATCATGTGCCGGCCGTGCACGATGCGCGCGCCCAGTTCTTGCCCATGCGCGAGTAGTGGCGTGGTAGCCGGCTCCATGATGACGTCGGCGACGGTGTGGCCAGGCCGAATGGCCGACAGTTCGACGGGCAGCGGGTCGGTCTTCTTCATGCCTGCGGGCGTGGCGTTCACGACGAGATCGCGCGGACTTGCGGCGTCCCAGATACCGGCCACGTGGCCGAGTGCGCGCAGACGCTCGACCAGCGCCGCGCGCTTCGCATCGTCGGCATCGTGCACATCCATCGACGCTGCGCCAGCCGCCGCCAGCGCCAAGGCGATCGCGCTGCCTGCCCCGCCCGCGCCCACCAGTCCTACGCTGCGCCCCTTTACTTCGAAGCCGTTGCGCACCAGCCCTGCGAGAAACCCCGCGCCATCGAGCAGGTCGCCTTGCCATCCCTCGGTAGTACGCCGGATGACATTGACGGCCTGAGCTTCGCGCGCGGCGCGCAGCAGTTCGATCGGCAACCCGGCCACGCGCTGCTTGTGCGGCACTGTGACGACGATGCCCGCGACGTTGCGCAGCGCGTGCATTGCACGCAGCAAACCCGCCACGTCGCCACCTCGTACATGCAGCGGCACCAACACCGCGTTGATGCCGCGCGCTTGCAGCAGGCGCGTCAGCGGCAGAGGCGCTTTCACCTGCGCAATCGGGTCGCCGATGATACCGAGCACGACGGTGTTGCCGTCGAGCCGCAGGCCGTCCCAGGATTCATTCGTGGCCATGGCCGTTTCCTTGCAAGAAGTGATGGGTTGCGCGATAGGCCGCGGCGGCGCGCTCGTGTACGCCGAGCGTGGCCATGCGAATGGCGCTCGGTGCTTCGACCGAGAGGATGGCGCCGACGGCCAGCTGCGGCAGCAAGTGGTGCACGGGCAGCTCGCCCTCGCCCGGAAAGAGCCGGTGCGCGCGCCCCTCTTCGCCCGCCGACAGGCCCGGATGGCGCTTCTGGGGGGCGTCGTTGATCTGCATGAAATGGCGATCGATGCGCGGGTCTGCCATGTCTTCAGGTGCGCAGCCCGCGCGAAAAAAATGCAGCGCATCGACGACCAAGCGCACCGCATCGCTTCCCGATGCCTCGGCCAGTTCGCGCGCGACACGCAGCGAGCACGCTGCCGTGTAGACCATGAACTCCAGGCCGAGGTTCAGGCCGTGCGATTGCGCGTGAACGGCCAGTACGCCGATGTTCCGTGCCGCGCGGCCGAGGTCCGCGTCATCGACGTTGACCATGAGCCGCCGTGCGCCCAAGCTTTGGGCGGAAGCCAGCACGCCCGCGAGCGCACGCACGTCGAAATCTGGCTTGATGCGCACAATCTCGATGTCGTGCACCGCCATTCCCAGATCGCGCAAGCGAGCGAGCGTTTCGCGCATCATCTCGCTGCCATCTTTCATGGGGAACGGCTGTTCTCCGGGCCGAGAGGGATTGAGCCGAATTCCGACCCCGCGAAAACCCGCCGCATGCGCCGCCTCCACCAGCAGGGGCGGCGGCGCATCGAGCATGCCGAGATGCGCGAGCGACAGCCTGAAACTCATGCGGGCACCGTGACGCTGGCCTGGCGCAATGGCACACCCTGCGCGCTCAGCAGCGCCTGCAGGCGCTTTACGTCCACGTCGCGCGGCAGCACGCCGCTGTCGGCCGCGAGTGCCGCCGCCGTGCCGGCTGCCTGTCCCGTGAGCCAGCATTGCGGAATCTCGCGCAGGAATCCGTGCGAGTTGGTGTCACAGGCGATGTGCTTGCCGGCCGCGAGCACGCCGTCAAGCGTCTCGGGCACGAGTGCGCCGTACGGCACCGAGATGTTGGGGAAACGCGGCGATGGACTCGGGCTGATTCCGATCTCGTCATCCTCGACCGCGCCGGCATCCCAGCCGCTGCGCAGCACGCGCTTCACGCCCACCAGCCGCCGGCCGTGTCGCGTGCCGATCTGCGGGGCCATCAGCATGATCCAGGCGTGCTCGAAGCCCGGCGCGTGGGCGCGATAGAACGCCAGGTGCTCGGCCATGCTCTTGCGCGATTCCCATTCGACCTGAGTCATCTCGTCGACGTCGAGCGCGCTGAAGCCCGACTTGCGCGGCCCGAGGAAAGTCGCGACGTCGTTGCGCCACGAGACGATGGGTTTTTCGAAACTTCCGATCTCCTCGCGGCCGCGCGCCATGAAGCCGGAGAAGGCCTCAGGCTGACGGGCGCGGAATTCGAGCCAGCGCTGCATGTCGACGCCCGCGAACAGCCAGGAGGTGTTGATGCAGTGGTGGATTTCGTGCGTGTCGATGTCGGAGTCGAAGGCCGCGCCCGCCGCCGCGTAAAAGTCGCCTTCGCCGGTGGTGTCGACCACGACCTTGGCGAGAATCGCGCGGCGACCCTGCTTGCTTTCGAAGACGGCCCCTTTCACGCGACCGGCCTCGGCGATCGGCGCGACCATCCAGCCGTGCAGGATCAAGTCGACGCCGGCCTCGCGCGCCATCTGGTGGTAGACGCCCTTGAGGATTTCGGGGTCGATGGTCGGCGAATGCGTGACCACGCCATGGAAGGCGGCCGTACGCAGCCCCCAATGGGCGGCCGCGTCCGGGTCCTGCGACCCCCAGTCCTTGCGCGGCGGCCCGGCGACGGCATCGGTACCTAGGCGGTCCATGAACTCTGCCGCGAGGCCCTGGATCACCGGCTCGCCCTGCCAGTCGGTCATGCGGTCGATCCAGATCACGAGCCCACCGGTGGAAAGCCCGCCGAGGTGGTTGTAGCGTTCCAGCAGCACTACATGCGCACCGGATCGTGCAGCGGCCACCGCAGCCGCCACGCCCGAGGGTCCGCCGCCCAGCACCAGCACGTCACAGCGCTCGTGCACGGGTGTGTCACGTGCGGCTTCGGTGATATGGCCTTGCGGCGTTCGCTTCTTGCGTTCGCTCAGGCGTGCGTTCACGTCGGAGCGGAAAAAATAGCGCTCTTCGGCAGTAAGGGTTCCCATCGTGCAGCTTTCAAAAAAAAGAGATCGGAGTCAGGCCGCGAGCTCGCGCAGCAGGTCGCTCAGCGGGCCAGGCGCGACGACCATCGCGTCGTGGCCGGTTGCGAGCGTGCGTGTGCGCCAGCCCGCATCGGCGCGCACACGCGCCTTGGTCGGTTCGAGCGTCGCGATCGGGTCGGCCGTGCATTCGATGTAAGTCTTGGGCAGGCTGTTGCCGAGCGGGGCCTTGAGTTGCAGCGGCTGCAAATAGGTGCCCACGGGCTGCGGCGTCATGCGGCGCTTTACCCAGGCCGCGTCGGTGGGATCCTGGACACCGAAGGCAGACGGCGGCAAGGCAGGCGCCGCGCCCACGCCGGCGCCGGTCTCACGGATCGTCTTCAGGCGCTGGTCGACCACGGCCTGCGGGAAATCCGAGAACAGGCTCTTGCCGGGCTCGAGCAGGAGCGCGTCGAGGAACACCAGCTGGCGCAGCCGGGCACGTGCACGATCCGCCACACCGGAGATCACGATGCCGGCATAGCTGTGGCCGACCAGCACCACGTTCTCGAGTTCTTCGAAATCGAGGAGGTTGACGATGTCGTCGATGTGCGTATCCAGGTTGACCTGTGGCGACAGCAGATGCCGGCGCTCGCCGAGCCCGGTGAGCGTGGGCGTGTAGACCGCGTGCCCCGCCGCGCGCAGTTGCGACGCGACGCGCGTCCAGCACCAGCCGCCGTGCCAGGCGCCGTGGACGAGGACGAAGGCGGGCTTGTCCGCAGGGCCCGCTGCGCGCGATGGCTGCACAAGGCTCGCGGCGGCGATGCCTGCAGCGAAGAGATGTCTGCGTTGCATCGTGAGCCCCTATTCGCTGCGCGCGCCCGTGAGCTTGATCACGCCGCCCCACATCGCCGTGTCCTCGGCGATCTTGTGCGCGAGCGCATCGGGCGCGCTGCCGATGGCGAGCCAGCCCTGGTCGAGTAGGCGCTGTTTCACCTGGGGCGTCTGGAAGATGCGGGCGATCTCCTGCGACAGGCGGTCGGCCACCGGAGCGGGCATGCTGGCGGGCCCGAAGATGGCGTTCCACGAGGCCACATCGAAGCCCTGCTTTCCGAGCGCCGACTCGATCGGCGGCACACCGCCCGGGCCCGGGAAGGCCGTGGCCGTGCTGACGCCGTAGAGCCGCAGCCGTCCATTCTTCGCCTGCGGCACGGCGATCGACGGGATCATGAAGGACAAGTCGATCTGCCGACCCATCAGTGCCGTCGCGATCTGCGGGAAGCCCTGGAACGGCACATGCACGGCCCGGATGCCGGTGTGGGTCTTGAGCAGCTCCATCGTGAGGTGCGAGCCCGAGCCCGGTCCGATCGAGCCATAGCTGAGCTTGTCGCCCCGCGCCTTCGCGAAGTCGAGGAAGCCGCGCAGGTCGGTGGCCGGCATGGCGGTGCTGCCCGCGAGCACGAACGGACTGCTGGCGACCAGTGAGATCGGCCGCAGGTCGCGCGCCACGTCATAGGGAGTGGAGGGCGTCAGCGCCTTGGCGGTGGTCAGCGGGCCGTTACCCGTGAGGCCGATGGTGTAGCCGTCCGTCGCGCGCGCCACCGCCGCGACGCCGATGCTGCCGGCCGCGCCGACTTTGTTCTCGACGATCACCGGCTGCCCCAGTGCCTCGGCGAGCGGATCGGCGACCACGCGCGCCAGCATGTCGGGCGACGAGCCCGGCGGAAAACCGACGATCAGGCGCAGGGGCTTTTGCGGCCAGGAGGCGGCAGCCTGGGCGACGGCCGGCACCAGCGACGCGGCGAGCGCACCCTGCAGCAGGAGGCGCCGGCGTGATGAAAAGGCAGGTTCGGGGTGCATGAATGTCTCCGGTCTGTGTCGTTGCCCTCATTCTTGGGTCGTGGTGCAGCTCGAAACGTGATACTTTCTGATTCCCTACATCACGTTTCGTGATGCACCAATCCCTGGAGCCCACCATGTCTGCACCCGCCGATCCGCGCGCGCCGCGCAGCCACACCGTCGACATCGACCTGCTGCGCGTGTTCGACACACTGCTGCGCGTCGGCAGCTTCACCACGGCCGCCAAAGCGCTGTCGCGCACGCAATCGGCCGTCAGCATGCAGCTGCGGCGGCTCGAGGAGCAGCTCGGCGCGCAGCTGGTGATCCGCGGCACGCGCAAGCTGGGCCCGACGCTCGAGGGCCAGCAGTTGCTGCCTCTGGCGCGGCAGATGCTCGGCCTCAACGACCAGCTGTTCCACGATGTCGACATCGCGGAGGTCTCGGGCAGCATTCGCATCGGCTCGATCGAGCACTACGCGACACGTGTGTTGCCTGCGCTGATCGCGGAATTCTGCCGACTCTATCCAAGGATCCACGTCGAGCTGCACCATGGCGTGTCGTCGCTGATGCATGCGGAGCTCGGCTCACGCTACGACCTGGTGATCGGCATCGGACCGGTGGGTTCCGGGGAAGGGCTGCGGCTGTCGAAGTCGCGCGTTGTCTGGGCTTCGACGCCGGGCTCGGCCACGCATCTTCAACGTCCGCTGCCGCTGGCGCTCAATCCCGAGGGCGCGATGCTGCGGGATTGGGCCACACATGCGCTCGACAGAGCCGGCGTCCCGTGGCGCATCGCCTACACAAGCACAACGGTCACGGGGCTGGAGGCGGCTGTGCGCGCGGGCATCGCGATCGGCGTGTTTCGCGAGGCGACGATCTCCAAGCGGCTCAAGGTACTGGGTACCAGGGAAGGCATGCCGGCGATGCCCGAATGCGAGGTGTGGCTCGCGGCTGTGCCGCTGCCGGGGCGAAGGGCAGTGGAGTTGCTCGAGGCCTTTCTGATTCACAAGCTGCGCAAGTCCCAGCGCTGACTCGACCCGGGCGCGCCGCCTCGTGGCGTGTCGGTGAGGCCAATCCTGCCCGCATCTCAGCCGCGGGTGCATCTCCCGCGTCAGCCTCCGGTGCACGCTACCGGCATGGCGCGCCCCACAGCCCACGACGTGCGGCCCTGCTCGACGATCAGCGTTTGTCGTCCGTTGGAGAAGCTGGTCCCCGACTGTCCCATCGCCGGAAGGTCGACCGCAGCCGCCCCGTCGACGGAAACCGAGGCGCTTTCTCCCATCAAGCGCACGGCCAGGCGTGTCCCGCCGCAGACGTAGCTGCTGACTGGATACGGATTGCCGACGCCGATTGAGGGATTTGGCGTCGAATGGTGGCATGCCGCCAGCATCCATATGGCGAACGCGCTGACGATTGAACAAAAAAGGATTCGCATTCATTCCCCGATCTGCTCGCTGGTCCACGAGCGTTGCGACGTTCATCGTACGGCGTCAAGCAGGACGTCGTCCAGTGGGCTTGCGCGCAAGAGTCGGCTATGGTTCCTCCATTTGCCATCCGAACATGTCGGCTATGCAAGTGAGGCGTAACGGACTCGCGGTAGACAGCGACCAGGGGCAGTTCATGACAACCCAGATCGATCTCCTTCCAGCATTTCCACCATGCCCACTCCGGACACAATCTCCGCTCCACTGAATCGGGAAATTCCAAGCGATGCGTCCTCCAAGACGCCAGCTGCAGCAAACTCAAGCTCGACTCACCAGAGGTCGCAGCCAAAACCCATCTTGTTACGACAACCAAGTTGGCAGTTCATTTCGACCTGCGTATCCGATTGGCAACGTCGATGGACCAGATTCCTCGCCCGCCGCCCTTCGGAGTTTTCCCTTGCTCCGCGCCGGGCGCGGGCGCCGTCAGGAGAACTTCGGTGCCCGTTTCTCGACGAAGGCACGGACCGCCTCGTGATGGTCCGGTTCCATGTGGGCGATCGCCTGGTAGGCGGCGGAGACTTCGAGCAGCGATTCCAGTGAGGCGCTCTCGCCTTCGCGTAGCAGCCGCTTGGTCATGCGCAGGACGCCGCCAGGATTGGCCGCGATCTTGCCGGCCAGTGCCAGCGCGGCAGGCATCAGCTCGTCCGCCGCGACCACGCGCGAAACCAAACCGCAGGCCAGCGCTTCATGGGCATTCAGCGCTTCACCGGTGAAGGCCATTTCCGCGGCCTTGGACCGGCCGACGGTACGCGGCAGCAGCCAGGCGCCGCCATCGCCCGGCACGATGCCCACGCGCACGAAGCTTTCGGCGAAGGTGGCCTTCTCGCTCGCGATGCGGATGTCGCACATGCAGCTGAGGTCCATGCCGGCGCCGATCGCCGGCCCGTTCACCGCGGCGATCACCGGCACGTCCAGGTTGTAGAGCGCCTTGGGCAGCCGCTGGATGCCGTTGCGATACTCCTCGCGGATGGTATCCGGCGACAGCTTCTGCTGGAAGTAGCGCTGCATATCCTTGACGTTCCCGCCGGAGCTGAACACCGGTCCTTCGCCGGTCAGCACCACCACGCGGATGCTTCGATCGGCCTGGATCTCGGCGCAGGCCTGCACGAACTCCTCGACCGCGGTGTTGCCAGTCAGGGCGTTGCGCGTTTCGGGGTGGTCCATGGTGAGGACCAGCACCGCGCCGATACGATTTTTATTGAGGAAGCTCATGGTTGTCTCGCTGTTCAGTGGATGTCTGTGGTCATGCGGATCAGGTCGATGGCCAGGCCTTCGTGCCGATCCACCAGTTCCTCACCGAGCACCGTGTGCCAGAAGGATTCGGAGCCGGCCGCTTGGCGCCAGGCGTGCAGCCGCCGCGTGTAGAGCTGCAGATCGAACTCGGCCGTGAAGCCGATCGCGCCATGGATCGAGTGCGACAGGGCAGCGACTTCCACCGCTGCCTCACTGGTGCGGGCCTTGGCCACTGCGACGCGCAGCCGCTGCGGCACGTGCGTCGCCGAATGGCAGCCGATCTGGGCCGCCATGCGCGCCGCGAAGACATGTTCCGAGATCACGCTGATCTGGTGCTGGATGGCCTGGAACTTGCCGATGGCGCGGCCGAACTGCTGGCGCTCGTTAGCGTACTGCAGGGTGCGGGCGAACACGCTCATGAGCGCACCGGAGAGCTCCGCGGCCGCGCAGCAAGCCGACAGCGTCTCGAGGTCGTGCGAACCAGGCACGCGCCGCGCCTGCGCGAAGTCGGCCTCGTCCCACGCAAGGGTAGCGTCCAGCGGAAACACGCCGGGCGCCAGGCGCGCCTGCGCGACCGGCAGGAGGACGCTCGAACCATCGACGCGGGCGAGCACCCAGTCCGCCACGCGGCCGAAGGCCACCAGCGGGCAGCGCAGCACCGCGCCATCGCGCGCGGCCACCGGGGCGAGCGCGATGCTGCCCGCGGGCGGCGCCACGTCGGCCTGCGCCAGCAGCGCTCGCGCGAGCATCGTGTGGGCCAGCGGAACCGGCACGGCGAAGCTGCCGCACAGCTCGAGCAGCGGGAACACGGTGGCGAGCGCGAGTCCGGCCCCGCCCTGGGCTTCCGGCACCAGCGCGTCGGCAAAGCCGGATTCCTCCAGCTGCGCCCAGAATGCGGCGGGTGGCTGGCCCGCCTCGACGTCACGCACCAGCTTCGGTGTGCACTGGTCCTTCAGCAGCTGCTGCAGCGTATCGGTCAGGAGATCGTCCATCTTCTTCCTTTCAGCGCAGGCCCAGGCCACGCGCGATCATGCCGCGCAGGATGTCGCGCGTGCCGCCACGCAGCGAGAACGAGGGCGCCACCTGCGTGACGTAGTTGAGGGTCAGGAGCAGCTCGATCGGCGCCTGTTGCGACGGGCGGCGGTACAGGTCGTCGGCGATCAGCGTAGGAATCGCCTGCTCGACGCCGGTGCCCAGGTCCTTCACCAGCGCGGCTTCCACCGCCGGGCTCTCGCCCCGCGCGAGCTTGCCGTTCAGCGCGATCGACATCGCACGCAGCGGTGCCAGCTGCGAAAGCAACTTGCCCGCGAGCTGCAGCGACTCCGGCGTGCGCCCTTGCGGCGTTCGCACGAAGGCGAGCCATTCGTCGAACAGCACGATGCTGGAGAAGAGCCGTTCGGGGCCGCTGCGCTCGAAGGCCAGCTCCGACATGACCTGCTCCCAGCCGTCGCCTTCGCGCCCCAGCACCGCATCGGGGGCCAGCTGCACGTTGTCGAAGAACACCTCGCAGAAGTGCGAGTCGCCCGAGAGATCCGTGATCGGCCGCACCGTCACGCCCGGCAGCTGGAGGTCGACGATCACCTGCGACAGGCCCTTGTGCCGATCCTCGCTGATGCCCGAGGTGCGCACCAGCGCGATCATATGGTGGCAATGATGCGCATTGGTGGTCCAGATCTTCTGGCCGTTGAGCAGCCAGCCTTGGTCGTTTCGCCTCGCGTGCGTGCGCACGCCGGCGAGGTCCGAGCCGGCGTTGGGCTCGCTCATGCCGATGCAGAAATATGACTCGCCGCGGCACACCGGCGGGATGTAGCGGCGCTTCTGTTCCTCGGTGCCGTACTTCAGGATCAGCGGCGCGCTCTGGCGCTCGGCGATCCAGTGCGAACCAACCGGCGCACCGAAGCTCAGGAACTCCTCCACCACCACGTAGCGCGCAAAGGCATTGCGGCCGCCGCCGCCGTAGTCCTTGGGCAGCGTGAGGCCGAGAAAGCCGCGTTTGCCGGCCTCGCGGCTGAAGTTGCTGTCGTAGCCGCCCCAGGAGCGCGCGCGCACGTGGGCGGGCAGTTGCGTGACATGTTGGCGCAGGAACTCGCGGACCGGGCCCCGAAGCGCCTCGTCGTCGGCGGGGATGGCCGTGAGGGTGAGTGAATCAAGCGCACTCATGCAGAAATCCTTCCTTTGATTCGAGGTGCGCGGCCGGCCCGCTCCACCATCGGAGGCTTCATTGCACGGCCCACCATGGCACGCGCGAAGAAGTAGTTGTTGCGGCTGCGGTCGTCGAGCTGGTCCAGGTCGACTTCGCCATCGGGGTTGCACGGAAAGCTGTGCTCGGCCGGCGCTCCCGAGAGGGACCGGTACACGAGCCGGAAGTCTGGCGATGCCTCACTCATGCCGTCGACCCCTTTCGCAACGGCGGCAGGTAGCGCAGATCCTGCATCGCGTGTAGGTGCTGCACGATACATTCCTCGGTGTCGATGCAGTCGTGGAAGCCGAACTGCCTCAGCTTGAGGGCGGACACGATCGGCGGGACCGGCAGCGGCCGGCGCGAGGCAAAGGTGGCGTCCGCGTACTGCCACGAGAGGCCCAGCAACTGTTCCAGGTCGGGAACGGCCAGGCCGTCGCGCTGCGCCATGTGGCGCCACAGCTCGCCATGGCGCGGCATCTCGTCGGCCATCCTGGCTTCGGACGGGCTGCCCAGTTCCAGCCCGAACTCGGCGGCCAGCCGCTCGAAGAAGGTGGCCCACACGATCACGTCGCCATTGGCGATGTTGAACGCCTGCTGGTGCGCGCGCGGCTCGTTCCAGGCCCATTCGACGGCCGCCGCGATCAAGCGAGCGTCGGTGCATTCGGTCAGCAACTGTGAGTGGCCCGGATAGCTCAACGGCCGGTCGAGCTCGCGCGAGATCGCCGCATAGGCGCCCAGCGCAGCCACCGGATTCATCGCGCTGCCCACCGCGACGCCGAGCACGATCTGCGGCCGCAGCGCGGTCCAGCGGAAGCCCGCCGTGCGCGACCGCTCGGCCACCAGGTCTTCCTGCTCGAAATAGAAGTTGGTGTGGTCGCGCAGCGCGTCCTGTTCGCGCGCCGGTACCCGCATCGGGCGCCCCGTGTGCACGCCATACGCCTTCGTGCCCTGCAGCAGCGTGAGGTGCTCGAGCGGCGCGCCCGCCAAGGCGTCCAGCAGGTGGCGCAGCATGGCGGTGTTGACCGCCGCGTTGCCCGCCTCGCGCCAGCCGCGCAGCAGGTCGGGCTGCTCCGACACCGCTGCATAGACGACGTGGGTGGTGTCGCGATGCGCCGCGAGCGCCCGGGTGGTGTCGTCGGGGTCGCGCAGGTCGCATGCGACCCAGGTGGCCTCGGGGGCAAAGTCGGGCGCGCGCCGCGACAGGGCCCCCACCTCGATGCCGGGACGTCCAACCAGCCGCTCGACCACCGCGCGGCCGACGACGCCCAGCGCGCCCGCGATCAGGACCTTGGCCATCTCAGACGCCCGTGGTGAGCACGATCTTGCCGGTCACCTGTCGGTCCATCACGCGCTGCAGGGCCTCGGCGCAGCGTTCCAGCGGATACACGCCGCTGATGCGCGGGCGCAGCTTGCCCTCGCGCACCCAGCCGGCCAGTTCGCGCATTTCCTCTTCGTTGCGCTGGGGTTCGTTGCGCACGAAGGCGCCCCAGAACACGCCGACGATGGCGCAGCCCTTGAGCAGCGTGAGGTTCAGCGGGATGCTGGGGATCGGGCCAGCGGCGAAGCCCACTACGAGGAAGCGGCCACGCCACGCCATGGAGCGCAGCGCCTGCTCGGAAAGCGCGCCGCCGACCGGGTCGTACACCACGTCGACGCCGCGCCCGCCGGTGATCGACTTGATGCGCTCGCGCAGGTCCTCGGTGGCGTAGTCGATGGTCTCGTCGGCGCCGTGCTCGCGGCAGACGGCCAGCTTGTCGGCGGAGGAAGCGGCCGCGATCACGCGCGCTCCCATCGCTTTGGCGATTTCTACCGCGGCCAGGCCGACGCCGCCGGCCGCGCCCAGCACCAGCACGGTCTCGCCGGGCTTGAGCTCGCCGCGGTCCTTGAGCGCATGGTGCGAGGTGCCGTAGGCGATCAGGAAGCCGGCGGCGGTCTCGAAGTCCATGCCGTCCGGCATGCGGAACACGCGCTCGGCCTGCGCCAGCACCTGCTGCGCATAGCCGCCCCAGGTGGTTGCCGCGATCACGCGGTCACCGACGCCAAGGCCGGTGACGCCGGCGCCGACTTCCTTCACGATGCCGGCCACTTCGGCGCCGGGCGAGAAGGGCAGGTCCGGCTTGAACTGGTACTTGCCCTGAATGATCAGCGAGTCAGGGAAGTTCACCCCGGCGGCGTGGACCTCGACCAGCACCTGTCCGGCAGCGGGCACGGGTGCGGGAACCTCCTCCACGACCAGCGAGGAGGGCGGACCGTATTGCTTGCAGAGAACGGCTTTCATGCGGCGGTGACTTTTTGCTGTGCGAGGCGATCGATCGCGGCGTCGTCCAGGGAGAGCACCTCGCGAAGGATCTCGGCGGTGTGCTCGCCCAGCAGCGGCGGCGGCCGGTTGTACTCGAGCGGGGTTTCGGAGAAATTCAGAGGATTGCCCACCACCCTGAGCGTGCCGGACAGCGGATGGGGAATGCTCTTCACCAGCTCCCGGTGGCGGATCTGCGGGTCTTCGTAGACCTGGTCGAAGTTGTAGATCGGCGCGGCGGGCACCACGGCCTCGCGCAGCAGCGGCATCCAGTGGGCTATCGGCTTGTCCTTGAAGAGGTCCGCGATGATCGGCAGCAAGGCCTGCTTGTTCGCCACGCGCTGCGGCACGCTGGAAAAGCGTTCTTCCCGCGCGAGCTCGGGCCGGCCCAGCACCTTGCACAGCTGGGCGAACTGCTTGTCGTTGCTGGCGGCTATCATGATCTTGCCGTCGGCGCAGTCGAAGTCGCCATAGGGCGCGACCAGCTGCGAGCCCATGCCCACGCGCACCGGCAGCTGGCCGGCCACCAGGTAGCTCATGGCCATCGAGGAGGTCGCCGCCACCTGCGCGTCCAGCAGGGCCAGGTCGATGTGCTGGCCGCGGCCCGAGACGGTATCGCGGTGGTGCAGCGCCGCCAGGATGCCGATAGTGGCGTAGAAGCCGGAGGTGAGGTCCGACACTGGATAGCCCGCACGTTGCGGCCCGGCGCCGGGCTGGCCGTCGGGCACGCCGGTCAGGCTCATCACGCCGCCCATCGCCTGGAACAGCAGGTCGTAGCCGGGCAGCTGGCTGTAGGGGCCGGTCTGGCCAAAGCCGGTGATCGAGCAATACACGAGCTTGGGATTCAGCTCGCGCAGCGACTCATAGTCCAGGCCGTAGCGCTTCAGGTCGCCGGTCTTGTAGTTCTCGAGCAGCACGTCCGAGTGCGCGGCCAGCTCACGCACCAGCGCCTGCCCCTCGGGCTTGGCGAGGTCGATGGTGATCGAACGCTTGGCGCGGTTGGTGGACAGGAAGGTCGAGCGCTCGCCGGTCTCCTTGCCGGAGAGATCCTTGAGGCGCGCGCCCTGGTCGCGCAGGTCGTCCCCGGTGCCGGGGCGCTCCACCTTGATCACGTCGGCACCGAAGTCGCCGAGCATCTGTCCTGCCCATGGGCCTGAGAGCACGCGGCTCAGGTCGAGTACGCGGATCTTGGAAAGAATGCCGCTCATGTCGCCACCTCGAACGTGCCGTTGTTGACCACCACCACGCCGCGCGCGGGGACCGAGGTGCGGTAGGCGAAGCGACCGCCGCCTTCGCGCCAGATCTCGATATGCAGCAGGTCGCCAGGAAACACGGGGGCCGAGAAGCGGCCGCTCAGCGCGCGCACCGCCGACGGATCGCTGTCGCACAGGCGCTTCATGAGGCCGTGGCAGCTGGCGCCGAAGGTCGCGAGGCCATGCAGGATCGGACGCTCGAAGCCGGCGTCGCGTGCGGCAGAGGGGGAGGAGTGCAGCGGGTTGTAGTCGCCCGAGAGGCGATAGATCATCGCGCCCTGCGGCGAGGTCTGGACGTCGATGCTCGTGTCGGCGGCGCGCTCCGGAAGCGCTTGCACCGCGGGAGCCTCGGACTTGCCGCCGAAGCCTCCATCGCCGCGGCAGAACACGGTCTGCCGCACCGTCGCCAGCAACTCGTTGGAGACCATCTCGCGAATCTCGCGCTCGACGTAGATCAGGGCCCCGCGGTCCTTGCCCTTGTCGACCAGGTCGACGATGCGGCTGGTGCCGCGCACATGACCTTCGGCCGGGAGGCTCCGATGCAGGCGCAGGGCATGTTCGCCGTGCACCGTCTTGACCCAGTCGAGGCCGAACGCGGGGTCGCGCATCCAAAAGCCCGGATAGCCCAGCACGTTCGCCATCGCCGGGTGCACCTTGGGCGCGACCTCGTCGAGGAAGGCTAGATCGGCCTGGTCCATGGGATCGACGCCGGCGCCGATGCCCAGGGAATACAGGACGCAGTCGCGCCAGTCGTAGCGCTGCTCGACCTCGGGGATCCGGGCCGCGAGGAGTCGGTTCGGATCGATCATCGGCCTTGCCACACTGGTTTGCGCTTTTCCGCGAAGGCGGCCGAGCCTTCCCGGGCGTCCTGCGAGACGAACACGTGCTCGGTGAGCTCGGCCTGCTTGTCCCACATCTCCTCCGAAGTCCAGTCCTGCGATTCCACGACCACGCGCTTGCTGGCCGCCACCGAGAGCGGCCCGTTGCCGGCGATGGTCGTGGCCAGGCGGCGCGCTTCTTCCAGCGTCTGGCCCGCCGGCACCAGCCGGTTGATCAGTCCGTACTGGTAGGCGCGCGTGGCCGGGAACATGTCGCCCGTGAGCGCGAGTTCGAGCGCGATGCGGGAAGGCAACTGGCGCGGCAGTCGCATCAGGCCGCCCGCGGTCGCGGCCAGACCGCGCTTGACTTCGGGCACGCCGAACTGCGCGCTCTCGGAGGCCACGACCAGGTCGCAGGCGAGCACCAGCTCGAAGCCGCCGGCCAGGGCATAGCCCTCGACCGCGGCGATCAGCGGCTTGCTCGGCGGCTGACGGGTCAGGCCGCCGAAGCCGCGCCCCGGCAGGCTCGGGCGTTCGCCGCGCAGGAAGCCCTTGAGGTCCATGCCGGCGCAGAAGGTGCCACCCGCGCCGGTCAGGATGCCGATGCGCAGGTCGTCGCGGCTGTCGAGCTCGTCGAGGGCGGCAGCGATGCGCGTGGCCGCATACAGGGTCATCGCGTTCTTCGCGGCGGGCCGGTTGATCGTGATCGTCAGGATGCCTTCGCTGGCTTCGACCAGCACTTCGGAGCTCGGTTCATCGGATGTCATGAAGAAGACCTTTCTAGGGAAGGACGGGTTTCAGCGGGGCGCCATGCGCAGCGCGCCGTCGAGGCGGATGGTCTCGCCGTTGATCATGGGGTTGGAGACGAGGTGCAGCGCCAGTTGGGCATATTCGTCGGGCTGGCCCAGGCGCGCCGGATGCGGCACCGATGCGCCCAGCGTCCTGCGCGCATCCTCGGAGACGCGCGCGAGCATCGGCGTATCGAAGATGCCGGGGGCTATCGTGTTCACGCGGATCAGCCGGCTCGCGAGGTCGCGTGCGGCGACGATGGTCATGCCGACCACGCCCGCCTTTGACGACGCGTACGGGATTTGACCGATCTGGCCCTCGTAGGCCGCGACCGAAGCGGTCAGCACGCAGACGCCGCGTTCGCCATCTACCGGCTCGTTGCGCGCCATGCGCTCGGCGACCAGGCGCATCGTGTTGAACGTACCGATCAGGTTGATGCGGATGATGTTTTCGTAGGCCGCCAGCGAACCCGGCTTGCCTTCTTTGTCCAGGATGCGGACCGGGCCGCCCCGGCCTGCGCAATGCACCAGCACGCGCAACGGGCCCAGGCTCTCGGCCACGTCGAGTGCCGCGGGCAGCGAATCCTCGGTCGTGACGTCCGCGGCGGCGAAGCGTGCGTTCGGGCCGAGGCTGTCCGCCGCTTCGGCGCCGGCCGAGCCGGGCAGGTCGACCAGGACGACCTTGGCGCCCTGGTTCACGAGCCGCCGTGCGGTCGCCAGGCCGAGGCCCGATGCGCCGCCGGTGACGACTGCGCTCATTCCTTCGATGTTCATTGAGTGTGCTCCTGTTTGCGCTTGATCGATGCGTGGAATGCTACATACTGTTTGGTATCTTTGCAATCGACGATGGCATGAAAGGGCTGACATGTGTTTCTACATTCATAGGGAAAGCCCGATGTCTTTGTTGTGAAATTGGATTGACCGTTGGACATACCAATAGGTATGCTCGGTTCGGCTCGCTGCATGGCGACACCACCGGCGCACCCTGAACAGGAGACAAGTCAGATGAACGTGTTGAAGTCCGTCCTCGCCACCGCAGTGTTGGCCATTGCCTTCGCGGCGCCTGCCGTCGCACAGCCGAAACCCGTCAAAGTGGGCGTCATCATTCCGCTGTCGGGCGGCGCGGGCCCGCAGGGCCAGCACGTCACGCAAGCCATCCAGGCGATGGCGGCGACGATCAACGAGAGCGGCGGCGTCCTGGGACGTCCCATCGAGGTGCTGGTGCGCGATGACGAATCGACGCCCGCCGTGGGTATCTCGCGCGCCAGCGAACTGATCGGGCAGGACGTTGCGGTGATCATCGAAGGCTGGAACAGCCCCGTGGCGCTGGCCATGCAGCCGGTCATCAGCCGCGCGGGCGTCCTCGACATCACGCTGTTCGCGAGCGCCGACGCGGTGCTGTCTGGAGAGGGAAACCCGCTGCCGATCCGGCTCAACGCATCCAACTCGCAGGGCGGCGCGGCGGTGGCGCAGGCTATCGCGCAGACGCTGAAGGGCAAGCGCATCGCCTTCCTCACCGAGAACGATGCCTATGGCGTCGGCACCCAGGAGGCGATCGAGGCCGAATTCAAACGGCTGAACTACGGCTACCAGAAAGTGGCCGAGGAGAAGTTCCCGTTTACCCAAGCCGACTTCCGCGTGGCATTGACCAATGTGCGCGCGGCCAATCCCGATGTCACGGTGGCCATCAACGCCAATGAAGGGCTGGGCATGCCGGCCATCATCCGGCAATACCGGCAGAACCGGGTCCCTGGTCAGCTCTTCGCCGCCCTCGGCACCGTCGCGCCTAGCGTGATCTCGGTCGCGGGGGAAGCCGCCGACGGATTGATGAGCGTCGACATCTATTTCCCCGAGGTCGAGCCGTTCGCCTCCTATCCGGCAAATCGCCAGTTCGTCCAGCGCATGCAGGCCACGTTCAAGCAGAAGCCCGACAAGTTCATGGCGGTCGGCGCGACGGCCCTGCAAGTGTGGGCGGCCGCAGCCAACGAATTGAACACGCTCGGCCGCGAGGCCATCGCCAAGCGCATCCGCGGAGGAGGCGCCTTCAAGGGTACGGTGTTCGGCGACGTGAGCTTCGCGCCGAACGGCCAGATGCTCAACCATGCGTACCTGTTCAAAGTCCAGGACGGCCGCATTGGCGTCCAGCCGTGAGCACTCCGCTGCGGCACAAACACCAACTACCAGGAGACAGATGATGATCAAGTTCGTTCGCAAGTGGGCGTTCGCGCTCACCGCGGGTCTCGGCCTCGCCGCCGGCGCCTTCGCCCAGGACACCGTGAAGGTCGGGGTGATCTTCCCGCTCTCGGGTGGCGCCGGTCCGCAGGGCCAGCACGTCACCCAGGCGATCCAGAGCATGGCGGCCCTCATCAACGAGAGCGGCGGCGTGCTGGGCAAGAAGATCGAGATCGTCTCGCGCGACGACGAATCGACGCCGGCGGTCGGCATCTCGCGCGCCAACGAGCTCATCGGCCAGGGCGTGTCCGTGATCATCGAAGGCTGGAACAGCCCCGTGACGCTCGCGATGCAGCCGGTGATCGCGCGTGCGGGCGTACTGGACATCACGGCCGTCTCCAAGGCCGATCCGATCCTGTCGGGTGAAGGCAACCCGCTGGCCGTGCGCCTGAACAGCTCGAACTCGCAGGACGGCGCCGTGATCGCCAACTACATCGCCAACAGCAATGCCAAGCGCATTGCCTTCCTGACCGAGAACGATGCCTATGGCAACGGAGCGCAGGAATCGATCGAGGCCGAACTGAAGAAGCTGAACTACAGCTACCAGAAGGTGGCCGAGGAGAAGTTCCCGTTCACGCAGGCCGACTTCCGCGTGGCGCTGACCAACGTGCGCGCGGCGAACCCCGACATCACGGTGGCGATCAACGCCAACGAGGGCCTGGGCATGCCGGCCATCATCCGGCAGGCGAAGCAGGGCCGCCTGGGCGGCAAGCTGGTGACCGCGGTGGGCACGGTGGCCCCGAGCGTGCTGAGCGTGGCGGGCGAAGCCGCTCAAGGCCTGATCGGCGCCGACATCTACTTCCCCGATGTAGAGCCTTTCGCCTCCAACCCCGCGAACAAGCGTTTCGTCGCCAAGAACCAGGAGCTGTTCAAGTACGCGCCCGACAAGTTCATGGCGCTGGGCGCGACCGCGCTGCAGGTGTGGGCGATGGCGGCCAACGACGTGAAGAGCCTCGACCGCGAGGCCATCGCCAAGCGCATTCGTGGCGGCTCGTTCAAGGGCACGGTGTTCGGTGACATCACCTTCGAGCCGAACGGGCAGATGAAGTCGCGGCACTACATCTTCACCGTCGACGGCGGCGGCAAGATGACCGTGCAGAAGTAAGGACCGAGCGGTGCAGGCAATGACGACCACTGCTGCGTTGCGCGTCGAGGGACTGGGCGTGCGTTACGGCGCGCTGGTCGCCCTCGAGGGCGTCAGCTGGGAGGTGCAGCCCGGCGAACTGCTGGGGATCATCGGGCCCAACGGCGCCGGCAAGAGTTCGTGCTACGAGGCGGTCACCGCGATGGTGGCGCGCCAGGGCCGGGTTTTCCTCGGCGGCATGGACGTCACCGAGGTGCCGCCGTACGGCCTGGCCGGCCGCGGCCTGAAGCGGGCCTTCCAGCAGAACGCCTTCTTCGACGACCTCAGCGTGCTCGACAACATGATGGCCGTGCTCGGCGGCGTCGCCTACTCGGGGCTGTTGGCCAGCATCGTCACGCCGCGCGCCGCCGCGCGACGCCGCGACGAGGCCGCGCGCTTCGCCGCGGGCCAGCTCGAGCGCTTCGGCGTGCCGGCGGCCTACCACGCGCTCTCGCCCAAGGAGATTCCGTACGGCGTGCAGCGAATGCTCTCGATCGCGCTGGCCTTCGGCGACGGCGCCGAGGTGCTGATGCTGGACGAGCCCGCCGCTGGCCTGGGCGGCGAAGACATGGCACGACTGGTGGCGCTGCTGTCGGACCTCAAGAAGGAGGGCGTGGCGCTGGTCGTGATCGAACACCACATGGATCTCATCATGGCCGTGGCCAACCGCATCTGCGTGCTCGATCTCGGGCGCCAGCTGGCGCTGGGCCTGCCATCCGAGATCCAGCACGACGAGCGCGTGCTCGAAGCCTATCTGGGGAGGAAGCAATGAGCGCGCCCGTGCTGGTGATCAAGGGCCTGCAGGTGAGCTATGCCGGCAACCGCGCGGTCGACCTCGCGGAACTGACGGTCGCGCCCGGCGAGGTGGTCGGCGTGGTCGGCGCCAATGGCGCCGGCAAGTCCACGCTGGTGAACGCTGTTTCCGGCTGGTCCCGTGGCGCGCCCCGCGTCGCAGGCCAGATCACCTTCGCCGGCCAACGCGTGGACGCCTGGCCGACGCACGAGCGGGTGCGCGCCGGCCTGGTGCTGGTGCCGGAGGGCCGCGTGGCTTTCGGCCGCATGACGGTCGAGGACAACCTGAGCGCCGCCTTTGCTGCGGCGCCGGCGCCGGGCCGCCGCGTCTACTCGCGCGACGAGATTTACGAGCTGTTCCCGCGCCTCGCGGAGCGCCGCGAACACCTGGGGCAGCAACTGTCGGGCGGCGAGCGCCAGATGCTCGGCATCGGGCGCGCCTTGATGATGGGCCCGAGCGTGCTGCTGCTCGACGAGCCCTCGATCGGCCTGGCGCCCAAGATGGTGTCGCAGGTGCTCGAGACGCTGCGTGCGCTCGCGCGCACCGGACTGGCGATCCTGCTCGTCGAACAGAACGTGCGGGCGGCGATCGAGGTCGTCGACCGGCTGCTGCTGCTAGAACGCGGCCGCAAGATACTCGAAGGCCCTGCGCGCGAAGTCGGCGACGACCCGCGCATCGCCGAAGCCTACCTGGGAGCGACCGCAGCATGACCTTGCTTCAACAGATCATCAACGGCATCGTGCTAGGCCACGCCTATGCGCTGGTGGCGATCGGCTGGACGCTGCTGCTCGGCGTCGCCCGGCTCGTGAATTTCGGCCACGGCCAGATGTACATGCTCGGCTCCTTCGTCACCTGGTGGGCGGTTGCCAAGGCCGGCGTGCCCTACGCGCTGGCGCTGCCGATCGCGATGCTGGTCGGCGGGCTCTTCGGGCTGGTCATGCAGCGGATCATGCTCAAGGCCACGCTGGAGCAGAACCTGGTCTCGATCATGATCATGACGCTCGGCTTCGGCTACGTGCTCCACGGCGGGGCCTCGCTGGTGTTTGGCTCCACCGGCCAGATCCTGGAGACCGCGCTGTCAACCCGCGACATCTCGCTGGGCGACCTGTGGCTCACCTGGCAGGACGCCGCCATCGTGGTCGCCGCGATCGTGGTGTTCATTTCGCTCAGGTGGATCCTCGAAGGCAGCCGCGTCGGCAGACTCGTTCGCATGGTGGCCGAAGACCCGAAGCTCGCGATGCTCGCCGGCATCAACGTGCGCTGGGTCTACTACGGCGTGTTCGCCTTCGAGGGCGCCGCGGTCGCCTTCGCCGCCGGCATGGTCGCGCCGCGCACGCCGATCCTCACCTCGATGGGCTTCGACGAGGTCATCATGACCTTCGTGGTGGTGGTGCTCGGCGGCATCGGCAGCGTCACCGGCAGCTACCTGGCCGGCGTGGCGCTGGGCCTCTTCACCGCACTGTTCGGCGCGCTGGTCTCGCCAGCCTACACGACCGCCGCGGCCTTCCTCGTCCTGATCGCTGTCCTGGTCTTGCGCCCGGGCGGCCTGAGCGCCGGTCCGGCGGCTGGAGCCCACTGATGAAATCCAAGAGTCTGCAAATGTGGGTGCTGCCAGTGCTGGCCGTGCTGGCGTTCTTCGCGCCGCAGCTGCTGGGCGGAGGCGGCGTCGTGTACAGCGCCTGCGTGCTGATCGCGATCTTCGCCGTGATGTCCTATGGCCTCGACATCGTCGTCTCGGACCTCGGCGAGGTTAGCTTGGCGCACACGGTGTTCTTCGCCGCGGGCAGCTACGCCACCGCGCTGCTGTCGACCCGTGCGGGCGTCGGCTCGGCCTGGGTCACACTGGCCGGCTCGATTCTTGTGGCGCTGGCCTGCGCGGGCCTGATCGGCTTCGTGACGCTGCGGTTGCGCGAATTCGTCTTCTCGCTGGTCACCTACGCGGTGGCAGTGGTGGCGATGGCGCTGGCGGCCAACTGGGCCTTCCTCGGCGGCTCGGACGGCCTGCGCGGTATTCCGATGATGGACCTGTCGCTGCCGGGCATCAGCCTCACGGCACGCGACGACCGCGAGCTCTGGCCCTTCGCCTTCGCGATGCTGGTGATCGCGGTCTATCTGGTCGCGCGTTTCCGGCGCTCGGCGCTTGGCGCCGCCGCCATCATGACGCACCTGAATCCGCGCCTGGCCGTCATGAGCGGCATCGATCCGGCGCGCGTGCGGCTGCAGGTCTTTCTGTTCTCGGCGCCGATCAGTGCGGTCGCTGGTTGGCTTTACGCCTACCAGCGCGCCTACGTGAGCGCCGACGTGCTGGAGAACTACTTCCTCATCCTGATGCTCACGGCCGTGGTGCTCGTGGGCCGGCGGCAGCTGCTCGGCCCAGTGGTCGCCACCGCGCTGGTGCTGGTTCAGGAGAAGTTCTTCTCCTTCGGCGGCTACGTCGACAAGATCGTGCTGGGCTCGGTGCTCATCGTGATCCTCGGCTTCTTCCCTGAGGGGCTCGCCGGCCTGGTGAAGCCACTCGCGCGGCTGCGCAAATCGCGCCGCGATCCCATCCCACCTCTCACCACCCTGGAGAATCTGAAATGACTGTGATCTGGAAGCCCGAACTGGACGCTGCCGCCACCAAGTGGCAGGCGCTGGCCGACCAATTGGGGCGCGACCGCTTCGGCCCGCTGGCCGAGGAACTCGACCGCGAGCAACGCTATCCCTGGGAGAGCATCGAAGCGCTGGTGGCGAACAACTTCACCGGCCTGTTCCTGCCGCGCGACTTCGGCGGCCAGGGCGAGAGCCTGGTGACGACCGTGGCCGCGGTGGAGACGCTGGGCACGCACTGCGCGTCGACCGCGGCCATCATGTGCGCCTACCAGCTTGGCGCCTTCCCGATCCTGCTCGCGGGCACCGACAAGCAGAAGGATTTCTATCTGCGCGAGATGACGCAGGGCCGCGCCACCAGCTTCGCGCTGTCGGAGCGCATCGCCGGCTCCGATGCCGCCGCCATCGAAGCCACGGCCACCCGCGAAGGGGAGGGCTGGCGCCTTCGCGGCGAGAAATACTGGATCGGCAACGGCGGCGCTTCGCGCTACTACGTGGTGTTCGCCAAGACTGATCCGGCCGCGGGCGGCCGCGGCATCAGCGCCTTCATGGTCGACAAGGAGCAGCCCGGCGCGGTCATCGACGAGCTCTCGGACAAGATGGGCATCCGCGGCACCCAGACCTCCAACCTGAAGGTCGACCTGGTGGTTCCGGAGAGCGCCCGCATCGGTGAGCTCAACCGTGCCCTGCGCCTCGCGATGCAGACGCTCAACGTCGGTCGCATCATGGTCGCGTCGCAATCTCTCGGCCTGGCGCTGGCTGCCTACCGCGAGGCCTCGCGCTACGCGGTTTCGCGCAAGACCTTCGGGCAGCCGATCATCGACAACCAGGGCATCGGCTTCAAGCTCGCCGACATGGCGACCGAGATCTCCGCCGCGCGCCTGATGCTGTACGAAGCTGCGCGCGTGTACGACCAGGGCGGCGACGTGTCCAACCTGGGCGCCATGGCCAAGCTCTTCTGCTCCGAGGTCGCGCACCGCGCCGCCGATGCCGCCGTCCAGATCTGGGGCGGGCTGGGCTACTGCAAGCCCACGGTGGCCGAGCGGCTCTACCGCGACCAGCGCATCCTCGAGATCTACGAGGGCTCCTCGGAAATCCAGCGCCTCGTGCTCGCCCGTAGCGTGCGCAAGGAAGTGGAAGACCAGGCGCGCTGATCGGTGGCGACTTCCGCATCCGTGGTGACCCGGCAGTCGGCGAGCGAATCGCGCGACGAGATCCTGCACGCGGCCGCCGAGCTCTTCATGGAGCTGGGCTATGCCGCGACGTCGCTCGATGCGGTGGCGGAACGGCTCGGCTCGACCAAGGGACGGATCTACCACCACTACCGCAGCAAGGCCGACCTCTTCTTCGACGTGCAGGTCACCGCGATGTCGCGCCTGCACGACCAGGTCGCCCCGATCGCGCGGGGGCCGGGCACGCCGGTCGAGCGACTGGCCGCCATGGCGCTGCGCCATACCCAGATCCTGCTGACCGAGCTTCCCATGCAGAAGGTCGCGGTGCAGGGGCTGGAGCGGCACCTGCTCGGCACCGAGGCGGCGATGCGCCTGCGCTCGGTGATCCGCATGCGCGACGACTACGAGGCGTTGTTCGCCGAAGTGATCGACCAAGGTATCCGGGAAGGCGCCCTGGTCGATCTCCCGCGCCATCTCGCCACCAAGCCGTTCTTCGGCATCATGAACTGGGCCACCGTCTGGTACAGCCAGCGGCGGCTGCAACGCACCCAAGCCATCAAGGAAATCGCCCAAACGCTCGCAGCTCGCGCGGTGCGAAGCCTCCTGAAAGACCTCCGACATGAATCAGCCCAAGCAACCCTACTCCAGCACGATCTGGGATGAAACCGAGATCTGGTCGCGCGACCGGATCGAGGCGTTCCAACTCCAGGCGCTCCGGCGCCAACTCGCCCGCGTCGGCGAGCGCAGCAAGCACTACCAGCGTGTGTTCGAGCAGCACGGCTTCCGCGCCGAAGACCTGAAGAGCCTCGCCGACCTGCGCAAGCTGCCCTTCACGCGCAAGTCGGACTATCTGGCCGGGCTCGAGGCAGAGCCGCCGTTCGGCACCTTGGCTGCGGTCGGCCCCGGCGAAGCAGCGCGCGTGCACTTCTCCTCGGGCACCACCGCGAGCCCGGCGCCGGTTTTGTGGAGCCACGCCGACATCGACCGTTGGGCCGACCTGTACGCGCGCTACCTCTACGCGCAGGGCCTGCGCCGCGGCGACGTGTTCCAGTGCATGTTCAACTACGCCTGGTTTGTCGGCGGACTCGGCGCCACGCTGGCCGCGCAGCGCCTGGGCGCCCTGGTCATCCCGGCCTCTTCGGGCGACACCACGCGGCAGATCGAGACCATCTTTCAGTACGGGTCGCAGTGTGTGATCGGCACGCCCTCGTTCATGGCGCACGTCGCGGAAGCCGCGGCCAAGCTGGGCCGGGACCTCACGAAATCGAAGGTCAAGATGGTCTGCGTGGGCGGCGAGCCCGGCGGCAGCGTGCCGGGCACCCGCGAGCGGCTGGAAGCGCAGTGGGGTGCGCCCATGTTCGACTGCTACGGCGCGCTCGAGTGCCAGCCGATCGGCTGGGATACCGCGGCCAAGCTGGGACCGACTCTGGCCGAGGACTTCATCTACGCGGAAGTGCTTCACCCCGAAACGCATGAGCCAGTGGCTGACGGCGAGCGTGGCGTCCTGGTGATCACGCACCTGGACAAAGAGGCCTGTCCGCTGGTGCGCTGGTGGACCGGTGATATCGTCGTGCGCGACAGCCAGCCAGCGCCGGACGGCCGCACTCATGCGCGCCTGCGCGGCGGCGTGCAGGGGCGGGCCGACGACATGCTCATCATCAAGGGCGTCAACCTGTTCCCCACGGCGGTCGAGGACGTGGTGCGCGGCTTCGCGGGCCTCACGAACGAATACCTGATGGTGATCGACGACAGCGTGAAGGACCCCAAGACGAAGTTCCTGAACGGCGTGAAGTTGCGCGTCGAACGCGAGAGCGGCGCGCCCGCCGACATCGGCGAGCGGGTGCAGCAGCGTCTGCGCGAGAAGCTGCAGGTGCGTTTCGTGGTCGAGGTGCTCGAGTCCGGGACGCTGCCTCGCACGGTCCACAAGGCGAAGCGGGTCGTCCATGAGTAAGGCCGGTGCGCGTGCCCTGCCGCGGCCGCTGGCCGGCAAACGGGTCATCGATCTCTCGCAATTCATCGCTGGCCCTTCGGCCGCGATGTACCTCGCCGATTTTGGCGCGGAGGTGATCAAGATCGAGCCGGTGCAGGGCGACGGCTCGCGCGCCTTGCCGGGCAATGCCTTCGGCAGCTACTACACGCGCACCTTCAATTGCGGCAAGGAGAGCCGCGTGCTCGACCTGCGCGACCCGGCGCAGCGCAGGCAACTCGATGTCTGCCTCGCGGAGGCCGACGCCTTCGTCTGCAACCTCGCGCCTGCATCGCTCAAGGCGCTCGGGCTCGACGGCCCGGCGCTGCGCGCGCGCTTCCCGCGGCTGGTCGTCGCACTGATCTCGGGCTACGGCCAGGACGACCCGCGCCCCTGCATGGACACCGTGGCGCAGTGCGAGTCCGGCTTTGCGTTGCTCAACGCGGACGAGGACGGATCGCCGCGCCTGTCCACCGGCTGGCCGGTGGACATGGCCTCGGGCCTGGTCGCAGGTATGTCGTGCGCGATGGGCATGCTCGATCCCCGCGGCGAAGGCTGCGTGATCGACATCTCGATGATGGAAGTCGCGGCCAACATGCTGCTCGGGCCGGCCGCGCTGGCGATCAGCGAAGGCGATGCGCCTGGCCGCCCGATGGGCAACCGGGACCGCGCGTCGGCGCCATCGAACATCTACCGCTGCAGCGACGGCCACGTCTACGTGCTGGGCGGCCTCGATGCGTACTGGTCGCGCCTGAAGCCGCTGGTCGGCTGCGACGACGATGCGGCGATCGCCGAGCGCATCGCCCGCGCGCCTGAGTTCGACGCGATGCTGGAGCGCTGGACCCTGCAGCGCTCCAGCGACGAGGTGCTGGCCGAAATGGCGCGCCTGCAGATCCCGGCCGGCGCCGTGCGTGCGCCGGACGATGCGCTGGTCCGCATGCGCCGGCTGCGTCCCGATGCGGTGACATGCCGCCTGGCCAGCGGCGAGCACTTTCCCACATTTCCCGCGCTGCTGGACGGCCAGCGCCTGCCGCGCACGGCCACGCCGGCGGTCGGCGGCGCGCGGCGTGCAGTCTGAAGCAACGCATTGCCGGAGTCATTGCCATGTCTTCCTCTTCCTCATCTTCATCCTCCCAGCCTGTCGCGGATGTGCAGGTGCTGCGTCCCGGTCTCCTCGCGGGCCGCAGCGCGCTCGTGACCGGTGCGGGCTCGGGCATCGGCCGTGCCATCACGCTGCGCCTGATGGCGCTGGGCATGGACGTGTTCGGCATCGGCCGCCGCGTCGAGGCGCTGGCCGAGACCGGCCGGCTGGCCGCCGAGCTGCCCGGGCGCTTTCGCTTCGAGCCGTGCAACGTGCGCGACACCGAGGCCATCGAGGGCCTGGTGGCGCGCGTCGGCACGGAGCACGGCATCGACCTGCTCGTGAACAACGCGGGTGGACAGTTCTTCGCCCCCGCCACGTCGATCAGCCGCAAGGGCTGGGACGCGGTGCTGGACGT
This sequence comes from Variovorax sp. J31P207, assembly GCF_030316965.1. NCBI lineage: Bacteria > Pseudomonadati > Pseudomonadota > Betaproteobacteria > Burkholderiales > Comamonadaceae > Variovorax > Variovorax sp. J31P207. The sequence continues at coordinate 156,561 of NZ_JASZYN010000010.1, forward strand.
GAACCTCGGCGCCGTGTTCGTCGTGACCAAGGCCGCCCATCCCTTCCTGAAGGCGCGTGCCGGCGCGGTAGTGAGCATCTCGCTCTCCGGCGTCGACCGCGGATCGATGGGCATCGCGCATTCGATCGCGGCGCGCGCCGGCGTGCTCGGCCTCATGCGCACGCTCGCGCTCGAGTGGGCGAGCGACGGCGTGCGCCTCAATTGCATCGGCCCGGGCGCGGTGCTGACCGAAGGCCTGGCCGACGAGGCGGCCAAGTCGCTGCTTGACCGATTGATCGAGGCGACGCCGCTGGGCCGCGCCACCACCGTGGAGGAAGTCGCGGAACTGGTGGCCTTCCTCGCCAGCCCGGCCGCGCGCCTCATGACGGGGCAGCTGATCCAGATCGACGGGGCCGCGCACCTGGGCACCGGCCTGCACATGTTGCCCCAATGAACAAACTCTTCCGGCGCATGTGCGCCAGTTCGGCTCTTGAAAGGATCCATCATGGAAAAACCCACTGACATCGTGGCGGTCGCTGCCGCGCGCACGCCGATCGGCAGCTTCGGCGGTACCTTGCGGGACGTGCCCGCCTACGACCTCGGCGCCGCCATCATCCGCGCCACGCTGGAGCGCGGCAAGGTCGATCCATCGGCCATCGACAAGGTCATCTATGCCAACTGCCGGCAGGCGGGTAACGGTCCCAACCCGTCGCGCACCGCGGCTGTGCGCGGCGGCCTGCCGAGTTCCTCGCCCGTGATGACGGTCAACATGGCATGCCCTTCCGGCATGAAGACCGTGATGCTGGCCGCGCGTGAACTTCAGAGCGGCGACGCAGGCTTCGTGCTGGCCGGCGGCATGGAGTCGATGAGCACCATGCCCTACCTGCTGAAGGGCGCGCGCTGGGACGGCTTCAAGGCCGGCGACAAGACGCTGATGGACAGTTGGTCCGACACCATAGACCCGCTGTGCGGCTACGGCATGGGCATGACCGCGGAGAACCAGTCCGACAAGTACGGCATCACACGGCAGGAGCAGGACGAATTCGCGCTTCGCTCGCAGCAGCGCGCCGCGGCCGCCCAACAGGCGGGCTGGCACGCCGACGAGATCGTGCCGTTCCGCCTGGAGCCGGACCGCAAGAATCCCGACGGCCGGCTGCTCTCCGAGGACGAACCGGGCCGGCCGGACACCACGATCGAGAAGCTGGCCAAGCTCAAGCCCGTGTTCAAGAAGGACGGCACGGTCACGGCCGGCAATGCCTGCACGATGGGCGACGCCGCCTGCGCGATCGTCTTGACCACGCGCGAGAAGGCGCAGGCGCACGGGCTGAAGCCGCTGTTCTCGGTGGTGTCCTTCGCCGAGACCGCGGTCGATCCGGCGACCATGGGCGACGGCCCTTCGCAGTCGATCCCGCTGGCGCTGAAGGCCGCCGGCATGACGCTGGGCGACATCGACTTCATCGAGGTCAACGAAGCCTTCGCGGCCCAGATGCTGGCCAACGAGCGCGAGCTCCAGTGGGACCGCGAGCGCGTGAACGTCTGGGGCGGCGCGATCGCGCTCGGCCACCCGACAGGCTTCAGCGGCGGCCGGCTGCTCATCACGCTGACATCGATCCTTCGGCAGAAGGGCAAGGAACTCGGCGTGGCGGGCATCTGCGGCGGCGGCGGCGTGACCACCGCCATGGTGATCCGGCGCGAAGCATGACGACGCGCAAACGCTCGTGGGCGGCAGTGGGCGCATGAAGCAGCTGAAGGATCCCGGCGCCCTGCTGGCCGGCCTGCTGGCGGACTCGACCCTGGTGCTGCACAGCGGCTTTGCCGAGCCGCGCGGCCTGGCGCGCACGCTGGCGCAGCATGCCGCCGCCATGCGGCGCGTGCGCGTGGTCGCCATGATGCCGATGGGACAGGCGCCGTACGCGGAGCCGGCGCCGGCGGAGCACCTCGAGCTCTGCACCTTCTTCCCAGGCAAGGGCCTTCGCGCCGCACTCGACGCCGGCCGCGCCCGCGCGCTGCGCCACCCGCTCTCGGCCATTCCCGGACTCTTCGAGTGTGGCGAGTGGCGTGCGGACCTGCTGATGCTGCAGGTGAGCCCGCCCGACGAGACCGGTCAGGTTTCGCTGGGCGTGTCGGTCGACTACATGCGCGCCGTGCTCGCGCAGCGGCCGGTGATCGTTGCCGAGATCAATCCGCGCATGCCGCGCACCTGCGGCGACACGCTGCTGCCCGTGTCCTCGATCGACTGGTTCGTCGATGCCACCGATCTGCCGGAAGAGATGGCCCCGGCGGCGGCCGATGCGGTCGATGCGCAGATCGCGCACAACGTCGCGAGCCTGGTGCGCGATGGCGCGGTGCTGCAGGTGGGTATCGGCTCGCTGCCGGATCGCGTGCTCGGAAGCCTGGGGCATCTTCGGCATCTGGGCCTGCACAGCGGCATCGTCACGGACGCAGTGCGACCCCTGATCGAAAGCGGCGCGCTCGACAACAGCACCAAGCGCACGAATGCGGGCGTGAGCATCGCCACGATGGCGGGCGGCACGCAGGCCTTCTACGACTTCCTGCACCGCAACCCCGCGATCGAGTTCCACCCATGCTCGGCAACCCATGCGGCATCGACGCTGGCCGGCATCGACGGCCTCTGCGCCATCAACTCGGTACTCCAGGTGGACCTGAACGGCAGGGCCAACGCGGAGACCGCGGGTGGACGCCGCATCGCGCTGCCGGGCGGCCTGCCGGACTTCGCCACCGGTGCGCGCCGCGCCAGAGGTGGCACCAGCATCCTCGCGCTGCGCTCGACCGCGGGCAGGAGCGGGGTCAGCAGTATCGTCCCGCGACTGGGCGACACGATCACGCTCGAGTCGGATCAGGTTGACTACGTGGTGACCGAATACGGTATCGCGTCGCTGCACTCGGGGAATCTCGAAGCCCGTGCCGCAGCGCTGCTTGCGGTGGCCCACCCGGGCCATCGGGAGGCCCTGGCGCAATCGATCGGGCGGGAGGCATGGCAATAGATTGACCGAGCCTGTCGTCCACCTCGCCCTTGCGGCGAGCGGCGGCGGCCCTTCGCAAACAGGCGCCGCGAGGCGCCAACCCAAGACAAAGGAGCAAAGCAAATGGAAAATCCTCGCTGGAAGCAGCGTCCTCCCGGTTCCAACTGGGGTGATTTCGGCCCGAACGATCAGATCGGCCGCATGAATCTGCTGACGCCCGAGCGGCGACTCAAGGCCATCCGCGAAGTCGAGCACGGCCTGACTTTCTGCCTCAGCCTGCCGCTGGACTATCCGGGCGGCAACAAGCTCTTCGCGCACCGCAAGGAGCCGAAGTTCTTTCACGAGCGCCGCGGCGAAGGACACAACTACAACTTCAGGCTGTCAAGCCTTTGCGGCTGCTTCACGGACGTCATTTCCGATGACGCGGTGATGCTCTACACCCAGTATTCAACCCAATGGGACGGGCTCGGCCACGTGGGCCAGATGTTCGACGCGAACGGCGACGGCCTGCCCGAAAAGGTTTACTACAACGGCTTTCGCGGCGGCGTCGAGATCGTGGGGCCGGACGACGCCACCGGCGGCCACGGCGCCAAGGCGATCGGCATCGAGCGCTTGGCGACCGCGGGCGTGCAGGGCCGCGGCGTGCTGGTGGACCTCGAGCGCCTGCACGGCCGCGAGCGGGCTCTGGTCGGCTACGACGGCCTGATGAAGGCGCTGGATGCGCAGAAGGCCACGGTTCTGCCAGGAGACTTCCTCTGCCTCTACACCGGCTTCGCCGACCTGATCCTTGAAATGAAGAAAGATCCGGACGGCGACGTGCTCGCGAAGTCCTGCGCGGTGCTCGACGGCCGCGACGAGAAGCTGCTGCAGTGGATCACCGACTCCGGCATCGTGGCGATCTGCGCCGACAACTTCGCGGTGGAGGCCTACCCCGCGCGTCCCGCGGAAGGCGAGCACTACCCCGCCTTGCCGCTGCATGCGCATTGCCTTTTCAAGCTGGGCCTTAACCTCGGCGAACTGTGGTATTTCGCCGAGCTCGCGCAATGGCTCCGGGCGAACGAGCGCTCGAGCTTCCTGATGACGGCGCCTCCGCTGCGCCTGCCCGGCGCGGTGGGTTCCCCCGCGACGCCGGTCGCCACTGTCTGACCATCGACCTGAAGAGACAAGTCCCATGATCAAGCGAATCCATCTCAAAGCACTCACGGCCCTGGCGCTGGCGGCGGTCCTGCCGCTGCCACTGGCGCTCGCGGCTGATGCGGGCGATTGGCCCAACCGCGCCGTCACGCTCGTGATCCCCTATCCCGCGGGCGGCACCAGCGACGTCGTCGGCCGTCTGCTCGCCAAGCGGCTGCAGGAGGAGCTGGGGCAGAGCTTCGTCGCGGACAACAAGGCAGGCGCCGCCACCGCCATCGGCGCCATGGCGGTGGCACGGGCACCCAAGGACGGCTACACGCTGCTGCTGTCGGCGGGCACGACCTTCACGGTGATTCCGCACCTCAATGACAGCCTGCAATACAAGCTGACCGACTTCGAACCGGTCGCGCCGGTCTGCGCCGTGCCGTTCGCCTTCGTCGTGAAGAAGGACTTTCCCGCGAAGACCCTGAGCGAGTTCGTGGCCTACGGAAAGGCCAATCCGGGCAAGATCAACAATGCGACCAACGGGCAGGGCAGCATGGTCCACTTGCTCGGTGAGGTGATAGCCAACGGCACCGACGTCAAGATGACCCAGATCCACTACAGGGGCGCGGCGCCCGCGACGGTAGACATGCTCGCCGGCGTGGTCGATTCGAACGTCGAGGCGCTGACCAGTGCCCTGCCGAACGTGAACGCCGGGAAGTACCGCGCGCTGGCGGTGCTGAGCGACAAGCGCCAGCAGACGATGCCCGATGTGCCGACATTCAAGGAGCTCGGCTATCCCTCGATCGTCGGCGAGACCTGGTATGCCGTGTTCGCGCCGGCCGGCACGCCGAAGCCGGTGGTGGACACGCTGAATGCGGCCCTGAACAAGATCACCACATCGACATCCTTCCAGGACGCGATGCAGAAGATCGGCAACGAGTCGAAATCGGGCACGCCCGCTGAACTGCGGGAACTGACCGCACAGCAAAGCAGGCAATGGGGAGACCTCATCAAGCGTCTGAACATCAAATCCGAGTGAGGGCCCGTGCAGCGGCGAGGAACGGCGCGGCATACGCGCTATCCTTCATCTCCAAATGAGCAGCAAAAGCGATAACCCCACCTCGTCGGCGAACGGCGTACAGACGGAGCCTTCCAAGGCGGATTCGCGCGCGGAGATCCTGCGCGCGGCTGCCGAGCTCTTCATGCAGTTCGGCTACGCTGCCACTTCGATCGATGCGGTGGCCGAGTCGCTCGGCGCCACCAAGGGCCTCATCTATCACTACTACCGCAGCAAGGCCGATCTGTTCTTCGACGTCCAGATGGCGGCCATGACGAAGCTGATGGAGTGCATCAAGCCGATCGCGGTCGGCAAGCAGGCGGCGGTGGAACGGCTCGCTGCCATGGCCCTGCGCCATACGCAGATCCTGCTGACCGACCTGCCGATGCAGAAGGTTGCGGTGCAAGGCCTGGAACGGCATCTGCTCAGCGGCGAGGCGGCGAAGCGGCTGCGTTCGGTGATCCGCATGCGCGACGACTACGAAGCGCTGTTCGTCGAGGTGATCGACCAGTGCATCCGCGACGGCCTGGTGGTGGACTTGCCGCCGAAGCTCCTGACCAAGCCCTTCTTCGGGGCGATGAACTGGGCCACGGTTTGGTACAGCCAGCGCCGGCTCCAGGGTCCCGATGAGATCGACGGAATCGCACGCGTGCTCGCAGGCTGTGCAGTGCGCAGCTTGCTGCTCGATCCGCAGCACCCGGCGGTGCGGGGTCTTCCACTCCTGGCGGACGAGGCCTAGGTGTTGAGTTTCAGCAGGTTGTTCATGGCCGGTATCCGGGTAAATGTGCCCCGATTGCCCTCCCACCGCCAGGGCCGCACGCGTGAAGCTACGCTCGCGCGACCGCCCTGAACGCCGACAGGTCGCCGATGGAGTCGCGCGTCATGAATTGGGTCGGGCCCTACACCCCGACGGCAAATGGCAAAGCTGAACGCTTCGTGCAGACCAGCCTGCGCGAGTGGGCCTACGCCAGACCTTACGAGAATTCAGCTTAACGCGAGGCCGCGCTGCAGCCCTTCATCCATCACTACACCTGGCATCGGCCACACCCAGCCCTCAACCATCAGGCGCCCATGACCCTACCCCTACAAGGGCGAGAAATCCGTGCGCTGTCGGCAGGCGTCTCGGCGCTGGCCAACTTTCCCAAGGAATTTCGGACTCCTTCGAGTTGTCGTCGTCGAGTCAACTCAGGACGCGCACCGGCGTTGGCGTCTGCGCGGGGATCTGGCGCGAACGCCTCTGCACGGGCCACTCGAGTGCCGATCTATCCCGGTTCGGGCGCGCTCAAAGCTGCGGGCCGATGTCAAGAGGATCTCAAGCTGGCCGCGACCAAGAGAGCAACGAGTATCGCGAGAGTCAACCAGTAGCCGATTGGCATGGAGTCGTCCACATCGATGTCATCTTTGGAAACGGTCGCGATGAGGCCAGGCAAGGGGCTGACCACAATTTCGCGCCTTCGAATTCTCGGCGCGCCATCTGAAGCGCCGAGCCCCATCGCTTGGGTCTCGAGTTCAGGGCGCGTGGCGGCCAGAGTCGGCCTGCTTGGCGACGGACAGAGGGGAGGTTCATTCACTTCGCTCTCTCCGGCTGAAAAGCGCGTCGAGCCTTTCTTCAAACGCGTGGTAGTTGATGCTCTCGTAGAGTTCCGCGCGCGTCTGCATGCTGTCGAGGACCGCCTGTTGTGAACCATCCCGACGGATCGTTGCATAGACCGCTTCTGCCGCCCGGTTCGCAGCGCGAAAAGCGCTCAGCGGATACAGCACCATGCCGACGCCGGCGCCGGCGAGCTCGTCGACGGTGAACAGCGGCGTCTGGCCGAACTCCGTGATGTTGGCGAGCACCGGGACGCGAAGGGTGGACGTGAAGCGGCGGTAGGTGTCGAGGTCATAGGCGGCCTCCGCGAAGACGGCATCGGCGCCGGCCTCGACGAAACGGGCGGCACGCTCCAGTGCAGCATCGACGCCTTCGGAAGCGATCGCGTCGGTGCGCGCAATCAGGTAGAAGCCGACATCGGTGCGGGCGTCGACGGCGGCCTTGATGCGGTCGATCATCTCCTGGGTCGTGACGATCTCCTTGCCCGGCCTGTGTCCGCAGCGCTTGGCGCCGGCCTGATCCTCGATGTGGCAGGCGGCCGCGCCGAACTTGACCAGGCTCTTGACGGTGCGCGCGATGTTGAAGGCGCTCGGGCCGAAGCCGGTGTCGATGTCGACCAGCAAGGGCACATCGCACACGTCGGTGATGCGGCGAACGTCGGTGAGCACATCGTCCAATGTGTTGATGCCCAGGTCGGGCAAGCCGAGCGACCCGGCCGCGACGCCGCCGCCAGACAGGTAGATGGCCTTGTAGCCCGCGCGTTGCGCAAGCAGCGCATGGTTGGCGGTGGTGGCGCCGACGATCTGCAGCGGCTGTTCCTGCTGCAGGGCCAGACGGAAGCGCTGGCCGGGGGAGAGGGGAGCGGTCATGGTGTGGATGTCCGTGAAGGGGTCAGGCGATCGCCTGGAGCCTGGCGATCAGGTCGGCGGTGGGCAGCACGTCGGCATACTTCTGGCCGAGGTCGAACAGGTTGACCTTGTGCGAGGTGATGCTGCGGTCGTACACGCATTCCTGCGGAATCGCGACCTTGAAGTTCAGCGAGAAGGCATCGACCGCCGTGCCGCGCACACAGCCGCTGGTGCTGCAGCCGACGACGATCACGGTGTCGATCTGCTTGTCGATCAGATGGCTGCACATGGCGGTGCCAAAGAAGGCGCTGGGGTGCTTCTTCGGGATCAGGACGTCGCCCGGTTGCGGTGCGATCTCGGCGACGAATTCATAGCCCTTGGCCGAGACGCCCATGATCGCGGGCACCTTCTCCGCCAGGCGGCCGCCATCGTAGGCCTGCTTGGGCGCCACGTGGGGGTACATGACGGGCCATCCGCGGTCGCGAAAGACCTGGATCAGTGGCACGAGTGCCGAGACCGCATCCCAGGCGACCTCGCCGCAGGAGGTGGGAAACTCCTTGATCGCTTCGTAGAACGGCTTGCGTTCGGTGCCGACGGTGCGGTATTGCACGTCGATGATGAGCAGCGCGGGCCGCTGGCCGAGGCCGCTCGGGCGACCGAAGCCGGCGGCGGCATAGGCCTTCTGCTCGTCCTCGCTGATGACGTCGTCCCAGATGTTCATGGTGTGCTCCGATGAGGTTGATTCGAATGGGGGAGATTGTTCAGGCCGCCTGCAGTTCGACGCTGCCGTCGTTGTGCCTGAAGAGGTACTGGCCGTCCCCTGGGGCTCCGGTGAGCTTGCCGTCCTGCATCACGGTCTTGCCGCGCAGGATGGTCTCGACCGCCCAGCCCTTGAAGGTCCAGCCGTCGTAGATGCTGTAGTCCGAATAGGACAGAAGCTCCTCGTGGCGCACGGTGCGCTCCAGGTTCAGGTCGACCAGCGTGATGTCTGCGTCCATGCCGGGGCGCAGGGCACCTTTGCGGTCGTCGATTCCGAAGATGCGCGCCGGGTTGGCCGCCACCAGTTCGCAGATGCGACGCAGCGGCAGGCCACGCTTGTGATGCCCCTCGTGCAGCAGCACCGGCAGGATCGTGGCGGTGCCCGGGAAGCCCTGCGATGCGAGCCACAGCGATTTGTCCTTGGTCGCGCGCTTGCGTGGGCAATGGTCCGAGGCGACGACGTCGATGCTGCCGTCGAAAAGGCCTTCCCACAGCGCTTCGCGTTCGGTCGCGTTCCGAAACGGCGGGTTGGCCTTGCCCATCCCGCCCAGGTCCATGTCGCTGGTGTGGGTCAGGTAGTGCGGGCAGGTCTCGACGTAGACGCGCTCGTAGCGCGCGCGCCAGCGCCGGACCTCGTCCAGGCCCAGCTTGGAACTCATGTGCGGGATGTAGATGGTCGCGCCAGCCTGTTCGGCGAGAAACATGGCGCGGATGCAGGCCTCGGCCTCGGTGATCGGCGGCTTGATCGCCTCCCACTGCAGCAGGTTGTCCAGCCCGCGGTCGAGCTGCGCGTTGCGCAGGCGGTTCACGATCTCGATGTTCTCAGTGTGGCACACCACGGTGACGCCACCGATGCCGGCCGCCTGCTGCAGCAAGGCGTGGAAATAGCCGTCGTCGGTGCCGTCCAGGCCCAGGTAGCGGCCTTCTTCACCCTTGAAGTTCATGAAGTACTTGAAGGAGGTGACGCCGTAGTCCTTCACATAGGAAGGCAGCTCCTGCACATGCAGTTCGGAGGCAGTACTGAAGTGGAAGCCGTAGTCGGTGTGGGCGCGCGGGCGCGCATAGCCCTGCTCGCGCCGGTAGACATCGCCATAGGCCTCGTTGTTGAGGAAGTAGGCCAGCACGGTGGTGAAGCCGCCGATCGCCGCGTGCGCGGTCTCGGTCTCGTACTCGGTGACCTTCTCGCCGAAGCCGAAATGCATGTGGGCCTCGATCAGGCCGGGGAAGACGTGCAGGCCATCGATGCGCCGCTCTGCGACGCCTGCGGCAGCCGGGGTGCCGGGGGCCAGCAGGGCAGCGATGCGGCCGTCCTCCACCAGCAGGTCGAGAGGGGATGGATCTTGCTCGGCACTGACGACGATGCCGCCGCGGAGGATGAAGTTGTGGCTCATGGCGATTTGCTTTCGAAAGTCGACGGGGAAGAAGGTGCGCGCTCGACGATGGCGTCGAGCTCGGCACGACCGATGGATTCGCCGATGCACACCAGGAAGCCGGCGCGCCCGCCGGGCGGCCACGCGACCAGGCGCTCCGGTGGCGCGAAGTAGCCCTGCACGCCCTGCACCACCCACGGCGCGCTGCCGTCGCCCAGCGCCAGCAGGCCCTTGCAGCGGAGCAACCGCTGGCCCAGCCGCGCCGACAGCGCCTGCGTCCAGCGCGCATAGCGCTCCCAGTCAATGGGTTCGTCGATCGGCAGCACGTGCGTGGTGATCTGGCGGAAGGCGCTGCCGTGGGTGTCGGGCTCGTCGCTGCCGTCGGCGTACTGGGGGCGAAGCGGGCCGCGCAGCCAGGCAGCCGGGCCCGCGCCGGCCCCGTGTGGCGTCGACTCGGGGGCGTCGAACAACGGCGCCGGCGCTTCGCCCTGCCGCCAGAGCGAGACTGGCGCATGGGCGTTGATGCCAGCGAGCTGCGAAGCCAGTCGGTCGCGTTGCGTCGAGTCGGCGGTGTCGGTCTTGCTGATCACCAGGCGATCGGCGAATGCCACTTGGCGGCGGGCTTCGGCGTAGCGTTCCAATGTGTGCGGGCCATTGTGTGCGTCCACCAGCGTCAGCACCTGCGACAGCGTGCAGCGCGGCACGAGCGCCGAGTCGCCGAGCAGCGATGCCACCAGCGGGCCGGGGTGGGCCAGCCCGCTGGTCTCGACGATCACGCGATTGAACGGCGCCACGCGGCCGCTGCTGCGTCGGGCGAACAGATCGATCAGCGTGTCGCGCAGCGTGCCCGAGGCGGCGCAGCACAGGCAGCCCGAATCGAGCAACACGACCTGGTCGTCGGCGCTCGACACCAGCAGATGGTCAAGCCCGACCTCGCCGAATTCGTTGACGATGACCATCGCGCCGGCGAACGCCGGATCGCGCAGCACCGCGTTGATCAGTGTCGTCTTGCCGCTGCCCAGGAAGCCGGTGACCAGGTCGAGCGGCATGCGGCGGGTGGCAGGAGAGAGCGTCACGGGCGCAACCTATTCCGCGATCGAGCGCAGCGCCTGCTGGAGCGCGTCTAGCGTGCCGCCGTTCAATACGGCGTCCCATGTGGCGCGGCGGGCTTCGGGCCCGAGCGCGGTGCCGGCATTGGCCTCGAACTTGGCGCGCACCGCCTCATCGCCTGCGGGCCGCTCCGAACTGCCGAACACCTGGTCGACGGCATGGTGCAAGACCGTGCCGTCGACCAGCTCGATGCGCATGTCGGCATCGAATCGGGCCGGAAAACCGCTGTCGCTGCGCGGCGACCAATGGATTCGTGCGGCCAGCGCCAGTGCCTCGGCGTCGACGCTGCTTGATGTCATCGTGGCGATGTCCACGGGCCGGCCAAGCAGGATGCGCGAGAGGCAGTAGGGCAGGCTGTACTTGGCCTCGTTGCCGCTGGCCGGCCGTTGCTTGGCGTCCCAGGGATCGCAGATGACGGTTGCGGCGCCCGGCGCGACCCGGCAATGCACCGATGCGATGGCAGCGGGCGACGGCACCTGCGCGAGCAGCCGCTGCGCGCATTCGAGAAAGGGATGGATGTAGTGGCAGCAGGGGAAGAACTTGAAGGCGGCGTCCGCGAGCTTCCAGCTTCGGCCCAGGTCCTCCAGGCCAAGCGCCAGACGCGCGCCGGCCGCGCCGTCGTCGGCATAGGTGTTGTAGAGGCCGAAGCGGCCTTCGAGCACCGTGGCCGGACCCGTCATGCCGCCTTGTGCGCAGGCCGCAGCCCAGAGGCCCGCATGCGCCGCCCAGCCCGGATGGAGCGCCTTGACGCTGGAGCCGTTACTGAGGAACTCGAAGATGCCGCCGGCCTGGCTGCCGGCGATGCCCATGGCGGCTACCGTTTCGGCCATATCGGCTCCGCCCGCCACCGCGCCCAGCAAGGCCGCCACGACCACGCCGCCCACCGATGTGACCTGGAAGCCCCGGCGCTGGAATCCACCCGGGCTGGCCTCGCCGATGCGCACCAGCACTTCCCAGCCGGCCACGACCAACCGCACGACCTCGTCGAGCGAAAGGCCGTGGGCCTCGGCCGCGGCCAGTGCAGCCGGCACGATCACGGCGCTGCCGTGCACGATCGACGCCATGTGGGTGTCGTCGTATTCCAGCGAATGGATCGACATGCCGTTGAGAAGCGCCGCCACCGGTGCCGGTGCGCCTGTGGAAAAGCCCAGCACGGTGGCCGCGCCCGCAGCGCCGGCCTCCGTGCGCAGGCGGGTCAGCAAGCGGCGCTGCGCGGCCACCGACGCAGCGCCGAGACCGACGCCCAGCGCGTCGGCGATGTGCAGCCTGGCCAGGTGCCGGATGGGCTCCGGCACCGCCGTCGGCCGAAGTTCGTGGGTGAACTGCGCCAACCGGGCCGAGAGCGAAAGGGCTGCGGGCGTCATGCCGTCACTCATTCAGGCCTCGGCGTCCGCGCGCGCAACGGCGGCGGCCTGTCCGGCCAGGTAGCCGAGCCCGATGGCGGTGAGCAGTCCATTGCCCGAGGCATAGCCGCCCGCGCCCGCGCGGCCACTGATGCCGGCCGCCGCGCCACCGCCTGCGAACAGACCGGCGATCGTCGTGCCGTCCTCGCGCAGCACGCGGCCCTCGTCGTCGACCGCAAGTCCGCCCTGCGTGTGGAACAGGCCCGGCGTGACACGACAGATCCAGAGCCGGCCGGTGAGCGGCGCCATGCCGAAGCGCGTGCGGCCCTGGGCGTCGGGGGCCTGGCCGGCCGCCGCGGCATTGAAGGCCAGCAGCGTGGCTTGCAATGCGTCGGCCGGCAACTGGAAGCAGGCGGCGAGTTCGGCCGCGGAATCGGCCTTCTTGAGGCCACCGTATTCGACCAGTTCGCGGAACTCGTCTTCTTTCGATGCCAGCGTCATGATGCGCTCGTCGAATACGGCGTAGACGTTCGTATCCTGCGCCAGCACGTGGCGCGCATAGGCCGAGTAGCCCAGGTCCTCGTTGCCGAAGCGCTCGCCGCGTGCGTTGATCAGCAGGCCCCCTTTTTCGATGGTGGTCCACGAGAGCAGGGAGCCATGCGGATAGGCCACGGCCGCATAGCCCTGGTAGGCCTGCATGTTGGCCAGACGCGCGCCGAGTTGCCGCGCCCAGAGCACAGCCTCGCCCTCGCTGCCCAGTGCGCCGAAGTATTCGGCTCCCGCGATCTCGCCGCAGTACTCGGCGACCAGTGCGCGATTGGCGGCGAAGCCGTTGGACGCCAGGATCACGCTGCGTGCGCCGATGCGCGAGGGCTCGACGCCCGGGCCGCCGATGCCGCCACCCACCACCGCGCCGTCACGGCCCAGGTAGAGCACCTGCACCGGGTTGTTCACGGCCAGCGGAATGTCGCGCCGCTCCACTGCGGCGACCAGGTCGTCGACCAGGTCCTGCCCGCGCCGGGAGACCGGCGCATGCAACCGTGGAATGGTGTGGCCGACGTGGCAGTAGTCGGTAATCAGCGCCATGCGCGCGCCGACCTTGTCGACCAGCCACTCGCAGAGTTCGGCAGAGATGCGGGCCATGCGCAGGGTCAACCCGGGCAGCTCGCCTTCGCCTGCGATGCGCTGCAGGTCGGCGACCATCACCTCGGCCGAATCGACGATGCCGGCCTCGTGCTGGAAGCGGCTTCCCGCGCCGGGCACCGAGCCGGTGCTGAGCGACGAATTGCCGCCCGGTCGATCGCGCTTCTCGACGATGGCGACCTGCGCGCCTGCATCGTGGGCTGCGATCGCCGCGGCCATGCCGCAAGCGCCGGCGCCGATCACCAGCACGTCGACTTCCATGTCCCACTGCGGCGTATCGCCGGCCGGCTGTACCAAAGCTTCAGTCATCGGTTGTCCTCTATCGATCGGTTTCATGCCGCAGGCGAGTCGGCGAAGATATCGTCCAGCCATTCGCGCCAGGGGCGTGACAGTGCGGCGGTGTCCGCAGCGCCGGCTGCGGCATCCGCGGCGCGACGCAGGGTGGCGGCGAAGGCCGGTGCATAGGGCCGGCTCAACGTCGCCAGCTTGTCCCAGAGCTCGGTGTCGAGGAACGGCCGGTCGGGGCCACCTCGCGCGCTCCAGCACTCGGCAGCCAGGCGGCTGCCGTCATTCGTGGTCAGGGTGATGCGCGCCGGCCTGTCTTCGGGCCAGGCGCGCACACCCTCGAAAGGAATCAGCCGCGTCGCCTCGCGCAAGCGCGAAATGCGCGGGTCGTCTAGCGATGCGGCGTCGAACGAGGCAACGCCGCCGTCGCCATGCACCAGCGCAGCGGCTGCGGCATGCGGCAGGGAGAACTTCGCACCGAGCGTGGTCGTGGGGTGGCGGTCGTCGAGCGCAAAGGCCAGGGGATGGGCCTCGATCTCGATGTCCAGCACCTGCGCGCCGCCAACCAGGCCAGCCTCGCGCTGCAACAGCGACTGGACCGCCTCGATGGCGGAATGCGTGTACTGGCAGCAGGCATTCATCTTGTGATAGCCCGACTCGACAGCCCAGCCTTCGTCCGCATGCGGCGCGAGCACCGACAGGTCAGCGTTGGCGCCCAGGGCCACGGCGTAGACATCGTGCGGGCTCGTCTCCGAACCGCCGATGCCGCAATGCGCCCACTCCAGGGCATTCAGCCCGGCCATCGCTGCCTGCGGCGCCCAGGTGTTGCGCGCGAGCACGCCCTTCAGCGCGTGATTGAACGGCCCCGCCATGCCCAGCGTCGCCGCGCCCGCGACGGCCGACAGGAGTTCTTCCGCCGGCAGGCGGCGCAGGAAGCCCACGCCCGCGGCCGCGCCGACGGGCGCCAGCAAGGCGTGCGGATGGATCTTGAGCGACGGAAAGCGCCAGGTGCGCGCCACCCGAGTGGCCGTCTCGTAGCCCAGTGCCAGCGCACGCAGCAAGTCCTGCAGCGACGCGTTCTCTGCCTCGCCCACCGCCAGCAGGGCGGGCAGCACATAGAGGCCGGCATGGCAGACCGCCTTGCGGTATCCCTCGTCGAGTTCGTTCCATCCCATCGCCAGGCCGTTGCCCATGGCGGCCTGCATCACCGAGACGCGCGGCCGGCCAGCGCTCAGCAGCGACGCCGCTCCACCACCGACGGCGGCAGCCCGCAGGCGAGCCTGGGCCAGTGCCACTTGCGGCTCGCGGACGGCACTGAAGGCCGCGGCCATGTCGTCGGCCAGCACGAGCACCGTGCGTTGGCGCGCGCTGGCTTCGAGATCGCGCCATTCGACGTCTGCGGCCCAGCGCAGGAAGGTCTCGAAGGCCGCGCCGGGATCGCCGTTCAGAACAGTTCCCACAGATTCTCCTGTGCGAGCAGCTCGCTGCTGGGTCCGTCGAAGATGATGCGGCCGGATTTGATGACCACGGCGCGATCGACGTTCTCGAGCGTGGCCTGCACGTTCTGTTCGACGATCACCAGCGTCGTGCCCCGGGTGCGGTTGATCTGGGTCACGCTGCGCAGCACATCGCGCACGATCACCGGCGCCAGGCCGATGGTCGGTTCGTCCAGGAGCAGGATCGACGGCCGGGTCATCAAGGCCATGCCGAGCGCCAGCATCTGCTGTTGCCCGCCGCTGAGCGAACTGGCGATCTGCTGGCTGCGTTCCAGCAGCAGCGGAAACACCGCGTGCACTTCCGACAGCGCAGCCTGGTCATGGCGAAGGCCGGCAATCTCGAGGTTCTCGGCCACTGTCAGGTCGCGGAACACGTTGTGGCCCTGCGGGACGAAGCCCATGCCGAAGCCCACGTTGCGATGCACTTCGCCGCTGACGACGGCATGCTCTCGATAGCGCACGCTGCCGGAGCATTCCTCGAGATCGCCGACGCAGGCGCGCAGCAGGGTGGTCTTGCCGGCGCCGTTGTGGCCGAAGATGCCGACCCTTTCGCCTTCGGCGATGGTGAGCGAGAAGTCGTGCAGCACGTGCAGCTTCCCGAAGTGGGCGTTGATGCCTTGTAGTTGCAGCATGGTGGGTGTCGTTCAGGTGCTGTGGGGCTGCGCGGATTGCTTGCCGAAGTAGAGTTCCGCCAGGGCCTTGCTTTCCAGCAGGGTGCCGACATCGCCGCGCTCCAGGATGCGGCCCTGCACCATGAACACGGCGCTGCTGCACAGGTCGCGGATGAACGACACGTTGTGCTCCACCACGCACACCGCACGGCCGGCCTGGGCCTCTTCGCGCACGATGCTCCGCATGGTTTCGTAGGCGCTGCCTTCGACGCCGCCCATCGGCTCGTCGAGCAGCAGGCAGGGGCCGTTGCTCATCAGCGCACGGGCCAACCCGACCAGCTTCTGCTGGCCGAAGGTGATGTCGTTGACGCTGGTCCCGGCCAGCGACTCCATGCCCATGCGTGCCAGGATGCCCATCGCATGCTCGCGGGCTGCGCGCTCGGCCTGGTGCACCGAGCGGCCGGCAAAGACCAGGCGCAGCAGCGATTCCCCCGGGTAGTGCGAGGTGCCGACCAGCATGTTCTCAAGCACCGACATCGAACTGAACAGCCGCATGTGCTGCCAGGTTCTCGCCACGCCCAGCCGCGCACGGCGGTAGAGCGGCAGCGATTGCAGCACCTGGCCGCCGAGGGCGATCTCGCCGGCATCCGGCATGACCACGCCCGAGATCAGATTGAACAGCGTGGTCTTGCCGGCGCCGTTGGGGCCGATCAGGCCCATGACCTCGCCGGCGTGCAGGTCGAGGTCGATCCGATCGGCCACGACCACGCCGCCGAACTTCTTGCAGACATTCTTCAGGGAGAGCACGGTCTTCGTCATGGCGTGCCTCCTTCAGCGCGTGCGCGCCGGCGCGACCAGCCCCTGCGGCCGCAGGAACAGGAAGACGATGACGAGCAGCGTGAAGATCACGCCCTGCAGCGGGCCCATGATCTCGGACGGCAGGTTCAGGAAGGTGATCGCCTCGGGCAGCACGATCAGCAGCACTGCGCCCACCACCGGCCCATAGACGGAGCCCATGCCGCCGACCACCACCATCGTGAGGATCATGGCCGACTGCAGGATCTGGAACTGGTCCGGCGTGAGGTACTGGTAGTAGTAGGCATAGATGCCGCCGGCCACGCCGGCCATGCCCGAGCCGAGCGCAAAGAGCGTCATCTTGATGTTCATCGCGTTGCGGCCCAGCGCAGAGAAAGCCAGTTCGTCGTCGCGCATCGCCTGGATCGCGCGGCCATAGGGTCCGCGCACCAGCCAGCGCACCAGGAGCACGCTGGCCACCGCGAGCGCCAGCGCCACCGCGGCGAACACTGCGCTGCGATGCGCCTCCACGATGTTCGGAATGCCGCTCAGGCCGCTGGCACCGCCGAGGAAATCGAGGTTCTTGATGATCTCGATGAGCCCCAGCTGGAAGCCGATGCTGGTGATGAGCAGGTAGTCGCCCGAGATGCGCAGCGATGGCAGCGACAGCATGAACGACGCCAGCAATGCCACCGCGCCGCCTGCAGCGACCGACAGCACCGGGTGGAGCTCGAACTGCACGCTGAGCACGCCGACCGTATAGGCACCCAGCGCGAAGAAGATCGGATGCGCGATGCTGACCAGCCCGCCGAAGCCGATGATCAGGTTGAAGCTGCTGCTGAGGATGACGTAGAGGCCGATCAGTACCAGCAGCGAGATGACATATTCCATGGGGGAGTCCGTGTGTGCGGGGCGCGCCTCAGGCGCTGGCGACCGTTGCGACAGCGGGTGCCGCTCGCCGCGGCAAGCGCAGCTTCACGCCGTTGGGGAACAGCAGGATCGTGATGAACAGCAGCGCGTAGAGGATCAGGCCCTGCCACGCGGAGGGGATGACCAGGATGCTGAACGCGCGCAGCAGGGCGAGGAAGAGCGCCGCCCAGGCTGCGCCGAACACGTTGCCCATGCCGCCGAGCAAGGCGGCGATCACGGCGAACAGCATCATCTCGAGCGGTGTGTTGGGCACCATCGATGCGCGGGTGCCGAACAAGTACATCGCGGCGCAGACCAGCACCGACGCGACGACGAAAGTCAGCGCGTAGATGGGCCGGACGTTGATGCCGTAGAGCCGCGAGAGGTGCGGGTTGTCGGATACCGCCACCATGAACTTGCCATGCCGCGTCTTCTTCAGCAGCACGTAGAGCGCGGCCATCAGCACGGCAGTAGTGCACAGCGCCGTGAGATCCCAGCGGCTCACCATGATGCCGCCGACGAGCGTCGATTCCGACATCAGCGTGGCGGCCAGCGACACCGGCTCGGTACCGAACAGCATGGCCAGCATGTACTGCACGAACTCCGACACCACCAGCGTGAAGATGAAGTACGTGAGCGATGGCGAATGACGGCGCCGGAAAGTCTGCAGGCCGTAGACCTCCATCGCCAGGGCGGCGGCGATGGTCACTGCCAGTCCGGCGGCGATGCCCACCGGCGCAGGCAAGCCGAAGCGCTGGATCGCCAGGTACATCGTGTAGTACGCGATGCCCATCATGCCGGCCTGCGCGAAGTTCCAGACCTTGACCACCTTCAGCACCAGCGAGAACGCGGCGGCCAGCAGCACGCCGTAGGTGGCGGTGGAAATACCGGTCCAGAAGATCTGGAGCAGCGTATGGATGTCGACCATGGAGAGAGGAGTCCTTGTGAACGCCGCGGCGCCGCCGCGGCTGTTTACTTGACGGCAGCGACGGGCACGAACTGGCCGCCCTTCACTTCGTACAGGTACACCGGCTTGTTGACGCGGTGGTCCTTGGTGATTTCGAGCACCCCTGTCATGGGCAGGTCGAACTTGCCCACCTCGACCAGTGCGTTCTTCATGTTCTCGCCCGTGAGCGGCTGTTTCGTCTTGAGAAGGTGCGCATACAACTGGCCGACGAGGAATGGCGCGTCGTACAGGTATTGGGTGTAGGGCAAGCCGTTGGGTACGCGCTTCTCGGTCTCCTTCCAACGTTCGACGAAGGTGGCGATGTTCGGGTTCTGCTCGGCCGACGGCGCGAGCGCCGACACCAGCATGCCTTCGGCCGCTGCGCCCAGCTGCTCCACCACCTTCGGGTTGTAGCCGGCGGAGTAGGTGGAGATCGGTTGCTTCAGGCCCAGCTGGCGCAGTTGCGCGACCACCTGCGGCAGGTCGGACACCAGGCCCTGGATATGGATGATGTCCGGGTTGGCCGAGCGCAGCTTGAGCAGCGCGCCGGTGTAGTCGGTCGCCTGGGCGTCGTAGGCCTCGTAGGCGACCACCTTGCCGCCGGCCTCTTGGAACGCGTCGCGGTAGATGCGAGCACCCTCGACGCCGCTGTCGTTGTGGATGTAGAGCACCGCCGCGGTCTGCTTCTTGAGGGTTTCGCGGGCGTAGCGTGCCTGCGCGCGCACGTCCACGTCGGCCAGCGGGTAGGTGGTGTAGACGTAGTCGCCAAGCTTGGCGATGTCGGGCGAGTTGGCGCCTACGCTGAGCTCCAGCACCTTGCTGCGATTGGCGATCGGGGCCACGGCCTTGACCACTGCGCTCCAGGCCGTGACGAACACCGGCACCTTGTCGACGTTGATGAGCCGGTTCACGGCGTTGATGCCGAGCCGCGGGTCGGCCTGCGTGTCGAGCAGCACCATTTCCAGCGGATGCCCGTCGATGCCGCCCTTGGCATTGATGTCCTGCACCGCCCATTGCGCCGCCTTGGCCTGGTCGGCGCCGAAAAGCGCTTGCGGCCCGGTCAGCGGCATGGCGAGGCCGAACTTCAGCGGGGTCTTGGCGGGTGCCGGCTGCGCCTGTGCACCGAAGGTGCAGGCGAGCAGGATGGCGGAAACAACAAGACTGCGACGCATAGCTTTCATGACGGAGGTCCTCGAGGTTTTGGGGAAAACGGCAGCCGATGGCTTTGTTACGCCAGACGATATTCGATATCGGGTAAAATATCAATCAGAGTTTAGTAACGCAGAGCGAAACTGCATGCGCCTATTTTGGTGTGCCTGAATGCACCAGGAAGGTGCCAACAACAGAAGGTGTGGGATGACGCAGAATCCGCGGTCGATGCAAACTTCTCCAGGCCCCGTGCCGGCACCCCAGCCCGGCGACAAGAAGCTCAACTCGGTCGAGGCCGTCAAGGTGGCTGTCCGCATCCTGGACGAGCTGGCGCTCGGTCAGCGCGCGATGGGCGTCACGGAACTGGCCGATGCGCTCGGCGAGACCAAGCCCCGCGTCCACCGCCACTTGTCCACCCTTCGCGAGATGGGGCTGATCGAGCAGGACCAGGCGACCGAGCGCTACCGGCTCGGCTGGCGCGTGTTCCAGTTGGGCGAGGCCGCCGGCACGCAGTTCGACCTTCGCAGCCGCGCCGAGCCCTACCTCCTGCGCGTGCGCGACGAGCTGAAGGAAACCGCCGTGCTGGCGGTGCCGATCAACGGGCGGCCCATGGTGATCGCGAACATGGACAACATCTACGCGCGCATCTGCATCAGCGTGAAGCCGGGCAACCGGCCGCTGCCCCACTGCTCGGCGCTCGGGCGACTGACGCTCGCTTTCTCGCCCGCTTCATTGCAGGAAGAGTTGCTGGCCAGCCCGATGACAGCCGAGACGCCGCAGTCGATGACCGATCCGGTCGTCATCCGCCAACGGCTGCGCCTCATCAAGGCCCAGTTCTACGAGGTTTGCGACAACGAGGTGATGCTGGGCGTGAACACCGTCGCGGTGCCGATCTTTCGCAACGGTGATGTCCTGGCCGGGGCGTTGTCGATCGTCGGGTCCATCCAGAACATTCCCAATCCGCCCCGCCGCCAGCAGGTCGAGGTACTTCAAGCCTGCGCTGCCGAGCTTTCGGCGCAGCTCAACAGCGACGCCTACGAGCGCTGGCAGCTCGGGCGCCAGGCGCACGAGCTGCTCAACGCGCTGGAGTGAGCGTCGGCGCGTTCCGCGCAGCCTCTACAACGGCGCCAGCCCTTGAACCAAGGTGGCCTTGACCACCTTGCCCAACGAGTTGCGCGGCAATTCCTCGACGACAAACACCTGGCGCGGCGCCTTGTAGGGCGCAAGTTGCGACCTCCGCAGCCAATGCCTCTGGCTTGTACGGCGGCGGGCACAGGACCACCGTGCCTCCGGCGTAGAGGGTCGACATGCTGAATGCGCGGCCGCCGCCGAAATAGAGCGGGGTGGCGTTGATGTAGGTTTCCCTGCTGCCGAACCCCAGGTCCACCCAGTGCGTCCAGAAGCGGTTGAGGAACTTCTGGTGCGACACCATCGGGCTCTTGGGCCGACCCGTCGTGCCCGACGACAGCGACATCGCGATGCCTCGCGCGCCGTCGGGAAAGTCACGCTCGGGGTCCGTGGCCACGACCGCGTCGCGCCAGGCTTCGTCGACGGCGATGCATGGCGCACCGTCGAATGCTGCGCCCGGCTCCACCATCACGGCGGCAGGCTCGAAATGCGCGGCCAGCCGCTGCTTCTCGTTGTCGCGCCAGCGGCAGTCCATCGGAAGGATCACGGCGCCGGCGCGGGCCGCCGCATAGAGCAGGAGCACATGCTCGATGGAGTCTTCCAGGGCAATGCCGACGATGCTTCCGGGCGTCACGCCGAGGTCGACGAGCCTACCCTGCTGCTTTTTTAAGCGGTGGGGGTATGAGGATTGATCACCATGGCCATGATTGGCAAGGTCCTGCGGATGCACCACCGCGAGAACAAATCGGTGCGAGAGATTGCGAGGGCAACGAGCCTGTCGCGCAACACGGTGAGGAAGTAGCTGCGCGTGCCGGTGGCGCAGCCACCGAAGTACGTGCGCTGCGTCGGCACCGGGCGAAAAGGGCGAGGGGTTCGGACGTGCTTTGAGCTACATCAAGGCAGCGTCCAAGACGCTTGCGTAGCATCACTTCTCACAACAGGAGACTTTCAATGCATGCAACTTCCGAGTCCTTGAAGCGCGATGCGGACTCTTCCGATTCCTCGGCGCGTGAAGTGCCTCTCGTCCATTTTTACTTGAACCACTTGCTGACGCTCGCACCATGGCCCGCCGCCATGTGGGAGTTCTGGCGGGGCCAGTCCTCGCGCTATTCAACCTTCCTCGCTGGCGGCGCCCCATTTGACGCCTGATAAGGGATGCTCAGGAAGCAGGCTCGCACGCTCGGATGAGGTCGCCGCCACGGCAAGTCTCTCCATTACGCGGCGCAACTCCTTCCTGTCAGCAGCTTCTTCGTACCGGCGCTTCTCATCTGGAGTGAGCGGCCGAATCGGTGCAATCGGAGTGGGTTTCCTGTTCTCGAGATCTGCCCGCGGACGAGGGCGTATGTGGCAACCCGTACAGCAATAAGGCCACCTACTCGGAGAGCGTTGTCAAATTGAATTTGAAGATGACGCCCGGTCCAACATTCCTCTCCGCCCAGAGGCGCCCTCCGTGAGCCTCGAGAATGGCGCGGCAGACCGATAGCCCCATGCCGAGTCCCTTGATCTTGGTGGTGTAGAAGTTGTCGAAGACCCGTTCAAGATCGTCGATGTCGATCCCGGGACCTTCGTCGCGCACCGCCACCAGGACTTGAGATTCGCCGTGCTGGGAAACCGACACCTGCAGCCGCCTGTTACCCGATGACATCTCAGCCATGGCCTCGTTCGCATTCATCAGCAGGTTCAACAACACCTGCTGAATCTGCGCCTTGTCAGCCACGACAATCAGCCCAGGCGCAAGCGAGCGCTCCACTCGAATGCCGCGCTCGACGCAATCGCTGTGCATGAGGCCCACCACCTCGTTGACGCAGATTCCGATGTCGACGCGTTCGCGCGGAGTGTCCTGGCGCCGCAGCATGGTGCGCAGACCGTTGATGACGCCGGATGCGCGTTTGTCGTCCCGTACAACGTCCTGGAGGATCGCCCGCACTTCGGCCAGGTCCGGTTCGTCCTGCGCTAGAAAGCGCAGCGCGGCCTGGGCATTGCTCAGGATCGCCGTGAGGGGCTGCGAAATCTCGTGAGCGAGGGATGCCGCCAGCACCGCGGTGCGCTCGACCCGATCGGCATGCCAGACCTGACGACGCAGCGTATCCATCTCGCGTTCAGAGCGGCGCTGATGGGTAACTTCGGTGTAGATGGTGCACAGGGCATCGGCGGTTCCGTCGGGCTGCATGAGGGGGAACCTGAGCACCGCGAAGATGCGTGCGCCTTCGCCGTCACCTATTGACTCCTCGGCGCGATAGACCTGCTGAGTCCGCAGCATCTCTTGGTCGCTGGCATTCACCGCCTCGGCGCGCTGCCTGATATACAGGGCGCGATTCGTCTTACCGACAATCGATCGCTCCGACAACTGAAAGAGGTCATCGTAGGCGCGATTCACCAGGATGTTGTGACCGTCCGCGAGCTTGACGTTCACCGCAGCAGGCACGTTGTCCAGCACCCCCTGGAGGCGTGAGTGGAATTGACGGCGCTCATATGACAACTCGAAGTCCAACATCAATACCAGCGCCACGAAAGTGAACTCAGCGGTGTGAGGACCCTGCAGGATGTCCCAGTCGACAAGAAGACTTCCGATGGCCCCTCCACTGAGGAGCGTCAGGCAGGCCGCGAGCGTAGCCGCCCTGCGGCGCTTCTTGCCCGCGAGGCGCATACGCAACGAGACGTAGATTCCCCATGTGACGGTGAACAAGATCACGGCCACGCCCACCATAAACCAGACGTCGGGATCGAAGACCCGAATGTCCGTGACCTGCTCACCCCAGGGAAGCACCATCGATTCGACGTTCGGCTGCGAGGAGAACGAGGCACCGAAGGGCAACGTCACATTGAAAACGATCACGACAGCACAGCCAACCGTGATTCCGATCTGAACGGGCCGAACTTTCCTTAAACCCAGATAGGCGCCCGCAAACCATGGAAGCACCGCGGTCACCAGCATCGCCAACGACGTTTCGATACGGCGCATCAAGACCAGCGATTCCACCGTCCCAGCGCGATAGGAGCCGATCCTCGAAGCCACATAGACTGCGAAGAGCAGCGACCACAATGCGAACAGCAGGTGAGTTTTATTGCGCGGCCGTGCGAAGCCGACCAATGCGTGGTGCAGGCTCGCGTATCCCAATACGCCAGCCAGCACGGACAGAGTGATAACGAGGGCACCGCTCATGGCCGGTACTGTAGTGCCAAATCGGCATTGGGCTGAACGGACGTTGACTCCAACCCCATTGATGCTGCGCTCGACGAGAATCGCCGGATGGCGGAACTGTCGTTCCAGCAAGCGCGAGTATCGAGCGCCAGCTAACAGAGTTCGTCTCAATGGCATCGACGCACCAGGAGAGCATCACAATCCTGGGGGGTATGCAGTGAGCAGATGCGCGCCGCGCGGTGTCCAGCGCATCTGCTGCTTTTTCACGAACCGCTTGGCGATCACCTGGTTGACCGCGGATTCAATGAAGCCGGTTGCAATGCGCTCCCCGCACCGGTACCGCTCTCTGTAGTTGACTGGCGCCGGCGTTGTTGCAGGATTGTGATGCTCTCCTTCCCGGCAGCGCCGCGAAAACCAAGGCGCCAAAAAATGCATGAAAACCGAGATCACCCCATCATCCGCACAGCTGCAGGCAGGGCCTTCACGGCTTCAGCAAGCACCATCTTGCGGATGGCGTCTTCATCCAGCTTGGTGTCGATGTCAGCCAGCACAGCCTTCACGAAACCGAGGCGCATGTCCCTGGTGAGTTTGATCTTGGGGGTCTTGAAGAGGGCTGATGTTGAGCTGGGTTGGTTCAGTTGGCTGCAGGGGGCAACGCATCGATCCATCGGTCGTAGCCTGATGCGCTGAGATGCACACCATCGGCCAGGAAGTACTCCGGGATCTGCTTGCCATCCTTGGCCAGGATCTCCCAGGTGTCGAGGTAGCTGCACCGCGGTCGCTTGGCACAGAGCCGCTTGATCTCCTCGTTCGCAGCCTGGACCTCTTCCGGGTCGATGCGGAAGTCGTTGGTCGGAGTGATGCCACTCCAAACCACCGGAACACCTGCTGGAAGCAGGGCATCGATCTCGGCCAGTCGCCCGTGCAGGCCTTGCTTGCCGATCCAGATGTCGTTGATCCCGATCATCAGGAAGATCCGGTCCACAGCCAGGTTGAGGGTGGGCAGGGTGTTGATCAGACCCTGCGTCACCTCGCCGCTCACGGCATAGTTGATGGCATTGGGAGCATCCCCAAGGACCCAGGTGATGCTGTCACCCAGGAGTGCTGTGGTTTGCTTGCCCGCCAGCATCCGGTTGGCGTAGCGATCGTGGGTGGAGAGCATGCTGATCTTGTTGTCCAGCTTGGCCACATAGTCGCCCTTGATCACAAGGCCTCCGATTGCCAAATGCATCACGAAAACGTAGGCCACCACCACGAAAATCCACGGTTTACTCCTCATCGGGGTCTCTGTCGTTTTTTGTAAGTCGGTGTTCATGAATGTAACGCACACGATCAGGCGTGCCCCATTCAGGTGGATCCGTCTATGTGACTTTGTTGACGTGGATCAGACTGGTTCCTCCCCAGAAGTGGGGGAGGACAGGTCACCCCAGGGCGTCTCGCGCTGCTTCCTTGGAAGTCTCGAGGTGTAGGGAGTCGTTGGGGCAGGCATCGAGCCAGCTTTCATCCTTGAGGGCGTGCAGGATGGAGAGCAGCTTGCCTCGCTCGTTCTCCAGCTCGATGATTCCCTTCCCGATGGCCGTGTTCATCTTGGAGACACGTTAAAAATTGCTCCTTTCAGGGTCGTTCGGCGATGTTGGTCATCACCGTCTTCATGATCCCGAGCTCGTCGAGCTCGTCGAGCTCGTCGAGCTTGTCAGGCATCTTCTCGTTCAGCGACATGACACGAGAGCGGATGCCCTCGAAGTCGAAGTGAGATAGCCCCCTGATTCCCCGGCCCCGTCGACTGGAATACTCATGTTTGTCACCATCGATTGCAAATCGGTGCGCTTCAAGTGCGATCTGAGGGTTCCTATCCGCCGGGAGGCGCGCCGAACGCGGCATCCATTTGACGCGCCCGCTTGACCTCATCGCTGTGCAGGTAGATTGAGGTCGTTGCGACCGATGCATGCCTGAGGTTGTCGCGCACCGTCGTGAGCTCCGCGCCGCGCGCGAGCGCATGGGTGGCGTGGGTGTGCCGCATCCAATGCGGGCTGGCGCGCTTGAGCTTTTCCACTGTGGCCGGTGCCTCGGTCTCGATGGACTCGGCCACCTTCAGGAAGAACCGCCGCATGACGACCCACAGGCGAGTGGCGGTGATGTCGGCGGTGCTGTCCGCTTCGAGACTGCCGATCAGCCGCGTCTTGGGATCCCAGCGCGCCGGCGTCAGCGGCAGTTGGCGTTGCATCAGGTAGCGGTCGAGCGCAGCACGCGCCATCGGCGGCAGCGCCACCTTGCCCGCCTTGCTGCCCTTGCCGACCAGGTGCAGCCAGTGATCCCCGCGCCCATCGACCTCGATCTGGCCGAGCGTCGCACCGACCAACTCGCCAATGCGCAATCCGGTGGCGTAGGCAAAGTCCAGTACGAAGCGCAGACGCTGCGCCGCCGGTGCGCTCCAACCCTGTCCCCATTCGAGTCCCTGGCCCACGGCCTGGATCACGGCCCATTCGCGTTCACCGAAGACCCGGGTGGCGGCCAGGGGTTCTGTGCGCGAGGCCCCACGCACCTTTATGCCCGCAAAAGGATTGGCCAGCAGATATAGCGCTGCTGGATGAGCCAGCGATACATCGCGCCCAGTACCGAGAGGGCATAGGCGATGGAGCGTGCCGAAAGTCCACCCGCGAAGGGGCGCCATTCTGGCGACGAGCGCGCGTAGGGTGGTCCGATCCAGCGCGAGCTCGGCGTCGGGCGTCGCAGGAACGCCCGGTACGCCACCGCGTCCTCCGTCGTGAGCGAGGACAGCGCCCGTCCGCGTTCGACCACGGCCCACAGGATGAGGCGTTCGGCCTCCTTGAGGTAGGCCCGCTGGGTAGCCGCTGCCTCGTGCAGCGAGAGCCAGGCCTGCACGGCCTCGTAGTCGTTGTTGGCGTCTAGCGTGGAGGTCGCCGTCGGCGCGCGGAAGGTGCCCCGCTCAAGCTCTTCAATGCATCGGCGCTGGCCAACAACTTCATCTCGTGCAGTTCGAGCCCGGCCCGGCGCGCGAGGTCCTCGGCGTTGTCGAACAGGCATTCATGCCGGGCATCGACGATCCGCTGGGCCGATTCCCACCGAAGCCCTGACAACATCCGCAGCCCCAAGCGAACCGTGGGCCGGTGCGGCAGGTTCTCGAGCGTGCAGTCGAGGTCGCTGTGCATGACGTCGGCGGGTCGGACCTCCACGCCATGACGCTTGGCGCCTTGGACGAGCTGGCTCGGGCTGTAGAAGGCGAGCGGCTGCGAGTTGAGCAGGGCGGCCAGGAACTCGGCCGGATGGTACTGGCACTTGATCCAGCAGCTGGCGTAGACGAGTGTAGGAACGCAGCGAAGATTTCAGTAGCTCCCAAGGGTGGCCGCCCCAAGCAGACGCAATGTGTGCGATATGCCGGAAGCACCTGGAGGCGCAGGAGGCCACCGGGAGAGCCATCGAGACGTTGGCGGCAACGAAGAATCCGCCCCTGGTCTTCGCTCGACAAGGCAACATCAATAACGCGGGCGGAGGAAGTCGAGATGGTGCGGGCCATGTGAGCGGAGGATAAGGGCGACTCACCGCATCGAGGTCGCCCCCGCTCGATAGCTCGTGGCGGTAGTTCCCGAGCGCCTGAGCTCGCGATGCCTGTAGCGTGCACTTTCGCGCGGAGGATCTGCCGTCCGGCCGCGGCTATTTGCCCGGTGGTACTTGGCCGACGGGTCCGAGTGCGGAAGCACCTTGGACACGTCACGGACATGCTGCCTAGCGGAACTGCCGCAGAAAGTCGTCGACGCTCGACGTAAGCTGGCTCTGCTCGGGCACTTGACCGCCGGGCGTGAAATGGTCGACCACGTCGGGCAGCAGTTCCGACAGCCCTGAGCGCGCCTCGTCGTCGCCGAGGCCTGCCTGCTGCGCGATCTGGTGCAACTGATCTCGGCTGAAGATGTCGTCGATTGCAGTCGGGGGCAAGGCCTCGTTCGCGCCGGTGCCGACCCATGAATTGGCTTGGCTCCCGTAGCCCTTCTGGGTGAACTGTTCGAGCAGGCCGCCGAGGCCGCCCATGCCGGCGAGACCTCCGAGACCACCCGCTCCGCCGGCAGGACCCGGACCGAGGCCGCGCGCGTGGCCACGCTGGCTCAGCATGTTGAGGACCACCGGCAGCAAGGCCATCAGGATCGGGCTGATGCCGCCGCCGCCGCGCGAACCGTCGCTGCGGCGTCCGCCGAGTGCATTGCCGGCGAGTCCGCCGAGAATCTGCGTCAAGAGGCCCATGATGATCTCCTTGGTTGTCTTGCGCCCGGGGGCGCGCGGGGGTGGCACTTCGACCGACGCCAGTATCAGGCCGTGGGCGGGCCGCGCGTGGAGGACGAAGCCTCGTGCACGCACCAGCGACGGACTGCGCCGCCGACTCCTGTCTGGAGCCTTGGCCTACAACGCTTGGGCTCAAACGCTGATCCGTGCGCATGTCGGGTGGGCGGATACCTGCATGAGCCAGGAAGTCGCTCTGCCGCTGCGGCTTGCTTTCATTCTCTCCACCGGAGGCACTATGGACAACCTTTCAACCGGCTCGAGCCCGGACAGCGACCCGAGTCGCACCACCACGTCAAGCGGCACGCGGCCGGAGACCACCTGGACCGCAGGCGCGTCCGCCCCGTTCGAGCAAGACCGGCAGGCCGGGCAGCAGTCCGCACAGTCGCAGCAGTCCGCGCAGGGCACCTCGTCGCCGCAGGGCGGCTCTGCGGATACCCAGCCCTATACCGATGAGGGTGCGTCAATGCGCCGCAGCATGGATGCCGCTGACGCCGTCGGGCGCAATGCGGCGAATGCCGCCCAGGGCTACCTGCAGGATGCCAAGGACAAAGCTGGCAGCGTCGCAGACTCCGCCAAGACCTACGCCCGTAATGCGGTCGATGCGGCGGGCCAGAAGATCCAGGGCATGAAGGAACAGGCGGGCGACCTGCGCGCGAAAGGGCAGCAAACCGTGATGGACGAGCCGATCAAGGCAGTCCTCTGCGCCGCTGCGGGCGGCGCGCTGGTCACGGCGTTGTTGATCGCTCTGTCCGCGCCGCGGCGCCGTTGACCCGCCCGAGCCGGGAAACCCCAGCCCACAGTCACTTGCCCGCGCCGGGCAGGGTTCGCGACCCAGCTAGGTCTTCACGCCCTTGTGCTGGTTGGGCGCCGACGGCGCCGTGCTGAGCTTGGGCGAACGCCCGGCCGCCCAGGCGACGGCGGTCCCCCTCGACGTGCACAATCTTCAGGCTATGACTACGCCATCCGCCGTTTCGATCGTCGGTCTGCTCCTCGGCTTGCAGCTTGGCGCTTCTGGCGGCCTTGAACGTGACCGCCTGTCGCTCGAAGGTGTCAGCTGGGCTCCCGGGATCGGCGGCGCGGCCGAAATCGGCATCGCCCGGCTCGAAGCAACATCCGCGATGCTGCGCCGCGGGCCACACGAGATCCGGGTCGGCCGGGTGACCGTACAGGGCCTGCGATGCACGCTGGAATCGGCGGATGGCCGGCTGCGGCTCGGCGTGCTGACGGCCGAACGGATCGAAATCACCGGCCTTGAGCTTTCCGGTCCCCTGCAGATGCCGTCGCAGCTCGAGCCGATCGCCGACAGCCTGCGCCAGGCGGGCGCCACTGCGCCGGCACCGGAGCCCTCGGCCGGGGCCACTTTGCCGGCTTGGTTCCTCGGCCCGCTGGCCGCCGCGGAGGGCAGCATCCGCGGCCACATCGAGGACGCGCAGCTTCTTTTCGACGCTGAGGTCACGATTCCCATCCGAGCGGGTCGCGTAGATTTCAGGGACGCAACGGTCGAGCACGTCGGTCCGGATTCGCGCATGGGCGTGAGCCGAATGGGCATCTATGTCGATGCGCCGAACGGTCGCAGCTATGTCTACCAGTTCGCTGCCGCCCCGGTCAGCGGGGTCGAGTTCGAGCGGCGGGGGATCCCGCTCGGCCCCTTCGTGTCCGACCGCGGCAGGATCGATCTGCAGCCATTTGCCGAGACGCTTCTGAGCGCCGCCGCACCCCGCGCGGGCCAGGGGCTGACGGAGCAGGCGCGGACCCTACTCGGGCGCACGTCGCTCGAAGGCGAGATCCGGCTGGGTGATGGCTCAGTGGCGATGCCGGGCGTCCGCGCGCAGCTTCAACGGGCTAGTGCGGGCGACAATACCGTCCGTCTGCGCTCGCCGAAGATGGCTGCGAGCCTGGACCTGGAGTTGGCCTCGCTGGCGCTGCGCGAGGCGTACGCGAGCTTCGCCGGACTACAGGGCCAATGCGGGACGATCGCCGGCCGGCTGCGCGCGAGCCTGCAGGCTTCAGGCGCCGAGAGCCGCTTCGAGCTGGAGATCGCGTCGCTTGAGCTGCTCGGACTGCGCATCGAGGCGGCGCCCTTGGCGCGCGGCGCAAGCCCGGCTTCGACCGCATGAAGGCGGCCTGCGTTCCCGCTATCGCCGCCTTCGCCCTTCGCAGGGCTCTGGTTCCTTGGTAGCCGAGGTGACCGGATCTGTGGGAACATTCGGACGGGTCGCTCGCAGGGAGACGTGCGGCCGAGCCGGACTCCCTCGTGCCTATGAGGCGGATTTGCATGACCGTGAAAGGAGAACGCAATGAAACGTCGCAAGCTACTCGTCGTCGGTGCATCGCTGGCATCGTTGCTGGCCCGCGGTGCCTACGCGCAGGACAACGCTGCCAAGCAGGCCGAGGTCAGGGCTAAGGCCAAGCAGGCGCTCGAGGACTTCTACAAGGCCGATGCCGAGATCAAGAACGCGGTAGGCAAGGCGCCCGGTTACGCCGTATTCACGACTTACGGTTTGAGCTTCGGCCTTGGCGGAGCGGGCGGGAAGGGCATAGCGCACGACAGCAAGTCCAAAAAGGACACGTACATGAACATCGCCCAGGCGAGCGCAGGCCTGCAGATCGGGGCCTCCGACACGCGCTATCTCTTCGTGTTCAAGGATGCCAAGTCGCTGGCCGACTTCATCGACAACGGCTGGGATGCCTCGGCCGGCGCTGCCGCGGGCGCAGGCACCGGCAAGGACGAGGCCAATATCAAGGCGGGTGCTGTCGCGTTCTCCGGCGGCACCGCTTATGTGCTGACCAAGGCCGGCCTACAGGCGGGGGTGTCCCTCGGAGGCTCGAAGGTCTGGAAGGACAAGGACCTGAACTAGGGTTCGGACGTGAATCGCGCCGTGCGCTCGACCGCGCCGAAGGCCCGGGTGCAGTCGCCGCCGGCCGAGCCGCCGCTCTTGTATGGCAAGCGCGAAGGCGATTGGCCCGTAGCAGCTACGTTCCCGGCCTGAACCCGATCCTCTTCATCGCAGCCGCCAGCGGCTGGCGGGCCGTCCAATACTCGGCCCATGGGTCCGTCGACTGAAACGACAGGTGCTCCCGCGCCGTGGCGATGGTCCATTGCGCACCGCTCTTCAGTTTGGTCAGGTCATCCCAAGCCACGGGCATCGACACGCCGAGCCCGGGGCGCGCCCGAGCAGAAAACGCCGCCGCGGTCGTAGCGCCGTGCCCGTTGCGCAGGAAGTCGACGAACAGCTTGCCGACCCGGTTCGAGGGTCCGCTCTTGGCCACGAAGCGTGCCGGGATGGCGCGCGCGAGGTGCTGCACCACCGCCTGCGAGAAGCCCTTGACCGCCTCGTAGTCGAAGCGCGGCGCGATCGGCACCACGACGTGCAGCCCCTTGCCGCCACTGGTCTTCAGCCAGGCCTGGAGACCCAGCTCCGACAACAGCGTGCGCACCAGGATCGCCGCCTCCTGGACGTGCTGCCAGGACGTGCCTTCGCCCGGATCGAGGTCGAAGATCATCCGATCTGGTTTGTCGATGTTCTTCGCCATGGAGTTCCAGGTGTGAAACTCGATGACGTTCATCTGTGCCGCAGAGGCAAGTGCTTGCGCGGTGCCGATCTCGAGCAACGCAGCGTGACCCGGCCACAGCGTGGGGTCCAGTTCCTTGATCCCGGGAATGCTGATCTTCTCGTCGTGTTTCTGGAAAAAGAGTTCGCCCGTCACGCCGGTCGGCCCGCGCACGAGCGAGCACGGCCGGTTCTTCAAATGCGGCAGGATCCAGTCCGCCACCGACTCGTAGTAGCGCACCAGGTCGAGCTTCGTCAGGCCCGAACCGGGGTCGATGACGCGTCCAGCGTTGCTCACCTTGATCCCCCCGTCGGCGGTCTTGCCTGCCGTCTTCACGGGGCCAGCATCCGCGAGCGTCCTGGCCGTCTCGCGCACGATCGCGCTGACCGGCTTGTCGGTGCGCAGCGCAACATAGGACGCATGCCGGACCTGCCCGTCGGGCGTCCATTCGGCAAAGGCCACTTCGGCGACTATGCGCGGCGCCACCCAGCGCTCGCTGCCTGGGGCTCGCTTGGACCACCGGCCGGGCTTGGCCGCGCCGGCAGGGAAGGGGGGCTTGGCAACCTCGATCTTGACCAGCTTGCGCTTCAACGCCGCAGCCTCGTCCGAGTCCCACCCGGTGCCGACGCTGCCGACCGAGACCAGCGTGCCGTCCGGCGCATGCACCCCCAGGATCAGACTGCCGATCTGCGGGGAGCCGTCGGACCGGTCGGTGTAGCCGGCGACCACGAACTCCTGGCGCTGCTGGCACTTCAGCTTGAGCCAGGTCTCCGTGCGGCGCGAGGCGTAGGGTGCGTCGGCCCGCTTGGCGATCACGCCCTCGAGATTCATGCGGCAGGCCGAATTCAGCACCGACGCCGCGTCGGCTTCGAAGGCGGCGCTGAAGCGGACATGCTCCGTCGCCTTCTCGTCGAGCAGTGCCTTGAGCAGCTGCCGGCGCGACACCAACGGCGCTTCGCGCAGGTCGTAGCCTTCGAAGTAGGGCACATCGAACACGAAGTAGACGATCTGCGCGTTGCCCGTGCCGAGGTCGAAGGCCTTCTGCAATGCGTTGAAGCTGGGCAGGCCTTGGTCGTCGAGCACGACGATCTCGCCATCCAGCCAGGTTGACTTGAGCCCGAGGCTCTCCAGCTCGCGCACCAGGCCGGGCATCCTGTCCGACCAATCGTGGCCGCCGCGCGTGACGAGCGCGGCCTTGCCGTTGCCGATGCGGGTCATGATCCGGTAGCCATCGAACTTGATCTCGTAGAGCCACTGGCCGGCCGCCGGCACGCCGGTGGCCAGGGTTGCGAGCTGGGGACTCATTTTGGCGGGGAGTGGTGCCTTCACGGCCCCCGGCACCCTGTCGTCCGCGCTGCGGGCGCGCTTGGCCGAGGCACCGCGCGTCGTCGCGCTCTTGCGCTCGGAACGCGCCGGGCGCAGTGGCTTGGCGATCACGCTGTCGGGCAGGGCCGAGACAACGTCGTATTCCGCCTTCGGTCGCGCAAACGCGTCCTTCTTCTTGAACAGGATCCAGGGTTCCTGCTTCTCACCGCCCTTGGCGATCTTGACCAGCTCCCACAAGCCGGCCAGTTTTTGGCCTTGCAGGTGGAAGAGCAGCTTGCCTTTTTTCAGGCCTTCCTGCGGGTTGCCCACGGGCTCCCAGGTGCCGTTGTCCCAGACGATGACTGTCCCGGCGCCATACTGCTTGGGGGGAATGGTGCCCTCGAACGATCCATAGGAGAGGGGGTGGTCCTCGACATGGATCGCCATGCGCTTGTCGGCGGGGTCGAAGCTGGGCCCCTTCGGCACAGCCCAAGAGAGCAGGACCCCATCCAGCTCGAGGCGGAAGTCGTAGTGCAGCCGGCTGGCCGCGTGCTTCTGGATGACGAAAGAAAGAGCCTTGCCGTTGCGGGGCGCGTGTTCGCCCCGAGGCTCGGAGGTGACCGCGAAGTCGCGCTTCGACCAGTATTTCTGGAGCGGATCCAGGCGGGTTTCGCGGGCCATGCCGAAATCTACAGGGCGCGCTTGGCAGCGTCGAGTTTCGCGCTTGCCGGTCGCGCTCGCTTTGCCGGCTTGCGTTCCCGAACGGCGAAAACAGAGGCGAAGCCCCCGGTCCTCAAATTCCGCCACCGCCACCAAGTATTCGCGTCGGGCGGACTTCGAACTCACGAGTCCAGCCACGTGGTCCGCCGGTACGTCTCCAGACGGTTCCACGCCCTCAGAAGCGCAAGCAGAATCATGAAGCCCTCTTCGCAGTCGAGCGAGCCACTGGTTTCCTGGCGGCAGTTTTGGCGGCGGGGGGCCTTCTGGAGGCCGCCTTGGCGCGCGGCGCAGATCCTTCCGCCGCAGCAGCAGCGCGAGCCGGCTGGGCGGCCGTTTGCAGCGACGCGACCAGTCGGGCCATGTCGTCCTCGAAGGCCTTCGGGAGGCGGGGCATGACGGCCTCTTCGCGCTACTTCTTTTCGAGGTACGCGCGCACGGCCTCGGCACTGTTGCCCACGGCGCCCACGGCCTCCTTGAGCTGCTCCGCGGTGCAGCCGAGCGACTGGGTCCAACTCTGGACTTCATGCGGCTCGGACAGGGAAATCAACTTCCGGTCGAGACCGGTTTTCTTTGGATCGTCTGCCATCTTCAACTCCTGTAGGCGCAAAATTGACGTGATCGCGGCGGAGGATGAGTGGACCGCGCGCACGCGCACCGGTCGACCTCCTCAATGAATGGCCCGCCGCCGACCGAAGGGCGCCTGGCTATGGGCCCTCGCTTTCCCAAAGCGGCACGAAGGGATAGCGGGCCGCCCAATGGTCCAGCAACCGGGGCTCGGCGTCGACGCGTCGGACCACTTCCGCCATGCGTGGCGCCTCCCGGTAGAAACGCAGCCGACGGGGCTGCCACCGGGACACCACCGCGACGTAGAGGTCCAGCACGCTCACCCGGTCGCCCAGCAAGTAGCGAGGGCCACGCGGCATCTGCGCATCCATTTCCCGCCAGCATTGCGCGATTCGCTCGCCTGTCCGGTCAAGGATCGTCGCTTCCGCGTCCGGGTTCGAGGCGAGACGAGAGGGCTCGTCACGTACCCAATAGAGAGCGTAGATCGCAGCCGAGACGTAGGTCATCCATCGGAGAAACTGGCCACGTGTCGGATCATCCGTCCTCGGCGCCAAACCCGCCGCGGGGTAGCGGTCGGCGAGCCAGATCAGCATGGCGGCGCTCTCGGTCAGGATCTCGCCGGACGGCAGCACGAGCACAGGGACCTGACGCATCGGGTTCACGGCGCTCAGGCGCCCGCGTTCATGGTCTCCTTGCCAGGGCGCAACGTCCACGACCTGGACCGGGAGCTCCATCAGCGTGAGCGCCGCATGCACCGCAGTGGCCCCGGAGCCCGGGGCGCCGTACAGGATGAAGGGGGTAGAGGCCATGGCGTACCTCACGAGGGTTCGTCGCTGAGAGAAAGTAGCACTCGGACTCGCGCGAAGTCTGTAGGCCCGCGCCTCATCTCTGCACGATCAGCCCGCGCCTGCTGCCCAACTGGATGGGGCTGGCAAGAAATCGAAAATCGCGCCGGATGGTTGGTCGCAGCGCAGAGTATGGAAAATGCGGCGTGGCGCACCCTGCTGTCACTGCCGACGACATGGAAGTTGTCGCCCAAGCAAAAAGAACTTCTTCGCGGCGCCGCCGCCGTCGCTGCGCTGAATGGTGCACTATTTGAGTCTTGGCCGCGACAGTGAGCGGTCCGGCACGCTGAGCCTGCCGGAGCGCAGTTCGCCCACGGCGAGCGCTACGGCACGCGCCACGTTACGCGTTTCCTCCTGGATGTCGAGGTCGTCGCCGAGCGTGTCGTGACTGGTGGCGTACGGCTCGTAGTAGCCGATGTATCGATCCAGTCGGGACTGGGCTCCAGCGTCGACGAGGCCCATCCAGTCGAGCCAGTCGCAAAGGTTGCGCCGCAGACTCTCGATGCCTGCGACATCGCCATGCACCAGCACACCGTAGACGCGGCCAGCCAGGTGCTTGGGGAAGGCCCAACCGTCGCCGTCCAGTTCCAGCGCCTTGGCCTCGTCGGCCTTCTTGCCGTGCGTGCTGGTAGGGTCGGGGTTGCCGCCATCGGCGCACACCAGCCGGTCGATCATGAGCTTCAGCGGACTCGTGGCCTGGTACCAGTGTGTCGGCGTGACGAGTATCACGCCGTGGGCTGCCACCCAGCGTTCGTAGATCTCGTTCATCCAGTCTCCGACCTGGCGCAGCGAATGATTGGGGTAGCAGCTGCAGGGCCAGTGGCACAGTGGCATGGCCGTCGACACGCAGCTCTTGCAGGGGTGGATCTGCCTGCCGTACTCCGACGTGACAAGGCTCAGGTCCAGCACGTCCGCCTCGATGCCTGCCGCCACCAGGACTTCGCGCGCGAGTTCAGTGAGGCGCCAGGACTTCGACACTTCCCCAGGACAGGTTCCGTCGTTGCGCGGCGATCCGTTCACCAGCAGGACACGCGATCGCGTGCCCGGACTGCACCACGCAGCTTGCGCGGCATCAATGCGCGCCTTGGCCTCGATCCAGGCGACGGAGAGGTCGTAGTCCGGGTCCGCATAGCCAGGTCCTGCCTTGCGCGTGACGGGCGCCTTGCGTCCTTCCTCATAGGCTTCCCATGCGATGAGCTCGATGCGCTTGAGCGCTTCCGACTCCGCCTGGAAGGCTGGGTCCTGGTAGGGCTGCATGAATCGGTCGTGGAAGTTGGCGCGATGCAGCTTGTCGGGCGCCTGTCCCTTCCGGATTCTTGGGGTCATCACGTCAACCTAGCGCCGCGCGGCCTTCGCGAAACGCGGCGTGGATGCCGAGCTGCGGTAGGTGGGCAGCTACGTCGGGACCAGCTCGACGCGGCGCACGTGTGCTGCGCGAACCCTTGAGATGCGTTTCGACTTCGCTTGGGCATTCTCCTACTCGCGCTGACTGATCTTTCTTCCGCCACCACGCGCTCGAAGGCGCGTACCCTGACGTCCCAGAGGTGGATTCGGGGGCAACATGAAAGACTGGCTGACATCTCACCGCGTCGCAGTGCTGGCGGCGCTCTTGGTTGCCGGATGTTCCGCGCCGCCGCAACGTTGGGGCGAATGGATCGACCCTGCGCTAGGACCGAACTCGGGCGTTCTGCGAGAGGGCAATGTCCTGGTGGCGTGCGACACCTTCGATCTGTCGACCCGTGCGCAATGCCAGGACAACCTCCAGCAAGCACTCCGGGCCAGAGGCGTCAGCACCGTTGCCGCCCCGATGGAAACGACTGCGGTGAACCCCCGCGAGTGGGAGGCACAGTTGGCCACCAGCGCCAACGCCTCCGGCGCAAGGACCATTTTCATCTTGAGTCTGACTCCGGCGACGACTTCGATGGGTTCAGGAATGTCCATCGGCGTGGGCGGCTTCAGTTTCGGGCGCAGCGGCGGTGCGGGGATCGGGCTGAGCGCGCCGATCGGCGGCTGGGGGACGACCGGTTTTTCAGCCACTGGCCGCGTCACCGACGTTCGCCAAGGGCGGATGGTGTGGACCTCGACCTTCGCTGCGTCACCGTCGTCCGACTTCGGCGCGCAGTTTCGAGACCTGACCCGCAACGTGCTGGATGCTGCGCAGGGGGCGGGCCTCCTTTGAGTCGATTTCCGCCGCTTGCGCCAAGGAACACTGTCAACTGATCTTCTGGACCGGTTTGCGCCTATCTTCCCGCCGCCACGTAGGCAGCCGTGTCGAGCGTGCCGATCCAGCGGCTTATCTTGTCGTTCTTGAGCGTGAAGACATGAACCCACTCGCTCTCGAAAACCTTGCCGTTGGGTCGCGGCTTGGTCTGTTCCCAGCCAAGAACGGTGACGTGATCGGGTCCTTCGAGGAATTCGCGCGGCTCGAACTTCTGGATGTCGTCCGATTCGGCCAGCGTGCCGAACCATCCTCGAACCTGTAGCTTGCCGGTGTACTCGCCCGCATAGGGGATGCCCGCACTGGCCACGAAACGCCACCGCACTTCATCGGTCAGCAACGCCAGGATGCCCTCTACGTCCCCGCGCCCGAAGGCGGCATAAGCCTGTTGTACGACTTGGGTCGGTGTGCTCATGGCGGACCTCCGTGGAAGTGCAAGCTTCCAGTCTAGGCCGGCCGTCAGCGTTTTCAACTTGACCGGTAGCTCGGCTGGCGGGGCGACTTCACCTTGGCTTGGGTGTGCAGAGCAGTTCCGCCAGCAGCGGGCGAAGCCGCTCTTCTTGATAGTACCCGCCGTATTCCGTGTAGCGAAGAAAGGCGCTCTTGCAGGCCGTGCAGGACCACACGGAGCACTGGTTATAGGGATGCCAGCCGAGCGCAATCGGAGCCTGGGGAGACCATAGGTGGGTTCCCTGCGGGTGGTACTCCTCAAGATGGTCGGCGGCATCTTCCGTGCGCAGTGAGCCGACCAGCATCAGGTGGCCGACCTGCGTCGCACCCGAGACAGACTCCCAGCCAGGTCGCCACAGCACGGCGCATTCGGCACAGCGAGGATGGCCTTCAGCTGCGGCCGCAAGCACACGGAGCTGCTCTTCAATCAATTGTGATGTCATGACCTTCGTCTTGTCGGCCTTGGCACCTGTCGTGAGTCACCATTGGCCAGCGTGCGCCTTCGACCTTCGTGTAGCCACTGTACTCGTTCTGGGAACCGCCAAGCATCACCGTGCCATGCCTGCCCGATCCCATCGTGTGGCGCGAGAAGCCGGCGCCCTTCGCGGACAAGAAGAGAACCCGTCCTACGCCCACGCGAAGCGCGAGATCGCATGTTCCAAAACGGGAGTCATCCAATGCCAGAACAAATGCCCGCCACTGCCTCGCAGACACGAGCCCCGCCGCTGTCCCCGCCGTTTCACCGTGTGGAAGCGGCGATCAGCCTTGCAAACGCCGCAGCAGGGGTGACGCCATGAATGCCGGCTGGCCATCCCAGTTGTGGATCGTCCGGCATGGTGAAAGCGCCGGCAACGTCGCGCGTGATGCGGCCGAGTCCGGAGGCTTGGCGGTCATCGATCTGGCCTGGCGCGACATCGACGTTCCGTTGTCGGACCTCGGGGTTCAGCAGTCCAAGGCTTTGGGCGCCTGGTTCGCCAAGCTGCCTCGAAACGACCAACCGGAGGTGATTCTGTGTTCGCCCTACGAGCGGGCGCGCCAAACCGCTGCGCTGGTGGCCGAGTGCGCCCGGATGTCGAGCGCAGTCGCGACGCTGCGCCTGGACGAGCGCCTGCGTGAGAAGGAATTCGGCATCCTCGACCGCCTGACCAAGTTCGGCATTCAACAGAAGCATCCCGAGCTCAACGAGCAACGGCTGCATGTCGGCAAGTTCTACTTTCGGCCGCCCGGCGGAGAAAGTTGGTGCGATGTGATCCTTCGACTGCGCAGCCTGATCGAGATGATCACGCGGGAATATGCGCAGCGCCGCGTGCTGGTGGTGGCGCACCAGGTCATCGTCAACTGCATGCGCTACCTGCTCGAACGCCTCGACGAGCACCAGATCCTCGACATCGACCGCAAGGGCGACGTTCCCAACTGCGCCATCACCTCCTATCGCGCCGCGCGCGGTCATGGGGACGAGGAGGAATTGCAACTGGACCTCGTCAACTTCCTCGCGCCGTTGCGCGAAGCAGCCACGCCCGTCACCAGCGCGCCCGATGTGCCGTCTGCGGCAAAGCCCTGAGCGCCCAATGGCTGCGACCGAATCTCGTCCGAAGCGACTGACACCCGCCGCCCTGGCGCGCTGGCCGCTGCCGAAGCCGGGTGAAGATGCGGACAAGGAGGATCGCGGCCATGTGCTGATCGTCGCCGGCAGTGTGGAAATGCCGGGCGCGGCGCTGCTGGCTGCTGTGGCGGCGTTGCGGGCGGGTGCAGGGAAGCTCACGATCGCGGCGCCGGCGGGGATTGCGTACGGGCTCGCGTTCTCGGTCCCCGAGGCGCGCGTCGTCGGCCTGCCACAGGCCCGCAGTGGCGCGCTGCTCGCGCGCGGCGGCGATTCGCTCGCCGCGCTGGCGGGGCACGTCCGTGCGCTGGTCGTGGGGCCCGGCATGCAGCACGAACGCTCGATCGTCGGCTTGGTCCGCGCGCAGATGCCGCTGTTCAGCCACGCGACGGTGGTGCTGGACGCATTGGCCATGTCAGTCGTGCGCGACGGCGCGCTCGACCAACCGGTGGTGATGACGCCGCACGCCGGCGAAATGGCCTACCTCAGTGGACAGAGCAAGGAGGCTGTCTGCGAAGACCCGGTCGCGGCGGCGCGCGAGGCTGCAAGCCGCTGGAACGCGTGCGTGGCGTTGAAGGGCGGCAGCACGGTCATTGCCTCGCCGGACGGTGCGTTGTGGCAGTTCGATGATGGGGCGGCGGGATTGGCTACGTCGGGCTCCGGGGACACGCTGGCAGGTTTGATTGGCGGCCTGGCGGCGCGGGGCCTGCAGCCGCTCCCCGCCTGCGCCTGGGGCGTGGCGGCACACGCCAGCGCTGGGGCTGCACTGTCGCGGCGGCACGGTCCGTTGGGCTATCTGGCGCGCGAACTGGCTGCAGAACTGCCCGCCAGCTTGCACGCGCTCGGCAACCGTTCCGCGTCGCACCGAGGCTGAGCGCGCCTCGCAGCGGTTCCCTGCGCGTGCGGGTCGCTTAGAGCGACATCTTCGCGTTGCGATCGCTTTCCGCGGAGGCGCTGCAGCGTGCGGCGAGCAAGCCCATCGCCTACGCGACCTGCGCTGCTGGATGACCACGCTTGCAGGCGCGGAAACGCACATTGCAGCCTTGACATTCAACAGGGCTATCGTCGCCCGCGCCGGGGCGCGTGCGGCAGCACCCATCGTGGAAGGTCTCGCCGATCGGTTCACAGCGTGGCTTCTGACATTCGGTAACTCCTCGTCGAACAAGAATCGGGCAACAGATCCTCCAAGGAGACGCCATGTTCGAACGATACAAGGTCAGGATTCAAAGCTACTGCGAGGAAGCCGGCATCGAGGTCCCTGTCGGTTTCGGGCGCCACGCGGCCGGCCGCTACGTGGCGATCGACGAGGAATCCTCGCCGCCCAAACTCGTGGCGACGACATGGCCGAATCGCAAGGATGCGGTGGCCTACCTCGTCAACGTGGCCGCAGGCCGGCGGACTCGGATTCTCGACTTCAAAGAACGTCGCGAACTGGGCTTCGACGGCAAGGCGAGCCTGCAGAGGGGCGCCATTTTCTGAGTGCCCGCTGCGTA
Source organism: Variovorax sp. J31P207 (assembly GCF_030316965.1). Taxonomy (NCBI): domain Bacteria; kingdom Pseudomonadati; phylum Pseudomonadota; class Betaproteobacteria; order Burkholderiales; family Comamonadaceae; genus Variovorax; species Variovorax sp. J31P207. The sequence continues at coordinate 197,365 of NZ_JASZYN010000010.1, forward strand.
GGTGCCGTGCGCCGAAGATGCCGGACAAGCGGATGGTCGTGCCGGAGGCTCACCCGACCGGATCCGCGTCTTCGCCCAACGCCCTGGGGCCGGAGCGCTCATCCGGAACGAGCTTGAATAGTTCCACGCAGCCGGCGTCGAACGCCTCCATCCAACTCAGATAGGCCTCAGCACTCGACTCGATGTCGACCCAGACTGACCCATCCTCGGTGCTCTCGTGGATCACCCAATGGAAGTGGCTGGGGTCCGGTTCGTCGACCCAAACTGCGATGTGCCTGAGGTGTGTCATTGGGTCGTTCCTAATGTTGATCAAGATTTTTCAATCCCGCCACTGCGGCCCGCCGTCCCAGGGGCCGGGCGCGCGGTCGGCAGTCCCGGCTTCTTGCCCCTTGCGCTTCGGTTCGGGTTTCCGATGCGAGTCTGCTATGGCAGTCTGTCGATGTGATTTCTCACGCGAATCGTGGCTTCCAACACCGCTGCAGCCTCGACCAGGTGCTTTCGATGGCTTGTCACATTCAGCCGTTTGCCGTCGATGTCGCAGGTCCAACTCCACGTCCTGCAGGCTAGCGTCGTAGTGATCGAGACGTCATGGGTCTTGAATTCGAAGCGCTTCTTCAGAACACGTAACCGGTCAGTCATTCAGGGGCGACACGAAAAAGCCCGCCGAAGCGGGCAAAGACCATTGGGTGGTCGGAGGAGAGCCAATGATGTGCCGATTCTGTGAACGACTGCTGAACGCTGCGGATTCAACCGGTCGATGCAACACATTCGCTGAACATCTCAGCAGGTGTATGGAAGCCGAGCGTCTTGCGCGGCCTCTCGTTCAATTGTCTCGCGATCGCATTGAGTTGAGGCTGTGAGAACCCTGAGATGTCCATGCCCTTCGGCATGTACTGCCTGAGCAATCCATTCGTGTTCTCGTTGCTTCCACGCTGCCATGGGTTCTGCGGATCGCAGAAGTACACCTGAATGTCGGTGGCCAACGTGAACTTCTTGTGAGCGTGCATCTCCGTGCCCCTGTCCCAGGTCAGTGACTTGTAGAGCTCCTGCGGCAGCTTGCGGGCATTCTTGATGAGTGCATTGACGACGGTCTGAGAGTCCTTGCCATCAAGCTTGACCAACATCACGTATCGCGTTTGGCGCTCAACCAGCGTGGCGATCTGGCTGTTGGCGCTTCCGAAGAGCAGGTCGCCTTCCCAGTGTCCGGGAACTGCTCGATCTTCAACCGTGGCTGGCCGCTCGCTGATGGTGACGGCGTCAACGATTCTTCCGTGGACGTCTGTCTTCTGCGTGTACTGACGTGAGCGGCGCATGCCCCGAGTACGCCGAAGATGCTGCAACAGCTCCTTCTTCAACGCCCCGCGGGCTTGAATGAACAGGCTACGGTAGATGGTCTCGTGGGACACGTGGGAGGTCTCGTCGCTCGGGTAAGTATGCTTGAGCCATCCGGCAATCTGCTCCGGAGACCATTGCCGCCGAAGCTTCTCCGTGACAATGCGCGCCAAGTCCCGGTTCTCAGCCAGCCTGCAGCGCTTGGGTCGACGAGCCCGATCCCAGGCCGCCTGGTCGGCCCGGGTCGCCCGATAGCACCCGGAACCACCGTTGCGCTTGATCTCTCGGCTGATGGTGGATGGCGCTCGCCCGAGGATCACCGCAATCGAGCGAATCGAGAACCCAGCCGCCATGGCACGTGAGATCTCCTCGCGCTCGGCCAGCGTCAGCGCCCTTGATGAACGAGTTCGCTCCGGCGGTCGAATGCCGCCGGTACGGGACAGAATTCCCTGTATCGACGTGTGGGGCCGATTGAACAGTTGAGCAATGCAGTCATCAGTGTGTTGCATCGACCGGTTGAATCCGCACTCGGAACTTGACCTTCGACATCCACATCGAGTGATTGGTGATGGCCGCGAGCACCAGTTCGCGGCCGCGCTTGGTCGCTGACATTTGGCGTGGTCACGCTCTTGACGGAGGGCAACTATCGGCGAGTTTGGCGAACATGCAGTCCCGGCCATGAGCCGTCTGGGTTGCGCCGATCCCGACGGCAGCTATCGCATCACGGACCAATGCAAGTTGCTCGACGAGGGGGCCTCAGTATGGATTGTTGCCTGGCCCGTACAGCACGCCACGCTGGACATACAGTGAGTAACTGGTGCCGCCTGTCATCAGCCAAGGGTCCATCTGAAACCGGGCCCTTGGCGCGTTCGTGAGCTTGTCCACATGGATCGACGAGACTTCGAGTGGTGTCCTGGGTTCGACAACGAGGGAGGTACCGGGGTCTTGGGGAAACTTCAGGAAATATGCCGCGCCCGTTCCGCCGGCATTTGAGCGCACGTTGGCTATTCCACCATCGATGACGACAGCGGTGCCCTCATCCACACCGATGGCTCGCGCATCGCGCCATGAGATTCCGTCTTTCACCATCCTTGCCAGGAATGTCACGAGCCGGCCCATGCGGTCACGACTCACCAGATGGGCGTCGGCAATGGTGTTCTGGAGTTTGGGAACCGTTTCGAGGAAAGTGTTGTCAAGCGTCAGCCTCAGGTCGTACGGGTTGTTGAGTGCATCGGGCGAGGTGATCGTGTCGTGTTGTGCGGAAAAATCAACGGCGCCCAGTACAGCCAGGCCTGCGCTGGTTCCCCCGATCGGCACATTCTTCGCAAGGAGCACGTATTTGATCGTGCGCTCGACGGCAGTGTCGTTCCACTGGTTGATGTAGGCCCACTGGTCACCTCCGGCAATGAACAGCACGTCCGCCCCTTCGATGATGCTGATCACTTTCGGATTGTCGGCACCGCTTTGCTTCTTGATCACAACGGTCTCAACCGAATCGACACCGTCCATTGCGAAAAGGTAGTCGTTGTAGCCATCTTCCCCAGAAGCACGAATGACGACCACATCGATCTTGTCACTGCCGTGACCCCCGGCCTTGCGAATCATGTCGATGAAGGCCTGATCGACGTCAAGCCCGCCACCCATCAACACCGTCATTTGACTGTCGGGCGCGCGGGGTTTCTGATCGGCCGCATTGCCCGTCAGGTAGTAGTCGAAGTCGCTGGTGCTGAGCGTGGGTGGGTTGCCACTCTTCTTGTCATTGCCCGCAGCGTGCGCAGCGGAGACAAGAATGAACACTGCGGCAACCATGAGCAACAGATGTCCAGGCCAGCCAAGCCAAGCGTGTCGGGATTGAATTTGCATCGCGCACCCTACCGCACCCTCGCGCGCTCGGCAACCCAATACTGATCGGTGGTGCACAAAAATGGGGCTCTGATGCAAACATTGGCGTCCGGCGGGCTATCGACCTTCGTGATGTGAAGGCTGAACGTTGGCGAAGAAGTTCCAGAGCATGGTTGAGCTGTTCAAAGGTGGATAGGCCGCGCTATAGAGCGCACGGCGGCCGACAGAGAGCTGGAATTGGCAATAGCAATCGCAGCGCCTCGGCGTCGGGTCGGCGGCGGCGGGCGAGGATGTTGGCGATGGCTCCGCCGGCTGACGGCCATGAACGGTGGCTTGTACGCCTCTGTATGAGGCGACTCAACTTTTTTTGCCAAATGAAGCCCGGCTTAAGCGCTTTGGTCATTTTTATGTGCTTGGCAGAGTTGGAATAAGAAATGGTGTGAGCGTTCGGCTGTCGAGTCAAGTCCCGCGCAAACCAAAGGAAGTCGCCTCGAATCGACTGAAATTTCCAGAGTTCTGTCAATTCCACGCAGCCCAGAACGGAATGCTCCGTCGGCGCCGGGCGCTTGGGGCTCCCATCAAGGCTGGCGCAACAGGACTAATATCCTGGATAAAAATTCAGCCTCTTCGACCTACCGGAGCTAAAAGCGGATACCCCTTATGTTTATCCAGTATTAACTGCCCGGCAAATCCGGCAGCTTGTTTACATCATCCTCTGCGTCTTGCCTGGGCTCAGGAGGGCTGCTGCCGTCATGCAGCCACTGTTGTCCGAGTCCTTGCTACCCCGCGAAACCCTGCGTCCAGCGCCGGCTGTCGCAGAGCTGCGGGACCAGTTGGGGCGTGCTCGACGAAGCGTGCATCGGCGAACGCCCGCTCCTGATCGGGATGATGCGGGCGGCTGCGGTCGCCGCACGGGCGTCACAAGCGCATCACCCCTAAAGGGGGATGAGACGCTTGACGCCCGTTCTGTGAAAGCGCCGCAAAGGAGAGGGAACCTGCCCGTGTGATGTGACCCGCCGAACGGGCCAGATCCATGAAAGATCGAATTGCCTTCCGGCTCGGCACCGAGCCCACCGAAGGATTCCGAAACGGCTTCCTGATTGAGCCGGATTCCTTCCGGATTGGCCAGGTGCCTTCGGCTTCGATGGAGTCCAATGGCTGCGTTGCGTGCGGGCGCCTCACAAGCAACTTGCGCTGAATCGTGCCGGTCGCCAGCACCGTGCACGCGTCAGGCCTCGCACGGAATCGCGCACCGCCCAGTCGACGGTCACCGAATTGCGCAAGCTCTGGGTCAATTCCACCGCAATCTTCTTCAGCTTCTCGTCCCCAAGGTCGCGCACTGCAGCCTCGTTCGCCGTTCAGACTGCGACAGTGATACGTGCCGATCGGATTCGTCCTAGTCGTGGTTGTGCGGAGACAGTCAGTTCCCTCGTCGCCTTGTTGAAAAGCCATAAGCGGTGCTGCGCAAAGGTATCTGCAGCGGCTCCAGCACTGCGGTGGAGTTAACCTTTTTAACGACGCCGTTAACTTGAAAGCTCTCGCCATTCCGATCCAACGATGTCAATGTCGTGCCGGCGCAAGCAGGGGGCGGTCGCATCAAGTGGAGGGAATGAGCCATGATTCCTTTTCTTGTCTCCGTGTTGCTGGCAGGATTGCTTGCTGGCTGTGGAGGAGGGGGCGATGCGGGTGCGGGTACGGCCGCGCTCGTCACCGTCGGCCAGTCCGTCGAGACACCTGCTGTCGGCTCGTCGAAGGGGCAAGCCGCCGCGAATCTCAGCAAGCCGGGCGATGATCCATCCTTGTGCACCGTCGAGATTTATGGCGACTCGATCATGGCTTCCAACGGGACCGCGGTCAGCCCCGCCATGACGCTGCAGCGCATCAGACCCAATCTGGTGATCGTCGATCATTCGTTCCCTGGCAACAGGCTTACCGACTTGGCGCCTGTCTTTCCCGGCCTGCCGCGCAGCGGGCACTTTGTGATCATCGAAAACGGTGTAATCGATGCTTGGGAAGGTAAAAACATCAACACTGTGATCTACGACTACTACGCCCTCATCCAGCGGGTGCGGGATGAGGGTCGTATTCCGGTGCTGACTGGCTTTTCCCACCAGGCCCTGGGTGGGGAACTGAATTACTTCAATCTCCGGTTCCGAGATTTTTACGACACGATCGTTCAGGCGGTGGCCATCAACACGAACACAACCTTTGCCGACTGGGGAAGGGTGCCGTTCTATGGCGCCTTTGATCTGATCGACTTCGTACATCCCAACAGGAACTACAGCGATCGGCTGATCGGTCGACTCGCGATGACACTTGATCCGCTCACCACGAACTGCACAGATATTCTGGTTCCTCCGGGCTGATCATCTACGCCAAAAGGGTCGAGGGACGGGCGGCGATGGCCAAGGCAGGACGATCCAATAGCCCTGCCGATCTCTTCCATAGCGAAAGGAGCGCCGATGCTCAACCGACCAATCGTCGCAGTACCGTCTCCGGCGGCCGATCTCGTCGACGCAGTTCGTCGGAGAACAAGGACCCCGGTCGTCGATCGAAGAATGGCTCTTGCTGTGGGTTGTGGCGGATCGACGGCCCCCGTCAAGCCCACGGTCGATCTATCCCCGACAGACCAACGTGCGCAACCCCCACACCTGTGCTTGCGCTACGTCGCAACCGCACTCACCGCGCTACTGCTTGTCAGTTGTGGAGGTGGTGGTGGCGGCGGGAGTGCCGGTTTGCCGGCCTCGATCGGCACTAGCTCGACCGGCAGCAGCAGCGGCATGACAACATCGAAAGTTGCTGGTGCCGCTCTGAACAAGCCACCCCCCTCGACCAAGCTCACGCTGTCAATCTTGTCGAGCCGTGCGGACATGGTGAGCGGCGGCGACGCGCTGCTCGAAATTGCCCTGCCCGACGGCATCGATGCGGCCGAGGTGCAGGTGACGCGCAATGGCGAAGACGTGACACCCGCATTCACCGCGCAGGCGAGCGGCCGCGCGCTGCGCGGACTGGTCACGGGGCTCGACGTCGGCGACAACAATCTGGCCGCCAAAGCCGGCCACGGGAAGGACAAGGCGAACGGCCACCTCCATGTGACCAACTATCCGATCAGCGGCCCCGTGTTCTCGGGTCCTCATCTCAAGCCCTTCGAATGCCGCACGATCGAATCGAATCTAGGGGCGCCGCTCGATGCCGATTGCTCCGTCGCGACGCGCTATGACTGGTTCTATTTCACGCCCACCGGCGCGCGCAAGGTGCTTGCTGATCCGCTCGGCGCGCGGCCCACCGACCTCGCGACGACCAAAACCATAGACGGCAAGACCGTGCCGTTTATCGTGCGTGTCGAGTCTGGCACCATCAACCGCTCCATCTACCGCATTGCGGTGCTCGACGATCCGATCGAGGCCGACCGCTGGAATCCCGCGGGATGGAACCGCCGGGTCGTCTTTCGCTTTGGTGAGTCGACTGCCGCCCAGTACAACCAGGGCGTTAACACGCTCGATGAGGTGTTCAAGGTCGATGCCATCGATCAGCAAAACTTGCAGTCGCTGGCCAGGGGCTATGCCTATGTGATCTCCACGCTCAACATCCACAAGGTCAACGTCAACGACGTTCTGGCCGCGGAAACCGCCATGATGCTGCGCGAGCACATCGCTGAAAGCTATGGGCTGCCGCGATGGATGGTCGGAATGGGCGGCTCCGGCGGTGCAATCCAGCAGATGCTGATCGCGCAGAACTACCCGGGCATCCTCGACGGAATCATGCCTGATGCGGCGTTTCCGGATGTCTTCAGTACAGCCTTGGCCGTATCCGATTGCCGGCTTCTCAATGCATTCTTCACGAACCCTGCAAGCCCAGGCTATCCGTTCAGCGACACCATGCGAAAAGCGGTCGAAGGCCATACGAAAGGAACCTGTGCAAACTGGAGCGTGGGCAACGGCGATAGCCTGGTCGCCACCCGCGGCGCGGTCTCTCCGGCCTGCGGCCTCATCGACAGCACGTTGGTCTACAACCCGCTCACTAACCCGACCGGCGCAAGATGTACGGTGTACGACGTCAACGTCACGAGCCTCACCCGCGACCCCGTCACCGGCTTTGCGCGTCGGCCGCTGGACAATGTCGGTGTCGCGTATGGACTCGCGGGTCTCAAGGGCGGCGCGATCACAGCGACCCAATTCCTCGATCTCAACGAAAAGGTCGGTGGCTTCGACATCGACGGCAACCTCGTCGCGCAGCGCACGGTAGCGGATTCCAAAGGGCTCCGACGCTCCTATAGACTTGGTCGCATCGGCAACGGTGCCGGTGGCTTGGGCACGGTGCCGATCCTGAGCCTGCACCCATATGCGGAGCCTGGTGCCGACATCCACACCGTCTACAACGACGTGAAGATCCGAGCACAGTTGCTGCAGGCCAACGGTCGGGCCGACAACCAGGTGATCTGGGTATTCCCCAATCCACAGTTGGCCGCGCTGATTGGCAAACCGGCGCAGGTCGTGCCTCTCAGCCTTCTTCTGCGCGACACCATCCTTGAGCGCCTGTCGCTGATGACGCATTGGCTCGATGCGATCACCGACGATCCAGCGCCGCTTTCTGCCGAAAAGGTCGCACGCCTCAGGCCTGCCACCGCGGTGGACGCCTGCTGGGATGTCAACGACAGCACGCGCTATAACGAGGAGGCCACCTTTGACGGACCGGGAAAGTGCAATGCTCTCTACCCGAAGACACCGCCTCCGCGCATGGTGGCTGGCGGGCCGCTGGCCGACAACGTCCTCAGGTGCCAGCTCAAGCCGGTGACGGACGATGACTTCCTGCCGGCCACCTTTACGCCGTCGGAAAAGCAGAGGCTGAATTCAATCTTCGCGAACGGCGTGTGTGATTTCAGCAAGCCCGGTGTTGGCCAAGACGCGCTCAAGGGAACATGGTTGCTCTACGGGAATGGTGAAGTGCGGGGGGATCTGACCGATGCGGTGGTCGCGGACGATGCGGTAGCGCAGTGAGATCAGGGACTTGCCGCGATTCTATGGAGGCGAATTGCTGGACTGAACGTAGTTCAGCTACCCGTAGATGTAGAGCTTGATCGCAGATCGGGTACGCTGAATTGCGGTGACGAGCATCGGGTCGGCCGCCTCGATGCGCTCGTGCGCCAGACCGGGTAAAAAGAGCGTCTGCTCGTCCGTGGCCTCATCGTCGGCCAGCGACGTGCACTCGCCGGCAGCGAGCTCGCCCAATCGCAAGAACCGAAACGGCCCGCGTAACGTCGAGGGGCAGCTTTGGGGCGAGCAATCGTGGGGCCTGTAAGGCCGCATTGGGCCCAGACTACCACTCCGGCGACGTCAAAAGCGCCCACTCGATTTGTCTTCGAAACCGGGTTGGCGAAGTCGCTGAGGGGGTAAGGCTCGGGCGATGTCCGCAGTACCTTGGGACCGGTCGTAGATTCTGAGATGGTCGTGGCGCCTGAATGACCGGACTCGGCGTCACAGCGTGAGTTCGTCGGGCGGCAGGGAAAGACAGTTGCTCCAGTGCTTTGCGGTCCGCCGCCGCGCGGCGCACGGCGCTCGCTCGAAGCCGCCGCCTCGCGGCGCGACGGCGGCTGGAAAACCTCCGATTTCCATCCGCTCTGCGGCGCGCGACACTCGCGCAATGACCAGGAGCCCATCATGCACGACCGCGATTCGCACGGCAAGCCGATCGACCAGCTCGTCGCCGACTTCGAGACCCATCTCGAGCAGGGCCTGACCGCTCGCGAGGCAGCCGAGCGATTCGGGCGGTTGGGCGCCAACGAACTATCGGAACGCCCGCGCCCGGGCTTCTGGTCCCTGCTGTGGGACCAGTTCAACAACTACCTGGTGGTTATCCTCTTGATCGCGGCCGTGGTGTCGCTGCTGCTCGGCGAATGGGTCGACTCGATCGCCATCATGGTCATCGTCGTGCTCAACGCCGTGGTCGGCGTGATCCAGGAGTCCAAGGCCGAGCAGGCCCTGGCGGCGCTGAAGAAGTTGGCCGCGCCCAACGCGCAGGTGATCCGAGACGGCCATCGCCTGTCGATCCCGAGCCGCGAGATCGTGGTCGGCGACGTGGTGTTGATCGAAGCCGGCAACTTCGTGCCGGCCGACCTGCGCCTGTTCGAATGCTTCAACCTCAAGGTGGAGGAGGCCTCGTTGACCGGCGAATCCGTGCCAGTCGAGAAGGACCATGCTGTGGTGCTGGACAAGGACATCCCGCTCGGCGACCGCAAGAACACGGCCTTCATGAGCACGCTGGTCACCTACGGGCGCGGCAAGGGCCTGGTCACCGGCACCGGGATGGACACGCAGATCGGCCTGATCGCGCAGATGATCCAGTCCTTCGAGGACGAGAGCACGCCGCTTCAGACCAAGCTCGAGCACCTGGGCAGGGTGCTGGGCACCGCTTGCCTGACGATCTGCGCGGTCGTCTTTGTGTACGGCCTGTTCCGCGATACGCAAATCGCCGACGTTGCGAGGATCGGCCTGATGAACTACCTAGAGGCCGAGCGCAAGGACATCATCGGCCTGTTCATGACTGCGGTCAGCCTGGCGATCGCCGCGGTGCCCGAAGGGCTGCCGGCCATCGTGACCATCTGCCTGGCGCTCGGGATGCAGCGCATGCTCAAGCACCATGCGCTGATCCGCAAGCTGCCGGCTGTGGAGACGCTGGGCTGCGCCACCGTGATCTGCTCGGACAAGACCGGCACGTTGACGCAGAACCAGATGACGGTCGTCCAGGCCTGGACCGGCGGCCGGCGGCTGCGCATCACGGGCGAGGGCTACGCGCCCAAGGGTGCGTTCTTCCATGGCGAGCAGGCCTTCGACCCGCGCACGAGCCCCGACGCTTCGGCGCTGGTGCAGGGCGCGATCGCCTGCAACGACGCCCAGCTGGAGGAGCGCTCCGACGAGTCGGGCTCGCGGTCGTGGAACATCATCGGCGATCCGACCGAGGGCGCGATGATCGTCGCGGCGGCCAAGGCCGACTACCTGCAGGACGCGTTCGCAAAGACGATGCCCCGGGTGCAGGAGATTCCGTTCGACTCCGAGCGCAAGCGGATGACGACGATCCATCGCAATGCGGACGTTAGCGCCGCATCCGGGTTCGCCTACCCGCCGCTGACGGCGGTTGTCAAGGGCGCGCCCGACGTGGTGCTCGAGCATTGCACGGGCATGCTCGACGGCGGCCATGTCGTGCCGCTCGCGGCGGCGATGCGCAACACCATCCTCGAGCAGAACCGCGACATGGCGGGCCAGGCGCTGCGCGTGCTGGCCGTGGCGTTCCGGGCGCTGGAGGCGATGCCCGAGACGCTCAGCCCCGAGACCGTGGAACGCGACCTTGTCTTCGTCGGGCTGCTGGGCATGATCGACCCGCCGCGGCCCGAAGTGATCGAAGCGCTGAAGATCGCCAAGGGTGCCGGGCTGAAGACCGTCATGGTGACCGGCGATTATCGCGAGACCGCCGAGGCCGTCGCGCGCCAGATCGGCCTGTGCACGCCCGGCGGACTGGTGCTCACGGGCGCCGAGATCGACAGGCTCTCCGACGCCGAACTCGCGGCGCGGGCCGAGCGGCTGGACGTCTGCTGCCGCGTGTCGCCGCAGCACAAGACGCGCATCGTCGACGCCTTCAAGGCGAGCGGCCAAGTGGTGGCGATGACCGGCGACGGCGTGAACGACGCGCCGGCGCTCAAGCGCGCCAACATCGGCGTGGCCATGGGCATCACGGGCACCGACGTGGCCAAGCAGACGGCCGACATGGTCCTCACCGACGACAACTTCGCGAGCATCGTCGCCGCCATCGAGCAGGGGCGGATCATCTACTCGAACATCCGCAAGTTCGTGTACTTCCTGCTCGCCTGCAACGTGGGCGAGATCCTGATCGTGTTCGGCGCGATGCTCGCCGGGATGCCGATGCCCCTGCGGCCGGTGCAACTGCTCTGGCTGAACCTGGTCAGCGACGGCGCTCCGGCGCTCGCGCTGGGCATGGAAAAAGGCGAGGACGACATCATGAAGCAGCCCGCACGCTCGCCGAAGGAACCGATCATCAACCGCGACATGGCGTTGTGCATCGGGGTCGTGGGCGCGGTGGACGTGCTGGCGATCCTGGGGGTCTTCTATCTCGCGCTGCAGCGCTATCCGGACCACCTGGAAGCCGCACAGACCATGGCCTTCGTGACGCTGTGCACCTCGGAGCTGTTCCGCGCCTTTGCCGCGCGGTCCGAGCACTACAGCGTTTTCGCGATCGGCCTGTTCTCGAACCGTTGGATGGTGGCCGCGGTCGCGGTGTCCTTCGTGCTGGTGCTGGGCGTGGTGTACGTACCCTTCCTGGCACCCTTCTTCGACACCGTGCCGCTGTCGCCGAGCGACTGGCTGCTGATGCTGCCGTTCTTCTTCGCCTCTCCGGTGGCGATGGAACTGCTCAAACTGTACCTGCGCCGGGACAAGGTGGCGACGCCCGCAGCGCGGGGCGCGGCGCGCGACGATTGATGGTCCGCGCGCCGCAGCGCGATGCAGGCCCGGCTTCGAGCTGGCCCACGGGATTGCTGCGCCGCTGTCGAACTTCAATGCGCCTGCACGAGCTTGCGTGACCGTTGGTGCGCTCGCGCACCGCAGCGCATAATCATGGCGAGTGCGCCCGACCGGTGCCGGGCCTCGCAGCGATGTCGCGCCGGAAAGGGGGTGACATCATGAAGAAGGTTCTGCTGCCCATCGATGGCTCGGAATGCTCCCGGCACGCCGTCCAGCATGTCCTCGCCCGACGCGCCAACTACCGCAATCCGGACGATCTCGAGGTCCACCTGGTCAACGTGCAGGTGCCGCTGTCGCGTGCGATCATCCAGTTCGCCAGCCACGACCAGATCGCCACTTTTCACGCCGAAGAGAGCGAGAAGGCTTTGCGCGAGGCCCGTTCGCTGCTCGATGCGGCCGGCGTGAAGTACAGCGCCCACGCCGAAGTCGGCCATGTCGGCGAGGTCGTCACCCGGCTGGCCGATGCGCTGCATTGCGACGAGATCGTGATGGGCACGCATGGGCGCGGTGCGCTGCGCGAGCTGCTGGTCGGCTCGGCCACGCTGAAGGTCATGCACCTGTCGAAGGTGCCCGTGCTGGTGGTGAAATAGGCGACCGGTGCCTCCGCGATTCAGCAGACCGGGCTGGTCTGCGGTGTTGGGGGCTGCGCTGCCGAAGCCGAGCGCCAACAGCGACTCGCGCAGACGAGCATGGAGCCTGGCGAGAGGGGGGCAGGGAGCCACTCCGCCAAGGACGCCGGTGTAGAGTTGAATCAACTCGAAAGGTGATCGTGAAAACCCTGTATCTAGTACGGCATGCGAAATCGAGTCGCGATGATCCATCCTTGCCCGACCGGGAACGACCGTTGAACGATCGCGGCCGCCAGGACGCACCTGCAATGGGCAAGCGCCTCTGCAAGCGCGGGGTGAAGCCCGATCTGCTCGTGTCCAGTCCGGCACTGCGCGCGCTGACGACGGCGCAACTGATCGCCGACGAGATCGGCTACCAACGCAAGGACATCATTGTCGATGAACGGCTCTATGCCAGCAGCCCTGACGACTTGCTCACCATCATTTGCGCAATCGGGGACCAGGTAGCCCGCGTGATGCTCTTCGGCCACAACCCCGAGTTCACTGACCTCGCGCACCGGCTGTCGAGCGAGGTCGTCGACATGCCCACATGCGCCGTTGCCGAGTTCCTCTTCGATGCAAAGGTGTGGGCGGATGTCGCAAAGGTCGGCCCGGCCAAGGTCAAGCAGGACGCTCCGAAGAAGTAGTTCAAGCTTCGAAGCCGCGACGTTAAGGCGTCTTGGGCCGACGCGGACTGGGCGCCGATGGCGAACGGCTGGTCCTGGGCCGCATTCTGCCCGTCGCCAGTCTCGCCTGTTGCTACGGAGCCAGCAGGCGCTGGAAGACCGGTAACGGATACCTGCTGAGAAATGGAGCAAATTCGACTGTCTCAAGCCTCATCCGCTGGCCAGATTTCCGCCCATTCGAGAGGGGCGCGGTACTTGATTTGATAGGCATGAAGCTCGTCTGCAGGCTGACGCGCAAGCCATTCATGGAATTCCTCTGCGTACGACTCGCCATCCCCCATCCGCCATCCCATTGATGTCCTCGGCAGGTTGGGGTACTTGAGCCACGGCGGGTATGGGTCGCCATCCGGGTCGTTGTCGCTGTCATAGGGCGACCACAGCGGGTGTCCAGGCTGCCCCCAGTCAGACGCAGCCACTTGGCCAAGCCCGCGGTCCCCGGACTAGGTTGAATCGACGCGAGGCGGATTCCGAAGATTGGTATGGTCTCGCACCGAGCTGTCCAACAAGCTCGAGACGTCCAGCGCGGCGCCTGGCAACGTGAGGATTGTGTCCAACGGCTGGCTCTTGTTCTTGGTGTGCTTCGCCGCGACCAAAAAGTGCGGCTCTACGCACAAGCTCTGCGCCACGTCCGAGAGCCGGAAGAACTCAAAGCTCGGACTGCCTGTTTCCACATTGGCGATGAGCGCGACGATTACATCTTTGCCGACAGCTTTCGTCACCGTCTGGTGAGTGAAGCGAATATTGTGACCAACCTTCTTGGAACTGGCCTTGATTTCGATGTGATACGTGCGGCCTTCGTGCTCTAGGACCGCGTCAGCGATATGGGGATTGTTACTTCCTCGACCCTTGTTCATGGTCGGTTGCAGGGTCGCGCCCGGAAGGCGCTCCTGAATGTAGGCTTGGAGGTAAGTAAAGGCCTCGCTCTCGAGTTTTTTAGACATGTTTAAACATCGTGGTGTGGCCGCATTCTGCCTTTGCCTACGGCAGGTGTTCCAGGTGTCATATAGAGGCGCGTCGTGAGTTGAGCGGAGCGCAGAATTCTGAGCCAAGCTCGAACGACCGGAGTTGGCCGACTGTAGCTTGTCTCGCTCGGCCGGCGGTCCTCGCCGACCTCCGGGGAGCGTCAGGCTACCGCTGCGTTTGAGCTCTTTTCCGCTTCCCCGGTCTGGACCAACTGAGCAACAATTCCCAAGTCACGGAAAATTGGAGGTGAAGCATGAATGTCACCGTCGCAGACCTGCAGGCCTTCGCCGCTGCTTGGAACAGCCACGATGCTGAGGCGCTCATGAGCTTCATGACGGACGACTGTGTGTTCGAAGCATCCGCCGGCCCCGACGTCTGCGGAACCTCGTACATTGGCAAAGAGGCCGTCCAAGCCAGCTTTTCCGACGTTTGGAAGGCATTTCCGGACGCGCAGTGGCTTTACCCTCGCCACTTCGTTTGCAGCGACCGCGGGGTGTCGGAGTGGACATTCACCGGGACGCGGGCGGACGGCTCACGCGTCGAGGTCAACGGATGCGACGTGTTCACTTTCCGCCAAGGAAAAATTGCCGTTAAGAACTCGTACCGCAAGAATCGCCCGCCACTTCCCGCGAAATAGCGCTCGCCTTCAACCGTTGCGGTCGCAACGCATGGCCGGGTGAACGTCGGGTTTGAGGCTCGGAATCGACCGTCTCCTCTTGGCCGAACTGAGTCTTCGGCCGTCGCCGAGCGAAAGGCGGAAATCGATGCGCAGCAGCCGCACGACCGGTGCTAGTGGAGGGCAGGGTAGGGCAGGACCCGAGGCCGAGTTCACCACCTGCCCCAAGGCGTCTTCCGGCGTTACCGGCCTCGCCGAAGTCGTCAGTACGGCCGCTGGGCGCATCCTGCCCGCCACTCTCACCGCCGGCACTTTGCCAGGCGGCTTGCACAACGTCGTTGCCGACAAGATGCTAGGCCTCGCTTCCAGAATTCGTGCTTGACCGTGCGTCGATCGCGTCGTCAAATTGTCGGCATGCACCGTCGACTTGCTGTCTCGGTCGTTGCCGCTTGCGGGGCCACAGGTTCCGGAGTGCTGTTCGCACAGGGAAAGGTGGCCGCGATGCCGCGCGTTGGCGTGCTACTTTTTGGAGCCCCGCCAGCGGGGTCAGAGCCGTATCCGATAGCGAAGGGGCGGCGCCGGTTGCTAGAGCTCGGCTACATTGAAGGCCAGAACATCGAACTCGTCATTCGCCACGGCGACGGACCCCGACAACTGGCAGAGCATGCTGCCGACCTTGTTCGTTCGAAGGTCGACGTGATCTTTGCTGGCGGTCCGTTGCCTTTGGACGCGGCACGCGGGGCGACAGACCTGATTCCAATTGTGGCGATCGCGGGCGGCGATCCAGTTCGCGATGGATGGGCAAGATCGTTCGCGCGGCCTGGTGGCAACGTCACGGGCTTAACCGTGATCTTTCCCGAGGTAGTCCAGAAGCAGTTCGAACTCCTCCGATTGGCGGTGCCTGGGATTGAGCGGGTTGCCCTGTTGCTGCCAGGCAAAGGCACGGACCGCACCGAACTAGAGGCCAGCGCGCGTAACCTTCGATTGGATCTGCTCGTATTGGAGGTCGCAGACCTGGATGGCATAAATGCGGCGCTTGAACGCGCGGCCCGAGCTGGCGTGCAAGGTCTCGTCGGCAGCGGTGGCAACTTCATCCTCGAGCATCGATTCGTGTTCGCTGAGCTCGCAATCAAGTACAAATTGCCATCCATCAGCGTGTTGACTCAACTTGCTGAAGCCGGCTTTCTGATGAGCTACGGCGTTGACCTGGAGGCCTTGGGTCGACGCGGGGCGGACTACATCGACAAGATCCTCAAGGGCACTCCGCCAGGCGAACTACCGATCGAGCGCCCGAAGGACTTCCAGTTTGTGATCAACCGCAAGACGGCCAAGACGCTCAATTTGTCGCTGCCCCAGTCGCTTGTCATGCGTGCAAATCGAATCGTCGACTAGTGTCAACGCTGGTAGTCGGCTGGCGAAGAGGCCCGCGATGCGGGTCGGCGCGACCCTTCAACCATTCTTCGCGCTGGCATCCACCAGTAGCAGAAATGGCGGAAGCCAACGCGACCTCGTTTGCGCCCGTGCTGAATGACTGACCTCGGGCCGTCAGGCCCAGTTCGATGTCCAAAGCTCGATCGCTGGCTTCACCTTGGGATCGGCAGTCGATGCCGCTTCGTCCTTCGCTGCCGAACGACCGGAGTCGGCTTCACAGCGTGACTTCAGGGCGCAACACGGGAGGACGGCAATCGCTGCACAGCCGCTGTCCAGTTGGCCCTGGATGTGCTTGCAACCGCAGCCGCAGCTCCGGCGGAATGTCTAGTGACGGGAGTTGCCAGCCTGGTCATCCAGCAGCAGCATGGCGAGCGAGTTCCACCTTTCCGCCGCTAAGCGGGCGTGGACCACGCATCGGTGCGCATTCCGGAAGTCGTCGTTGCCGATGAGCCATTCGGCACGGGTCTCCGGATGGAGCGCGGCATGGAGCACGTCCGCACTCTGCCCCGGGCCCAGGGGAGGGCCCCCTGCGCGGCTGCCGCCAGTGAGCGGTCTATCTCGGCCTGGCAAGCCGCCGCCATTGGCGCTGCCAGGTGAAGCATAAGAGAAGCCATTTGTGCAGCCTCGGGCGTCAGCGCCTGGGCCTCTTGGCAGACTTGATCCACTTGATCCAGCGTCATTCGGGCATTGTGCGTCTGCGGGCCGCTGTTGCTTTCGGCATCTCTCGAATGTGTGCTCGATGTGACACTAGAAGGAGGCCCTACTCCTGGTGCCAGAGGTCCCCGCGTTGTCGCTCTTGCGCCGTCAAGGCTCGACTTGAAGGAGATCACCATGGAGAACAGGTGGTGCAGCGCCCGCGGTTGCGCGTTTCTTCCCCGGCCCCAGGCGCCTCGGCAGTCGTACTGCACGTTGCCGGAATGCCGGCGGGAGCGCCGGCGTATCTGGCAACTCGCCAAGCGCCAGACCGATCCGGATTACCTGCTCAACCAGGCCCGTGCATGCAGGCCTGGGCAGCGCGGAATCCCGACTATTGGCGACACTACTACAGCAGGAGCACCCCGAATACGCCCAGCGAAACCGCGATCGACAGCGTGACCGGAGGCAACAGCGCAAACGCACGGATGTTGCAATGACCTCGGCGTCGGCCAGCCTTTCGCCGCAGAGGCTCCCGCCGGCGGGCGCTGGCCAAGCAGTCCTCGCTCGCCATCGCGCCGCTCGCCCGGAGACGCGCGTCCATCAACGGCCGGGACATGAGGCGAGCGGAACGCGCTTAACGCCTCATCAATCGACTGCAGCAGGGCACTCTCTCAGGCTACGGCAATCTGTCGATGCATCGTCTCGCGCGGAACGTGGCTTCTATCAGCGCCGACGCTTCCATCAAGTTCCGTCGATGGCTTCTCACATTCAGCCGTTGACCGTCAATGTCGCATGTCCAAATCCAAGTCCCCCAACTTCGCGTCGTAGTGATCGAGACGTTGTGGCCCTTGTACTCGAACTGCTTTTTCAGGACTTTGATTCGGTCAGTCATCCAGCAATGAAACGAAAAAGGCCCGCCGAAGCGGGCAAGACCAGTGGTGGTCGGAGGAAGGCCAAATGATGTGGCGATTCTCTGAACGAGTGCTGAACGCCGATCCAAATTTTGGAAGGCGTGACTTCCACCACAATGGCGCCGATGTGCGACCGATACGAGCCCGCTGAGGTGTGGGAAGTCGAGCGCTTCTGGCACATCGGCCGCCACAACCAGCTGCCCTGGCCGCGCCAGGTGTTCCCGCGGGCGCCGGGCCCGTTCATCCGCCGCGCGCGTGACGCAAGCGGCTACTAGCGCGAGCTCGTGGTCGGGCAGTGGGGCCTGATCCCCTGGTTCGCCAAGACCGCCAAGCTGACCTCAGCACGAACAACGCACGGTCCGAGGAGCTGGCGGCCAAAGCCACCTTCAAGGACCCGTGGAAGCGCGGGCAGCGCTGCATCATCCCGGCGGCCAGCTTCGACGAGCCGAACTGGGAGAGCGGGAAGAACCAGTGGTGGCAGTTCCGGCGCGCCGACGGCGATCCGTGGGGCCTGGCCGGTCTGTGGAGCACCTGGACCGACAAGGCCACGGGCGAGGTGCACGAGAGCTACACCATGCTCACGCTGAACGCCGACCACCACCCGCTGATGAGCCGGATGCACAAGCCGGATCCGAAGCTGCCGCCCGACCAGCAGGACAAGCGCTCGGTGATCGCGATCGAGCGGGGCGACGTCGATCAGTGGCTCGCGGGCACCATGGACGAGGCAAGGCAGTTGATGCGCCTGACGCCGGTCGAAGTGTTCGCCGCGGGCCCGATAACTTCGCCGGGTTAGACCTCAAGGCTATTGATGGCGATGGGATGGCCGCCCCGCCCAGGAGACGGGCGTGAAAGGCCCGCGCGCGGCGGGCTTTAGCTGGAGGCGCAGGCTCGCCCTAGAGCGCCATTAGTTGGCGTAGCTTGTCAGAGCTAGTCTATGTGATCGGGGCTATCCGATTTCGGAAACGGCTCCGATGACGGATGCATTGCGCCGCACGCGATGCACCATTCGCGTCGGTCCGCAACACAAGTTCTGGTGATGTATCGCGACAGGCGTCGGATACAGTGCGAAGACTCAGCTTCGCCACGAGGAGTTGCTCATGCGACGCGCCACCTGCATCCGAGCCTCGATTGCTCTTTTTGCAGTCATCACGGGTTGTGCCAGCCCCCCGCCCGAGCGCATGACCGGAGAGCAACTGAGCGTCTACCCTCCCCTCACGCAGGAGCAGTTCGACAAGGTGGTGAAGGTAGGCACGACAGTGCGCTTCCGAACCGCGGCCACAGGATCTATCCGCAGTTGGCGCAACGACGGGGATGGCAAGTTTGTCGCAAGCTTCACGAGCCCCACCTTCGAAGGCGGCCGACCCCAGCCGTGGGTTTTCGGACACGGAAAATGGTGGACGAACCACAATCAGTACTGCGTGAGCATCGAATGGCGAAGCAAGGATGACAACGCCATGAACGTGGAAAACTGGTGCCGCGCGCTTTACCTGGTCAATGGCACCTACTACCTCGCGCCTGTCGAACTGAAGACGGCTCGCCAGCGCCAGGCCATCTGGGGCACGGCTCAGTTCTCGAACTGAAGCGGGCGCGCAGAAGCGGGCCAGGGTCGATAGCGGCGTCGAGAAGCTACTTTCTGGCATCCACATTGAATGGCTGGTGATGGCCGGGACTGCCTGTTCACCAAACTCGCAGATAGCAGCCTTTTGCCAACAGCGCGATCACGTCGAAGGTCAACTATCGAGCGCGGCCTCGAACTGGTGCTCGCGGCCACAAGCAGCCGTTTAGCCATGCGGCAGAAATCGCGCAAGCGCACCCCGTTGTAGACCCCTTGCTAACTTGCTCGCCACTGTATCCACTGGACCTTGTTCTGCCTTGCTCTGTCCTTGGCGCCGTCTGGGGTCGTATTCATCAGCGGTCCAGGGAATACAGGGCCCGTCAGGATGCCGCCCGCCGAAGTGCCGACGGGCGATTGGAACGCCGGGAAAGGCGAGCGAGCAAAGTGGGCTCGCGAGCGATAGCGTCCGGCATTCTTGAACGCTAAACTGCTCACTTGCCTGCCTTACGTTAACCACGTTGACCGAGCGGAGGGTGCGGTGCAAACGCGACTCACAAAGAGGCTCGGTATCGAGCATCCAATCATCTCCGCGCCGATGGGCACTGCCGCGGGTGGCAGGCTCGCAGCCGCGGTGTCCAGTGCGGGCGGGCTCGGCTTAATCGGTGGCGGCTATGGAGATGCGGAGTGGCTCGAGCGGGAATTCGAAGCTGCCGGTCATGCCAGGGTTGGCTGCGGATTCATTTCGTGGTCGCTTGCGCAGAAGCCGCAACTGCTCGACATGGTTCTTGCCCATGAGCCCGCCGCCGTGATGTTGTCTTTCGGCGAAGTCGCGCCTTTCGGACAACGCGTCAAGGCCGTCGGCGCGATGCTGGTTTGCCAGGTCCAAACGCTGGCAATGGCACGCGAAGCTGTCGCTGCCGGTGCTGATGTCGTTGTGGCGCAAGGCGCGGAGGCGGGCGGCCATGGCGTCGAGCGCGCCACGTTCACGCTGGTTCCCGAGATTGCCGACTACCTCTCAGGCGCAGCGCCTGACACGTTGCTCGTCGCCGCCGGCGGCGTCGCAGACGGGCGCGGGCTCGCGGCGGCCTTGATGCTCGGAGCCGATGGTGTGCTGGTCGGCACGAGGTTCTGGGCGAGCACTGAAGCGCTCGTTCCTCCCGGTTTCCACACGGCAGCGGTCGCTGCCGATGGGGATTCGACGCTTCGCACCACCGTGGTCGACATCGTGCGTCGATACGGCTGGCCAGCGGCTTTCACCGCGCGCGTGCTCAAGACCCGCTTTGCCATGGATTGGCACGGGCGTGAATCTGCGCTCGCCGAGCCCGCCACCCTTGAACACGAAGAGGCACGCTTCGCGAATGCGTTCAAGGCGGGCTATGCAGACGAAGCCTGTGTATTTGCAGGCGAGGCCGTCGGTCTTGTGCGAGATATTGCACCCGCCGGTGAAATCCTCGGCCGAATGGTGCGCGAAGCCGAGAATCTGTTCGGCAAAGCGTCGGGTATGAGGAGTACCTGACGGCCTGACGAGTTCGTTGGGGGTTGCCGTCGTTGGCTAGCTGCACCCAGGACCGCGGGGGGGGCGCGCGTGCCAACGCGGAGCGGACGCTTTTCGCCATTCCAATCCCAATCGAAACCGCCGAAAGGCAGCTTGGGCCGGAAACGCCTGGCAGCCAACAGGCTACAGTCGGCCATAAGCGGACCGCCGTGAAAGTGCCCGAATACATGCTGGGAAAGGTCGCTCGCTTGTGACGAGACACGCGAAGACTGCGCCAACACATTCAGCGAGAGAGTTGAGGTGAAGCGATGACTACGGCATCTGCAATCACAGTCCGTGCAGCCCATCAGGGGGACGCCGTTGAGGCGGCCGCCTGCGTCAACGCTGCCTTTGAGCCCTACGTGGAGCGCATCGGCAAGCCGCCGGCTCCGATGCTTTCCGACTATGCGGCACTCGCCGCCGAAGGGAAAGTCTGGGTCGCGGAACGGCAGGGACGGGTGGTTGGCGTGCTGGTTCAGTACGAGACCGAAGACGGCTTCTACATTGATACTGTCGCAGCGTTCCCGAAGACGCACGGTACCGGGGTCGGCCGCACCCTGTTGGAGTTTGCCGAAGGCGAGGCTCGTGGACGCGGCTTCGAGTCTGTATACCTCTGCACCAATTTCAGGATGACCGAGAACCAACTCCTCTATCCGAGGATTGGCTATGTCGAGTACGACCGCCGAGCCCAGAGCGGCTACGAGCGCGTGTTTTACAGAAAGCGACTGTGACTGGGCATGGCGCGTCGCTGCCTTCTTGCTAGTTCAGTCCGTCCTTTTTCATTTCATCCAGAGCCCATCCCTTGTTTGATGTGAAGAAGAAAAGCTTCCACTTGCCGCCCTCGAGACGCCAGCGACTAAAGCTCGGCTCGCTCACGTCTTCGCGCTTGTACTTTCCATCGGTCTTGGGCGGAATCAGACCGACTTGGCGCAACACAACGCTGGCTGTTCCGTCGGGCATCATGCGGACGCGCTGCACGTCCCATTTGAGGTCGGTATTCTTCACGTCGTACTCGAAGGTGGTTTTCACCGCCTTCTTGCCCTTCATGCGCTCGTAGTAGTCGAGAGTCTGCGTGAACCAGACGTCCTCGGTCATCAAGGCCAGCCAGGCATCGACGTCGTGCTGGTTCCAGGCCTTTTCGAATTGAACGATGGCGTTGCGCAAATCGCCCTCGGTGCCAGCGCCCGAAGCCTTTTTTGCCTGGGCACCCGCGCCGCGGTTGAACAAGATCGCTGTGGCGGTCACGCCAATCATGAAAGTCCGACGCTGGTTCATGTCCGATCCCTCCAACTGGAAACTTGGTCGCCGGTATGGGACGTCTCCCGCGCGTCCTCGGCGTTCAAGCAGTGATCTGATCTTTCGCCTGGCAACTTGTCGCGCTTCATGGTGGAAACTTCAACCGCTCGATCATGGCGGTGAACCTGTCATCCTCGCGAAGCGTTTTCCAGCGCGGGTCCAGGCGCAGCCACACGAGCCAATTGGAGCGCTCCTCGAACGCCTTGTCGAGCCAATCGAAGGCTTGTCGCTTCTCGCCCAGCCCGGCATGCACGAGCGCCATCCCATACGCGGTGACGAAGCGACGTCTCGACAACGCGTCCATCTCGAGGAGCACCGATCGTGCGTCTCCTTCCCTGCCTGCCAGGCCATAGGTGTAGCCCCGCGCTGCGACCAGCACAGGCCACTCGCGCGCCGAGCGCTCGGCGCTGGCGGTTTCCACCAGCGCCTCCTCATAGCGGCCGGCTTCGACGAGAGACCGGGCCATCCACAGATGCGCAAGGAGAAAATCGCTCTTCATGCCGAGAACCGATTTCAGTTGCGCGATGGCTTCGGCCTCGCGGCCGTTGTAGTAGTGGTGAAACGCAATGTCGGTGTTGACGGCGAGCGACAAAGGATCGAGGCGCTGTGCGGTCGCGATTTCGCGGAAGGCATGGTCGGGGTGGCCCGCAGCCAGCAGATACACCGCGTACCACTGGTGGGAAACGGGATCCGCCGGGTTCAAGTCGATGGCCCGCATGAATTCCTCGCGGGCGCCGGCCCAATCCCAGTCGAAATAGAACTTGACATAGGCCAGCGATGCGTGGGCTTGCGCGAGCGAGGGGTCGAGTTCAAGGGCCTTCAAGGCATGGAGGCGAGCAACCGGAAAGGAGTTCACAGGCGCCACGTAGCTCAGGTATCCAAGGGTCGTGTGCGCATTGGCCAATGCGGCGTGGGCCAGGGCGAAGTCCGCGTCGAACTCGATAGCCTGCCGGAAATGGTCGATGGAGCGCTTGAGGCCGTCTTCCGATCGCTCGTTCCACAGAAAGCGGCCCTGTAGATAGGCACGGTACGCGGCCTCATTGGTTGTTGGCTTGCGATCCGGGCCACCAGGACCCGTGCCGTACCCTTGGAAGGCGAGCAATGCGGCCACCGCGATGAATGCAAGCGCAAGAAGCCAGCCGCCCGTCCGGCGGAAATGCACCGCTGAGGACGCCCTATCGGGAACCGTTGGATGCGGATCGTTGCCGCGGCGCAATTGCGCCAGATCCAAGGTCGCGATGTCCCCGGTCTCTACCGGGCCGACAAAGCGGTAACCCTGGCGGGGCACCGTCTCGATCCATTCGGCGCCGTTCGACGATCGCGCCAGGACCTTGCGGATCGCCGATACGTTCACGCTGAGATTGACTTCCTCGACCACGAGACCTGGCCAGACCTGCGCGAGCAGTTGATCCTTGCTTACGAGGTGGCCGGGATGGCGGATCAGCGCAACGAGGATGTCGAAGGCCTTGCCGGTGATCTCGACCACCTGGCCTCCCTGCAGAAGCAGGCGCTCGCTGGGCACCAACAGGATGTTGCCGCATCGAAAAAACGCCTCGTGACTGTCCATGTCGCCTGACTCCCGTCCCTCAGGGAAATTGCAGGAGAAAACCAGCCTTCATGCAGGGACTGGCATAGGGGAAGCCCAAATGATCGTAGCACCGGCACGTGCTGGTTTAACCACTTTCGAAGGAGTTGATCATGAACGTCTTGCCAAGACTGTGCCCGATGGCGCTGGTGGCTTTCACTGGTCTATGTGCTGGAGGGCACGCCGAGGCGGCGGTGGACGACGAGGTGCGAGCGACCTTCGAGCGATTCGTTCAAGTGCAGAACGCGCATGACCCCAAGGCGCTGGAAGGCATGCTTGCCGACTCCGCCGGTTTTCTATGGATCACACGTGGAACGGTCATCTGGGGGCGCGATGCAGCGCTGCAACAGTTCGCGAAACTCTACACGGGTACGTGGAGACTCGATCCCGAGTATGGAAGCTTGCGTGTTGTGGCGATCGGCGACGACGTCGCACAACTCCATGTGCCGGTCCAATTCACCACGGGTGCCGCCGGGCAAGCCCCCCAAGTCGTCCGGCTGTATCTGAACCAGGTGCTCGTGAGATCGGGAGGGGTCTGGCGCGTGCTGTCTATCCTTCCGATCCCTGTGCCGACCCCCTAGAGCAGGTTTTCAGACTGGTTGCAGCCGGTCGAATTTCTGGGGCGAACGACGGCGACGATTGAAAGCTGACTTTCGGGCTTTTCTTGGCGACCGGCTCGTCTAGTTCGGAAGTTGACCTTCGCCGACATTGTTCCACTGACACTGGCAAGGCAAGATCCGGCGCCTCATGACGTTCCTTCGAATCTTCCTTGTATGGCTGGTGTTGTTTGCATTGCAGTTCGTGATCCTCGAAGCCCTCAGTTTCGCCTTCGGGGGCAAGGTTCGATTCGAGGGTGAATTCAATGGAATCGTGGCGCTGGTTGCCGTGCTTGCCACCATGCTCGTCGCAGAAGAAGGCATGGTCTTGATCTTTCAAAGTCTTGGTGGCAAGCCGGGTTGAGAGCCGACGCACCTCGATTCGAGGAGCTTTGGAAATGCTCCTTGGCGAACCAAGACGGCTCTAGGGTGCCGCTGCCGGTCGTTGGGGCCCGGCGGCCGGCGCTGGAACCAGCGTGCCCCCCACGTCCCTGAGAAGACGCTTGAACTCGGGCGAGTCCGCCATGATGGTTCCCGCGGCAGCGCGCAGGCGATCGACGGCGACGTCCGGCAGCACGAAGGTGGTCGGCTGCTGATTGAGATATGCCAGTTCCGCCTTGTCCTTCAGGGCGGCGAACGAGACGTCGACGGCATAGATCTCGGCGTCCGGTCCGCGGGTGATGGCCGCGACGGCAGGGTCCTTGTTGCCCGCCATCGCCGCTGATGTCCGAATTTTTCGCATCGTGTTCCAGCGGGCGGCCATGTCCCTCAGCAACTCCACGGCTTCGAACGAGTAGCGATCGATCGGCACGCCGCTCGACTTGAGCAGAATCTCCACACTTCCGGGCGGCGTTTCAGATTCGTCCCAGTTCGTCGGCGGCACGGAGAGCGAATTGACGATGAAGACAACGATCCGCTTCGCACTGTCGAGCTGCGTTGGCATGCCGGCTTCCTGCATCGCCTCGAGGATCTCCAGGGAATCGAGCACGCCGCGCATGCCAACGTTGTCGGAAACGCCGCCATCCACGAGATGGATATACGGCCGTTTGGCGCTGTCTGTGAAATCGCCCAGTGACCTGAGCGAGCGAATGGCTCGCGCAGCAGGCCGCGGCGGGTTGTCCGTATCCGTGAACCGCGCCACCCATGGGGGCGGGATCATGTTGCAAGTGCCGCCATAGTTGTTGAGCGTGACTGGCGACAGGACCACCGGCACCGCCGATGAGGCGGCGGCTGCGCGCGACAAGGGCACGGCGTTCAGGTCCGAGCACAGCACGTCGAAGACGCTCTGCTGGAAAACCAGGCGCGCACCGCTCGAAATGTCGGTTGCCGATGCGAGGATCAGCGGCCCCTTGCCGCGATTCAGGTCGCCGAAAGTGGCGTTGTTGAAGAGGACCTCGTCGTATAACTCGGCCGCGAGCTCGGAACGCCCCCACGCGGTCGACGACAGCCTGGGCCAGTTGCTCGGATTCAGCGAACGCGAAATGATGGCGCCCTGAACGTCGCGCTTCAGAAAGCGCTGCTCGTAGTCGTCGAACAGCTTGTCGCCGTAGAGCCCATACGCCAGCGCGGTGAAGCTGCCGCCCGACACGCCGGTGATGATGTCGACCTGGTCGATTAGCCGGCCCCTCCCTTTCGGCGTGACGATCTCGGTGCGCCGCAGGTACTCGAGCGCGCCGTACGAGAACGCGGCAGCGCGCGTGCCGCCACCGGAGAACGCGAGGATGACAAGCGCGTCCTTGTCCTTGACCTCGGCCTGGCGCGTTTCGAAGCGATAACCGCTGCTTGGATTCGCTTGCGAAATGGGGGGATTGACCGGGCGGGTGGCGCAACCAGCAACCAACAATGCGCAGGCTGCGAGGCCCCAATGTGAAATCCGCGATTCAGTCATGGGTTCTCCAGGAAGTCGATCGATTGCGAGCGACCGGTTTTTGATTCCAACCATTTGGCACTGTAGCCGCAAGGCTCGGTGCCTTCTGTTGCTCGGTCGACTGCGCATCGGCGAGTGCCGCGCCCGCGCCCGAGACTTGTGATTTAATACGTGATCACATTTGGTATGTTAACAATCTTGCGCTGCTTCTCCCTCCGATTGGCGGCTCAAAATCTTGATATGGCGACGAAGACCCATGAATGCCCTGAAGAAGGCGAGTTCCAAAGCCGAGCTTGATCGCACCGAAGCCGAAGTGCCGGCGCCGCGCGCCAAAGCCACCCTGCGGCAGCTTCAGACACTTCCGGAGCAGATCGCAGAGCTGATCTTCAATTCCATCGCCAGCGGCGAGTACGAGCCGGGCGAGCGCATCCGCGAAGAAGCCCTTGCAGAGCAGTTCGAGGTGAGCCGCGGCCCCGTGCGTGAGGCGTTGCGCATCCTTGAAAAGGATTCGGTCGTCCGCATCCTGCCCAATCGGGGCGCGCACGTGACGCAGCTCTCGATCAAGGAGGTCGCCGACATCTTCGAGATTCGCCGCAAGCTGTCCTCCACGATGATCGCCCGGCTTTCCGCCGACGAGGCGGCGCGCCTCGCCGCAGTCATCGACGCCGACATCCGTGCACTGGATTCGCTCGCTCTGGACCCGGACGGAAGCCACGAATACTTCCAGATCTCGTTTCGTCTCAGCCGCGTCTTGCGCGAGTCCTGTACCAACGAGCGGCTCGCCGAGATTCTTGCTTCGCTGTCGCGCCAGACATTGCGGTACACGCAATTGGGCCTCGCCACGCCGGCACGGCGCAAGGAGTCGGCGCGCAACTGGAAGTCCATGCACAAGGCCATGAAGGCCGGCAATGTGGACGCCGCTGCCGAGGCGGTCGAAAAGCTGATCGAGGACTCCCAGCGCGAGGCGATCAGGCAACTCGAGTCGCGGCAGGGCTCCGGCCCCGCTGAAGCGTGATCGCACGGTGTGGCCTCCGTCAGTCCGCCGCGCCCAGGACCATGACCATGTAGGCGGACATGACGAGGCCGCCCGCCTGCAGCAGGCAGTTGTGAGCACTCGACACTTGTCGCTCGCCGCAATCGCCACGCAACTGGCGTACCGATTCGATCATCAACGGCATGCCGAACATGCCGCCGTGGTTGAAGGACAAGCCGCCGCCTGAGGTGTTCATCGGGAACGCTCCGCCTGGGGCGGTGCGTCCACCCTGCACGAAGGCGCCGCTCTCGCCGCGACCGCAGAAACCCAGGGCCTCGAGCCCGACGAGCACGTTGATCGTGAACGCGTCGTAGATCTGCACGAGGTCGATGTCGGAATGGCCAAGGCCCGCGCGCGTCATCGCCAGTCGGCCCATCTCGGCGAGCACGCCGTTGTCGATCCAGTCGTCCGTGCCGAAGGGCGTGGCGTGCTGAATGTACTGCTCGGCGAAGCCCTTCACCAGCACCGGCGGGCGAGGGAGGTCCCGTGCGCGATCGGCCCGCACGAGCACGATGGCACCGGCGCTGTCCGTCACTTGGCAGATGTCGAACTTGCGCAGAGGATCTGCGATCATCGGGGCCGCCAGATAGTCCTCCATCGTCAGCGGCGAGCGGGCGATGGCGTTCGGGTTGAGCTGCGCCCAGCGCCTCGCCGCCAGAGCGACTTCGCCCAGATCCTCGGCGCGGGTGCCATAGCGGTGCATGTGCAGGCGAGCCAGCATCGCATAGAAGCCGATCGGGCTCAGCATGCCGTAGGGCTGGATGAACTGCCCTGGCGGCATGCGCGCATCCTGCGCGTGGCCCCCGCGGGAGCGGCTGCGGTCCAGCCTCTGGGTGCTGCCGTAGGTGATCAGGGCGGCGTTGCACAGGCCCACCTCCATCGCCGCCATCGCGTGAGCGACATGAGTCAGGTTCGACTGGCCGCCGACGACGGTGCTGTCGACGTAGCTCGGCTTCAGGCCCATGTACTCCGTCACGAGCAGGCCGGCGGCACGGTCATCCCAGTGGGCGAACACACCATCGATGTCGGTGGGCTTCAGCCCCGCGTCCAGGATCGCCTGCCGCGCTGACTCGCACTGAAGCGACAAGGCAGTGTCTCCGGGCTGGGCCCTGCCCATGCCGGCCTCGCCGACGCCGGCGATCGCGTAGCGGCCACTCAGAGCTTTGGGGTCCATGACTGCCCTTAGCCCTGCGCCGATCCGGCTGTGAGTTGGGCCCGGACGTCCTTCTTGAGAACTTTGCCGACAGGGCTGCGCGGCAGCGTGGGCCAGAACTCCACCTGCTTGGGCGTTTTCAGGCTGCCGAAGCGCTTCTTGCACATCTCGACGATCTCGTCGGCTGTGACAACGCCGCCGGCCTTGAGCTCGATGACCGCCGTCAGACGCTCTCCCCAGTCGGCATCGGGCACACCGACGACCGCGCAGTCCTGCACTGCGGGGTGACCCCAGATCACCTGCTCGATCTCGCTCGGGTAGATGTTGAAACCGCCGGAAATGACCATGTCCTTTTTGCGGTCGACCACATACAGGAAGCCGTTCTCGTCGAACACGCCGATGTCGCCCGTGTGGTGCCAGCCGAAGGCACGCGCCTCCGCCGTTGCCTCGGGATTGTTGTAGTAGCCGGGCGAAACCAGGTCGCCGCGTGCGACGATCTCGCCGCGTTCGCCGGTCGGCACGATGTTGCCAGCATCGTCCATCAGCGCCACTTCACAGGCTCCGGAGGGGCGGCCGGCCGAGGCGAGGTGCTTGTCGAGGTCGGGGTCGTTGTGCACGAAATGGTCCTTGCGCGACAGGCAGGTGATGACGCCGGGCACTTCCGACTGGCCGTAGCTCTGCATGAACACCTGGCCCCAGCGCGCCAGGCCCTCGCGCAGCTTGTCGACCGACATCGGCGCTGCACCGTACAGAACGTACTCCAGCGAAGAGCAGTCGCGCGTCGCCACGTCCGGGTGAGCGAGCAGGCGATAGATCATGGTGGGTGGCAGGAAGATGTGGGTCACCCGCTCGCGCTCGATGGCCTCCAGGATCACCCCTGGGTCTGCCGACGCGGCGATCACATTGCGTGCGCCGAAGCGCGCCAGCGCGACCATGGTCGCACCGGCCGCATGCGTGAGCGGGGCCACGACCAGATGCACCGGATCCTTGCGCGGCGGCGTGAACTGATTGGTGATCCGGTAGGCGGTTTCGAGCGAGCGGTGGCTTTGCATGATCGCCTTCGGCCGGCCCGTCGTGCCGCCCGAGGACTTGATGAGCGCGATGTCGTCGGGTTCACGGCGCACATCGACGCGCCGGCCGGCGAAGTCCTTCAACCATTGCGTGATGGTGTGGCCGCCCGATTCCAGCGGTTCGGTCAGGCCGATCACGCGCTTGAGCGTCGGGATCTCGTCTCTCAAGCGTTCGAGATGCGACGCGTACTGCTCATGGCAGATCAGCACCGCCACGTCGCAGAATCTGGCGAACCAGACGATGTCCTCGATCGGATCGCGGGCATTGAGCGGCACGTAGACCGCGCCGCTGCGCATCACGCCCAGCATCGCGGGCAACACCATCGGGTGATTGGGCGAGAGCACGGCGACATGGGTGCCGGGCTGCACGTCGCGCACCAGGGCGGCGGCAACGGCGTGCGAGGCGTCGGCCGCCTCGCGGTAGCTGAGCTGCAGGCCGCCGCCTTGCACGAAGACGCGGTCCGGAAATGCCGTGGCGCCGGCGTCAAAGGAATCAATGATCATGTTGTCTCCAGTATTCAGAAGTGGTCGGGGCGGCCGGTGACTTCACCGGTTATCAGATCGCCGCCCGTGAGCCGGAACATCGGCAGGGCGATCTCGCTGTTGATGCGTTCGAAGCACACCTGCACCGGAGCGCCGACAGCGAGGTGGTCCAGGTCCGAGGCGACGATGCCCGCCAGCATTCGCACACCCTCGTCGAGTTCGATCATCCCGATCGCGTAGGGCGTGCGCGTCTCGAACGCGGGGTGGCCGGCGACATGGCACACGGTATAGGTGTAGATCCGGCCGGAGCCGCTGGCCGGCACCCATTCGATCTCCTCCGACAGGCATTCCGTGCAGAAGCGACGCGGATAGAACTGGTGGCGCGCGCAGGCTGGGCAGTACTGGATCTTGAGCGTGCCTTCCAGCGCCGCGCCCCAGTAGTGCGTGGTCTCGGCGGTGGGGATCGGCAAGGGGCGCGCCGGGGTCGGGTTGTTCATCGACTTTTCCTCTGTTTCGCTTGCGGTCGAGGCCATGGGTTTGTCTCCGTTCAGACGGGTGTGCCGCCTCGATGGCGCAGCCGGTTGCTGCAATGCCTCGATTGGATCATGAGCACATTCATCTTGTCAACAATCTTAATGTCGAGTAAAGTTCGCCTATCGGCACTCCGCCGCCACACCACGAGGCACCCGTACATGACCACACACACAAAGATCCGCTCCGAAATCACCGGCACCGTCTGGAAGATCCTGGTGAAGCCAGGCGACGTCCTCCTGGCCGACGACACCCTGATGGTTCTCGAATCCATGAAGATGGAAATCCCCGTGGTGGCCCCCGAGGCTGGCCGCGTGATCGAAATCCTCATCGCCGAGGGCGCGCCCGTGCGCGAAGGCCAGGACATCGCGGTCTTCGAAGAGGAATGAGCGCCATGAAGAACCAACGCGCAGGCAAAGGGGCATCCGCATGAGCCTCACATTCGCACCAGCCGACTCGGCCGTCAATGCCGCCCCTTCCGGCCTTCCCGGCGCTTCCGGCCACGAAGAACAGAAGGCCGAGCTCGACAGCCGGATCCGTACCGCGCTCGCCATGGGCGGCGCGGACAAGCTCGCGCAGCGCCGCGCCAGCGGCCACCTCAATGCACGCGAGCGCATCGATCAACTGCTGGACGCGGGCTCGTTCAGCGAAACCGGCATGCTGGCCGTCTCGGTCCTGCCTTCCGACCGCGAAAGCTCGCCGGCCGACGCCAAGGTCACCGGCACCGGCCGCATCGAGGGGCGGCGCGTGGCGGTCGTGTCGAACGACATGACGGTCAAGGGCGCGTCGTCGTCGGCCGTGAACATGCGCAAGATCTCCCGCCTCAAGGACACGGCCAATCGCAGCGGCATGCCGTTGATCTTCCTGGGCGAATCCAGCGGTTCGCGGGTGCCCGACAGCCTGGGCGCCGAGGCGATGGCGGCAGCCGGCCAGGATCCGCAGCAGTACTGCCGCCGCCGCGAAACCCCCTGGGTCAGTGCCGTGCTCGGCCCCTGCCTGGGCTCATCGACCTGGTACACCTGCCTGTCCGACTTCGTGGTGATGCGCAAGGGCGCCTTTCTCGCGGTGTCGAGCGCGCGCGTCACCTCGCTCGCGATCGGTGAAACCGTGGATCCCGAGGAGCTGGGTGGATGGAAGCTGCACGCCGAGCAGACGGGGCTGGTGGACAGGGTCGTCGGCAGTGACGCGGAAGCATTGGCGGAAATCCGGCGCTTCCTGAGCTACCTGCCTTCGCACGCGGGCGCCCGGCCGCCCAGCCTTCCGGCCGCCGAGGCGATCGCACCCGATGCCGACAAGCTCGTCGAGCTGGTACCTTCCGCACGCAGCAAGACCTACGACATGCGCAAGGTGATTGCCGGCATCGTCGACGACGGCAGCTTCTTCAACCTGAAGGACCGCTTCGGCCGCGCTGCCGTCACTGGCCTGGCGCGGCTCAACGGCGAGAGCGTGGGCATCATCGCGTCGAACCCGATGTTCAAGGGAGGCGCGATGGACCCGGAAGCCTGCCGCAAGGTCACAGCGTTTCTGGTGATGTGCGATTCCTTCAACATTCCGATCGTCTTCCTGGTCGATACGCCGGGCTTCCTCGTCGGCATCGAGGGCGAGCGCAAGGCGGCGCCGGCGCACATCATGAACATGATCCATGCCGTGCAGCTCTGCAATGTGCCCAAGCTGTCAGTGATCCTGCGCAAGAGCTACGGCCAGGCCTACATCAACATGGGCGGCGGCCGCAACAGCGACGCGGTGGCCGCCTGGACCAGCGCCGACGCCAGCTTCATGGATCCGCAGATCGGCGTCAGCGTCCTCTACGGCATCAAGCGCGAGGACGACCCCGCGCGTTTCGATCAACTGAAGGCCGAACTGGCACGCGACACCTCGGCCTACGCGCTGGCCGGCGCCTTCGGCGTGCAGTCGGTGATCGCGCCGCAGCAGACCCGAGCATGGCTCGTGGACGGGCTGTCCACGCACCGGCGCGACCGCAATGGGGGCATCGGCGAGCACGAGATGCGCTCGTGGCCGACCTATCTCTGAGCAAGAACCCGCATAACCAAGAGACAAATCCGATGAATCCCGCACTGTCGGCCGCCGACACCCACATGGTCCCCAACGCAGCCCGGCGGTTCTCGCGCGTCTACGCGTGGGCCGTCTTCGCGCTCACCTTCGGCCTGATGCTGTCCGACTACCTGTCGCGCCAGGTCATCGGCGCCGTCATGCCCGCGCTCAAGGCCGAGTGGGGCCTGTCGGACTCCCAGCTCGGTATGCTCGTGAGCGTGGTCTCGCTCACCGTCGGCGTGCTGACGGTGCCGATCTCGCTCGTCGCCGATCGCTGGGGAAGGGTCAAGAGCATTACCCTGATGGCCGTCGTGTGGTGCCTCGCGACCATCGCCTGCGGCCTCGCGCAGAGCCACGCGCAACTGCTGACGGCCCGCGCCTTCGTGGGGCTCGGCGAAGCCGCCTACGGCGCCGCGGGGGCCGCGCTGCTCGCGCATGTGTTTCCGGCGAAGCAGCGAGCTGCCGTGCTGGGCGCGTTCCTCTCGGCGAGCCTGTTCGGCTCGGTGCTCGGCGTCGTCCTCGGGGGCGCCATCGCGGCCCAGTCCGGCTGGCGCATGGCCTTCTTCGCGGTGGGCGCGCCCGGACTGGTGCTGGCGCTGATCTACCCCTTCGTCGTGCGCGACTACAAGACCGCCGCCTTGCCCGAGGAGGCCAGCGCCACGTCGAAGGGGATGGGCCTGGGCCGGATCGCGCGGGAAGTGTTTGCGTCGCGCTCGGGCAATTTCGCCTTCCTCGCGAGCGGGCTGCAGATGGCGATGCCCGGGATGCTCATCGCGTGGCTGCCGACGTATTTCGTCCGCTTCTACGGCATGGATGTGAAGAAGGCCGCGCTCATGGCCGGCGTCGCCGTACTCGCGTCAGGTGTGGGCATGATCTTCGGCGGCGGACTGGCCGACCGCTTGAGCGCCAGGCATCCCCGTCGCCGTGCGCTGGTGCCCGCCGCCTATTCGGCACTGACGGCGCTGATCCTGATCGTCGCCTTCTCGCTGCCGCCCGGCCCGCTGGGGCTGGGCCTGATTTTCCTGGGCGCCTTGTTCGCCGCGGCGCAGGGCGGCTGTTCCGCGGCCATTGCCTGCGATGTCACGCACCCCGGCGTGCGCGCGACGGTGACGGCGACGATGGCGCTGGCCAACAACCTGATCGGCCTGGCGCCCGGGCCGCTGATCGTCGGCGTGCTGTCGGACGTGCTGGGCCTGCAGCGCGCGCTGTCGCTGGCGCCGTTGCTGGCGCTCGCGGCCGCGGTCTGCTTCGTCCTCGTTGCCCGCAGCTATGAGTCGGACGTGGCACGCCAGCGCGTCAGGACCACGCAGGAAGCGGCTTGAGCGCCGCTTCGCAATCCTTGTTCGCAAGTCCCATCCCATGAACCTTTCCCTCACGCTCACCGGCTGGCGGCAGCCCGCGCGAACCAATTTCCACGGCATCTTGATGTCGGTGGTGGTGGCCGTCGCCGCGATCTCGCTGGCCGATCACTACCACGTATCGGGCATGCTCTTTGCCCTGCTGCTCGGCATGGCACTGAACTTCCTCTCGACGGAAGGCCGCTGCGTTCCGGGTATCCGGTTCTCCGCGAGCACGCTGCTTCGCATCGGCGTCGCGCTGCTGGGCGTGCGCATTACGCTGGCACAGATCACGGCGCTGGGTGCCCTGCCGATTGCCATGGTCGTGCTGTCGGTGGCGATGACTATCGGCTTCGGCATCGTGCTGGCCAAAATGCTTGGCTATCGCAACCGCTTCGGCGTGCTGACGGGAGGGGCCGTCGGCATCTGCGGAGCTTCGGCAGCGATGGCCATCGCCGCGGTCATGCCAGCGCAGGCCGACGACAACGTCAAGGAGCGCGCCACCATCTTCACGGTCATCGGCGTCAGCACCCTCTCGACGGCTGCGATGGTGCTCTACCCGATGCTGGTCGCCGCGCTCGGCTTCGGCGGGCAGCAGGCCGGGATCTTCCTTGGCGGAACGATCCACGACGTGGCGCAGGTGGTCGGCGCAGGCTATGGCATGTCGAAGGAGACCGGCGACGTCGCGACCATCGTCAAGCTCCTGAGGGTCGCGATGCTGCTGCCGGTGATCCTGGTCATCACACTCTCGTATCGCAAGGCGCACGTCGCCGGCCCGACGGGCGGGCCGAAGCCGCCCTTGCTGCCCTGGTTCGTGGTGGTTTTCGCGCTTCTCGTGGCCGCCAACAGCGCCGGCCTCATTCCTGCTGCGCTGCAGCAAGCACTGCAGACACTTTCCACCTGGCTGCTCGTGATCTCGATGGCCGCGATCGGAATGAAGTCCCACCTGAAGGATTTCGCCACCGTGGGCCTGAAGCCGATCGTGCTGATGGTGAGCGAGACGGTATTCCTCGCGGTCCTCGTGATCGCGTTCATCTTCTTCACACGCTGAGGTCCCCAATGCAAGATTTCATCAAACCGGAGAGGCAGGCACAGCCCATGACCAGCGCCCATGAAGCACTGAAACGCCTGCGCGAAGGCAACGAGCGCTTTGCCTCGGAGGTTCACACCGGCGAGCGCTTCCTGCACCGCATGCGGCGCGCCAAGACCAACTTCGAGCAGAGGCCCTTCGCGATCGTCCTCGGCTGCTCCGATTCGCGCGTGCCCGTCGAGATCGTGTTCGATCAGGACCTCGGCGACCTGTTCGTCATCCGCGTGGCCGGCAACATCGCCGCTCCCTCCCAGCTGGGTAGCATCGAGTTCGCTGCGGCGGAATTTGGCACGCCGCTGGTCGTGGTGATGGGGCACACGCACTGTGGTGCGATTCTGGGGACGCTGGAGCAATTGCGCCGGCCCACCGAGGCCCGCTCGCCGCACTTGCGATTCATTGCCGATCGAATCCGGCCCGCAATGGCCCACCTGCTGGCCCCGGAACTGGACTACGACCGGGAGACGCTGATCCGGAAGAGTGTTCAGGCGAACGTTCGCCAGTCGGTCGAGCAATTGCGCCACGGTTCGAAGATTCTCGAGCGCCTCGTCGACACGGGCCAGCTTCGCGTCGTCGGCGCCGAATATTCGCTGGAGACGGGCCGGGTCGAGTTCTTCGACGATCTGCCGCCCGCCGGGCCGGCTTCCCAGCATTCCCCCAACCATTGAATCCACAGGAGAGACCCATGACTTTCATTCTTCGTCGCCGCGGCCTTGTCGCAACCCTTGCCGCCGCGCTTTCAATGCTGGCTGCTCCCGCTGCATTCCCGCAAGCGAACGCCGACAAGGCGGTGCGCATCATCGTGGCCGGACCTCCCGGCGGCTCGCTGGACGTCGTCTCGCGCCTTCTGGCAGACGGCCTGCAGAAGGAGCTGGGCAAGCCGGTGATCGTCGAGACCAAGCCTGGCGGCGGTGGGGCGGTCGCGGTCGGCGATCTGATGCAGTCGCCGCACGACGGCAACACGATGGTCGTCTCGCTCGATGCGCTCGTGAGCGAGATCCCGCACATCGTCAAGCTGCGTTTCGACATGGCCAAGGAAGTCAGGCCGCTGGCCGAACTCGCACGCGGCGGGCTGGTGCTCGTGGGCCACCCCTCCGTGCCGGCCAAGAACTTGAATGAGCTGGTTGGCTATGTGAAGACCCATCCCGGCAAGGTGAGCTACGCCTCCTACAGCGCCGGCACGGTGTCGCACGTGATGGGACTGCAACTCAACAAGGCCGCCGGCATCGACATGCTGCACGTTGCCTACAAGGGCACGCCCCCGGCGCTGGCCGACGTGATGGGCGGGCACATCGAGTTGATGTTCGCGGGGATTCCGAACGCGATTCCCCTGATCAAGGCCGGGAAGATCGTCCCCTATGCCGTGAGTCTGCCCCAGCGCTCGCCGAACCTGCCCGACGTCCCGACCTTCGCCGAACTGGGCTACCCTCAGATCGAGGCCACGGCCTGGATGGGCGTGTTCGTCACGCCGGACGTGCCGGCCGAGGCCCAAGCCCGCTTGCGCGACGCGACGCTGAGGGTGATGGCCCAGCCCGCCACGCGGGAGCGCCTGAAGGAGTTCGGCCTGGAGCCGGGTCAGACGCGGACGCCGGAAGAGCTGGCGAAGTCGCTGCGCTCGGACTACGAGCGCATCGGCGTCGTGCTGAAGTCGATCGATTTCAAGCCCGAGTAAGCCATGGACGCGATGCGCCGCAAGGCGCTGAAACTAGCCCTTGCGGCCATTGGCACCACGATCGTCGCGCCGGGCTTCGCCCAACCTGCGCCGCCGATCCGCCTGGCCCTGATCGAAAGCATGAGCGGCCCTTTCGCCAACACCGGCGAGGCCGTGTTCCGCAACCTCTTGTGGGCGGTCGAACGGGTCAACGCCCGCGGCGGCGTCAAGCTGCCGGGCGGCGCGCGCATGCTGCAGCTCGACCGCTACGACAGCAAGGGGCAGAACGAGGAGGCGCTCTCGGCGCTGCGGGCCGCGATGGACGACGGCGCGCGCATCGTGCTGCAGGGCAATTCG
>NZ_JASZYN010000011.1:0-228979 GCF_030316965.1 Variovorax sp. J31P207
CACCGGGTGGCCCCCGCAGCGAAGTAAAGGAGGAGGCCGCAGGCCGGGGGACATGAGCGGAGGGGGCCACCCGGTGCCCTCGGCACGCGCCCCGAACTCCCGAACCCGAACTCCCGCCCCCCGCCAGAACCGACCCGACTACGGCGCCGGAACGACCTCGTAATACACGCCGCTCGATCCGAAGTACGGCTTGTACCAAGTCGATCCGAACTGATAGAAGTTGACGCCGTTCACCACCATGCTGCGCGCCCCACCAGGCAATGCCGCCACCTGCGTGCCGAGCGGCAAGTTGCTCTGGGTGACATAGACGGGCGGCGGCACCACCACTGCGGGCTGCTGGACGACCACGGCGGGTCGGTATGAATCTGCGATGGCGGCACCCACCGCCATGCCCGCGACGGCGCCCACGGCCGCGCCGCAGCCGTAGCAGCCGGCCGGTCGGTAATACGGGTGATAGGGGTGATAGCCGCCGACCGCGACGGCGCCCCCCCGCCAGCCTCCCGCTGCAGCAATCCACGCGTTGGCATCCGACAGCGGAACGAAAACGCCCGCCACCACCGCGATGCCGAAAAAGAGTGACTTGATTGGCTTCATCGCGCTGCTCCTCTGCGTGATCACTTGTCCTGGCCCATCTGCTTGAACTCGAGCTTCACCGCGCCCTTCGGGATGCGCGCCTTGAAGGTCTGCGCCGGAACCGCTGCGTCGAGCTTCCAGTCGGACAACTCCACGGTGAACGTCGGCTGACGCTCGCCCGTCCGGTACGACACGACCATCAGGCGCGGCAGCTTGTCCATGGTGCCGATCCACACTTCCCAGTCGAGGCCCGGCGCGGTGAATGCCAGGTGATCGGTCTTGACGCCGCCGACAGTCGTCTGGCCGACCCAGAGCGCGCTGGTGAAATCCTTGGTCAGGAACGCATACGGGTCCGCCACCAGAAGATCCAGGAAGGGCGCCGTGGCGTCGGACCCCGGCTGCACGCCGTTCATGAGCGCCTCGAGGAAGCCGCCCGCCGCATCGCGCTGCGCATAGAACTTGCCGTCTGCTCCGACCACGGTCACGGTCTTGCCGTCGTAGAAGGCGTCGCTCGGGAACAGGTCGCCGCGCGCCGACACGAACAACTTGTCGGGCCGCTGCATCACCACGCGCGATGATGCATGGAGGCTCACGAACTGACCGGTCGGCGAGTGCGTCGGCACGATGCCGCGCACCTTGAAGCCGAGCGTCTTCGCGCCGGCCAGCGTGTCGCTCATGGCCTTGAGGAGCGTGAGCGCCCTCTGGTCCTTGATGTCCTTCGCGGGTGCGGCCGCGGGCACGGCCTTCTCTTGCGCCAGTGAAAGGCCGGGCGCCCACAGCGATGCGGAGGCCGCGAGCAGCGCGCAGGCAAGCGGTTGGGTGATTCGTCTCAGGTTGACGTTCATGCGGGCTCTCCAGCGGTGGCGCTCATGGCTTCCCCGCCACTGTCTGCGGCCTCGCGCCCGCTGTCTATTGCCCTTTAGGGAGGGGTGCGCCGGAGCGAGATCCCCATGGTTCGCATTTTGATTTGCGGGAAATGGACCTGTCAGGTCGCAGGCGTCATTCGAAGTTGACGCTGGTCGCCGTCAGCACGCCGTTCACGACCTGTTCGCCATGCACGTGCACCTTGACGCCGTTGCCCAGATTGGCTGCCGTGCCGTTCGTGATCAAGACGCCCGGGCCACCGGCATTCACGGGCTGCCCTCTGACCTTGAAGTCGGCGGCCGAACGGAAGGCGCCGACGGTTCCGATCAGGTCGAACGAAGCTGGCCCTCCGGTACCGGGTATGTGGCGGATCTTCAGCTGGGTCGCCTTGAGGACGCCGCCAGACAGCTTGCCGCCGACCTCCACCTTGACGCCATTGCCGACCGCTCCCGAAGGCCCGCCCGTGATCCGGGCCGACGACGCGTCGACCTGGAGGCCCAGCACGCGCAGGGCGCCCGTGCCCGCGAAGTCCGTGATGACGCCGGCGACTTGCACCGTGGTGCCCTCTGCCATCGGCACCGGGTACCACCACTGCACCAGGGTGGCGACGAGCCTGCCCGGCGACGCGCTGTCGGCCCGCACGCGCACGATGGTCCCATTGGACAGCGGCCGACCGTCCAGGCTGCCGGACAACACGGCACTGCCGTAGTCGACGGCGAGGCCGCCGAGCGTGAAGCTTCGCGCGATCGCGTCGAGGTTCTGCACCGTGCCCGTGAGAATGAACCCAGCGGGGTCTCGCTGCTCGACCCGGGTCGCCCGCAGCACGCCCGGCGCCGCAGGCAGCCCCCAGATCTGCAGCGTCTGGCCGGGCGGCAGCGCTGCGAGACCGGTGGCGTCGGCCCACACGGTGGCCTCGTCGGTGGTCACCGTGGTGCCGAGGACGACGAAGCGGCCCTGGGCCAGGTCGACCGACAGCAGCGGGCCGCGAATGTCTGCCGCCGAGTCCACGCGGCGGGCGATGCCGCTCGTGAAGTCGGCGTTGACCGGCCCCGTGACCTTCGCGCTCATCCCCAACTGCAGCCCCGCGGCGTCCTCGATGTGCCCGACCGCGGACCCGGTCTCGTAGCGAAGCCCGTTGACGATGATGCTGCCCGCGCCGTCGACCGCACCGATGCCCGTGGCGTCGGCGGTGCTCACGCCCGTGCCTCCCGAGCCGACGCCCGATCCATCGTCGCCGCCAGAGGCCGCGGTGGTCGTCGAACTGCTGCCATCGTCGGCCGCGATGCCACCCAGGCCGTTGCCGTTGCCGCTCGGTGTGGCGTCCGCCATCAGCGCAGGACTGCCGCCGGCACTCGCGAGCGACGCGCCGCCCGCGGCATTGCCGAACGCAGCCCCGCCGCCGCCGCCACCACCGCCGCCACAGGAAAGGAGCGAGGCGACAAGAAACGCCAGGATCCCGATGCGAAGCGCTTGGTTCTTCATGCTTTTTTCCCTGCTGATCTGGAGGTTGCGGCCGGCACGGGTGCGGTGGTTTCGGCTGCGGTGTCTTCGTAGTAGGTGTAGATGCCGACCCGGATCCGCCCCGTCGCGCTCTTGTCGGCGGCTTCGTAGGCGCGCGTCATTTCCTGCGTCAGGTCGTGATGCAGCCCACCCCACCGCTCCCGCACGAACTGGTGGATGCGCTCGCAGTCCTCGAGCGAGATTCCACCGGCGAACACCGACCGCTCGAGCAGCGGCGACTTGGCGCCGAGGGTGTTGGAGACCGCGGCCGACAGGTGATCGCGCGTGTTGTCGCCCAGAAACGCAAGCATCTCTTTCAGGTCGCCGGCCGGCACGAAGCCGGCCGCGTCCAGTGCCACGCGGCCGTCGCCTTCGCTGACCATGTTGAGCCGCACCAGTTCGTCGAGGATGGTGCGATGGTGCACGTTGCCTCGACTGGCGCGGCGGGCCAGCGCCTCGAACGAAGGCCCGCTCCCTTCGGCCACGATCGGCAGTCGTCGAAGCTTGGGGTCGTCTGCCAGCATCTGCAGCCACAGCGTGATCGTCTTCGCTTCGGCGGACAGTTCGGATCTCGGCAGGTCTTCGGCGCCCTCCTCCCGCACCTTGACCGTGACGGCCTTGCGATTCAATCCCGTCGTCACCGAGATCTGGCTGATGTTGGGTTCGACGCCCTGCTCGAGCCATGTGCGGCGCGCTTCATCGACCATGATGTCGCGCAGCAGCGCTTCCAGATGCGAATGCTTGACGCCGAAGGCCAGGGCCAGCCGCACCAGCGGTCGAAGCACGCGCGCCCAAGCCCCGAGTACCCAAGCCAGTTGGCCCTGCCTGTTCTCGGCGATCCCTTCCCGAAGGGACGGTCGGCCGCGCGGGTGCCTGGCGTTCTTCGATCCAGCGGGATGAACGGCCATGGAGCCTAGTTGCCCGCGCTACGGCGGGGCCGAGCCGAGCTGTCTGCAGCGGCGCGTCGGATTGGGGAGCACTTCATGCACGACCTTTGTCGGGCTGTTAACGCCCGGTTACCACTGGGACACAGTGACAAGCCTGTGTCTTACAAATCCGTTGCAACCACTATAGGACAAGAGCGCTTAAATGTGAAAACTTCCCATCCAAATGGAGAGCCCCATGTCAACCAGCACACACGGCGGAAAGCCGGCCAGTCGGAAACCCAGCCGGGCCTTGGTATCGATCCGTCGCCGAGGAGCAGCTGCGCGAGATTCGTTGCGACCCGGCGAGATGAGCGCCCGCAGGGCGTGGAATGCCGCCGTGCAGGCAAGACAGGCGATCCACCTTCGCATCGTCGCCGCGTTTCGCAGCCAGGTTGAGGGCCGGGGGCCCGGGCCGACCGACGTCGAGTTGCGTCTTTTCGCCAGGATTGCCGTCGCCGAGGAAAGGCTCAGGCGAGCCTTCCGGCGGGCCAAGGTCCAGCCATGCTGCAGCTCGGCAAGTTCGTCCATGCGAGCTGCGGGACTCGGGCGCCCGGGGGACTTCCGATGATGGCCGTCGAAACGTCCGACTGGACCGCCCCGGCGCCGTCCTGCACCGCCTTCGGCAGCCTGATCGATCTGGTGAGGCTGCGGATCAGTGCCAGTTCGGCCGAGGTATGCGATGCCTGCAACACGATCAACCTCGGTTCGGCGCGCTATTGCAAATGCTGCTCCCACAAGCTGGCGGGCTTCTATGTCGCCAAGGGACTGGGGACCATGGCGGCACCGCAATGGGATGGGCTCGCCGTGCCGCGACGCGCGTCGGCGCTGGACTTCGTGGCGTTCTTCATCGTGATCAATTCACTTGTCCTCGTCACCAGTCTCATTCCTGTGCCGTAGCTCGGCCGCCGCTCGCCCGGCGTGGAAAGAAACAATGACCAAATACTGCGAGGCCTGCCACGCGCCCAATCGGGACAGGGCCAGGTATTGCCGCGGTTGTGCGGGCAAGTTCTCAGGCGTGCGCTTCGATGCGGCTGCCTTTGTCCACACACTGCCCGACGCGCATGCCGCGCAAGCCATGCCTTTGGCGAGGCCAAAGGACGGGCCGCCTCGCGCACCGACCGAAGGAGCGAAGGCGCATCGTCGCGGCAAGTTCGGACTGCCGGCTGGAATCGATATCTCGCTGGTGCTCCTGGTGCTCGCGCTGCCGCTGTTTGCAGGCGCCTTCGTCTATTGGTACGCGAGTCGCTCTCCGGTCCGGACGCAACGCATTCTCGATCCGCCCCCGGTATCGGTTCAGTCTCCAGCGGCGGCGCAGACAACCCTGGTGACCTTCTCGCCGCCCGACCTGCCGCCGCCCCTGGTGGTTCCGGCGCAGCAAGACCGATCCGGTCTGGAAACAAGTCCCGAACCGCAGGTCCCCGCACCTTCGCAGCGGACGGCACCGCGCCGACGAGGCCAGGCCGTGGCAGCCACGCCGAAACGAAGCCACGACACAGTGACGACCGCGGTCGTCGTCGAGACGGGCCGCCGAGGGGTGAGCGTACCCGCGGCTGTCCAGGCTTCGAAGCTCAAGCCGAATGACGTCGAGGCGCTGCAGGTCAAGCGCTCGAGGACGGATCCGGGCAGAGCCGCCGTCCTCGTCGTGCCGAGCAACCCGCCATGCGATCGCTACAACCCGTTTGGAGAACGCGTCTGCCTGGGCGCAGTGGCGGCTGGACCCGTCGCTCGACACGTGTCGGTGACCGGTGTTGGCGGCGGTGCAATGGCGGCCATTTCGAGCGCTGATCCTGGTGGAAGCACCAGCTCTGCTTCTGCAGGGTCCAGCGTGGCATCCTCGGCCAGCGTGGGAGGCGGCGCAGGCGCGGCCGGTGCAAGTTCAAGCGCGGGGGCAGCCGGCGGAGCTGGAGGTCCCGGTCCCGGCGGGGGCGGTGGCGGGGGCGGATCAGGCGGGGGCTCCGGGGGCGGTGGCGGCCCTGGGGGTGGTGGTGGTCCTGGCGGTGGCGGCGGCCCCGGCGGTGGTGGTGGTCCCGGCGGTGGCGGCGGCCCCGGCGGTGGTGGTGGTCCCGGCGGTGGTGGTGGTCCTGGCGGTGGTGGTGGTCCTGGCGGTGGCGGCCCTGGCGGTGGTGGTGGTCCCGGCGGCGGCGGCGGCCCGGGCGGTGGCGGTGGTCCCGGGGGCGGTGGCGGCCCTGGTGGCGGCGGGCCCGGGCGATAGCCCCCCAGGCGCGCAACAGCGCTAGCCCAGCCTTCCGACCTCCCCCCGCAGCATCGCAGCCAGCACCGCCGCGCGCGAGCGCGGCAAGCGCGACGCCGGCACCACGATGCCGAGCGCCGCATCGCCGCACGAACCCATCGCGAAACGCATGCCGACACCCGCGATGCCCTTGGCGACGATCTGCGCATGGCCCAGTTCGCGGGCCTGGCGGATCCAGCGCTGCAGCTTGGCCGCACTCATGTGGTGGGCCTGGTATTCCGCCTGGTGCCGCGCATAGTGCGCGGCGATCTCGGCGTCGCTCATCGTCGCCAGCAGCGAGAAGCTCGGGATGCCCAGCCCCAGCAGGCGCATGCTGCCCACCGTCTCGAAGAAGCTCCGGATCGGATGCGCGCCCTGCTCCAGGTGCAGGCAATGGCTGTAGTCACCAGACCGAACGACCAGGAACACATGCTCGTCCGAGCGGCGCGCCAGCGCCTTCATGGCCGGCAGGCAGCGCTCGACCAGCGGCGCGCGCTGCATCGCGGCCAGCCCGAGCGCCATGGCCTCGATGCCGAGCCGGTACAAGCCGCTGGCGGCATCGCGGCCGACCAGCCCGGCCCGCACCAGCGAAGACACGATGCGGTAGGTGGTGGTCCGGTCGAGCCGCACGGCCTCCACCAGTTCGGGCAGCGCGATGCCCTGCGCGTGCTGCGCGGCGATGCACTGCAGCAGCTGCATCGCCCGGTCGATGCTTTGCGCGCCGCGCACCACCGGGGCCGCGCGGGAAGAGGATTCGGTCGCAGCAGTCATCGAGGCAGTCGCGTGGCGCAGAGTTCGGGTGTGCACATTGTGCAC
Source organism: Variovorax sp. J31P207 (assembly GCF_030316965.1). Taxonomy (NCBI): domain Bacteria; kingdom Pseudomonadati; phylum Pseudomonadota; class Betaproteobacteria; order Burkholderiales; family Comamonadaceae; genus Variovorax; species Variovorax sp. J31P207. The sequence goes on from NZ_JASZYN010000011.1 coordinate 6,910, forward strand.
AACGGGGTGCAACCGGGGCGACTCGAACAAGGGAGGCGCTCGACGAGGTCATTTGCGGGGGCGAAGCAGCGGCTCGCTCACGCCGTTGATCCCCACCAGCGCCAGCACTGTCGTCAAGCCGATCTGGGCGTCTTTCCAGCCGCTCGCGGGGTCCCACCACTCACCCGTCGTGTGCCAACCGCCCGACTCCCCGCCGTTGGACACGATGACGGCGGGAATGCCAAGCGACATCGGCACATTGGCGTCGCTGCTGTTCGGCACCAGCTTGGGTATCGGCCGGCCGAGAGCCGTCGTGGCACTGATTGCCGCCTGCACGATCGGCGAATTCGACTGCGTGTTGCCACCCGGGCGATCACCGATCAGGCGTGTGGTGAACGTCATCGCCTTGCTGTCCCAACGCTGGTTCTCCTCGGCCACACCGGCAGCAACGGCGGCAAGAATCTGTCGTTCGGTGTCCAGCAATGATTTCATGTCGGCCGACCGGATGTCGATGGCAATGCGTGCCTCTGCCGCAATGGCGTTCACGGCAGTCCCGCCGCCGACGGTCCCGACCGTGAACGTGGTCTTGGGATCGGACGGCGTCCGAACGTCAGCGATCTTCGCGACGGCCCGGGCCATCGCGTGAATCGCGCTCGGTTGCCCGAAGGTGACATAGCTGTGGCCGCCGGGCCCCTTGAAGATCACCTCGTAGCGATGGCTGCCAACACCGCCCGTCGTGATGGATCCGCTGGGGTCCGGTTCCATCCCCACCATGCCGTCGATGTCGGTGTGGTCGCGGAACACCGCCTTGATTCCTCGAAGGTCGCCAAGTTCCTCTTCGCCCACGTTGGCCACGATCATCAAGTCTCCGACCGTCTGGACGCCGAGGTCATTCAGCACCTTGGCCCACGACAGCAGCACCGCCAATCCCCGCGTATCGTCGGATATTCCGGGAGCGAACCACTTGCCATCCCGCACCTTCACCCTGACATCGGTGCCTTCGGGGAACACGGTGTCGAGATGCGCCGAAACCAGCAGCTTCGGGCCTCGGCCAACGCCCTTGCGAACAGCAATCACGTTGCCTTCCGCATCGATACGCGCGTCGAGCCCCAATGCCTTGGCCCGTGCCAGGAATGCCTCTGCACGCGCCGTTTCCTTGAACGGCGGCGCAGGAATCTCCGTCAGCATCTTCAAGTCCGACAAGCTGCGCTCGTGGTCATCCTTGACTGCTTGCAAGACGCGCTGCATCACCGGCGCCGCCAAGACCCGAGCGATGCCTTGATTCACTGCCGGATCGATCGACGGCGTTGCGACTTGCGCCTGGGCATGGGCCCCATGAAGACCGAAAAGGATGGCGCTCGTGGCGACGGCGAGGCTGACATTCCACCGGCCGAAGCGATGTTGGGACATGTGACGCGTTCCTTGCAAAGGTTCGGATTCTGGTTCGAACCAAGGAAGCTCGCTTGGCATTATTCTGGCAGTCCAACAGTTTTTCTTACAGCCATGCACCAGCGGTTTCTTCCCTCGACTCGAGCGCTGCAAGTCTTCAGCGCCGTGGCTCGTCGACAAAGCCTGAGCCAGGCCGCCGACGACCTGGCCCTCACCCACAGCGCCGTCAGCCAACAGCTTCAGAAGCTCGAAAGCCAGCTTGGCCTGAAGCTGTTCGATCGCTCGGCTCGAGGGGTCACGCTGACCGATGCCGGCCGGCTCTATCGCGAGCGAGTGGACGACGATCTGCTGCGGCTCCAGGCGCACACGCTGGAACTGATGTCCCTGCGACCGGGTGAAACGTCACTCGTCGTCGGCGCGGTGCCGGTATTGGCGGAACGATGGCTGGTGCCCCGACTGCCCGACTTCGTTGCGCAGCAACCTCACGTCACCATCGCAGTACGTGAGTTTCCGAACAAGCTCTACGCCTACGAACCGCCTTTCGACATCGCGCTCCACTACAGCGACGCCGTGTGGCCGGGCACGAATCGCGAATCGTTGATGAGCGAGTCATGCATGGCGATATGCAGTCCGGACGCTCCGCTTGCACAGCGCGCAAAGGTCGGCGACTTCCGCCAGATTCCCCTGCTCCACCTGACCAATCGACCGCAGGCCTGGCAGCACTGGTTTGCAGATGCCAGGCTCAAGCGCATTCCATCCAACCCGCTGGCCGGACACCGTTTCGACATGTTTTCGTCGCTGCTGGAAGCGGTGCGATCAGGACTGGGGTTTGGACTTGTGCCCTGCTACTTCGCCCAACGTGACATTGCTGAAGGCGTCTTGATGCAGGCCCATCCGCACGTCCAGAAGGACACCCAGAGCTACTCGGTCTTCTCGACTCAACAAGCGATGGGCCAATCAGCCGCACTGGCCTTCATTCAATGGCTTCGTTCGGAATCGAGGCATTAAAGGCCGGCGCCAACAATCGACGGAATGTGATCATTTCACTGCCTCGACGTCGGTCAACGTCCACGTCTTGTCGAACAGTTCCTTCTTCGGACCGTAGAGGCGGAACAAGAGTTCGAACCGCCGTTTGGAATCGGTCGGCACCCAGTTGGACGTCTTTCCGACAGGCGCCTTCGGGCCGAAGTACACGTCCGTCGAGCCGTCGGCGTTTTTCTGCACCGCCGTGGCGTTCGATGCGAGGCTCGGACGAGACATCCCGACGATCAACGCATGCGTCTCGCGGTCGTAGGCTGTCACCGACCAGTATTGCTCGATGGGCGCATTCGCCGGCACCTTCAGCCGGTAGGTCTTTCCGCCCTCCAGCGGCTTGCCGGCGCTATCGCTGGTATTCATGAGATAGAACTGGGCGCCTCCCAAGACCTTCGGGCTGAAGTACGCCATGTGGTACATCACTGCGCGGCCGTCGAGGCCGTACTCGTTGGGTTCGGCGAACTTGTTGCCCAGTCCGTCTCGGGTCTCCGGCGGCACGGGCACCGACCACCGCGTCCCATCGTAGAACGGCGGCACGAAACCATTCTCATACTTCAGGCCAATGACTTGGCGCGCCTCCCGCGCCGCCTTGCCGAAGAGCGCCTTCGTCTTGGCGTCAGGGTTGTAGGGCTTGCCCTTTTCGATACCGAGCGTCTTGAGCGAATCGATCATCACCTTGTCGCGCGTGAGCCATGGTTCGGCCTGCACAAACCGGTTGAGCAATTCGAAGAATGTCGCGTCGTAGGGAATGGTCGCGTCGAAGGGCTTGTCGTAGACGTCCACGAAGACCGTCGAATCGGGATTGGCGCCCAGCGGATAGACCTTTACCCGCTTGCCGTGATCGACGGCGGACTGAATGTCGGCGTCGCTGCGGCTCTTGAAGTTCGAGCGCAAGATGACAAAGCCCCGGTAGGTCTCCGACTGCAGCACGATGTAGCCGTCCGGTGCTTTCTCGGTGTACCCCGGTGGCAGGATGAGGTATTTCGCACCCTTGCCCTTGTCCTCGCCGGCCGGGCCGACATCCGCGAGCGCGTTCTGCCACGAGACGTCGAAGCTGCCCACGATCACATGGTCCTCGTCGGCCGGCGGGATCTCCACCACCACCGGACCCTTCGACGTGTCATAGAAAGGATTGAGGTAGATCGTGTCCGGATTGGGGGTGAGCGTCTGGTTCTTCCAGTTCACCGGATGCGACCAATAGACGACTTGGTTCAGCTTCGCTCCATTGGCGCTCGCCGCGTCCAGCATGCGCTCATAGTTGACGGCGGGCATGCCCCAGATCACGGCTTCGACAGCCCGACGCTCGACCGTTCGGCGCCGCAACGCGTCTGCGGAAAGGGTCTGTGCGTGCGCGGTCATGGCGGCGGCGCCGAGCACCAAGCCGAGGGTGAGGATCTTTTTCATGCGAGAACCTTTGAATCTGATGTGATGCTAGATCATCTTGCGCCAGCTGATCAGACCGTCCCACATCTTCTTCCAGTACTGGTCAGGTTGCGCATCCGGTTCCAGGGCCCATCAGCGACAGTCACGATTCGCTGGCGACCGGCTGCCCGGCCATCAAGGGTAATCCCGCAACGCAGTGCCCATTTGTGCACATTGTGAACACCTGGGCACTTTGTCATTGCGAACCCGCAGGGACTCGTCTGCAATGCGTTCGCCCCTGCAGAAGCCCCAGCCGCCAAAGACCCCTTTCACCAGATGCAGATTGTCCCGTCGCAACTTCATTGCGAAAGTCCCCACCCATGACTCCGTTCCAATCCCGCCTTCATCCGGCGTCCGAGGCCTTCCAGGCGCAGCGCGCCGGCATGCTCGCATTGATCGACGAGCTGCGCGCGCTGGAGCAGCGCGCCGCCGATGCCTCCGCGCGCGCCACGGCCAGCTTCGAGAAGCGCGGCGCGCTGCTGCCGCGCGAGCGCATGAGCCGACTGCTCGACCCCGGGGCGCCCTTTCTCCCGATCGCCAATCTCGCGGGCTACGGCATGGACGACCCCGATCCGGCCTCCTGCGTGCCGGGCGGCTCGCAAATCACCGGCATCGGCTTCGTGAGCGGCGTGCGCTGCATGGTGGTGGTGACCGATTCCGGCATCGACGCCGGCGCGCTGACCGAGTCGGGCAACCAGAAGCTCATGCGCTGCCAGGAGCTCGCGCTCGAGAACAAGCTTCCCTTCGTCCACCTGGTCGAATCGGCCGGTGCCAACCTGCGCAAGTACCGGGTCGAGAAATTCATCCGCGGCGGCGGCATGTTCTACAACCTCGCACGCCTCTCGGCGGCCGGTCTGCCGATCGTGACGGTGGTGCACGGCTCGTCGACCGCCGGCGGAGCCTACATGCCAGGCCTGTCGGACTACGTCGTGATGGTGCGCGGCCGGGCCAAGGCCTTCCTCGCCGGCCCACCGCTGCTCAAGGCCGCCACGGGCGAGATCGCGACCGATGAAGAACTCGGCGGCACCGACATGCACGCCAGCGTCAGCGGCCTCGCCGAATACGTGGCCGAGGACGACGCGCACGCCATCGCGGTCGCGCGCGACATCGTCGCCAACCTCGGCTGGCGGCGCGCCGCCGACGATGCGGGGGCCGCCTTCCAGCCGCCGCGACTCGATCCCGAGGAACTCGCGGGCGCGATGGTGCTGGAACACCGGAAGCCCATCGACATGCGCGAGGTGATCGCGCGCGTCGTCGACGATTCGTGCTGGATGGACTTCAAGCCCGACTACGGGCCGGCCACCATTTGCGGCAATGGCCGCATCGAAGGCCACAACGTCGGCTTCGTCACCAACAACGGCCCGATCGACCCCGCCGGCGCGACCAAGGCGGCGCAGTTCATCCAGCTGTGCAACCAGTCGGGCACGCCGATCGTCTACCTGCAGAACACCACCGGCTTCATCGTCGGCCGCGCCTCCGAAGAGGCCGGGATGATCAAGCACGGCAGCAAGATGATCCAGGCGCTGGCCAATTCGCAGGTGCCGCAGGTCACGATCTATTGCGGCGCCTCGTTCGGCGCCGGCAACTACGGCATGTGCGGCCGCGCCTTCCATCCGCGCTTCTGCTTCTCATGGCCCAACGCACGCACCGCCGTGATGGGCGGCGAGCAGGCCGCGACCACGCTGGAGATCGTGGCGCGCCAGCAGGCCGAACGAAAAGGCGCGACCGTGGACGACGCGAAGCTCGCGGCGCAGAAGGCCGAGATCGTCGCCAACTTCGAGCGCCAGGCGAGCGCCTTCCACACCAGCGGCCATTTGCTCGACGATGGCGTGATCGACCCGCGCCGCACGCGCGACGTGCTGGCCTTCGTGCTCGCGACCGCGCGCGATGCCGAGCAACGCACCACCCGCCCGATGCAGTTCGGCGTCGCGCGCTTCTAGCCCCGAGGACTCCCATGCTTTACACATCCGAACACCACGCGCTGATGCAGAGCATCCGCCGCTTCATCGCCTCCGAGATCGACCCCTTCGTCGACGAATGGGAAGCCGCCGAGATCTTCCCGGCGCACGACCTGTTCCGGAAGATGGGCGGCCTCGGCTTTCTCGGCATCACCAAGCCCGAGGCCTATGGCGGCCTGGGTCTCGACTTCTCCTATGCACTGGCGGCCGCCGAGGCGATGGGCTACGCGCGCGCCCAGGGCGTGGCGATGGCCATCGGCGTGCAGTCGAACATGGCGACGCCAGCGCTGGCGGCCTTCGGTTCCGACGATCTCAAGCGCGAGTTCCTGGCGCCCGCGATCGCCGGCGAGATGGTGGCCGCCATCGGCGTGTCCGAACAAGGTGCCGGCTCGGACGTCGCCTCGCTCAAGACCCGGGCCCGGCGCGACGGCGACGACTACGTGATCAGCGGCTCGAAGATGTGGATCACCAACGGCACCCAGGCCGACTGGATCTGCCTCTTGTGCAACACCTCCGAAGGCGGCTCGGCGCACAAGAACAAGTCGCTGATCATCGTGCCGCTCATGCAGGACGGGAAACGCACGCGCGGCATCGAGGTGCAGAAGATCAGGAAGTTCGGCATGTGGAGTTCCGACACGGCGCAGATCTTCTTCGACGAGGTGCGCGTGCCGGTGCGCCATCGCATCGGCGAAGAAGGCATGGGCTTCATCTACCAGATGAAGCAGTTCCAGGAAGAGCGGCTCGACGGCGCCGCGCGGCGCCTGTCGGCCATGGCCTGGATCCAGGAGACCGCCGACTACTTGCGCCAACGCCAGGCCTTCGGCCGGCCGCTGCTGGACAACCAGTTCATCCAGTACAAGCTGGCCGAACTCAAGACCGAGCTCGAAGCCCTGCGCGCCCTGGTCTACGTCGCGACCCAGACCTACATCGAGGGCGGCGACGTGGTCGAGCTGGCCTCGATGGCCAAGCTCAAGGCCGGGCGGCTGTCGCGCGAGATCGCCGACTGGTGCATGCAGTTCCAGGGCGGCATGGGCTACACCTGGGACAACCCGGTGTCGCGAGCCTACCGCGACTACCGGCTCGGCTCGATCGGCGGCGGCGCGGATGAAGTGATGCTGATGGTCATCGCCCGCCAGATGGGCCTCATGAACATGAACGCCTGAAGCGATGGCCCCGACCATGGACTACAGGCACCTCCTGCTCCGCCGCCGGCACGACGTGCTGTTCGCGACCTTGCACCAGCCGAAGACGCGCAACGCCCTCTCGCCCGAGGTGGTGGCCGAACTCGCCGAAGTAATCGGCCTCGCCGAGTCCGACACGGCCGTGCGGGCCCTGGTGCTGCGCGGCAGCCAGGGCTTCTTTTGCGCCGGCGGCAATGTCGGCAGCTTCCAGTCGCGGCTCGACGCCGACACCGCCGGCGGCGAGGACCCCGTGGCCGCGCGCAACCGCGAGTTCGGCCGCTTCATGCAGCGCCTGGCCGCGCTGCCGGTGCCGGTGATCGCGGCGGTCGAAGGCGCGGCGATGGGCGGCGGCATGGGCCTCGCCTGCGCTGCCGACATCGTGCTGGCGACGCGCGCTGCGCGCTTCGCGCTGAGCGAGACCTCGCTCGGCATCATCCCGGCGCAGATCGCGCCTTTCGTGGTGGCGCGCCTGGGCCATCGCATCGCGCGCCGGCTCGGGCTCAGCGGCGAACGCGCGAGCGGCGACACGGCCTTGCGCCTCGGCCTCGTCGACGAACTCGCAGCCGATGGCGCGGCGCTCGATGAACTGCTGGCACAGTGGCTCGGCCGGGTCGGCGCCTGCGCCCCGCTGGCCAACCGCGTGCTCAAGCCGCTGCTGCAGCGCTGCGGCCGCGACAGCGACGAATCGCTGCTCGACGACGCGGCCCGCCAGTTCGCCGGCTGCATGCGCAGCGAAGGCGCCGAGGGCATCGCGGCCTTCCGCGAGAAGCGCGCCGCCGCATGGCACCGCGAATTCAGCGCCGCCGAGATTCGCGAAGCGCAGGCCGTGCCGGCCTCCGTCGCCGCCTGAGGAACCACTTCCATGACCACGCGCAAACAGATCCGCCCCTTCCACACCGTGCTCGTCGCCAACCGCGGCGAGATCGCCATCCGCATCCTTCGCACCGTGCGCCGCATGGGCTACGGCAGCGTCGCCGTGTACTCCGAAGCCGACCGTTCGAGTCCGCACGTGCACGCCGCCGACCGCGCCGTGCTGATCGGCGGCGCGGCGCCGCGCGATTCGTACCTGAACATTCCCGCCATCCTCGAAGCGGCGCGCCGCACGGGCGCCGACGCGGTGCATCCCGGCTACGGCTTCCTGGCCGAGAACGAGGACTTCGCGGACGCGGTCGATGCCGCCGGACTGGTCTTCATCGGCCCTTCGGGCGCGGCGATCCGCGCGATGGGCAACAAGGCGCAGGCCAAGCGGCTCGTGATGGCCGCCGAGATGCCCTGCATTCCCGGCTACCAAGGCGAGGACCAGCGCGACGCTGCCTTCGTGCACGCGGCCGCGGACATCGGCTTCCCGGTGATGGTGAAGGCCGCGGCCGGCGGCGGCGGGCGCGGCATGCGGCTGGTCGAGGACGCCGCCGCGCTGCCGCAGGCCCTGGCCTCGGCGCGCTCCGAGGCCGAGGTAGCCTTCGGCTCCGGCGAACTGATCCTCGAGCGCGCGGTGGTCGCGCCGCGCCACGTCGAGATCCAGGTCCTGGCCGACAGCCTCGGCCATGTGATCCATCTCGGCGAGCGCGACTGCTCGGTGCAGCGGCGCCACCAGAAGGTGATCGAGGAAGCGCCCTCGCCCGCCGTCGACGCCGCCCTGCGCGCACGCATGGGCGAAGCTGCGGTCAAGAGCGCCCGGGCGATCGGCTACATCGGTGCCGGCACGATGGAATTCCTGCTCGACAGCGGAGGCCGTGCCGACGCCGGGCCGCCCCAAGGCGGCACAGCCCCCTCGGGGGGCAGCGACCCGCGCAGCGGTGGAGCGTGGGGGCCACAGTTCTATTTCATGGAGATGAACACCCGCCTGCAGGTGGAGCATGCGGTGACCGAGGCGATCACGGGCCTCGATCTGGTCGAATGGCAGTTGCGCATCGCGGCCGGCGAGCCGCTGGCGATCCAGCAGTCGGAGGTGCGGCTCGACGGCCATGCGATCGAGGTCCGGCTCACGGCCGAAGACGTGCCCGCGGGCTTCCTGCCGCAGACCGGCCCGGTGCTGCGCTGGCGGCCGCCGGCCGACGGCCACGACGTGCGGGTCGACCATGCGCTGGCCGAGGGCGGGGCCGTGTCGCCGCACTACGACTCGATGGTCGCCAAGCTGGTGGCGCACGGCGCCACGCGCGAGGAAGCACTGCGCAAGCTGCTGCGGGCCACCGAGCACTGCGTGCTGCTCGGCCTGCCGAGCAACCAGGGCTTCCTGGCCGATTGCCTGGCCGATCCGGTGTTCGCCGACGGCCTGCAGGTCAACACCGGCTTCGTGCCGCAGCGCTTCGGCGCCGCCCTGGCCGAACGCGCAGTGCCGACCTCGCGGACCGTGGCGCTGGCGGCCTTTGCGGCGCTGGCCGAGGCGATGCCCGGCGCGGCGGGCTCGCTGTCGATCGCGACCCACGCGCTGGGCCAGCAGCCGGCGCGGATCGCGCTGGCCCAGGGCAGCCTCCGCTGGGACGTGCACCTGGCCGGCCAGGGCACGCACTGGGTGGCCGAGGTGCAGGGCCGCGATGCGGCACCGGAGCGTCTCGTGCTGCGCGATGCGCGCTGGCACGACGGCGGCCGCAGCGCCTTCAGCGCCGAATGCGACGGCATGGTCGAGAGCGCGGTGGTCGCGGCCCAGGACGACGCGCTGCACCTGTTCCACGCCGGCCGCGCCTGGAGCTTCGAGCGCACCAGCGAGCGCAAGAGCCGCGTCGCCGAAGGCGGCACCGGCGCCATCACCGCGCCGCTGACCGGCCGCATCGTCGAAGTCGCGGTGCGCGTCGGCGACGCGGTCGCGGCCGGCCAGCGGCTGGTGGTGCTCGAAGCCATGAAGATGGAGCACCAGCTGACCGCCCCGCTGGCCGGCGTGGTGGCCGAAGTCTGCGTGCAGGCCGGCGGCCAGTCGGCCAAGGGGGCGCTGCTGCTGCGCATCGAGGCCCGGGCATGACGAAAGCGGTGCGCATCGGCGGCGCCAGCGGCTTCTGGGGCGATTCCGCCATCGCCACCCCGCAGCTGTTGCAGGTCCCGGGCCTGCAGTACCTGGTCTACGACTACCTGGCCGAAACCACGATGTCGATCCTGGCGCGGGCGCGCGCCAAGGACCCGGCACTGGGCTACGCCACCGACTTCGTGCACGCCGCCATGGCGCCGAACCTGGGCGCGATCTGCGCCCGCGGCGTGCGCGTCATCGCCAACGCCGGTGGGCTGAACCCCGAAGCCTGCCGCGACGCGCTGTCGGCGGTCGCGCGGCAGCAGGGGCTGGCGCCCCGCATCGCCGTGGTCACGGGCGACGACCTGATGCCGCAGTTCGAAGCGCTGCGCGCCCAGGGCCTGCGCGACCTGCACACCGGCGAGGCACCGCCGGCCGGCCTCTACTCGGCCAACGCTTACGTGGGCGCCCGCGGCATCGCGCAGGCCCTGGCGCTGGGTGCCGACATCGTGATCACCGGCCGCTGCGTCGACAGCGCGGTGGTGGTCGGCGCGCTGGCGCACGAGTTCGCCTGGCGCTGGGACGACTGGGACCGCATCGCCGCCGGCACCTTGGCGGGCCACGTGATCGAATGCGGCGCCCAGGCCACCGGCGGCCTCTTCACCGACTGGGCGCAGGTGCCCGACTGGGCGAACATGGGCTATCCGGTGATCGACTGCGCCGCCGACGGCAGCTTCGTGCTGTCCAAGCCCGAAGGCACGGGCGGCCTGATCCACCCCGGGGCGGTCGCCGAACAGGTGCTCTACGAAGTGGGCGACCCGGCCCACTACCTGATGCCCGACGTCAGCTGCGACTTCCGCCAGGTGCGGGTCGAGGCCGAGGCGCCCGGCCGGGTGCGCGTGAGCGGCGCCCGCGGCCGGCCTCCGACCGCGAGCTACAAGGCCAACGGTACCTGGCGCGACGGCTGGCAGCTGCAGCTGCTGATGGCGATCCGTGGCATCGATGCGCCCGCCAAGGCACGCAAGACCGCCGACGCCCTGCTCGAACGCACCCGGGCCCAGCTGCGCGGCCGCGGGCTGGCCGACTACACCGAGACCCGGGTCGAGCTGCTCGGCTGCGAGGCACTCTACGGCGCCCACGCCCGCAGCCTGCCGACCCGCGAAGTGGTGCTCCGGATCGCGGCGCGCCATGCCGACCCCCAAGGCCTGGCCTTCCTGCAGCGCGAGTGCGCCTCGGCCGGGACTTCGATGGGACCGGGCACGCGCTCTTCGTTCGCGGGCCGCGCCGACGTGCAGCCGGTCATCAAGGTCTTTTCGTTCCTGGTGCCGAAGGCGAAGCTCGCGCTGCGGGTCGCGCTCGGCGACACGAGCGAAGCCGTCGCAGCGCCGGCGCAGGGCCCTGCCACCGCACCGTTGCCGCTGGACGTCGACGCCACGCGGATCCAGCCCGGAGACGACGCCGTGAGCGTGCCGCTGGTGGCGCTGGCCTGGGCCCGCAGCGGCGACAAGGGCGACGACGAGAACATCGGCGTGATCGCGCGCCGCCCCGAATTCCTGCCGCTGCTGCGGGCACAGCTAGGGCCGGCGCAGCTGCGCGCGTACTTCGCGCACCTGGTCGACGGCGAGGTCGAGCGCTTCGAGGTCCCCGGCCTGCACGCGCTGAACTTCGTGCTGCAGCGGGCGCTGGGCGGCGGCGGCGTCGCCAGCCTGCGCTCGGACCCGCTCGGCAAGTCCCTCGCCCAGATGCTGCTCGACCACCCGGTCCGGATTCCGCGGCGCTGGATCGACGAAGGGCTGGTGACCGGCCCGGCGCCGGACCACGCTTCCCACCCATAACCCAAGGAGAGAGACGATGACATCGATTGTTCGCCGCAAGGCACTGGCGGCCACCCTGGCACTGTTCGCGATCGCAGGTGGCGGCGCCAGCGCATCGGCACAAGAGGCCTATCCCTCCAAGCCGATCCGGGTGGTGGTGCCCTACACGCCCGGCGGCGTCTCCGACGCGGTGACCCGGCTGGTGATGCAGAAGCTGGCCGATCGCCTGAAGGCCACGGTGGTGGTCGACAACCAGGGCGGCGCCAACGGCCAGATCGGCTCGGCCGCGGTGGCGCGGGCGGCGCCCGACGGCTACACGCTGCTGGTGGTGGTGGCGGCGCACGCGATCAACCCCAGTCTCTATCCCAAGATGAGCTACTCGCCGCTGCAGGACCTGCGCGGCGTGAGCGAGTTCGGCGCCATCCCGCTGCTGATGGTGTCCAGCGCGCAATTGCCGCCGACCGACCTCAAGGGCTTCGTGGCCTGGGCCAAGGCCAACCCGCAGCGCGCCACCTTCGCCTCCAGCGGTGCCGGCTCGGGCGCGCACCTGGTGGCCGAGCAGTTCGCCCAGACCGCCGGCGTGCCGATGACCCACGTGCCTTACAAGGGCATCGCGCCGGCCCTGCCCGACCTGTTCGCGGGCCAGGTCTCGGTCATCTTCGACTCGGTGCAGACCATGATGCCGCACATCAAGGCGGGCAAGCTGCGCGGCCTGGCGATGACCAGCGCCAAGCGCTGGCCGGCGGCCCCCGACGTTCCGACGATGGCCGAAGCCGGCTACCCGGGCATGACCGGCGGCAGCTGGATCGGCCTCCTGGCACCTGCCAAGACGCCCAACGAGATCGTCCACAAGCTGTCGGCCGAGTTGCAGCAGGTGTTGCAGCTGCCCGAGATCCGCGACAAGCTGATCGACTACGGCATCGACCCGGTCGGAGGGACACCGGAGCAGTTCGACGCCTTCATCCGCAGCGAGGCCACGCGCTGGGCCGAGGTGGTGAAGAAGGCCGATATCCGGCTGGAGTGAGAACGATGGCAGCCATCCTCGAAGGCATCAAGGTGCTGGACCTGACCCGGGTCATCGCCGGGCCGCTGTGCACGCAGATCCTGGCCGACATGGGCGCCACGGTCTACAAGATCGAGAAGCCCGGCGAAGGCGACGACACCCGCCGCATGGGGCCCTTCCTGCCCGATGCCGAGGGCGCCGACAGCAACGATTCGGCGCTCTACCTGGCCTACAACCGCGGCAAGCAGTCGGTCACGCTGGACATCGCCACGCCCGAGGGTGCAGCGCTGGCGCGCGAGCTGGCGGCACGCTGCGACGTGGTGGTCGAGAACTACAAGGTCGGCACCTTGGCGCGCTACGGGCTCGACGAGGCCAGCATCCGCCGGCTGCGCCCGGACATCGTCTACTGCTCGGTCACCGGCTTCGGCCAGGGCGGCCCCTACGCCGGCCGGCCGGCCTACGACTTCATCCTGCAGGGCCTGGCCGGCGTGATGAGCACCTGCGGCCAGGCCGAGGGCACGCCGGGCGCCGAACCGATGCGCACCGCGATCCCGATCACCGACGTGGTGACCGGGCTCTATGCCGCGATCGGCGTGGTGGGCGCGCTCTACCACCGGCGCGAGACCGGCGAAGGACAGCATGTGGATGCGGCCATGCTCGATGCCTCGGTCGCGCTCAACGGCCACCTGGCGCTCGGCTTCCTGATGAACGGCAAGGTGCCGCCGCGGGTGGGCAACACCAACCCGATCGCCTCGCCTTCCGAGGTGTTCGCCTGCGCCGACGGCCACCTGATCGTGGCGGCCGGCAACAACGGCCAGTTCCAGGCGCTATGCCGCGCGCTGGGCGGCCTCGGGTGGGCCGACGATCCGCGCTTCGGCAGCAACGCGCTGCGGGTCGCCAACCGGGGCCCGCTGCGCGACCTGCTGGCACCGGCGCTGGCCGGCCGACCGCGGGCCGAGCTGCTCGCCGCCCTCGAGGCGGCCGGCGTGCCCTGTGGTCCGATCAACGACATGCGGGGCGTGTTCGAGGACCCGCAGACCCGGCACCGCGAACTGGCCTTGCGCCTGCCGCACAGCCGGGGCGTGGACGTGCCCAGCCTGCGCAGCCCGCTGCGCTTCTCGGGCACGCCGGTCGTGCACAGGGCATCGCCGATGCTGGGGGAGCACAGTGCGCGGGTGCTGGCGGCGGAACTGGGCCTGGACGCCGAGCGGTTGCAGACGCTGCGCGAGCGCGCGATCGTCTGACGCCTGCGGGCCTATTCGGACACTTCGACCAGCCCCTCCTTCGCCGCCGCGGCGAACCGCGCGTGGTCGGCCTCGGTCTGGGCCGCATAGGCGGCGGCGAACGCCACCAGCGCATCGTCGAACACGTCCGACTTGCCGAGGTAGCCGCCGATCATCGCCGCGTCGCCCGATTTGGCGTGCGCCAGCGCCAGCGCCCAGCCGCAGAGGCGGCAGTACTCGATGAAACCGGCCTGCGTGGTCTGGCCCGGCTCCATCTCGATGCCGCCCTTCATGTCGCGCAGCTGCCGGATGTAGAAGTGCACGCCGTCGATCTCGCCCCAGCCGAGGAAGATGTCGGGCGAGCCCTGGATCAGCCGCTGCCCGCGCACCACGCGCTCGCCATGGTTGGTGGGCGCGTCGGGCGATGCCGCGCAGCCCACATAGGCCTCGAGCACCGAGGCCTGCGCCTCTTTCAGCTGCAGGAACAGCGGGTCGTCCCAGTCGCGCCCCTGCAGCAGGACCACCCAGCAGCGGGTGCCGACGCTGCCCACGCCGACCACCTTCTGCGCCGCGTCGAGCACGCGGTAGCGCGACAGAAGCAGCCGCCGGTCCGGGGCCAGCGACTCGAGGTAATGGGCCAGGCAGTGGCCGATCGCCTCGTCCACCGGCCGCCCCATCGAGGTCAGGCTGGCGCGCACGATGAAGGGGTGCTGCTCGATGATCCGGTGCTGGTCGTCGACCAGGTCGGTCATCTTGTCGAGCACCTGCATGTGGGTGCGCTTGCGCGCCTTGTCGAGCACGGCATCGGCGCTCCCGCGCATGGCCGGCGGCAGCGATTCAAGCAGCCGATCGCTGTGGATCGTGTCGTACCAGACCTCCAGCTGCCCCATGCCCGCATAGCGGCGCATCCGGCCGCGGTAGCTCTCCACCGCGGCCCGCGCGGCGGCTTCCCGCCCGGCCTTGTCGCACGCCAGATGATCGGCCGCCACATAGGCACTGGCCGCCAGCCGCTTGACGTCCCATTCCCAGGGCCCGGGCTGGGTCTCGTCGAAATCGTTGATCGCGAACACCAGCTGCCGCTCGGCCGACGCGAAGACGCCGAAGTTGGCGACATGCATGTCGCCGCAGGCCTGCACCTGCAGCCCCGTGCTCGGGCTCGGTGCCAGGTCGGCCGCCATGACGGCCGCCGCGCCGCGCAGGAAGGCGAACGGCGACTGCAGCATGCGGGCGTGCCGCACCGGCACCAGTTCCGGTATGCGGGTGCTCGCCTGCGCCAGCAGGATCGCCACCGGATCGACCTGCGACGAGCGCTCGAAGGCGCCATGGCTGGCCCGGGGCAGGCGCTCTCGCAGCGCCTTGCCCATGGCCATGCGCTCCTCGACACTGGGCCGGGGCGTCGTGAAGGCGCTCGCCAGGGCGCGTGCCCGGCGGTCCAGTTCTTCGTCGGGTTCGGCTCTGTCGGCGCGCGCCATGGGTGTCTCCGGTGTGGCTCTTTCGCGCATCATGCCGCAATCTCATGCCCGCCACCCGGGCGCCGAATCAATGCGCGATGCGCTGGCGCCACTCGCGCGGCGAGCAGCCGAAACGCTCGCGAAACGCCCGACTGAAATGCGCCGCGTCGCTGAAGCCGCGGCCATAGGCGATCTCGCCGACCGTGCGGCCGGCAGCGCGCGGATCGAGCAGATCGCGGCTGCAGGCCTCGAGCCTGCGCTCCCAGATGTACTGCGCCGGCGTCACCGGCTCGCTCTTGAAGACGCGGTGGATCTGGCTCACCGACAGGCCGAGCGCAGCCGCCAGCGTGCCGACCGACAGCGCCGGATCGTCGAGCTGCTCGTCGATGCGGCGCTTGATGCGTGCCAGGTGGAAGGCGGTCAGGTTGCTCAGCGCCGGCGCGCGCGCCGCCGGCAGCGTCTGCAGCCCGGCCACCAGGATGTTGAGCACGCCATTGGCGACCGCCAGCGCCGACGCCGGCTGCAGCGCGTCGATGTCCTCGTGCAGCGTGCGGATCATGCCCAGCAGCAGATGGCCTGCGCCCTCGCGGCCCGACACCGTGGTGGCGGTCAGGGCCTCGGTCTGGCGCAGTTCGCTGCGCAGGCGCTCGCCGGGCAGCTTGAGGACGATCTGCTCGAAGGCGTCGTCGAACTGCAGCTGATAGGGCCGCGTGCTGTCGTAGAGCGCGAAGTCGCCCACCGACAGCACGGCGTCGCGGCCGTCCTGCCGGACCACGCCGCGGCCGCGGGCCTGGATGCTGACCAGGAAGTAGTCGTCCGACGAGCGCGCGATGTGGCCGGCGGTCCGCATCACCCGCTGCGGCCCCGACGTGACGACCGAGACATCGAGGCTGGGCAGCGTGTGCTGGCGGATGCTGCCGTCGAATTCGCCCCGGGGGCGATCGCCCGGCACCGGATCGCAGCCGAGCTGCACGTAGACGTTGCAGATCATGTCGGTCCAGTAGGCGAGCCGCTGCTCGCGCGGAACGACGGCAGTGCTGAGCAATTGGGTCATGGGGATCCTTCCGGGGAGGTGCGCCAACGGGCCGCTTGCAACGCTGGATCAAGAACGCCGCGAATTCCGGACAAGGCGCTTCCAGGCGGCGAACTTACGCTTCAAGCAACCCGCATGCCACCGCGCTAACCCGGATGCCGCGGGCCCCTTCCACCCCCTTGGAGAAACGCCATGTCCAGCACCACCCATCCCCGCCTGCGCGTCGCCGCGGTGCAAGCCGCCCCCGTCTTCCTCGACCTCGACGGCACCATCGACAAGACCATCGACCTGATGGCCCAGGCGGCCGGCCAGGGCGTGCAGCTGATCGCCTTCCCCGAGACCTGGGTGCCCGGCTACCCGTGGTGGATCTGGCTCGATTCGCCGGCCTGGGGCATGCAGTTCGTGCAGCGCTACCACGACAACGCCCTGGTCGTCGGCTCGCCCGAGTTCGACCGCATCCGCGAGGCCGCGCGCAAGCACCGCATCTGGGTCTCGCTCGGCTACAGCGAGAAGGCCGCGGGCAGCCTCTACATCGCCCAGGCGCTGATCGACGACCAGGGCAACACGCTGCAGACCCGGCGCAAGCTCAAGCCGACGCACGTCGAGCGCACCGTGTTCGGCGAGGGCGACGGCTCGGACCTCGCGGTGGTCGAGACGCCGATCGGCAACATCGGCTCGCTGTCGTGCTGGGAGCACCTGCAGCCGCTCAGCAAGTACGCGATGTACTCGCAGAACGAGCAGATCCATTGCGGCGCCTGGCCCAGCTTCTCGCTCTACCGCGGCGGCGCCTACGCGCTCGGCGCCGAAGTCAACAACGCCGCCAGCCAGGTGTATGCGGCCGAGGGCCAGTGCTTCGTGATCGCGCCCTGTGCCACGGTCTCGAAGGCGATGCACGACCTGCTGTGCACCGATGCCGGCAAGCAGCAGATGCTGCTGGTCGGCGGCGGCTTCGCGCGCATCTACGGACCCGACGGATCGCCGCTCGGCAAGAACCTGGCAGAGGACGAGGAGGGGCTGGTGGTGGCCGACATCGACCTCGGCATGATCTCCCTGGCCAAGGCGGCAGGCGACCCGGCCGGCCACTATTCGCGGCCCGACGTGACGCAGCTGCTGTTCAACAGGAAGCGGCGCGAGCCGGTGGTGCTGCAGGGCCCGGCCGAGCCCGAAAAGGCGGTTGCCGAGCCGGTGTCCACGCCGGTCGAACCGGCGGCGGCCGCCGCCCGCCAGCCGGTCGTGGCCTGAGACGCCGACTCAGAGGGGAAGCGCCATGGAATCCGCCATTGCCGAGCACCTGAAATGTCCGCGCACCCGGCACCGCCGGGTGGAGGACGACTACACGCCGCCCTACCCCGTCTGGTCGGCTCGCGCAGCCGCCGGCGTGGGCCAGGTGGTGATGGGCTACTTCGGCGTGCAGTCGCGCGGGCCCGAACTGCAGGGCCGCGCCTGCGCCGCCCTGATGAAGATCGCGCAAAGCTTCGGACTCGCCGACGGGCCGGGCCACCACGACCTGGCCCACTTCGTCGATGCCGATGGCTGCGACAACATGATCGCGATCGCTTACTGGAGCGACCCGGCCGCCTTCGCACGCTGGTGCGGCACGCCCGAGATCGACGACTGGTGGCGCTCGCCCGCGCGGCTCGACGACGGACTGGGCTACTTCCGCGAGATCGCCTCGCCGCGGGCCGAGCACTACGAGACCATGTTCAGCACGCCCGACCGCTTCGAAGGGGTGGGTGTCGTGATGGGCGGCGGGGTCAGCGGCGAGATCCAGGAGCATGGCTACTGGGGTTCGATGCGCGACCGGATCCCGTTGTCGCAGACCGATGCGATGGTGGCATCGGGAAGCCGCAGCGCGATCTCGGGCGCGCCCGCGCCGGGCCAGCGCGTGCGCATCGCCGGCCACCAGAACGTGGCAATGATCCGCTCGGGCCAGGAATGGACCGACACCACCGGAAAGGAGCGCACGCTCTACCTCGAGGACATGGAGCCGACCTTGCGCGAGGGGATGGACTTCCTGCGCGACCAGGGCCTCGCGATCGGCTGCTACAGCAACCGCTACATGCACCACCTCGACGCCGGCGGCGCACCACTGCAGAAGTCCTTCGGCCTGAGCTTCTGGCGCTCGCTGGGCGACATGGAGCGCTGGGCCGAGTCGCATCCGACCCATGTGGCGATCTTCGGCAGCTTCATGCGCTATGTGCAGGCGCTCAACTTCGAACTGCAGCTGCGCGTGTACCACGAGGTGTCGGTGCTGAAGGCGGACGAGCAGAGCTACGAGTACATCAACTGCCACCCGCGCACCGGGCTCATGAACGGCCTGGCGGCCTGAGCGAGGTCTGTCAGCCCCCGTCGGGCACGCCGCGCAGGATCGCGTCGCGCAGCGCCGCGGGGATCTCGAGCGCGCGATGCGTCTCGAGCGAGGTCGTCACCAGCACCTGGCGCATCTGCATGCGCAGTTCGCAGTCGGCGCCCACGCATTGCAGCGCCAGAGTCAGCGAGCGCGTGCCGAGGCGTTCGACCACGAGCGCCAAGGTCACGCTGTCGCCGAAGCGGCTCACGGCGCGGAAATCGGCCTCGACCCGCACGGTCGGCAGGCCGATGCGCTGCTCGACGATCAGCCGCTGGTAGCCCACGCCCATCGCATTGACCCAGTCTTCGACCAGGCCGTTGAACATCACGAAGTACTGCGGATAGAAGACGATGCCCGCCGGGTCGCAGTCCGAGAAGCGGATCAGCCGTTCACGGCGGAACGCAGCGGCGGCGGCGTCGCTCACGCCGGCTCCTCGCCGCCGGCCTCGTTGCGCATCACGTGCACGCGCAGCTGGCCCAGTTGGCTGTGCAGCTGCTTCACGGTCTTCATGTCGAGCCCCGAGAACATCTCGAGAATCCATTGCTCGTGCTCACTGGCCATGGCCTCGAAGCTGCGCCGGCCCTTGGGCGTGAGGCTCACGATCCAGGCCCGGCGGTCGTCGGGGCTGGCGGTGCGCGACACCACGCCCTCGCGCTCGAGTTCGTCGGTGAGCCCGGTCACGTTGCCGCCGGTAACCATCAGGTAGCGCGACAGCACGCGCATCTTGAGCCCGTCCTTGTAGCGGTAGAGCTGCGCCATGTAGTCGAAGCGCGCCAGCGTGATGTCGAAGCGCTCGCGCAGCCGCTTGCGGATCTCGGCCTCGATCTGCGTCGTGCTGGCCAGCATGCGCAGCCAGAGCTTGAGAACGGCGTGGTCGTCGTTGCCGGCGCGGGCCTCGTGGCCCAGTTCCTCGGCGTCGCTGAGCGCCGCGTGCGACGGATCGTTGGTGCTGTCGATCATGTGACCTCTCCCCCCGACACCGAGATCGACTGGCCGGTGACCGAGGCCGCAGCCTCGCCGCAGAGCCAGCGCACCGCATCTGCCACCTCGGCCGGCTGCACGATGCGGCGCTGCGGATTGACGACCGCGAACTCGGCCAGCGCATCGGCTTCGCTGCGGCCGGTCTTGCCGACCACGTTGGCGACGCTGTTGCGCAGGATGTCGGTGTCGGTGTAGCCGGGGCAGACCGCGTTGACCGTGATGCCCTTGCGCGCCACTTCGAGCGCCAGCGAGCGCGTGAGCCCGACCACGCCGTGCTTGGCCGCGGTGTAGGCCGCGACGTAGGCATAGCCCTTCTGACCCGCGGTGCTCGCGATGTTGACGATGCGGCCCCAGCCGGCATCGAGCATGTCGGGCAGCGCCGCTTGCGCGCAGAGAAAACTGCCCGTCAGGTTGACGCCGAGCATGCGCTGCCACAGGTCGACCGAAGTCTTCAGGAAGGGGGCGCTCTCGGCCTGGCCGGCGTTGTTGACCAGGATCTCGACCGGGCCCGACGCCGCGCGCAAGGCCTCGAAGGCCGCGCGCACCGAGTCGGCGTCGGCGACATCGACCGTCGCCACGCCATGGCCGCTGCCCGGCAGTTCGGCCAGCACGCGCTCCAGCGCGACGCGGTCGCGGCCGAGCAGGCTGAGGCGGGCACCTTCGGCCGCCAGGGTGCGGGCGATTTCGGCGCCGATCCCGCGGGCGGCGCCAGTGACGACGGCGTGGCGCCCTTTCAGTGCATTGTTCATGGCTGGATACATCGTTGACAACTAAACATTTTAACCGCGGGTGCTTTTCGGGCTCAGCGCATCGCGCGGCCGCCGTTGAGGTCGAGCGTGGCCCCGGTGGTGAACGCGCCGGCCGCCGAGGCCAGGTAGACGACGGTCGCCGCCACTTCCCGCGGCTCGCCGAAGCGCCCGAGCGGAATGGCGCCCAGCAGCGCCTGCTGCCGCGCCGGATCCATGGCCTCCAGCAGGGGGCTGCGGATGGCCGCCGGCGCGATGGCATTGACCGTGACGCCGTCGGCCGCCAGTTCCTGGGCGAATGCGCGCGTGAGCGCGAGCAGCCCGGCCTTGGACGCCGCATAGTGAACGCCGGTCGCGGCGCTGGCCTGCTGGCCTGCGATCGAGCCCAGGTTGACGATCCGGCCCGCGCGCCGCTCGCGCATGTGAAGCCCGGCGATGCGGCAGCCGAAAAAGCTGCCCCGCAGGTTCACCGCCATGACCTCGTCCCATTCGCCGGCCGTGATGTCCCAGAGCGAAGTGGGCGGGGTGAGCGCGGCGTTGTTGACCATCACGTCGATGGCGCCGAAGTGCGCCACTGCAGCCTCGAAGCAGGCGGCGAAGGCGGCCTCGTCGCGGACATCCAGCGCCATGGCGAGGCAGCGGTGGCCGGCGCCCCGAAGGCGCGCCGCCACAGCCTCGACGGCCGCGGCGTCGATATCGGCCAACATCACGCCGGCGCCCGCCTCCGCCAGCCCCTGCGCGATCGCGGCGCCCAGGCCCTGCCCCGCACCCGTCACGAAAGCCGCTTGCCCGTCGAGGGAGAACATCGCTTCAGCCTTTGGCGCGTGGGGCGCCCGGCCCGCGGTCCCAGGTGGCGGCCGACACGCCGCGCTCGCGCAGCTTGTACTTCTGCACCTTGCCGTTCTCGGTGCGTGGCAGGTCGTCGAGCAGGTCGACATAGCGCGGCACCGCGAAGTACGGCAGACGCGACTCGCAGAAGCGCATGAGCTCAGCCGGCTCGATCACGCTGCCGTCCCGCGCCACCAGCGCCGCCATCACCTCGTCCTCGGCCAGTTCGGAGCGCACCGGGTAGACCGCGCAGGCCGCCACGTCCGGATGGCTCAGCAGTACCTGCTCGACCTCGAAGGAGGAGATGTTCTCGCCGCGGCGGCGGATCGCGTCCTTGATGCGGTCGACGAAGCGGAAGGCGCCATCGGACTCGCGCAGCACGCGGTCGCCGGTGTGGAACCACAGGTTGCGCCAGGCTTCGACCGTCTTCTCGGGCATGTTGAAGTAGCCGCTCGCAAAGGCGTAGGGCTCATCGGCGCGCAGCAGCAGTTCGCCGGCCTCGCCGGGGGGCAGCTCGGCATCGTCGGCATCGGCGACACGCGCCTGGAAACCCGGCCGCAGCCAGCCCATGACGCCGCCGCGCGGCGAATCGGGGGCGGTGGCGATCGCGAAATTGGTCTCGGTCGAGCCATAGCCTTCGAGCAGCCGCACGCCGGTGCGCGCAAGGAAGGCCTGCCCGGCCGCCGCCGGCACGCCGGGGCCGAGCCCGGTGCGCACGCGGTGCTCGCGCTCGCCGGGCCCTTCGGGCTGGGCCAGCAGGATCGGCACCATGGCGCCGAGCAGGTAGACCACGGTGGCGCCGCTGGCCCGCATCGAGGGCCAGAAGCCCGAGGCCGAGAAGCGCGACTCGAACACCACCTCGGCCCCCGTCAGGGCGGCCTGCGCGAAGGTGTTGAGCGCATTGATGTGGAACAGCGGCAAGGTCGTGCACAGCACGTCGTCGGCGCCGACGCCGAGCACCTCGGCGCTGTTCACGCCCCACCAGAAGTACTGGGCATGCGGGCAGACCACGCCCTTGGCCGGGCCGGTGGTGCCCGAGGTGTAGAGGATGGCGAGCGGATCACCGGGCTGGACCGCGGCCGGCGCGATCGCCTCGGTACTCTGGCGGTACGGCAGCAGCCGGATGCCGGCGGGCGGCTGCCACAGGCTCGCCGATTCGCCGATGACCCAGATCTCCCGCAACGCCGTGCGCGCCAGGTCCGCGGTCTGCAGGCGCTCCAGCAGCTCGGCCCCGATCACCAGCAGCTTTGCCTCGCTGTTGGAAAGGAAGTACTCGATCTGAGGACCCATCGACGCCGTGTTGACCGGCACCGTGACCGCGCCGAGCCAGCCGGCGCCGAGGAACACCTCGAGAAACTCGATGCAGTTGCCGCTCATGAGCGCAACGCGGTCGCCGCGCGCCACGCCGGATTGCGCCAGCGCCGAGGCTTGCCGCGCCGCCGCTTCGGCCGCATCCGCATGCGTCCAGCTGCGGCCCGCGACCTTCAGCAGCGGGCGCTGCGCGAACCGCGCCGACTGCCGCTGCAGCATCGCGGGCAGCGTGCGTTGCGCAGCGGGCAGCTGGCGCGGTTCTTCATTCGTCATCGTGCGTGCCTCCGCCGAGGTAGGTGGCCTGCACGCGCGGATCGCTCTCCAGCTGCTCCGAGGGCCCGGACAGCGCGATCTCTCCGGTCTCCAGCACATAGCCGTGGTCGGAGCTCTCGAGCGCGGCGCGCGCGTTCTGCTCGACCAGCAGGATCGACACGCCGTCGTCGCGCAGCTTGCGCACGATGGCCAGGATGTCGCGCACGATCAGCGGCGCCAGCCCCAGGCTCGGTTCGTCGAGCATCAGCAGGCGCGGCGCCGACATCAGCGCCCGACCGACCGCGAGCATCTGGCGCTCGCCGCCCGACAGCGTGTCGGCGCGCTGCGAGCGCCGCTCCGCCAGCCGGGGAAAGCGCTCGTAGACCTGTTGCAGCTGGCGCTTGAGCGCCGCGCTCGCCAGCCGCTTGGAGTAGGCCCCGAGCTGCAGGTTGTCGAGCACGCTGAGCTCGCCAAACAGCTCGCGCTTCTCGGGCACCAGGCACAGGCCGCGCTCGACCCGCGCCTCGACATCGAGCCCGTGCAGGTCCTCGCCTTCGAACTTCAGGATGCCCTTGCTCGGCAGCAGGCCCATCGCGGCGGCCAGCAAGGTGGTCTTGCCGGCGCCGTTGGGGCCGATCACCGAGATGATCTGGCCGTGTTCCAGCTTCAGCGTGACGCCGCGCACCGCGTCGACCTGGCCGTAGGACACGTGCAGGTCGCCGATTTCAAGCATGGTCGTGCCGCTCATACCACGCTCCCCAGATACGCCGCCTGCACCCGCTCGTCCGCCCGCACCGCCGAGGGCACGCCCTCGACCAGCTTGGAGCCGAAGTTCATCACCACCAGCCGGTCCACCAGTTTCATCACGAAGTCCATGTCATGTTCGACGATCAGGATCGTCACGCCGTCCTCGCGCAGCTTGCGCAGCAGTTCACCGAGCGCCATCTTCTCCTTGCGCCGCAGGCCGGCGGCGGGCTCGTCGAGCACCAGCAGCACCGGGTCGGCCGCCAGCGCCCGCGCGATCTCGAGGATGCGCTGGGTGCCCAGCGGCAGGCTGCCTGCGAGCTCATGCGCCCGGTCGCCGAGGCCGATGCGGTCGAGCTGCCGCTGCGCCTCCTGCAGGATCTGGCGCTCCTCGGCGCGGTCGAGCCGCAGGCCGGCCTTCAGCACGCCGGCGTTGGTGCGCGAGTGGGCGCCGAGCGCCACGTTGTCGAGCAGGCTCATGTGCGGGCGCAGCTTCACGTGCTGGAAGGTGCGCGCCAGACCGAGCCGCGCCACCGTGCGCTGCGGCAGGCCGGCGATGTCCTGGCCGAGGAAGCGCACCTGGCCCGCGGTCATCGGCAAGGTGCAGGTCAGCAGGTTGAACATCGTCGACTTGCCGGCGCCGTTGGGTCCGATCAGGCCGACGATCTCGCCCGCCTTGACGTCGAAACTCACGTCGTTGACCGCCACCAGCCCGCCGAAGCGCTTGACCGCCCCGGTCACGGTGAGGATCGGCGAGCCGCGATCGGGCAGCGTGCGGTGCGCGAGCGGCTCGACCGGCGTCGCCGACGCCTGCGCCGGCGCAGCGCTGAAGCGGCCGCGGGTCCAGCGCCGCACGAAGCCCATCAGGCCGCCGCGCGCGAAATGCAGCAGCAGGATGAACAGCGCCGCGAAGGCCACCGCTTCAAGCTGACCGGCGCGCTGCGTGAGCATCGGCAACACGTCCTGCAAGCCGTTCTTGAGCACCAGCACCAGGGCCGAACCGACCAAGGCACCCGCCAGTTGCCCGAGCCCGCCGGCCACCGCCATCAGCAGGTATTCGATGCTGGCGCGGACGTCGAAGGGCGACGGGCTCACGAAGCGGTTCATGTGGGCATAGAGCCAGCCCGCCAGCCCTGCGAACAGCGCCGCCGTCACGAACAGCGTGAGCCGCACGCGGTAGGCGTCGGCGCCCACGCTGGCCAGCAGCGTGGCGCCGCCGCGCAGGCTGCGGATCGCGCGGCCCGGCCGCGACTGCAGCAGGTTCTGGCTGAACAGGAAGGCCAGCCCGACCAGCACCCAGATCAGGTAGTAGATGGCGCGCGGGTCGGCCAGCGACCAGCCGCCGATGCGCAGCGGCGGGATGTTCGACAGCCCGGTGTGGCGCCCCAGCGCATCGACGTTGCCGAACAGCATCGCGATCGACAGCCCCCAGGCGATGGTGCTGAGCGGCAGGAAGTGCCCGCCCAGGCGCAGGGTGAGCATGCCGATGGCCAGCGCCGAAATGCCGGTCAGCAGCAGCGCGAACAGAAGGCCGATCCAGGGCGACATGCCCTGCGTGGTGGTGAGCCACGCGGTCGCGTAGGCCGCGATGCCGACAAAGGCCGCCTGCCCGAAGGAGGTGGCGCCGCCGATGCCGGTCAGCAGCACCAGCCCCAGCGCGACCAGCGCCCCGATGCCGATGTCGTTGAGCAGCGAGACCGTGAAGTTGCCGGCCAGCATCGGCGCGATGGCCAATGCGACGACGATCACGCCGATCCAGAAGTTGCGGTTGCGAAGGAGGCTCATTGGTCCACCTCGTCTTCTTCCTCTTCCGAATGCACGCTCATGAAGGAGCGCAGCATGAGCACCGGGATCAGCAGGCTGAAGACGATCACGTCCTTGAGCGCGCCGCTCCAGAACGAGGCGAAGCTCTCGACCACGCCGACCGCGAGCGCGCCGATGGCGGTCATCGGGTAGCTCACGAGGCCGCCGATGATCGCGGCCACGAAGGCCTTGAGGCCGATGATGAAGCCGGAGTCGTAGTACATGGTGGTGACGGGTGCGATCAGCACCCCGATCAGGCCGGCCAGCAACGAGGCGCTGCCGTAGGCCAGCAAGGCGGTGCGCGCCGGCCGGATGCCGACCAGCCGCGCACCGACCCGGTTGACGGCGGTGGCGCGCAGCGCCTTGCCCGCCACCGTGCGCTCGAACACCAGGAAGAACAGCCCGCTCAGCACGATCGCCGCCCCGACCATCAGCACCACCTGGCCGCTGACCGAGAAGCCGTCGCCGAGCGCGATGCTGCCACTGGCGAGCGGCTGGGTGCGCGAGCCCTCAGGTCCGAAGAACAGCAGGCCCAGTCCCGACAGCAGGAAGTGCAGCGCCAGCGAGACGATCAGCAGCACCAGCACCGAGGCGTCGGCGATCGGCTGGAACACCACGCGCGCCAGCAGCGGCGCGATCGGCACCACCAGCAGCACCGTGACCGCGATCTGCACGGCCGCCGGCATGCCGGGCCGCGAGGTGGCCCAGGCCAGCAGGCAGGGCAGCAGCGGCAGCACGCCCCAGGCCAGGATCGCCTTCGGCACCTTGCGCCCTTCGCCGCGCCGCAGCAGGCTGCCGACTTCGGTCAGCGTGGCCAGTGCGGCCAGCACCATCACCAGTCCGATGGTCGGCGGCAGGCGGCCGGTCTCGAAGGCCGCCAGGGTCAGCGCGGCAAAGGCCGCGATGTCGCCGAAGGGCACGAAGACCACCCGCGTGACGGAAAAGATCAGCACCAGCCCGAGCCCCGCGAGCAGATAGACCGCGCCATTGGCGAGCCCGTCGATGCCCAGGATGAGCGCCACGTCCCATGTCATTGAAATGCCCTTCGCATGATCGTCCTGAAGTCGTTGTTGTCGTTGGAGAGGGCCGCGCTCAAGGCGCTAGTTTCCACTGGCCTTGATCGAGCTTGACGATCACGCGGGCGCGCTCGTCGACGCCGTACAGGTTGCCCGGCTTGAAGTTGTAGACGCCATGCGTGCCCACCACTTCCTTGGTGCTGGCGATCGCATCGCGCAGCGAGAGGCGGAACTCGGGCGTGCCGGGCTCGCCCTTGGCGCGCGCGGCGGCATCCGTGAAGACCAGCCAGCCGTCGAAGGAGTAGGCCGAGAAGGCGTCGCTGGTCGGCGCGTTGTTGACCTTCTGGAAGGCGGCGCGGAAGTCCATCGCGATCTTCTTGGTCGGGTAGCCCTCGGGCAGCTGCTCGGCGACGATCACCGGGCCGGTGGGCATCAGCGCGTTCTGTCCGGAGGCGCCGACGACCCGCACGAAGTCGGGGTTGATCAGGCCGTGCTGGCCATACACCGGCCCCTTGAAGCCGCGCTCGGTCAGCGCCAGGAAGGGCAGCGCACCCGGCGTGCCGGCGCCGCCGGTCATCACGGCGTCGGGCTTCATCGCCACCAGCTTGAGCACCTGGCCGGTGACCGAAGCGTCGGCGCGCGCATAGCGCTCGTTGCCGAGCACCTTGATGCCGGCCTCGGGGGCCGACTTCATCAGCGCGTTGTAGACCAGGTCGCCCCAGGCGTCGGAGAAGCCGATGTAGCCGACCGTCTTGACTCCGTCCTTCTTCATGCGCTGGACCACCGCGTCGATCATGAGCTGGGTCGGCTGGGCGACCGTGAAGACCCACGGGTTCTCGGCCGCGTCGAGCTGGATCGGCGTCAGCCCGATCATCGGCACCTTGGCATCGCGGCCCACCTGCGCCATCGCGATCGCGGCCGGCACGCCCGAGGTGCCCATCAGCACGTCGACCTTGTCCTCCTCGACCAGCTTGCGCGCGTTGCGCCCGGCGGTGGTCGGGTCGGAGCCGTCGTCGAGCACGATCAGCTGGATCTTGCGGCCGTTGACCTCCGGCTTGTAGGCCAGCGCGGCCTGCATGCCCTTGGCGTAGGGAACGCCGAGCGAGGAGTTGGGGCCGGAGAGCGAAACGCTGAGGCCGACCTTGAGGTCGGCCGCGAACGCCGCTGCCGTGAGGCCGACGCCCAGCGCGGCTGCCAGTGCGCTGCGGGTCAAGGTCTGCATCAAGCTCTTCATGTCGTGGGCTCCTGGTGGGTGGAAATGAGATGAGCGGATCGCTCAGATGAACAACTGGATGGCCGGCAGCGCCTGCCCGGCATTGAGAAGGTCGACCCGTTTCTGCCGGATCGCCCAGCCGGAGGCCGTGCGCACCAGCAGGTGGCGATAGCTGCCGGCGAGCATCAGCTGCTGCTCGCCGCGGGCCTCGACATAGAGGAAGGGGGTGCGAAGCACGAGCTCGCGGCCTTCGGCGTCGTCGCTCTCGATGCGGGAGCGCTGCAGCACGTGCTGGCACCGGCTCGCCGGATGCTGCGAATGGGCGCGCGGGTTCTTGAGACGCTCGATGCGCAGCTCCAGCAGCAGCCGGTCCTCGTAGGCGATCGAGTTGTGGGAGAAGGGGTCGGCCTGCGCCGCGCCCTGCAGCGGCACCCAGTAGTGGCCGTCCTCGGTGAACAGGGCCAGCCAGTCGTCGAAACGGCCGGCGTCGAGCAAGGCGGCCTCGGCCGCGACGAAGTCTTCCGGCGTCGTCATGCGGCCGCCGCCATGTACCGGGCCCAGGCGCGGAACTGATTGCGCATCAGCAGTTCGTTGGTGCCGTTGGTCGTGATCGTCGACTGCTGCAGTTCCGAGGGATCGAAATCGCGGTGCAGGCTGACCCACTCGTTGCCATCGGCGCGCAGGCCCTGCTGCATGCTCTCGAACAGGTGCACGTCGTCATGGGCCACCACCGACATCGGCGAGAAGACCAGCCGGTTGTAGTTCATTGCGCGCTCGAACAGCAGGTCGGGCGCGCCGGCGGCGCGGAAGCTCCAGGCCTCGATCAGCGTCCGGTTGGCGGCCAGCGGCCGGATCACGCGGATCGCCTGCGGCGAGCCCTTGACCGACAGGCTGGGGAAGAACACCGAGTTCTGCGGCGAGCGCTGCAGGATCTCGACGGCGCGCTCGGCACCGTGCGCATCGCGCATCGCCTGCTCGTAGTCGGGCAGCTGCGCATAGTTGGAGTGGATGCTGAAGTTGACGCCCAGCACGCTGTGGCCGTTGGCGAACACCCGTCCGCCCATCTTGTCAAAGAAGTCGTAGCCCGAGCCGAAGGGCAGGATCTGCTCCATCGCCATCGGCTTGGGCGCATCGGGCGCGCGGCCCTGCCACAGCGCATCGGCCGCCTGCGTGGCCGATTCATGGGTCGACATCGGATGCACCGTGTCGTTGATGTTCTCGAGGTACATCTTCCAGTTGCAGTGGATGATGTTGCGCAGCACGCCGCCGCCGACCGCGAGCCGGCCCTCGGGCGAGCGGTCGACCATGTTGTCGATCGCGCCCAGCACCTCGCCGAAGAACTCCTCGAAGCCCGGCCCCTCGTCGGAGAGCCGCACGAACACGAAGTCGCGGTAGGCGGCCGTGTGCTTCAGTTCGGTCAGGCCCTGGCCCGACTCGCACTCTTTCAGCCGCGTGCCTTCATAGCCGCTCTTGAGCGGAATCGCGAGCGGCGCGCCGTCGAGCTTGTAGGTCCAGGCGTGGTAGGGGCAGCGAAAGAACTTGCCGGTGTTGCCGCTCTCGTCGGTGACCAGCCGGCTGCCCTTGTGGGCGCAGCGGTTGTAGAACACGCGCACCGCGCCATCGGGCTGCCGCACCATCATCACGGGCCGGCCGGCCAGCTCCAGCGACCAGAAGTCGCCGCTGTTCGGCACCTGGCTCGCATGGCCCGCGTAGAGCCATGTGCGGGCAAAGAGGCGCTCCTGCTCGAGCGCGAACAGCTCCTCGCTCAGGTACAGGTCGCGGTGCACGCGATCGTCCTGGACGAGCGCGCGAATCGCGTCGGGCTGTTCGCGGTAGTTCGTCATCTACGGAACCAGCTTCCACTGGCCCTTCTCGCTGCGCACGATCACCACCGCGCGCTGGTCGGAGCCGTAGCGGTTGTCGGGCTTGAAGTTGTAGATGCCGTGGGTGCCGGCGAGCTCCTTGGTGCTGACGATCGCGTCGCGCAGCGCCGTGCGATAGGCCGGCGTGCCGGGCTCGCCCTTGGTGCGCGACGCCGCATCGGCCAGCAGCAGGTAGGCATCGTAGGTGTAGGACGAGAAGGCGTCGTTCGGCGCCGACCCGTTGGCCTTCTGGTAGGCGCTGCGGAAGGCCATCGAGACCTTCTTGATCGGGTTGCTGTCGGGCAGTTGGTCGGCCACCAGCACCGGGCCGCTCGGCACCTGGAGGCCTTCGATGGAGGCGCCGCCCACGCGCACGAAGTCGGCGTTGATCAGGCCGTGCGTGCCGTAGATCTGGCCCTTGTAGCCGCGCTCGGCCAGCGCCAGGTAGGGCAGCGCGCCGGGCGTGCCGGAGTTGCCCGCGAACACCGCGTCGGGGCGGGTCGAGATGATCTTGAGCACCTGGCCAGCGACCGAGGAATCGCTGCGCGCATAGCGCTCGTTGGCCACCACCTTGATGCCGGCCGCCTCGGCGCTCTTCATGAGCGAGTCGTAGGCGAGGTCGCCGAGCGCGTCCGAAAAACCGATGAAGGCGACCGTCTTCACGCCCGACTTCTTCATGCGATCGACCACCGCCGCGACCATCAGCGGGAAGGGCTGCGACACGGTCACGGTCCATGCGCCCTCGGGCCCGGGAATGGTGACCGGGGTCGGCGAGATCAGCGGCGTGTTGAGCTCGCGCGCCACCGCCGCGATCGCCATCGCGCCGGGCACGCCCGAGGTGCCGATCAGCACGTCGACCTTGTCCTCGACCACCAGCTTGCGCGCATTGCGCCCGGCGGTGGTCGGGTCGGAGGCATCGTCGAGCACGATCAGCTCGACCTTGTGGCCGGCCAGCGCCGGGTGCTCGGCGATCGCGGCGCGGATGCCCTTCTCGTAGGGAATGCCGAGCGCCGACACCGGCCCCGAGAGCGAGCTGATGAAGCCGACCTTGAGGTCCGCGGCCCAGGCCTGGGCGATGCCCAGCGCGAGAACGGAGACGGCGGCGATGCGTGGGAGTTTTTTCATGTCAGGGAACCAGTTTCCATTGGCCTTTTTCCAGCTTCACGATGACGCGGGAGCGCTCGTCCGAACCGTAGCGGTCGTCGGGCTTGAAGTTGTAGACGCTGTGGGTGCCGACCAGCTCCTTGGTGTTGACGATCGCGTCGCGCAGCGCCACCCGGTAGGCCGGCGTGCCGGGCTCGCCCTTGGTGCGCGCGGCGGCGTCGAGGAACAGCAGCCATGCATCGAAGGAGTAGGCCGAGAAGGCATCGGTCGGCGGCGCACCATTGGCCTTCTGGTAGGCCGTGCGGAAGTCCATCGAGACCTTGCGGATCGGGTTCGAGTCGGGCAGCTGCTCGGCCACGATCACCGGGCCGGTCGGTGCCAGCAGGCCTTCGACCGACGGGCCGCCGACGCGCACGAAGTCGGGGTTGATCAGGGCGTGCATGCCGTAGATCTGGCCCTTGTAGCCGCGCTCGGCGAGCGCCAGGTAGGGCAAGGCACCGGGCGTGCCCGAGGTGCCGGTGATCACCGCATCGGGCTTCAGCGCCACGATCTTCAGCACCTGGCCCGTGACCGAGGAATCGGCACGCGCATAGCGCTCGTTCGACACCACCTGGATGCCGGCCGGCTCGGCGCTCTTCTTGAGCGCGTCGTAGACCAGGTCGCCCCAGGCGTCGGAGAAGCCGATGTAGCCTACCGTCTTGACGCCCGACTTCTTCATGCGCTCGACCACCGCGCTGACCATCAGCGGCGCGGGCTGCGGCAGCGTGACCATCCAGGCGCCGTCGTCACCCGGCAGGTTGGCGTTGGCGATAGAGATCAACGGCGTCTTGGTCTCGCGCGCCACCGCGGCGATTGCGAGCGCGCCGGGCGAGCCGGCGGTGCCGATGATGATGTCGACCTTGTCCTCGTCGATCATCTTGCGTGCGTTGCGGGCAGCGGTCGACGGGTCCGAGGCATCGTCGAGCTGCACCAGCTGGATCTTGCGGCCGTTGAGTTCCGACTTGTAGGCCACCGCGGCCTTCATGCCCTTCTCGTAGGGGATGCCCAGCGAGGACACGGGCCCCGACAGCGAGGTGATGAAGCCGACCTTCAGGTCGGCGGCCAGCGCCGTGGCGTGGAAGGCGCCGAAGCCGGCCGCAAGGCCCGCCAGTGCGCAGAGTCGGGTCAAGACTTTCATGCAAACCTCCTCAGGTTGGAGACAAACGACGAAGCGGGGACTTCAAACAAGAACATGATTTATGAAATGTTTAAGTGTCAAGAATGCTAATGAAGCAATGCTGCGATGGCAAGCGAAAGAACCATGAGTTCGCGGGCGATCGGTGTCAGAGCGCGAGGCTGCCGACGCTCGTTCCGCCGCACACGTACAGCACCTGGCCCGTGACGAAACCGTTCACGGGATCGGCAAAGAAACGCACGGCCCGTGCCACGTCGGCAGATTCGCCGAGGCGCCGCACCGGCACCGACGCGGCGAGCGCGCGCTCGCGCTCGCTGCCGGCCTCGACGACGTCATAAAACATGTCGGTGCGGATCGGCCCCGGCGCGACCACGTTGACCGTGATGCCCTCGGGCGCGAGCTCGAGCGCCCAGGTGCGTGCCATGCCCAGCATGCCGGCCTTGGTCGCCGAATAGCTGGTTCGTGTCTGCAGGCCCAAAGCCGCGCGCGACGACAGCAGCACCACCCGGCCGAAGCGCTGCGCGCGCATCGCCGGCAGTGCCGCCTGCACCAGCTGGATGGCACAGCCCAGGTGCAGGTCGACCAGTGCGTCGAGGTCGTCGAGCTTGACGTCGGAAATCAGCGCCGGGCGGATGACGCC
The DNA here is from genome assembly GCF_030316965.1 of Variovorax sp. J31P207. Lineage (NCBI taxonomy): Bacteria > Pseudomonadati > Pseudomonadota > Betaproteobacteria > Burkholderiales > Comamonadaceae > Variovorax > Variovorax sp. J31P207. The sequence goes on from NZ_JASZYN010000011.1 coordinate 39,360, forward strand.
GGCGTTGTGCACCACGGTGGTCACTTCGAAGCGCCGCACCAGTTCGGCCGCGGCCTGCGCGGTGGCGGCGCGATCGGCCAGGTCCACCTCGATGCTGTGCAGCTTCGGATGATCGATCTCGCAATGCCGGCGCGCCAGCGAGACGACTTCGTAGCCTTGCGCGAGCAGGTCTTCGCAGATGACCTTGCCGATGCCGGCGCTGCCGCCGGTGACGGCCGCGACCTTGTTGGCGGACACCGGCGTCATGCGGCAGCTCCCACCAGCGCGAGCACGCGCAGCGGACTGCCGCTGCCCTTCTCGATCTTGAGCGGCGGGCAGATCAGCACCGCGCCGGCGGGCGGCAGCAGGTCGAGGTTGCTGAGGCACTGCAGCCCGTAGCGGCCAGCCCCATGCATGTAGTAATGGCACGGGTACGGCGGGCGCAGGTGGTAGCCCTGGCCGGCATCGGTGCCGATCGCTTCGGAGCCGAAGCCGATCACGTCGCGCTCCTCGACCAGGAAGCGCACCGCCTCGGTGCTCGGGCCTGGCGTGTGCTGGCCGGTCTCGTCGAAGTTCTGGTAGGCCTCGGGGTCCTGGCGCTTCGACCAGTCGGTGCGCATCAGCGCCCAGGCACCTTTCGGAATGCGGCCGTGCAGGCTCTCGTAGCGTTCGATGTCGGCGATGCTCAGCAGGTAGTCGTCGTCGCCCTTGACCTGTTCGGAGCAATCGATCACGCAGGCCGGTGCCACGAAGTGCTGTACCGGAATGGTGTCGACCGAATTGTTCGGCAGGTCGCGCCCCGAGATCCAGTGGATCGGCGCATCGAAGTGGGTGCCCGTGTGCTCGCCGCACGAGAAGTTGTTCCAGTACCAGCCCGGCCCGCGCTCGTCGTACTTCGACACCTCCTCGATCCGGAATGGCCAGCACTGGCCCATCTCGGGCGGCAGCGCGATCTGCGGGAACTCGGGCGTCAGGGTCTGCGTGAGGTCGACCACGCGGATGCGGCCGCTGGCCATCGCGCTCACCAGCCCGCCGAGGATCTCGGCGGCGGACATCAGTTGGGTTGTCGTCGTCATCGTGTGTTGCTCCTGCTTCTAGCCACCGGCTGCGAGTTCGCGCTCGAGAATCTTGGGGTTGTCGCGCCAGCGCTCCAGCCACTCCTGCGCCACGTCGCCCGGGTACACGTCCTCGACACCGTCGCGCAGCGCCTTCACGATGGCGTTGGCCAGCGCGCTGCCAGCCAGCTTCGGCGGCGGCGTGTGCTGGTTCCATTCATCGTCGATCGGCCCCGGGAACACGTTGATCACGCGGATGCCGGCCGGCCGCATCTCGGCGCGCAGGCACTGGGCCAACGAATGCGCCGCCGCCTTCGAGGCACTGAAAGTGCCGTGCGGCGGGAAGTTGCTGAGCGCGTAGATCGACAGCAGGTTGACCCAGGCCGTGGCGCCGGTCGCGCCGTCGGCCGAGCGACCCTTGAGCGCCGGGCCGAACTCCTGTGCCAGGCGCAGCAGGCCGAAGTAGTTGATGTCCATCTCGGCCTTGGCCACATCGGTGCCGCGCCGCGCGCCGATCCCGAAGCTGCGGTGCACCTCGGCGTTGTTGATCACGATGTCGACCTTGCCGCCGATCTCGCCCGCCAGCTCGCTCACCGAGCGGCCGTTGGTGAGGTCGAGCGGCACCAGCGTCACCTGCGGCAGCGCCGAGATGTCCTCGAGGCCGCCCATCTTCTTCCACGGCTCGGCATGGCCGACCCAGACGATGTCGGCGCCGGCCTTGACCAGTGCCCGCACGATCGCCTGGCCGACCTCGGTCTTGCCGTCGGTGACCAGCACCTTGCGGAACTTCGGATCGCTGGTCATTTCCCTCAGCATCTTGTCGTCGGCCATATGGGCGCTCCCTTCGTTCGGAAATCCAATCAATACCGCCTGTCCGGCGCGGTCGAGCCGGGCGCCCACGCGCACGCGCGCCGGCGCCTCGCCGACCTCGCCATGCAGGTGGACCATCAGCGTCGGCCCGGCATCGAGCTGCACCAGGCCCAGCCGCCAGGGCAGCCGCTCGCGAAAGAACAGGTCGTTGCTGTGGTGCAAGGTGGTGCTGCTGAGCAAGGCGCCCTCGCCGTCCTGCGCCTGCCAGTGCAGGCGCGGCGACAGGCACTTGTGGCAGGCCTCGCGCGGCGGGTACTGCACGGTGCCGCAGTCCTCGCAGGTCTGGAGCTCGAAGCGGCCCTCGGCGGCGGCCGCGGTGATGCCCAGCGCCACGCGGCCACGGGCCCACGGCGGCAGGTTCATCTGCCGGGTGCGCAGCACCGGATTCTTGCGCTTGGGGCGCATCAAGGGCATGGTCATGCAGGTCTCCCCAGAATCACTGCGCCGGTGCACAGGCAACGGTCGTAGGTCACCATGCCGAAGCCGGCGACCAGGCCCAGTTGCGCATCCGGCACGGTACGCGGGCCGGCGGTGTCCGTCAGCTGCCGGATCGTCTCGGTCATGCCGAGGAAGCCACCCGCCGCACCGGCCTGCCCCGCCGACAGCTGCCCGCCGCTGGTGTTGTTCGGAAAGCTGCCGTCATGCGTCATCGTGTGCGACTGCACGAAGGCCGAGCCCTCGCCCTTCTCGCAGAAGCCGAGGTCCTCGAACTGCATCATCACGATCACCGGGTAGTCGTCGTAAGTCTGGACGAAGTCGATGTCGGCCGGCTGCACGCCGGCCTGGGCATAGAGGTCGTCGCGGTCGCGGCGCCAGCCGCCGCGCACCATCACCGGATCTTCCGAGTAGGCGTTGTGGCGCTCGATCGCGCCGCGGATCACCGCATGCGCCAGGCCCAGGTCGCGCGCCCGCTCTTCGCTCATCACGAGGAAGGCCTCGGCCCCGGCGCAGGGCATCACGCAATCGAACAGATGGATCGGATCGGAAATCGGCCGCGCCGCGATGTATTCGTCGAGCGTCAGCGGCTTCTTGAACATCGCGTCCGGGTTCTTGAGCGCATTGCTGCGCTGGTCGACGCAGATGCGGCCGAAGTCCTCGCGCGTGGCGCCGAAGGTGCGCATGTAGTGCGACGTGATCATCGCGAAGATCGAGTTCGGGCCGCCCGAGCCATACGGATAGGTGGCATCGCGCGCGAAGTTGCTGAAGCTGCCCAGCGTCTGGCGGAAGGAATCGACATGGTTCGTGTCGGCCGCGACGCAGGCCACCACGTCGGCATCGCCGGCCTGCACGGCGCGCGCCGCACGCCGCAGGCACATCACGCCCGAGGCGCCGCCGGTCGGCATGTGGTCGAGCCAGCGCGGCGACAGGCCCAGGTGCTGGGTCACGCCGACCGCGGTGTCGGGCGCCAAAGAGAAGCTGCTGACGCAGAGGCCGTCGATCTGCTCCTTCTTCAGGCCGCTGGCCTTGACCAGCGCCTCCATGGCTTGGCCGAGGAACCAGTGGGCGCCGAGGGTCGAATAGCGCTGGTACGGGACCGTGACAGGCACGGCCACGGCCACGCCTTCGTAGGAAAGGCGACGACTGTTCATGTCGATGGCTCCAGTTCGGATCGCGCTGTCGGGGCGTGTGCCGAGGACACCGGGTGGCCCCCTCCGCGAATGTCCCCCGCCTTCGGCTCCTCCTTTATTTCGCTGCGGGGGCCACCCGGTGCCCTCGGCACGGGTAGCGGGAGGTGGTTCCAGCCAATGAACGACGGCCGTGATGGCTCACGCCGATGGTGTGCTCTGCGCAGCGAAATAAAGGAGGAGCCCGAAGGGCGGGGGACATTCGCGGAGCAGAGTACGCCGTCGGCGTGAGCCCGCCCACCTCGAATCGAACACCTTGGTTTCATCCTAGCCCTGCCGTTTCTTCATCGCACGCGTGTCGATGCAATTCGCCCGCCCCGGCAGCGCATGCGCCAGTTCGCGCAGCTGCCCGCGCTGGATCTTCTGCGAGGCCGTGAGCGGCAGCGCATCGACGAAGGCCACGTAGCCCGGCGCCTTGTAGTAGGCCAGCTGCGCCAGTGCATGGTCGACGATGCTCGCGGCCAGTTGTTCAGGCGCGGAAGCACCGGCGTCTTCGCGCAGCACGATGCAGGCCAGCACCTCGTCGCCCCGCACCGCATCGGGCGTGGCTGCCACGGCGGAGGTTTTCACGGCCGGATGCTGGTTCAGCACACTCTCGACCTCGACGGCGGAGATGTTCTCGCCGCTGCGCCGGATGACGTTCTTCTTGCGGTCGACGAAGAAGAAGTTGCCCTCGGCGTCGCGGCGCACCAGGTCGCCGGTGTGGAACCAGCCATCGGTCCAGGCCTCGGCGGTGGCTTCCTCGTCCTTCAGGTAGCCCGAGAAAAAGCGGGCCCGCGGATCCGCGCCGGCCGAACGCACCAGCAGCTCGCCCGGCGCATCGGCAGCGACGTCGCGGCCTTCATCGTCGACCAGCCGCACTTCCATGAAGTCCGGTTGCCGTCCGAAGCAGCTGGTGCCGACCAGGCGCGGCTCGCGGTTCGCCATCACGCAGGCGGCGGCGCCGGTCTCGGTCATGGCCCAGGCCTCGACCAGCGGAAAGCCGAAGCGTTGCTCGAAAGGCGCATGGTTCTTGCGGTCGACGCCGGCGCCGAAGCCCCAGCGGATCGCGTGGTCGCGATCGGACGGCGACGGCGGCGCGGAGAGGAGCATCGCGGGCATCACGCCCAGGTAGTGCGCAATGGTCGCCCCCGACTCGCGCGCGCTCTGCAGCCAGCTCTTCGGATGGAAGCGATCGAGCTGCACCAGGCAGCCGCCCGCGACCAGCACCACCATGGTCGAGAACGCCATCGCATTCATGTGGTTGAGCGGCAGCGGCGTGATCACGCGCTCGGCATCGCGGCGGATGCCGCAGACGCCGTCGAGCGCCGCATACCAGTCGCCCGCGCACAGGAAGTAGGCGTTGGACAGAATGCAGCCCTTGGGCCGGCCGGTGGTGCCCGAGGTGTAGAGCAGAGCGCATTCGGTGTCGGCGCCGATCGGCCGGCCGGCATGCGGGGCCGCCGTTCGCGCCGGCGGAATCGCGTCGACCGCTTCGGCGTCCATGGTGTCGAAGGCGATGCCCGCCTCGGCCGCCGCCGCCCGCAGGTCGGCGGCCCGCTCGGGCAGCGTCACCGCGAGGCTGATCTCGCTGTGGCCGATCAGGTAGATCAGTTCGGCCGAACGCATCTCGGCATTGATCGGCACCACGCTGGCACCCAGCGCATTGAGGGCCAACCAGTGAAGCAGGAAGGCGGGCCGGTTTTCGAGCAGCAGTCCGACGCGGTGGCCGTGGCCGTAGCCCGCGGCGGCGTAGGCAATGCGCAAGCGCTCGACCGCTGCCGAGGCCTCGCCCCAGCGGATCGCGCCGGCCGGGATGCCGTAGGCCGCTGCGGTCACCGACTCGGTGAACAGGAACTCGGCCTCCGGGGTGCGGCGGGCCGTGGCGGCGAAGACAGCGTGGACGGTGGCGTGCATGGCGTCTTCAGATGAACAGTTGCACCGCCGGCAGTGCGGCGTCGCAGTTGAGCAGGTTGACCCGCTTGAGCGTCATGCGCAGCGCACCATCGACCATGGTCAGGTGATGGAAGAAAGTGCCGACGTAGAACTGCAGCTCGTCGCCCTGCGACTCGGTGTAGTGGAACTCGGTGCGCACCACGAAGTGCCTGGCCTCGGCATCGAAGACCTCGACCGTCGGTGTCTGCAGCAGGTGATGGCAACGGCTGCGCGGCTGCTGCGAGAAGGCGCGCGGGCTCTTGAGCCGCTCGATGCGCAGCTCGCGCAGCAGCTTGTCCTCGTAGAGGTGCGAGGTATGGTTGAGGCCGTCCTCCTGGTCAGGCACCAGCGGCACCCAGTAGAAGGCGTCGTCGGTGAACAGCGCGTTCCACTCCTCGTAGCGCCTGGCATCGAGCAGGCGCGCTTCATGGACCACGAAGTCGATCAGGTCCTGGCGGGTCGGTTCGGCCGGCATCACATCGTCTCCGTCATGAATTTCGCCCAGGTGCGGTATTGGTTCCGCATCGGCAGCTCGCTGGTGCCGACCGTCGTGATCTCGCCGCCCGCGGTCTCCGACGGATCGAAGTTGCGATGCAGGCTGACCCATTCATTGCCGCTCGCATGCAGGCCGGCCTGCATGCCGCGATAGGCCTGCAGGTCGTCGTGGCCCACCACCGAGAAGGGGGAATTGATCAGCCGGTTGTACATGGTCGTGCGCTGCAAGAGCTCGGGCGGCGCGCCCTTCAGGCGGAAGGTCCAGCTCTCGATCAGGGTCTTGTCGACCGCGATCGGCCGCACCACGCGGATCGCCTGGATCGCGCCCTTGATCGTGAGGTTCGGGTAGTACACGGTGTTGTGCCGCGCCATGCCGAGGATCTGGGCGGTGCGCTCCTCGCCGTACTTCGCCTTCATCGCATCGTCGTACGCGGGGATCGCCTTGTACTTGCTGTGGATGCTGAAGTTGACCCCCGTGAAGCTGTGGCCGTTGTCGTAGGTGCGAACGCCCATGTCCTCGAAGAACTTGTAGTCCGACATGAAGGGCACGAACTGCTCGATCGCCATCGGCTTGGGCTCGTCCTCGGGCTTGCCGGCCCACATGCTCTTGGCGGTGCCGGCGGACGACTCGTGCGCCACCATCGGGTGCATGGTGTCGTTGAGGTTCTCGACGAACATCTTCCAGTTGCACTGGTGCATGAAGCGCAGGCAGCCGCCGGCGATCTCGAGCTCGCCCTCGGGCGAACGGTCGGCCATGTTATCGATCGAGCTCAGCGAGTCGCCGAAGAACGCCTCGAAATCAGGCCCGACGTCGTTGATCTTGACGAAGATGAAGCCGCGGTAGCTGCGCACGTTCTTCACCGTCGTCAGGCCCTTGGCCGATTCGCATTCGTGCAGCTGCGTGCCCTCGTAGCCGTTCTTGAGCGGGATCGACAGCAGCGAACCGTCGGTCTTGAAGGTCCAGGCGTGGTAGGGGCAGCGGAAGAACTTGCCGGTGTTGCCGCAGGGCGCGCTGACCAGCCGCGAGCCCTTGTGGGCGCAGCGGTTCATCATCGCGCGCACCGAGCCGTCGCTGTGGCGCACGACGATCAGCGGCCGGCCGGCGATCTCGGTGTTGAGGTAGTCGCCGGCCTTGGGCAGCTGGCTCTCGTGGCCGACGTAGTTCCAGGTGTTGGCGAAGAAGTGCTCTTGTTCCAGCTCGAACAGCTCGGCGCTGGTGTAGAGGTCGCGATGCACCCGGTCGGGCTGCACCAGTGCGCGCACTGCTGCGGGGTTGCCTCGGTAGGAAGTCATGTGTGTGTGGCTCCTTCTAATCAGTTGAGGACAGAGCAAAAACTGCTGCGCAGTTTCTTGATCTGTCCCGCAAGGTCTCAGATATCCAGCACCAGCCGCTGCCCTTTGGCACGCGAGATGCAAATCTGGATGACGTTGCCCTCGGCCTTTTCGCGGGCGGTCAGCACATAGTCGCGATGGTCGATCTCGCCCTCCATGACCGGCGTGGCGCAGACGCCGCATTCGCCGCGCTTGCAGTCGAACATCGGGTCGCATCCGTGCTCGATCAGGCAGTCGAGGATGCTCTGGTCGGCCGGCACCGTGAAGCGCTGGCCCGACTGCGCAAGCTCGACCTCGAAGGCGTGGTCGCCCTCCTCGACCACCGGCGTGGTGAAAAGCTCGAAGTGCACGCGGTCGTGGGTCCAGCCGCGGGCCTGGGTCTGGGCCAGCACGGCGTCGAGCATCAGCTTGGGCCCGCAGACATAGAGCCGGTCACCGGCCGGGATGCCGTCGAGCATGGCGCCGATGTCGAAGGGGCCGCCCCGCTCGACGTCGGCATGCAGGCGCAGGTCGTCGCCCAGCAGTGCCTCGAGTTCGGGCACGAAGGCCATCAGCTCGCGGCTGCGGCCGGCATAGTGCATGCGTACCGGCAGCCCCTCGGCCCGGCGGCGGGTCGCCATGCTGGCCAAGGGCGTCACGCCGATGCCGCCGGCCAGCAGCACCGTGCCGCCCGGGCCGGTGTGCAGCGGGAAGTCGTTCTTGGGCACCTCGATCGTGACCGTGTCGCCTTCGCGCAGCCGCTCGTGCATGAAGCGCGAGCCGCCGCGGCCTTCGGCTTCCTTGCGCACCGCGATCACGTAGTCGGTCGGCGCCTCGGTGGCCTTCGCATCGGCCGAGAAATTGATCAACGAGTAGTGGCGCCAGTCGGCCGAACCATCGGGCAGCTCGACCCGCACGCGGATGTGGGCGCCGGCGGCAAAGCCGGGCAGCACGGCGGCATCGGCCGATCGAAGCCTGAAGGTCTTGATCAGCGGGTTCAGTTCGCGTGCTTCGGCGACGCGCAATTGCAGGGTCATCGGCTGGGCGGTCATGACGGGCTCCGTGGTTCAGGCGAGCGCGTGCCGCACGAGCGCGGCCTGCAGCTTGTGGCCGTGCTCGTCGGCCAGCGCCGCGTCGCGCAACTCGCGCAGGGTGGCGGGTGCAATGACGCCGCCGGCACGCTGCACGGCCGCCATCACGGTGTCGTAGTTGCGCAGGCCGCGTTCGTGGGTGTCGCTGTAGCCCTTGACCAGGCGCTGGCACTGCGCGACTTCGACCGCCAGCGCGGGATGATGCGGCGCGGTCTCGGTGATGCGCGCGAGCCATTCCTCGATGCGACGGTTCTCCTCGGCATAGCGCAAGGTCGAGCGGCGCCAGCGCTTGCAGGCCGCCACCGTGCGCAGCATCAGGTAGCCGTGCAGCGAACTGGTCTGCACCACGCGGCCCTTCTGCGTGAAGTGCTCGATCACGCGGCGCGGCAGGCGCGAATCCATCAGCCATCGGCCGATGCCGGCCGGCAGCGTCTCGCAGATCTCCTGCAGCCGCGGATGCATGTACTCGTTGATGGCGAGCACCTGGCCATCTTGCACGCGGGCCTCGCCGCGCACGCGGTCGAAGCGCGACGACCGGGTCTTGAGCGCCGCGACCCGGGCCGTGTCCTCGTAGGACATCCACAGGGCCAGGTGGCGCGCGGTCTCGCGCAGCAGGCGTGCTTCGTCGTCGCCGGGCAGCGCCGCGACGGCGGCCATGCGATCGAGGTAGAGGCCGGCGTAGTCGAGGTCCTGGTAGTCGATCAGGCGACGCACGCCCTCGAGCAGGAAGTGCTGCGCCGAGGCCGGAAAGTCGCGCTGCACGCGTTCGACCAGGGCCCGCACCGCGGGATGGCGCGGTTGCGGCGCGGGCGCCTCGGGCGCCGCGGCGGCTTCGGGTTCGAGCGCGCCCTGGGCCCGCGCGAAGGCGGCGCCGAAGGCCCGGAGGCTGGGCTTGACGCCGACCCCGCCGCGTTCGATCGTGGCCTCGAACTGGGCCCGGCCGAAGGGCAGCACGCCGGCACCCGCGAGCGCGCCGAACAGCACCGCGCTGATCACACTGCCCGAGGCTTCGGCGGCCTGCGCCATGTCGAAGCGGATGAAGCGCTGGGCGGCGCGCTCGGCGTGCTTGAGCAATTCGCTGCTGTCGACGCGGCCGTCTCCGAGGGCGCTCTTCTCGGCGATCGAGTAGACCCGGTGGGTGGATGCGATCAAGGTCGTGCGGTCGCGCGTGACCAGCCCGCGCTGCACCGCCCGGCCGGCTTCCATGAGTTCGGAAGCCAGCACCACGTCGACATCGCCCGGCAGCGGCATCAGCGCCAGCACCGGCCGGCCGCCGTCGGCCTCGGCCTGCGCCTCGGGGTACAGCTCGACGTAGTAGATGGTGGCGCCGGTGCGCTGGGCCACCCCCGGCACCGAGGTGGTCTGCGCCAGGTAGCCGTTGGACTCGCCCATTTCGACGATCCAGTCGGCCAGCACGCCGCCGCCCTCGCCGCCCATGGCGAGAATCGCAATCTTGATCGGTTGTGCGCGCATCGTTTTCACTTCAGAAGGCATAGGCCGCGCGGCGCTTGGCCTCGCCCTTTTGCAGCCAGCCGATGACCTTCGCGCGGAAGCTCTCGCGCACCAGGTCCCAGCGGCTCGGGTTGCTCACGATCTGCGCCTTGTAGAACGAGGGGCACAGCACGGCGGCATGCGAAACCTCGCCGCACACGCCGCAGCCGACGCAGCTGTCCATGACGGTCGCCACCGGGTCGGTGCGCAGCGGATCGGGGTTCGGCTTGATCGACAGCGAGGGGCAGCCCGACAGCCGGATGCACGAGTGGTCGCCGGTGCAGGTGTCGGAATCGACGCCGAACTTCTCGCGCACCATCCGCTTGCCATCGGCGATCGCCTTGCGCACCAGCGGCTTTTCGCGCCGCTGGCGGTTCAGCATGCATTCCGACTGGGCGATCAGCACCTTCGGGCCTTTTTCCTTCGTGGTCAACGCGTCCTTCAGGGCGTCGCGCATGCCGGCGACGTCGTAGGTGCGGCGCAAGGTCCGGACCCACTTCACGCCGACGCCGCGCACCGCGCGCTCGATCGCATGGCCGGTGCTGCGGGTCGCGTTGTTGGCGCTCGACGACAGGATGTCCTGGCCGCCCGTGGCCGAGGTGTAGTTGTTGTCGACCACGATGGTCAGGTTGTCGCTGCGGTTGAACACCGCGTTGGCGACGCCGCTGGTGAGGCCGTTGTGCCAGAAGCCGCCGTCACCCATCACCGAGATCGCGCGCTTGCCGGCGGGCGCGTTGAGCGCGGCCGCGCCGGCGCCACCCAGGCCGTAGCCCATGGTGGTGTTGCCGATGTTGAACGGCGGCAGGATCGAGAACAGGTGGCAGCCGATGTCGGCGCTCACGTGGTGGGCGCCCAGCTCGCGCTCGACCAGCTTCATGGCGCTGAAGATCGGCCGCTCGGGGCAGCCGGTGCAGAAGCCCGGCGGCCGTGCATGGACGCTGTCGCCGAGCGGCAAAGCGGGCTCGGGTGTCGCCAGTTCGGTGAGCGGGATCACCTTGCGCACCGGCGCCGGCAGCGGCTGCAGGCGGCCGTAGCGCTCGCCGAAGGCGCGCGCGCCCTTGAGCAGTTCGGCCGCCGTGTATTCGCCGGCCACCGGCAGCATGTCCTTGCCGTGCAGCACGGTGGTGGAGCCGGCCTGGCGCAGGATGGTCGCGAGGTTCTGCTCGACGAAGTTGGGCTGCCCTTCCTCGACGATCAGCACGGCGCGCTTGCCTTCGCAGAAGCGCAGCACCTCGCTCTCGATCACCGGGTAGGCCACGTTCATGACGTACAGCGGGATCTTCGAATTGCCGTACACGTCGGCCAGGTCGAGACGCTCGAGCGCTCGCACCAGCGTGTTGTAGCTGCCGCCCTGCACCAGGATGCCGATATCGTCGGCGCCCTCGGAAAAGAATTCGTTGAGCCCGCGCTCCTCGATGAACTTCACGGCTGCGGGCCAGCGGTCGCGCACCTTCTCCTGCTCGTGGACGAAGCTGGCGGGCGGCAGCACGATGCGGCTGACGTCGCGCTGCGGATTCTCGAGCGCATCCTGGAGCGTGAACTTGGCGCGCTTGTTGTCGCCGGCGACGAAGTGCCCGTGCACGTGGCAGGCGCGGATGCGCAGCTGCAGCATCACCGGCGTGTGGCTGGCCTCCGAGAGCTCGAAGCCCTGCTTCACGGCCTCGACGATCGACGGCAGGTTGGGCCGGGGATCGAGCAGCCAGATCTGCGACTTCATGGCGAAGGCGTGGCTGCGCTCCTGCATGATCGACGAGCCCTCGCCGTAGTCCTCGCCGACGATGATCAGCGCGCCGCCGGTGACGCCGCCGGAGGCCAGGTTGGCCAGCGCGTCCGAGGCCACGTTGGTGCCCACCGTCGCCTTGAAGGTCACGGCGCCGCGCAGCGGATAGTTGACCGAGGCCGCCAACGTCGCCGCGGCCGTGGCCTCGCTGGCGCTGTTTTCGAAGCGGATGCCGTGCTCGCTCAGGATGTCCTGGGCGTCGGCCAGCACATCCATCAGATGCGAGATCGGTGCACCCTGGTAGCCCGCGACATAGGACACACCGGACTCCAGCAAAGCCTTGGTGACTGCCAGAATGCCTTCACCGCGGAATACATCGCCACCGGAAAGCCGCAGCTTCTTCACCTCTTCGACGAACGAGCGCTCTGCCATCTTGTTCCTTCATTCGTGGGACTGCGGGTCTCTATCGGCACCGCGGTCTTTATAATATTGACAACTGAATGTATTCAAAATCATGGATAACCCTAGACGAGCAAGTAGCGTGCCCACCACGAGCCCGGGGCCGTTCAGGGAAGAGGCGGCGGCGCCGAGCCACCGTTTCGTCGACGACTACCTGCCCGCGCTGCTGGCACAGGCGAGCCAGCTGATCTCGTCAGAGTTCCACCGGGTGGCGCGCCAGCACGGCTTCTCGGTCTCCGAATGGCGGGTGATGGCCTCGCTGGCGGGCGGCCAGGCGATCAGCATCGGCGCGTTGGCGCAGGTCACCGTGACCAAGCAACCGACCGTGACCCGTCTGCTCGACCGCATGGAAGCGCGCGGCCAGATCGAGCGCCTGCCCCACGACAGTGATCGGCGCGTCACCCTGGTGCGCATCACGCCCCAAGGCACGCAGGCGGTCGAGCACCTGATGGAACTGGCACGCGAGCATGAGTTGCGGGTGCTCGAGCCCTTCGGCCTGGAGCGCGCCGAAGAGCTCAAGCGCACGCTGCGCCACATCATTGCGCTGCACGCGCACGCAGCGGGCGAGGCGGTCGAAGAAGACGAGTGAAGTCCGGCCTCAGGGCCGGGCCACCAGCACCGCCCGGCCCCGATGGCCGCGCTGGGCGATCCAGTCCAGCGCCTCGGCGGCGTCCTCGAGCGCGAAGGGCTGGACGTCCAGGCGCAGCCTGCCGTCGGCCAGCCGCGCCAGCAGTTGCGGCGCCGCCGCCCGGCCGGCGGCGTCGCGGCGGAACATGTTGAGCGGCAGCAGCGCCACGTCGCGCTGCAGGAAATGCGCGAGGTCCAGGGCCAGCCCGTTGCCCGCGGTGTAGCCCACCAGCACCGCGCGGCCGCCGGGTTCCACGCGCGCCAGGGCGGCGGCCAGTACCGGCCCGCCGACCGTGTCGACCAGCAGGTCGGCCGAGACCGAGGCCAGCGCTTCGGAAGGATCGTCGCCGAGCACCAGCACCTGCGCCGCGGGCGGCATCGCCGCCGCCTGCGCGGCCTGGCCCACCACTGCGATGACCTGCGCCCCGCCGTCGAGCGCCAGCTGCACCGCCAGCGAGCCGACCGCACCGGTCGCACCGGTCACCAGCACCCGCTCGCCGGCGCGCAACCGGGCAATGTCGTGCAACGCCACCCAGGCCGAGGTGCAAGGAGAGAAGAAGGCCGAGCCCAGCGTCGACGGCACCGCATCGGGCAGCGGTCCCAGCGCCTCGTCGGGAGCGTCGATCAGTTCGCACCAGGTGCCGTCGAACAGCGTGCCCAAGCCACAGCCGCGCAGCCAGACGCGCTGGCCCACGGCATGGCGGGTGCTCGCGACCACCACGCCCGCGGCCTCGACGCCCGGCGTGTACGGGAACGGCGGATGCCTCAGGAACTTGCCGCCCCAGACGGTGCGGTCGATATGGCCGACCGTGGCCGCCTCCATGCGCACGATCGTGCGGCCGGCGCGCAGCTGCGGCTCGGCCAGCTGCGCCGGCAAGGGCGGTGCGCCGAAGGCCGCCACGCGCATCGCCTTCATGGGAGCGTCTCCAGGAACGCGAGCACCGCGGCCGCGAAGGCCTCGGGCATCTGGTCGGGCAGCGGCACCATGCCGACCGGGATGTCGACGGTGCGCGCCTGCGGCAGCGCGTGCTGCAGCTCGGCGGCATGCGGCGACGCGAAGGGGTCGTCGGTCGCGCGCAGGATCAGCACCGGCTGCCGCACGCGATCGATGCTGTCTTCCATCCGGTAGGCGGCGACCGCGCGATGCCCGTCCTCGGGGCTGCCGCCGGCCTTGAGCGCATCGCGCACGAAAGCTTCGAGCAGTTCGGGGCGCCCGGCCGGGTAGAAGCCCTGGCGGCGCTGCCACAGCGCGGCCAGATGGCTGCCGTCTTCGCTGGGCGCAACCTCGTCGATCGGCGGCCGTCCGGCGCGCACGCGCCGGAAATTGGCGTCGGTGAAAGGCGTCGACGACAGCACCAGGCCGCGCACCCGCTCGGGCGCGCTGGCCGCGATCTCGATCGCGATCACGCCGCCGGTGTGATGGCCGACGACATCGGCCCGGGCGATGCCCAGGGCGTCGAGCAGTTCGACCGCGATCCGGGCCCAGGCTTCGATGCTGGCAGGCCCGTCGATGGCGGCCGAGTCGCCGAAGCCGGCGGTGTCCATCGCGATCGCGCGATGGCGCGCACCGAGCAGGGGCAGCACCTCTCGGTACTCGGTCCAGCTGCGCGGCGACTGGTGCAAGAGCAGCACCGGCGGGGCCGGCGCCGCGCCGCACTCGGCATAGTGCACCTGGCCCACCGACAGGTCGGCAAAGGCGCGCCGGATCTTCATGGCTGGGTCTCTGCGGCCGGCGGCTGCCAGAGCCCGGCATGCCTGAGCATGCCCAGCGTGCGCGACAGCACGTCGCGGCGGTAGGCGCCGACGTCGCGCCCATCGTAGTCGTAGAAGCCGCTGCCGCTCTTCAAGCCGAGCCGGCCTTCGTCGACCATGCGGTCGACGATCGCGGGCGCCGTGTAGCGCGCGCGGTCGATCGAGGCCGACATCTCGCGGCTCGCGTGGTGCAGGATGTCGCAGCCGCCGAAGTCGATGAACTCGACCACGCCGAGCGCCGCGAAGCGCAGCCCCAGGCCGTAGCGCGTGGCCTTGTCGATCTCCTCGGCCGTGGCGGCGCCCTCCTCGATCATGCGGGCCGCCTCGTTCATCACCAGCGCCTGCAGCCGCGGCACGATGTAGCCGGGCGTCGCGCCGCAGACCACCGGCAGCTTGCCGATGCCTTCCATGATCGCCTTGGTGCGCGCCAGCACGGCCGGGTCGGTGCCGGCATGGCAGCTCAGCTCGACCACCGGGATCACGTAGGCCGGATTGAGCCAGTGCATGTTGAGGAAGCGCTCGGGCTTGTGCACCAGCGCCGCCAGCTGCGTCACCAGGATGCTGCTGGTGGTCGAGGTGATGATCGCGTCGTCGCGGCAGTGCCGGTTGAGCCATTCGAAGGCCTCGCGCTTGGCGTCGAGCGTCTCGGGCACGCCTTCGAACAGCAGATCGGCAGCGGCCAGCGCCGACGGTGCGTCCGCTGCGTCGACGAACTCGACCCGCGCCGCGATCGCCGCCACCTGCGCGGCATCGATCACGCCGAGCTGGGACAGCCCGGCAAGGCTGGCTTCGATCTCGGCCCGTGCTTCGCCGCGCAGCTTCTGCCAGGCCTCGTCGCTGCGCTGGCGCAGGTCGACCAGCGAGATGCGATGGCCCGCATAGGCAAAGGCGATCGCGATGCCGCGGCCCATGCGGCCCGCACCCACTGCTGCGAAGCGAGGCCGGTCATTCGCCATCGTGCAGTCTCTTCTTGAGTTGCGCCGCGCTCAGTTCGGAGAGGCCGAGCGTCTCCAGCGTGCGTGGCCCCCGGCGAAGGTCGCGCCCGAGGAAGCCGCCGACGATCGCCAGCAGCCCATGGGCGATCGGCGCATCGACGCCGACGAAGCGTGCGGTCGAGGCCAGGAAGGCGAGCCCGAGCTCGGTGTCCTCGGTGATGTAGCGGTGCGTGTGGAGGTCGATGTTCTCGCGCCAGTCGCCCGACTTCACCAGTTGCTTGTGGGCATCGCCGTACATCCACTGGTCGTTGTTGTAGTGGTCGGCCAGCGGATAGTGCGGCGCGCCCTGGCCGAGCGCCTCGCGCACCGCGATGCGTTCCTGGTCGAGCCGGTCGGTGACGTCGCGCACCGCGCGCTGGGTGCCCTCGTTGTGGATGTCCCAGCGCTCGAAGTGCTGCAGCGGCGCGGCGTTCATGACCATCAGCGGCGGATGGATCACCGGGCCGGCATTCATCAGCGCGCCCGACAGCGCATCGCCGCAGCCGTGCACCGCGGGATAGGCCCGGCGGATCACCTCGATCGCCTGCGCCTCCTTGCGCGCCGGATAGACGCCGGTGGGCAGGCGGATGGCGCGGATGGTCACGTTCACCTCGCGCTCGCCGTGCTTGCGCGCCAGGTAGGGCAGCGTGCCGGTCTCGGCCCAGGCGACATCGGCGCGGCTGCCGGACTCGGCCACCTGGCGCGCCATCACGTAGCTGCCGAAGGTGCCGGGCGGCAGAAACACCACCTGGCCGTCGACCAGGTGCGGCGCCATTGCGCGGGCGATGTCCTGCTGCGCGATGGCCGGGGTGGGGATCACGATCAGCTCGGCATCGCGCAGCGCGGCGCCGATGTCGGGTGTGGCGAGCGCGATCGCCACGTCGCGGCTGCCGTCGGCATCCTTCAGGGTGATCGATCCGGCCTGCACGACCGGTGCCAGCGCGGCGCCGTCGCGGCGCCAGAGGCGGACTTCGTGGCCGGCTTCGGACAGGTCGGCGGCGGCTGCATAGGCGCCGTGGCCGCCGCCGAGGATTGCGATTTTCATGGGTTGCAGTCGAAGTGGAACAGGAGGAGGCATCAATACATTACTTTTCAACCTTTCATGTGTCAACTAAAAACGGGCCGTGTTCGCGTTTCCCCTGAGGCGCTCGCTGCGCCCGATTCCTGGACCGTCCGGCCGCTTTCGGCTAGCATCGATGACAACGTTATCAAGATGCAGAGCCCCCACCGATCCCTGCCACGCAACCTGAGCATGGGAGTGGTCGACGCCCTGAGCCACCGGATCCGGATCGGCCCGCTGCGGGCCGGCGACAAGCTGCCGACCGAGGCCGAGATCATGAGCGAGTTCGGTGTCAGCCGGACCGTGGTCCGCGAAGCGCTGTCGAGGCTGCAAGCGGCCGGGATGGTGCAGTCGCGCCGGGGCGTCGGCACCTTCGTGGTCGGGGCCTCGCGCGCCAAGCCTTTCCTGGTCGACAGCAGCCCGGACGACAGCCTCCCGCAGGCGCTGGCGCTGATCGAGTTGCGCATCGGCCTCGAATCCGAAGCCGCCGCCCTCGCGGCGCAGCGTCGCGACGGCGCCGACCTGGAGGCCATCGCCGGCGCGCTGAACGCCTTCCGCAGCGCCATGGCGCAAGGCATGGACACGGCGGTGCCCGACTTCCAGCTTCACCTCGAGATCTCGCGCGCGGCCCACAGCCCGCACTACGCCGCGGTGCTCGAAGCGCTGGGCCCGGCCTGCGTGCCGACCGCCTTCCTGGAAGCCGCGGCCGGCGAGGACCCCGGCATCGCCACGAGCGACCAGGTGCTGCTGGAGCATCGACGGATCGTCGACGCGATCGCGCAGCAGGATGCCGATGCGGCCCGTGCCGCCATGCGCACCCACCTGGTGAACGGCCGCGAGCGGCGCCGCGCGTCCGAGCTGCCGCAGCGCGCTCGCTAGCTCAAGTCGACTGCCGCTCGACGATCCGGAAGCCGACGTCGATCACCGGCTGGGCCACCGCTTCGCCGCGGCAACGGGCGACGATCAGCCGCGCTGCCAGGCGGCCGATCTCGGCGCCGTCCACATGGACGGTGGAGATCGACGGCACCGTGTGGGCCCCGAAGTCGGCGTTGCCGAAGCCGCAGATCGCGAGGTCCTGCGGCACCCGCAGGCCGCGCGCCAGCGCCTCCACGATCACGCCATGCGCGAGCTGGTCCGAGCTGCAGCAGATCGCCTCCAGATGGGGATCGGTCTCGAGCAGCTGCCCGAGCGCACGGCGGCCCAGCTCGAGGCTGCTGGGTGCGGGCACGAAGGCGGTCGGCAGTTCGCGCCCGATCGTGGTCTGGAAGCCGTCGCGCCGCATCCGCGCCCGATGGTCGTCGCCGGAGGCGATGCCGATCCGCTTCCATCCCTTGCCGAGGAAATAGCCCCCCAGCGCGCCGCCCACCTTCAGGTGCGAGAAGCCCACGACCATGTCGATCGGCCGGTCGCTGAGGTCCCAGGTCTCGACCACCGGAATGCCCGAGCGGCGCAGACGGTCGCGGGCACGCTGGGACTGGACCAGGCCGGTGATGACGATGCCGTCGGGCTGGCGGCCGATCATCGCGTTGAGCACCGATTCCTCGCGCTCGGCGTCGTAGGCCGTCTGGCCCAGGATCAGCTGGTAGCCGGCCGCGGCGAGCTCGGTGGTCAGGGCCTGCACGGTCGGCAGGAACTGGGACACCGAAAGCGCCGGCACGATGCCGCCCACCATCAGGCTGCGCTTCGACTTCAGGCCGCCGGCGAGCAGGTTCGGGATGTAGCCGGTCGATTCGACCGCAGCCTGGACCTTCTCGATCGTCTTCGCCGACACCACGCCGGGATTGCCGAGGGCGCGCGAGGCGGTGATCAGTGAAACGCCCGCCGCCTTGGCCACGTCGTGGAGCGTGGCCGCCTTGAAGGGAGAAACGTCGTTCATTCGGGCGTCTGGCGTTGGATCCCGGGAGCCTACCAAATCAGCCGGCCTCGCGCTGACATCGTTAACAGCGCAGCCGTCGAGGCATGTGGGCCGGCGCGAAACCGGGAAAACCCCGATCGCGGCTTGGGTTGACCTGGCAAAATGACAACGATATCATTTGTCTTGGCGCTTCGAATCGGATTTCGCTATCTCGACAGAAGATCGATACCGCGCAACCACCCGTCGTCCGACTCGTTTCTCGGGCCAAAAATGACAACGTTATCAATCCAAGGAGACAAGGCATGAAGAAGTACCTGGGCGCGATCGCGCTGAGCCTGGCGGCCCTGGCCGCCCATGGGCAGGGCTGGCCCGAGAAGACCGTCACGCTGGTGGTCCCGTTCCCGCCCGGCGGCTCGACCGACCAGGTGGCGCGCGCGATCGTGCCGCGGCTCAGCGAGAAGCTCAAGCAGTCCTTCCTGGTCGACAACAAGGCCGGGGCCACCGGCACCATCGGCGCCACCTTCGTCAAGCGGGCTCCGGCCGACGGCAGCACCTTCCTCGTGACCTCGCTCGGCCCGCTGGTGATCGTGCCGCACCTGGTCAAGGGCCTGCAGTACGACGCGCTGAAGGACTTCGACCTGATCACGGTGGCGGTGGCATCGCCCAACGTGCTGGTGGTGCCGGCGAACTCGCCGTACAAGAACGTGGCCGACGTGATCGCCGGCCTGAAGGCGAACCCCGGCAAGATGACCTTCGCGTCGGCCGGCAACGGCTCGAGCGACCACCTCACGGCCGAGCTGTTCTGGCAGCAGACCGGCACCCAGGGCCTCCATGTCCCCTACAAGGGCGGCTCGCCGGCCCACACCGACCTCATGGGCGGCCAGGTCGATGCGTCGTTCCAGAACATCAACTCGGTGGCGCAATACATCAAGGGCGGCCGGATGCGCGCACTGGCGATCACCAGCCCGAAGCGCTCGCCGGTGCTGCCCGAGGTGCCGACGCTGGCCGAAGCGGGGGTCAAGAACGTCGAGGTGGCGTCCTGGCAGGCGATCGTCGCCCCCAAGGGCCTGGCCCCCGCGACGCGGGACAAGGCCCATGCCGCCTTCGTCGAAGCGCTCAACGACCCGAAGGTCAAGGAGCAGTTCACCTCGATCGGCTTCGAGATGGTCGCCAACACCCCGGCCCAGTTCGCGGAGTTCCAGCAGAAGGAATACGCGCGCTGGAAGACCGTGATCGAGACCGGCAAGATCACGATCGACTGAGCACGCCCCCACCACCCCGAAGCGCATGGACCCCGCCGTCATGACCCCCCTCTCCTCTTCGTTCGCGAGCGACAGCATTGCCTGGGTTCGCATCTCGTCGTGCTACCTGCCGCTGGCCAACCCGATCAGCGACGCCAAGGTCCTGACCGGCCGCCAGAAGCCGATGACCGAGATCGCGATGCTGTTCGCCGAGATCGAGACGAAGGACGGCCATCGCGGCCTCGGCTTCAGCTACTCGAAGCGGGCCGGCGGGCCGGGCCAGTTCGCGCATGCGAAGGAAATCGCGCCGGCACTGATCGGCGAAGACCCGAGCGACATCTCGAAGCTCTGGACCAAGCTGTGCTGGGCCGGCGCCTCGGTCGGCCGCAGCGGCATAGCGGTGCAGGCGATCGGCGCCTTCGACATCGCGCTGTACGACCTCAAGGCCCGGCGCGCCGGCCTCTCTCTGTCCAAGCTGCTCGGCTCGCAGCGCGACTCCGTGCAGTGCTACAACACCTCGGGCGGCTTCCTGCACACACCGCTGGAGCAACTGCTCGTCAATGCGCAGGCCTCGCGCGAACGCGGCATCGGCGGCATCAAGCTGAAGGTCGGGCAACCCGACCGCGCGCTGGACGTCCGGCGCGTGGAAGCGGTGCGCAAGCACCTGGGCGACGACATGCCGCTGATGGTCGATGCCAACCAGCAGTGGGATCGGCCGACAGCGCAGCGCATGTGCCGCATCTTCGAGCAGTTCAATCTCGTGTGGATCGAAGAGCCGCTCGATGCCTACGACTTCGAGGGCCACGCCGCGCTCGCGGCCCAGTTCGACACCCCGATCGCGACTGGCGAGATGCTGACCAGCGCGGCCGAGCACGGCGAACTCATCCGTCACCGCGCCGCCGACTACCTGATGCCCGATGCGCCTCGCGTGGGCGGGATCACGCCGTTCCTGAAAGTGGCCGGCCTCGCCGAGCAGGCCGGCCTCGGCCTCGGGCCGCACTTCGCGATGGAGCTGCATGTCCATCTGGGCGCGGTCTATCCCACCGAACCCTGGGTCGAGCACTTCGACTGGCTCGAGCCGCTGTTCAACGAGCGCCTCGAGATCCGCGACGGCCGCATGCTGGTGCCGACCCGCCCGGGCCTCGGTCTCAGCCTGAGCGAGCAGGTCAAGGGCTGGACCCGCGAAGAGGCCGAGATCGGGCGGCGAGCCTGACCCGCGCGAGCGCGAGACACCGAAGCACCCCATGACTGAAACCCCCACGCCCAGGCCGCCGCTCACCATCCTCATGCACGCGCGCGACAACGTCGCGATCGTGGCCAACGACGGCGGCCTGGCGGCCGGCACCGTGTTCGCCTCGGGCCTCACGCTGCGCGAGAAGGTGCCGCAGGCCCACAAGGTGGCGCTGGTCGACATCCCCGAGGGCGGCGTGGTGCGCCGCTACGACGTGCCGATCGGCTATGCCCTCAAGCCCATCCCGGCCGGCAGCTGGGTGCACGAGCGACTTTTGAGGATGCCCGCCGCGCGCGAGCTCGACGGCCTGCCGATCGCCACCGTCAAGCCGCCCGCCATGCCCCCGCTCGAGGGCTACACCTTCGAGGGCTTTCGCAACCCCGACGGCTCGGTCGGCACCCGCAACATCCTGGCCATCACCCAGACCGTGCAGTGCGTGGCCGGCGTCACCGAGTTCGCGGTCCAGCGCATCAAGGCCGAGTTGCTGCCCCGGTTTCCCAACGTCGACGACGTGGTGGCGCTCGAACATTCCTATGGCTGCGGCGTGGCCATCGACGCCCCCGACGCCGTCATCCCGATCCGCACCCTGCGCAACATCAGCCTCAACCCCAACTTCGGCGGCGAGGTGATGGTCGTCAGCCTGGGCTGCGAGAAGCTGCAGCCCGAGCGCCTGATGCCCCCGGGCACCATCGCGCTGATCGACGAGCGCAACGTGGCCGATGTCGGCACCAGCGCCGACGCCAAGCTCGACGTGGTCTGCCTGCAGGACGAGGCCCATGTGGGCTTCATGTCGATGGTCGACTCGATCCTGCGCCAGGCCGAGGAGCACCTGGAGCGCCTGAACGACCGCCGGCGCGAGACCGTGCCGGCCAGCGAGCTGGTGGTCGGCGTGCAGTGCGGCGGCAGCGACGCCTTCTCGGGCGTCACGGCCAACCCGGCGGTGGGTTTCTGCACCGACCTGCTGGTGCGCGCCGGCGCCACCGTGATGTTCTCGGAGGTCACCGAGGTGCGCGACGGCATCGACCAGCTGACCTCGCGCGCGACCACCCCTGAGGTGGCCGAGGCGATGATCCGCGAGATGGCCTGGTACGACGCCTACCTCGAGCGCGGGCGGGTCGACCGCAGCGCCAACACCACGCCGGGCAACAAGAAGGGTGGCCTCTCGAACATCGTGGAGAAGGCGATGGGCTCGATCGTCAAGAGCGGCAGCGCGCCGATCTCGGGTGTGGTCGCGCCGGGCGAGAAGGCGCGCCGGAAGGGGCTGCTGTACGCCGCCACGCCGGCGAGCGACTTCATCTGCGGCACCTTGCAGCTGGCCGCGGGCATGAACCTGCACGTCTTCACCACCGGCCGCGGCACGCCCTACGGGCTGGCCGAGGTGCCGGTGATCAAGGTCGCCACGCGCAGCGACCTGGCGCGCCGCTGGCACGACCTGATGGACGTCAACGCCGGGCGCATCGCCGACGGCGAGGCCAGCATCGAGGAGGTGGGCTGGGAGCTGTTCAAGCTGATGCTCGATGTCGCCAGCGGCCGCAGGAAAACCTGGGCGGAGCAGTGGAAGCTGCACAACGCGCTGGTGTTGTTCAACCCGGCGCCTGTCACCTGAGACCTTGCGGGACAGACCAAGAAACTGCGCAGCAGTTTTTGCTCTGTCCTCAACTGATCAGATGAAAAACAAAAAAGCCCGCACACAGGCGGGCTTCTTTCATGGCAGCGAGCGGCGACCAGCGCCGCTCGGCACCGACCTCAACGCGTCGGCTTGAAGCCGCGCGGCTTCTGCGCATCGCGCGGCACGAACACCTTGCCGCCACCGCCGCCGGCATGGCCGCGCGGCGCGAAGCCCTCGCCGCGACCGGCGCCGCCACCACCGAAGCCACCGCCGCGCGGTGCGCTGTCGCCCCAGCCCGGCTTGCGGCCGTAGCCACCGCCGCCTTCATCGCGGCCACCGCCGAAACCGGCATTGCCCGCATTCTGGAAGCCGCGCGGCGCACCGGCGCCCGGGCCGCGTGCATTGCGGTCGTTGAAGCCGCTGGCACCGGCATAGTTGCTGCCGCCGCCACCGAAACCACCGCCATTGCCGCCGCGATGGCCACCACCGCCGCCGCCGAACTTGCGGTCGCGCGAATGGCTGTCACGGCTGTCGCGGCCGCGGAAGTCGCCCTGCGGCGCACGCGATTGCGGCGCACGCTGCTGCGGCTCGAGGCCGGGGATGACTTCGGACTTGAACTGCTGGCGCGTGTAGCCCTCGATGTCGAAGATCCGGCGGCGGTCACGCTGCTCGGCGAAGGTGATCGCCAGGCCGTCGCGGCCGGCACGGCCGGTGCGGCCGATGCGGTGGGTGTAGTCCTCGGCCTTCATCGGCAGGCCGTAGTTGAAGACATGCGTGATGGTCGGCACGTCGATGCCGCGCGCGGCCACGTCGGTCGCCACCAGGATCTGCACCTGGCCCTGGCGCAGCGCCATCAGGCGGCGGTTGCGCAGGCCCTGGCTCAGGGCACCGTGCAGCGCCACGGCGCTGAAGCCGTCTTGCTGCAGGTCGTTGGCGAGGCCGTCGCATTCGACTTGCGTGCTGGCGAACACGATCGCCTGGTTGATGGTCGTGTCGCGCAGCCAGTGGTCGAGCAACTTGCGCTTGTGCTGCATGTTGTCGGCCCAGAACAGGCTCTGCTTGATGTTGGCGTGCTTTTCCTGCGGGCTGTCGATCGTGACGCGCTGCGGCTCGCGCATCACGCGCTGGGCCAGCTGCTGGATGCGCGGCGCGAAGGTGGCACTGAACATCATGGTCTGCTGGCGTTCGATGGTCAGCTGGTTGACTTCGGCCAGGTCGTCCGAGAAGCCGAGGTCGAGCATGCGGTCGGCTTCGTCGACCACCAGGAACTTGACCTGGTCGAGCTTGATCTGCATCGAGCGCTGCAGGTCGAGCAGGCGGCCGGGCGTGGCGACCACGAGGTCGGCGTTCTGCAGCTTGGCGATCTGCAGCTGGTAGGGCATGCCGCCCACCACGTTGGCGATGCGCAGGCCGCGGCAATGCTTGACCAGGTCGATGGCGTCATGCGCCACCTGCTGGGCCAGTTCGCGCGTCGGGCACAGGATCAGGGCGCCGGGCGTGGCGGCCTTGAAATGGCGCGCGTTGGTCGGGTCCTTGCGCTTCGGCTTCTTGGGCGGTGCTTCGCCGCGCGCGGCGGCTTCGGCGGCCAGGCGCTGGAACTCGGCCTTGCTGGCGGCTTCGGCTTCGGCCTGGCGCTGCAGCAGCGTGTGCAGCACCGGCAGCAGGAAGGCCGCGGTCTTGCCGCTGCCGGTCTGGCTCGACACCATCAGGTCGACGAAGCGGGTGGCGCCGTCGGCACCGCCGCTGGCGGTCATGGCGCGCGGGATCACCTGCTCCTGCACGGTGGTCGGCTGGGTGAAGCCCAGGTCTTCGACGGCGGCGATCAGCTCGGGCGCCAGGCCCAGCTTGATGAAGCCATTCGGCAGCTTGGGTTCGGCGGCGGTCTCGACCGCGTCGAGCGCCTCGAGCTCGGGCACTTCGGCGGCAACGGAAAGCGACTCGCTGACCACGGGGGAAACAGCGAAATCA
This sequence comes from Variovorax sp. J31P207, assembly GCF_030316965.1. Classification (NCBI taxonomy): domain Bacteria; kingdom Pseudomonadati; phylum Pseudomonadota; class Betaproteobacteria; order Burkholderiales; family Comamonadaceae; genus Variovorax; species Variovorax sp. J31P207. Next base: position 63,687 of record NZ_JASZYN010000011.1, read on the forward strand.
TCGGATTGCACAGGCGCGAACTCGCCCTGCGCTTCAAAAGCGTCGGTCATTTATTCAATCTCAAACGCGAGCGCTGCCGTAGGCGGCGCCCCGTCGGGTGGTGAAAAACATCAACCATCCAACGACGTTCAGCCGTCGACTCTCGTCGGGGCTGCGGCCCGTGATTCAGTCACTCGAATGACTCAGTCACTCAGTGGCTCGGGCGCGATGTGCAAGATAGGGAGATGCAAGAAAACGCTGAAAGCTATTCAGCGAAGCCTGCAATTATCGCATGAACTCGGGTTTTTACCTAATCCTTAGCTCTCAAGCCTCAGAAAAGTCTCCCGGTAATGCGCTAGTTCGTCGATCGACTCGTGCACATCGGCCAGCGCCGTATGGGCCTGCTGCTTCTTGAAGCCGTTGTAGGCCGCGGGCTTCCAGCGCTTGGCCAGCTCCTTCAGCGTGCTGACGTCGAGGTTGCGGTAGTGGAAATAGGCCTCCAGCTTGGGCATGTACTTGACCAGGAAGCGCCGGTCCTGGCCGATCGTGTTGCCGCACATCGGCGAGCCGCTCTTGGGGATGTAGCGCGAGATGAACTGCATCAGCTGCTGCTCGGCCGCCGCCTCGTCCAGCGTCGAGGCCTTGACCTTGTCGATCAGCCCGCTGCGACCGTGCGTGCCCTTGTTCCAGGCGTCCATGGCGTCGAGCAGTTCGTCGCTCTGATGGATCACCAGCACCGGCCCCTCGATCCGCGGCGTCAGGTCGGGTCCGGTGACGACCACCGCGATTTCCAGCAGGCGCTCTTTCTCGGGATCCAGTCCGCTCATCTCGCAATCGAGCCAGACGAGGTTCTGGTCGCTTTTCTTGAGTGTGGCGGGGGCGGTCGGTTCGGTGGTTTCGGGCATCGGGCGATTGTCGTCGATGCCCCGGCGCCGCCCGCGCGCCGGACGCCCCTGCTGCCAGCAGGCCGACCGGCCCGCCCGGCTGGAGGCCCGGCAGGCGGGGGGCTAAACTCGGCCGCCATGCCCACCCCCCTGCCCGCCTCCCTCATCCTCACGATGGCCTTCGCGCTCGCGCTGGTCGCGGGCCTGGTCGTGAAGTTCTGGCTCGCCAGCCGCCAGGTGCGCCATGTCGCTCGCCACCGCGGTGCGGTGCCCGTCGCCTTCCGGCAAGCCATCACGCTCGACGCCCACCAGAAGGCCGCCGACTACACGGTCGCCAAGACCCGCTTCGGCCTGCTCGAACTGGCCTGGGGCGCGGCCGTGCTGCTGGCCTGGACCCTGTTCGGCGGGCTCGACCTGCTGAACCGCCTGCTGCTCGACCTCCTGGGCGGCGGCATGTGGCAGCAGCTGGCACTGCTGGCCGCCTTCGCGCTGATCGGCGGCCTGGCCGAACTGCCCTTCACGCTCTGGCAGACCTTCAGGCTCGAGGAGCGCTTCGGCTTCAACAAGATGACCTGGCGCCTGTGGCTCACGGACGCGGTCAAGGGCGTGCTGCTCGGGGCGCTGATCGGCCTGCCGATCGCGGCGCTGATCCTCTGGCTCATGGGCGCCGCCGGCAAGCTGTGGTGGCTGTGGGCCTGGGCCGCGTGGATGGGCTTCAACCTGCTGCTGATGCTGGTCTATCCGACCTTCATCGCGCCGATCTTCAACAAGTTCAAGCCGCTCGACGACCTCGCCTTGAAGGAGCGCGTCAACGCGCTGATGCAGCGCTGCGGCTTCGCGGCCAAGGGCCTGTTCGTGATGGACGGCAGCACCCGCAGCGCCCATGCCAATGCCTACTTCACCGGCTTCGGCGCCAGCAAGCGGGTGGTCTTCTACGACACGCTGCTGCGCCAGCTCAGTGCCGGCGAGGTCGAGGCCGTGCTGGCGCACGAACTGGGGCACTTCCGCCACAAGCACGTGATGAAGCGCATGGTCGCGATGTTCGCCCTGAGCCTGGCCGGCTTCGCCTTGCTCGGCTGGCTGTCGGCCCACAGCTGGTTCTACACCGGCCTGGGCGTGCAGCCCAACCTCATGGCGCCCAACGACGCACTGGCGATCCTGCTGTTCATGCTCGCGATGCCGGTGTTCGGCTTCTTCATGGCGCCGCTGCCGGTGCTGGTGTCGCGCAAGCACGAGTTCGAGGCCGACGCCTATGCCGTCGCGCAGACCAGCGGCGCCGACCTGTCGGCGGCCCTGCTCAAGCTCTACCAGGACAACGCGTCGACCTTGACCCCCGACCCGCTGTTCGTGAAGTTCTACTACTCGCATCCGCCGGCCTCCGAGCGCCTAGCCCGCATGGCCGCCGCCTGAACCGAAAGCCGACCATGAGCAGCATGCTAAAAATCAAGGACTGGAAGACCCAGGCGCGCCGGGCGCTGAGCGCCACCGAGATCGTCGCCGCGCTGGCGCGGCTCGAGGGCTGGAAGCTCACGGGCGACGGCAAGGACGTCGCGATCGAGAAGAGCTTCTCCTTCGCCAACTACTTCGAGACCATCGCCTTCGTCAACGCGCTGGCCCTGGTGGCGCACCGGCACGACCACCATCCCGACCTCTCGGTGCACTACAACCGCTGTGTGGTGCGCTTCAACACGCACGACGTCGGCGGCCTCTCGGCGACCGACTTCGAGTGCGCGGGGCAGGCCGATGCCCTGCTCGCCTGATCTCCGCATGGAACGCACCCTTGGCTAAGCAGCAGCGCGGCGGCAATACCGGCGCTGCCCTCCACGACGGCCTGGTGGTCGCCAGCCATGGCCGCCATTGCATGGTCGAGACCCCCGACGGCACGCGCCTGATCTGCCATCCGCGCGGCAAGAAGAGCCAGGCCCTGGTCGGCGACCGCGTGCAATGGCAGGCCAGCGAGGACGAGGGCACTATCGAGCGCGTGCTGCCGCGCAAGAACCTGTTCTATCGCCAGGACGAGATCCGCACCAAGTCCTTCGCGGCCAACCTCGACCAGGTGCTGATCCTGATTGCGGCCGAGCCCGAGTTCTCGGAAACCCAGCTGACCCGCGCCCTGATCGCGGCCGGCGCCGAGCGCATCACGCCGGTGATCGCGCTGAACAAGAGCGACCTGGCCGTGCCCTTCGAGCGCGCCTCGAAGCGACTGGAACCCTACCGCCGCATGGGCTATCGCGTGCTGCCGATGTCGCTCAGGGCCGACGGCGGCGCGGGCCATGGCGAGCTGACCGAGCTGCTGGCGGGCAAGGTGACCCTGGTGCTGGGCCCCTCGGGCGCCGGCAAGAGCACGCTGATCAACCTGCTGGTGCCCGGCGCCAGCGCGCTGACCGGTGAAATCTCGCAAGCGCTGAACTCGGGCAAGCACACCACCACCAGCACCACCTGGTACTGGGTCGACCCGGCGCGCACGACCGCGCTGATCGACTCCCCGGGCTTCCAGGAATTCGGGCTGCACCATATCGAGCCGATGCAGCTGGCACACCTGATGCCCGACATCGCCCAGGAAGCCACAGCGTGCAAGTTCTACAACTGCAGCCACCTGCACGAGCCGGGCTGCGGCGTCATCGCGCAAGTCGAGTCGGCGACGCAGGCCGGGACGATCAGCGCCTCGCGCTACCGCATCTACGGCGAACTGTTCGCCGAACTGAGCCAAAGCAGGTACTGACCCCCACGCTCCCCCACTTCGTGTGGGTCGCTGCCCCCCGAGGGGGCCGCAGGCCGCCTTGGGGCGGCCCGGCGCCGGCCTAGTGTTGGTCCAGGATTTCTCCCAGCGCGCCAACCAGCGCACTGCACTGCTCCCTGCTGCCGACACTGATGCGCAGGTACTGCGCGATGCGCGGCTGGGCGAAATGGCGCACCAGCACCGCGCGGGCGCGCAGTGCCGCAGCCAATGCCGCCGCGTCGTGCGCGGGATGGCGCACGAAAAGAAAGTTGGCTTGCGAAGGCAGCACCTCGAAGCCCAGGTCCTCGAGCTGCAGCGCCAGGCCCTCGCGGGTGTCGACCACCGCATCGCGGGTCTTCGCGAACCAGGCCTCGTCCTCGAGCGCGGCCACGGCGCCGGCGCTGGCGAGCCGGTCGATCGGGTACGAATTGAAGCTGTTCTTGACCCGCTGCAGCCCGTCGATCAGCGACGCCTGCCCGCAGGCGAAGCCGACCCGCAGGCCGGCCAGCGAGCGCGACTTCGACAGCGTCTGCACCACCAGCAGGTTGGGATGCCGGGCGATCAGGGGCAGCGCACTCTGGCCGCCGAAATCGACGTAGGCCTCGTCGACCAGCACCACGCGCTCCGGGCAGGCCGACAGTAGCGTCTCGATCTGCGCCAGCGGCAATCCCCGGCCGGTCGGTGCGTTCGGGTTGGCGACCACGATGCCGCCACAGCCCGCCTTGGCACGTGCGGCCAGCGCGTCGGCGTCGATGCGCAGGGCGTCGTCGACCGGCTGCAGCGCGCAATCGATGCCGTAGAGCTGCGCGTAGACGCGGTAGAAGCTGTAGGTGATGTCGGGCAGCAGCAGCGGCGCGTCCTGCTGGAAGAAGGCGAAGAAGGCATGGGCCAGCACCTCGTCCGAGCCGTTGCCGACGAACACCTGCCGGATGTCGAGCCCGTGGCGGGCGGCGATCGCCTCGCGCAGCACGGTCGATTCAGGGTCCGGGTAGCGCTCCAGCCCCTCTTCGGCGGCGCGCTGGATCGCATCGATCGTGCGCGGCGATGGCGGATACGGGTTCTCGTTGGTGTTGAGCTTGACCAGGTTGGCGATGCGCGGCTGTTCGCCCGGCACGTAGGGCTCGAGTGCCGCGATGCGCGGGCTCCAGAACGTCGGCGTCATCCGAGCAGGCGGGCCAGCGTCAGCAGCGCCAGCAGCACCATCCACATCACGACCGAACGCCAGACCAGGCCGACGACGCTGCGCAGGTGGCCGGGCTCGGGTTCGCGCCCGGGCGTGCTGCCGCCATCGGGCAAGGCGCCCCCGGCGAACGACTCCCCGGCCTGGGCGCGCGACAGCGGATCGTTGACCGGCACCGTGCTCAGCGTGCCGCCGCCGAGGCTCACGTTGACCGCGCCGGAGGTGGCCGCCAGGATCACGCCGTCGTTGCCGTTCGGGAAGCGGCGGGCGTCGTTGCGCCAGCAGTCGATCGCCTCCTCGAAGCTGCCGACCACCGCGAAGCCCAGCGCCGTGATCCGCGCCGGCAACCAGTCGATGACACCCCAGGCGCGCGCCGCGGCCTGCTGGACCCAGATGCTGGACGGCTGCATCGAGGCGCCGTTCTTGTGGGCCCAGTAGCGCGAAACGAATTCGCTCATCCGATAGAAGACCGCGCCGGCCGGACCGAGCCCGATCGCCGCGAGGATCGAGAACCAGGCCAGCACGCCGAACACGTGCCGATGCGCCGCGATCACCGAGTGCTCGATCACGTGGCGCACGATCTCGCTGCGCGGCAGGTTGGCCGCATCGACCTGCTGCCAGTGGGCCAGCAGCGATCGCGCCAGCGGCTCATCGCCTTCGTCGAGGGCATCGCGGATGCCGGTGAAATGGTGGCTGAACTGGCGAAAGCCCAGCGTGACATAGAGCAGCGCGATGCTCCACAGGACCGCGAAGGGCAGCCCCAGGGTGAGGATCAGCGCCCAGTGGACCGCCAGCGCCAGCAAGGTCGGGACGCCCACCGCGAGCGACCACGCCACCCAGCCGTGGTGCGGCTTGCCGGCATCGAAATTGCGGCTGGTCCAGCGCGTCCACGCCAGCACGCCGCCGTAGACGGGGTTGTGGTACGCCAGCGGGCGCACCTGCTCGATCAGCAATGCGCAGAGGATCGCAAAGAAGCTCATTGCTCGATGATAGCGACTGCCCAGGGCTGGTTCGGACGCCCCTCGTCCGCCGTCAAGCGCTGAGGAAGCGGTAGAGGTTGCGCAGCATGCCGGCGGTCGCGCCCCAGACGAAGCGCTCGTTCGGCCCGTCCTGGTAGGGCATCGACAGCCACTCGCGCGCGGTCGCGTCCGCGCCGACCATGGCATGGCGGCGATGGTTGGCCGGATCCATCAGAAAGGCGAACGGCACCTCGAAGGCTTCTTCGACCTCGTAGGGATTGAGGTTCAGTTCGAAGCCCGGACGCACCAGGGCCACCACCGGCGTGACGATGAACGAGGTGACCGTGGTATAGGTGGGGAGGCTGCCCAGAATCTCGATGTAGTCCGCCGACAGGCCGACTTCCTCCCAGGCCTCGCGCAGCGCAGCGGCGGCGATGTTGGCGTCCTCAGGGTCGACCCGACCGCCGGGGAAGGCGACCTGCCCCGAGTGATTCTTGAGGTGCGAGCTGCGCTCGGTCAGCAGCACCGTCGGCTGCTCCCGCATCACGATCGGCACCAGCACCGCGGCCTGCGCCGGCGCGCGGTCGAACATGCGCGGCTCGCGCCGCACCTCGGGCGTCCAGGCCGGCGGCGTGGCGAAGCGCGCGCGCAAGGCCCGGGCCCCGAGCCGGGCCGGATCGACCGCGGGCAGGCCGCTGTCGACACCGATCGGTGGCACCTCGCGCGGATCGAAGGACTGCAAGGCCGTCGGGACGACGGCGTTGATGACTTCGACGGGAGAGGCGCGCATGGCCGGCGGTGAGGTGGTCAAAAAGATAGGTCTCGACAAATTAAACGCAAAAGGCCCCGGCGCGACGACCCGGGGCACACAACTAAATCACGAACCGCCCGCCCGCACGCGGCGCCAATGCAAAAAGCCGCCTCGGACGGCGGCTTTCTGCACGGCAAGGGGCGCTCTCTGCTTACTGAGCGGCCGCAGCGGACGGGGCCTTGCCCGGCAGCTTTTCCTTGATGCGTGCCGAACGGCCGCTGCGCTCGCGCAGGTAGTACAGCTTGGCGCGGCGGACGTCGCCGCGGCGCTTGACTTCGATCTTGGCGATCAGCGGGCTGTAGGTCTGGAAGGTGCGTTCCACGCCTTCGCCGCTGGAGATCTTGCGCACGATGAAGCCGCTGTTGAGGCCGCGGTTGCGCTTGGCGATCACGACGCCTTCGTAGGCTTGCAGGCGCTTGCGCGAGCCTTCGACGACGTTCACGCTGACGATGACCGTGTCACCGGGCATGAAATCGGGAATCTGCTTGTTGAGCCGGGCGATTTCTTCCTGCTCGAGGGTCTGGATGAGGTTCATGTTGTCCTGAATTCGATCTTGTCCGCGCTACACAAAAGGCGCTGTTGGGTCGCTTGAAAGTGACCCTGGGGTCGCTTGAAATAACCCGGCGCGGCCGGCCAGAGGATCGGGGAGCCGACGATTATAGCTTTTTTTTCAGCGTCTTCTCGTCGATCGCGCTGAGGCGGCCGGCGACCCTGGCCGCGTCGATCAGATCGGGGCGCTTGTCGCGGGTGATGGCGAGCCGCTGGTCGCGGCGCCAGCGCTCGATCTGGACGTGGTGTCCCGACATCAGCGGCGCCGGCACGCCCTCGCCCCGCCATTGCTCGGGGCGGGTGTAGTGAGGGCAGTCGAGCAGGCCGTCGAGCGCCGGATTGAAGCTGTCCTGCACGTGGCTGGCCTGGTCGCCGAGCACCCCCGGCTGCAGCCGCGCGACCGCATCGAGCAGCGCCATGGCCGGGATCTCGCCGCCGGAGAGAACGAAGTCGCCCAGGCTCAGCTGGTGCGTGACACGGGCGTCGATGAAGCGCTGATCGATGCCTTCGTAGCGGCCGCAGACCAGCACCGCGCCCTCGCTGGCCGCCCATTGCTCGACCGACTGGTGGCGCAAGGTCTCGCCGATCGGAGAGAACAGCAGCACCGGCGCCGCGGCGCCTCGGGCGGCCAGTGCCGCGTCGAGGCAGGCCGACAGCGGCTCGGCCATCATGACCATGCCGGGGCCGCCGCCGAAGGGCCGGTCGTCGACGCGCCGGTAGTTGCCTTCGGCGAAGTCGCGCGGATTCCACAGCACCACCTCGACCTGCTTCGATTCGTAGGCGCGGCGCGTCACGCCGCTCGCGAGAAAAGGCGCGAACAGCTCGGGGAAGAGAGTGATGACGTCGAAGCGCATGGCGGCACCGGTGCCGGGCCCGGACGGCTCAGTAGTCGGGCTGCCAGTCGACCGTGATCAGCCGACCTGCCAGGTCGACCTTGTCGACGAAGGCCGAGACGAAGGGCACCATGCGCTCGACCGGCTTGCCGTCCTCGATCGCATCGAGCACCAGCGTGGTCTGCGGGCCGGTGGCCAGCAGCTCGCGCACCTTGCCGAGCGCCACGCCTTCGCGGTTGACCACCGCCAGGCCGATCAGGTCGACCCAGTAGTACTCGTCGTCGCCGGCGGTCGGGAAGCTGGAGCGCGGCACGAACACGCGCGCGCCGCGCAGTGCCTCGGCCGCATTGCGGTCGGGCACGTCCTCGGACGAGGCGACGATGACGTCGGAATGTTCCTTGGCTTCGCGGATCGCGAGCTTGAAGGCCTGGCTGCCCGCTGCGCCCGGGGGCTGGAGCAACCATCGCTTGGAAGAGAACAGCGCCTCGGGTTCGGCGCTGTGGGGCAGGACCTTGAACCAGCCCTTGATGCCCCAGGCATCGGCGATGCGCCCTACTTCGATCGCATCCGCCGGCAATTCGGCGGCTTCGAGTGACGGCAGCATCGCCTCGGCTACAGCTTAGGCCGCGGCCTTGGGAGCCGCGGCAGCGGCTTGCTTGATCAGGCGGGTGACCGTGGGCGAGGCTTGCGCGCCAACGCTCTTCCAGTAGGTCAGGCGGTCTTGGGCGATGCGGATGCTTTCCTCGTTTTCCTTGGCGGTCGGGTTGTAGAAACCCAGGCGCTCGATGAAACGGCCATCGCGGCGAACGCGCTTGTCCGACACGACGATGTTGAAGAACGGACGGCCTTTGGAACCGCCGCGGGAGAGTCGAATGACGACCATGATTTATCCTTGGGGTGGTGCAGCAAACCCGCAAGGTTCGCCCACAGTGTTCTTTCAGCGTCGAGACACGCGACATGGCCACCCGGCCAGCGACACGCTGAAAAGCCCATGATTATAGCCCGCTCTCCCGAATCTCCAATTCTCGGCCGCGCCGAGTCCCCCGAATGACACAGATCCGACCCAGCCGCGACGAAGACGTCGCTGCCATTGCCACCATCTACGCCCACCACGTGTTGCACGGCACCGGCACCTTCGAAACCGAACCGCCGACCGCCGCCGACATGGCCGCGCGCCGCGCCGACGTGCTGTCGAAGAACCTGCCCTACCTGGTGGCCGAACGCGATGGCGAGCTGCTCGGCTTCGCCTACTGCAACTGGTTCAAGCCGCGCCCGGCCTATCGCTTCTCGGCCGAGGATTCGATCTACCTGGCCGATGGCGCCCGCGGCCAGGGCCTCGGCGCCCAGCTGCTGGCGGCGCTCTCCCAGGCCGCCGAAGCGGTGGGCGTGCGCAAGCTGATCGCGGTGATCGGCGACTCGGCCAATGCCGGCTCGATCGGCGTGCACCGCGCCCAGGGCTTCAGCCACGTCGGCGTGCTGAAGGACTGCGGCTGGAAGTTCGGCGAATGGCGCGACGTGGTGCTGATGGAGAAGGTGCTGGGCGAAGGCAGCACCACCCGCCCCGAATGAAAAACAAGACCGTGGCCGCATGGCTGGCCTTCCTCGGCGGGCCGCTGGGCCTGCATTGCTTCTACCTGCGCGGCTTCTCGAGCCTGCTCGGCTGGCTGCTGCCGATCCCGACCGCGCTCGGCCTCTACGGCCTCGAGCGGGTGCGCCTCTACGGCAGCGACGACGGCCTGAGCTGGGCCTTGCTGCCGCTGCTGGGCTTCACGATCGCGGGCTGCGCCCTGACCGCCATCGTGTACGGGCTCATGACGCCCGAGAAATGGAATGCACGCTACAACACCGGCCGCACCGGCGACGCCGCGGCCGGCAACACCAGCTGGCTGACCATCGGCGCCGTGGTGCTGGCGCTGTTCTTCGGCAGCACGATCCTGATGGCCAGCATCGCCTTCAGCTTCCAGCGCTACTTCGAGCACGAGATCGAAGCCGGGCGGAGGATGTCGCAGTAGCTGAAGGGGCGGGTGGTTCATCCTCGACCAGCACGCCACGGCGCTACCCGTGCCGAGGGCACCGGGTGGCCCCCGCAGCGAAGTAAAGGAGGAGGCCGCAGGCCGGGGGACATGAGCGGAGGGGGCCACCCGGTGCCCTCGGCACGCACCCCTGGAGACCCGAGATGAAACACCCCGAGCGGTCCCCAAGAATCCTTCAAAAAGCCTGAATCCCGATCCAGTAAGCAATCGCCGCCACGAACGCCGAGGCCGGGATCGTCAGCACCCAGGCCCAGACGATGTTGCCGGCCACGCCCCAGCGCACCGCGCTGGCGCGCTGCACCGAGCCGACGCCGACGATCGCGCCGGTGATGGTGTGGGTGGTCGACACCGGGATGCCGAGCGCGGTCGCCAGGAACAAGGTCAGCGCACCCCCGGTCTCGGCGCAGAAGCCGCCGACCGGCTTGAGCTTGGTGATCTTCTGGCCCATCGTCTTGACGATGCGCCAGCCACCGAACATGGTGCCGAGCGAGATCGCGGCATAGCACACGACGATGGTCCAGGTCGGCGGCAGCGCCGCATCGGCGGCCGCGTAGCCGGTGGCGATCAGCAGCATCCAGATGATGCCGATGGTCTTCTGGGCATCGTTGCCGCCATGCCCGAGGCTGTAGGCGCCGGCCGAGATCAGCTGCAGCGTGCGGAACCACCGGTCCACGCGCGACGGCGTCGAGCGCCGGAACACCCAGGCCACCAGGATCATCATGAACGAGCCGAGCAGGAAACCGAGCAGCGGCGAGACGAAGATGAAGGCCACGGTCTTCCAGATGCCGGCCGCGATCAGCGAGCTTGAGCCGGCCTTGGCGATCACCGCGCCCACGATGCCGCCGATCAGCGCATGCGAGGAACTGCTCGGAATGCCGTAGTACCAGGTGACCAGGTTCCAGCTGATGGCACCCACCAGTGCGCCGAACACCACGTGCACGTCGACGATGCCCGGCTGCACGATGCCCTTGCCGATCGTCGCCGCCACGCTCAGGTGGAAGACGAAGATCGCCACCAGGTTGAAGAAGGCCGCGAACACCACGGCCTGGCCGGGCTTGAGCACCCCGGTCGAGACCACGGTGGCGATCGAGTTCGCCGCATCGTGGAAGCCGTTCATGAAATCGAAGGCGATGGCCAGTGCGACCAAACCCACCACCACCCAGAGGGCGACCTGAACCGTTGCCATTCGAAAGATCCGTTGTTTCAGGAGTTCTCGAGGACGATGCCCTCGATGACGTTGGCGACGTCCTCGCACTTGTCGGTGATGGTTTCGAGCAGCTCATAGATCGCCTTGAGCTTGATCACCTCGCGCACGTCGGGCTCCTCGCGGAACAGCTTGCTCATGGCGCTGCGCATCACGCGGTCGGCATCGGATTCGAGCCGGTCGATCTCCTCGCAGGTCTTCAGCGTGGCTTCGGCCGTGGCCGGGTCGGTGATCTTCGACAGAAACTTGACCGCGTCCTTGACCCGCTCGCAGCACTTCACGCTCAGCGTGGTGAGGCGCGTGATCTCCTCGGTCATGTGGCGCACGTCGTAGAGCGCCATGGTCTCGGCCGAGTCCTGGATCAGGTCGGCGACGTCGTCCATGGTGTTGATCAGCTTGTGGATCTGCTCGCGGTCGATCGGCGTGATGAAGGTCTTGTGGATCAGCCGGTTGACGTCATGCGTCACGCGATCGGCCGCCCGCTCGGCGTTGTCGACATCGCGGTTGTACTGCTCCCGAAGGTGCAGGTCGTTGTAGTTGGCCACGAGCTGCTCGAACGCGCGCGCGGCTTCGACGATGCGGTCGGCGTGCTGATTGAACATCTCGAAAAAATTCCCCTCGCGGGGCAGCAGCTTGCCGAACATGGCGCTCTCCTGGGTTCATGGATCGTCGCAAGCACATGCCTGTGACGCCATCGTGAAAAACCGCGCAAGTGTAATGGGCGGGCCCGCAACGGCTCTCAGAGCCGCTCGATCCGCTGGTCCGCCACCTGTGCGAGTTGCTGGGAGGTGACCTGCTCCGGGGCGATTTCCGCCAATGGCAGCAGGACGAAGGCGCGCTCGGCCAGCCGCGGATGCGGCAGGCTGAGTTGCGGGGTTTCGAGCACCGCGTCGCCATGGCGCAGCAGGTCGAGATCGAGGGTGCGCGGGGCGTTGCGATAGGGCCGCTCGCGGCCGGCGCCGGCTTCGAGGCGCTGCAGCTCGGCCAGCAGCGCGTGCGGATCGAGCCCGGTCTGGAGCGCCACCACCGCGTTGACGAAGTCGGGGCCTCCAGCATCCACCGGTGCGCTCCGATAGAGCGACGAGCGGGCGCTGACGCGGGTGCGCGGCAGCCCGTCCAGGTCGTCCATGGCCCGGAGCACCGTGGCGCGCGCGTCGCCGAGATTGGCGCCGATCGCGACGAAGGCCCTACTGTCCATTCAATCGGCCGCCGCCACGCCGCCGGCCTCGCCGGCACCGCCGCTGCGCGGCTTGCGCCGGCGGCGGCGCTTGCGCGGCGCATCCGAGGCCTCGCCGTCGGGGCGCGGCGCAGTCTCGGCGTCCGCGCGCTCGCCCTCGTCCGGGCCGCTGGCGCGGCGCTCGGCGGACGCCGGGGCCGGCGTGCGTGCCGGCACCCTCTGACGGGTCTTCTTGTGCTGTTCGTCGCGCACCTGGTCCATCAGGTCCTGGCGGCGCAGGTCGTCGGCGGTGCTGAACTCCTGCCACCACTCGGCGATCGCCTCGCCGACTTCGCCGACGTCGGCGCGCAGGCGCATGAAGTCGAAGGCGGCACGGAAGCGCGCCTGCTCGACCAGGCTGTGCGGCGTGCTGCCGCTGCGCTTGTCGAAGCGCGGCTGCATCATCCAGATCTCGCGCATGTCGGCGGCCAGCTTGCCGCGGCCCGACACATCGCCGATGCGGGCATTGAAGACATCGTCGATCGCGTCCTGCAGGGCCGGGAACGGCGCCTGCGGGCGCTGGCCGTGCCGGCCTTCGAGCCGCTGGGCCCAGCCGTCGCGCACGTCGGCCCACAGCACGCAGGCCAGCAGGAAGCTCGGCGCCACCGGCTTGCCTTCGCCGACCCGGCGGTCGGTGTCCTGCAGCGCGGCCTGGACGAAGGGCGTGTCGGCGCGCTCGACCACGACGTCGAGCAGCGGATAGATGCCGGTCGCGAGGCCGAGCTTGCGCAGCTGCGCCACCGTGGCGACCGCGTGACCGGTCTGCAGCAGCTTGAGCATCTCGTCGAACAGCCGGCTTTGCGGCACGTCGGCCAGCAGCCGGCTCGATTCGACCAGCGGCGCCGCGGTCTTGGGCTCGAGCTTGAAGCCCAGCTGCGCCAGCTTGGCCGAGAAGCGGATGGCGCGGATGATGCGCACCGGGTCCTCGCGGTAGCGCGTGATCGGGTCGCCGATCATGCGCAGCGTGAGCTTCTTCGCGTCCTTGATGCCGTTGTGATAGTCGACAACGATCTGGCTCGCCGGGTCGTAGTACATCGCGTTGACCGTGAAGTCGCGGCGCGCGGCGTCTTCTTCCTGCGGGCCCCAGACGTTGTCGCGCAGCACCCGGCCGCTGGCGTCCACGGCGTGCTTCATGCCCGCCAGCTCGCCCTTGCTGGTGCGCTCGTTGCCGGCCACCTGCTCGGCGCCGGCGTTGTCCATGTAGGCGCGGAAGGTCGAGACCTCGATCACCTCGTGCTCGCGCCCGCGGCCGTACACCACGTGCACGATGCGGAAGCGCCGGCCGATGATGAAGGCGCGGCGGAACAGCCCCTTGACCTGCTCCGGCGTCGCGTTGGTGGCGACGTCGAAATCCTTGGGCCGCAGCCCCAGCAGCAGGTCGCGCACCGCGCCGCCGACCACGTAGGCCTCGTAGCCGGCCTGCTGCAAGGTGGTCACCACGTTCCTGGCGCGCTCGTCGACCAGCGCCGGGTCGATGCCGTGGACCGAGGCGTCCACCTCCTGGCGCTTGCCGAAGCGGGCCTTGCCGCTGGAACCGGGAGCGCCGGATTTGCCGAGGAGTTTGTCGATGAATTTCTTGATCATTGGGGAGAGGGCTTAAGCCCTATTCGTTTTCGAGCATCGACCGGATCAGCGGGATGGTGATCGCGCGCTGGGTCTGCAAGGCATAGCCGTCGAGCTGCGCGAGCAGTTCCATCAGGCTGCCGAGGTCGCGGCTGAAGCGGTGCAGCATGTAGTCGAGGACTTCGTCGGACAGCACCACGCCACGGTCGTCGGCCGCCTGGCGCAGCACCGCGCGCCGCTCGGCCTCGCTCAACACCTGCAAGTGGAACACATGGCCCCAGCCCAGCCGGGTGCGCAGGTCTTCGCGCAGCGGCAGGTCGGCCGGCGGCAGGGCGCCGGCGGCGACCACGCCGCGCTGCAGGCTCTGGGCGTTGATGAACCAGTTGAAGGCCGCGTGCTGCTGCACCGCGGTGTAGAGATGGACGTCGTCGAGCAGCACCGCGCCCCAGCGTTCATCGAACTCGGGCGGGTTGACGGCCGCCGGGTCGAGCCAGCCGACGCTGGCGCCCTGCTCGCGCAGCGCGCCGCGGACCGCCTCCAGCAGGTGCGTCTTGCCGCTGGCGCCTTCGCCCCAGAGGTAGGTCGGCACCGGCGAATGGAGGGTGGGCGCGCGCGCGTCGCCGACCCACAGCTGCAGGTGCCGCAGGGCCGGCTCGTTCGGACCGGCGAAGAAGCCCGCCAGCGTCGGGCCGCTGGCGATGCCGATGTCGAGCGCGAGCTGTTTCATGCCTTGGCCGCCGGGGGCGGCTGGGTGGGCGCGGACGACGCGAAGGAAGGGTTCATGAGGGATTGGCGCAGGACACGAAGTGGCAAGCGGGGGCCGGGTCGACCGGCGCCCTTAAAATCGTGGCGAATTCTATCGGCCCGCCCAGATCGGTTGCCGGCCCTCATTGTCCTCCTCCTTCCGCCCTCCCCTCTTCTGCCCGGCCCGACCATGACCTCCAACTCCACCACCCCGCTCAGCTACAAGGACGCCGGCGTCGACATCGATGCCGGCGACGCGCTGGTCGACCGCATCAAGCCGCTGGCGAAAAAGACGATGCGCGAAGGCGTGCTGGCCGGCATCGGCGGCTTCGGGGCCCTGTTCGAGGTGCCCAAGCGCTACAAGGAACCGGTGCTGGTGAGCGGCACCGACGGCGTCGGCACCAAGCTCAAGCTGGCCTTCGAATGGAACATGCACGACACCGTCGGCATCGACCTGGTGGCCATGAGCGTCAACGACGTGCTGGTCCAGGGCGCCGAGCCGCTGTTCTTCCTCGACTACTTCGCCTGCGGCAAGCTCGACGTCGACACCGCCGCGGCGGTGGTCGGCGGCATCGCCCGCGGCTGCGAACTGAGCGGCTGCGCGCTGATCGGCGGCGAGACCGCCGAAATGCCCGGCATGTACCCGGCCGGCGAATACGACCTGGCCGGCTTCGCGGTCGGCGCGGTCGAGAAGTCGCTGATCCTCACCGGCAAGGACGTCAAGCCCGGCGACGTGGTGCTCGGCCTGGCCTCGGCCGGCGTCCATTCCAACGGCTTCAGCCTGGTGCGCAAGGTGATCGAGCGCGCCGGCGCCGACCTGCCCGCGACGCTCGACGGCAAGCCCTTCCGCGAGGCCGTGATGGAACCCACGCATCTCTACGTCAAGCCGGTGCTCGCGGCGCTGGGCAAGCACCCGATCAAGGCGCTGGCCCACATCACCGGCGGCGGCCTGCTCGAGAACATCCCGCGCGTGCTGCCCGAAGGCACGGCCGCCCACCTCCAGAAGGGCAGCTGGCCGCAGACCGAGCTCTTCGCCTGGCTGCAGAAGGTGGCCGGCATCGACGATATCGAGATGAACCGGACCTTCAACAACGGCATCGGCATGGTGGTGGTGATCGAGGCCGCCCAGGCCGCCGCCTGCGCCGCCACGCTGCAGGCTGCCGGCGAGACCGTGCACACCATCGGCGTGATCGCCGAGCGCGGCACCGGTGCCGCCGTGGTCGTCGCCTGAAGCGCCCCGACCGCGTGAGCGACCCCACCGCCGCCCCTTCGCGTTACGTCGTCACGGCGAGCTACCTGCTGATGGCGGCGGGGCTGCTGCTGATCATGTGGCAGGGGCTGCTGCCGGGTTTGCTGTCCGCCTGCATCGGCTACCTCGGCACGCGCTGGCTGGCGCGGGCCTTCGATCTGGCGCTGCGCCGGCGCCGCAAGATCAGCGCCAACGACCCGGCCTGGAGCGCGGCGCCGGCGCTGCCGCGGGTAACGGCGGCGACGCTGGTGATGCTGGCGCCGATCGGCCTCCTGATCCTGGGCTTCTCCGAGGCCCGCGAGTTCGTGCTGAACGCGCCCGACCAGTACAAGGAACTGCTCGACTACATCGCCCGCACAGTGCTCGAACTGCGGCTCAAGCTGCCGCCGGACATCGGCGCCTACCTGCCGGAGGGCTCCGGCGAGGTGCAGCGCATGATCGCCAACTACCTGCGCGGGCAGGCCGGTTCGCTGGCGCTCACCGGCCGCGCCTGGCTCGGCGGGCTGCTGTTCGCCTACGTCGGCCTGATCGTCGGTTCGCTGGCCGCGGTGGCCATCCAGCCGCCCTCGCGCCGGCCGCTGGCGCGCGAGCTGCGCGCGCGCATCGTGCTGTTCGGCGAGGCCTTCGGCCAGATCGTCGCGGCGCAGTTCTGGATCGCGGCCTTCAACACCTTCCTGACCGCCCTCTTCCTGCTGTTCCTGCTGCCGCTGTGGCACATGGAGCTCCCCTACACGCCGGCGCTGATCACCCTCACCTTCGTCGCCGGCCTGGTGCCGATCGTGGGCAACCTGATCTGCAACACGGTCATCACGCTGGTCGGGCTGTCGGTGTCGCCGCTCACCGCGCTGGTCTGCCTGGGCTTCCTGATCCTGATCCACAAGGCCGAATACCTGATCAACGCCAAAGTGGTGGGCAGCCGGACGCAGATGTCGGTCTGGGAGCTGCTGGCCGTGATGTTCGTCGCCGAAGCGGTGTTCGGGCCGGCGGGGCTGGTAGCGGCACCGCTGTTCTACGCCTACCTCAAGAAAGAACTGAAGACGGCGGGCCTGGTCTGATGTCTGAAAGTGATCGATTCCGGTCCGCCACGGCGGGGACGACCAGCCGCGTATCCTGAAAAATTGGGCGCATCATCCACTTTCGTTCCGGAGATGCCCCCATGACCAGCTGTCTGATAGTGATCGACGCGCAGGAGTCGTTCCGCCACCGCCCTTATTTCGACGCGCTCGGCCTGCCGGCCTACCTGGCGGCGCAGAACGCACTCATCCGGGGCTTTGCCGCCGTGGGTGCGCCGATCGTCCGGGTCTTCCACACCGACGGGCCGGCCGTCGCCAGCAACGCCTTCGCGATCGAATCAGGCCATGTGCGCCCGCTCGAAGGGCTCGCGCCCTTCGAGGCGGCCGCCACCTTCACCAAGCGCCGCCACAGCGCGCTGGTCGGCACCGGACTCGACGTCTGGCTGACCCAGAACCGCATCGAGCGGCTGGTGGTCAGCGGCATCCGCACCGAGCAATGCTGCGAGACCACCACGCGCCATGCCTCCGACCTGGGCTGGCAGGTCGACTACGTGACCGAGGCGACGCTGACTTTCGACATGGTGCAGCCCGACGGCCGGCCACTGCCGGCGGCGGACATCCAGGCCCGCACCGCCACGGTGCTCGACGGCCGCTTCGCCAAGGTGTGCAGCGCCGAAGAAGCGCTGGCCCGGCTCGCGGAATCAAGGCCATGAGCACCCGGACGCTGCAGGTCGCGATCCTCGCCTTCGACGACGTCGAGGCCCTGGACCTGGCGGGTCCCTACGAGGTCTTCACGACCGCGTCCCGCATGCACCAGCGCGACGCGGCCGGCATGGCGCCGCCGTTCGAGGTGCATTGCGTCGCCCGCACCACGGCGCCGGTGCGCATGCGGGCCGGCCTCCAGGTGCTGCCGGACCGCAGCTTCGACGACCCGCCCGCGGCAGACGTGCTGATCGTCCCGGGCGGGGTGGTCGATGCCGCGATGGCCTGCGGGGCGACCCGCGACTGGATCGCCCGCGCCAGCCTGGAGGCCCGCATCACGGCCTCGGTCTGCACCGGCGCCTTCCTGCTGGCCGCCAGCGGCGTGCTGCAGGCCGGGGCATCCGTGACAACCCATTGGGAAGACATCGACGACCTGCGCCACCGCTTTCCGGCTCTGGACGTCCGCGAAGGCGTCCGCTGGGTCGACCAGGGCCGCATCGTCACCTCGGCCGGCATCACGGCCGGCATCGACATGAGCCTGCACCTGGTGGCCCGGCTGGCCGGCGAGCCGCTGGCGCTGCGCACCGCGCGGCAGATGGACTTCGCGTGGACCCGGACCCCACCCTGATTCGCGTCGTCTTCGCGCTGCTGCCGCACAGCCTGGTGCTCGACTGGGCCGGCCCGGCGGAAGCGCTGCGCATCGCCAACCAGCTTCGGGCCGCCGCCGGGCTGCCGCCCCGTTTCGAACTGGTGTTCGCGAGCCCCGAGCCCGAATCCGCCAGCTCGGTCGGCGTCCGGCTGGCCGGCCTGCAGCCGCTGCCGTCGGACTGGCGCATGCCGACCTGGGTGGTGCTGGTCGGACTGCCGGGCGAGGCCATCGCGGTCGACAACCCGCCGGCGCGGGCCCTGCTGCACTGGCTGCGCGGCCTGCGGCTCGAGCCCGGCCGGCTCGAACTCGTCACGGTCTGCGCCGGCACGCTGCTCGCGGCCCACGCCGGCCTGCTCGCGGGCCGGCGCGCGACCACGCACCACCACCACCTGGACGAACTGAAGCAGGTCGAACCGCGCTGCGACGTGGTCGCCAACCGTGTCTTCGTGCTCGATGCGCCGCTCTACAGCAGCGCCGGCGTCACCACCGGCATCGACCTGATGCTGCACCGCATCGGCCAGGCCTGCGGCGAGACACTGGCGGCCCGGGTGGCCCAGACCATGGTGGTGGCGATGCGGCGCGGCCCGCAGGACCCCGAGCTCTCGCCCTTCCTGGCCTATCGAAACCACCTGCATGCGGCGCTGCACCGGGTCCAGGACGCGGTCAGCGAGGCGCCGCAGACCGACTGGACGGTGCCGCGCATGGCCGAGGTCGCCCACACCTCGCCGCGCCACCTGACGCGGCTGTTCGTCGAGCACGCCGGCGTCGCGCCGCTGGCCTACCTGCGCCGCCTGCGGCTCGCCACGGCGCAGCTGGCGCTGCAGTCGGGCGCCAACGTCACGCAGGCGGCGGAGTTTTCGGGCTTCGGCTCCGACACCCAGCTGCGCCGCGCCTGGCGCCAGTTCGGACTGCCAGGCTCACCCTCGACGCCGATCTGATCCGGCCGGCGCTGAGCTAGAGATATCCACAGAAGCGAAGAATGTGGCCGTCGGGCTCCCGGATGGCGAATTCGCGCAGGCCCCAGGGCTGGGAAGTGGGGGGTTCGACCACGTCGACCCCGCGCTTCACGTAGGCCGCATGCAGGCCGTCGATGTCCTGCCCGACATGGATCACGATCTCGCCGCGCCACGGGCTGGCCTCGCGCCGACCGCACTGCCAGAGGCGCAGGTAGACCGGGTCGCCATAGCTTCGGTCGCCCTTCTTGACCCGCGCATAGCTCGGCGGCTCGCCCGCGATGAAGTCCAGGTCGAAGCCCAGCACGTCGCAGAAATAGCGCGCCGCGCGCGCCGCATCGGCCACCGGCAGCACCGGCTGGACGCCGTGGAACTGGTGCCGGGTACCAAGGTCGGCCAGCGGCGCCTTGGCGGATTCCATCAGAACTCCGCCCGGCGCAGCGCGGCCACCCGCTCGGCGATCGCGTCGAGGTCGAGCGCGTCCTCGGCATGCGCGAGGTAGGTCTCGAGGTCGCGCACCGCGAACGCGGCATTGCCCTGTTCGGCGTGGGCCAGGCCGCGGTCGCGGTGCTCGCCCCAGGCTTCGGGCAGCAGCGCCACCAGCCGGTCCTGGACCGCGATGGCACGCTGCCAGTCTTCCTGGGCCTGGTGGATTTCCTTCAGGTTGCGCAGCATTCGCCCGATGATCTCGCGCGGCGTCGCCGGCTGCAGGTACAGGCCCAGCGGAACGTCGAAATCGCCGACCAGGCCGTTGCTGCGCTTGTAGGGTTCGAGGCGCTCGCTGAGTTCTTCGCGCGAGAGCGACTTGCCGGTGAAGGGATCGATCACCACCTGCCCCTTCGGCAGCGTGACCTTGAGCATGAAATGGCCCGGGAAGCCGACGCCCCGGGCCTGCAGGCCCAGCCCCTGTGCCAGCTCCATCCAGAGCACCGCGAGCGAGATCGGGATGCCGCGGCGGGTGCGCAGCACCGCATTGAGGTAGCTGTTGTCGGGGTCGTAGTAGTCGTTGACGTTGCCGCCGAAGCTCAGGTCATGGAAGAAGAACTGGTTGAGAGAGCGCAGCCGGTGCAGCGGCGCCGCGTCGGCCGGCAGGCGCCGCTTGAGGCGCGCGAGCAGCTGGTCGACATCGCCCAGCACCTGCTGGACGTCGAGTTCGGGGTATTCGTCCTGCGCCAGGCTGGCGGCCGCCTCCAGCAGCGGGAACTGCTCGTCGCTCTTGACGAGCGATTCGAAGTATTCGAGAGCGGTGGGCGTCGAGAAGCGGAACGTCATGTGGCTTTGTAGAGGAGCGGACGGAGACCGTCAAGGCGCGAGCGAAAACGCGGCGATCAGCGGCGCACGAAGCTGCGCAGCTTGAGCCCGGTCAGCGCCAGCACCGCGAAATAGAGCAGCGCCCCGCCCGCGATCAGCGCCGCCAGCAGGCCGATGCGCTGCAGCCGATGCGCCTGCAGGCCGATCCAGTCGAAATGGCGGTCGCCCCAGAACAGCAGCACGCCGAGCACGGCGGTGGCGAACAGCACCTGGAGCAGGAACTTTCCCCAGCCCGGCAACGGCCGGTAACTGCCGCGGCGCACCAGCCCGACCAGCAGCCACAGCGCGTTGACCAGCGCCCCGATGCTGATCGTGAGCGTCAGCGCGGCGTGCTGCAGCAGCGGCACCAGGAAGAAGTTCAGCACCTGGGTCAGCACCAGCACCCCGACCGCGATCAGCATCGGCGTGCGGGTGTCCTGCTTCGCGTAGTAGCCGGGCGCAAGCACCTTGATCGCCACCAGGCCGACCAAGCCGACGCCGTAGCCCATCAGCGCCACGCTGGTGCGCTGCACATGCAGCGCGCTGAATTCGCCGTTGTGGAAGAGCACCGCCACCAGCGGGCGTGCGAACACCAGCAGCGCCAGGGCGCAGGGCACCGCGAGCAGCACCACCAGGCGCAGGCCCCAGTCCAGCATCGCCGAATAGCGGGCGTCGTCCTTGGCGGCGCGGGCGCTGGCCAGCTGCGGCATCAGGACCACGCCGAGCGCAACGCCCAGCATGGCGGTCGGGAACTCCATCAGGCGGTCGGCGTTGGTGATCCAGCTGACGCTGCCGGTCGCCAGGTGGGAGGCGATCTGGGTGTTGATCAGCAACGAAATCTGGGCCACGCTGACGCCGATCAGCGCCGGCAGCATGAGCCGCATCACGCGACGGGTGGTCGGGTCGCGCCAGGCAGCGCGCAGCGCGCCGAAGCTGGCGCCGATGCGCGGCATCATGCCCAGGCCGCGCAGGGCCGGGACCTGGATCGCCAGCTGCAACATGCCGCCCACCATCACGCCCACGCACTGGGCATAGATCGGCTCGATGCCGAAACGCCTGAACAACGGCGCCCCCCCCACGATCGCCGCGATCAGCGCCAGGTTCAGCAGCACCGGCGACGCCGCCGGCACCGCGAACTTGCGCCAGGTGTTGAGCACGCCGCCGGCCAGGGCCACCAGCGACATGAAGCCGATGTAGGGGAACATCCAGCGCGTCATGACCACCGCGGCGTCGAAGCCCTGCGGGTTCTTCTGCAGGCCGCTGGCCATGGCCCAGACCATCAGCGGCGCGCCGACGACGCCCAGCGCGCAGACCACCACCAGGGTCCAGGTCAGCAGGGTCGCCACGTGGTCGACCAGCGCCTTGGCGCCGGCGTCGCCGTGTTCGGTCCGGGAGGCGGCCAGCACCGGCACGAAGGCCTGGCTGAAGGCGCCCTCGCCGAACACCCGCCGGAACAGGTTCGGGATGCGGAAGGCGACGTAGAAGGCGTCGGTCATCGCGCTGACGCCGAACACCGAGGTCATGAGGACGTCGCGGATGAGGCCGGTCACCCGGGAGGCGAGCGTCAGGAGCGAGACGGTGGAGGCGGATTTGAACAGGGACACGGGGCAGAAGTGTAGGCGCCCGCGCGTGCTCTCCCGGCGGCTGGCGGCGGTTTGGCGCAACTCGCCTATAATGGAGGGCTTTGCTGCATCATCCCCAGACCCTCAAGGAACACTGAATATGGCATCCGCCAAGCCCAAGAAGAAGAACCCGCGCCTCGCGTCGGGCCGTAAACGCGTCCGCCAGGACGTCAAGCTCAACGCCGCGAACACCTCGCTGCGTTCGAAATACCGCACCGCCGTGAAGAATGTCGAGAAGGCCGTGCTGGCCGGCGACAAGACCAAGGCGGCAGAAGCCTTCGCGAAGGCCCAGAGCATCGTCGACACCGTCGCCGACAAGGGCATCTTCCACAAGAACAAGGCCGCTCGCGACAAGAGCCGCCTGTCGGCCAAGGTCAAGGCCCTGGCCCTCGCCCCTGAAAAGGCAGTCGCCGCCTGACGCTATCAGGCAAACAGCCCGGATTGGTTCGCCGATCCGCCGTTTGATCGGGGTGCGCTGCAGCAAAGTGAAAAACCGCCTTCGGGCGGTTTTTTCATGGGCGTTCGATTCAGGCGGAGGTCTTGGGCAGGGTCGGCGCGTCGGGCACCAGGCAGGCCTCGGCCACCTGCAAGCCGTTGTCCTTGGCGAAGTTGACGCAGAAATCCCAGGCCATCGGCTCGAAATCGCGCAGTTCGCGGTTCACCACCACGCACTTGATGCCGTTGATCACGGTCGGCACGCACCAGGGCGAATAGTTCAGGTGGCTGCCGGGCTGCGGGCCGCCGGGGCGGAACGAGCACATCACGCCCGCCAGTCGCTCGGCCCAGTCGCTGGGACGAAAAGTGCGGCCATCCTGGGTGATTCCCTGAATGAAGATTTCTTTGGCGTTTGGAGAGACCATCTGTTGGCGAGAGAAAAGCGCGAGCAGTTGCTGCGCCGCACAAGATTCTATCCGGGGGTCCCCCGGGCGACACGCCTGGGGGCATTGCTGTGATGCGCAATCCTCACTGAACTGTCGCGACCGGCCGCCTAGAATCCGCGTTCCCTTTTCCGGAGATCCGCATGAGCGCCAATGCCGCCCCCTCGTCGCCCCACGTCATGAACACCTACGGTCGCCTGCCGATCGCGCTGTCGCACGGCCAGGGCTGCCGAGTCTGGGACACCAACGGCCGTGCCTACCTCGACGGCCTGGGCGGCATCGCGGTCAACACGCTGGGCCACAACCACCCCGAACTGGTGCCCGCGCTGCAGGACCAGATCGCCAAGCTGATCCACAGCTCCAACTACTACCATGTGCCGGGACAGGAGCAGCTGGCGACCAAGCTGACCGAGCTGTCGGGCCTGACCAACGCCTTCTTCTGCTGCACCGGCCTGGAGGCCAACGAGGCCGCGCTCAAGCTGGCGCGCAAGTTCGGCCATGACAAGGGCATCGAGCGGCCCGAGATCGTGGTCTACGAGGCCGCGTTCCATGGCCGCAGCATCGCCACGCTGTCGGCCACCGGCAATCCCAAGGTGCAGCAGGGCTTCGGCCCGCTGGTCGAGGGTTTCATCCGCGTGCCGCTGAACGACATCGACGCGCTCAAGAAGGCCACCGAGGGAAATCCGAACGTGGTCGCCGTGTTCTTCGAGACCATCCAGGGCGAAGGCGGCATCCATCCGATGCGCTGGGAATACCTGCGCCAGGTGCGCGCGCTCTGCGACCAGCGCGACTGGCTCATGATGATCGACGAAGTGCAATGCGGCATGGGCCGCACCGGCAAGTGGTTCGCCCACCAGTGGGCGGGCATCAAGCCGGACGTGATGCCGCTGGCCAAGGGCCTGGGCTCGGGCGTGCCGATCGGCGCGGTGGTCGCCGGCCCGCGCGCCGCCCACATCTTCGGCCCGGGCAACCATGGCACCACCTTCGGCGGCAACCCGCTGGCCATGCGCGCCGGCATCGAGACCATCCGGATCATGGAAGAGCAGAACCTGCTCGAGAACGCCGCCACCGTCGGCGCCCACCTGAAGGCGGCGCTGGAGCGCGAATTCGCTGGCCTGGCCGGCGTGAAGGAAATCCGCGGCCAGGGCCTGATGCTGGGCATCGAGCTCGACCGTCCCTGCGGCGTGATCCTCGGCCGCGCCTGCGACGCCGGCCTGCTGCTGAGCGTCACGGCCGACAGCGTGATCCGGCTGGTGCCGCCGCTGATCCTCAGCATCGCCGAAGCCGACGAGATCGTGGCGATCCTGGCGCCGCTGGTGAAGGCCTTCCTCGCGGAGCCTCAACCATGAACACGACCGCGATCCGGCACTACCTGCAATTCTCGGATTTCGATGCCGGCGACTACGCCCACCTGTTCGCGCGCGCGGCGCTGATCAAGAAGAAGTTCAAGGCCTACGAGAAGCACCAGCCGCTGGTCGACCGCACGCTGGCGATGATCTTCGAGAAGGCCTCGACACGCACCCGCGTGAGCTTCGAGGCCGGCATGTACCAGCTCGGCGGCAGCGTGGTGCACCTCACCACCGGCGACAGCCAGCTGGGCCGCGCCGAGCCGATCGAGGACAGCGCCAAGGTCATCAGCCGGATGGTCGACCTGGTGATGATCCGCACCTACGAGCAGACCAAGATCGAGGCCTTCGCGGCCCATTCGCGGGTGCCGGTCATCAACGGCTTGACCAACGAGTTCCACCCCTGCCAGATCCTGGCCGACATCTTCACCTTCATCGAGCACCGCGGCTCGATCGCGGGCAAGACCGTGGCCTGGGTCGGCGACGGCAACAACATGGCCAATACCTGGCTGCAGGCCAGCGAGATCCTGGGCTTCAAGGTGCACGTCAGCACGCCGAGCGGCTACGAAGTCGACCAGTCGGTCGCCGGGCTGCGCTCGAGCGCCAGCTACCAGGTCTTCAAGGACCCGATGGAAGCCTGCCGCGGCGCCGACCTGGTGACCACCGACGTCTGGACCAGCATGGGCTACGAGGCCGAGAACGAGACCCGCCGCGCCGCCTTCGCCGACTGGTGCGTCGACACCGAGATGATGCGCGTGGCCCAGCCCGATGCGCTCTTCATGCACTGCCTGCCGGCGCACCGCGGCGAGGAGGTCGAGGCCGACGTGATCGACGGCCCGCAGTCGGTGGTCTGGGACGAGGCCGAGAACCGGATGCACGTGCAGAAGGCGCTGATGGAATTCCTGCTCCTCGGGCGCGTGGGTTGACTGGCCCCCACGCTCCCCCACTGCGTGTGGGTCGCTGCCCCCCGAGGGGGCCGCAGGCCGCCTTGGGGCGGCCCGGCGCCGGCCTGACCGCTCACACCCCGCGCTGCGCCTGAGCCGCTTCTCTCGCGGCGCGCCGCAGGCAGTCGATGAACACCCGCGCGGCCGGCGTCAGCGCCTGGCTGTCGCGCACCAGCAGCGAAATCCGCAACGTGGCCAACGGCGGGCCGGGCAGCGGCAGCCGCACCAGGCCGCTCGACATGGCCTGCCCGCTGACGAGGCTGCCCGACAGCAGGGCCAGGGCGTCGGTCTGGTACAGCAGCATCAGCGCCATGTGGGTCGACTGGCAGGCAATGACGTCGGTGGGCGCCGCGGTCCGCCGGGCCGCGAAGAGGCGCTGCAGCAGCACCCGTCCATAGCCCGGCACCAGCCACAGGCAGTCCTGAAGGCTGGACAGCGAGCGGGCACTGGCCTGCGGATGGCCCTGCCGTGCGACGACGATCAGCGGGTGCTCCAGCAGCACCTCGTGCACCAGGCCGTCGTGGGCCACTTCACCCGATTCGCTGATCACCGCGAAGTCGTAGTCGCCGCCATGCCAGCGCTCGTCGGTGCTGGGCCAGGTCAGCTCCTGCAGTTCCAGCGCCACGCCCGGCCGCCGGCCGCGGAAGTCGGTCAGCGCCGCCGGCAGCAACTGGGCCGCCGTCGAGCTGAAGGCGATCGACAGCCGGCCGCCGGTGCCATCGCGCAATTCGGCGATTTCTTCCTGCGTGCGTCGCACTTCATTGAACAGCAGGTGACTGCGCCGCAGCAGGGCCGCGCCGATCTCGGTCGGCGCCACGCCCTTGACGCTGCGGGCGAACAGATGGGCGCCGACGCCGCGCTCGAGTTCGCGCACCGCGTGGGTCACGGCCGGCTGCGTGAGTCCCAGCCGGCGCGCCGCCGAACGGATGCTGCCGGCCTCGGCGACCGCACGAAAGATCTCGAGCTGGCGAAGGCTAGGGTACGGGGCAGCCGCGAAGGCAGAGGGCGCAGGGCTATCAATCGGATTGATCATCAACAAAAAATCTCTGTCTTTTATTTATACGGTTGCTTTTCTACAGTGGAGGCTCTTCCCTAGCAAGCCTTTCACGAGGAACCCCGATGACATCCGTTCTCCCCCGCTGGGGCCGCCGCGCGGCCCTGCTCACACTGGGCCTCGCGGCCGCCTTGACCGCCCAGGCCGAAACCAGGCCGCCGGTGCGCATCGTGGTCGGCTTCGCCGCCGGCGGCGGCATCGACACGACTGCCAGAATCCTTGCCGAAGGCATGGGACAGGCGCTGGGCCAGACCTTCGTGGTGGAGAACCGGCCGGGTGCCGGCGGCCTGATCGCCGCCCAGGTCCTGAAGGCCGCGCCGGCGGACGGCACCACGCTGATGCTGACCAACGATCACACCGTCGCGATCCTGCCGCACACGCTGAAGAACCCGGGGTTCGACACCGCCCGGGACTTCGCACCGGTCGCCGTCGTCAGCGACAAGATCGTGTTCGCCTTGGCCACGCATCCCGGCACGGGCATCACGCGGCTCAAGGACATCAGCGCCTGGGCCCATCAGCATCCGGGCCAGGCCAACTTCGGCGTGCCGGCGCCGGGCAGCATGCCCGAGTTCGCGGTCGGCCTGCTGGCGAAAGGACTGCAGATCGACGCGGCGCCGGCGGCCTATCGCGGCGGCTCGCCGCTCGTGACAGATCTCGCGGCGGGCCAGATTCCCTTCGGCGTCACCTCGACCTTCGAACTGATGCCGTTCGCCAAGGCCGAGAAGGTCCGCTTCCTGGCCGTCTCGGGCAGCGCACGGCACCCGGACCTGCCCGACGTGCCGACCTTCGCCGAACTCGGCATCAAGGGCCTCGAACTGTCCAACGTGGCCGGCCTCTATGCCCCGGCCGGCACGCCGCCCGCCGTGATCGCACGCTACAGCGAGGCGGTGCGCACCACGTTGGCTTCCGCCAAGACCCGGGAACGCCTTCAGGCCCTGGGTTCGACACCGAACTACGGCGGGCCCGACGCGCTGGCCCAGAGCATCCAGCGCATCTCCGACGCCTGGGGCCCCGTGATCCGCCAGTCCGGCTACCAACCGCAGTGAGAAACCCATGCAAGACCACATCCTCATGAACGACGGCGCCGTGCAAAGCTGCTTTTCGGCCGACTATGCCGAAGCCCGCACCAAGTTCATCGCCGCCGCCCAAGGCGCCGGCGCCCATCTCGAACATCGGGTGCTCGAAGGCATCGCCGGTGCGCTGGGCGAAACCCTTGCGACCGACGTGGCGCTGCTCGGCACGGCCGACGCCGAATCGCTGGTGGTGCTCAGTTCGGGCGTCCACGGCGTCGAAGGCTTCTGCGGCTCGGGCTGCCAGGTGGCGCTGCTGCGCGATCCGGCCCTGCTGGGCCTGGCGCGCGAGCGCGGCGTGGCCCTGCTGCTGATCCACGCGGTCAATCCCTATGGCTTCTCGCACCGGCGCCGCACCAACGAGGACAACATCGACCTGAACCGCAACTTCATCGACTTCGCGCAGCCCACGCGCAACCCGGCCTATGCCGAGCTGCACGAGCTCATGCTGCCGCTGCAATGGCCGCCCACGGAAGACAACGCGCGCAGCATTGCAGGCTACATTGCCCGCCACGGCGAGACGGCCTTCCGTGAAGCCGTGACCACCGGCCAGTCCGAGTTCGCCGACGGGTTGTTCTATTCGGGCACCGCGCCGAGCTGGAGCAACCGCACGCTGCGGGCCATCCTGCGTTCGCATGCCGCGCAGCGCCGGCGCATCGCCTGGATCGACGTCCATACCGGCCTCGGCCGCTGCGGCCATGGCGAGAAGATCCATGCCGGGCTGCCGGGCACCACCGACAACCTGCGCGCCACGCGCGCCATCTGGGGCGCGGACGTCGTCGCCGCCTGGGAAGGCGATTCGGCGTCCCGCCAGGTGGTGGGCCATGCGGTGAGCGCGGTCTTTGCCGAGTGTCCGCAGGCCGAGAGCGTCGGCATCGCGCTCGAATACGGCACCCGCAAGGCCACCGCCATGGAGGCCCTGCGCGCCGAACACTGGCTGCACCGCCATCCGGACGCGGCGAGCACCGAGCAGCGCGCCGCCATCAAGCAGGACCTGCACGATGCCTTCTACGTGGACGACGACGAATGGCGCGGCATGATCGCGGGCCAGTGCCGCACGGCGCTGCTGCAGGGCGTCCTGGCGCTCGGACGCTGAAGCGACCCGCCTGCTGGCGGGCTCGGCGCGCGATGACACTTGTTCCGTGTCCGATGTTGGAAATAACCGACACCACGAACCCGCGCGCGGCGCTACCTTTGCGCCATGACGCAACGCCTCTGGGATATTTCCCCCCCCGTGCACGAGGGCGCGCCGGTCTTCCCCGGCGACACGCCCTACCGGCAGCGCTGGGCCGCGACGATCGCGCCCGGCTGCCCGGTCAACGTCAGCGAGATCAGCCTGTCGCCGCACGTCGGCGCCCATGCCGACGCACCGCTGCACTACGACCCCGCCGGCGCGCCCATCGGCGAGGTCGCGCTTGCGCCCTTCCTCGGCCGCTGCCGCGTCATCCACGCGATCGAGCGCGGCCCGCTGATCGAGTGGGCGCACATCGCCCACGCCCTCGACGACCTGCCGCCGCGGGTGCTGGTGCGCACCTACCGGCGGGCGCCGGTCGAGCGCTGGGACGGCGCCCTCGCCGCCTACGCGCCGGCCACCATCGAGCGCCTCGCGGCCCTCGGCGTGACGCTGGTCGGCATCGACACCGCCAGCATCGATCCGGCCGACAGCAAGACCCTCGACAGCCACCAGGTGATCCGCCGGCTCGGCCTGCGCGTGCTCGAGAACCTGGTGCTCGACGAGGTGCCCGAGGGCGACTACGAACTCATCGCCCTGCCCCTGAAACTGGTGAGCGCCGATGCCTCGCCGGTGCGCGCGGTCCTGCGCGAACTCAATCCGGAATCCCCATGACACTCGATGATTGCCGGCGCCTCGACGCCGAAGACCCGCTGGCCGCGCTGCGCGACCGCTTCCTGCTGCCCGAGGGCGTGATCTACCTCGACGGCAACTCGCTCGGCGTGCTGCCGAAGACCGCGCCGGCCCGCATCGCCGAGGTGGTCGCCAAGGAATGGGGCGAAGGCCTGATCCGTTCCTGGAACAGCGCCGGCTGGTTCGACCTGCCGCAGCGGCTCGGCGACAAGGTCGCCCGGCTGGTCGGCGCCGCGCCGGGCGAAGTGGTCTGCACCGACAGCACCTCGATCAATCTCTACAAGGTGCTGTTCGCGGCCCTGAGCCAGGTGCTGCTGGCGACGCCCGACGCCAACCCGGAGCGCCGCGTCGTGCTCAGCGAGCGCAGCAACTTCCCGACCGACCTCTACATCGCCGAGTCGATCTGCCGAGAGCGCGGCTTCACGCTCCGGCTGATCGAGGCCGACGAACTGCCCGCGGCGCTCGACCAGCAGGTCGCGGTGCTGATGCTGACCCACGTCAACTACCGCACCGGCGCCATGCACGACATGAAGGCCGTCACGGCCGCGGCCCACGCGGTGGGCGCGCTGACGGTCTGGGACCTCGCCCACAGCGCCGGCGCGGTGCCGGTGGCGCTCAACGACGCCGAGGCCGACTTCGCGATCGGCTGCGGCTACAAGTACCTGAACGGCGGCCCCGGCGCGCCGGCCTTCGTCTGGGTGCACACGCGCCACGCCGGCCAGTTCACGCAGCCGCTTTCGGGCTGGTGGGGCCATGCGGCGCCGTTCGAGTTCACGCCGCACTACCGGCCGGCGCCGGGCGTCGCCCGCTACCTGTGCGGCACCCAGCCGATCATCGCGCTGGCCGGGCTCGAATGCGGGCTCGACAGCGTGCTGGCCGCCGAGCCCTTCGACGCCGGCCAGGGCCCGATGGCGGCGCTGCGCGCCAAGTCGCTGGCGCTGACCGACGCCTTCATCACGCTGGTCGAGCAACGCTGCGCCGGGCGCTTCGCGCTGGTGACGCCGCGCGAGCACGCGCGGCGCGGCTCGCAGGTCTGCCTGGCCCTGCGCGATGGCGGCCCGGGCGCCTATGCGATGGTGCAGGCGCTGATCGCCCGCGGCGTGATCGGCGACTTCAGGGCCGGCGATGCGCAGATGCCCGACATCCTGCGCTTCGGCTTCACGCCGCTCTACATCGGCTTCGAAGATGTATGGAACGCGGTCGAACACCTGGTGCAGGTGCTCGACCGCGAAGAATGGAAACGACCCGAGTTCAACCAGAAGCTCGCGGTGACCTGAGGCCAAAGACTGTCATGAGTACCGAACAAATCGTCCACGACGAAAAGGCGCAGCTCGACTTCAGCGCCTCGATGAGCTACAGCGACTACCTGAGCCTCGACCAGATCCTGACCGCGCAGCATCCGCGCTCGCCGGCGCACGACGAGCTGCTGTTCATCGTGCAGCACCAGACCAGCGAGCTCTGGATGAAGCTCATGCTGCACGAACTGCGCGCCGCGATCCGCGCCATCGCCGAGGACGACCTCTCCAGCGCCTTCAAGATGCTGGCGCGCGTGTCGCGGATCATGGAGCAGCTGGTGCATGCCTGGGACGTTCTGGCGACCATGACACCGCCCGAATACAGCGCCATGCGGCCCTACCTCGGCGCCTCCAGCGGCTTCCAGAGCTGGCAGTACCGCTGCATCGAATTCGCTCTCGGCAACAAGAACGCCGCGATGCTCAAGCCCCACGCGCACCGCCCCGAGCTGCTGGCCGAGGTCGAGGCCGCCTGGCGCGCGCCCTCGCTGTACGACGAGGCGCTGCGGCTGCTGGCGCGGCGTGGCCTCGACGTGCCGGCCGACCACCTGGAGCGCGACTGGTCGAAACCCTACGAGGCCAGCGACGGTGTCGAGCAGGCCTGGCTGGTCGCCTACCGCGAGCCCAAGAAACACTGGGAGCTCTACCAGCTCGGCGAAGAACTCACCGACCTCGAAGACGCCTTCCGCCTCTGGCGCTTCCGCCACGTGACCACGGTCGAGCGCGTGATCGGCTTCAAGCGTGGCACCGGCGGCACCGGCGGCGTAAGCTATCTGCGCAAGATGCTCGACGTGGTGCTGTTCCCGGAGATCTGGAAGCTGCGGACCGACCTCTAGACAGCCCGCGCGACGTCCTTCGCAGCTTCGCATCGACAACAAAGAGAGGAGACAACGATGGACAACGATTTCTTCGGAGATGAGGAACTCGCGCAGCTGCGCTCGCACGGCATCGCGCTGTTCGCGCGCCGCGTGATCTTCGACGCCCGCCCGCCGATGGACGAAGACCAGGTCGCGGCGCTGCAGGCCCAGTGCGCCGGGCCGCTGCCGCCGGAGCTGCTGTCGCTCTGGCGCCTGACGGCCGGCGGGCGCATCGACTACGACCTCCACCTGCACATGAACGGCAACGAGGAGTCGGTGGTCTGGAGCGAACTCTTCTACAACGGCGGCGATGGCCCGCACGACCTGCAGGGGTGGATCGAGCACGAGCGCCAGGGCGCGCAGGAAGCAGCCGCGGACAGCGGCGAGGCCTGGGACGGCAAGCTCACGCTGCTGCCCTTCGGCGGCTTCGAGGACTGCGACCGGGTCTACGCCGTGGTCGAGCCCGGCCCCGACTACGGCCACGTGCTGGCCTGGAAGCAGGGACTGCCGGCGCCCTGGGCGCACGAGATGCACGAGGACGGCATGACCACCGTCGCCCACGACCTGTGCGCCGCCTTCGAGGCGCTGCAGCTCGACGAGGACCCGCTGGCGCCGGCGGGCGACTACTTCACCGGCCAGGCGCTGCTCGAATACCTCGACCAGCGCCACCAGGAGCACGGCCTGTCGCTCGAGCTGATGGACCGGCTGATCGCCTTCTACCGGCGCGCCATGGTCGACTGGCGCACGCCGCTGGCGGCCGGCACGCTGGCACAGGACGCCCCGCTGGCACGCGTCGCGCTGCGGCATGCGATCGCCACCGACGACGCCGAACTGGTCGGGCGCCTGGCGGCCGCCGAAGTGACGCTCGACGGCCCGCTGCTGGGCAGCGCGATCGCCACTGACCTGGCCCTCAGCCACGGTGCCCACGAGGCCGCGCAGGCACTGGTGCAGGCCGGCGCACCGGTGGCGCACGATGCGCTCGACTACATCGACAGCGCGGTCTCGCCCGAACTGGTCGGCCTGCTGCTCGCGCGCGGGGCCGAGCCCAGCGCCACCGCAATCGCCGAATGCGTGGCCTGCGGCGCGCCGGCGGCCGCACGCTTGATCGCCGAAGCCTACGGGCGCTCGCACGACGACCTGGCGGGCAGCTATGCCGCCGCCCGGGACGGCATGCTCGCCGACCTCGAATCCGCCCTGGTCGAAGTCCATGCGGGTCGTCTCACCCACTACCTGGGCCCGGCGGGCCTGGCCAAGCGGGTCGACCATCTGCAGAGCTTCAGCCTCTGATCAACCCTCGTAGAGCCACGGCACGTCGAGCAATCGCGCACCCAGCAGCCGCAGGGCGGCGTCGCGCCCGAAGCGCACCAGTCCGGTGGCATGGAAGATCCCGCCATTGCGGCGGGCCCGTGCCTGCACCTGGGCATTGCGCTGCCAGCGCGCCTCGGCAAAGCGCATGAGCGCCGCCGGCACCGCCGCCGCGTCGCCGCCGTCCAGGGCCTCCGCCAGCGCCACCGCGTCCTCGATCGCCATTCCCGCCCCCTGGGCGAGGTAGGGCAGCATCGGATGCGCCGCATCGCCGACCAGAGCGATGCGCTCGCCCGCCATCTGCGAAGGACTGGCGAGTGGCGGCCGATCGTTGAGGGTCCAGGCCCGCCAATCGGGCACTGCCTCCAGCAGGGCCTGGAGCGCGCCACTGGTGCGCCCGGTCGCGGCCTGCAACGCCGCCAGGCTGGAGGACTGGTCCCAGTCGCGCGCATCGCCGGCGGGCGCCGATTCGGCCAGCACCACCACGTTGAGTGCATCGCCGCGGCGCACCGGATAGGCCACCGCGTGCAGCCGCGGCCCGAGCCAGACCGTGACCTGCGTGCTGCGCAGCGCGGCCGGCAAGGCCGACTGATCGACCAGCGCGCGCCACGCCGTGTGGCCGGTGGGCCGGGGCGGCGAGTCCTCCAGCACGAACGGCCGCACCGTGCTCCAGAGGCCATCGGCGCCGATCAGCGCATCGCCCTCCCAGGCCCGGCGCTCGGTGCTGGACACGCAGACCGCATGCTCGCGCGCGACCACGCCGGTGACCCGGGCCGCGGTGTTCAGCGTGACGGCCCCGGTGCCGCGCGCCGCCGCCAGCAGCACCCCGTGCAGGTCGGCGCGATGGACGCAGAAATAGGGGGCGGCGTAGTTGTGCAGCATCGCGTTGCCGAGCGGCATGCGGGCGATCTCGCGGCTGTCGGTGGCGCTTCGAACCACCAGCGCATCGGGCCGCGCGGCGATCCGCACCAGCGGCTCCCAGACCTCCAGCTGCTGCAGCCGTCGCGTCACGTTGGGACCGAGCTGGATGCCGGCGCCGACCTCGCCGAAGGCCACCGCCTGCTCGAGCAGGTCGACCCGGTGGCGCCGCCGGGCCAGCGCCAGCGCGCAGGCGAGGCCCGCGATGCCGCCGCCCGCAATCAGGACATGGGCTGGCATGGACCGCACTCAGCGGGAGTGCGTGGCAGCGGTCTGGCTCTCGGCTTGGGCCTTCAGGCCGGCGCTGCCGCAACTGCCGCAGCTGTCACAGGCCCCGCAACCCGAAGCCTTGCCGAGCGAAGCCGCCAGCTGCTGCGCCCGCTGGGCATCGACCAGGCCCGCGCGCTGCGTTCCCGCCGCCAGCTTGCCGGCCGCAGCGCGGCGCCAGTTGGCAGGCATCCAGCGCCACAGCGCATAGAACGCGGCCAGCGCGACGATCAATCCGACAATGATTTCCTGCGTCATCTCATCCTCCTGTGAGCGCCAGTGCCACCCGATAGGTGATCCAGCACGCAATGTAGGCGAGCGCGAACAAATAGCCAGCCATGATCCAAACATAACGCCAGGAGCCGGTCTCGCGTTTGACCGCGGCCAAGGTCGAGATGCACTGGGGCGCGAACACATACCAGACCAGCAGCGACAGCGCCGTCGCCAGCGACCAGCTGCCGGCGATCAGGGGCTCCAGCTGGCCCGCGACGTCGTCGCCGGTGGCGGACAGCGCATACACCGTGCCGAGCGCCCCCACCGCCACCTCGCGCGCCGCCATGCCGGGCACCAGCGCGATCGAGATCTGCCAGTTGAAGCCGATCGGCGCAAAGATGTGCTCGAGCCCACGGCCGATCATGCCGGCCAGGCTGTACTGGATGGCCGGCCCGGAGGCGCCTTCGGGCGGCGACGGAAAGGTCGACAGGAACCACAGCAGGATGGTCAGCGTGAGGATGATCGTGCCGACGCGCTGGATGAAGATCCAGGCGCGTTCATAGAGGCCCAGCGCCAGGTTGCGCAGGTTGGGCCAGCGGTAGGCCGGCAGCTCCATCATCAGCGGCGAGCGCTGCTGGCTGTCGCGGAAGCGCTTCATGACCCAGGCCACCGCCATCGCCGAGACGATGCCGAACACATACAGGGCGAACAGCACCACCCCCTGCAGGTTGAAGACGCCGCCGACGGTGCGCGCCGGAATGAAGGCGGCGATCAGCAGCGCATAGACCGGCAGCCGGGCCGAGCAGGTCATCAGCGGCGCGATCATGATGGTCGTGATGCGGTCGCGCCAGTTGCTGATGGTGCGGGTCGCCATCACGCCCGGGATGGCGCAGGCGAAGCTCGACAGCAGCGGGATGAACGAGCGGCCCGACAGTCCGACAGTGCCCATCACGCGGTCGAGCAGAAACGCGGCCCGCGGCAGGTAGCCGGAATCTTCCAGCGCCAGGATGAACAGGAACAGGATCAGGATCTGCGGCAGGAACACGATCACCCCGCCGACGCCGGCGATGATGCCGTCGACCAGCAGGCTCTGGAGCATGCCTTCGGGCACGACGTGCTTGATCAGTTCGCCGAGGGCGGCGGTACCGTCCTTGATCGCGTCCATCGGCACCGCGGCCCAGCTGAACACGGCCTGGAACATCAGGAACATCGTTACCGCGAGCACCAGCATGCCCCACACCGGATGCATCACGACGCGGTCGATGCGGTCGCTGGTGGCCAGGCTGCCCGTCGGCTCGCGCACCGCCAGCCCCAGGATGCGGCGCACCTCGCGCTGGGTGTCGAGCACCTCGTCGAGGCCGGGCGCATGCCAGGACTGCGGGACGGCGGCGGCCACCGGCGCGTCGAGGGCTTCGAGCAGGCCCTGGGCCCCGCCGCTGTGGACGCCGACGGTCTCGATCACCGGCACGCCGAGTTCGCGCGACAGCACGGCCGCATCGACCGTGATGCCCTGCTTCTTCGCCATGTCGGTCATGTTGAGCGCCACCACCATCGGGAGGCCCAGGCGCCGGGCCTCGAGCACCAGCCGCAGGTTGAGCCGCAGGTTGGTGGCGTCGGTCACGCAGACCAGCAGGTCGGGCAGCGCCTCGCTGCTCTTGCCGGTGACGACGTCGCGCGTCACGGCTTCATCGGCCGACAGCGCATTGAGGCTGTAGGCGCCCGGCAGGTCGAGCACGAAGACGCGCCGACCACCCGCCGTGCGCGAGATGCCCTCCTTGCGCTCGACCGTCACGCCGGCATAGTTGGCGACCTTCTGGCGGCTGCCCGTCAGCAGGTTGAACAGCGCCGTCTTGCCGCAGTTCGGATTGCCGAGCAGCGCGATGCGCTCCGGCGGGCTCAGCGAGACGGCGGCGCCGGGCTGGAAGTTCAGGGTCGCTTCAACCACGGCCGACCGCTCCCGGGGTCACGCGGATCATCGATGCCTCGTGGCGGCGCAGCGCGAAGGTGGTGTGGCCCAGCCGCACCGCCAGCGGCTCCCGGCCGGGCACGCCGGTGGCGACGATGCGCACCGCTTCGCCCGGAACGAAACCGATCTCGGTCAGGCGCAGCACCAGCTCCCGCCCCTCCTTCTCGTCGGGACGCAGCACGTCGAGCACCGTGGCCCATTGATGGTTGGGAAGCTGATCGAGGCTGATGGCGGCCGAAGCCGCGCCGGTCATTGTGGTCACCCGCGGAATCCAGAGATTGCAAAATGAGAATTATTCTCGAAAACTCTGGCGTTGGGGGCGATGGGCCCAAGAATCCCTCGGGAACGCGCGGTCCGACCGCGCGATCGCCTCGGAAGTCAGGCCCTCGTCAGGCGGCGAGCAACTGCCGCAGCACGAACGGCAGGATGCCGCCGTGCTTGTAATAGTCGACCTCGATCGGCGTGTCGATGCGCAGGCGCACCGTGACTTCCTGATGGCTGCCGTCCGGCCGGTGGACCACGATCTTGACGTCCATCTGGGGCTTGAGCTCGCCGCCGATCACGACGTCGATCTTCTCGTCGCCGGTCAGGCCCAGGCTCTCCCATGAATCGGCGCCGCGGAACTGCAGCGGCAGCACGCCCATGCCGACCAGGTTGGCACGGTGGATGCGCTCGAAACTGCGCGCCACCACGGCCTTGATGCCCAGCAGCTGGGTGCCCTTGGCGGCCCAGTCGCGCGACGAACCGGTGCCGTATTCCTCGCCGCCGAAGATCACGGTCGGCACGCCCTGCTCGATGTACTTCATCGCGGCGTCGTAGATGAACATCTTCTCGTTGCCCGGCTGGAACAGCGTCAGGCCGCCCTCCTCGCGCGAACCGTCGGCATCGGCCGGGATCATGAGGTTCTTGATGCGCACGTTGGCGAAGGTGCCGCGCATCATCACGTCATGGTTGCCGCGGCGCGAACCGTAGCTGTTGAAGTCGGCCTTGGACACGCCGTGCGCCTTGAGCCAGATGCCGGCGGGCGAGCTTTCCTTGATCGAGCCGGCCGGTGAGATGTGGTCGGTGGTGATCGAGTCGCCGAACAGCGCCATGATGCGCGCGCCCGTGAAGCCGGCGTCGCTCGCATGCGGCTTCATCTTGAAGCCCTCGAAGAACGGCGGCTCGGCGATGTAGGTCGACTTGGGCCAGTCGTAGACCTGGCCTTTGGTGCCCTTGATGCTGCTCCAGAGCTTGCCTGGATTGGCCTTGATCTGCTCGTAGTTCTGGCGGAAGGTCTTGGCGTTCATCGCGAAGCGCAGGTTGTCGTCGATCTCCTTCGGCGTCGGCCAGATGTCGCCAAGGTAGACATCCTGGCCCTTCTTGCCCTTGCCCACCGGCTCGGTCATCAGGTCGACCATCACGTTGCCGGCGATCGCGAAGGCCACCACCAGCGGCGGCGAGGCCAGGAAGTTGGCCTTGAGGTTCGGATGGATGCGGGCTTCGAAATTGCGGTTGCCCGACAGCACGGCGGCGCCGATCAGGTTGTTCTTCGTGATGGCCTCGTTGATCTCGGGCGTGAGGTCGCCGGCATTGCCGATGCAGGTGGTGCAGCCGTAGCCGGCCAGGTAGAAGCCCAGCTTCTCGAGGTAAGGCAGGAGGCCCGCCTTCTCGAGGTACTCGGTCACGATGCGCGAGCCGGGCGCCAGCGAGGTCTTGACGTGCGGCTTGACCGTCAGGCCCGCCTCGACCGCCTTCTTGGCCAGCAGGCCGGCGGCCAGCATCACGCTCGGGTTCGAGGTGTTGGTGCAGGAGGTGATGGCGGCGATCAGCACGTCGCCATTGCCGATCGCGACCTCGCTCTTCGGCAGCGGGTGGCGCACTTTCAGCGTGTCGGCCGGCTGGTTGAAGCCGTTGGCCTCGTTCGGCTTGCTGTAGAGCTCGGAGAACTTGGTCGCCAGGTCGCCAAGGTTGATGCGGTCCTGCGGGCGCTTCGGGCCGGCCAGGCTCGGCGACACGGTGCCGAGATCGAGCTTGACGACCTTGGTGTATTCGAGTTCGCCAGGCGCCGGCATGCCGAACAGCCCCTGGGCCTTGTAGTAGGCCTCGAAGCGCTCGACCTCGGCATCGGTGCGGCCGGTGCCCTTGAAGTAGGCCACGGTCATCTCGTCGACCGGGAAGAAGCCCATGGTGGCGCCGTACTCGGGCGCCATGTTGCCGATGGTGGCGCGGTCGGGCACCGCGATCGAGGCGGCGCCGGGGCCGAAGAATTCGACGAACTTGCCGACCACTTTCTCGCCGCGCAGGATCGCCGTGACGTAGAGCACCAGGTCGGTGGCGGTGACGCCTTCGCGCAGCTTGCCGGTGAGCTCGAAGCCGACCACGTCGGGCGTCAGCATGTAGACCGGCTGGCCCAGCATCGCGGCCTCGGCCTCGATGCCGCCCACGCCCCAGCCGACCACGCCGATGCCGTTGATCATGGTCGTGTGGCTGTCGGTGCCGACCAGCGAGTCGGGGTAGTACACCGGCGGCTCGCCCTTGTCGTTGGGGCTCTTGTAGACGCCGCGCGCGAAGTACTCGAGATTGACCTGGTGCACGATGCCGAAGCCCGGCGGCACGACGCCGAAGGTGTCGAAGGCCTGCATGCCCCACTTCATGAACTGGTAGCGCTCGTTGTTGCGCTGGAACTCGAGCTTCATGTTGAGGTCGAGCGCCTTGGGCGTGCCGTAGTAGTCCACCATCACCGAGTGGTCGACCACCAGGTCGACCGGCACCAGCGGCTCGATGGTCTTGGGCGACTTGCCGAGCGACTGCGCGACGCTGCGCATGGCGGCCAGGTCGGCCAGCAGCGGCACGCCGGTGAAGTCCTGCAGCACCACGCGGGTGACGACGAAGGGCACCTCGTCGGTGCGCTCGGCATTGGGCGCCCAGTTGGCCAACTGCTCGACGTGCTCGGCGGTCACCTTCTGGCCGTCGCAGTTGCGCAGCACCGACTCGAGCACGATGCGGATCGAGACCGGCAGCTTGGCGACGTTGGGATATTGCTTCGCGAGTTCCTTGAGCGACCAGTACTTTCCGGCCTTGCCCGATGCGGTCTTGAAGGTCTTGAGCGTGGGGGCGAAGGCGTGTGCCGGGGCTTTGGCCATGTGGAAACTCCTGTGTATTCGTGGAAGCGCCTCAAAGATAGCAGGGTTCGATGACCTCGGCTGCAGGCCAGGGGTTCAGGCTGCCAGCGCGCGCGGCCCGGTCGCCCTGGCGTGGCGCAGGCCCATCCATTGCAGTTCGGCGAGCACCACCACGACCAGCGCCTGGGCCAGCACCCAGGCCCAGCCCGGCGCAGCGATCGAGCCGCCCGCGACGGCCAGCAGGCCGATGCAGGCGACCGCCCAGCCGAAGTTGCCGGCCACCACCAGCCCGATCAGCCGGCGCGGCGGCAGCGCGCGGCTGGCCATCCAGGCCGCGGCACCCGCGTAGGCCAGCAGGAAGGCCCCGGTCGCCAGCAGCAGCGGTGCCGGCAGGCCGGTCCAGCGGGCCAGCGCCGTGCCGAAGATCAATTGCAGCGCCCCGGTGGCGGCGCACGAGACGGCATCGGCCGCCATCACGCGGGACAGGAAACGAGGGGAGGCAAAGAGGGACATGGCGAACTCCTTGGGTGTTGCGCGGCGGGCCCTTCCCGCTGCGTTGGAATCGATGATTCCCGCGCCGCGGCGCCGGGTCGATGACCTCGCAGGTCATGGCCGTCCTGCGCCGCTTCACTAGGATGGCGTCCATGAACACCCCGAGCAGCGCCCCCCCGACCGCGGCCGACCCCTTCGGCGCCCACCTCCGCCATTGGCGCCAGCACCGGCGCCTGAGCCAGCTCGACCTGGCCCACGAGGCGCAGGTGTCGACCCGCCACCTGAGCTATGTCGAGACCGGCCGCGCCGAACCCAGCCGCGAGATGGTGCTGCGACTGGCGGAACGGCTCGACGTGCCGCTGCGCGAGCGCAACGCGCTGCTGGTGGCGGCCGGCTACGCACCCATGTACCGGCAGCGCTCCCTCGACGACCCGGCGCTGGCGGCGGCACGGCGGGCCGTCGACCTGGTGCTCAAGGGCCACGAACCCTATCCGGCGCTGGCGGTCGACCGCCACTGGAACCTGGTGGCGCACAACGCGCTGGTGCCGATGCTGATGGCCGGCGCGGCCCCGCATCTGGTCGAGGCGCCGGTCAACGTGTTGCGCCTGAGCCTGCATCCGGACGGCCTGGCGCCGCGGATCGCCAACCTGGCGCAATGGCGGGCGCACCTGCTCGAACGGCTGCAGCAGCAGATCGCCGCCACCGGCGACGCCACGCTGGCCGAGCTGCACGACGAGCTGGCCGCCTACCCGCAACCCCAGGTGAGCCACGACGCACCGGCCGCCGGCGGCGAACTCTCCAACGTGGTCGTGCCCTTCCAGCTCGTGACGCCGCAGGGCGTGCTGAGCTTCATCAGCACGACGACGATCTTCGGCACGCCGGTCGACGTCACCTTGCAGGAACTCGCGGTCGAATCCTTCTTTCCGGCCGATGCGCAGACCGCGAAGACACTGAGCACGCTCGCCGGCCGCTGAAAAACAGGCGGCAGCGCGTCGCACGCACGTCGGTCCTGGACGACACGCAAATGCGCCCGCCCAGCGCATGCCGTCGCTCGGGACGGCCCTAGCGTCGGGGCTTCGATCCACCGACACACCGGAGAACCGCGAATGAGCCAAACCGACGAACAAGCCAAGCTGTGGGAGCTGATCAAGGACACCCGCTTCGGCATGCTGACCCACCGCCACAGCGACGGCCAGCTTCACAGCCATCCGCTGACCACGCAGAACAAGAAGCTCGACGAGGGCGCGACCCTGTACTTCTTCATCCCGAAGGACGGGGAGATCGCGCGCCACGTCGCCAGCGATCCGAGCGTCAACGTCGCCTACGCCGACACCGACGCCGACAGCTACGTCTCGGTCTCGGGCCAGGCCGCGCTGCAGGACGATGCGGCGAAGAAGGAGGAGCTCTTCAACACCATGGCCAAGTCCTGGTTTCCGAAGGGCGCCGGCGACCCGAACCTGGGCCTGCTGGCGGTGCGCATCCTGGACGCCGAATACTGGGACGTCGACGACAGCAAGATGGTGCAGCTGTTCAAGATGGCCAAGGCCGCCATCACCGGCAAGCCGCCCACCGACATGGGCGAGCACCGGAAGCTCAACGTCGCCTGAGCCGGCCGCCCATGAAAAAAGCCCCGCGCGAGCGGGGCTTTCCTGGGGTCGGACGCGACAGGGAGCTCAGGCAGCGACCTTGTCGGCGATCTCCTTGTACTCGTCGATCTTGTCGAAGTTGAGGTACTGGTAGATCTGTTCGCTGGAGGCGTCGATCACGCCGACGTTGGTCATGTACTCCTCCCTGGTCGGGATGCGGCCCAGGCGCGAGCAGATCGCGGCCAGTTCGGCGCTGCCGAGGTACACATTGGTGTTCTTGCCCAGCCGGTTCGGGAAGTTGCGCGTGCTGGTCGACATCACGGTCGCGCCTTCGCGCACCTGTGCCTGGTTGCCCATGCACAGCGAGCAGCCCGGCATCTCGGTGCGCGCGCCGGCATTGCCGAAGACGCCGTAGTGGCCTTCCTCGGTGAGCTGCTGCGCGTCCATCTTGGTCGGCGGCGCGATCCACAGCTTGACCGGGATGTCGCGCTTGCCTTCGAGCAGCTTGGACGCCGCACGGAAGTGGCCGATGTTGGTCATGCACGAACCGATGAACACTTCGTCGATGGTGGCGCCGGCCACGTCCGACAGCGTCTTGACGTCGTCGGGGTCGTTCGGGCAGGCCACGATCGGCTCGTGGATGTCGGCCAGGTCGATCTCGATGACGGCCGCGTAGTCGGCGTCGTCGTCGCCCTTGAGCAGCTGCGGGTCCTTGAGCCAGGCTTCCTGGGCCGCGATGCGGCGCGCCAGCGTGCGGCCGTCGGCATAGCCCTCGGCGATCATCCAGCGCATCAGCGTGATGTTGCTGTTGATGTACTCGATGATCGGTTCCTTGTTCAGGTGCACCGTGCAGCCGGCGGCCGAGCGCTCGGCCGAGGCGTCGCTGAGCTCGAACGCCTGCTCGACCTTCAGATCAGGCAGGCCTTCGATCTCGAGGATGCGGCCCGAGAAGATGTTCTTCTTGCCCTTCTTCTCGACCGTCAGCAGGCCCGACTTGATGGCGTAGAGCGGAATCGCGTTGACCAGGTCGCGCAGGGTCACGCCGGGCTGCATCTTGCCCTTGAAGCGCACCAGCACCGATTCGGGCATGTCCAGCGGCATCACGCCGGTGGCGGCCGCGAAGGCCACCAGGCCGGAGCCGGCCGGGAAGCTGATCCCGATCGGGAAGCGGGTGTGGCTGTCGCCGCCGGTGCCGACCGTGTCGGGCGTCAGCAGGCGGTTGAGCCAGCTGTGGATCACGCCGTCGCCCGGACGCAGCGACACGCCGCCGCGGGTCGCCATGAAGTCCGGCAGCTCGTGGTGCATCTTGACGTCCACCTTCTTGGGGTAGGCCGCCGTGTGGCAGAACGACTGCATGACCAGGTCGGCACTGAAGCCCAGGCAGGCCAGGTCCTTGAGTTCGTCGCGGGTCATCGGGCCGGTGGTGTCCTGGCTGCCGACCGAGGTCATCTTCGGCTCGCAGTAGGTGCCGGGGCGAACTCCCAGGCCTTCGGGCAGGCCGCAGGCGCGGCCGACCATCTTCTGCGCCAGCGAGAAGCCCTTCTTGGTGTCGACCGGGCTGACCGGCAGGCGGAACAGCGTCGAGGCCGGCAGACCGAGGGCCTCGCGTGCCTTGGCCGTGAGGCCGCGGCCGATGATCAGCGGAATGCGGCCGCCGGCGCGCACTTCGTCGAACAGCACATCGCTCTTGACCGAGAACTCGGCAATCACCTTGCCGTCCTTGAGTGCCTTGCCGTCGTAGGGACGCAGTTCGACCACGTCGCCCATGTTCATCTGGCTGACGTCGAGCTCGATCGGCAGCGCGCCGGAGTCTTCCATCGTGTTGTAGAAGATCGGGGCGATCTTGCCACCCAGGCAGACGCCGCCGAAGCGCTTGTTCGGCACGTAGGGAATGTCTTCGCCGGTGAACCACAGCACCGAGTTGGTCGCGCTCTTGCGCGACGAGCCCGTGCCGACGACGTCGCCGGCGTAGGCCACCAGGTGGCCGCGGG
This sequence comes from Variovorax sp. J31P207, assembly GCF_030316965.1. Classification (NCBI taxonomy): domain Bacteria; kingdom Pseudomonadati; phylum Pseudomonadota; class Betaproteobacteria; order Burkholderiales; family Comamonadaceae; genus Variovorax; species Variovorax sp. J31P207. The sequence continues at coordinate 106,986 of NZ_JASZYN010000011.1, forward strand.
CGCGCAGGTCCTCGATGAACTTCACCGGACCGCGCTTGCCGTCTTCCTCGGGCACGATGCCGGGGCGGGCGTTCTTGTGCATCGCGAGCGCGTGCATCGGGATGTCCGGGCGGGTGGTCGCGTCGGGCGCGGGCGACAGGTCGTCGGTGTTGATTTCGCCGGCCACCTTGAAGATGCTGACGGTGATGCTTTGCGGCACTTCGGGACGGCTGGTGAACCACTCGGCATCGGCCCAGCTTTGCAGCACGGCACGGGCGTTGGCATTGCCCTTGTCGGCCTTTTCCTTGACGTCGTGGAACTGGTCGAACATCAGCAGGGTCTTCTTGAGACCTTCGGCTGCGACGCCGCCGACTTCGGCATCGTCGAGCAGATCGACCAGCGGGCCGATGTTGTAGCCGCCGAGCATGGTGCCGAGCAGTTCGGTCGCCCGGGCACGCGTCAGCAGCAGGCTCTTTTCGGTGCCGTGCGCGACGGCCGCGAGGTAGCTCGCCTTGACCTTGGCCGCATCGTCCACGCCCGCGGGCACGCGGTGCGTCAGCAGATTGAGCAGGAACTCGGCGTCGGCGACGGCCGGCGACTTCATGAGCTCGATCAGCTCGGCGGTCTGCTTGGCAGTGAGCGGCAGCGGCGGGATGCCGAGCGCGGCGCGCTCGGCGACATGGTCAACGTAGGCTTGCAACATCTTCTTTTCTCCGGAAACACAAATGGGCGGGCGGCTCCCGCTCGGAAGCAAGAGCCGCGCCTTGGCGGGATTACTGCGTCTTGGCGGTCGGTGCCGCGTCGCCGCTTTCGAACAGGCTCTTGGGCGGGTTCTTCTTCATGTCCTCGGCCACCTCGACCTGCTTGGCCGCCTGGCATTCGTCGGCCAGGCGCAGGCCCAGCTTCTGGCTCATGAGCATCGACTTGTTGCCCAGCTGCAGCCACATGGCCTCGCGCACCGGGTCCTCGAGCCGCACCGCGCCGGTGCGGCTGCTGACCGGGTGCAGGCGGTACTTGATGCCGGCGTGCGTCAGGGTGAAGAAGCCGGGCTTCTTGGGGTCGGCCTCGATGTTCACGCTGGCACCGAGTTCGCACTTGATGGTGCCGGTCAGGATGGTCTCGGCCACCTTCAGGTCCTGCTCCGACAGGGTGACGTCGGTTTCTTCGCTGATGGGCTTGGCTTCTTCGACCCGCTTGATGATGCGCTTGGGCACCACCTTCTGGACGACCTTCTTGCCGGTCGTGTTGGCGGCCGGCTTCGCTGCGGTGCCGGTGGAGCTGGTCTGGGCCATGGCGGCCATCGGCAGGGCCAGGGCAGCGGCGGCAATCAGAGCAATTGTCTTCATGGGAATGGTCTTTCGGGGGGGTTGGGTTTCAGGATGAAGCGGGTGCGAACCACGGCTGCGCCTCGGAAGGCAGGCTGCGGCCGGTGGCGTGCGCCCGTTCGAGCACCTGCCAGAAATGGCGATAGCTGGCACGATCATGCAATGTGCCATCGATGCTGACCGGCGCCCACGCGGCAAGGGCGGCGGCGGCAATGATTTTTGTAGCGATTTGAATCTGCCGCTCGTCGGGCGAGAAGGCCTCGAGGATCGGGCGGATCTGGTTCGGATGGATGCTCCACATCCGCGTGTAGCCGAACTCGGTGGCGGCGCGGCGGGCCGAGGCGCGCATCGCGTCGATGTCCTTGAACTCGGTCACCACGCAATGCGAGGGCACCTTGCCATGCGCATGCGCGGCGGAGGCGATCTCGAGCTTGGCGCGTACCACCAGCGGGTGCGTGAACTGCCCCGCGGCGGCCATGCCGTCGGCCGGAATGGCACCGCCGTGCGAAGAGACGAAATCCATCAGCCCGAAGCTCAGCGACTGCACCCTCGGATGGGCAGCGATCTCGAAGACATGATGCACCGCCAACGGCGATTCGATCAGCACGTGCAGCGGCAGCGCCTCGGCGCCGACGGCATCGAGCGCCAGCGCGGCCTCGCGCACATCGTCGATCGACTCCACCTTGGGCACCATCAGGTGGCTCAGGCGATGGCCGGCGCGGCCTGCGATCGTCATCACGTCGGCCGGAAACGCGGCATGGTCGACCGGATGGACCCGGGCGCCGACACGCATGCCGGGCGCCGCCGACAGCGCGAGCTCGGTCACCAGCGCCGCATGCTCGGCCTCGCCGCCCACCGGCGCGCCGTCCTCGCAGTCGAGCGTGACGTCGAACACGCAGGCGCCGAACTCCTGGGCCATTTCGGCTTGCAGCGCCAGGCTCTTGCGCATGCGCGCCTCGACACCGCTGTAGTGGTCGCAGACCGGCAGCGCGACGGCGCCGGCCTGGGCGCCGAGCAGCACCTCGCGCGGATGGGGAACGGCGTTCTCGGTGCTCATGGTTTCTTCTGCGCCACGATGAACATGCGCGGGAAGGCCAGCAGCAGCCGGCCGTCGGTACGCGCCGGGTAGGCGCGGGCGATGCGGCGTTCGTATTCGGCCAGGTAGCTGGTCTTCAGCTCGCTGGGCAAGGGATCGACGAAGGGCTTCAGCCCGGTGCCGCTGACCCATTCGACGATGGCCGCCGCGGAGGCCATCGGATGCTGGTAGGCGGTGCGCCAGACGTCGACCGCCGCGGCCTCGCCGGCCAGCAGGTCGTAGTAGCCGTCGATGCCCAGCAATTCGGTGCGCAGCCGGTCGGGGTTTCCGATGGCCTGCGCCCAGGGTGCCTCGGCCGCCACCTCGCGCATCAGCCGATGCGTGGGCTCCTGGCGGTTGTCGGGCATCTGGATCGCCAGCACGCCCCCGGGTGCCAGCAACGCGAAGAGCCTGGGGATCAGGGTCTCGTGGTCGGGCACCCATTGCAAGGCGGCATTGGCATAGATGAGGTCGGGCGCCGCCTCGGGCGCCCAGGTGGCGATGTCGCCGAGCTCGAAGCGGGCCTGCGGCAGGCGCTGCCTGGCACTGGCGAGCATCGGCTCGGAGTTGTCGGTGCCGACCACCGCGGCAGCCGGAAAACGTTGCACCAGCAGCTCGGTGGAGTTGCCCGGCCCGCAGCCGAGATCGAACACGCGCGTGGCCTGGGCCAGCGGCACCCGGGCCAGCAGGTCCCGGGCCGGACGGGTGCGCTCGTCCTCGTAGCGGCTGTAGAGCGCGGGGTTCCAGTCGAGCATGCCGGGTCGCGGCTTACAGCAGGTGGGCGACGCCGGCTTGCTCGTCGGTCAGTTCCTTGAGCGTCTTGTCGATGCGTTCCTGGCTGAAGGCGTCGATCGCCAGGCCGTCGACGACCTTGTATTCGCCGTTTTCGCAGGTGACCGGGAAGCCGAACATCACGTCCTTCGGAATGCCGTACTGGCCGTCCGACGGAATGCCCATGGTGACCCACTTGCCGTTGGTGCCCAGGGCCCAGTCGCGCATGTGGTCGATGGCGGCGTTGGCGGCCGAGGCGGCCGACGACAGGCCGCGGGCCTCGATGATCGCGGCGCCGCGCTTGCCGACGGTCGGCAGGAAGGTGTTGGCGTTCCAGTCCTGGTCGTTGATCATCTTGGCGACGCTTTCGCCGTTGATGGTGGCGAAGCGGTAATCGGCGTACATCGTGGGCGAGTGGTTGCCCCAGACGGTCAGCTTCTCGATGTCGGCCACGGCCTTGCCGGTCTTGGCTGCAAGCTGGCTGGCGGCGCGGTTGTGGTCCAGGCGCAGCATGGCGGTGAAGTTCTTGCGCGGCAGGTCGGGGGCGCTCTTCATCGCGATGTAGGCGTTGGTGTTGGCCGGGTTGCCGACCACCAGCACCTTGACATTGCGGCTGGCGACGGCGTTGAGCGCCTTGCCCTGGGCCGTGAAGATGGCGCCATTGACGGCCAGCAGTTCGGCACGTTCCATGCCCGGGCCGCGCGGACGCGAGCCGACCAGCAGCGCGTAGTCGGCGTCCTTGAAGGCGGTCATCGGGTCGCCGTGGGCTTCCATGCCGGCCAGCAGCGGGAAGGCGCAGTCGTCGAGCTCCATCATCACGCCCTTGAGCGCCTTCTGGGCCTTTTCGTCGGGGATCTCGAGCAGTTGCAGGATGACCGGCTGGTCCTTGCCCAGCATTTCGCCGGAGGCGATGCGGAACAGCAGGGCGTAACCGATTTGGCCAGCGGCACCGGTGACGGCAACGCGAACAGGCTTCTTGCTCATGGGAATACTCCAGGAAATGATGAAAACGGGGCACGGCCGCGGAGCGCGGCCACGAGGTCGGGCCGGGACTCCAAGCCCGGCCTTCGGGCCGTCTTCGATTTTATGCCGATTTGAGCTTTCGGTGGCGCCTGTCTTATGTCTTATATAAGATGTGGGCCCGAAGCACCCTCGCGGTGCACCCACGAAACCCCATGGCCACCTCTCCCACCACTGTCGCCGAGCCCTCCACGCCGTCGTTCAGTCCGCTCTACCAGCAGATCAAGTCGCTGATCCTGCAGAGCCTCCATGCCGGCGAATGGAAGCCCGGCGAGCCGATCCCGAGCGAGATCGACCTGGCCGCCCGCTTCCGGGTCAGCCAGGGCACCGTGCGCAAGGCGATCGACGAGCTGTCGGCCGAAAACCTGGTGGTGCGCCGCCAGGGCAAGGGCACCTTCGTCGCGACGCACGCCGAGCAGCATGTGCAGTACCGCTTCCTGAAGCTGGTGCCCGACAGTGGCGACGTCGACAGCGAAGGCCCGGCCGAGCGCGAGATCGTCGACTGCAAGCGCCAGCGCGCCAGCGCCGACGTCGCCCGCGCGCTGTCCCTGCGCACCGGCGACGCCGTGCTGCAGGTGCGGCGGGTGCTGGCCTACCGCGGCACACCGACCATCCTCGAGGAACTCTGGCTGCCCGGGACCCCGTTCAGGGGCCTGACCGCCGAGCGCCTCACTGCCTGGCACGGGCCGATGTATGCGCTGTTCGAGACCGAATTCGGCGTCCGCATGGTGCGCGCCGAGGAAAGGATCCGGGCGGTGCTGCCCGATCCTGCGCAGGCGGCGCTGTTGCAGGTCGTCACCTGGACCCCGCTGCTGAGCGTGGAGCGCGTGGCCTATACCTACCACGACACGCCCATGGAACTGCGCCGCGGGCTCTATCGCACCGACACCCATCACTATCGAAACGACCTCGGCTGACAGCGGCCTCGTGCGCCATCATCCGACCATCGCGGTGCGATGACCGGAGCAGCGAAAGCCGCGAGATGGTGCGTTGCAATAGAATTTTGAGTTGTTTGCTTTTCGCCAAAGAACAAGTAGCCCCTCGTAAAACCCGAAAGCCCCCATGACAGAGTTGGCCACCCCACCCCGACAGCCGCGGCGAGAGTTCCGCAATATCAACCCCCTTTCCGACCTGACCACCTACCGGCTGCCGCCGGCCGGCATCGTGTCGATCCTGCACCGCGTGAGCGGGGCGCTGATGTTCCTGCTGCTGCCGTTCATCATCTGGATGTTCGACACCTCGGTGTCCTCCGAGATCTCGTTCGCCCGCTTCACGGCCGCCTTCAATGTCGGGCTCGGTTTCGTCCCGGGCTGGTTCATCAAGCTCGTCGCGCTGGCGCTGATCTGGGCCTACCTGCACCACTTCATCGCCGGCCTGCGCCACCTCTACATGGACGTGAACCATCACGCGGTCGACAAGAAGTCCGGCAACAGCACCGCGCTCGCCACCCTCTTCCTGAGCATCCTGCTGACCGTCGTCCTCGGCGCCAAGCTGTTCGGTCTCTACTGATTGCGCGAGGAAACTGAAATGTCTGTGAACTACGGCTCCAAGCGCATCGTCGTCGGCGCGCACTACGGATTGCGCGACTGGCTCAGCCAGCGCATCACCGGCGCCCTGATGGCGCTCTTCACCGTCATCCTGCTGGCGCAGGTGATCTTCAAGCGCGGCCCGATCGGCTACGACCTCTGGGCCGGCATCTTCGCCGCACAATGGATGAAGGTGCTCACCTTCGTCGTGATCGCCTCGCTGCTCTATCACGTCTGGGTCGGCATGCGCGACGTCTGGATGGACTACGTCCAGCCGGTCGGCATCCGCCTGCTGTGCCAAGTTTTCACCATCGTCTGGCTTGTGGGTTGCGCGGGTTGGGCCATTCAAGTGCTCTGGAGGCTGTAACCCCATGTCATACACAAAAGAACAAATCACCAAGCGGAAGTTCGACGTCGTCATCATCGGCGCCGGCGGCTCCGGCATGCGCGCCTCGCTGCAACTGGCACGCGCCGGCCTCAACGTCGCCGTGCTCTCCAAGGTGTTCCCGACCCGCTCGCACACCGTCGCTGCCCAGGGCGGCGTCGGCGCCTCGCTCGGCAACATGAGCGAGGACAACTGGCACTACCACTTCTACGACACGATCAAGGGCTCCGACTGGCTCGGCGACCAGGACGCGATCGAGTTCATGTGCCGCGAAGCGCCGAAGGTCGTCTACGAGCTCGAGCACTTCGGCATGCCGTTCGACCGCAATCCGGACGGCACGATCTACCAGCGTCCGTTCGGCGGCCACACCGCGAACTACGGCGAGAAGCCGGTGCAGCGCGCCTGCGCCGCCGCCGACCGCACCGGCCACGCGATGCTGCACACGCTCTATCAGAAGAACGTCGAGGCCCGCACCCAGTTCTTCGTCGAGTGGATGGCCCTCGACCTGATCCGCGACGCCGAAGGCGACGTGGTCGGCGTGACCGCCCTCGAAATGGAAACCGGCGACCTGCACATCCTGCAGGCCAAGACCGTGCTGCTGGCGACCGGCGGTGCCGGCCGCATCTTCGCGGCCTCGACCAACGCCTTCATCAACACCGGCGACGGCCTCGGCATGGCGGCCCGCGCCGGCATCCCGCTGCAGGACATGGAGTTCTGGCAGTTCCACCCGACCGGCGTGGCCGGCGCCGGCGTGCTGCTGACCGAAGGCTGCCGCGGCGAAGGCGCGATCCTGCTCAACAGCAACGGCGAGCGCTTCATGGAACGCTACGCGCCGACGCTCAAGGACCTGGCGCCGCGCGACTTCGTCTCGCGATCGATGGACCAGGAGATCAAGGAAGGCCGTGGCTGCGGTCCCAACAAGGACTACGTGCTGCTGAAACTCGACCACCTCGGTGCCGAGACCATCCACAAGCGGCTGCCCTCGGTGTACGAGATCGGCGTCAACTTCGCCAACGTCGACATCACCAAGGAGCCGATCCCGGTGGTGCCGACCATCCACTACCAGATGGGCGGCATCCCGACCAACATCAACGGCCAGGTCGTGATCCAGAAGGGCGAAGAAAACAGCGCCGTGGTCAACGGCCTCTACGCGGTCGGCGAATGCTCCTGCGTGAGCGTGCACGGCGCCAACCGCCTGGGCACCAACTCGCTGCTCGACCTGCTGGTGTTCGGCCGCGCGGCCGGCAACCACATCGTCCAGTTCAACGACAAGCTGAAGGAACACAAGGACCTCCCGGCCGATGCGGCCGACCGAACGCTGGAGCGCCTGAACCAGCTCGAGGCCTCGACCGCGGGCGAATACGCGCAGGACGTGGCCAACGAGATCCGCTCGGTGATGCAGCAGCACGCCGCCGTGTTCCGCAAGCAGGCCTCGATGGACGAAGGCGTGCAGAAGATCGCCGCCGTGCGCCAGCGCGTCGCCGCGGTCACGCTCAAGGACAAGTCGCGCGTCTTCAACACCGCCCGCATCGAAGCCCTCGAAGTCGACAACCTGATCGAAGTCGCACAGGCCACGATGGTGTCGGCCGCCGCCCGCCGCGAATGCCGCGGCGCCCACACGGTGGAAGACTACGAACGCCCGGCCGACGACCCGGTCGCACCGCTCGGCCGCGACGACGCCAACTGGATGAAGCACACGCTCTGGTACAGCCAGGACAACCGCCTCTCGTACAAGCCGGTCAAGCTGCAGCCGCTGACGGTCGCCTCCGTGCCGCCGAAGGTCCGGACGTTCTGAAAACCTTGCGGGACAGACCGCAGTGGCGCGAAGCGCCGCAAGCGCTGTCCCCAACCGACTAAAGGTATCCCACGATGAAGCGCACTTTTCAAATCTACCGCTACGACCCGGACAAGGACGCCAAGCCCTACATGCAGACCGTCGAGATCGAACTCGACGGCCACGAGCGCATGCTGCTCGACGCCCTCATGAAGCTCAAGGCGCAGGACCCGACCTTGTCGTTCCGCCGCTCCTGCCGCGAAGGCGTCTGCGGCTCCGACGCGATGAACATCAACGGCAAGAACGGCCTGGCCTGCCTGACCAACATGCTGACGCTCAAGGGCACGATCGTGCTCAAGCCGCTGCCCGGCCTGCCGGTGATCCGCGACCTGATCGTCGACATGACGCAGTTCTTCAAGCAGTACAACTCGATCAAGCCGTACCTGCAGAACGACACCGTGCCGCCCGAGAAGGAGCGCCTGCAGTCGCCCGAGGAGCGCGACGAGCTGAACGGCCTGTACGAGTGCATCCTGTGCGCGAGCTGCTCGACCAGCTGCCCGAGCTTCTGGTGGAACCCCGACAAGTTCGTCGGTCCGGCCGGCCTGCTGCAGGCCTACCGCTTCATCGCCGACAGCCGCGACGAAGCCACCGCCGAGCGCCTGGACAACCTCGAGGACCCGTACCGCCTGTTCCGCTGCCACTCGATCATGAATTGCGTCGACGTCTGCCCGAAGAACCTGAATCCGACCCGGGCGATCGGCAAGATCAAGGAACTGATGGTGCGCCGCGCCATCTAGTCCCGACGAGAGCCCCGATGCCAGCCACCGACAACCCTTCCGAGCCGATCAGCGAGCGCGCGCTGAGCAAGCTCAAGTGGCGCTGCCGGCGCGGCTTGCTTGAAAACGACCTGTTCATTGCCCGCTTCTTCGAACGGCACGAGGCAAGCCTGACCTTCGGGCAGGCACAGGCACTGGAGACATTGATGGACCTGTCGGACAACGACCTGCTCGACCTCCTGCTTGCGCGAAAGGAGCCCGAGCCCGGATGGGCCGGGGCCGAGGTGGTCGCCCTGCTGCGGCTGATGCGCAGCGACGGTGCGAAATCCCTATCTTCCTGATCCATTCTTTGAAAGACACTCGAAATGAAAGCATCCGAGAACAAGGCCACTCTGTCGTTCAGCAACGGCGGACAGAACGTCGAGCTGCCGATCTACAAGGGCACCCTGGGCCCTGACGTGATCGACATCCGCAAGCTCTACGCCCAGACGGGCATGTTCACCTACGACCCGGGCTTCATGTCGACGGCCTCGTGCGAATCGGCCATCACCTACATCGATGGCGACAAGGGCGAGCTGCTGTACCGCGGCTACCCGATCGAGCAGCTCGCGACCAACTGCGACTTCCTCGAGACCTGCCACCTGTTGCTGTACGGCGAACTGCCCGACGAAGCCAAGAAGACCAACTTCACCAAGCTCGTGACCAACCACACGATGGTCAACGAGCAGATGCAGTTCTTCCTGCGCGGCTTCCGCCGCGACGCCCACCCGATGGCCATCATGACCGGCCTGGTCGGCGCCCTGTCGGCCTTCTATCACGACAGCACGGACATCAACAATCCGAAGCACCGCGAAATCGCCGCGATCCGCCTGATCGCCAAGATGCCGACCCTGGTCGCCATGGCCTACAAGTACACCGTGGGCCAGCCCTACATGTACCCGAAGAACGAACTCAGCTACGCGGGCAACTTCCTGCACATGATGTTCGCGACGCCGTGCGAGGAGTACAAGGTGAGCCCGGTGCTCGAGCGCGCGCTCGACCGCATCTTCATCCTGCACGCCGACCACGAGCAGAACGCATCGACCTCGACCGTGCGCCTGTGCGGCTCGTCGGGCACCAACCCGTTCGCGGCGATCGCGGCCGGCGTGGCCTGCCTCTGGGGCCCGGCCCACGGCGGCGCCAACGAGGCGGCGCTCAACATGCTCTACGACATCCAGAAAGCTGGCGGCGTCGAGAAGATCGGCGAGTTCATCAAGCAGGTCAAGGACAAGAATTCCAACGTCAAGCTGATGGGCTTCGGGCACCGCGTCTACAAGAACTACGACCCGCGCGCCAAGCTGATGCAGGAAACCTGCAAGGAAGTGCTGGGCGAACTGGGCCTCGAGAACGACCCGCTGTTCAAGCTCGCGATGGCGCTCGAGAAGATCGCCCTGGAAGACGAATACTTCGTCTCCCGCAAGCTCTACCCGAACGTCGATTTCTACTCGGGCATCGTGCAGCGCGCGATCGGCATCCCGGTGCCGCTGTTCACCGCGATCTTCGCGCTGGCCCGCACCGTGGGCTGGATCGCCCAGCTGAACGAAATGATCGGCGACCCGGACTACAAGATCGGCCGTCCGCGCCAGCTCTTCGAAGGCTCGGTCAAGCGCGACGTCAAGCCGATCGCCCAGCGCTGATTGCCGTCAGGCCCTCATCCAGGAAAGCTGCCCACGGGCAGCTTTTTTGCGTCTTGGCTGACAAGCGCGCACACGGCGGGCGAATAACTTGGGCTCGTCAACCAACCGAGAAGGAGTTCCGCCATGAAGAAGCTTGCCGCCATGATCGCCGTCGCCTTTGCCTTCGCCGTGCCGCTCGCCGGCTGCAACACCATGAAGGGTGCCGGCCAGGACATCCAGAAGGGCGGTCAGAAGATGGAAGACGCCGCCACCAAGAAGCAGTAGCGAAGCGAGCCGCGGCGCCATCGCGTCGCGGCATCTTGGCCATCTCGTATCACGATGGCCAAAGCCTGAAAACAGGGGGAAAATGCAGGCTTCCATCTCTGAACGAGATGCCAAGCCCCGATGACCTCATCCGAACGCAGTTTTGCCCGCCGCATCGACCTCACGTCGCTGCAGTTGTTCGTGGCCGTCTGCGAACTCGGCAGCATCGGCCGCGCCGCCGAGCGCGAATTCATCGCGGCGTCGGCGATCAGCAAGCGCCTGTCCGACCTCGAAGCCACGCTCGGAACGCCCCTGCTCTACCGCCATGCGCGCGGCGTCGACCTGACGCCGGCCGGCGAAAGCCTGCTTCACCATGCCCGCTCGGTGCTCTACAGCCTCGAGAAGATGCAGGGCGAACTGAGCGAATACGCCGACGGCGTGCGCGGGCATGTGCGGGTGCACGCCAACATCTCGGCGATCGTCCAGTTCCTGCCCGAAGACCTCGGTGCCTTCACGCGCGAGCACGACGCGATCAAGATCGACCTCGAAGAGCACCTCAGCAGCGAAGTCGTGCGGGCGGTCCATGAAGGGGCGGCCGACCTCGGGGTCTGCCATGTCGCCGAAGGCGGCAACGAGCTCCAGAGCCTGCCCTACCGCGACGACGCACTCGCGCTGATCGTGCCCGCCGGCCACATGCTGGCGTCCAGGCGCTCGATCGCCTTCGTCGATTCGCTCGACTACGACCATGTCGGCCTGCACAGCAACAGCTCGATCTACGTCGCGATGCATCAGGCCGCCCTGGCCGCCAACCGCAGCATCCGCCTGCGAATCCACGTGACCGGCCTCGACGCGATGTGCCGGATGATCGAGAACGGCCTCGGCGTCGGCGTGATGCCGCTGCGGGCCTTCGAGCTGATGCAGGGCGGCATCGGCCGCGGCCTGAGCTCCGTGTCGCTCCAGGACGCCTGGGCCGCACGCCAGATCCGGCTCATCGCCCGCGACTTCACGACCTTGCCGGTCGCCGCCCGCATGCTGGTCAAGCACCTGCACACGCCCGCTGCCGCGACGCCCGCGCAGCTGGCCGCATAAGACAATCACCTCCCCACGAAAGAGACCCATGGCACGCACGCTCTACGACAAACTCTGGGACGAACACGTCGTCCACACCGAGGAAGACGGCACCGCGATCCTCTACATCGATCGCCACCTGGTGCACGAAGTGACCAGCCCGCAAGCCTTCGAAGGGCTGCGCGAGGCCGGCCGCAAGCTGTGGCGCATCAGCTCGGTGGTGGCCACGGCCGACCACAACACGCCGACCACCGGCTGGGAGCGCGGCTACGACGGCATCGCCGACCCGACCAGCAAGGAACAGGTCACGACCCTCGACAGCAACATCAAGGAATTCGGCGCCGCCGCGTTCTTTCCGTTCCTGAGCAAGCGCCAGGGCATCGTGCACGTGATCGGCCCCGAGTCGGGCGCCACCCTGCCCGGCATGACCGTGGTCTGCGGCGATTCGCACACCTCCACGCACGGCGCCTTCGGCGCGCTGGCGCACGGCATCGGCACCAGCGAGGTCGAGCACGTCATGGCCACCCAGACGCTGCTCGGCAAGAAGGCGAAGAACCTGCTCGTGAAGGTCGAGGGCAAGCTGCCGCTCGGCTGCACCGCCAAGGACATCGTGCTGGCGATCATCGGCCGGATCGGCACCGCCGGCGGCACCGGCTACACGATCGAGTTCGCCGGTTCGGCGATCCGCGACCTCAGCATGGAAGGCCGCATGACGGTCTGCAACATGGCGATCGAGGCCGGTGCGCGCGCCGGCCTGGTGGCGGTCGACGAAAAGACCATCGCCTACGTCAAGGGCCGTCCGCTGGCGCCGACCGGCGTCGAATGGGACCAGGCGGTCGCCTACTGGAAGACCCTGCATTCCGACCCCGGCGCGCACTTCGACCTCGTGGTCGAGCTCGACGCCGCGCAGATCAAGCCGCAGGTCACCTGGGGCACCTCGCCCGAGATGGTGGTGCCGGTCGACGGCCGCGTGCCCGATCCCGACAAGGAGAAGGATCCCAACAAGCGCGGCGCGATCGAACGCGCCCTGGTCTACATGGGACTGGAGCCCAACAAGCCCATGAACGACATCTTCATCGACAAGGTGTTCATCGGCTCCTGCACCAACAGCCGCATCGAGGACATGCGCGAGGCCGCGGCCGTGGTCAAGAAGCTCGGCCAGAAGGTCGCCAAGAACGTCAAGCTCGCGATGGTCGTGCCGGGCTCCGGCGTGGTGAAGGCGCAGGCCGAGCGCGAAGGGCTCGACCAGATCTTCAAGGCCGCGGGCTTCGAGTGGCGCGAGCCCGGCTGCTCGATGTGCCTGGCGATGAACGCCGACCGCCTCGAGCCGGGCGAGCGCTGCGCCTCGACCAGCAACCGCAACTTCGAAGGCCGCCAGGGCGCGGGCGGGCGTACCCACCTCGTGAGCCCCGCCATGGCCGCGGCCGCCGCGGTGCACGGCCACTTCGTCGATGTCCGCCAATTCTCGTGAGACCAGCATGCAAAAATTCACCGTACACAAGGGCCTCGTGGCACCGATGGACCGCGAGAACGTCGACACCGACGCGATCATCCCGAAGCAGTTCCTGAAATCGATCCGGAAGACCGGCTTCGGCCAGAACCTGTTCGACGCCTGGCGCTACCTCGATCCGGGCGAGCCGGGCCAGGATCCGGCATCGCGCAAGCCGAACCCCGACTTCGTGCTGAACCAGCCGCGCTACGCCGGCGCATCGATCCTGCTGGCACGCCAGAACTTCGGCTGCGGCTCGTCGCGCGAACATGCGCCCTGGGCGCTCGACCAGTACGGCTTCCGCGCGATCATCGCGCCGAGCTATGCCGACATCTTCTTCAACAACAGCTTCAAGAACGGCCTGCTGCCGATCGTGCTGCCCGAAGCGCAGGTCGCCCAGCTGTTCGACCAGACCTTCGCCTTCCCGGGCTACAGCCTGACGATCGACCTCGAGCGCCAAGTGGTCATCAAGCCGGACGGCGGCGAATTCGCCTTCGACGTCCAGGCTTTCCGCAAGTACTGCCTGGTCAACGGCCTCGACGACATCGGCCTCACGCTGCGCCACAAGGACAAGATCAAGGCTTTCGAGGCCGCCCGCCTGGCGCAAAAGCCCTGGCTGGCGCACACGATGCTCGACGCCTAAGGTATATGGCCCCCACGCTCCCCCACTTCGTGTGGGTCGCTGCCCCCCGAGGGGGCCGCAGGCCGCCTTGGGGCGGCCCGGCGCCGGCCTGAGCCACCACTCATCAACCTCAACTCTCCGTTCACAATGAAAATCGCAGTCCTCCCCGGTGACGGCATCGGCACCGAAATCGTCGCCGAAGCCATCCGCGTGCTCGAAACGCTCGACCTCAAGTTCGAGATGGAGTCGGCCCTGGTCGGCGGCGCCGCCTACGAGGCCCACGGCCATCCGCTGCCCGAGGCCACCCTCAAGCTGGCGAAGGAAGCCGACGCCGTGCTGTTCGGCGCCGTCGGCGACTGGAAGTACGACAAGCTCGAGCGCTCGCTGCGTCCCGAGCAGGCCATCCTGGGCCTGCGCAAGAACCTCGGCCTGTTCGCCAATTTCCGCCCGGCGATCTGCTACGAGCAGCTGGTCGGCGCCTCCAGCCTCAAGCCCGAGCTGATCTCGGGCCTCGACATCCTCATCATCCGCGAGCTGACCGGCGACATCTACTTCGGCCAGCCGCGCGGCCGCCGCACCGCGGTCGACGGCCACTTCCCGGGCGCCGAGGAAGCTTTCGACACCATGCGCTACTCGCGCCCCGAGGTCGAGCGCATCGCCCACGTCGCCTTCCAGGCGGCGCGCAAGCGCAGCAAGCGCGTGACCAGCGTCGACAAGGCCAACGTGCTCGAGACCTTCCAGTTCTGGAAGGACATCGTGACCGAGGTCGGCAAGGAGTACCCGGACGTCGAACTCGACCACATGTACGTCGACAACGCGGCCATGCAACTGGTCAAGGCACCGAAGAAATTCGACGTCGTGGTCACCGGCAACATGTTCGGCGACATCCTCTCGGACGAGGCCGCGATGCTCACCGGCTCGATCGGCATGCTGCCCTCGGCCTCGCTGAACGCCAGCAACCAGGGCCTCTACGAGCCCAGCCACGGCAGTGCGCCCGACATTGCCGGCAAAGGGGTTGCCAATCCTTTGGCTACAATCCTGTCCGCTGCCATGATGCTTCGTTTCTCCCTCAACCAGCCCGAGGCTGCCGACCGGATCGAGTCGGCGGTCCAATCCGTGCTGGCCCAGGGGCTGCGCACGGCAGACATCTGGTCCGCGGGCACCACCAAGGTCGGCACCCGCGAAATGGGCGACGCCGTGGTGGCTGCCATCACCAAAAAGACGATTACCGGCTAAACCAGCCCGCTTCGTCACGCCCTCCCCGGCTCTGACGAGCCGGGCGCAAAGAGAAGTTTTTTCTTTTTTCACAAGGGCAAATTGAAATGGCGAACGCAAATCAACCTCTGGTCGGCCTCGTGGGCTGGCGCGGCATGGTCGGCTCGGTCCTGATGGACCGGATGCAGGCCGAAGGCGACTTCGGACTGATCGAGCCGGTCTTCTTCTCGACTTCCAACGCCGGCGGCAAGGCCCCGGCGATGGCCAAGAACGAGACCACGCTCAAGGACGCCCACGACATCGCCGCGCTCCAGAAGTGCGACATCGTCATCACCGCCCAGGGCGGCGACTACACGACCGAGGTGTTCCCCAAGCTGCGCGCCGCCGGCTGGAAGGGCCACTGGATCGACGCCGCGTCCACGCTGCGCATGAACGACGACGCGATCATCGTGCTCGATCCGGTCAACCTGCCCGTGATCCAGAACGCGCTCGCCAAGGGCGGCAAGAACTGGATCGGCGGCAACTGCACCGTCAGCTGCATGCTGATGGGCGTCGGCGCGCTCTACAAGGCCGGCCTGGTCGAGTGGATGACCAGCATGACCTACCAGGCGGCCTCCGGCGGCGGCGCACAGCACATGCGCGAGCTGCTGACCCAGTTCGGCACGATCAACGCCGAGGTGCGCTCCCTGCTCGACGACCCGAAGTCGGCCATCCTCGAGATCGACCGCAAGGTGCTGGCCAAGCAGCAATCGCTGAGCGCCGCCGAAACGGCCAATTTCGGCGCCCCGCTGGGCGGCAGCCTGATCCCCTGGATCGACAAGGACCTGGGCGACGGCATGAGCAAGGAAGAATGGAAGGGCGGCGCCGAGACCAACAAGATCCTCGGCCAGGGCGCGCAGTTCGGCACCGCGGCCACGCCGGTCGACGGCTTCTGCGTGCGCATCGGCGCGATGCGCTGCCACAGCCAGGCGCTGACCTTCAAGCTCAAGAAGGACGTGCCCGTGGCCGACATCGAGGCCCTGATCGCCGCCGACAACGAATGGGTCAAGGTGGTGCCGAACACCCGCGAGGCGACCGTCAAGGACCTGACGCCGGTGGCCGTCACCGGCACCATGTCGATCCCGGTCGGCCGCGTGCGCAAGCTCGCCATGGGCCCCGAATACGTCGGCGCTTTCACGATCGGCGACCAGCTGCTGTGGGGCGCCGCCGAGCCGCTGCGCCGCATGCTGCGCATCCTGCTGGAGGCCTGAACCGGCTGGCGGGCGCCTTCGGGTGCCCGCGCCGTTGCTCAACAGCAACGGCAAATGCATGACGAAGTTTGCACGCACTGGGTAGATAAGCCTTGTCGCCTTGTCAGTGCAGGGTGTTGATGTTAACGTCCCCTTACACTTTTGGGCCGAGCTGCCCCTACCAGCATGACACGACAACCGTTGCCTGCGGCCCGCCTTTCGGCCACCTCCCCGAGTTCGACGACCCCTGGCCGGAGTCAGCTCACGCTGTTGAGCGCGGCGGTCGCCCTGGCTCTCGGCGGCGGCCTGGCCGCTGACGCCAGCGCACTCGCGCTGGGACGGCTGAATGTGCAGTCGGCGCTGGGCGAACCGCTGCGTGCCGAAATCGAGGTCACCGAGATCACGGCCGCCGAAGCCGACAGCCTCAAGGTCAACATCGCCTCGGCCGAGGCCTTCCGTGCCGCCGGCGTTCCCTACAACGCGGCGCTGTCGGACGTCCGCGTCGGCGTCCAGAAGCGCGCCGACGGCCGCTACGTGGTCCGCCTCACCAGCAACCGCCTGGTCAGCGAGCCCTTCGTCGACCTGCTGCTCGAAGCCAACTGGGGTTCGGGACGCATCGTGCGCGACTACACCGTCCTGCTCGACCCGCCGACCAGCCGGCAGGCAGCCGCGCCGGTGGCGCCGGTGGCACCGCAGATCTCCGCCGCCCCCCTGCAGCGCGTCCTGCCGGCCGAAGTGCAGGCACCTCCCGTGCGGCGCGAACGCCCGGTCGCCGCGGCCGCACCCGCGCCAGCCGCTGCGGACAGCGGCACGGTCCGCACTTCGAACGGCGAACAGGTCAAGGTCCAGCCGGGCGATACCGCCAGCAAGATCGCGGCCGCCTACAAGCCGGCCGAGGTCTCGCTCGATCAGATGCTGGTGGCGCTGCTGCGCGCCAATCCGAACGCCTTCATCGGCGGCAACGTCAACCGGATCAAGGCCGGTGCGGTGCTCGAACTGCCCGGCGCACCGCAGGCGGAGGCCGTCCCGGCGGCCGAAGCCCGCCGCACCGTGACGGCCCAGAGCCAGGACTTCGGCGAATACCGCCGCCGCCTGGCCGACAATGCGCCGACCTCGAAGGTCGCCGACGCCGATCGCCAGACCTCCGGCAAGCTGCAAGCCAACGTCGAGGACCGCAACGCGGCCAACGCATCCAGTGACAAGCTCAAGATCTCCCAGGGCCTCGCCCCGGGCCGCCCGACCGAAGAGCAGATCGCCCAGGCGAAGCAGGCGCAGGCCAGCAATGCACGCGTGGCCGAGCTGTCCAAGAACATCTCCGAGCTGAACAAGATCCAGGCCGCCACCGGTGCCGCGCCCGCGGCACCGGCAGCGGCTCCGGCTCCAGCGGCGGCTCCCGCGCCGGCGGCACCCGCAGCCGCGCCTGTGCCGGCCGCTGCCGCGCCTGTGCCGGCCGCTGCCGCACCTGCGCCGGCCGCTGCCGCGCCTGTGCCGGCCGCTGCCGCACCTGCGCCGGCCGCTGCCGCACCTGCGCCGGCCGCCAGCCCTGCGCCCAGCGCCGCTGCGCCCGCAACCCCGGCCGCGGCGACAACGCCGGCCGTGGTCGCGCCGACGGTGGCTGCCGCCGCCGCGCCGGCCGCCGTCGCACCCGCGGCGGCGCCGCCCGCCGCCGCGGCCAAGCCGGCCGTCAAGGCGCCGCCTCCGCCGCCGCCCGCGCAGCAGAGCTTCTTCTCCGAACTCCTCGACAACCCGCTGATGGCCGGAGCGGCCGCCCTGATCGCCCTGCTGATCGGCTTCCTGCTCTACCGCGTGCTCGGCCGCAAGCGCCGCGATGCCGGCGACAGCGTCTTCATCGAAAGCCGCATCCCCAAGGACTCCTTCTTCGGCGCCAGCGGCGGCGAATCGGTCGACACCAAGAACCGCGGCAACTCGGTGGTGTCGTCGCTGTCGTATTCGCCGAGCCAACTGGACGCCGGCGACGTCGATCCGGTGGCCGAAGCCGACGTCTACCTCGCCTATGGCCGCGACCTGCAGGCCGAGGAAATCCTGCGTGAGGCCCTGCGGGTCAATCCGGAACGCACCGCCATCCACCTCAAGCTGCTCGAGATCCACGCCAAGCGCCGCGACCTGCGCGCCTACGAAGCGCTCGCCGCCGACGTCCACAAGCTCACCGGCGGTACCGGCAGCGACTGGAATCGCGTGGTCGAACTCGGCAAGGACCTCGATCCGGGCAATCCGCTGTACGAGACCGGCAGCCGGGGTGGCGTGTCCGCCGCCGAGGCCGCCGCCTTCGCCGGCACGCTGGCAGCCGCCAGCGCCCCCGCCCCGCTTGCGCCCGCGCCGGAAGTCGAAGCGCCGCCGCCGGCCTTCGTGCCCTCGGTGGCACCGCTGGACTTCGATCTCGAGCTGAGCACGCCACCGGCCGCGACCGCCCCGGCACCCATCACGGCCAGCCTGCCGATCACGCCGGCCCCGGTGCACAAGCCGGTCCCGGCCGCCGCCGAGCTGCCGAGCACCGTCACGGCGCCGCTCAACGGCCACCAGCCGGCCGCCCCGGCCATCAGCCGCCTCGACCTCGAGAACGACTTCGATACCGCGCCCGGCGCGCTCGAGCCGATGGCGCGTTCCTCGCCGCACGCCGACGAAGAGCGCACCCAGCCCGCACCGCTGCGTGCCGGCCTGCCCGCCGACTCCGGCTTCATCGAATTCGACATGAGTTCGCTGGCCGGCCTGTCGAACCGCAACCCGCCCGACACCGAGCGCGGCCGCCTCGAGACGATCGACGACAGCAACGAGAACCCGCACGCGATCAAGCTGTCGCTGGCCCGCGAACTGAAGGCGCTGGGCGACGTCGAAGGCGCCCGCTCGCTGGTCGAGGAAGTCGCCGCCGAGAGCGCCGGCGACATCAAGGCCGAAGCCAAGCAACTGCTCGGCCAATTGCGCTGAGCGGCCATGCGGCCGCCGATTCCGCTGTGAGGCTGGCCCTCGGTATCCGCTACAACGGACAGGCCTACCAGGGCTGGCAAAGCCAGCTCTCGGGCCTCACGGTGCAGGACAAGCTCGAGGCGGCCCTGGCCCAGTTTGCCGCCCAGCCGATCTCGACACTGTGCGCCGGCCGCACCGACACCGGCGTCCACGGCCTGATGCAGGTGGTGCACTTCGACACCTCGGTCGAGCGCACGCCCTTCTCCTGGGTCCGCGGCACCAACCGGTTCCTGCCGCCCGACATCGCGGTCCAATGGGCACAGCCGGTGCCCGACCAGTTCCACTGCCGCGCCAGCGCGTTGACCCGCCGCTACCTGTACGTGCTGTCCCAATCGCCGGTGCGTCCGAGCCTGGACGCCGGCCGGGTCGGCTGGACGATGCATGCGCTCGACGGCGATGCGATGCGGGCCGCCGCCGCCATCCTGGTCGGGCAGCACGATTTCAGCTCTTTCCGCGCCTCGGCCTGCCAGGCGCGCTCGCCGGTCAAGGACCTGCGCCGCATCGCGATCACGCGCCATGGCGAGGGCGAACGCTGCCGCTGGCATTTCGAGTTCGAGGCCGACGCCTTCCTGCACCACATGATCCGCAACATCATGGGCTGCCTGGTGCGCATCGGCCGCGGCGACGCGCCGCCCGAGTGGATGGCCGAAGTGCTGGCCGCGCGCAGCCGGGTGGTGGCGGCGCCGACCTTCTCGCCGGCCGGCCTGTATTTCCTCGGCCCGTTGTACGACGCCGGCTGGGGCCTGCCGCCGCAGGCGACGCTGCAGGCCGGAGGTGCTGCGTATGATGGTCCGCCATGAACGCCCCGTCCGCCCGTACCCGCATCAAGATCTGCGGCCTGACGCGTGAGGCCGACGTCGACGCCGCCATCGGGGCCGGCGCCGATGCGATCGGCTTCGTGCTCTATCCCGCCAGCCCGCGCGCGGTGAGCGTCGAGCGCGCCGCCGAGCTGGCCGCGCGGCTGCCGCCCTTCGTGACGCCGGTGCTGCTGTTCGTCAACGAATCGGTGCCGGCGACTCTCGATGCACTGGCGCGCGTGGCCGGTGCCATGGCCCAGTTCCACGGCGACGAATCGCCCGAACTTTGCTGGGAAGCCAGCGGCCGCGGCCGCCACCGCTTCATGCGCGCGGCCCGGATTCCGCTCGGCGCCGCCGGGGCTTCCTTCGACCTCGTAAAATACGCGTCCGATTACTCCCGCGCCCACGCCATCCTGCTCGACGCCCATGTCGAAGCCTATGGCGGTGGCGGCAAGGCATTCGATTGGTCACTTCTTCCACCCGCCGTCGACGCTCACCTCGTCTTGAGTGGTGGGCTCGCACCTGCAAACGTGGGCGATGGCATTCGTCAGCTGCGGACGCGCTGCAAGTCGCTGTCCGTTGACGTGAGTTCGGGCGTCGAGGCCGCCAAGGGCCTGAAGGACGCCGAGAAGATTCACGCATTCGTGGCCGCCGTGCGTGCGGCCGATGCCCTTCCCTAGCTGGCTGCCCCGCCTCGATCCGCGGGCGCCGGCCCAACGAATCGAGACCATGGACACCTACCAGCAACCCGACGCCAGCGGCCATTTCGGCATCTACGGCGGCACTTTCGCCAGCGAGACGCTGACCCACGCGATCAGCGAACTGCGCGATGCCTACGCCCGCTACAAGGACGACCCCGAATTCCTCGCCGAATTCCACTACGAGCTGGCGCATTTCGTCGGCCGTCCCTCGCCGATCTACCATGCGGCACGCACCAGCCGCGAGATCGGCGGCGCCCAGGTCTACCTGAAGCGCGAGGACCTGAACCACACCGGCGCCCACAAGGTCAACAACACCATCGGCCAGGCCATGCTCGCCAAGCGCATGGGCAAGCCGCGCGTGATCGCCGAGACCGGCGCCGGCCAGCATGGCGTGGCCACGGCCACCATCTGCGCCCGCTATGGCCTCGAATGCGTGGTCTACATGGGCAGCCAGGATGTCAAGCGCCAGAGCCCGAACGTCTACCGCATGAACCTGCTCGGCGCCACCGTGGTGCCGGTCGAATCGGGCAGCAAGACCCTGAAGGACGCGCTCAACGAAGCCATGCGCGACTGGGTCACCAATGTCGAGAACACCTTCTACATCATCGGCACGGTGGCCGGCCCTCACCCCTACCCGATGATGGTGCGCGACTTCCAGAGCGTGATCGGCACCGAGTGCATCGCGCAGATGCCGGCCATGCTGGCGGCGCAGGGCATCACGGGCGAGGCCGAAGGCCGCCAGCCCGACGTGGTCGTGGCCTGCGTCGGCGGCGGCAGCAACGCGATGGGCATCTTCCACCCGTACATCCCGTTCGAGCGCACACGGCTGATCGGGGTCGAGGCCGCCGGCGAAGGCCTGGACAGCGGCAAGCATTCGGCCTCGATCCTGCGCGGCAGCCCGGGCGTGCTGCACGGCAACCGCACCTACCTGCTGCAGAACGACGACGGCCAAGTCACCGAAACCCACAGCATCAGCGCCGGCCTGGACTATCCCGGCGTCGGCCCCGAGCATGCCTACCTGGCCGACATCGGCCGCGCCGAGTACGTCGGCATCACCGACACGGAGGCGCTGGAGGCCTTCCACTACCTGTGCCGGACCGAAGGCATCATCCCGGCGCTCGAATCGAGCCACGCCTTCGCCTACGCCATGAAGCTGGCGAAGACCATGCGGCCGGACCAGTCGATCCTGGTCAACCTCTCGGGCCGCGGCGACAAGGACATCGGCACCGTGGCCGACCTGTCGGGGGTCGACTTCTACGACCGGCCGTCGATGCGCGGCCTGCAAGTGAAGGGAGGCAAGTGATGAGCCGGATTGCTGCCACCTTCGACGCCCTGCAGAAACAGGGCCGCAAGGCATTGATCCCCTACGTGACGGCCGGCTTCCCCTATGCCGACATCACGCCCGCGCTGATGCACGGCATGGTCGCCGCTGGTGCCGACGTGATCGAGCTCGGCGTGCCGTTTTCCGACCCGATGGCCGACGGCCCGGTGATCCAGCAGGCCGGCGAGGCCGCGCTGGCGCTCGGCGTCGGCATGAAGCAGGTGCTGGCCATGGTCACCGCCTTCCGCGAGCAGGACCAGGCCACGCCCGTGGTGCTGATGGGCTACGCCAACCCGGTCGAACGCTACGACGGCGTGCACGGCAAGGGCGCCTTCATCCGCGACGCCGCCGCGGCCGGCGTCGACGGCCTGCTGGTGGTCGACTACCCGCCCGAGGAATGCGAGGACTTCGCCGCCGCCCTGAAGGCCCATGGCATCGACCTGATCTTCCTGCTGGCCCCGACCAGCACCGACGAGCGCATGGCGCAGGTCGGCCGGATCGCCAGCGGCTACGTCTACTACGTCTCGCTCAAGGGCGTGACCGGCGCCGGCCACCTCGACACCGACGCCGTCGGCCGCATGCTGCCGCGCATCCGCCGGCACGTGGGCGTGCCGGTCGGCGTGGGCTTCGGCATCCGCGACGCCGGCACGGCCCAGGCGGTCGGCGCGGCCGCCGACGCGGTCGTGATCGGCACCCGCATCATCCAGCTGATCGACGGCCAGCCGCGCGACGCGGTGGTGCCGGCGGTGCGCGACTTCCTGGCCGGGATCCGCCAGGCGCTCGACGCCCTGCCGCGGTCCGCGACTGGCGGATAATCCATGCCAACGAAGGAGCACCATGAGCTGGCTTGAAAAACTGCTTCCCCCCAAGATCACGCCGACCGACCCGAGCGAGCGGCGCCAGATGCCCGAGGGCCTCTGGATCAAGTGCCCGAGCTGCGAAACCGTGCTCTACAAGACCGACCTGGAGCACAACCAGAACGTCTGCCCGAGCTGCGGCCACCACCACCGCATCGGTGCGCGGGCGCGTCTCGACGCCTTCCTCGACCCAGAGGGCCGCTACGAGATCGGCCAGGAAGTGCTGCCGGTCGACGCCCTGAAGTTCAAGGACAGCCGCAAGTACCCCGAGCGGCTCAAGGAAGCGCTCGAGAACACCGGCGAGACCGATGCCCTGGTGGTCATCGGCGGCTCGGTGCACAGCATCAACCTGGTGGTCGCCTGCTTCGAGTTCGACTTCATGGGCGGCAGCATGGGCAGCGTGGTCGGCGAGCGCTTCGTGCGCGGCGTCGAGACGGCCATCGAGCAGAAGGTGCCTTTCGTCTGCTTCACCGCCACCGGCGGCGCGCGGATGCAGGAAGGCCTGCTGTCGCTGATGCAGATGGCCAAGACCAATGCGGCGCTCACCCGCCTGGCCAAGAAGGGCCTGCCCTACATCAGCGTGCTGACCGACCCGACGATGGGGGGTGTGAGCGCCGGCTTCGCCTTCGTCGGCGACGTCGTGATCGCCGAGCCCAAGGCGCTGATCGGCTTCGCCGGCCCGCGCGTGATCGAATCGACCGTGCGCGTGACCCTGCCCGAGGGCTTCCAGCGCGCCGAGTTCCTGCAGACCAAGGGCGCGGTCGACTTCATCTGCGACCGCCGCGAACTGCGCAAGACCATCGCCAGCACCCTGGCCATGCTGCTTCGCCAGCCCGCCGACGCGGTGGACTAGCCGCGCCGAGCGCCTTCACCCGAGCGTGAAGGCGCCCTGCATCAGGTTGCCCAGAACGATCGCGACCACCTGCAGCAGCACGATCGCGGCCAGCACCGACAGGTCGACGCCGCCGACCAGCGGAATGAAGCGGCGCAGCGGGCGCACCAGGGGTTCGGCCAGGCGCGCGATCAGGTCGTGCAGCATCGACGACGCATTGGGCACCCAGGACAGCACCGCATGGACGATCAGCAGCGCGGTCAGCCCGGACACTGCGAGCTGAAGCAGCCCGATCAGCGACACCAGCGGCAGCACGGCCCAGCGTCCGATGCCGCCCAGCAGCAGCCACAGCAGCAGGAACTTGGCCAGCACCAGGAGCCAGGCGGCCACGCCGCTGGCCAGGTCCCAGCGCTTCACCGACGGAATCACGCGGCGCAGCGGCAGCACGATCCAGTCGCTGACCGCGAACACGAAGCGCCCGAGCGGATTGCCGAATGGCACCCGGTGGTATTGCATGTAGAGACGCAGCAGGCAGGCGCCGCCCAGGAGGCCGACGATCACGTCGAGCAGGAACGAGGGGATCTGATAGAACATGGCGCTTGGTCGTGAAGGAATGCGATGATAGCCACGCCAAGGTTCATCGATGACGACACAACCCCTTCTGCGCGCCCTCCCTTTGTTCCCGCTCGGCACGGTGCTGTTTCCCGACGGCCTGCTGCCGCTGCGCATCTTCGAGGTCCGCTACCTCGACATGATCGGCCGCTGCCACCGCAATGGCGCCCCTTTCGGCGTCGTCTCGCTGACGCAGGGCCAGGAGGTTCGCCGGCCCGGCGCCGAAGCCGAGTCCTTCGCCGAGATCGGCACGCTGGCCGTGATCCGCGAATTCGACGCCCCGCAGGCCGGCCTGATGCAGATCGAATGCGTCGGCACGCAACGCTTCCGGCTGCGCTCCAGCGAACTGCAGAAGCATGGCCTCTGGACCGCCGAGGTCGACGCCGTCCCCGACGACGTTTCCTTGGCCCTGCCCGAGGATCTCCAGCACACGGCCGACGCCCTCCGGCGCCTGGTCGACACCCTCGAGGAGCGGCGCCGCATGGAAGGCGGCGATGGCGTGCGGCTGCCGATCGCCGAGCCCTACCGTTTCGAGGATTGCGGCTGGGTCGCGAACCGCTGGTGCGAATTGCTGCCGATGAAAACCGAGCTCAAGCAGAGGCTGATGGCGCTCGACAGCCCGCTGATGCGCCTCGAACTCGTCAGCGACCTCCTTGCGCGGGCCGGCATCGCAAAGTAGCTGGCCCCCACGCTCCCCACTTCGTGTGGGTCGCTGCCCCCCGAGGGGGCCGCAGGCCGCCTTGGGGCGGCCCGGCGCCGGCCGTGGCCCCCACGCTCCCCCACTTCGTGTGGGTCGCTGCCCCCCGAGGGGGCCGCAGGCCGCCTTGGGGCGGCCCGGCGCCGGCCTGGGCCCCCTGCATGCGATCGCGCTCGGCCTTCGCCCGTTAAAATGGCGGGTTGCGCGCTTTTTGCCGCGCCCCCACTCCAGCGCCCATGTCCGACCACCTGACCCCCTCCGTTCCCGCGCCTGCCGCGGCCCCCGCATCGGCGCCCGCCGTCGACGACAACCAGCTCATCGCCGAACGGCGCGAGAAGCTCAAGGCGCTGCGCAGCGCGCAGGCGGAAGGCAAGGGCGTCGCGTTCCCGAACGACTTCAAGCCCGGCCACCGCGCGGCGGCGCTCGTCGCCGCCCACGGCGAGACCGAGGCCGAGGTGCTGGAAGCCACGCCGATCGAGGTCAGCGTGGCCGGCCGCATGATGCTCAAGCGGGTGATGGGCAAGGCCAGCTTCGCCACCCTGCAGGACGCCACCGGCCGCATCCAGCTCTATGTCCAGCGCGACGCGATCGGCGAAGAGGCCTACGCCGATTTCAAGCGCTGGGACCTCGGCGACATCATCGGCGCCGTCGGCACGCTCATGAAGACCAAGACCGGCGAGCTGTCGGTCAAGGTCACGCAGCTGCGCCTGCTGACCAAGAGCCTGCGGCCGCTGCCCGACAAGTTCCACGGCATGGCCGACCAGGAGCAGAAGTACCGCCAGCGCTATGTCGACCTGATCACCGACGGCGCCGCACGCGAGCGCTTCGCGGCGCGCAGCAAGGCCGTCAGTGCGCTGCGCGAGTTCATGGTGGCCAACGACTTCCTCGAGGTCGAGACGCCGATGCTGCATCCGATCCCGGGCGGCGCCAACGCCAAGCCCTTCAAGACGCACCACAACGCGCTCGACCAGGAGATGTTCCTGCGCATCGCGCCCGAGCTGTACCTCAAGCGGCTGATCGTCGGCGGCTTCGAGCGCGTGTTCGAGATCAACCGCAGCTACCGCAACGAAGGCATCTCGGTCCGGCACAACCCGGAATTCACGATGATGGAGTTCTATGCGGCCTACTGGAACTACCGCGACCTGATGGACTTCACCGAGACGCTGATCCGCACCATCGCCGACAAGGCGGTGGGCAGCCAGCAGCTCGAATACCAGGGCAAGCCGGTCGACCTCGCCCAGCCCTTCGAGCGGCTGACGATCCGCGAGGCGATCCTGAAGCACACCGACGCCGGCGCCAACGTCGACGACGCCGGCTGGCTGGTCAACGCCCTGCGCAAGCTCGGCCTCAGCGAAGAAAAGGACAAGCTTTCGCAGCGCAGCCTGGCGAGCCTGCAGGTCATGTACTTCGAGGAAACCGTCGAAGAAAAGCTCTGGCAGCCGACCTTCATCATGGAGCATCCGACCGAGATCTCGCCGCTGGCGCGCGCCAACGACGAGCGCCCCGAGGTCACCGAGCGCTTCGAGCTCTACATCACGGGCCGCGAGTTCGGCAACGGCTTCAGCGAGCTCAACGACGCCGAGGACCAGGCGGCGCGCTTCAACGCCCAGGTGGCGGCCAAGGACAGCGGCGACGACGAAGCCATGTTCTACGACCACGACTTCGTGCGCGCGCTCGAATACGGCATGCCGCCCACCGGCGGCTGCGGCATCGGCATTGACCGCCTGATGATGCTCCTGACCGACTCGCCGAGCATCCGCGACGTGATCCTGTTCCCGGCCCTGCGCCGCGAATCTTGAGCCGGCCCGCACCCGCGATCGGGATCGACTTCGGGACGTCGAATTCCGCCGCCGCCTTCGTCGGCGAGGACGGCCGCGCCCGTCCGCTGCTGCTCGAAGGCTCGGCCATCGCGATCCCGACCGCGATCTTCTTCAATTCCGAAGACCGGAGCACGCATTTCGGCCGCGAGGCGATGGCGCTCTACCTGGCCGGCACCGAAGGCCGGCTGATGCGTTCGCTCAAGAGCATCCTGGGCAGCGCGCTGATGCAGGAGCCGACCGAGATCGACAACCAGCTGGTCAGCTTCGAGGACATCATCACGCTGTTCCTGGCCGAGCTGGGCAGCCGGGCGCGCGAGCAGCTCGGCGCGCATCCGGGCCGGGTCGTGATCGGCCGTCCGATCCGCTTCGTCGACGACGACGACAAGCGCGACGCGCAGGCCGAAGCCTCGCTGCGCCAGGCGGCCGAAAACGCCGGACTCGGCGAGGTTTCGTTCCAGTACGAACCGATCGCGGCCGCCTTCGACTTCGAGCGCCGCGTGACGCGCGAATCGCTGGTGCTGATCGTCGACATCGGCGGCGGCACCTCCGACTTCACGGTGGTTCGGCTCGGCCCCGAGCGCATGGGCCACCCCGATCGCGCGAGCGACATCCTGGCCACCACCGGCGTGCACATCGGCGGCACCGACTACGACCAGCGGCTCAGCCTCGCCTGCGCCATGCCGCTGCTGGGCTTCCGCCATCACGGGCCACAGGGCCGCGAAGTGCCGAGCCGCACCTTCTTCGACCTTTCGACCTGGCACCTGATCAACTGGCTGCAGGCGCCGAAGTCGGTTCGCCAGGTGCAGGAACTGCGCAGCAGCTACCTCGACACGCGGCTGCACGACCGCCTCATGAACGTGCTCGTGAACCGCGAGGGCCACCGCGTCGCCAGCGAGGTCGAGGAGGCCAAGATCCGCTCCTCGATGACCAACGGCGAGGTATCGATCGACCTGTCGTGCGCGGAGCGCGGCCTGCAGGCCGCCTTGAGCGCGGTCGACATGGCGCAACACCTGTCGGCCTTGCTCGACAGCGTGGTCGCCTGCGCCCGCGACTGCGTGCAGCGCGCCGGCCTCCAGGCCAGCGACCTCGACGCCATCTACCTGACCGGGGGCTCCTCGGCGCTGCGCCCGTTCCAGAGCGCGCTGCGCGCGGCCTTCCCCGGCGTCGACCTGGTCGAAGGCGACCTGTTCGGCGGCGTGGCGGCCGGCCTGGCCTATGCGGCCGCGGCCGCTTCGGCCACCCCCGGCAAGCGGACGCCGCAACCCGCATGAAGTACCTCGCCGCGTACCCCGCGGCGCTGCGCGCCCAGGTCGAGAAACTCCTCGCCGAAGGCAAGCTCGGCGACTGGCTGCAGAAGCGCTACGTCGCCCCGCACGAGATCCGCACCGACCGCGCGCTCTACGACTACGTGAGCGACCTGAAGAGCGAATTCCTGCGCAACGCCGAGCCGCTCTCGAAAGTGGTGTTCGACAACAAGCTGCACGTGATCCGCAACGCCCTCGGCACCCACACCACGGTCTCGCGCGTGCAGGGCGGCAAGCTCAAGGCCAAGCGCGAGATCCGGGTGGCCAGCCTGTTCAAGGAAGTGCCGATCGAGTGGCTGCGGATGATCGTCGTGCACGAGCTGGCGCACATGAAGGAGCGCGAACACGACAAGGCCTTCTACAAGCTCTGCATGCACATGGAGCCCGACTACCACCAGCACGAGTTCGATCTCCGGCTGTACCTGACGCACCTCGACGGCGGCGGCGAGCGGCTGTGGACGCCGTCCGTCTGAAGGCTCAGGGCAGCAAGCCCACGGCCTGGACGTAGTCGGAAGAGGCCTGGAGCCCTGCCCAGTCGAGCGCCGGGCCGCGCGGCAGCAAGCTGCGGCGGCGCCGCTCGCTGGCCGAGTCCGGCCGCCAGCGTCCGCTGTGCCGGGCCGCGGCCATGCCGTCGAGCAGCGCGTCGAGCGCCGCCCCCTCCCCCACGCTCTGGTTGCACAGGAGCGCCAGGTCGCAGCCGGCGTCGAGCGCGGCCAGCGCCGCGTCGGTGTAGCTCAAGACCTGGCCGTCGATCCGGCGTGCCGCCTCCATGCTGAGGTCGTCGCTGAACACCGCGCCGTCGAAGCCGAGCTTGCCGCGCAGCACCTGCTGCAGCCATTTCGCCGAAAAACCGGCCGGACGGGCATCGACCTTGGGATAGATCACATGCGCCGGCATCACGGCCGCGAGCGTGCCCTGGAGCCATTCGTAGGGCCGCGCGTCGTCCGCGAGGATCGCCTTGAGGCTGCGCCGGTCGACCGGGATCGCGACATGCGAATCGGCCTTGACGAAGCCGTGCCCCGGAAAGTGCTTGCCGCAATGCGCCATGCCGGCCTGCAGCAGCCCGTGCATCAGGCTGCGCGCCAGCAGCGCCACCACGCGCGGATCGCGATGGAAGCTGCGGTCGCCGATCACGCTGCTCTCGCCGTAGTCCAGGTCGAGCACCGGCGCAAAGCTGAAGTCGACGCCGCAGGCCCGCAGTTCGCCCCCCAGCACCCGGCCGCAGGCGACCGCCGCCTGCGCCGCGCGCAGCGGGTCGCGCATCCAGAGCTCGCCCAGCGTGCGCATCGACGGCAGGCGCGTGAAGCCGTCGGTTCGGAAGCGTTGGACCCGGCCGCCTTCGTGGTCGACACAGACCAGCATGTCGGGTCGGATCGCCTTGATCTCGGCATTGAGCGCCGTCATCTGTGCCCGGTCGTTCCAATTGCGGGCGAAATGGATCACGCCCCCCACCAGGGGATCGGCCAGCCGGCGGCGGTCGGCCGCGTTCAGTTCGGTCCCCGCCACATCGATGATCAGGGGCGCGTGCAAGGTCTTGTCGGTCATTCTTTGCGTTCGACCACGACGAAGCTCGCCGCATAGTCGGTTTCGTCGGTCACGGTCACATGGGCGCTCAAGCCCTCGGCCTCGAACCAGTCCTTGAGGCCGCCGTGCAGCACGATCACGGGCTTGCCGCTCTTCTCGTTGAGGATTTCGCACAGCCGCCAGCTCATCGGCATCCGCATGCCCATGCCGACCGCCTTGCTGAAGGCCTCCTTGGCCGAGAAGCGGGTTGCCAGGTAGCGCAGGCCGCGCTTCGGCCAGCGCGCGCTGCGGGCCTGCCAGATCGCGAACTCGGCCTCGCCAAGCACCTTGTGGGCGAAGCGCTCGCCCTGGCGCTCGAAGGTGGCGGCAATGCGCCGGATGTCGCAGATGTCGGTGCCGATGCCGTAGATCACGCCAGCGTCGTCTTTCTGTCTATCGCGCTTCTTCGATCCGGCGCAGGTACTCGCGGGTCGCCGCGGCATAGCCCAGTTCGAGCGCATCGGAAACGAAGGCATGGCCGATCGAGACTTCGCGCACGCCCGGCACCGCGCGCAGGAATTCGCTCAGGTTGTCGCGGCTCAGGTCGTGGCCGGCATTGACTTCGAGCCCGACTGCCTGTGCGGCGCGCGCCGCCTCCGCGTAGAGCTGTAGCACCTGGCTCGCCTTCGAGGTGTCGCGCGAGGCGGCGTAGCCCTCGGTGTAGAGCTCGACGCGATCGGCGCCGACCGCCTTGGCGGCCGCCATCATCTCGGGCGCCGGGTCCATGAACAGGCTCACGCGCACGCCCAGCGCCCGGGTCTCGGCGACCAGCGGGCGCAGCCGCTCGGCGTCCTCGGGGAAGCTCCAGCCATGGTCGCTGGTCGCCTGGGTCTGGCTGTCCGGGACGAAGGTCGCCTGGTGCGGACGCAGCTCGCGCACGAACTCCATCAGGTTGTGGAACGGATTGCCCTCGATGTTGAACTCCGCCGCCGGCCAGTCCTTCTTGAGCAGGCCCGCCAGGTCGCGCACGTCCTGCGGCCGGATGTGGCGCTCGTCGGGGCGCGGATGGACGGTGATCCCGTGCGCGCCGGCGTCCAGGCACAGAGCGGCCGCGAACAGCACGCTGGGGATGCCGAGCGGGCGCGTGTTGCGCACCAGCGCGACCTTGTTGAGGTTGACGGACAGGGCTGTGGACATAGGAGTGCTCATAGGGCTTGCAGATCCCGCATCATCTGCCGCGTGTGCAGCGTTGCGACGCCGCAATGGTAGTTGAGCAGCACCCGCAATTGGGTGCGCAGCGCACCGTTGATGCCGGCGCAGACGCGCAGCGTCGAGGCGAAAGGCGCCCGATCGTCCAGCGCCGCCTGCAGGGCCTCCCATTCGGCGGCCCGCAGCGCCGGCTCGGTGTCGTCGGCCTGGCGCAGCCCGGCCTCGGGCACCAGCGCATAGCGCGCCGACGGCGCCAGCGGCGTCAGGGTGGCGGTCTGGGCGTCCAGCGACGGCAGCAGCCCGACCGCGCGCAGCAGCAGCAGCTCGAAGGCCCGCAGCCCGGCCGCCTGGGTCGCCGCCTGCGCCGTCCCATGGTCGCTCGCCAGCACCTGGACCACCGCCGCGTAGGCGTCGAACAGCAGCTCGTGCGGATCGTCGCGGGCCAGCAGCCGCATCAGCAGTTCGTTGACGTAGTAGCCCGACAGCAGCGCCTCGCCGGTCGGCATCACGTGGCCGCCCATCCATTCGGCCGCCTTGAGCGTCCGGATCTCGGCCTCGCCGGTGAAATTGAGCTGCAGCGGCTGCAGCGGCAGCAGCACCGGCCGGAAGTTGGAGCTCGGCCGCTTGGCCCCCTTGGCCACCAGCGCGATCCGCCCCAGGTGGCGCGTGAAAACCTCGAGGATCAGGCTCGTCTCGCTCCAGTCGTAGCGGTGGAGCACATAGGCCGGTTCATGCGAAACGCGCTTGACGGCCACTCACTCGTATCCGAAGGAGCGGACCCGTGCTTCGTCGTCGGCCCAGCCCGAGCGCACCTTGACCCAGAGCTCGAGGAACACCTTGGCGTCGGCCAGCTTCTCGAGCTCGACGCGCGTTTCCATGCCGATGCGCTTGATGCGCTCGCCCTTGTCGCCGATGACCATCGCCTTGTGGCCGTCGCGCTCGACCACGATCGTGGCGGCGATCCGCAGCAGCCGCTTCTGGCCCTTCTTCTGGGGCGGTTCTTCTTCGAACTTGTCGATCACGACGGTCGAGGTGTAGGGCAGTTCGTCGCCGGTCAGGCGGAACAGCTTCTCGCGCACCAGTTCCCCGGCCAGGAACTTCTCGCTCCGGTCGGTGAGTTCGTCCTCGGCATAGAACCAGTCCTGCTCGGGCAGGTACTTCTCGCAGATGCCGAACAGGCGCTCGACATCCTTCGCGTTCTTGGCCGACATCGGCACGAATTCGGCGAACTCGTGCTTCTGCTGCATGGTCTGCAGCCAGGGGGCGATGTCGCCGCGGCGGTGCACGTTGTCGAGCTTGTTGGCCAGCAGCACGGTCGGGATGCCCTTGCCGAGCAGCTTGAGCACGCGCTCGTCGGCCGGCGTGAAACTGCCGGCCTCGACCACGAACAGGATCAGGTCGACATCGCCCACCGCGCCCTGCACGGTCTTGTTGAGCGACTTGTTGAGCGCATTGGCGTGCAGGGTCTGGAAGCCCGGCGTGTCGACGAAGACGAACTGGGTCGGGCCCAGCGTGCGCATGCCGGTGATGCGGTGCCGGGTGGTCTGGGCCTTGCGCGAGGTGATGCTGATCTTCTGCCCGACCAGGGCGTTGAGCAAGGTCGACTTGCCCACGTTGGGCTTGCCGACGATCGCCACCAGGCCACAGCGGCGGGCGCCCTCCGCGCCGTCGCTGGCCGGGGGGAGGATGGATTCGTTCACTTCGTTCATGGGGTTGCCTTCGCGCCTCGCGCCTTGAGCCGGATCAACATGGCCGCCGCGGCGGCCTGCTCGCCGGCGCGGCGCGAGCCGCCGATGCCGCGTTCGCGCAGGCCCAGGTCGGGCACCTCGCATTCGACATCGAAAGTCTGCTTGTGTGCCGCCCCCAGCGTTCCGACGACGCGGTAGGCGGGCAGCTTCATTTTGTGACCCTGCAGCCATTCCTGCAATTCGGTCTTGGGGTCCTTGGAGGCCGCCTCCATGCGCGGGCTGATCGCCACCGACTCGTAGAGCCGGTGCACCAGCGCCTGCGCCGCCGCGTAGCCGGCATCGAGGTAGACGGCGCCGATCACCGCCTCCAGCGCATCGGCCAGGATCGACGGCCGGTTCTGGCCGCCCGATCGCGACTCGCCCTCGCCCAGCCGCAGCAAGGGCGACAGCGCCAGCTTGAGCGCCAGCTGGTGCAGCGTGTCCTGCTTGACCAGGTTGGCGCGCACCCGCGACAGGTCGCCTTCCGGAAGGGTCGCCAGCCGCGCGTAGAGCAGGTGCGACACCGCCAGGTTCAGCACCGAGTCGCCGAGAAACTCCAGCCGCTCGTTGTGATCAGCCGAAAAACTGCGGTGCGTCAGCGCCTGCTGCAGCAGCCGTGCATCGGCGAAGGAATGCTGGAGGCGCGCCTGCAGCGCGACGAGGCCGCCGTCGGTCACGGGGAAAAAGACGTCAACGCGATTGGCCCCGGTACTTCAGGAGCAGGTAGGCCGGGCCGAACAGATGGATCTCGCGGTCGTAGGCGAACGACACCACCACCTTGTCGCCATCCTTCTTGATGTCGAGGTCCTTGCCGCTGACCGACTGGAAGTCGTCGATGGCCTGGGCCCGATCGAAGATGGCCCGCACTTCGGGCACGGTCGAGCCCGCCGTGGCCTTGCCGGCGGCCTTGGTGATCGCCTGGTACTCGATCAGCGTCGGAATCACCTGCGCCACCACCACGCCGACGCACGCCAGCACGATCGCTACGAAAAGCAACCCGATGAACGAGATGCCGCGCTGTTTCTGTCCTGTCTGCCTTGCTCTCATGCCCTCTACCCCTCCATCAAGAACCGGATGCTTATTGGAATGTGCCGATGCGCTTGAGATTGCCGAAGTTCATCCACACCAGGAAGGCCTTGCCCACGATGTTCTGGTCCGGAACGAAGCCCCAGTAACGCGAATCGAGCGAGTTGTCGCGGTTGTCGCCCATCATGAAATAGTGTCCCGGCGGCACTTTGCACACCACGCCCTCGACACTGTAACGACAATTTTCCTGGTTCGGGAACGGCATGATCTCGGCCTCGGACAGTCCCGCGCGGCGGTTGTCGTCGTTGAGCAGGCGATGCTCCTTGCCGCCCAGATCCTCGTTGTACTGCTTGAGGTAGCGCATCGTCTCCTCGTCGAAATACTCCGGGATCGCGACCTTGGGGACCGGCTGTCCGTTGATCGTGAGCTTCTTGTTGAGGTAGGACACCTCGTCGCCCGGCACGCCGACCACCCGCTTGATGTAGTCCATGCTCGGCTTGGGCGGATAGCGGAACACCATGACCTCGCCGCGTTCCGGCGCCCGGCCCTCGGTGATCTTGGTGTTGATGACCGGCAGCCGCAGGCCGTAGACGAACTTGTTGACCAGGATCAGGTCGCCGGTCAGCAAGGTCGGCATCATCGAGCCCGACGGGATCTTGAAGGGCTCGAACAGAAAGGAGCGCAGCAGGAACACGGCCAGGATCACCGGGAACAGGCCGGCGGTCCAGTCCAGCCACCAGGGCTGCATGACCAGCCGCTCGCGTGCCTTGGTGTCGACCGTATCGACCTGCGTGATGCCCTGGCGGGTCAGTTCTTCGCGCCGCTGGGCCAGCGAGGCGTCGAGCGTGTCGGCCGCGCGCCGGCGCTTCGGCAGGAAATAGAAGCGTTCGGCCAGCCAGTAGAGGCCGGTGACCACCGTGGCCAGGAACAGCAGCAGCGCGAAGTTGCCTTCGACCGCGCCGAAGTACCAGGCGCCGATGTAGCCGACGAAAGCGGCGAGGATCAGGGAAGTGAGGAATGCCATCTTTAGTCTTCGACTTGCAGGATGGCGAGGAAGGCCTCTTGCGGGACCTCGACCGAGCCGATCTGCTTCATTCTTTTTTTGCCCGCCTTCTGCTTCTCGAGCAGCTTCTTCTTGCGGGTGATGTCGCCGCCGTAGCACTTGGCGAGCACGTTCTTGCGCAGGGCCTTGATTGTCTCACGCGCGATGATGTTGACCCCGATCGCGGCCTGGATCGCGACGTCGAACATCTGGCGTGAAATGATCTCGCGCATCTTCGAGACGACCGCCCGGCCGCGGTACTGGCTCTGGCTGCGGTGGACGATGATCGACAGCGCATCGACCTTCTCGCCATTCAGCAGGATGTCGACCTTGACCACGTCCGAGGCCCGGTACTCCTTGAACTCGTAGTCCATCGAGGCGTAGCCGCGGCTGACCGACTTCAGCTTGTCGAAGAAGTCGAGCACGATCTCGCCGAGCGGCATCTCGTAGGTCAGCATGACCTGGCGGCCGTGGTAGGCCATGTTCATCTGCACGCCGCGCTTCTGGTTGGCCAGCGTCATCACGACGCCGACGTATTCCTGCGGCATGTAGAGATGCACCGTCACGATCGGCTCCCGGATCTCGGCCATCTTGCCGACGTCGGGCATCTTCGACGGGTTCTCCACCATGATGACTTCGCCGTCGTTCTTCATGACCTGGTAGATCACGCTCGGCGCGGTCGTGATCAGGTCCTGGTCGAATTCGCGCTCGAGACGCTCCTGCACGATCTCCATGTGCAGCAGGCCCAGGAAGCCGCAGCGGAAGCCGAAGCCCAGCGCCTGGCTCACCTCGGGCTCGTAGCGCAGCGACGAATCGTTGAGCTTGAGCTTCTCGAGCGCGTCGCGCAGCGAGTCGTACTCGCTGGCCTCGGTCGGGTAGAGCCCGGCGAACACCTGCGGCTGGATCTCCTTGAAGCCGGGCAGCGCCTCGGTCGCGGTGGCCGCGGCGCCGCCGGTGCCGGGCTTGATCAAGGTCACGGTGTCGCCGACCTTGGCCGCCTGCAGTTCCTTGATGCCGGCGATGATGTAGCCGACCTCGCCGGCCTCGAGCGTGGCGCGCGGCTCGTTGGCGGGCGTGAAGACGCCGATGTTGTCGGCGTTGTACATCGCACCCGAGGCCATCATCTTGATGCGCTCGCCCTTGACCAGCCGGCCGTCGACCACGCGCACCAGCATCACCACGCCGACATAGGGATCGAACCAGCTGTCGATGATCATCGCGCGCAGCGGGCCGTCGGGATTGCCGCGCGGCGCCGGCATCCGCGCGACCACGGCCTCGAGGATTTCCTCGATGCCCATGCCAGTCTTCGCGGAACACGGGATCGCGTCGGTCGCATCGATGCCGATCACGTCCTCGATTTCGGTGCGCGCGTTGTCGGGGTCCGCGTTGGGCAGGTCCATCTTGTTGAGCACCGGCACCACCTCGACGCCGAGGTCGAGCGCGGTGTAGCAGTTGGCGACCGTCTGCGCTTCGACACCCTGGCTCGCATCGACGACAAGCAACGCGCCTTCGCATGCCGACAGCGAGCGACTCACTTCATACGAGAAGTCGACATGGCCCGGCGTGTCGATCAGATTGAGGTTGTAGACCTGTCCGTCCTTGGCCTTGTAGTGCAGTGCGGCGGTCTGTGCCTTGATGGTTATCCCACGCTCTTTCTCGATGTCCATCGAGTCGAGAACCTGCGCTTCCATCTCGCGCTCGGCGAGACCACCACAACGTTGGATCAAGCGATCGGCAAGCGTCGACTTGCCGTGATCGATGTGCGCAATGATCGAAAAATTTCTGATGTGATTCATCAACGGGAACGCTTAAGTACTTGAATTGGCTCGGGCGCAGAAGGCGTCAGGCAAGAAAAAAGGGCGCGTCCCCTAGAGACGCGCCCTGAACCAACAAGCAATGGCAACTGCAGTAGTTGGAACTTCATTGTAGGCAAAAAGGGGGGCGCGTACAGCCGGGCCAAAGCCCGGGAGGGGTCGTTGCAGGTCAGCAACATGCCACTTATTAACAACTTATCAACAGAGTCGGTGGAGCAATCGCTTAACAACTTGTGGGCGAACTGTGGAGCGCCGGTGGACGGGCTGCGGGAATCTCGCATCGTGAAGCACCTCGGACTGCTTATGCGACGAGCGGCGATCAGAGAGGCCCTATTCTACCGAAATTCATCGTTAGACACCTTTCA
This sequence comes from Variovorax sp. J31P207, assembly GCF_030316965.1. Lineage (NCBI taxonomy): Bacteria > Pseudomonadati > Pseudomonadota > Betaproteobacteria > Burkholderiales > Comamonadaceae > Variovorax > Variovorax sp. J31P207. The sequence goes on from NZ_JASZYN010000011.1 coordinate 143,768, forward strand.
AGTTAGTAGTCACCAACCAAAATACGTCGTTCGGCCTGTCAAAAAAATTTCTTGGAGGCTGCGGTGGGCGCGCGACACTGGCCGAAAAATGACCCCAAACCCGACTGCCGGGTGGGGCCACTTGACGCCCATCGTGCGATCAGCGGGCCGGCCGGAGCAGCGCGTACTGAGCCCAGTCGCCCCGGCGGAACAGCAGGCTGACCGGCTTGCTCTTGTCCGCCCTGGCCAGGGCGGCGTCGAATTCCTTCAGGTTCGCCACCTCGGTGTTGCTCACCGCCAGCACCACGTCGCCTTCGCGCAGGCCGGCGCGCGCGGCTGCATCGGTGGCGGAATCGATCCGCACGCCACCCTTGAGCTTGAGCTCCTTCTTCTGCGCATCGGTGAGGTCGCTCAGCGCCAGCCCCATCGACTTGGCGGCCGCGGAGGCCGAGGGCTTGGCCGCCGGTTCGTCGCGCTCGGCGACCTTGGTCGGCTTGTCGGGTTCGATCTCGGCGATGGTCACGTTGATGTCGCGCGAGCTGCCGCGGCGGAACACCGTGATCGAGCTCTTGGTGCCGGGCTTGGTGTTGCCCACCAGGCGCGGCAGGTCGCTCGGCTTCTCGATCGACTTGCCGTCGAACTTGGTGATGATGTCGCCCGGCTCGATGCCGGCCTTCTCGCCCGGCGAACCGGCCTCGACGCCGCGCACCAGCGCGCCCTGCGCCTTGCCCAGACCGATCGATTCGGCCACGTCCTTGGTGACCTGGTCGATCTGCACGCCGATGCGCCCGCGCGACACGCGGCCCGAGGCACGGAGCTGGTCAGCGACCCGGCTCGCCTCGTCGATCGGGATCGAGAACGAGATGCCCATGAAGCCGCCCGAACGCGAGTAGATCTGGCTGTTGATGCCCACCACCTCGCCGCGCATGTTGATCAGCGGACCGCCCGAATTGCCGGGGTTGATGGCCACGTCGGTCTGGATGAACGGCAGGTAGTCGCCGGTGTCGCGCTGCTTGGCGCTCACGATGCCGGCCGTGACGGTGTTCTCGAGACCGAAGGGCGAGCCGATCGCCATGACCCATTCGCCGACGCGCAGCTTCGACACGTCGCCGACCTTGACCGCCGGCAATCCGGTGGCATCGATCTTGACGACCGCGACGTCGGTGCGCTTGTCGGCGCCGACGATCCGGGCCTTGAACTCGCGCTTGTCCGGCAAGGTGACCAGCACCTCGGAGGCGCCGTCGACCACGTGCGCATTGGTCATCACGAAACCGTCGGGCGACAGGATGAAGCCCGAGCCGACGCCGCGCGGACGCTCCTCGTCGGGCGCCTGCGGGCGGTTCGAGCGCGGCCCCTGGCGCGGGACGCCGGGCATCGGCTGGCCGAAGAAGCGGCGGAAGAACTCCTGCATTTCCTCGTCGGGTTCTCCGCTGGCCCCGCCCTGGGCGACCTTCTCGATGGTGCGGATGTTGACCACGGACGGGCCCACCTGGTCCACCAGGTCGGTGAAATCAGGCAGCGCGCGCGCCTGCGCATGGACGGGCGTCACTGGCAGCAGCGCGGTGGTCGAAGCGAGCGCGAGCGCGCAGGCCATCAGGGTCGAACGGAAGGTGTTCGCCTCGATCTTGAGCATCATCGGTTTCTTTCGTTGAAGAGAGACAAAAACTGCCAGGGACGCCTCAGCGGGCGCGGACCAGGTTTTGCGCGAACGCATCCAGCGTCTGCGGCGGCACCTCGCCGACCGCGGTCAGCCACCAGTCGCCGTCCTTGCCGGTCAGCCGGCGCGTGAGCGTGTAGGTGGCGCCGAGCGCGAGCAGCACTTCCTCGGGCTTGCGCTGCGCATCGTAAGGCTCGATGAACAGCGACACGGTGGCGAGGCCATCCGTGAAGGTCCACTGCATCGTATGGCCCAGTCCGTCGCCGCCCATCGGACGCCGGAACGAGCTGACCGGGCGGAAACCCGCGACCGGCTTGCCGAGCGCCCAGCCCTCGCGCTCGGCCGTGGTGCGCTCGAGCTCTGACTTCTCGACCCGGTAGCCGGCCGTGCTGCCCATCATTTGCGCCAGCGCGTGGACCTTGACCGGCGCATCGAGCTGGAGTTCGGAGAAGGCCGACTGCTCGATCACCTTGTTGTCGCGATCGAGGGTCTGCAGCTTGACCACCAGGCCCGAGCGGCGCTCGCTCCAGACCCGGTAGCCGAAGCGCAAGCCGTCGCGCGGCTCGATCTGTACCACGTCGGCGTCGAATCCGGCGACGCGGTCCTTGCCGATCGCGCGCACGCCGTACGAGTCGGCGATCGACGAGTCGGGCGCGCCCGACAGGTTCGGGAAGATCTCCAGGTTCTCGCGCTTCTCGCGCTTGACGACCTTCGAGTCGGGCAGGAAGGTGACGACCTGGTCGTTGCGCCGGAAGGTCGAGCGCGGCGGCCCCGACAGGGCCTCGATGCGCTCCATCTGGAGGTCGCCCTCGCAGACATGCCAGATGCGTGCGCTCGACAGGTTGCCGGCCGGCGCCGACACCACGAAGGTGCCGACATAGCTGCGCTGCCGGGCGGCCGCATGCATGCGCTCCAGCCACTCGACGACGCCCATGGCGGGCAGGTCGCCGCCGGCGGCGGGCGCGCTTTTCGCGGTGGCCGGGGCAGGACGGCTCTGGGCGAGCGACACCTGCGCCATGCACAACGCCGCCACCAGAACCAGGAATCCGCGTGCGGAGATCGGCATCGAATGAGTCATTGCAGAGGCTGCCGGCGCTGGCGTCAGCGCGACGGCCGGTCGAAGGTGGCGTTGCGCAGGAAGCCCGAAGGCATTTGCGAGGCGCCTCCGGCTTGCTGATGGGCTTCGAGCAGTTGATCGAGACGCGGGTCGCGCAGCATGACCTGCGGATTGCCGTTGCCGATCATGACCCGGCTCGCCGCGAGGCTCGGCGCCGCGGGCTTCGGCGCCTCGGCCGTGGCGACCACGGCCGGTGCGGCCTGCTGCAGCGCCAATTGGGCGCCGGCCGCACGGGAATCCGCAACGCCGACCCAGTTCCAGCCGATCGCAGCCGCCGCGGCCAGCGAGGCGGCGCCGGCCACCAGCTTCCAGCGGAACACCGGCTCGTTGGCCGCTTCGACCCTGAGGCGCGCCGGCGGAGGCTCGGCCGCCACAGACACCCGCAACGGCACCGGGGGCTCGGTCGCCAGGCGGCTCTGGAATCGGGACAGGAAGGCCGACGTGTCGCTGCAGGCGGCATGGCCACCCGAGCGCAGAACGTCGCCCACCAGGTGATAGGTCTGCCAAGTCGCCCGCAGTTCGGGGTCGACACCCAGCCTGCCCACCACGTCGGCAAATTCGCCGTCGCGCAAATGGCCGTCGACAAGCGCGGAAACTTGCTCTTGGACTGTCTTTGTTTGGTTCATCTCATTCACCTGCTTACCAGCGCTTGCCCGACTGGTTGTCCAGCAAGGGCTTGACCCGGGTCGAAATAGCCTCGCGGGCGCGGAAAATCCGCGACCGCACCGTGCCGATCGGACAATTCATGACCTCGGCGATCTCTTCGTAACTCATGCCCTCGATCTCGCGCAGCGTCACCGCCTGCCGCAGTTCGGCCGGCAGCGCTTCCATCGCCGCCTCGACGGCTGCCGCGATTTCATTGGCCGCCAGCACGGTTTCGGGGGTCTCGTCGCTGATTGGTTCGTTTCCGGGCCGGTAAGTTTCATCGTCGTCGTCAGAAGACGATCGAAGGGCGCTTTCGGAGATGGTCGGATCGCGCTTCATGTCGACCAGCGCCTTCTTGGCCGTGTTGACCGCGATCCGGTAGAGCCAGGTATAGAACTGGGCGTCGCCGCGAAACTGGTGCAGCGCGCGGTAGGCACGGATGAAGGTCTCCTGGGCGATGTCCTCGACCAGGTTGACGTCGCGCACCATGCGGCCGATCAGCCGCTCGATCCGCCGCTGGTACTTGATGACCAGCAGCTCGAAGGCCTTCTGGTCGCCCGCGACGGTGCGCTGAACCAGCTGGAAATCGACCTCGCCCGGGCTTTGCGCCCCGGCGGGCGCATCGGTCGGACCGGTGCCGGGCGGCACGGGAGGCGGGGACACTGTCATACGCGGGGATGATGCACCGGCGCCGGGCTCGCATCGGCCGGCGCCACGCGTGCATGGAGGGCGCGCCGCAGATCCAGCCAGCGCTCGGGCAAGGCCTGGCGGTCGACCCAGACCCAGCGCCGCGACCGCGCAGGCGCTTCCAGGCGCACCAGCAGCAAGGATTGCAGGTCGAGGGCCACGCTGGCGCGGGCCGAGCGCAGCGGGACGCCGCCCGACATCGACCAGTGCCGGCCATCGAAAACCAGTTCGCCCGGCGCCGAGCTCTGCAGCAGGCCGGTCCAGGCGGCCGCGCCGGCCACGACGGCGCTCAGCGCCAGCATCGCCTGGCGCCAGTCGAAGCCGTCGGCCTGCAGGGACGCGAGCGTGGCGCTGGCGACGCCGAGCGCCCAGAGCGAAACCAGAAGGCGTCGCGCATAGCGCGAACGCCCCACCGGATAGTTCACCGACGGGGCGCTGTGCATGGGTTGGAAAGTATCAAACGCGCTTGAACACCAGCGTGCCGTTGGTGCCGCCGAAACCGAAGTTGTTCTTGACCGCGACGTCGATCTTCATGTCGCGCGCCTCGTTGGCGCAGTAGTCGAGATCGCACTCCGGATCCTGATGGAAGATGTTGATCGTCGGCGGGCTCTTCTGGTGATGCAGCGCCAGGATCGTGAACACCGATTCGATGCCGCCGGCGCCGCCCAGCAGGTGGCCGGTCATCGACTTGGTCGAGTTCACGACCAGCTTGCGGGCGTGATCGCCGAAGGCGTTCTTGATCGCGTTGGTCTCGTTCAGGTCGCCCAGCGGCGTCGACGTGCCGTGCGCATTGACGTACTGCACCTCGTCGGCATTGACGCCCGCATTGGCCAGCGCCATCTGCATCGAGCGGCGCGGGCCATCGACGTTGGGCGCCGTCATGTGGAAGGCATCGCCGCTCATGCCGAAGCCGGAGACTTCGGCGTAGATCTTGGCGCCGCGCGCCTTGGCGCGTTCGTACTCCTCGAGCACGACCACGCCGGCACCCTCGCCGAGCACGAAGCCGTCGCGGTCCTTGTCCCAGGGCCGCGAGGCGGTCTTGGGGTCGTCGTTGCGCGTCGACACGGCGCGCGCGGCGCAGAAGCCGCCCAGGCCCAGCGGCGAGACGGTCGATTCGGCGCCGCCGGCGATCATCACGTCGGCGTCGCCGTATTCGATCATGCGGGCCGAGGTGCCGATCGCATGCAGGCCGGTGGTACAGGCCGTCACCACCGCGATGTTCGGGCCCTTGAATCCATACTTGATGGAAACATGGCCCGAGATCATGTTGATGATCGACGCCGGCACGAAGAACGGCGACACGCGGCGCGGGCCGCGGTTGACCAGTTCGGCGTGCGTGTCCTCGATCAGCGGCAGGCCGCCGATCCCGGAGCCGATGTTGCAGCCGATGCGCACCGCATCTTCTTCGGACAGCGCGTCGCCGGTGGGCAAACCGCTGTCCTGCACCGCCTGGATGGCGGCGGCGAGCCCGAGATGGATGAAGCGGTCCATGTGGCGCGCTTCTTTCTCGGGGATGTAATCCTTGATGTCGAAACCCTTGACTTCCCCGGCGAACCTGCAGGAGAAGGCGCTCACATCGAACTTGGTGATGGTGTCGATGCCCGAATTCCCGGCCAACAGGTTGTCCCAGGACTCGGCGACGGAATTTCCGACAGGAGCGAGGCAACCGAGTCCGGTCACGACGACGCGGCGTTTGGTCATGCCGGCAAACCTTTCTGGAAGCTGAGGCCGCTGGCCGGTGCGCGCAGGCGTTGAAACCGCGGACCGGGGCGACGGCGACTCAGCGCGGCCGTATCAGGCCTTTTGATTCTTGGTGGCGTAGTCGACGGCATTCTGGACCGTCGTGATCTTTTCGGCGTCTTCGTCGGGGATCTCGATGCCGAATTCGTCTTCGAGCGCCATCACGAGTTCGACCGTGTCGAGCGAGTCCGCGCCGAGGTCGGCCACGAAAGCCTTCTCGTTGGTGACCTGGGACTCTTCAACGCCGAGTTGTTCGGCAATGATTTTCTTGACACGTGCTTCGATATCGCTCATTTGGTTCCCTCTGAGGGTTGTAGGTAATCGGTTGATTTTAGCCGGCCGCATTGTGGCATTTGCCGCACGGCCGTGGGTGAAAGCGCTTGCGTTCCTGGGGCTACATGTGCATGCCGCCGTTCACGTGCAGTTCCTGCCCCGTGATATAGGCGGCCTGCGGCGACGCCAGGTAGGCGACCGCGTGGGCGATATCGGCGGGTTTGCCGAGATGCCCGAGGGGGATCTGGGCCAGCAGCGCCTGCTGCTGCGCCTCGGGCAGGCTGGCCGTCATGTCGGTCTCGATGAAGCCCGGCGCCACGCAGTTGACGGTGATGCTGCGGCTGCCGAGCTCGCGCGCCAGCGCCCGCGTCATGCCCGCCACGCCGGCCTTGGCCGCCGCGTAGTTGGCCTGGCCCGCATTGCCGGAGGCACCCACCACGCTGGTGATGCTGATGATGCGGCCGTAGCGCTGCTTCATCATCGGACGGATGACGGCGCGCGACAGCCGGAAGACGGCCTTCAGGTTGGTGTCGAGCACCGCGTCCCAGTCGGCGTCCTTGAGGCGCATGGCGAGCGTGTCGCGCGTGATGCCGGCGTTGTTGACCAGCACGTGGACCGCGCCGTACACCTTGACGATCTCGTCGACCAGGGCATCGACCGCGGCGCCGTCGTTGACATCCAGCACGCAGCCTCGGCCGTCATGGGCCGCGAGCGCGGCCGTGATCTTGGCGGCGCCCTCTGCGGAGGTGCCGGTGCCGATGACCTTGAGGCCGCGCTGGGCCAGTTCGAGCGCGATGGCGGCGCCGATGCCGCGGGTGGCACCCGTGACCAGGGCGACCTGGCCTTCGAATTTGGGAATACTCATGACTGAACCTGTGGGTTGGCGCTCAAGCGCCGAGCAGTTGCCTGGTTTCGGCGAGTGTCGCCGGATCGTAGAGCGAGGCCGCGGCCACGGCCGGCGCGATCCGCTTGGCCATGCCGGTCAGCACCTTGCCCGGACCGCACTCGACGATGGCCTCGACCCCGCGCGCCTCCAGGGCCTGCACGGTCTCGACCCAGCGCACCGGACCCGCCGCCTGGCGCACCAGGGCGGCGCGGATGCGCTCGGGATCGGTCTCGACCGCGACATCGATGTTGTTGACGACCGGAATCCGGGGCGCCGCCAGCTGGACCGAGACCAGCCGCTCGCGCAGCGCCTCGGCGGCCGGCTTCATCAGGCTCGAATGGAAAGGCGCGGAGACCGGCAGCGGCAGCGCCCGCTTGGCCCCGTTGGCCTTCAGCACTTCGCAGGCCTTGTCGACCGCCGCCTTGCTGCCCGCTATCACGGTCTGCATCGGGTCGTTGAAGTTCACCGCTTCCACCACCTCGGCGCTGCCGGGCCCGAACGAGGCCGTGACCTCGGCGCAACCGGCCAGCACCTTGGCGGCGTCCATGCCCAGCACGGCGGCCATCGCGCCGACGCCGACCGGCACCGCCTGCTGCATCGCCTGGGCCCGGAAGCGCACCAGCGGCGCCGCCTGCGCCAGCGTCAGGACACCCGAGGCCACCAGGGCCGAATATTCGCCCAGCGAATGGCCGGCGACCACCGACGGCTCGGCGCCGCCTTCGGCGCGCCAGGCACGCCAGGCGGCGATCGCGGCGACCAGCATCACGGGCTGGGTGTTGGTGGTCAGGGCCAGGGCTTCCTTGGGGCCTTCGTGGATCAGGCGCGCGATGTCTTCATCGAGCGCATCGGAGGCTTCGCGCAGCGTTTCGGCCACGGCCGGGTGGTCGCCCCAGGCGTCGAGCATGCCGACCGCCTGCGAACCCTGACCCGGAAAGACGAATGCAAAGGACTTCATGATGTTGTGTCTCCTGGACGCCGCGGCCCGCCGGGGGCCACGCGCTCCATTGCTTAATAGGTCAGCAGGACCGCACCCCAGGTGAAGCCGCCGCCGACGCCTTCGAGCATCAGCGTGTCACCCTTCTTGACCTTGCCCGAGCGCACCGCGGCGTCGAGCGCGAGCGGTATCGAGGCCGCCGAGGTGTTGCCGTGCTCGTCGACCGTCACGATGAGCTTGTCGCGCGCCAGCTTCAGCTTCTTGGCCGTGCCTTCCATGATGCGGATGTTGGCCTGGTGCGGAATCAGCCAGTCGATGTCGGCCTCGGTCTTGCCGGCCTTGGCCAGCGTGGCGCGGGCCGCTTCCTCGAGCACGCGCACCGCCAGCTTGAAGACGGCCTGGCCATCCATGTGCAGCAGCGGCTTGCCCAGCACCTCGCCGCCCGCCACATGGCCGGGCACGCAGAGGATGCCGACGTGCTTGCCATCGGCATGCAGGTCGCTCGCCAGGATGCCCGGCTCGTTGCTGGCTTCGAGAATCACGGCGCCAGCGCCATCGCCGAACAGCACGCAGGTCGTGCGATCGTTGAAATCGAGGATGCGCGAGAACACTTCGGCACCGACCACCAGCGCGCACTTCGCGCTGCCGGTGCGGATCATCGCGTCGGCCACCGTCAGCGCGTAGACGAAGCCGCTGCACACCGCCTGGACGTCGAAGGCGGCGCAGCCCGCGATGCCGAGCTTGTGCTGGAGGATCGCCGCCGACGACGGGAACACCATGTCGGGAGTGGAAGTGGCGACGATGATCAGGTCGATGTCGGCGGCGCTGCGGCCGGCGGCCTCGAGCGCGTGCTTCGCGGCTTCCAGGCCGAGGTCGCTGCTGGACACGTCGGGGGCTGCGAAATGGCGAGCGCGAATGCCGGTGCGCTCGATGATCCACTGGTCGGAGGTCTCGATGCCGCGGGCGGCGAGTTCCTGGGCCAGGTCGTCATTGGTCACGCGGCGGGGCGGCAGGAAGCTGCCGGTGCCTGTGATGCGGGAAAAAGGGGTCATCAGACGTGGAGCGCCGGCGTGTCGGCCGGCGCCGCCGAGTCTTGCCGTGCGAGCAGTGGCGCGGCGTGGGCGATGCGGGCCCGCACACGGTCGAGCAGGTTGTTGCGAGCGGCATCATAAGCGCGATCGAGGGCGTGGCCGAAGGCCACGTCGTCCGCGGAGCCATGGCTCTTGAAGACGAGGCCGCGCAGGCCCAGCAAGGCGGCACCGTTGTAACGCCGATGGTCGAGCCGCTTTTTGAGCGCTTTTAATACCGGATAAGAAACGATCGCAGCAAATTTGCTGAAGATGCCGCTGGAGTACTCGATTCGCAGGAAGTCCACGATCATCGAAGCCACGCCCTCGGTGGCCTTCAAGGTCACATTGCCGACGAAACCGTCGCACACCACGATGTCGGTGGTGCCCTTGAAGATATCGTTGCCCTCGACGTTTCCGTAGAAGTTCAAATCCTGCGAATTGGCCGCTTTTCGAAGCAGTTGGCTCGCTTTTTTGATGGTTTCGCTGCCTTTGATGGCTTCTTCGCCGACATTGAGCAGGCCGACGCTGGGCGATTCGTTGCCCGTCAGCGCCGACACCAGCGCCGAGCCCAGCACCGCGAACTGCAGCAGATCCTCGGCGTCGCAATCGACATTGGCGCCGAGGTCGAGCACGGTGGTCGCGCCTCCCTTGCTGTTGGGCAGCTGCGGCGCGATGGCCGGCCGGTCGATGCCGTCGAGCGTCTTGAGCAGATAGCGTGCGATCGCCATCAATGCACCCGTGTTGCCGGCAGAAACCGCAGCCTGCGCCGCGCCGTCCTTGACTTGCTGGATCGCGACCCGCATCGAGGAGTCTTTTTTCTTGCGCAGCGCGACCTCGATCGGGTCGTCCATGCCGACCACTTCGCTGGCCCCGATGACCGTGGCACGAGGATGCGAGAAGCCCGCCAGGGCGGCTGGCGCGCCGACCAGCAACAGCGACGCCTCGGCGTGGCGCTCGAGGAAAGCCCGGCAGGCCGCAAGCGTGACGCGCGGCCCATGGTCTCCGCCCATGCAATCAACGGCGATCGTGATCACGGGCGGAACTGGAGCGGATGCTGAGGACGTAGCCATCAAAACAAAGGCCCGACGCTACAGGAAAAGTAGCCTCGGGCCATGGCCTGGGAGCAAGAATCAGGCTTCGGACTTGGTCTTGAGGACCTTGCGGCCACGGTAGAAACCGTTCGGGCTGATGTGGTGGCGCAGATGCGTTTCGCCGGTGGTCGGCTCGACGGCGATGCCGGGCACGCCCAGCGCGTTGTGCGAACGGTGCATGCCGCGCTTCGACGGCGACTTCTTGTTTTGCTGGACGGCCATGATGGCTCCTGGAAATGTTGGGTGGGTTGGCGGTGTGCACGCAAGCTCATACCAATGACTAATACTGACACATCAGACGATCAGACGGCGCGCGCGAAGCCCATGATTATAGCCCATCGATGGCGTCAAGGCCAGTACCCAGGCCACTGGCGTGCGCTCAGCCCTTGTCGGACTTGTCCGAACGCAGGGCGCCGAGCACGGCGAACGGGTTGGGCCGGGCCGCTTCGGCGCCGTCGAAGTCCGGGTCGGCGGCCGACAGCCGGGTTGGCTGCGGACACACCTCGTGCCGCGGCGTGACGGGGATTTCCATCAGCAGTTCGTCCTCGATCAGCGCATGGAGGTCGAAATCGCGGCTGGCGACCAGCACATCCTCGTCGGACACCTCGTCCTCAGCCGCCGCGGTGGCCTCGTCGGGCGCGAACCGGAACCAGCGATCGACCTTCAGCGCGAGTTCGACCGACGCCAGGCAGCGCTGGCAAATCAGAGGCGCGCTCGCCTGGGCGTCGAGGTGCAGCCACGGCACCGGGGCGCCGTCGGCGCCGCTGCGCGACTGCCCGGTCGCGACCCAGCGCACCGTGGCGTCGGCGGACGGGTCGGCGAGTTCGGCGCTCAGGCGCTCGAAGCCCGACATGGGGTCGTTGCCGGACAGGGTCGCGGCTGAGTCGGCGAAACCGTTCACGTCGAGCCGGCCGGGGACAAATTCTTTGCTCATCGACGCCAGTCTAAACCGCTCACGCACAATCGGGACCATGCAACGCCAAGTGATCCTTGCCTCGACCTCCCGCTACCGGCGCGAACTGCTGACGCGCCTGCGCCTGCCCTTCGACGTCCAGGCGCCGGAGGTGGACGAAACCCCGCTGCCGGGCGAAGCGCCGCGCGCGCTGGCCGAGCGGCTGGCGCTCGAGAAGGCGAATGCGGTCGCCCGCCAACATCCGCAGGCCGTGGTGATCGGCTCCGACCAGGTCGCCGACCTCGCGGGCGAGCCCCTGGGCAAGCCCGGCAACCACGCGCGCGCCACCGAACAGCTGCGGCGCATGCGCGGCCAGACCCTGATCTTCCAGACCGCGGTCGCCGTCGTCTGTCACGCCAGCGGCTTCGCCGAGCGCGACCTGGCGCCGGTCCGGGTGGTCTTTCGCGATCTGGAAGACGCTGCGATCGAGCGCTACCTGCGCGCCGAGGAGCCCTACGACTGCGCCGGCAGCGCCAAGAGCGAGGGCCTGGGCATCGCGCTGCTGGAGGCGATCGACAGCGACGACCCGACCGCGCTGGTCGGCCTGCCGCTGATCCGCACCGCGCGCATGCTGCGCGCCGCCGGAGTCGACCTGCTGTGAGCACCCCGGCCCTGGGAAAGCTTTACCTGGTGCCGGCGCCGCTCGATTTCGGCTGCGACGAACAGGCACCGCTCGAAGACGCGCTGCCGCGCGGCACGCTGGCGACTGCCGCCGGCATCACCCACTGGATCTGCGAGAACGCCAAGTCGGCGCGCGCCTACCTCAAGCGCATCGATGCCGTCTGCCCGCTCGCGGCACCGTTGCAGGCGCAGCAGATCACGGAGTTGCCGCGCGAAGTCCACAAGAAGGGCGATCATGCGGGGCAGTTCGATGCCCGGCCCCTGCTCGCGCCCGCGCTCGCCGGCCACGATGTCGGGCTGCTCAGCGAGGCCGGAATGCCGGCGGTGGCCGATCCCGGCTCATCGGTGGCCCGGGCCGCGCACGAGCTCGGCATCGTGGTGATTCCGCTCACCGGGCCGGTGTCCCTGCTGCTCGCCCTGGCGGCCAGCGGGCTCAACGGCCAGAATTTCGCCTTCGTCGGCTACCTGCCGCAGGAGGCCGACGCGCGCACCCAGCGGATCCGCGAACTCGAATCGCTCGCGCTGCGCACCGGCCAGACCCAGCTGTTCATCGAGACGCCCTACCGCAACGCCGCCCTGTTGCAGGCGCTGACCCAGACGCTGCAGCACAACACCCGGCTGGCCGTGGCGCGTGGACTGACGCTCGCCTCCAGCAGCGTGCGCAGCGACACGGTGAAGGGATGGCGCGCCAAGCCGATGGCGGCCGACACCCGCGCGCCGGCGGTGTTCGCGATCGGCCGCTGAGGCCCGCTCGCAGATGGAGATTTCCAACCGCATGCGCTGGGCTGCGCGGGCGCAGTTCTTCTGTTCGGGCTTCGTTTTCGCGACCTGGGGCGTGCACATCCCGACCGTGAAGGCCCACTACCGCGTCGACGAGGCGGAACTCGGCCTGGCGATGCTGGCCGCCGGCGTCGGCGCCCTGGTCGGCCTGACCCAGGCCAGCCGCTGGATCGGCCGCGCGGGCGCCCGCCGCACCGCCGCCGTCTGCGGCGCGACCTACGCCCTGCTGCTCGCCGGGCTGCTAGCGATGCCGAGCTTCGCCGCCCTGCTCGGGCTGCTGGCGGTGTTCGGCATCGTCACCAGCGTGTTCGACGTCGCGATCAACGCCGAAGCCGCACAGCTGGAGCTTCGCTGCGGCCAGCCGCTGATGAGCGGGATGCACGGCATGTTCAGCCTGGGCGGCATGGTCGGTGCCGTGACCGGCAGCGCCGCGCTCGCGGCCGGCCTGCGGCCCCCGTTCCACCTGCTGCTCGTGTCCGGCGCAATGGCCTTGACCGTCGTCGTGGCGGCCCGCTCGATGCTCCCGCGCGAGGCCACGGCCTCCGCCAGCGCCGACCACGGTTTCCGGCTGCCGCGCGGCGCGCTGGCGCTGCTGGGCCTGCTGGCGGCACTGGGACTGATCGCCGAGGGTGCGATCTACGACTGGAGCGTGCTCTACCTGCAGCAGGAACTCGGCAGCCCGCAGCAGCAGGCGGCGCTGGCCTACGCCAGCTTCTCGGCGGCGATGGCGCTGGCCCGGTTCGGCGGCGATGCGCTTCGCGCCCGCTTCGCGCCACCCGTGCTGCTGCGCGCCAGCGCATTGCTGGCCGCGGGGTCGATGGCCCTGGTGCTGCTGACCGACCGGCCCTGGCTCGCACTGGTCGGCTTCGCCGGGGTCGGCGTCGGCTTCGCCAACGTGGTGCCGATCCTGTTCGCGGCTTCGGCGCGGGTCCCGGGCGTGGAGCCCACCCGCGGCATCGCGGGCGTGTCGGCGCTGGCCTATCTCGGCTTCATGGCGGGCCCGCCGGTGATCGGCTTCCTGGCCCAGGTCAGTTCACTGACCCATGCGCTCTATCTGGTGGTGGTCTTCGCCACGGCGCTGGCGCTCTCGGCGCGCCACGCCGATCCGGCATGACAGCAGCGGCCCGGCGGCCGGCTCAGCGAAGGGCCGGCGCTGCGTGCAGGGCCCGGACCGATGCATCCGCCAGCGCCGCGCCGAACTTCTTGGCCAATTTTTCGGCGACGTTGTCGCGGCGCGTGTAGTCGATCACTTCCTCGGCCTTGATGACGTCGCGGGCGACGAAGTCGACATTGCCGAGCTGGTCGGCGAGGCCCAGTTCGATCGACTGCTGGCCGCTCCAGAACAGGCCGCTGAAGAGCCCCGGCGTGTCGGTCTTGAGCCGATCGCCGCGGCCGCTCTTGACCACCTCGATGAACTGGTTGTGGATCTGGTCGAGCATCTGCTGCGCGTGCGCCTTCTGGGCGTCGTTCATCGGGCTGAACGGGTCCATGAAGCCCTTGTTGTCGCCCGCCGTGAGCAGCCGGCGCTCGACGCCCACCTTGTCCATCAGGCCGGTGAAGCCGAAGCCGTCCATCAGCACGCCGATGCTGCCCACGATGCTGGCCTTGTCGACGAAGATCTTGTCGGTCGCGGCGGCGATGTAGTAGGCCGCCGACGCGCAGGTTTCCTCGACCACCGCATAGACCGGCTTGTTGTACTTGGCGCGCATCCGCTTGATCTCGTCGTTGATGATGCCGGCCTGCACCGGGCTGCCGCCTGGCGAATTGATCAGCAGCACGATGCCCTTGGCGCCGTCGTCCTCGAAGGCCGTCTTCATCGCGGCGACCACGAATTCGGCGCTGGCATCGGCACCGGCGGCGATCTCGCCCTTGATCTCGATCACCGCGGTGTGCGGCGTGGCCTTGGCGGATGCGGGCGTGCCGCGCGACATCGCGAACCAGAGCAGGAAGACGAAGAACGCAAGCCAGCTCAGCCGGACGAAAGTCTTCCAGCGGCGGGTGGCGCGCTGCTCGCGCACCGCGGCAAAAGCCAGCTTCTCGAGCGTCGCGCGCTCCCAGCCCGGCGATGAGGTCGGATCGTTCTTTGCCATGGTTCTCGTGCCGTCTGCGGAAAGTGGAGGCGCCGTGCGCTCGAAGGGCTCGAAACCCTCGGGTTCCGTGCGGTTGGAATCGGTCATGTCAGAAGGCTGCTTGAAGGTTCCAGGCAGTATGCCAGTGCACCACGCCGTCCCGCTCGCTCAGTGCGATCTTCACGAGGCCGCCGCGGCAGGGCCCGCCGGCGCATTCGCCGGTGTCCGGCTTGTACACCGCGCCGTGGGTCGCGCACAGCAGCCACTGGCCCGAGTCGTCGAAGAAGCGGTCGGGCTGGAAGTCCATTTCCATCGCCACGTGGCTGCAGCGGTTCAGGTAGGCATGCGGCGCGCCTTCGAAGCGCACCGCGAAGGCCCGGCAGGTCTCGCCGCCGTGCACGACGTCGAAGGGCACCGCCCGGCCGCCCTCGACCAGATCGGCCGAGTTGCACAGGGGAATCGGCTCGCTCATGGCGTCCTCAGGCGTTCGCGGCCAGCCATTGCGAGAGCCCGGCGACCGAGTGCGCCACGTGCAGCGGCGCCAGGGCGTCGAAGCTTTCCGGCGCATGGGCGCCGTAGCTGACGCCGACACCGGCGCAGCCGGCATTGATCGCCAGTTGCAGATCGTGCGTGGTGTCGCCGATCATGAGCGTGCGGTCGGCCGGGGTTTCCAGCTCCTCCATCAGTTCGAGCAGCATGCGCGGGTGCGGCTTGCCGAAGGTCTCGTCGGCGGTGCGGGAGGCGTCGAAGCGATCGCGCAGCGCGACGGTGGACAGGGCTTCGTCCAGCCCGCGGCGCGACTTGCCGGTGGCGACCGCCAGCTTGTGGCCACGCGCACGAAGGGCATCGAGCATCTCCAGCACGCCGTCGAACAGCACCAGGTCGTCCTGGTGCTGCAGGAAGTGGAAGCGGTAGCGGTGGCCCAGCTCGGCGTATTTCTCCTTCGGCACGTCCGGCGCGGCGCGGGCCAGCGCCTCGGCCAGGCCGAGGCCGATCACCCACGCGGCATCGCTCTCGCTCGGCCTGGCGCCGCCGACGTCGACCACGGCGGCCTGGATGCAGCGGGCGATCAGCCGCGTGGAGTCGTACAGGGTGCCGTCCCAGTCGAAGGCGATCAGGTCGAAACGGCGGGGTCGGGTGTCAGTCATGGGCTTGGACGAAAGGATGGGTGGCAAGCGCGTCGAGCGCGGCGGGCGGCATCAGTGCATGCAGTTCGGGCGGCAGGTCGGCTTGCAGCGCGACCCGCTCGGCGCTCGAGGGATGGGTGAACTGGAGTCGCCACGCATGAAGGAACATGCGCTTGAGGCCCAGCTTCTGCAAGGCCCGGTTGCGCTCGAAGACGCCGTATTTGTCATCGCCGGCGATCGGATGCCCGGCCGAGGCGAGATGGACGCGGATCTGGTGGGTGCGGCCGGTCTTGATGGTCACGGCCAGCAGGGAGAAGCCGGCGGCATCGCCGGCGAGCGGAAAACGGGCGAGCACCCTGACCAGCGTGACCGCGCGCATGGCGTCCGGGTGGTCCTTGGCGACCACGCGGACCCGCCGCTCCCCCTCGGCGGCGCCCGCGGCCGTCGGCAGCAGGTACTTGGCCAGCGGCGCGTCGAGCACCTTCTTGTTGGCCGGCCAGGCGCCCTCGACCAGCGCCAGGTAGGTCTTGCCGGTCTCGCGCTCGCGGAACTGGTCCTGCAGCGCGGTCAGGGCGCTGCGCTTCTTGGCGACCAGCAGGATGCCGGAGGTCTCGCGGTCCAGCCGGTGCACCAGTTCAAGGAAGCGCGCCGCCGGCCGGGCCCGCCGCAGCTGCTCGATCACACCGAAGCTCACGCCGCTGCCGCCGTGCACCGCGACCCCGGCCGGCTTGTCGATCGCCAGCAGCGACTCGTCCTCGAGCAGCAGCGGGAATTCGCGCGCCGGCGCCGCCGGCGTGGCGCCCTCCTCCGCGCGCGCCGACACCCGCACCGGCGGCAGCCGCAGCACGTCGCCCGCTGCCAGCCGCGACTCGGCCTGCGCCCGCCCCTTGTTGATGCGCACCTCGCCCGACCGGATGATCCGGTAGACGTGGGTCTTGGGCACGCCCTTGAGATGGCGGAACAGGTAGTTGTCCAGCCTTTGGCCGGCGGAATCCTCGTCGACCGTCAGAAAGCGAACTTCTGCCGCCGCGGGGCCCGGCTTCGCACCTATAATGTTTTTCACCAGCGCGGTCTTGTAAGTGCTTGATTAATCAGAAGTTTAGAGCACTGCAGGGAGCGCTGTGAGGTCGATGCCGCTTTGGGGCAGCGTCCGCAGGCCACGCGCAAGAGCGCAAGGCGGCGGGCCCTGTCCCCGAGTCAAGCCGACGCCCACGAAACACCGATACGGAATACCCAGCCGGCAGGCCCCAATCTGCCGGCGGATCGAAGCGAGTCCCTTGTGTTGATGCTGCTGATTCAACTGATCCTGCGCTGGCAAAAGCCGGCAGCGTCAGCCATTGAATCTCCGCCAGCGCGCGCCACCCCTGCGCCAGCTGCTATTAAACCAATAGCAGATCGACACCTCATGCGGCTTGCGCTCATCCACGCGCCCCCACCCCGTCTGACATCGAGTTGACTCTCGGTGTGGTTGTCCGCGTTCGCGCGGTCGGCCCCAGCAGCCTGGGTTTAGCGGCAATTCCTTCGTTTCGCGAGCGTCGTCCGTGCATCGTTAGGTCCGTCATGGACCGGTAAGAGCGATACGAACAGACATAAGGACAACGCATCATGAAACGGATGCTGATCAACGCCACGCAGCCTGAAGAGCGCCGCCTGGCCATCGTCGACGGGCAAAAGCTCCTCGACTACGAAATCGAGATCGAAGGGCGCGAACAGCGCAAGGGCAACATCTACAAGGCCGTCGTCACGCGCGTCGAGCCCTCGCTGGAAGCCTGTTTCGTCGACTACGGCGAAGACCGCCACGGCTTCCTGCCGTTCAAGGAAATCTCCAAGCAGTACTTCGCCGAGGGCGTCTCGGCCAGCCAGGCCCGGATCCAGGACGCGATCCGCGAAGGCCAGGAACTGGTGGTGCAGGTCGAGAAGGAAGAGCGCGGCAACAAGGGCGCGGCCCTGACGACCTTCATCTCGCTGGCCGGCCGCTATGTCGTGCTGATGCCGAACAACCCGCGCGGCGGCGGCGTCAGCCGGCGCATCGAGGGCGACGACCGGGCCGAGCTCAAGGAGGCGATGGACCAGCTGGAGTACCCGAAGGGCGCCAGCATCATCGCCCGCACCGCCGGCATCGGCCGCTCGGCGCCCGAGCTGCAATGGGACCTGAACTACCTGCTCAAGCTCTGGAGCGCCATCGACGGCGCCGCCAAGGGCGCCAAGGGCGCCTTCCTGATCTACCAGGAATCCTCGCTGGTGATCCGCGCGATCCGTGACTATTTCAATCACGACATCGGCGACATCCTGATCGACACCGACGACATCTACGACCAGGCGCAGCAGTTCATGGCGCACGTGATGCCCGAGCATGCCGCCCGGGTGAAGCGCTACCGCGACGATGCCGCCCTGTTCAGCCGCTTCCAGATCGAGCACCAGATCGAATCGGCCTATGCCCGCACGGTGCAGCTGCCGAGCGGCGGCGCGATCGTGATCGACCACACCGAGGCGCTGGTCTCGGTCGACGTCAACTCGGCCCGCGCCATCAAGGGCGGCGACATCGAGGAAACCGCGACCCGCACCAACCTGGAAGCCGCCGACGAAGTGGCGCGCCAGATGCGCCTGCGCGACCTCGGCGGCCTGATCGTGATCGACTTCATCGACATGGACGAGTCGAAGAACCGCCGCGAGGTCGAAAGCCGCCTGCGCGACGCGCTGCGGCAAGACCGCGCCCGCGTCCAGTTCGGCTCGATCAGCAAGTTCGGCCTGATGGAAATGAGCCGCCAGCGCCTCAAGCCGGCGCTCAGCGAAGGCTCGTCGATCCCCTGCCCGCGCTGCGGCGGCTCGGGCCACATCCGCGACACCGAATCGAGCGCGCTGCAGATCCTGCGCATCATTCAGGAAGAGTCGATGAAGGACAACACGGCCGCCGTGCATGTCCAGGTGCCGGTCGAGGTGGCGTCGTTCCTGCTGAACGAGAAGCGCCCCGAGATCGCCAAGATCGAACTCAAGCAGCGCGTCACCGTGCTGATGGTGCCCAACAAGACGCTCGAGACGCCCAACTACAAGCTCGAGCGCCTGAAGCACGACGATCCGCGCCTCGACCACATCGAGGCCAGCTACAAGATGGCCGACGAGATCGAGGACCCGACCTCGGTCACGCGCCGCTCGCAAGAACCGACCAACAAGCAGACGCCGGTGATCAAGGGCGTGCTGCCCGACGCGCCGGCGCCGGTCGCGGTGCCGAAGCCCGAAGCGGTGCGTCCGCCGGTGGCGGCACCGGCGCCCGTCGCAGCCCCCGCACCGGTGGCGGTGCCGGCGAAGTCGGCCGAATCCGGCCTGTTCGGCTGGATCAAGAGCCTGTTCGGCGGCACCCCGGCCGCCGCGCCGGCGCCGGCACCGGCCGTGATTCCGGTCGAGGCGCCGAAGCCGCGCCGCGAAGGCCGCGATGGACGCGGCGGACGCGATGGCGAAGGCGCGCGCACCGCGCGCGACGGCGAGCAACGCCGTGGCGGCCGTGGTGAAGGCCGCGGCGGCCGGGATGGCGAGGCCCGCGGTGGCGAAGGCCGTGGCGGCGAACGCCGCGGCGGCCGCGGAGGCGAGCGCCGGGATGGC
The DNA here is from genome assembly GCF_030316965.1 of Variovorax sp. J31P207. NCBI lineage: Bacteria > Pseudomonadati > Pseudomonadota > Betaproteobacteria > Burkholderiales > Comamonadaceae > Variovorax > Variovorax sp. J31P207. The sequence continues at coordinate 162,993 of NZ_JASZYN010000011.1, forward strand.
GAGCGCCGCGAAGGCCGCGAAACCCGCGGCGAGGCCCGCACCGACAGCCAGGTCCGTGAACCGAGGGAGCCCCGCGAGGCGCGTGAACCGCGCGAGGCCCGCGCCCCGCGCGAAGGCGAGCGCCGCGGCCGCGGCGAACGCCGCGACGGTGAAGCCCGCCAGTTGCCGGCCGAAGCCGCCGACGTCCAATTCGACGCCCAGGCGCTCGCGCCGAATGCCGGCGAGGGCAGCGAAGCGGCCGTCCCGGGCGAACGCGCACCGCGCAGCGGACGCGGCGAGCGCCGTGAACGCAGCGAGCGCAATGGCGACGGCGGCCGCGAACGCGGTGGCGACACGGCCCGCGACGCCCAGGGCGAAGCCAGCCCGGACGGCGCTCCGAACGAGCGCGGCGCACGCAGCGGGCGTGGCGAAGACCGCCCGCCGCGCGGTGAGCGAGGCGACGGCCGGCGCGAGCGGCGCAGCGACGCGCCGGCACGCCTGCCGGAAGCGGCGGGCACAGCCGGTTCGGCGATACCCGAAGCGGGCGCGGTCGGCGCCTCCGACGCCCCGGGCAGCGAAGACCAGGGCGAGGCGGCACCGCGCCGTGACGGCGAAGAACGCCGCGGCCGTTCGCGCGACCGCTACGGTCGTGACCGGCGCGAGCGCGGCCCGCGCGAGGAAGCGGGCGAGGCAGAGACCGCGCCCGTGGCCACTTCACCCGTCGAAGCGGAAGAAGTCGTCGTGCGGTCGAGCCTGCCGCCGGCGCCGGTGCGCACGGAGCGCCCGCTCGCGCCGCCCGCGGCACCGATCGTGGTCGAAGCCAAGGCGCCCTCCTCGCGGGCACTGCCGAAGGTCCAGCCTTTCGAGCTGCCGCTCGACGAGCTGGCTCAGGTGGCGGAAGGCTCGGGTCTGCACTGGGTCAACTCGGACGCCGAACGCGTGGCCGAGGTGCGGGCTGCGATTGCCGCCGAGCCCAAGCCCCAGCATGTGCCCCGCGAGCGCCCGCCGGCGATCGTGATCGACGAGGGTCCCCTGGTGCTGGTGGAGACCCGCCGCGACCTGGGATCGATGACGCTGCCCTTCGAGGACGCAGCACGCGGCGTCGGCGCGACGCACTGAGGCGGCGGCGGGAGGTCCGGCGAGAGCCGGTCTCCTCTCCGACGCATCCCATTCAAGGGAGGCCTTTCGGCCTCCCTTTTTCGTTTCTGATGCTCGCCCGTCGCCGATTCTCGACCGTTCATCGGCTGGTTGGGTCGGCAATCCGGGGCGCCTGGGGACGTTTCACAAACGAAACCATCGGTATTAATCCCCAAAAGCGCGAATGGCGTGCAGAAACAACACCAGGATGTTCGTCCGCGTTAACAATTTGTTATACAAAAGGACTACACTGAATTCGAAATCGCTGAGCCGGCCCCTGCCCCTTGTTGAGACCCGGAGAAGAGGGACCAGCCTACGCCTTTTGGAGGACTATGTAAGGCTTTTGATGACACCACGAAGCCCGCGACATATGTTCAAATTCTTGCCGATAGTAGTAAAGCGTTACACTGCCCCGCTCCTAGGTTGAGGCAGTACCCGTTACGGGGGAATTTCAGATGTTTCGTTCCGATTCGACAACCACCGGCAACGTGGTCCGACGCTTTCCCCCGGACGGCGGGGGCCCGTCCGCGCCGCCGCTGGAGGCCAGCCTGCCCCGCCTTTCGCTCGCTCAGCGCATCGTCAAGCGCGCCATCGACATCATCGGGGCGCTGGTCTTCTTCACCCTCTTCGGACCGCTCTACCTCATGGTGGCCCTGGGCGTGCTGATCAGCATGGGCCGGCCGGTGCACTTCTGGCAAACACGACTCGGCGAACGCGGCCAGCGCTTCCGCTTCTACAAGTTCCGCTCGATGGTGCGCAATTCGGACCATGTCCTGGACGAGTTCCTGAGCCGCAGCGACATGGCGCGCACCGAGTGGGACACGTTCCAGAAGCTGGAAAAGGACCCCCGCATCACGCCGATCGGCGCGGTCATCCGCAAGCTGAGCCTGGACGAGCTGCCGCAGTTCTGGAACGTCCTCAAGGGTGACATGAGCCTGGTCGGCCCGCGCCCCTGCATGGAGCGCCAGCGCAGCCTCTACGGCCGCGGCTGGACGCACTACTGCGCGATGCGCCCCGGGATCACCGGCCTCTGGCAGGTCAGCGGCCGCAACCGGCTCTCCTATGCGCGCCGGGTCGAACTCGACGTGGAATACGTCTCCAACTGGTCGCTGTGGCTCGACATCAAGATCCTGTTCAGGACCGTGCGCGCCGTCATCAGCGGGGAGGGTTCACGGTGACCCGCGTCCAGCCGGTCATCCTGTGCGGCGGCAGCGGCACCCGGCTCTGGCCGCTGTCGCGCAAGACGCTGCCCAAGCAGTTCGCGCCGCTGATCGACAACAAGAGCCTGTTGCTGCTGACGCTCGAGCGTCTGCGCCGGCTCAATCCCGAAGTGACCTGCGTGGCCGCGGAGGAGCACCGATTCCTGGTGCAGGAGGCGATCGACGCCGCACTGGTGAGCGGCAAGCAGCTGCTCGAGCCGGTGGCCCGCAACACCGCCGCGGCGATGGCGGTGATGGCGCTGCTGGCCGACCCGGAGGAACTGCTGCTGTTCGCGCCGGCCGATCATCACATCCCGGAGGCCGATCGCTTCGTCGCCACGATCCAGAAGGGCATCCCGGCGGCGCAGGCCGGCTACCTCGTGACCTTCGGCGTCGATCCGTCGTTCCCCAGCACGGCCTACGGCTACATCCGCCAAGGCCAGCCGCTGGAGGCCGCACTGGGCGACGAGGCCGGCCATGCGGTCGCCGCCTTCATCGAGAAGCCGGCGGCGGAGCGCGCCGAGCAAATGCTGCTCGAAGGCGGCCACCTGTGGAACGCGGGCATCCTGCTGGTCCAGGCCAAGGTCCTGATCGCGGCGCTGCAGGCGCACGCCCCGGACATCCTGGAAAGCTGCAGGCTGGCCACCGTCGCGATCGAAACCGACGGCGACTTCTTGCGCATGGACGGCGCGGCCTTCGGGCGCTGCCGCAGCCAGAGCATCGACTACGCCGTGCTCGAGAAATGCGATCGGGTCGCGGTCATCCCTTTCCAGGGACGGTGGAGCGATGTCGGCAGCTGGAACGCAGTGGCCGACCTCCACGACACCGATGCCAACGGCAACCGGATCAGCGGCCAGGGCTTCGCCATGGGCGCGACCAACACCTTCATTCACGCGCCGAGCCGCCCGGTGGTGGCGCTCGGCACCAAGGACCTGCTGGTGGTCGACACGCCGGACGCGCTGCTGGTCGTGCACCGCGATTGCGCCGAGCAGGTCAAGGACGTGGTCGCGCTGCTGACCACCCACGGCCACAGCCAGGCCACCCGGCACCGCCGCATTCCAAGGCCCTGGGGCGCCTACGACAGCATCGACGACGGCGAGCGCTTCGCGGTCAAGCGGCTGACGGTCAAGCCGGGTGCGCGGCTGGCGCTGCGAATGCACCACCATCGCGCCGAGCACTGGGTGGTGGTCAAGGGGACGGCGCGCGTGGTGTGCGACGACAAGACGGTGCTGGTCAAGGAGAACGAGTCGATCTACATCCCCGTCGGCGCGGTCTATCGGCTGGAGAACGCCGGCAAGATGGCCCTCGAAGTGGTCGAGATCCAGACCGGCGGCTACCTGGGCGAGGACGACATCGTGCGGTTTGCCGATGTAGAGTCGGTCGACATCGGCGACGCCAAGAAGCTCGCCTGAATTTTCCAACAGCGCCCTGGCGAGATTTCAATGAACGAGTTGAACAAGCGGATTTTCGTCGCTGGACATCGCGGCATGGTCGGCAGCGCCATCGTGCGATGCCTTGAAGCGCGGGGCTACACCCGGATCATCACCCGCAGCCGCGACGAGCTCGACCTCACCGAGCAGGCGCAGGTGCGCGCCTTCTTCGCCGAAGAGCGCCCCGAGGAGGTCTATGTCGCGGCCGCGAAGGTCGGCGGCATCCACGCCAACAACAGCTATCCGGCCGAGTTCATCTATTCGAACCTGATGGTCGAAGCCAACCTGGTCCACGAATCGTGGCGCAGCGGCGTCGCCAGGCTGCTGTTCCTCGGCTCCAGCTGCATCTACCCGCGGCTCGCGCAGCAGCCGATGTCGGAAGACGCGCTGCTGACCGGCAAGCTCGAACCGACCAATGAGCCCTATGCGGTCGCCAAGATCGCCGGCATCAAGCTCTGCGAAAGCTACAACCGCCAGTACGGCTGCGACTTCCGCAGCGTGATGCCGACCAATCTCTACGGGCCGGGCGACAACTACCACCCGGAGAACAGCCATGTGCTGCCGGCGATGATCCGGCGCTTCCACGAAGCGAAGACCCACGGCGCGCCGAGCGTCGTGATCTGGGGTACCGGCTCGCCGAAGCGGGAGTTCCTCCACGTCGACGACATGGCGCGCGCCTGCGTGCACGTGATGGACCTGCCGCGCGAAACCTATGCCGCCCACACCGAAGTGATGGCCAGCCACCTCAACGTCGGCACCGGCGAAGACTTGTCGATCGCCGAACTCGCGCAGCTGGTGAGCGAGGTGGTGGGCTACCAGGGCCGCATCCACTACGACACCAGCAAGCCCGACGGCGCGCCGCGCAAGCTGCTGGACGTCGCCCGCATCCGCGGGCTCGGTTGGACGCCCGAGGTGGCATTGCGCGCGGGCATCGAGCACGCCTACGAAGATTTCTGCAGCGAAGCACTGGTCGCCTGAGGCGGCCCGTAGCGGCTGCATTCCCACCATGGGCGCCTCCTTTCTATCCCTCGTTCCGCCGGGCTCCGGCGGCGTGCGGGACTATGCGAGCGTGATCGGCCAGTCGCTGCAGGCTCCGCCGTTCGAGATGACCCGCACGACCGATATCTCGTCGCTTTCGGGCGACTGCCTGCTGCTGCATTTCAGCGGCTACGGCTACCACAAGCGCGGCGTGCCGCTCTGGCTGGTCGAGCAGGTGCGCCGCCTGCGCGGCCGCTTCCAGGCCTTCGGCGTGGTGTTCCACGAGCTGTACGCCTCCAGTCCGCCCTGGGGTTCCGCCTTCTGGCTCGGCGCCTGGCAGAAGCGGATTGCCCGCGAACTGCTCGATCTCTCGGATTTCTGGCTGACCAACCGGGAGGAGTCCGGCCGCTGGCTGCTGGCGCGGCGCGACGCCGCACCGCATCGGGTGCTGCCCGTGTTTTCGAACGTGGGCGAGCCGGCATCGATCGACGCCGACAGGGCGCCGCACCTGGTCGTCTTCGGCGGTCCCGGCGTGCGCGCCAACGTCTATCAATGGGCCGGTGGCGAAGTGTTCGACTGCGCCCGCCGCAGGGGCCTGGTCATTCACGACATCGGTCCGCCGCTGCAGGATGCCCAACTGGCGCAGCGCCTGGTCCAGGAGAAGGCCGTCTTGCACGGCAAGCTGTCGGCGCAGGCGGTCAGCCAAGCCCTCTCCGGCGCCAGCTATGGCGCCCTTTCGTATCCCCTGGACTACGCCTCGAAGAGCGGCGTGCTGGCCGCCTACAGCGCCCACGGCCTGTGCCCGATCCTGCTCTGGGACGACTACCGGCCGCACGACGGGCTGGTCGCCAACCTCAACTACCTGCCCGGCTTCGCCGCGCTCGAAAACGTCGACGCACGCACCGTCGGCCGCCAGGCGCGCCAATGGTACGAGCCGCATTGCGTCGATGCCCATGTCGCCGCCCTCAGGGCGATGAGCAGCGAGGCCAGGCGATGAGCGATATCAGCTATTTGTGGCGCTTGCGGGAACGCCCCGCGGTCGGATCGCGGCGCTGGTGCATCGTCTGGGCCAAGCGGGCCCTGCATTCCGTGGCGCTGCTCAAGATCGTCATGGCGCGGCGCAGCTTCCGCGCCCGCGGGGTCCAGGTGGGCGCGCTGTCGATCCTCGACCGCTTCGCGCTCAAGGGGCCGGCCTCCCATCTGAGCGTCGGCGAGCACTGCTTCATCTCGGGCTCGACGGAAATCGTCGCCCTCGACCAGGTCCGCATCGGATCGCGCGTCGTCATCAACGACCGGGTCACGATCCTCACGGCCAGCCATCATGTCGGGGATCCGGGCTGGCGATCTTTCAAAAAACCGGTGCGCATCGACGACTACGCCTGGATCGCCGTCGGCGCAACCATCCTCCCGGGCGTCACGATCGGCTACGGTGCGGTGGTGGGCGCGGGCGCGGTGGTCGCCAGGGACGTGCCGCCGCTGGCGGTCGCCACCGGCAATCCGGCGGTCATCCGCCTGAACGCACGCCCCGCCGACCTCTGCTACGACCCGGTCGCCCTGCTCCCCCCTTTCGAGGCCTGGATCGGACGCCGTGCCGATCCCGCCGGTCCGGCGAATTCGCCCGTGCACGGCGTCGAGCCGCGGCCATGACCCCGGTCCTGGTCACCCATCCCGGGTTGCAGCATTCGCACCAGCTCGCCCTGGCGCTGTACGAGCGTTCGCTGCTGCAGTCGTTCTGGTCCGGCGTGCCGGTGGTGGCCGAAGGCGAAACGCTGCCATGGTGGCTGCCCGCCGGCTACCGCTCGAAGGTCCGAACCGTCGACATCCCGCGGGCGCTGCGGCGCCATCCGGCGCGCTTCCAGCTGGCCCTGCGGATGTCGAACCAGGTGAACCTCGGCATCCCGGGCTCCGACATGGTCCACCGCGTGTTCCACTGGTTCGACCACTGGGCCGCGCGGCAGATCCGGCAATTCAGGCCCAAGGTCGTCGTCGCCTACGAAAACGCGGCCTTCCACACCTTCCAGGCGGCCAAGGCGATCGGCGCGCGCTGCGTGCTGGATGCGGCCGCCTTCCACCACCAGACCGCGGCCCGGCTGCTGGGCACGCCGGCGACCCCCTATACGCCCGAGATCAATCGCCGCAAGGACGAGGAGATCCGGTTGGCCGACCTGATCCTGACCTGCTCGCCACTGGCCGCGGAGAGCTACACCGCGAATGGCGTGCCGGCCGACAAGGTCCGGCCCATGATGCTCGGCGCCGAGCGACCGCCCGGCCTGCCCGGCTGGCAGGCCCATGACGGCCCGCCGCGCTTCGTCTTCGCCGGCGCGCTGAGCCGGCTCAAGTCGATCGACAGCATCGTCGCCGCCTTCCGGCGGCTGCATGCCGAAGGCATCGCCTACGACCTGGAGTTCGTCGGCGGCGTCGCCGACGCCGAGTTGCTGCGCGCGGTGCTGGCCACGCCCCATGCCCGCCATACGCCGAACGTGCCGCAGGGCGAGCTGTTCTCGATTCTCGCGCGCGCCGACTGCCTGCTGCTGCCCTCGCGCTTCGATTCGTTCGGCATGGTGGTCGCCGAGGCGATGGCATGCGGCACACCCGCCGTGGTCTCGACGAACACTGGCGCCAAGGCGATGATCGAGGCCTTTCCGGGCAGTGGCTGGATCGTCGAGCCGGGGGTGGAATCGTTGCACGCACAGTTGCGGCAACTGGCGCAAAGGCCCGAGCAGTTGCATGCGGCCCGGTCCATGGCGCGCCAGTCCGGCGATGCCTTTTCGTGGGCCAGCTATCGACGGCGGGCCGGAGAGTTGTTCGAGGAATTTGTTCAATGAGTACGACCGCCTCCTTCTCGTACGCAGCGGCGCGGCCGGCGTCGATGACCCGTGCGGGCAAGGCCTTCATCGCGGTGTTCCTGATCGTCGTGCTGGAGGGCGCGGTGCGCAAATGGGTGGCCTCGTCGGCCACCTTGCCGCTGTTGCTGGTGCGCGACCTGTTGGCAATCTACGTGATCGGCTATGCCCTGCGCAACGGCGCCATGCGGCGGCAAAAGGGCATCACCCAGGCACTGCTCGCATGGTCCTGCCTGGTCATCGCCTGGGGCTTGCTGCAGCTCGTCGTCGGCGAGAGTTCGCCCACAGTGCTGCTGATCGGGCTGCGCTTCTGGCTGCTGTACATCTGGTTCGGGGTGGCCGCCGCCGCCACGATGAACGAAGCCGACTACCGGGCTGCGTTGAGGGTCGCGGCCTGGAGCTTGCTGCTAATGGCCCCGCTGGCCGTGCTGCAGCATTTCTCTCCTCCGGGCGCACGCATCAACAATCAGATCGACGGCGATGAGTCCGACATCTTCCTGGTGATCGCCGACGTCGTGCGGACCACCGGCACCTTCAGCTTCACGGCCGGCTTCACGACCTACCTGGCGCTGATGGCGCCGCTGGTGTTCGCGGTGGTCGGGTCGCGCAAGCGGCCCGGGCGCCAGACGCTGTTCGCGGCGGCGCTGTTCGCCGCCTTCGTGGTCTCGAGCATGGTGAGCGGCTCGCGCGCCGCCGTCATCCTGTCCGGCCTGGTGGTCGTCGCCTACTTCATCGGCCGGCTCTTGCTGGCGCGGAGCAAGTCCAGGACCGGGGCGATCGTGGGCGTCATTGCCGGGATCCTGCTGCTCGCCGTTCTGCTCTACGCCTTCCGCGGTGCGATCGCCATCACCGAGCAACGGTTCCAGGAGGCGGCCGAGGTCGAGACGTTCTGGGGCCGCATTTTCACCATCTTCATCGGCCAATCCGTGGCATTCGACAACTTCTCCTGGATCGGCTACGGCATCGGACTGGGCTCCAACCTGGCCAACTATGTGCGCACCGGCAGCACCGGCGCCTTCGCGCTGGCCGAAGTCGAGGCCAGCCGGATCCTGCTCGAGGGCGGCCTGATCGGCTACGTGTTCACCGTCTTCAAGGTGGGCGTCATCGTCATGGGTGTCCGCAAGGCCTGGCGACTGTCGAAGCGCCTGCACTCGACCTACCCGATCCTGCTGTGGGCGGTCGTCACGCTCGCGCTGTTGACCTGGTCGGCCATCGGCCAGCTGACGGCCCACGGCCTGCTGGGACTCATGCTGGCTTTCGGCCTGCTCGTGTTCCGGCATCCGACGGTCGAGTTCTTTGCTCCTCGCCGTCCATCCGCGTGAAATTCCTCCATTTGATTCCCAAGGTCGATCCTCGCGCCGGCGGAGCGATCGAGGGCGTTCTGCGCATCCATGAGGCGCTGGTGGCGCTCGGCCACGAGAGCGAGCTGGTGTCGCTCGACGATCCATCGGCACCCTGGGTTCGCGAGTGCCCGGCGCCGCTCCACCCGCTGGGCCCCTCGCGCGGCGCCTACCAGTACAACCCCGATGCGGTCGCGTGGCTGCGCGCGCACGCGGGCCGCTACGACGCGGTGATCGTCAACGGCCTTTGGCAATACGCCAGCTTCGCGGCCTGGCGGGCCTTGCGTTCGGCGCCCACGCCCTATTTCGTCTACACCCACGGCATGCTCGATCCGTGGTTCAAGCGACGCTATCCGCTCAAGCACCTGAAAAAGTGGTTGTACTGGCCCTGGGCGGAGTACCGCGTGCTGCGAGATGCGGCGGCAGTGATCTTCACCTGCGAGGAAGAACGCCTGCTCGCCCGCCAGTCCTTCTGGCTCTACCGCGCCCGGGAAGTGGTCGGCTCGTACGGCACCTCCGAGCCGCCTTCGGATGCCGCCGGCCTGAGCGAGGCCTTCCTGGCCCGCTTTCCCGAGCTTCGGGGCAAGCGCTCGCTGCTGTATCTCGGGCGCATCCACGAAAAGAAGGGCGGCGACCTGCTGGTCGACGCATTCGCCCGTGTCGCGGCCGATTCGCCGGATCTCCGACTTGTGATGGCCGGGCCAGGCGACGAGCGCCTGGTGGCGCAACTTCAGAATCGCGCCGCCGAACTCGGCGTGACAGGGCGGATCACCTGGACCGGCATGCTGCAGGGCGACCTCAAGTGGGGCGCTTTCCATTCGGCGGACGCATTCTGCCTGCCCTCGCACCAGGAGAACTTCGGCATCGCCGTGGTCGAGGCGCTGGCCTGCGGCAAGCCCGTCCTGATCAGCGACAAGGTGAACATCTGGCGCGAGATCGTGCAGGACGGCGCCGGCCTGGTGGCCCCGGACACATTGGCCGGCACGGTCGACACGCTGCAGCGCTGGCTGGCGCTGACGCCGGCCGAGGCCGCGGCCATGCGGCTCGCGGCCCGGCAGTCGTTCCGCGATCGCTTCCAGGTCGAGCAGGTGGCGCAAGGGCTGGTCCGGATCGTGAGTGAACGAGCGCCGGGGTCGGGCAGCGCTGCGCCGCCGCCCGATCCGCGCCCTGCCAAGGCCGCCATGCTGCCCGAGGGTCAATGAAACTTCTCGTCTACGGAATCAACTTCGCACCCGAACTGACCGGGATCGGCAAATACACAGGCGAGATGGTGGCCTGGCTCGCAGCCAGGGGGCACGAGGTCCGCGTCGTGACGGCTCCGCCCTATTACCCGGATTGGTCGGTCCGGCCGGGCTACAGCGGATCGCGCTACGCCCGCGAGGACTGGCACGGCGCCACCGTCTTTCGCACGCCGCTGTGGGTGCCGCGCAAGGTGACCGGGTTGAAGCGGCTGGTCCACCTGGCGAGCTTTGCGCTGTCGAGCCTGCCCGCGCTGCTTGCCCAATGGCGCTGGAAACCCGACGTCGTGTGGGTGACCGAGCCGCCGCTGTTCTGCTCGCCGGCGGCGCTGGCCTTCGCCCGGCTGCGCTCGGCGAAGGCGTGGCTGCACATCCAGGACTACGAGGTCGACGCGGCCTTCGAGCTCGGCCTGCTCAAGGGCGACCGCGTGCGTTCGATCGTGGCCGCGACGGAGCGCGGCCTGATGCGGCGCTTCGACCGCATCTCGACCCTCTCGTCGCACATGATGGAGCGCGCCAGCAGCAAGGGCACCGAAGCCGAGCGGCTGGTCTCGCTGCCGAACTGGGCCGACGTGTCGGCGGTGCAGCCACTGCGGGCGGCCAGCCCCTATCGCGCCGAACTGGGCATCGCGCACGATGCCGTGGTGGCGCTCTATTCGGGCAACATGGGCGCCAAGCAGGGCCTCGAGCTGCTGGCCGAGATGGCGCAGCTGCTGCAGGGGCGGCCTGGTCTCGAGTTCGTGTTCTGCGGCAACGGCGCCGGCCGCGCCGGCCTGATGCAGCGCTGCGAGAAGCTCGCGAACGTGCGCTTCCTCGACCTGCAGCCGGTCGAGCGCCTGGGCGACCTGCTCGGCCTTGCCGACATCCATCTGCTGCCGCAGCGCGCGGACGCCGCCGACCTCGTGATGCCGTCCAAGCTCACCGGCATGCTCAGCAGCGGCCGCCCGGTGGTCGCCGGCGCGAGGCCCGAAACCGAACTCGGCCGGGTCGCTTCGCAATGCGGCATCGCCGTGGCCCCGGACGACGTCCGCGCCTTCGCGGATGCGGTGCTGACGCTGGCCTCCCAGCCCGATCTGCGCCGCGAGCTGAGCCTGCGCGCCCGCGCCTTCGCCGAAGCCAACTTCGACCGCGACGCCGTGCTCGCCCGCTTCGAGAAGGACCTCGAAGCCTGCATCGGCATCCCCACAACGAGAAGAGCCGGCGAAGCCCGGCTCTAGCTGGTGAAACACCGCGGAACCGGCTTTGCCGGGCCGCTGGTGTCGCCCCCCGGTCAGGGGGCGAGCTACTGCTCTTCGGGCAGGATGCTCTCGTAGTTGTAGCTGGTGTAGCGGTAGCGGCCGTACTTGTAGGCGGCGTAGGTCCTGCGATTGACGTTCATGCCGTTGAGCAGCACGCCCGTCGCCGCCTTGCCGCCCATGGCCAGGCGTCGGGTGCTCTCCTTCAGCTCGCCCATCGTCGACAGGTTGGCGCGCGCCACCAGCAGCACGGTGCCCACGTGCGTCGCCACCGTGCTGGTGTCGGCGGCGACCAGCACCGGCGGCGCGTCGATGACCACCAGGTCGTACTGCTCGGAGAGGCGTTCGAGGGTCGACTTGAACGAGTCCGAGACCAGCAGCTCGGCGGGGTTCGGCGGCAACTGGCCGGTCGCCAGGAAGTCCAGGCTGGGCACCACCTGGCGGTGCACGGTCTGCTGAATCGTCAAGCTGCCGGCGATCAGCTCGGACAAGCCTCCATGGCGCTGCAGGCCGAAGTACTGATGCGTGTGGCCGCGCCGCAGGTCGGCGTCGATCAACAGCGTGCGGCGGCCGGCCGCGGCCATCAGCGCAGCGAAATTGGCGGCGACGAAGCTCTTGCCCACCCCCGGTGTCGGTCCGGTGATGAGCACCCGGTTGTTGGGGGATTCGAGCATCGCGAACTGCATGGCGGTTCGCAGGCTGCGCAGGCTTTCGACGGCCGGATCGTCGGCCTTCTCGATCGTCAGCAGGCGCACCCCGGTCGCGCCGCTCAGGCGCCGCGCCGCGATCGCCTCCTGCGCCGGGCTCAAGGGAATGGTCGAGAACACGGGCAGGCCGATGTCGGCCTCGACCTCGTGCGGATCCCGCAGGCGCTGCTCGATGAAGGCGTTTCGCAGGAAGGCGGCGCAGATGCCGAGGAACAGGCCCAGTGCAAGCGCCGAGGCGACGATGACCTTGCGGTTCGGCTTGATCGGGTACGACGGCGGGATCGCCTCGTCGAGCACCCGCACGTTGCCCACCTTGCCCTCCTTGACCAGCCGCAGCTGCATGGCGTTGTTGAGCAGGGATTGGTAGAGCTCGGTGTTCACCTTGACGTCGCGCTCCATGCGCACCGCTTCCTGTTGGAGGGCAGGCAGCCCCTTGATGCGGATCTGGACGTTGGCGATGTCCGAGCGCAGCGCCGCAATCTGGCCATCCAGCGTCTGCACCAGCGGGTGATTGGCGGTGAAGCGCGCTTCGAGTTCCCGCCGACGCTGCTCGGCGTCCAGCAGTTTGCTCTGGCGGTCGACCGCCTGGGCAAGGACCGACGACGCCTCCTCGGTGAAGGAGACCATCCCCTTCTGGTTGCGGAAGCGGTTGTAGGTTTCTTCGGCCGCTTCCATCTGGCGCTTGTACTGGGGCAGCTGGACATCCAGGAAGGCGAGCGTCTTGCGCGCTTCTGCCGCCTTGCGCTCGACGTTCTGCAGCACGTACTGCTCACCCACGGCATTCAGGATCTGTGCCGCCCGGTCGGGATTGCTGTCCTGCAGCGTCACGTTGATGATGCCCGAGGACTTGCCGCGTTCGCTCAGCCCGAGCCCGCCCTGCAGCCCCAGCGCGGTCGGCAGCGTGCCGAGGCGCTGCAGGTTGAACTCGGCGCCCGGCTTGCCGGCCAGCCGGCTGATCGTGAGCTCGATCGGCCCGGCCGCCGTCTGCGCCTTCAGCGGCGCGCCGACCGTCCCGCTCAAGGGCTTGGACAACATCGGGGAGGCCAGCGTGTACTGGCCGCCTTCCTGGGCGGTCACCGTGAAGAGCGAACCCTCCAGCGATTTCGGAACATCGAACTGCGACGCCTCGATCAGTTCCCGCCCCGACACATAGCCGCCGAAGCCGAGGAATCCAGGGTCGGAGAGCCCCGTCGATCGCCGCGCCAGCCAGCCGCCGACATAGGGAACGTAGCGGGGACTGGCCACGATGTAGAGCTTGATCGCCTCGACCGCCTTGCCGGCGATCATGCGCGACCGGATGATCTCCATTTCGGCAGAGCCCGGCGTCTTGACGTCGAACAGCGCGCCGCCGGCTTCGCTCAAGATGCCCTTGCTGCCTTCGGGATCTTCCACCTGGATCACCAGGGTGGACTCGTAGATCGGCCGCTCGAGGAGCGCATACACCACGCCGCCCAGGAAGACGACCAGCGTGATGAAGGCGATGAGCCACTTGTTCGCCACCAGCACTTCGATGTAGTGCCCGATGTTGAAATCCTGCTCCTCCGCCGCATCGAACGAACTGGGATTGGATTTGGGGGTGAGTGTGGAATTCATCGACTGGATACTCTTGAAATGCGTTGGACCCATTGCTGGGTGCCGTCTTCGATGAGCGTCAGCGCACGCTCGAAAGAGGCGCGACCGGCACCATACGGGTCCGACACGTCCTGATCGCTGAACTCACACAGGCGAAATACCTTGCCGGCGGCAAACAGATAGCGCTCCTCGACCGACCGGCGCTGCTTGCCGTCCATGACCAGGATCAGGTCGGCGCGCTGGCAGGCATCGAGGCCGATCTGCTTCGCGCGATGCGATTCGATGGAGATGCCGCGCTGGCGCATCAGGTCGCGCGCGATCTCGTCCGCCGGCTCCCCCACCATGGCGGCCAGCCCCGCGGACGCGACCTGCGCGTCGGGCAGCGCCGCGGCGAGCAGGCCCTCGGCCATCGGACTGCGGCAGATGTTCCCGATGCACACGACGAGGATGTTCCGGATGGTCACGATCGGTCCGCTATCGACTGCCGGAGTTGGAGCTGCCGCGATAGAGATACGAATACCCGTACGAGGTCGACGGCAGGATCAGGTTCAGCACCCGGTTCCACTGCACCAGCGGCACCGGATCGACATAGACCACGTCCTTCGGCCGGAGGTCGAAACCATCGGCCATGGCGATGGCCGTCGGCGTGCGCGCGTTGAGGTGGAAGATCGACTGGCCGCCCTTGGCTTCGTTGCGGATCACATAGATCTGCAGCGGATTGGCCGTGGTCAGGTTGACGCCGCCGGCCTCGATCAAGGCATCGCTCAGGCTGAGCCGGCCATTGCGCATGAGGACGCCCATTTGACTCGTCACCTCGCCCATCACCACGACCTTGCTTTCTTCGCGGCTGCGCACGTACAGCATGTCGCCCGGCTTCAGGGGAATGCGGCTGGGGTCGATGCCGGCATCCGCCATCGCCAGCAGATTGAGCTGCGTCATCTTGCCGTCGCGCGTGAGCATGACGGCGGAACGGTCGCCGGCGGGAGACACGCCGCCGGCGCGATTGAGCGCCTCCGCGAGCGTCATCGGGATGTCGCTGAACAGCATCAGGCCCGGTGTCCGGATCTCACCGTCCATATAGGCGCGCTTGCTGCGGAAGGCGTTGACGCGCACGCTCAGCTGCGGGTCCCGGTAGACGCGCGACAGGCGCTTGACGAGGGCGGCCTCCGCCTCCTCGATGGTCATGCCCGAGACCACCAGCGAACCGATGTACGGAAAGCTCAACTGGCCCGTGGCCGAAACGATGTAGCCGGGCGCAGCCGCCACGCTGGCGCCGTCGCCCCCGCCAGAGGGCGGGGCGCCCGAACTGTAGGAAATCTCGGGATGGTCCAGGACCGCGATACCCAGCACGTCGCCGGGCCCGATCCGATACGGGCCGGTCTCGCCGACCAGCTTCATGACGTCGGGACCGAGCGTCGTTGCCTTGATGGCAGCACGTTGAGCCCGGATCAGTTCGGGGGTGATTTCGGTCAAGGCACCAGCCGGCGGCGGATCGATGTCGGCCGTGGAAAAGCCCGAAGGCGAAACGGCCGACGCGGCATCATTGCTCGCTGAACTGAAGCCCGGCGCCAGCGGCGCACAGCCTTGAACCAGCAAGCCCACCGAAGCCAGCAGCGCGACATGTAGTAAGAAATGCTTCAAGTGCAGCTCCGCATCGTGACCCTGGAATGAATACTTTTGCAAACAGTTACGACTGTACATCAGTATGGGTGCGGGTTTCAAACCCTTCGTCGGCTTAGAGCTTAAGGCAGAGAAATTGTCCTACACGATGCCCAAATAGCACGATCCCGGGCGTTTTCGAAGCGGGTGCGATCTTGCGATGCCCCAGGATCGGGCCCTGCATGCTATTGATTCAATAGCAGCATCACCAGCTGCCGCAGGCCCTGCTCAGGGACTCTCCGTTTGGGCCGCACGTTTCCAGGCGGCCGATGCCTGGTCGGCGTCGTCGCGCGCTTCGGCCAGTTGCGCCAGCGCCTGCCATGCCCTGCGATGTAGGTAGGTGTCCTGCAGGGCCAATCCGGCCTGTGTGAGCAGCTGTTGCGCCTTGCCCCACAGCTGGCGCTTCATGCAGGCCATGCCGGCCAGGTACTGCAGGTTGGCATCGCGCGGGTTGTTCCGCTGCGCGGATTCGATGCGTGCCAGCCAGTCGGCATCGACCGAGTCGAGGCCGGCTTCGAGCGCACGGACCAGTTTCACGCGCAAGGATTCGCCCAGGCCCTGCGGATGCTGGACCATGCGCTCCCAGACCGGCAGCAGCCAGGCCCGCGCCAAGGTCAGGTCACCGCGCAGCGCCACCATGCGCTGGGCCGCATGGATGGCGACCTCGGGCATCTCTCGCTCCGAGGGTTCGAACTCGCTCCAGGCGCGCAGCAGCTGGGCCGGATCGTGGGCGCCCGACAGCAGCTCGGTGGCGAGGCCGCGCACGATGCTCTGCGCCGCCGCCTCCGAGAAGGCCCGGTGCTTGGCCAGCAGCCGGGCGGTCTCGAGGGCTTCCAGCGTGCGCCGGTCCTGACGCGCGGCCTTCAGGCGCAGCCGCAGTGCCAACGTGCGCCTCTGCGCACCCTGCGGCAGCTCACCGAGCCGCGCCAGGGCGGCCGGGGCGTCGCGATCGTCGAGCGCCCAGCGGGCCGCGCGCAGCTGCACGCCTTCCCGCGTTTCGGGCGAGAGCTGCGGGCCGCGCTCGGCGCTCTCGTTGAGCGCCTGCTGCAGATGCGCATCGCGTGCCGGACGGTCCTGCAGCGATTGCGCGCTCTCGGCCGCCAGCAGGTGCGCGATCACGCGGACCTGCAGCGCCTGCGGCAGGCGGGCGTCGAGCGCGGCCAGCCGACGCTCCTGCGACAGCGCCGCCTGGGCCGCCTTGCGGGCTCGGGAGAAGCGCCCGGCCAGCAACTGCGCCGCGGCATCGAGCAGCGCCGCATGCAGCGCACGCTCCTTTTGCTGCAGCCGCCACTGGCGCGCCTGCTTGGGCAGCGAGAACAGGGCGGCCAATCCGCGCAGCGCCAGATGCAGCAGCACGAAGGCCGCGAACAACAGCAGCAGCACCAGGTTCAGCGACAGGTCGACCCGCCAGGGCGGCCAGAAGACCGTGATCGTGCCCTGGTTGTTGCCGGCGAACAGCGCCACCGCGGCGGCGATGCCGAACAGGGCCAGGAACCAGAGGGCGGCGCGCATGGCTTCGGGCCCGCCCTAGCGCCCTGCGGCCGCCGTGGCGAGCGCGGCCAGGGTCTCGTCGACCCGTGGCGGCTCGCTGGTGCGGATCTGCGCCTGCACCTGCTGCACCAGCGTGGCCGCGGCCTGGACCCGGCGCGACGCCGGATCGAAGTAGCGGTTGATCGCCGCCGAGACGGTCGCCATCTCGCCGCGCGCGGTATCGACCTGCCGCGACAGCAGCGCCAGCCGGGCGTTGAGCAGCTTGAGCTTGAGGTTCTCGCGCAGGAAGAAAGTCTGTTCGGGCGTCAGCAGCACCGCCTCGGGCCGCTCGATGCGCCCCACCCGCAGCAGCGAGCGGGCCTCGGTGCGCACCATCATCAGGAAGCGCTGCCACCAGGGTGCATTGGCCGGCAGCGGCTCGACCTGCAAGGTGTCGAGCCCGCCGCCGCGCGCCGCCACGGCGTTGAGCGCCGGCAGGTCGTCGACCATGCGCATCAGTTCGTCGAGCTTCTGCAGCGCATCGCCGTTGTCGGCGCTGGCGCTGCTGCGCAACCGGTCGGCGTCATGCTGCATGGCGCGCTGCAGCGGCGCCAGCCGCGGCTGCCCGGCCCTGGCGATGCGCGTGTCGCCAGCCTTGAGCGCGGCCAGCAGCGGCTGCACGTTGCCGGTGACCTGGGCCTGCTGCAGCGCCAGCCGCACGGCCGCCTCGATGTCGATCACGAGGTTCTCGTCGCGCGAGCGCGACAGGCTCTGCATCAGCTCCTCGAGCTGGGAGCGTTGCAGCGCCACTTCGCCGACCCGGGTCTCGGCCAGCGCCAGCCGGGCGGCCGTGTCGCGCACGACCTCCTGCGCCTGGCGCGCCAGGGTGCGGGCCTCCAACGACTGCGACAAGGCATCCGCGCTCTGGCGGGCCAGTTGTTCCTGCATGCCGCTGACCTTCTGCCACAGCGCGAGCGCCATCAGCAGGGCCACCACGGCGACCAGGGCGAGAAGGCCGAACGCGAGCCGCGACAGCAGCGCCGCCGCGGCCGAATGGCCGAGCGGCAACGCAGCCGGCACCGGCGCGCGCGATGCGGGTTCCGGCAAGGGCTCGTTGAAGACAGGCGCGTCGCTCATGCCAGGGATTCTATCGACGCGACCAATGCCGACAGCGACGGACGCGAGACCTGCACGCGGCCGAAACCGGCGGCGCGCGCGGCCTCGGCGATGCGCTCGTGCGTGACGAGCGCACGGGCCTGCTGCCAGCCGGCATCCGGCATCAGGCGGCAAAGATTGGCGATCGCCTCCGAGCTGCTGAAGAGCCAGGCGGCGGCCCCGCTGGCGCCCTCCGCCGCCAACCGGCGCTCGGCCTCGCCGAAGGGCGGCGGCAAGCGGCGGTAGGCGGCCACCGCATCGCAGGCGCCGCCCTGGGCCAGGATCTCGCGGGCCAGCCAGTCACGTCCCGTGGCCTGCCCCGCGGCATCGCCGCCGCGGACGATGAGGATTCGGACGCCCGGACGAACCTGGTCCGCCACGCGGGCCCAGAGGTGCTCGGAATCGAACTGCGCCGCATCGGCGGGCGGGGCGTCGATCGCCGCCGGCGGCACACCGGCCGCATGCAGCCCGCGCACGGTGCCGGGACCGGTGGCCCAGAAGCGCAGGCGCGCCGGCAGCGGCAGGTCGATGCCGCGAAAGAAGTGCTCGGCCGCCGCGGCGCTGACGAACATCAGCGCGTCGTAGCCCGACAGGCGCCGCCAGGCGGCCTGTAGCGGCGCGGGGTCTTCGAGCGGCGCGATCGCGATCAGGGGCAGCGCCACGGCGTCCACGCCGGCGGCGCGCAGGTCGTCCACCCAGCGCGCGGCTTCCGAGGCCGGTCGTGTGATCAGCAGCATGGACGAACCGAAAGAGGCCTCATCCCTGCAGCAGACGCGCCGCGGCCTCGCCCAGCGCCGTGGCCTGGGCCGCATCGGCGGCCTCGGCCACCAGTTGGGCCCGCACCAGCGGCGTCAGGCCTTCGGGGTCGCCCAGCGCGGCGTCGATGCGCAGGCGGCCGTCGGGCTGCCAGCGCGCGTGGGCCGCCAGCGGCATCGAGCAACTGCCGCCCATCGTGCGGCTGACGGCGCGCTCGGCGGCGGTCGCGAGGCCGTCGCGGCGGCTGTCGAGGGGCGCCAGCAGCGCCAGCAGATCGGCCCGCGCGGCCCGGACCTCGATGCCGAGTGCACCCTGCCCCGCCGCCGGCAGCATCGTGTCGGGTTCGAAGCATTCGCGGATGCGGCTCTCCAGCGCCAGCCGCTTGAGCCCGGCGGCGGCCAGCACGATGGCGTCGTACTGGCCTTCGTCGAGCTTGCGCAGCCGGGTGTCGAGATTGCCGCGCAGGGGCTCGATGCGCAGGTCGGGCCTGAGCGCGCGCAGCAGCACCACGCGACGCAGGCTGGAGGTGCCGACCACCGCACCCTGCGGCAGCTCGGCGAGCGAGGCGTAGCGCGGCGACACCAGCGCATCGCGCGGGTCTTCGCGCTCGAGCACGCAGGCCAGCGCAAAGCCCTCGGGCAGGTCCATCGGCACGTCCTTCAGCGAATGCACCGCGATGTCGGCACGCCCGTCTTCGAGCGCGGTTTCGAGTTCCTTGACGAACAGGCCCTTGCCGCCGACCTTGCTGAGCGAGCGGTCCAGGATCTGGTCGCCGCGGGTGGTCATGCCCAGCAGTTCGACCGTGTGGCCCTGTTCTTGCAGGAGCGCCTTGACGTGTTCGGCCTGCCACATGGCCAGGCGGCTTTCGCGCGTGGCGATCACGATGTTGCTCACGACCGTTTTCCAAATGAGAAAGAGACCGGAGGATGCTAGCATGTTGCGCCGCAGCAACGTCGGCGCATCCCCAGTCCCCGAGGAGAAGTTTCGAATGAAGACGAGCCCCGCACCGGTTGCCGCGAAGCGCCGGACCCGTGACGAAGACCTGCCGCTGATTGCCGACATCCGGCTCCTCGGGCGCATCCTGGGCGATGTGATCCGGGAACAGGAAGGCGACGAGAGCTACGCGCTGGTCGAGAAGATCCGCACCCTGTCGGTGGCCTTCCGGCGCGATGCCGACCATGCCGCGGACCGGGCCCTGAAAAACCTGCTGAAAGGGCTCAGCGCGGCCGAGACCGTGAGCGTGATCCGCGCCTTCACCTACTTCAGCCACCTGGCCAACCTGGCCGAGGACCGGCACCAGATCCGCCGCCGCACCGAGGCCGAGCGCGCGGGCGAGAGCGCCGAGGGCAGCCTGGAGACGGCGCTGGCGCGCATCCGCAAGGCCGGCATCAAGCCCGAGGCGGTGGTCGAGTCGCTGGCCCACAGCTATGTCTCGCCGGTGCTCACGGCGCACCCGACCGAAGTGCAGCGCAAGAGCATCCTGGACGCCGAGCGCGCCATCGCGCAGCTGCTCACGGCGCGCGACGAGATCGCGCTGCGGCAGCGCGCCTTCGCCGGAAGCAAGGACGCGCTGACGCCGATCGAGTACGCCGACAACGAACGCCAGATGCGCACCCGCGTGACCCAGTTGTGGCAGACCCGCCTGCTGCGCTTCTCCAAGCTCACCGTGGCCGACGAGATCGAGAACGCGCTGAGCTACTACGAGGCGACCTTCCTGCGCGAGATTCCGCGCGTCTATGCCGAGCTCGAGAAGGCCCTGGCCCATGGCAGCAGCGTGCCCGCGGTGGCGCCGTTCCTGCGCATGGGCCAGTGGATCGGCGGCGACCGCGACGGCAATCCCAACGTGACCGCCGAGACCCTCGAATACGCCCTCAAGCGCCAGAGCGAACTGGCGCTGCGCCACTACCTCACCGAACTGCACTACCTCGGCGGCGAACTGTCGCTGTCGGCCGGGCTGGTCGACGTCTCGATCGAGATGCAGGCGCTGGCCGAGCGCTCGCCCGACAAGAACGAACACCGGGTCGACGAGCCCTACCGCCGGGCGCTGACCGGCATGTACGCGCGACTCGCCGCCACCTTGCGCGAGCTCACGGGCGGCGAGGCCGCGCGCCACGCGGTGCGGCCGCAGAACCCCTACGCCACGGCCGAGGAACTGCTGGCCGACCTGCACACCATCGAGGAGTCGCTGGCCGACAAGCACGGCAGCGTGCTCGCCGCGCCGCGCCTGCATCCGCTGATCCGGGCGGTCGAGGTGTTCGGCTTCCACCTGGCGACCGTCGACCTGCGCCAGAGCTCCGACAAGCACGAGGCGGTGGTGGCCGAGCTGCTGGCCACCGCACGCATCGAGCCCGCCTACGCCGCGCTGTCCGAGGAGGACAAGCAGGCGCTGCTGCTGCGCCTGCTCGACGACGCCCGGCCGCTGCGCGTGCCCGACGCCGACTACTCCGCGCTCGCCAGGAGCGAGCTCGCGATCTTCGCCGCCGCCCGCACCGCGCGGGCGCGCTTCGGTGCCGCGGCGATCCGCCACTACATCATCAGCCACACCGAGACCGTGAGCGACCTGCTCGAGGCGCTGCTGCTCCAGAAGGAAGTGGGCCTGCTGCGCGGCACGCTCGCCGACAACGCCACCTGCGACCTGATCGTCGTGCCGCTGTTCGAAACCATCGAGGACTTGCGCAACGCGGCGCCGATCGTGCGCGCCTTCTACGCGCTGCCGGGCATCCACGCGCTGATCCAGCGCTCGGGCGCCGAGCAGGACGTGATGCTGGGCTACAGCGACAGCAACAAGGACGGCGGCATCTTCACCAGCAACTGGGAGCTGTACCGCGCCGGGCTGGCGCTGGTGGCGCTGTTCGACGACCTCAATGCACACAGCGGCGTGGCGATCCGGCTGCGGATGTTCCACGGCCGTGGCGGCACCGTGGGGCGCGGCGGCGGTCCGAGCTACCAGGCGATCCTCGCGCAGCCGCCGGGCACGGTGCGCGGCCAGATCCGGCTGACCGAACAGGGCGAGGTGATCGGCTCGAAGTACGCCAACAGCGAGATCGGCCGCCGCAACCTCGAGACGCT
This sequence comes from Variovorax sp. J31P207, assembly GCF_030316965.1. NCBI lineage: Bacteria > Pseudomonadati > Pseudomonadota > Betaproteobacteria > Burkholderiales > Comamonadaceae > Variovorax > Variovorax sp. J31P207. The sequence continues at coordinate 184,760 of NZ_JASZYN010000011.1, forward strand.
GGTGGCCGCGACGCTCGAGGCCACGCTGCTGCCGACCGCCAAGGCCGCGCCCGCCACCTTCGTCGCCGCGGCGGCCGAACTGTCGGCGGCCAGCATGGCCGCCTACCGCGCACTGGTCTACGACACACCCGGCTTCGGCGACTACTTCTTCAGCGCCACGCCGATCCGCGAGATCGCCGAACTCAACATCGGCTCGCGCCCGGCCTCGCGCAATCCGAGCCGCAGCATCGAGGACCTGCGCGCCGTACCCTGGAGCTTCAGCTGGGGCCAGTGCCGCCTGACGCTGCCCGGCTGGTATGGCTTCGGCTCGGCGATCGAGCGCTTCCTCGCGCAGGCGGCCAACCCGGCCGCGCGCAAGGAACGCCAGGCGCTGCTGCAGCGCATGTACGCGCAGTGGCCCTTCTTTCGCACCTTGCTGTCGAACATGGACATGGTGCTGGCCAAGAGCGACCTGGCCCTGGCCTCGCGCTACTCGGAGCTGGTGGCCGAGAAGAAGCTGCGACAGAAGGTGTTCTCGATGATCGAGGCCGAATGGCACCGCACCTCCGACGCGCTGACGCTGATCACCGGCGCCAGGCAGCGCCTGGAAGGCAACGCCGACATGCAGCGTTCGATCCGGCACCGCTTCCCCTACATCGATCCGCTGCACCACCTGCAGGTCGAGCTGATGCGCCGCTACCGCGCGGGCCAGGTCGACGAGCGGCTGCAGAAGGGCATCCACATGTCGATCAACGGGGTGGCGGCGGGCCTGCGCAACACCGGCTGAACTGGCGCGAGCGGACACTGTCCGCGATCTCCTACACCCATTCACGGCCAAGCGGAAATAAAGGCCATGGCAGAGGGAGTACCCTGACCCGCACGTTCACAGCTCTCGCAATCGCGCGGCGGCTTCAGGGTCGTTCACAGGAAAACTCCGCCATGTCATCCTCGCAATCGCTTGTCCGTTCCCCGATCGACTTCGTCAGCGGCGACTTCGACGCGCTGGCTTCGCACATGCGGCATTGCGCACGGGCCCAGGGACGATGGTTCGCGGTCCGCAGCCATCTGCAGCAGGTGCGATCCGTCGCCGCTGGCCGCATCGTGACCATGGCCTGCGTGGCCGGCGTGCTCGCCATCGGACTGTTCGCCTTCGCTTGAGTGCCGCGGCGGTCGTCGACCGGCTCGACACCCTCAGCCAGTACGCACGCGCACTCCTGCTCGGGCCGCACGAGCCGGTCGAGGCCCCGATCCGCGCCGAGCTGTTCGGCGCCCAGCGTTTCGCACAGCACGGCCACAGCCTGGCGCGGGCGCAGGCGGTGCAGTCCGCGGACGCGCGCGGCGACGGCAACCCTTTCTTTCCGAGGGTCGACAAGAACCTCGAGTCGCTGCGCAGCGCCTACGACTACATCGCGCTGATCTCGCAGAGTGGGCGCTATGTGTCGCCAGCGGCCGAATGGCTGCTCGACAACTTCCACCTGGTCGAGGCGCAGCTGCAGCAGATCCGCGAAGGCGTGCCGCGCCGCTACTACGCGCGCCTGCCGAAGCTCGCGGCGCCGCCGCTGGCCGGGCTGCCGCGTGTCTACGGGATCGCCTGGGCCTACGTGGCGCACACCGACAGCGTCCTCAACAAGACGCTGTTCACGGCTTTCCTGGATGCCTACCAGGACATCGACGAGCTCACGCTCGGCGAACTCTGGGCGCTGCCGACCACGCTGCGCGTGGTGCTGCTCGAGAACCTGCGCCGGGTCGCCGAAAGCATCGCCGAGAACAAGGTCGCGCGCGAAGTGGCGCACGCGGCCTGGGACGCGGCCGATTCGCTGTCGTCGCACGAACTCGACGTGCTGTATCGCGCACTGCAGAGCCGCGGCATGCAGGACAGCTACCTGACCCAGCTATGGCAGCGGCTGCCGGTCGAGCAGGGCGAGCATCCGCCCGCGCTCGTCAAGTGGTGCGAGCAGCACTGCCCGAACGGCCCGGCGCTGATCGCCGATGCCCAATCCGCGCAGGCGGCGGCCAACCTCACGGTCGGCAACATCATCACGACGCTGCGCATGATCGGCCAGGTCGACTGGGCCGACCTGATCGAGCCCGTGAGCCGCTCGCTGCGGGTGCTGCGCGAGCTGCCGAGCTTCGGCCGCGAGAGCGAACTCACGCGCCAGCAGATCACGCAGGCGATGGAACAGGTGGCGCGAAGCACCAGACAAACGGAGCGCGAGGTGGCACAGGCCGTTGTCGGCCTGGCGCTGCAGGCCGCCGCCGATGCCAACGTCCCCGACGTCGCGCAGCCGGCCCGCGGGTCGAGCGCCGAACGGACGGCCGGCTACTACCTGTTCGGCGAAGGCCGCCCGGAACTGGTCGCCGCGCTCGCACCGGCACGCAGCGATGGCAAGGCCGCGGCGGTGCGGCGCCGCCGCCAGCCCGGCAACTGGCGCCTGGCGCTCTACTTGACGGCCATCGCCACCGGCACCTCGCTGCTGCTGGCCGCCGCGGTCCACGGCCTGAACCGCAACGGCTGGCCCGACGCCGGCTGGACCTCGGTGGTGGCGCTGGTGCTGCTCGCCTGGCCGCTGTCCGAAGCGGTGATCGCGCTGGTGCACCGCATCGTCGCGGAATCGACCCGGGTCCGGGCCCTGCCAAGGCTCGAATTCGCCGACGGCATTCCGCCGGCGCACCGCGTGCTGGTCGTGGTGCCTTCGATGCTGAGCTCGATCGAGGCGAACGCGCAACTGGCCCGGCGGCTCGAGCTGCACTGGCTCGCCAACCGCGAAGACCAGGCCCAGTTCGCGCTGCTCACCGACTGGTCCGATGCCGACCAGGCGTCGATGCCCGCCGATTCGCTGCTGCTGGACGACGCCCTGCGCCGGATTGGCGCGCTCAACGACACCTATCCCGCCACCGGCGCGCGCTTCCTGCTGCTGCACCGGCCGCGCACCTGGTCCGAGACCGAGCAGCGGTGGATGGGCTGGGAGCGCAAGCGCGGCAAGCTCGAGATGCTGCTGCGCCTGCTGGCCACCGGCGACGCCAGCGGCTTCGTCGCGCAAGCCGGCGGCGCCGGGCTCGCCGACCGCATTCCCTACGTGATGACGCTCGACAGCGACACCGGCCTGCCCCCCGGCACGCTGCGCGAGCTGGTGGCGGTGGCGGCGCACCCGCTGAACGCGCCGCAGACCGACCCCGCCGGCCGGCGCGTCACGGCCGGCTTCGGCATCTTTCAGCCGCGCATCGTCACACCGATCCCGGAGCGCGAGGAGCGCTCCCCGTTTCACTGGATGTTCGCCGGCCAGTGCGGCCTCGACCCCTACAGCAACAGCGCCTCCGACATCTACCAGGACGTCTTCGGCACCGGTTCCTTCACCGGCAAGGGGCTGCTCGACGTCCAGGCGGTGCACGCCACGCTCGACCGCCGGCTGCCCGACGGCGCGGTGCTGAGCCACGACCTGCTCGAAGGCACGGTGGCGCGCTGCGCCGTAGTGAGCGACCTGGTGCTGGTGGAGGACCATCCGCATCACGCCGGCGTGGCCGCCTCGCGCGTGCATCGCTGGACCCGCGGCGACTGGCAGCTGCTGCCGCTGATGCTGCGCCCCTGGCGCTTCGGCATCGACGCACTCGGGCTCTGGAAGATGAGCGACAACCTGCGACGCGCCCTGGTGGTGCCGGCCTCGGCGGCGCTGCTCGCCTGGGTCCTCTTCACGGACGCCCTGCCGCTGTCGTGGGCGTTCGCCGCCGTGGCATCGGCCCTTGTGCTCGGCCCGCTGCTCGGGGCGGTGGCGGGACTGGTGCCGACCCGGCGCTCGATCGAGCTGCCGCATTTCTTCGATGTCGGCGGCACCGAACTGTTGCGCGCAATGGCCGGCGCGTGCTGGCAGTTCGTGCAGCTGGCGGCGCAGGCACGCCTGCTTCTGGACGCCAGCGCGCGGGCCGCATGGAGGCTGCTGGCCAGCCGGCGGCATCTGCTCGAATGGACCACTGCCGCGCAGGCCCAGGCGCAGGCACGCTACGCGTTGAGCGATTTCGTGCGCGGCTCGGCGCTCACCAGCGCAGCCTGCATCGCGCTCGCGCTGGCATCGCTCCGGAGCCCGCACCCCTGGCTCGGCGCCTCGCTCTTCGCGCTGTGGGCGCTGGCCCCGCTGGCGGCCTGGTGGAGCAGCCGCACACCGACCGGTTCCGCGAGCGACCTCGAACCCGAGCACCAGCGCTATCTCGAGACCCTGGCACGCGACTGCTGGCGCTTCTTCGAGCATGTCGTCGGCCCCGACGACAATCACCTGCCGCCCGACAACCTGCAGCTCGAGCCCGAGCCGACCCTCGCGCACCGCACCTCGCCGACCAACATCGGCATGTACCTGCTGGCCTGCTGCTGCGCCCGGGAGTTCGGCTGGATCGGCACCCCGGCGCTGGCCGGGCGGCTGGCCGCCACGCTCGACGCCATCGACCGGCTCGACAAGCACCAGGGCCATCTCTACAACTGGTATGACACCCGGAACCTGCAGAAGCTGCCGCCGGCCTATGTGTCCAGTGTCGACAGCGGCAACCTCGCCGGCCACCTGATCGCCGTGGCACAGGCCTGCCGCGGCTTCGCCGCCGAAAGCAGCGACGGATCCGCAGCCGCGGCGCTCGAGGCGCTCGCCGTGCGCTGCGAGACCCTCTGCGCCGGGATGGACTTCAGCGGGCTCTACGACACCAAGCGCCACCTGTTCCACATCGGGCTCAGGGTCGACGACAACCTGCTCGATGCCAGCTACTACGACCTGCTGGCCTCCGAGGCGCGCCTGCTGAGCTTCCTCGCGATCGCCAAGGGCGACGTGCCGCGGCGCCACTGGATGGCGCTCGGGCGGCCGTTCCTGTCGGTCGGCGTGCTGCCCGGGCTCAAGTCCTGGTCGGGTTCGATGTTCGAGTACCTGATGCCCACGCTGGTGATGGCCGAGCCCGAGGGCGGGCTGCTCGAGGTCGCGATGCGCGCCGCGATCGGCGAGCAGCAGGTCTTCGGCAACGCCCAGGGCCTGCCCTGGGGCGTCTCCGAATCCGCCTACTTCGCGCAGGACCATTCGCTCGCCTACCAGTACTCGCCCTTCGGCGTGCCGCGGCTCGCGCTGCGCCGCACGCCGCCGGCCGACCGCGTGGTGGCGCCCTATGCCAGCGCGATGGCGGCGGCGATCGCACCGGTCGACGCGGTCGCCAACCTGCGCCGGCTCGAATCGCTCGGGGCGCGCGGCGAGTTCGGCTTCTACGACGCGGTCGACTTCACGGTCTCGCGCCAGACCGAAGGCCAGGCCTTCACCGTGGTGCGCAACGTGATGGCACATCACCAGGGCATGTCGCTGGTGGCCTTGTGCAACGCGGTGCGCGGCGGCGCGGCGCGGCGCTGGTTCGGCAGCGCGCCGCTGGTTCAGGCGCACGCCGCCCTGCTGCACGAGCGCACGCCGCGCCAGATCATCGGCAGCGCCGATCCGCGCACGCCGCCCGAGCCGGCCACCGGCGAGGCGGCGCCGGTGTTCCAGCCGCGCACGGTCGATCCCATGGGTGCCGGTTTCCAGCCGACCCACCTGCTGTCGAACGGCCGCTATACGGTGGCGCTGCGCGCCAACGGCGCCGGCGTCAGCCGCTGGCGTTCGTTCAACGTCAGCCGCTGGCGCGACGATCCGCTGCGCGACGGCTACGGCAGCTTCTTCTATGTGCGCGACACGCAGACCCACGCGCTGGCCTCGCTGACCGCGCTGCCGGCGCCGGGCCCCGACTGGCGCTACCGCGCGCGCTTCCTGGCCGACCAGGTGCAGTTCGAAGCCAGCGGCCCGGGCCTGCAGGCGCGAACCACGGTGCTGATCAGCCCCGAGGACGACACCGAGCTGCGCACGGTCGAACTGCACAACACGGGCAGCGAGGCCCGCATCCTCGAACTGATCTCGTACTTCGAGCCGGTGCTGTCGAACCCGAAGGCGGACGAGGCCCATCCGGCCTTCGCCAACCTGTTCGTCGAGAGCCGCTGGGAGCCGGGCTGGCGCGCACTGCTGATGGCACGCAAGCCGCGCCTGCACGGCGATCCGGTGGTGGCCGCCGCGCACTTCGTCGCCGCGGTCGATGCGCAGGTGCTGGCGGTGGACTGCATGACCGACCGCCGCGCCTTCATCGGGCGCAACCGCACGCTGGCCGAGCCCGCGCTCGACGCCCAGCCGCTGGCCGCCGACGGCACGCCGGTCAACGGGCTCGACCCGATCGCCTGCCTGCGGGTCACGCTGTCGATCGCGCCGGGCGCCAGCGCGCGCCTGACCTTCGCGACCGCGGCCGGCGACAGCATCGAGGCGCTGATGCCCTGCATCGACCGCTACCTGCAGCCGATGCACGTGGAGCGCGCGACCCGGATGGCCGCCACCCTGGCGCAGGTGCGGCTGCGCGACCTCAGCATCGACCCGGCGAAGAACCTCGCGCTGCAGGACCTCACGACCATCCTGACCTACACCACGCCGCGCACCATGCGCGACCGTGGCCTGATCGACCTGCGCCAGATCTGGCGCTTCGGCATCTCGGGCGACAAGCCGATCGTGCTCGTGACGATCCATTCGATGGCCGGCATGGGCCTGGTCGACACCTTGCTGCGGGCCCAGCCCTGGTGGGGCTTCGGCGGCGTCGCCTGCGACCTGGTGGTGATCAACGGCGAGCCCCATTCCTACCTGATGCCGCTGCAGCGCGACATCGAGGCACTGCGCAGCCGGGTCGCGCAGCAGACTCAGAACAGCTTCCCGCGCAACGATGCGGCCGGCTTCTACCTGCTGCGCGACGCCGAACTGACGCCGGCCGAAAAGGCCGCGCTGTCGAGCCTGGCGCGGGCCGTCTTCACGGCCGACGGGCGCACGCTGGAGTCCCAGGTGGCGGCACTGCGCGAATCGGCGGCCCCACCGTCCGAAGGCGCGGCGGCGAGCCCGGCGCTGGCGATCGCCCGGCTTCCCGCGATGGCGCACATGGCCGACGCGGCGACCGCGCCGCAGGGCGCCTTCGATGCGCAGAGCGGGGAATTCCGCTTCGAGGTCGACGTCAATCGCCGCACCGCGCGGCCCTGGGTCAATGTCATTGCCAACCCGAGCTTCGGCTTCCAGGTCTCCGAAGCCGGCACCGGCTACACCTGGGCCACCAACAGCCGCCTGCACCAGGTCACGCCCTGGTCCAACGATCCGGTCCAGGACCCGGCCTTCGAGCACTACCTGCTGCAGGATCTCGACAGCCGCGAACTGCTGCCGCTGACGCCGGCCGGCCGGGGCGGCGCCGCGGCCAGGCATCGGGTGCGGCACGGCCAGGGCTACACGGTGTTCGAATGCCTGCACCGCAACGTGGTGCTCGAGACCACCTTCTTCGCCGATCGCGAGGAGCGGATCAAGCTGGTCCAGGTGAAGCTGCGCAACGAAGGCGTCGGCGCGCGCCGGCTGCGCGCCGTCGCGATGGTCGAGTGGCAGCTCGGCGCGGCCCGCGGCGAACGGCGCACGGTCCACACCTGGAAGCCCGAAGACCTGCCCGCCGTGTTCGGCCAGCAGCGCGAATCGAGTGCCGGCTTCGGCGGCAGCAGCGGCTTCGTCGCCATCGCCGGCCTCGGCGGGGCCACGCAATGGACCAGCGACCGCAGCGAGTTCTTCGCCGGCCGCGGCAGCATCGAGCTGCCCGACAGCCTGGCCGGGCGAGCCGGCAGCGGCCTCGATGCCTGCGCGGCGGTGGCCGGCGAGTTCAGCCTGGCGGCCGGCGCCAGCACCAGCTTCTGCTTCATGCTGGGACATGCCGACAGCGCCGAAGCCGCCGTCGACATGGCACGGCGCTGGCAGCAGCGCGACATCGGCGAAGCGCTGGCGCAGGCGCGCGGCTTCTGGGACGAACTGCTGGGCCGGCTGCAGGTGAGCACCCCCGACCCGTTGTTCGACGCCATGGTCAACCGCTGGCTGGTGTACCAGACGCTGTCCTGCCGCCTCTGGGCCAAGGCGGGCTTCTACCAGGCCGGCGGCGCCTTCGGCTTCCGCGACCAGCTGCAGGACGCGATGGCCTTCGCGCTGACCGACCCGCTGCGCCTGCGCGAGCAGATCCTCGTCAACGCGGCGCGGCAATTCCCCGAGGGCGACGTCCAGCACTGGTGGCACATGCCCGGCGGCGCCGGCGTGCGCACGCATTTCTCGGACGACCTGCTGTGGCTGCCCTTCGCCGCCGCCCACTACGTGGAAGTCAGTGCGGATCGCTCGCTGCTCGACGAGCGCGTGCCCTTTCTCGACGGCCCGGCGATCCCCGCGGGTGCCGAGGACGCCTACTACCCGCCGCGCACCAGCGAACAGAGCGCGAGCATCTACGAGCACGGCGCCCGCGCGATCGACAAGAGCCTTGCGACCGGCCTGCACGGGCTGCCGCTGATGGGCACCGGCGACTGGAACGACGGCATGAACCGGGTCGGCCACGAAGGCCGCGGCGAGTCGGTCTGGCTGGCCTGGTTCCTGTGCAGCGTGGTCGAGCGGTTCGCCCCCTTCGCGCTGGCACGCGGCGAGGGCGAGCGCGCCAAGCGCTGGCTGGCCGCCCGGCAGGGATGGATCGCCGCGCTGCACGCCGCCGGCTGGGATGGCGCCTGGTTCCGGCGCGCCTTCTTCGACAACGGCGCGCCGCTCGGCTCGTCGATCAACGACGAATGCGCGATCGACCTGATCGCCCAGGCCTGGTCGGTGCTCTCCGGTGCCTCGGACCAGACGCACACGGGGGTGGCCCTGGCGTCGATGAAGTCGCACCTGCACGACGAACGCCTCGGCCTGATGCGGCTGCTGGACCCGCCGCTCGCGCATTCGCCCAACAACCCGGGGTACATCCAGGCCTACCCGCCCGGCGTGCGCGAGAACGGCGGCCAGTACGCGCACGCCGCCGTGTGGGCGCTCATGGCGCAGGCCCTGAATGGCGACACCGAAGGCGCATGGGAGACCTTCGAGGGACTGAGCCCCGCGCACCGCGCGCACCATCCGGAGCGCGGCCCGCTCTACGAGATCGAGCCCTACGTGATGGCGGGCGACATCTACAGCGCCGCACCCTACGCGGGCCGGGGCGGCTGGAGCTGGTACACGGGCTCGGCCGCATGGCTGCACCGGGCGGCGGTAGAGACCCTGCTGGGCCTCTCGGTGCGCGGCGACCAGCTCGCACTGACGCCGCGCGTGCCGGCCCACTGGCCGGGTTTCGAGATCGCGCTGCGGCTGGCCGGCAAGCGATTCACGCTGCGGTTCGGAGACGCAGGAACGGCAGCGGCGACACACCGGGCGGCGATCGGCGAATGGGTGATCTGGCGGATGTGGCCGCAGGACGCGATCGTGCAGGTCGGATGAGCCGCGCCCGGCTCAATCCCCCAGGAGTTCCCCGATCGGCTCCAGGTCTTCGACGTGGTCGCAGACCGCCTTGACGACCATCATGATCGGGATGCCCAGCAGCAGGCCCCAGATGCCCCACAGCCAGCCCCAGAAGATCACGCCGACGAACACCGCCACCGGGTTCATGCGGCTGGTCTTGCTGGTGAGGATGGGTACCAGCAGGTTGCCGATCAGCGTGTGGATGACCAGCGAGGTGCCGCCGACCAGCAGCGCCATCTCGATACCGTTGAACTGCAGGAAAGCGACCAGCCCGGCGGCGGTCATCACGATCACCGAACCGATGTAGGGAATCAGGTTGGTGACCGCGGCGACGATGCCCCAGACCGCCGCGTTCTCGAGGCCGATCGCCCAGAACGCGAGGCCGGTGGCGACGCCCACCAAGGCGCTGGTGAGGATCTGCACCAGCAGGTAGCGCTCGATATGGCCCGTGATGTCATCGAGCACATGGACCGTGATCTTCTTTTTCTGCAGGCTGGGCCCCGTGATCTTGACCAGCTTGCGCCGAAAGGTGTCGCCGCTGCCGAGCGCGAAGAAGGTCAGGAAGGCCACCAGCGTGAGCTGGCCGGCGGCGCCGATCAGCCCGACCGTACCGCTCCACAAGTAGTCGCGCACATTGAAGGACGGCCGCTCGATCATCACCCGCGCCACGCCCTTGCGTGAAGCCACCTTGGCCGAGTTCTCCTCGGCCGCCTGCTCGAGCTGCGCCGCGGCCTTCTGGACGGTGTCGAGCGTGCTGGCATCGGCGCTGCGGGTGCTGGTGCGCATCGCCAGGCGCAGCTTCTGCGCCGCGAGGGGCAGCGAATCGACCAGCTCGCCGGCATTGCCGGCCAGCGTGTAGCCGGTCCAGCCGAAGGCACCGCCGAGGCCGAGCAGGATCACGGCCGCGCCGATCCAGCGCGAGACCTTCCAGCGTTCGAGGCGATCGACCAGCGGTGCGAGTGCGTAGGTCAGCATCAGGCTCACCAGCAGCGGGATGAAGACCGCCGCCGCCCAGCGCAGCGCGAAGACGCTGGCCAGCACCGCCAGCACCACCAGCGAGGCGCTGCGGACGTCGACCGGCATGTGCAGCATCAGGCGGTCAGGCTCCTGCGCTTCGGCCGCTGCGGCAGGCTCGGGGGCAACGGGCTCGGTCACGTGGCGTCCCTGAGCGCTTCGCGCACGCTCGACAACTGGCGCCGCGACACCATCACCGGCTCGGGAATGCCGTCGAGCCGCAGCGCCCAGCCTTCGGCGTCCTCCCCGTCGTCGTATTTTTCGAGGGTGCGGATGGCCGCGCGGGCCACCAGCGCGTTGCGATGGACCCGGACGAAGCGGGCCGGGTAGCGCTCCTCGAGCTCGGCCAGCGAACCGTCGAAGATGTGGCTGCGCGAGGCGGTCCGCACCGTCAGGTACTTGAGCTCCGACTTGAGATACAGGATCTCCGACAGCGGCACCCGCTCGGTGCGCCCGCGGTCCTGGATCAGCAAGACGTCCTGCGGCTCGGCGACCGGCGACCGCCGCTCCTTCAGGTAGCGCTCGGCCTTCTGCAGCGCCTGCTGCAGGCGCTCGGCGCGCACCGGCTTGGTCAGGTAGTCGACGGCTTCGAGCTCGAAGGCGGTGACCGCGTGGGCCGCATAGGCGGTCACGAACACCACCGCCGGCGCTGCCGGCCGGGCCCGGATTCGGCGCGCCAGCTCGAGCCCGTCGAGGCCCGGCATGTGGATGTCCAGCAGCACCAGGTCGAAGCGGGCGCGGGCCAGCTGGTCGAGGGCGCCTTCGCCATGGGCCGCCTCAGCGACGACTTCGGCCGGCGGCGACTGGCAGTCGGCCAGAAGATTGCGCAGGCGCGAGCGCGCCAGCGATTCGTCGTCGACGATGAGGGTGCGAAGTGGAGGCGACATGCTCATGGTTCAGCAGGAATGGCGATGCGGACGCGATAGCTCTTGTCGTCCATGCCGGCGCTGAACTGCGCCTGCATGTCGTGCAGCAGGCGCAGCCGATCGCGCACGTTGTCCAGCGCGATGCCGTGGCCACGCGGCAGCGGCGCATCGGCCCAGCGCAGCGGCGGCAGGCTGTTGATGACCTCGATCAGCACCATCGGGCCGCGGCGCTGGGTGCGGATGCGCAGCCGGGCGCCCTCGGGGCTCGGCTCGACGCCGTGCTTGACCGCGTTTTCGACCAGCGGCTGCAGCAGCAGGGGCGGCAGGCGGGCCCCATGGGCGTCCGGATCGATGTCCCAGCGCACGCGCAGCCGGTCGCCGAAGCGCACCTGCTCGATCGCCAGGTAGCGTTCGGCCAGCGCGATCTCGTCGGCCAGGGTGACCGACTCGCCGGGGTCGGCCAAGGCCTGGCGGAACAACTCGCTCAGGTCTTCGAGCATGGCCTCGGCCTTGGCCGGTTCCTGCCGGACCAGGGCGATCGCGCTGTTCAAGGTGTTGAAAAGAAAGTGCGGGCGGATCCGCGACTGCAGTTCCGCCAGCCGCGCCGTGGTGGCCGCCGGCGTCTGGCCGCGGGCGCGAAGCGCCAGCGCCGCCATCATCAGCCCGGCCAGCAAGGCGCCGGCCAGCGCGCTGGCCAGCCATGGCGCGTTGCCCACCACGCCCGTCAGCCGCAGCAGGCCGCAGCCATACAGGGCGGCCAGCGCGCCGAGCAAGGCACCGGTCGCATACTGCCCCGGAACCGGCAGCCGGGCCAGCAGGCGCTTCAACGCGCAGGTGGCGAGCAGCCAGGTCAGCGTGGCCGGCAAGGCGCCGCCGGTGACCGTCGCGGCCAGCAGCAGCCATTCGGACGGGGTCGAGACCGCGAACAGCGTGGCGACCGCCACCACCACCTCGACGAACAGCACCATGCGCAGTACAACCCCGGTCTGGCAGGCGTCGAACAGGGCCCTCGCGGGACGCGCGGGCCCCTTCGCCCTGGCGGTCGAAGGCGTGGCGGGGGGCGTCGCTGGCGACGCCGAAGGGGTGGCCGATAAAATCGACGGGTTGCGCATCACAGAAACAATGGGTGACAAACCCATTATTGCCTCCCGAACGGTTCCCATGACTCAAAACCAACTCGACAAGAAATCCGAAGCCTGGTCCGCCCTGTTCTCCGAACCCATGAGCGACCTGGTCAAACGCTACACCGCCAGCGTGTTCTTCGACAAGCGGCTGTGGCAGGCGGACATCGAGGGTTCTCTGGCGCATGCCGGCATGTTGGCAGCCCAGGGGATCATCGGCGTGCAGGACCTCGCCGCTATTCAAGGCGGGATGAAGCAGATTCGCGACGAAATCGAATCCGGCGCCTTCGACTGGAAGCTCGACCTCGAGGACGTGCACCTGAACATCGAGGCCCGCCTGACCCAGCTGGTCGGCGATGCCGGCAAGCGGCTGCACACCGGCCGCAGCCGCAACGACCAGGTCGCCACCGACGTGCGCCTCTGGCTGCGCGGCGAGATCGACCTGATCGGCGGCCTGCTGGTCGACCTGCAGAAGTCGCTGCTGGCACTGGCTGCGAAGAACGTCGAGGTCATCCTGCCTGGCTTCACCCATCTGCAGGTGGCCCAGCCGGTGAGCTTCGGCCACCACATGCTGGCCTATGTCGAGATGTTCGCGCGCGACGCCGAGCGCATGGTCGACGTGCGTCGCCGCGTGAACCGGCTGCCGCTGGGCGCCGCCGCGCTGGCCGGCACCAGCTACCCGCTGGACCGCGAGGCGGTGGCCCGGGCGCTGGGCATGGACGGGGTCTGCCAGAACAGCCTGGACGCGGTGAGCGACCGCGACTTCGCGATCGAATTCACGGCCGCCGCTTCGCTCGCCATGGTCCACATCAGCCGGCTGAGCGAGGAACTGGTGCTGTGGATGAGCCAGTCCTTCGGCTTCATCGACATCGCAGACCGCTTCTGCACCGGCAGCTCGATCATGCCGCAGAAGAAAAACCCGGACGTGCCCGAGTTGGCGCGCGGCAAGACCGGCCGCGTGGTCGGCCACCTGATGGCGCTGATCACGCTCATGAAGGGCCAGCCGCTGGCCTACAACAAGGACAACCAGGAAGACAAGGAGCCGCTGTTCGACACCGTCGACACGCTCAAGGACACGCTGCGGATCTTCGCCGAGATGGTCGGCGGCATCACGGTCAAGCCCGAGGCGATGGAGAAGGCCGCGCTGCGCGGCTACGCCACCGCGACCGACCTGGCCGACTACCTGGTCAAGAAGGGCCTGCCCTTCCGCGACGCCCACGAAACCGTGGCGCACGCGGTCAAGGCGGCGATCTCGCACCAGGTCGATCTGTCGGAGCTGCCGCTGGCCGTGCTGCAGGGCTTCAACCCGACGATCGAGAAGGATGTCTACGACGTGCTGAGCCTGCGCGGCTCGCTGAACGCCCGCGACATCCTCGGCGGCACGGCGCCGGCACAGGTGCGCCAGCAGATCGCCCGGCACCAGGCCCGGCTGGCCTGACAGGCACCGTGGGCGCCAACCGTGAAGTCCTGCGGCAATAGGCCGATGGACGGAGGGGGTCGACCGTCAGTTATGTTCCTAAATGTAAGAATGTAGTGCTAAAGTTTGGCATGCTTCGCGCTTACGAATTCGGGTGAACCCTGCCTTCGAAGCTGCTTCCAAGCGCCGAACTCCATGGAAAAACACCGCTGCGTCATCGTCATCCTGACCTTCAATTCCGCGTCGATCATTCGCGAGACCGTGGCGCAGGCCAAGAAAGCAAGCCCACACATCGTCGTGGTCGACTCGCATTCGTCGGACGGAACCCCCGCGATCCTCGAGGCGCTGGGCTGCACGGTCATGCAGCGCCCGTTCTCCAACTACAGCGACCAGCGCAACTGGGCCATCGCCCAGGTCGAGGGCACCTGCGATTGGCAGCTTCACCTTGACGCCGACGAGGTGCTGGACGACCGCGCGGTGGCTGAAATCAGTGCCCTGCTGGCGGGCCAGCCCGCCTTCGATGCCTACATGCTGCGTCGCCGCGACTATTTCATGGGCAGGATGCTGCGCTTCAGTGGCGTCAATCCGTGGCACCTGCGGCTGTTCCGCTCGGGCCTGGGCCGGTGCGAATCGCGGCTCTACGACCAGCACTTCATCAGCAGCGCGAAGCCGGGCCGCCTCGACGGCTTCATGCACGACAAGAACTCGGCCCGCCTGGCGGACTGGATCGCCAGCCACAACCGCTGGAGCGATGCCGAGGCCAGGGAAAAGCTGGGCCCCCGCGTCGCCGGAGACAACGTGCTCCAGCCGCGCCTGATGGGCGACGCCCGCGAACGCACCCGCTTCATCAAGGAGCTGTACTACAAGCTGCCGACCGGCATCCGCTCGCTCGGCTATTTCGTCTACCGCTACGTTTTCCGGCTCGGCTTCCTGGACGGCACCACAGGCTTCTACTTCGCCTTTTTCCAGGCGTTGTGGTTTCGCATGCTGGTCGACGCGAAGATGTACGAGCAACGCCATCAGCACCCAACGAACTGACCTCCCAGGGAGTGACTCTCGCATGCGCAAATACAACGCCTCCAAACGAATGCTGGTCACCGGCGGCGCCGGCTTTCTCGGCAGCCACCTGTGCGACCGCCTCATCGAGCAGGGCCACGACGTGCTGTGCGTCGACAACTTCTTCACCGGCACCAAGCGCAACGTCGAGCACCTGCTCGACCATCCGCGCTTCGAGCTGATGCGGCACGATGTCACTTTTCCGCTGTACGTCGAGGTCGACGAGATCTTCAATCTCGCCTGCCCGGCCTCGCCGATCCACTACCAGCACGATCCGGTGCAGACCACCAAGACCAGCGTGCACGGCGCCATCAACATGTTGGGTCTGGCCAAGCGCGTGCGGGCCAAGATCCTGCAGGCCTCGACCAGCGAGGTCTATGGCGACCCGGAAATCCATCCGCAGGTCGAGTCCTACTGGGGCCGCGTGAATCCGATCGGCCTGCGCAGCTGCTACGACGAAGGCAAGCGCTGCGCCGAGACGCTGTTCTTCGACTATCACCGCCAGCATCAGCTGCGCGTCAAGGTGGTGCGCATCTTCAACACCTACGGGCCGCGGATGCACCTGAACGACGGCCGCGTGGTGTCGAACTTCATCGTCCAGGCGCTGAAGGGCGAGGACATCACGATCTACGGCGACGGCGAGCAGACGCGCAGCTTCTGCTACGTCGACGACCTGCTCGAAGCGATGCTGCGCATGATGGCCACAGGCGACGAGGTGCCGGGCCCGATCAACATCGGCAACCCGGGCGAGTTCTCGATGCTCGAGCTGGCCAACAAGGTGATCGAGCTCACCGGCTCGAAGAGCAAGCTGGTCAGGCAGCCCCTGCCCGCCGACGATCCCAAGCAGCGCCGGCCCGACATCTCGCTGGCGCAGCAGGCATTGGGCGGCTGGGAACCGCGCACGCAACTCGAAGAAGGCCTGAAGAAGACAATCGCCTACTTCGACCAGATTCTCTCGGAGCCCAAGTCGGCTTGAACGCATGAACATCACGATCATCGGCACGGGCTATGTCGGCCTGGTGACCGGCGCCTGCCTGGCGGACATCGGCAACAACGTCTTCTGCCTCGACGTCGACGCCGGCAAGATCGCCACCCTCAACGCCGGCGGCATCCCGATCTACGAACCCGGCCTCGAGGCGGTCGTGGAATCGAACGTCGCGGCCAGGCGGCTGTCTTTCTCGACCGACGTCGAGGCCTCGGTGGCCTTCGGCGACGTCCAGTTCATCGGCGTCGGCACGCCGCCCGACGAGGACGGCAGCGCCGACCTCCAGTACGTGCTGGCCGCGGCGCGCAACATCGGCCGCTACATGAACGGCTTCAAGGTCGTGGTCGACAAGTCGACGGTACCGGTGGGCACGGCCGACAAAGTCACGGCCGTGATCCAGGAGGAACTCGACCGGCGCGGCCGCTCCGACCTCCGGTTCTCGGTCGTCAGCAACCCCGAGTTCCTCAAGGAAGGCGCGGCGGTCGAGGACTTCATGCGGCCCGACCGGATCGTGATCGGCTACCGCGATGACGACAACGGCCGCGAGGCGCTGGCCTGGATGCGCCGGCTCTATGCGCCCTTCAACCGCAACCACGAGCGCACCCGCGTGATGGACGTGCGCTCGGCCGAGTTCACCAAGTACGCGGCCAACGCGATGCTGGCCACCCGCATCAGCTTCATGAACGAGCTGGCGAACCTGGCCGACCAGGTCGGCGCCGACATCGAGGCGGTGCGCCAGGGCATCGGCTCCGACCCGCGCATCGGCTACAGCTTCCTGTACGCCGGCACTGGCTACGGCGGCAGCTGCTTTCCGAAGGACATCCAGGCGCTGACCCGGACCGCCCGCGACAACGGAAAGGCGCTGCGGGTGCTCGAAGCGGTCGAGGCGGTCAACGACGACCAGAAGAGCGTGCTGACGAACAAGGTGCTGGCGCGCTTCGGCACCGACCTCGCCGGGCGCACCTTCGCACTTTGGGGACTGGCCTTCAAGCCCAACACCGACGACATGCGCGAGGCGCCGAGCCGGGTCGTGCTCGACGTGCTGCTGCGCGCCGGAGCCCGGGTGGTGGCGCACGATCCGATCGCGATCGAGGAGACCCGGCGGGTGCTGAAGCTGGACTTCGCCGATGCGCCGGCGCTGCTCGACAACCTCCGCTTCGTTTCCGCCAAGGACCCGATGGAAGCTCTGGCCGGCGCCGATGCGCTGATCATCGTCACCGAATGGAAAGCCTACCGCAGCCCCAACCTCGAACGGCTCAAGGCGCTCATGAAGACACCGGTCGTGTTCGACGGCCGCAACCTCTACGAGCCGGGCACCATGAAAGAGGCCGGCATCGTGTACCAGGGCATCGGCCGCAACAGCCAGTGAGCGGCCCGGATTGACGAGTCGTTACCATTTGCGCCCACGTCGGCAGGAACCTGCCAACGGTTTCCGGTCGAAGAACGTTGCTTCCTGATGGTGTCGATGAAAGCTGCTGCCCGCCTTGCCCTTGTCTCCTTCGCGTTCGCGGGCGTGCTGGCGGCACAGGCCGAGCCGCTCTCCGGCGGCGCGGCGCCGGCGCCTGCAGCCACCCCCTCGCCCGCCTACAGCGCCGCGCGCGCCCGCTGGCAGGGCGACCTCTCCGCCTTTGCCGCGGCCGACCGCGAACACCTGCCCGAGCCGGGCGGCGTGGTCTTCGTCGGCAGTTCCACGATCCGCATGTGGCCGCGGCTGGCGCAGGACTTCAACCAGCATCCGGTGGTCGTCAACCGGGGCTTCGGCGGCTCGACCATGGCCGACTGCAGCCTGTTCGCATCCGAGCTCGTGGTGCGCTACAGGCCGCGGCTGGTCCTGGTCTATGCCGGCGACAACGACCTGGCCGAAGGCCGTACGCCGCTGCAGGTGCTCGAAAGCTTTGCCCAGTTCACCAGCACCGTGCGCGCTGCCCTGCCCGACACCCGCATCGCCTACATCTCGGTCAAGCCCAGCCCCTCGCGCGAGAAGCTGCTGCCCGGCATCCGCGAAACCAACAACGTGATCGGCGCCTACCTGAAGCGGCTCCCCAACAGCGACTACATCGACGTCTTCACGCCGATGCTGGCCGCCGACGGCCGGCCCCGGCCGGAGCTGTTCCGCGGCGACCGGCTGCACCTCAACGACGAGGGCTACCGGCTCTGGCAGTCGGTGATCGCCTCGCACCTGCAGGAAACGACGCCGACCGGGACCTCAGTCGCCCAGGGCGCGCGATAGCGGCAGGGCCGGCGGCTTCTGCCGCCCGTCCCACCAGAGCGTGGCGCGGGCGACGCCGTAGAGCCAGCCGAACACCGCCGCCAGCAGGAGCACGTCGCCCCACCAGGGCCGTGCCGTCTGGCTGTCGCCATAGACCGCCAGCACCAGCAGCACCGCCACCAGGTGGGCGCAAAAGACCGGCAGCGACGCGCTGCCCAGGTCTTCGAGCCACTGCAGGCGGGGAATCCGCCGCATGAAGGCGGGCCCGAAGCGGACCGCCACGATGCCCAGCACCGCCAGGTTGACCAGCCGCAGCGGACCGAGCTGCCACTTGTCGAACAGCAGGTTCAGCTCGACATCGCCGCCGAAGGGCGCCTGGCCGTTGATGCCGTGGTGCCGCCACCAGAATCCGTAGAGCGCAGCCGCGCCGGCGAGCAGCACCAGCCAAGGCGGAAAACGCAGCGGCTGCGCGCCGGGCGCGTTGCGGCCGGCCCCGATCCAGAGGCCGGCGAACCAGAGGAACTGCCATGCGAACGCGTTGAAGGCGCCCATCTCGTGGAAAGGCACCGCGAGGCCGGTGTGGCGCACGGTCAGGCCGTAAAGCCATTCGCTGAGCCCGAACTGCGCCAGCGCCCACAGGCTGGCGCTGGCCACCATCACGCCGGTCCAGCCATGGCGCAGCGCGAAGGCCAGCACCCAGGGGCTCAGCAGCATGAAGAAGATGTACATCGGAAGAATGTCGAGCAGCGCCGGCTCGTAGATCAGCAGCAGCGAGTACAGGAAGCCCTCGCGCGGATTGGCCAGATAGAACGACAAGAGATTCTTGACCGCCGGCTGATCGATGCGCAGCCCCACGGCGGAAATGACCGTGAAGAGAAACAGCAGCGTCGCGGCCTGGCTCAGGTAGACCTTGAGCGCGCGGCGCCAGAAGGCCCGGCGCATCGATTCGACGCCCTGGGTCCGCGCGATGCGGCTGTAGACCAGTCCGGAGACGAACGCCGACAGCAGCACGAAGCCCTCGGCCGCCGACACGAAGCCGAAGGGCTGTCCGAGCGGGTCGGTCAGCCGGGTCGGCAGGTGGGTGACGGTCATCAGCACGAGCATGAGCCCGCGCAATGCATCGATTTCCCAGTAGCGTTTCATCGGTCGACGTGATCTGTGAGCGGTACGCGCGAGACCCGCACGACGAGCCCCGAATTGTAAGGAACGGGCCTCTGGCCGGACGCCGCCCCGGGGCAAATGGGCTACGCTCGACGCGCTACGGACCGGATGGAGAAAAAAAACTTGAGCCGAACGACACCCGCCTTCCTGCTGGCTGCCAGCGCCTTCCTGGCCGCGGGAGCGGCCCACGCGCTGCAGATCACCAGCCTGACGCCGCAGGGCGAAGTCTCCAGGGTGCGCCAGGTGGTCGCCAAATTCGACCAGCCCGCGGTGCGCTTCGGCGACCCCAAGGCGCCGGCCCCGCTGGCCGTCGCCTGCGCCGACGCCGAGGCCGGCAAGGGCAGCGGCCGCTGGACCGGCGACCGGCAGTGGGTCTTCGACTTCGAGAACGACCTGCCGCCGGGCGTGCGCTGCACGGTCACGCGGGTCGCCGGTTTCCAGTCGGCCACCGGTGCCGCGCTGACCGGCCCCGAGAGCTGGCGCTTCAACAGCGGCGGACCCTTCATCCGCAACTGGCAGCCCAGCTACGGCAAGATCGACGAGCAGCAGATCTTCATGCTCGAGCTCAACGGCCCCGCCACCCCCGAGAGCGTGCAGGAGAACGTCTGGTGCACCGCCAGCGGCATCGGCGAGCGCATCCCGGTCAGGCAGATCGACGGCGGGCAGCGCGCCGCCCTGCTCAAGGCGCTCGGGCGCGACCAGGACGCCGACAAGGCGCCGCTGCGCTTCCTGACCTTGCAGTGCAACCGCACGCTGCCACCGGCCAGCCGGGTGCAGCTGGTCTATGGCAAGGGCGTCGCCACGCCCTCGGGCGTGGTCAACAACGTCGAGCGGCGGCTCAGCTTCGATGTGCGCGAGCCCTTCGCGGTTTCGTTCAGCTGCGAGCGCGAGAACGCGCAATCGGCCTGCCTGCCGCTCAAGCCGATGGTGCTGCGCTTCAATGCCCCCGTGGCGCGCAAGCTGGCCGCGGCCATCACGCTCGACGGCGCCGGCAAGCGCTTCAAGCCGCAGTTCGATGACAACGCTGCCCGGGACGACGATGGGGTGGTCGAGTCGCTGAGCTTCGCCGGGCCCTTCGCCGAGCAGACGCCGTTCACGATCACGCTGCCGCCGAAGTTCGAGGATGCGTCTGGCCGTCCGCTGGCCTCGCCCGACAGCTTCCCGCTCAAGGTCGCGACCGGCCTGATGCCGCCGCTGGCCAAGTTCGCGGCTTCGCCCTTCGGCGTGGTCGAGCGGCTGGCCGAGCCCGGCGGCGTGGCGCTGATGCCGGTCACGGTGCGCCGGGTCGAGCCGGCGCTGCAGGTGCAGGCGCTGACCCTGGGCGCGGCGCCGGGCCAGGTCAGCGACCTGAATCCGAAGAGCGACGCCGACATCATTGGCTGGTTCCGCAAGGTGCGCCGCTACGACAACTACAACGTCTCGCGCAAGCTGGCCGCGCGCGACGTCAAGGGCGCGTTGCCGAAGGTGATCGACAAGGACGACCGCGACAGCATCCAGACCCGCATGGTGTCGCTGCTCGGCGGCCAG
The DNA here is from genome assembly GCF_030316965.1 of Variovorax sp. J31P207. Taxonomy (NCBI): domain Bacteria; kingdom Pseudomonadati; phylum Pseudomonadota; class Betaproteobacteria; order Burkholderiales; family Comamonadaceae; genus Variovorax; species Variovorax sp. J31P207. The sequence continues at coordinate 205,439 of NZ_JASZYN010000011.1, forward strand.
GCCGGCGTGCGCACCTTGGACATGCCGAAGGCCGACAGCGGCGACCCGCGGCCTTTCGAAGTGGTCGGCATCCCGTTGACGCCCGGCTTCCACGTGCTCGAGATCGCCTCGCAGAAGCTCGGCGACGCGCTGCTCGACGAGCGCTACGGCAGCGGCCGCACGATGTACGTGCGCACCACCGCGCTCGCCACCAATCTGGCGGTGCATTTCAAGCTCGGCCGCGAGAACGCCGTGGCCTGGGTCACGACCCTGGACAAGGGCAGCGTGGTCGCCAACGCCGCGGTGCGGGTGTCGACCTGCGACGGCCGCGAAGTGGCCCGGGGCAGCACCGACGCCCGGGGACTGGTGACCCTGACCGGCATTTCGCCCGACGCGCCGTCCTGCGCCAGCGACGACGACTACGAGGCCGGCGCCTACTTCGTCAGCGCCCGCGCCAAGGATGCGCAAGGCGTCGAGGACCTCGCCTTCACCTGGAGCGACTGGCAGCGCGGCATCGAGCCCTGGCGCTTCAACGTGCCGACCAGCCTCCAGGCGCAGCCCGACCGGATCGCCCACACCGTGTTCGACCGCACGCTGCTGCGCGCCGGCGAGACGGTCTCGATGAAACACCTGATCCGCACGCAGACGCAGAAGGGCTTCGGCCTGCCCGAGTCGCTGCCGGACACGCTGGTCGTCACGCATGCGGGCAGCGGCCAGCAGTTTACGCAGCCGCTCCAGTGGCGCAAGACCGCCACCGGCGGGCTCAGCAGCGAAAGCAGCTTCGCGGTCCCGCCGGCGGCCAAGCTCGGGATCTACCAGGTCGAGCTCCGAAGCAGCAAGGAAGGCAGCGCCAGCGCCGAGGAAGGCGGTCCGGGCAGCTACGCCAGCGGGCAGTTCCGGGTCGAGGAGTTCCGCCTGCCGGTGCTCGAGGGCCGGATCGGGCCGAGCGACAGCAAGCCGCTGGTGGCCATCGGCTCGCTGCCGGTCGACCTGCAGATCAACTACGTGGCCGGCGGCGGCGCGGCGGCGCTGCCGGTGCGCGTGTCGGCGCTGGTGCGCGGCAAGCAGCCCTCCTTCCCCGATTTCGACGCCTTCAGCTTCGCCCCTCCCAGCAAAGACGGCGACGAAGCCACCGCGCCTGCGGACGATCCGCGCGTGATCGCCGACAAGCTCCCCTTGACGCTGAACCGCGAAGGCGCCGGCAAGCTCACGATCGACAAGATCCCGGTCGCCAGGGCCAGCCCCCGCGAACTGCTGCTCGAAGCCAGCTACGCCGACCCCAACGGCGAGGTGCAGACCTTGCGCAGCACCCACACGCTGTGGCCGGCCGCGGTCATCGCCGGCATCAAGACCGAAGGCTGGGTGTCGGCCAGCCAGAAGCTCAGGTTCCAGGCCCTGGCGCTCGACCTGGCGGGCAAGCCGCAGGAAGGCGTGACGCTCAACGTGCGCGCCATCGCCCGCATCACGACCACCAGCCGCAAGCGCATGGTGGGCGGCTTCTACACCTACGACAACAAGACCGAGGTCAAGGAGATCGGCACCATCTGCAGCGGCAAGAGCGATGCCCGCGGCCTGCTGCTGTGCGAGGTCGAGCTCAAGGAGCCGGGACAGGTCGAGCTGATCGCGAGCGCCACCGACAAGGACGGCCGCGACAGCCGCGCCGCGAGCTCGGTCTACGTCACGCGGCAGGGCGAGCTCTGGTTCGGCGGCGAAGACCACGACCGCATCGACGTGCTGCCCGAGAAGAAGAGCTACCAGCCCGGCGAGGTCGCCAGGTTCCAGGTCCGCAGCCCGTTCCGCTTCGCCACCGCGCTGGTCTCGGTCGAGCGCGAAGGCGTGATCGAGACCCACGTGGTCCAGCTCAACGGCCAGGACCCGACCGTGACCCTGCAGGTCAAGCCCGAATGGGGCCCCAACGTCTATGTCAGCGTGCTGGCGCTGCGCGGACGGCTGCGCGAAGTGCCTTGGTACAGCTTCTTCACCTGGGGCTTCCGTTCGCCGCGCGAGTGGTGGACCGCCTTCTGGTACGAGGGCAAGGAATACGTGGCGCCGACCGCCCTGGTCGATCTCAGCAAGCCGGCCTACCGGCTCGGGCTGGGCGAGATCCGGGTCGGCACGCAGGCGCATCGCATCGACGTCAAGGTCGCGAGCGACAAGCCGGCCTACCCGGTGCGCGGCCAGGCGCAGGTCACGATCAGCGGCCGGCTGCCCGACGGCAAGCCCGCGGCCGGCGCCGAGGTGGCGGTGGCGGCGGTCGACGAGGCGCTGCTCGAACTGCTGCCCAACGACAGCTGGAACCTGCTCGAGGCCATGCTGCAGCGGCGCAGCTGGGGCGTCGGCACCTCGACCGCGCAGATGGAGATCGTCGGCCGCCGGCACTACGGCCGCAAGGCCGTGCCCGCGGGCGGTGGCGGCGGCAAGAGCCCGACGCGCGAGCTGCTCGACACCCTGCTGCTGTGGAAGCCGGCCGTGGTGCTCGATGCCAACGGCCAGGCGACGCTGACGGTGCCGCTCAACGATGCGCTGACGACCTTCCGGATCGTCGCGGTGGCCGACGCCGGCACCGGCCTCTTCGGCACCGGCCAGGCCTCGATCCGCGCCACCCAGGACCTGCAGATCATCAGCGGCCTGCCGCCGCTGGTGCGCGAGGACGACCAGTTCCGGGCCCAGGTCACCTTGCGCAACACCACGGCCAACGCGATGAAGGTCGAGGCCACGCCGCGCGCGACCCTGCTCACGCTGGCGCCGCAGACGGTCGAGATCCCGGCCGGCGAAGCGCGCGAGCTGGCCTGGACCGTGACAGCGCCGGCCCAGCTGGCGCAGACGCGGGCCGAGGCGATCCTGTGGGAGATCGAAGCCCGCGACACGCTCGGCGGGGCGCGCGATGCGCTCAAGGTGCGCCAGCGCATCCTGCCGGCGGTGCCGCTGACGGTGCAGCAGGCGACCCTGGTGCAGCTCGACGGCCCGTTCACGCTCGACGTCGGCCCGCCGGCGGACGCCCTGCCCGGTCGCGGCGGCCTGCGCCTGTCGCTGCAGCCGCGCCTGGCCGAAGGCCTGACCGGCGTGCGCGACTGGTTCGCCGCCTACCCCTATGCCTGCCTGGAGCAGAAGGCCAGCAAGTCGATCGGCCTGCGCGACGGCAAGGGCTGGCAGGCGGTGGTGGCGCAGCTGCCGACCTACCTCGACGGCGACGGCCTGGCCAACTACTTCCCGCCGCGCGATGGCGAGGCGAACCGCGGCAGCGACATCCTGACCGCCTACCTGCTGGCATCGACCCACGAGGCGGCCGCGCTCGACCCGGCCTTCGCCCTGCCCGAAGCGGCGAGTGCACCGATGGTTCAGGGCCTGATCGCCTTCGTCGAAGGCCGCATCCAGCGCGAGTTCTGGAGCCCCCGCAAGGACCTCGACGTGCGCAAGCTTGCCGCCCTCGAGGCCTTGTCGCGCTACGGCAAGGCCCAGGGCCGCATGACCGGCAGCATCACCATCGCCCCCAACCAGTGGCCGACCAGCGCGCTGATCGACTGGCTGCAGATCCTGCGGCGGGTGCCGGACGTCCCGCAGCGCCAGCAGCGCCTGGACGAAGCGAACAACGTGCTCAAGGCGCGCCTGAGCTTCCAGGGCACGCGCCTCCTGTTCAGCACCGAGCAGGACGACAACTGGTGGTGGCTGATGGCCAATGGCGACGTCAACAGCGCGCGGCTGCTGCTGGCGGTGCAGGACGATCCGGCGTGGAAGGACGACATCGGCAAGCTGGCGAACGGCTTCATCGGCCGCCAGCAGAACGGCGCCTGGCGCACCACCACCGCCAACCTGTGGGGCGGCCTGGCGCTGGAGAAGTTCTCGCGGCGATTCGAGAGCGCGCCGGTCACCGGCATCACCGCGGCCACCCTGGGCACGGCCAAGGCCCAGGTCGACTGGCGCAAGGTCGAGCCGGTCAAGGCCGGCGACCCCGGCGGCGCCCCGAACCAGGCGAGCGCCTTCGGCGCACCGGCGTCGCCCGGCATGCTGCGCAACAACACGATGTTCGTTCCATGGCCGGCCGCCGCCGCGCGCGACACGCTGCTGGTCACGCAAAGCGGCAGCGGCAAGCCCTGGCTCACGCTGCAGTCGCTGGCCGCGGTGCCGCTGAAGGAAGCCTTCGCGGCCGGCTATGCGATCAAGAAGACCGTGACGCCGGTCGAGCAGGCCGTGGCGGGCGTCTTCACGCGGGGCGACGTGCTGCGCGTGAGCCTCGAGGTCAACGCCAGCGCCGACATGACCTGGGTCGCGATCACCGACCCGATCCCCGGCGGCGCCACCATCCTCGGCGGCGGCCTGGGCCGTGACTCGCAGATCGCCACCCAGGGCGAGAAGCGTTCGGGCAGCGGCTGGCCGGCCTTCGAGGAACGCAGCTTCGAGGCCTTCCGCAGCTACTACGAATACCTGCCCAAGGGGGTCGTGAAGATGGAATACACGCTGCGCCTCAACAACGTCGGCGACTTCGCGCTGCCGCCGAGCCGGGTCGAGGCGTTGTATGCGCCCGAGATGTTCGGTGAGATGCCGAATGCGCGGGTCAAGGTGGAGGCGGCGAAGTAGCAGGGTCGCGCGGGGTTGAGCTCGCGCTCGAACTTGCGCACACTGCGCGATCGAACCCTCTCGCATGGAGACACGATGTGTAGAAGTATCAAGACCCTGTTCAACTTCGAGCCGCCCGCCACCGAAGAAGAAATGCGCGCGGCATCGCTGCGGTTCGTGCGCAAGCTCAGCGGCTTCGCCCGCCCTTCCAAGGCCAACGAGGCGGCCTTCGATCGCGCGGTCGAAGACGTCACTGCCGCGGCCCGGGCGCTGATCGAATCGCTGGTGACCACGGCCGATCCGCGCGACCGCGAGATCGAGGCCGCGCGCGCCCGCGCACGGACCGCCGTTCGCTTCGGTGCCCAAGGCTGAGAACCGGACGCACCGATGCCCACCGTCGAACAAATTCAGCAGCTCCTCGAACCGCTGTTCCCCGGGCTGATGGGGGTTCGCCTCGTCACGCTCGAACCCGAACGCGTCGTTGCAGAGCTGCCCGTGCGGGCCGACCTCTGCACCGCCGGCGGCATCCTGCACGGCGGCGCCTACATGGCGTTCGCCGACACCCTGGGCGCCGTCGGCACGATCATCAACCTGCCGCAGGGCAAGCGCACCACGACCACCGACTCCAGCACCAAGTTCATCGGCGGGGCGCGCGTCGACACTACCGTGGTCGGCGAATCGGTGGCGCTGCACCGGGGACGGACCACGATGGTGTGGCAGACCACGATCCGCTCGGCCGAAGGCAAGCTGTGCGCGGTGGTCACGCAGACGCAGCTGGTCCTGGATGCATAGCCCGCAGGCGCCGATGACTGCGCCCTCCCCGACCGACCCCTGGCTCGAACGCTGGCTGCCGATGGTGGTCGCGCACGCCGACGGCACGGCGATTCTCGAACTCGGCTGCGGCAGCGGCCGCGACACCCGGACGCTGGCCGCCGCGGGCCTGCACGTGGTGGGCATCGACCTCAGCGCCGAAGCCATCGAAGAGGCTCGCGCTCGCGTGCCCGCGGCGGAGTTCCATTGCCGGGACATTCGCGAACCCTTTCCATTGGTCGCCGGCACGGTCGGCGTGGTCGTCGCCAGCCTCTCGCTGCACTACTTCGACTGGCCCGAGACGATGGCGCTGGCCGAGCGCATCCGTCGGCAGCTGCGGCCCGGCGGCCTGCTGCTGTGCCGGCTCAACTCGACCCGCGACTTCCATCATGGCGCCCGCCCCGACCTCGAAGCGGGCGCCGACAACTTCTACCTGGTGGACGGCTTCCCCAAGCGCTTCTTCGACCGCGCCGCGATCGACCGGCTGTTCGCCTCGGGCTGGCGCCTTCTCAGCGCCGACGAGCAGGTCGTCGAGCGCTATCAGCAGCCGAAGGCCCTGTGGGAAGTCATTCTCGAGCGCCAAGAGCGATAGGCGTACCCGCCTCCAGGTCGAAAGCAGCATTCGATCGTTCAACACAAAGGAAACCACCTCATGTCCCTCCAGCTCTGGCTCGCCTTCGTCGCCGCATCGGCGGTGCTGCTGATCATTCCCGGGCCCACCATCCTCACGGTCATCAGCTATTCGGTGGCCCACGGCAAGCGCGCCAACCTGCCGCTGGTGGCGGCCGTCGCGCTCGGCGATTCGACCGCGCTGGTCGTCTCGCTGCTGGGCCTCGGCGCCCTGCTCGCGACCTCGGCCTTCTGGTTCACCGCCATCAAGTGGGTCGGTGGCCTGTACCTGCTCTACCTCGGCATCAAGCTGCTGCGCGCCGGCATCTCGCCGGCCGTGCTGGCGGCGCCCGCCGCGCCCGGCTCGCGCTGGAAGCTGTTTGCCAACACCTACCTCGTGACCGCGCTCAATCCCAAGGGCATCGTCTTCTTCGTCGCCTTCCTGCCGCAGTTCATCGATCCGCGCGCCAGCGTGACGCATCAGCTGTGGGTGCTGGCCCTGACCTTCGTCTTCATGGCGGCGCTCAACGCCACGCTGTATGCGGTGTTCGCGGGCTCGGCGCGGCGCCTGCTGGCCTCGCCGCGGGCGCAGCGGCGCTTCAACCTCGCCGGCGGCTCGCTGCTGTCGGCCGCCGGTGTCTGGGCCCTGCTGGCCCGGCGCCCGGTGTGAGGCGCCGCTATCTGGAGATTCCCATGACAGCCCGCTACCTCGGCCCGCTGCGCGCGCACGGCCGCTTCGACTACCTGCCGATCACCCGTCGGGCCGACCATGCCTGGCCCAACGGCGCCCGGCTGGCGGTCTACCTGGGCTTCAACCTGGAGCATTTCGCCTTCGGCGAGGGCATGGGCGCATGCATCGGTCCGGTGCATCCGCATCCGGACGTGCTGAACTTCTCGTGGCGCGAATACGGCAACCGGGTCGGCGCTTGGCGCTGTCTCGAACTGTTCGACAGCCTCGGCCTGCCTTCGAGCACCTTGCTCAACACCGCGCTCTACGACCACTGCCCGGAACTGGTCGCTGCCTCGGTCGCGCGGGGCGACGAACTCATCGGCCATGGCCACAGCAACTCCGAGCGCCAGGCCGACATGGCCGAGGCCGAAGAAGCGGCGCTGCTCGCCGACTGCCGCGAACGGATGCACGCCGAAAGCGGCCAGGCACCGGCCGGCTGGCTGTCGCCCTGGATTTCCGAAAGCCATCTGACGCCCGACCTGCTGGCCGAGGCCGGCTACGGCTACACCCTCAACTGGTGCCACGACGACCAGCCGATCCGCATGCGTACGCGCAGCGGCCGCACGCTGTGGTCGGTGCCCTATCCACAGGAGCTCAACGACATCCCGATGATCATCGCGCGCCAGATGGACGCCAAGGATTTCGCCGCCATGGTCATCGACAACGCCGACGAGATGCTCGAGCAGTCGCGCCGCCAGCCCCTGGTGATGGGCCTCGCGCTGCACCCCTACATCGTCGGCCAGCCCTACCGGCTGCGCCACCTGCGCCGCGCGCTCGGCCATCTGGCTGGCCTGCGCGACCGCGGCGAGATATGGTTCACCACGCCGGGCGAGATCTGCCGGCACATGGAGCGGCTGGAACCGACATGAAGGCTGCGCCGCTCGCCCTCGCGCTGGCCGCCCTGCTGGCGGCACCGGCCTGGGCCGGTCTTGCCACCTTCGACGAGGTCCGGCGCGATTTCCGCCCGTCCGACAGCGCGGTGCTGGACCGCGACGGCCTGCTGCTGCAGCGCGTGCGCACCGACACCAGCGTGCGGCGAGGCGACTGGATCGCGCTGGCCGACATCTCGCCGGCCCTGCGCAGCGCGATGCTGCTGAGCGAGGACAAGCGCTTCTACGCGCACAGCGGCGTCGACTGGCGCGCGGTGTCGGCGGCGGCCTGGGGCAACCTCTGGAACACCCGCACCCGCGGCGCCTCGACGATCACGATGCAGCTCGCCGGCCTGCTCGACGACGACCTGCACCGCGCCGGGGGCGGCCGCAGCCTGGCGCAGAAGCTGGGCCAGACGGTCGCGGCCCAGCAGTTGGAGCGCCAGTGGCGCAAGGACCAGATCCTCGAGGCCTACCTCAACACCGTGCCCTTCCGCGGCGAGATCGTCGGCATCGACGCCCTGTCGCGCACGCTGTTCGGCAAGGCGCCGCACGGACTCGACGCCCGCGAGGCGGCGGTGGCGGCCGCGCTGGTGCGTGCGCCCAACGCCAAGCCCGCGCTGGTGGCGCAACGGGCCTGCGAGCTGATGCGGGCGATGGAGCCCGGCTACAAGCCCGACTGCGCGGCGCTCGACATGTTCGCCAGTGCCGCGCTGCAGCGGCGCGCCTTCGATCCGAGCGAAGGCGTCGCGCCGCACCTGGCACGCCGGGCGCTGAAGGAAGCCGGCTATCCGGCCGGACCGCTGCGAACCACCCTGCGGGCGCCGCTGCAGCGTTTCGCGCTCGATGCACTGCAGCGCCAGCTGCGCGAACTGCGCGGGCGCAACGTCGAGGATGGCGCGCTGGTCGTGCTCGACAACGCCAGCGGCGAGGTGCTGGCCTGGGTCGGCTCGTCCGGCACGCTGAGCCGTGCGGCCGAGGTCGACGGCGTGCTCGCGCAGCGGCAGCCGGGCTCGACCCTCAAGCCCTTCCTCTACGCGCAGGCGCTGGCCGAGCGCAGGCTCACGGCCGCTTCGCTGCTGGACGACTCGTCGGCCCAGATCAACACCGCCGGCGGGCTCTACATCCCGCAGAACTACGACCGCCAGTTCAAGGGCTACGTCTCGGTGCGCACCGCGCTCGCGGCCTCGCTCAACGTGCCGGCCGTGCGCACGCTGGTGATGGTCTCGCCCGAAGCCTTCGCGCGCCAATTGCGCGCAGCCGGCCTGCCGCTGGCGCAGAGCGGCGACTACTACGGCTACAGCCTGGCGCTCGGCAGCGCCGAGGTCTCGCTGCTGACGCTCACCAACGCCTACCGGACGCTCGCCAACGGCGGGCGCTTCGGCGACACCCGCGACCTGCCCGGGCCGGCTTCCACCGCCAGGGGCCAGGCCGTCGCCATCGATCCGCGAGCCGCCTTCATCGTCGGCGACATCCTGGCCGACCCGAACGCCCGCGCCCGAACCTTCGGCCTCGACAGCGTGCTCGGCACCCGCTTCTGGAGTGCCGTGAAGACCGGCACCAGCAAGGACATGCGCGACAACTGGGCGATCGGCTGGTCCGAGCGCTACACGGTCGGCGTCTGGGTCGGCAACGCCAGCGGCGCACCGATGTGGGACGTGAGCGGCACCAGCGGCGCCGCGCCGGTCTGGGCGCAGACGATGGCATTCCTGCATCGCAATGAACCGAGCCGGGCGCCGACACCGCCGGCCGGCGTGCTGCAGGCGCAGGTGCGCTTCGGCGATGCGCTCGAGGCGGCACGCAGCGAGTGGTTCATCGCCGGCACCGAGCAGCCGCTGTTCGCGATCGCGCCCGAAGCGTCGGCGGCGCAGGCGGCGCCGCGCATCACGGCGCCGGCGGACGGCACGATCCTCGCGCTCGACCCCGACATCCCGCCGGATCGCCAGCGCGTGCGCTTCGAGGCCGAGGGCCGGGGCGTGCAATGGCGCATCGACGGCAAGCCCCTGGCGCGCGGCGGCAGCGCGCAGTGGCTGCCCTGGCCCGGCCGGCATCGAGTGCAGCTGATCGACGCGCGCGGCCAGGTGGCCGACGAAATCAGGCTCGAGGTGCGCGGCGCCGGCGTGGTGGCGAACGCCAGGCGGTGAGGCAGGCGAAGGCGTCCGACGCCTGTCAGCCGCGACCGACGGCCCGCAACCGACAAACGGCGTACAGCCGGCCCGCGCCGCGGCCCACGCCGTCTCAGGCTGGCGACTGCTGCCGTCGTCGCCTCGCCGGCGCTATACCTCTACACATGGGAGTTCGCTCCACACCGCTACGGAGGCCGTGATGCTGATCAAGATGACAACCGTGCCGCAAGCCCAGGACCCGCAGATCGTGGTCGCATGGATTCGGGCCTGCATCTGGGCCGGCATCGAGGGCTGGCCCTTCTGCAGGCTGAAGTAGCCGATCAGCCGCGGCTCGCTTCCCGCGCTCGCCGGGCCTCGTAGGCCAGCAGGTGCGCGCAGGCGATCCGCAGCGGCGTGACCCGTTCGCCGCCGTCGGCCCTGCGGCGCAACAAGTCGCCCACGATGTGATCGGCTTCGATCGCCGCACCGCGTTCGATGTCCTTGAACATCGACGCCGTCATCGAGGAACCCTTGACCTTCAGCATCGCATGCGCGCGTGCCAGCGACTCCGGACGCGGCGCAAAGCCGTTGTGGGCCAGGATCGCGGCGCACTCGTCCACCATGGCGTCCGCGACATCGGTGCCGCCGCTTTGCACGATGTCGCCGACGGTGCCGCGCATCAGGCAGGTCATGCTGGCGGCCGAGGCGATGAACATCCACTTCTCCCACATGTCCTGCAGGATGTTCCCGGAAGCGCGGGCTTCGAAGTTCGCGCCGGCAAAGGCGCTCTCGAGGGCCTGCACGCGGGCCGAGCGTTCGCCGCTGAGCTCGCCATAGGTCAGGCCGTGCATGTCGTTGTGATGCAGCACCGCGCCCTCGTCGTCGAGGGAGGCCGAGATCATGCACAGTCCGCCGAGCACGCGCTCGGCGCCGAAGCGATTGCCGAGTTCGTCCAGATGTCGCATGCCGTTCAGCAAGGGAAGAATGGCCGTCCCGGGTCCGACCGCGGGCGCGAACGATGTCATCGTCTCCGCCAGGTCGTAGGCCTTGCAGCCGACCACGACGACATCGAAGGGGCCTTCGATGCCATCGGCCTGCACCGAAGGCGGCGCCGGCAGCGCCAGGTCGCCCTTCGGGCTCTTGATCACCAGGCCGGTCTTCGCGAGTTGCGCCGCCCTTCGCGGGCGCAGCAGGAAGGTGACATCCTTGCCTGCCTCGAGCAGCCGGCCACCGAAATACCCACCGAGCGCACCCGCGCCCACTACCAGGATCCGCATGAATCATTCCTCGTCGATGTTGGACGAGGGATTCTGCGCCGATGCCTGCAAGTCTGCTGGCGGCTGCCCGATCAGTAGGTCTTGTATGGCAGGAACTTGCCCGACAGCACCACGTTCACGCGATCGCCCTTGGGGTCGGCCTGGCGCTGGATGTCCATGCTGAAGTCGATCGCGCTCATGATGCCGTCGCCGAACTCCTCGTGGATCAGTTCCTTGATCGTGGTGCCGTAGACGCTCACCACCTCGTACCAGCGGTAGATCAGCGGATCGGTCGGCACCGGGGTCGGCAGCGAGCCCTTGTACGGCACCACCTGCAGCCACTTCTGCTCCTCGGCCGTGAGTCCGAAGATCTTGCCGATCACCTTGGCCTGGGCAGCGTCGAGCGTCATCTGGCCGAGGCAGGCGGCGGTGGTCCACTCCTTCGACAAGCCGACCTTCTTCGCCACGTCGGCCCACTGGATGCCCTTGGCCACCTTCACGGTGATGATCTTCTCGGTGACGTCGTTGCGGTTCATTTCGAATGCTCCTGTTGGTTGTGATGAATGGGGACAATAAGTCAGGCCGCCCTGGCGCGCTTGACGAGGAAGTCGACGATGTGGTTGCGCAGCGGGTAGTAGCCGTCGAGGTGGTGCAGCCCTGCGCGCGTGCGCTCGCGCGGCAGCGGATTGACCACGGTCTCGGCGATGTTGCCGGGCCGGTAGCCCGCCGCGGTTTCGCTGCCGTTGCGCATCAGCAGGATGCGGTCGGCCAGCAGGATCGCCTCGTCGACATCGTGCGTGATCATGAAGACCGTCTGCTGGGTCTGGCGCACGATGGCCATCAGCTCGTCCTGGATGGTGCCGCGCGTGAGCGCATCCAGCGCGCCGAAGGGCTCGTCGAGCAGCAGCATCTTCGGCTGGATCGAGAAGGCCCGCGCGATGCCCACGCGCTGCTTCATGCCGCCCGAGAGCTGCGAGGGCTTCTTGTCGATCGCGCCGTCGAGGCCGACCAACGACACGAACCTGCGCACCTGCTCGTCGACCTTGGCGGCCGGCCATTCGGGCCAGCGCGACTGCACCGCGAAGGCGATGTTGCGCCGCACCGTGAGCCAGGGCATCAAGGCGTGGCTCTGGAACACCACGCCGCGTTCGAGGCTCGGTCCCGCGAGCTCGCGCCCGTCCATGAACACATGGCCGCCGGTCGCCGCATCGAGCCCGGCCAGCACGTTGAGGATGGTCGTCTTGCCGCAGCCCGAGTGGCCGATGATGCAGACGAACTCGCCGCGCTCGATCGTGAAGCCGACCTCGGCGAACACCGGCTGGCCCGGCACGAAGGACTTCGAGAGCCCTTCAATGCGGAGGAAAGCGTTGGCGGCGGCAGGCGCGGCGGCGATGGCTGGATTCATGGCGATCCCCTGGTCACTCCACATAGGTCACCTTCTTCTGCAGTCCGGCGAAGGCCATGTCGAGCAGCATGCCGACGACACCGATCACGAGGATCGCGAAGATCACGTTGGTGAGCGACAGGTTGTTCCATTCGTTCCAGACGAAGTAGCCGATGCCGGTGCCGCCGACCAGCATCTCGGCGGCCACGATCACCAGCCAGGCGATGCCCATGCTGATGCGCATGCCGGTCAGGATCGTCGGCGCCGCCGCCGGCAGGATCACGCGAAAGGCGCGCCGCAGCGGCTTCACCTCGAGCGTGCTGGCCACGGCGAGCCATTCGCGCTTGACCGAGGCGACGCCGAAGGCGGTGTTGAGCAGCATCGGCCATACCGAGCAGATGAAGATCACGAAGATGCCGCTGGTGGAAGAATCCTTGATCGTGTAGAGCGCGAGCGGCATCCAGGCCAGCGGCGAGATCGGCTTCAGCACCTGGATGAAGGGGTCGAAGGCCTTCTGCAGCAGCGGCGACATGCCGATCACGAAGCCCAGCGGCACCGCCACCAGGCAGGCCAGCAGGAAGCCGAGCGCCACGCGGCCCAGCGACCAAGCGAGCTGGATCGCGATGCCCTTGTCGTTCGGGCCGTTGTCGTAGAACGGGTTCGACAGGTGCTTCCATGCGGTCGCGCCGATCTCGGCCGGCGTCGGAAAGCCGGCCGCCTTCACCTGGCCCGGATCCTTGCCGAGCATCTTCTGGTACTCGATCTGCTCGGGGGTCATGCCGACCTGCGAGGCCACCGCGCCCGGCGACATGGTCGCCACCTGCCAGACCGCGAGGAAGGCCAGGAACAGCACCAGCGACAGCAGCGCGGACCTGAGCCGCAGCGACTTCTTCATGTCGTTCAGCCGGCCAGCTTGCTGATCGCGAAGCTGCGCGCGTACTCGTCCGGCTTCGCCGGATCGAACACGCGCCCCATGATCGTGAACTTCGGATAGGCGCCCTCGGGCGGCGTCTGGCCGAGCTCCTTCATGCGCTTCCTGGCATCGGTGATCAGGAACACCTTCTCGGCCAGCTGCTTGTAGTCGACCTCGCCCTTGACGTAGCCCCAGCGCTTCATCTGCGTCAGCATCCAGACCGCCATCGACTGCCACGGTATCGGGTCGAAGTCGATCCGGTCGGGCACCGTGCGGATGTTGCCCAGGCCGTCGGCGAAGCGGCCGGTCAGCACCTGGGTCAGCACGGTCTCGGGCTGGTTCAGGTACTGCGCCGGCGCGATCACCTTGGCGATCAGCTCGCGGTTTTTGGCCTCGCGCGCCATCGCCGAGGCGGTCAGCACGGCCCGCGTGAGCGCCGCGAAGGTGTTCGGGTTCTGCTGGATGAAGGCGCTCGAGGTGCCGAAGGCGCAGCACGGATGGCCATTCCAGATCTCCTTGGTCAGGATGTGGATGAAGCCGACTTCCTCGAACACCGCGCGCTGGTTGAACGGATCGGGCCCGAGGTAGCCGTCGATGTTGCCGGCCCGCAGGTTGGCCACCATCTCGGCCGGCGGCACGACGCGGATCTGGATGTCGGTGTCGGGATTCAGCCCCGCTTCCGCCACGTAGTAGCGCAGCAGGAAGTTGTGCATGCTGTACTCGAAGGGCACCGCGAACTTGAAGCCTTTCCACAGCTTCGGATCGCGCTTGTCCTTGTGCTTGTTGGCCAGCGTGATCGCCTGGCCGTTGGTGTTCTGGATCGCGGCCACGTTCATCGGCGTCGCATTGGCGCCGGCGCCCATCGAGATCGCCAGCGGCATCGGCGACAGGAAATGGGTGGCGTCGTATTCCTTGTTGAGCATCTTGTCGCGGATCAGCGCCCAGCCCGCGGTCTTCACGACCTCGACATCGAGCCCCTGCTTCTGATAGAAGCCCAGCGGGTGCGCCATGATCAGCGGCGTCGCGCAGGTGATCGGAATGAAGCCGATCTTCAGGTTCTTCTTCTCGAGCGGCCCCTTGTCCTGCGCCATCGCCTGCAGCGCGCCGAGCGGCAATACGGACAGGATCGCGGCGCGCGCGGTGTTCGCACCCACCGCGCGAAGGAAGCCGCGGCGCACGCTGTCGACCGGGAACAGCGCCTTCACCAGGCTGGCCTCGAGCTTGGCGTTCGCGTCCTCGATCGCGCCGACATGCGCGCCGGGCGCATGGTCGCGGCCGCAGGCACAGCGCATCGCGAGCGGGCGGTCGGCGTCGAAGGGGTCGCTGGCCGGGGCTTCAGGCAGTCTGGACATGGTGCACCTCGTTGAAAAGATGAGGGGCACGATGCAAGTGCCGGGCCGGTTGGCCCGCCTGCAGGCCTCGCCATGCCAGATCGCGGGGCCCCGGTCGATGCCGTGTAGGGGCAGCACTACACGGCAGGCCCAGGCCGCTCTTCTTCAGCCCGCCGGCGCGCCCTTCGCGTGGCGCTCGGCGTACAGCGCGAGCTCGACGTCGTTCTTGGTCCCGGTCTTCTCGAGGATGCGGGCCCGGTAGGTGCTGACCGTATTGGGCGCCAGGCCGAGCCGCGCACCGATTTCGCTCACGGTCTGGCCGTCCGTGAGCAGCCTGAAGACCTGGTGCTCGCGGTGCGAGAGCGCATCGGCGCCCTGCCCGGCGGCGCTGCCGACCGCCGCGGCCAGCGCCTCCGCCGTCGCCGGCGACACGTACCTGCCGCCGGCCGCCACCTTGCGCACCGCGCCGACCATATCGTCCGGGTCGGCGCTCTTGTGCAGGTAGCCGGCGGCGCCGAGCTTGATGCAGCGCACCGCATACTGCTTCTCGGGGTAGGTGCTGAGCATCAGCACCGGGAGCGCGGGCCACTGCTTGC
Source organism: Variovorax sp. J31P207 (assembly GCF_030316965.1). NCBI lineage: Bacteria > Pseudomonadati > Pseudomonadota > Betaproteobacteria > Burkholderiales > Comamonadaceae > Variovorax > Variovorax sp. J31P207. The sequence goes on from NZ_JASZYN010000011.1 coordinate 220,575, forward strand.
GCAAGGCCTGCAGCACGTCCAGCCCGTCGCGGCCCGGCAGCGCGATGTCGAGCAGCACCACGTCCAGTCCTTCCGGACCGCCGAGCGCCGACACGCGATCGAGCACCTCGGCGCCGGTCTGCGCCTCGCCCACCACCACCATCTCCGGAGGCCCGTTCGCGAGGTCGCCCAGCACCTGCTTGAGCCCTTCGCGCACGATGCGGTGGTCGTCGCCGATCAGCACGCGGATGTCCTTGTCTTCTCTCATGGCAAGGGCAGCTCCAGGCTGAAGACGCTGCCCGCGCCGGGCTCGCTCTCGATCGCGACGCGACCGCCGAAGTGCAGCGCCCGTTCGCGCATGCCCTGCACGCCGTAGGCGGTCGGGGCCTCGAAGACATGGGCCGGCGCGCCGATGCCGTCGTCGCGCACGCGGATGTGCAACTGCCCGGCCACGGCCTCGATGCGGATGTCGAGCCGGCTCGCACGCGCATGCCGCCCGACGTTGCTGAGCATCTCCTGGAAGATCCTGAACACCGCGATCGCGGCCGGCTCGGGCAGCTCGACGCCGGGCGCGACATCCATCTGCCAGTCGAGCGCGAGTTCGGCCGACTGCACGAACTCGTGAGCCTGCCATTCGAGCGCCGCCCACAGCCCCTGGTGGTCGAGGATGCTGGGCCGCAGGTCGGTGATGATGCGGCCGACGTTGTCGACCGCGCGCTCGATCAGCCCGCTCATGTTGCGGCACTTGCTGCGCATCAGCGTGCGCATCTGCTGCGCGTCGTCGGGCGCCCGCTCCTGCTGCTCGCCGAGTCGCTTGCCGATCCAGTCGACGTCCATCTTGAGCGCCACCAGCAGGCTGCCGAGTTCGTCGTGCACCTCGCGCGCGATGCGGGTGCGCTCGTCCTCGCGCACCTTGTCGAGCCATGCCGAGAGCTCGCGCAGCTGCGCCAGCGCATCGCTCAACGCGCGCGTGCGCTCCTCCACGCGCAGCCCGAGCTCGTCCTTGGCCTGCTGCAGCGCCAGCGCCGAGCGCCGGCGCTCGGTGATGTCGACGAAGGTGATGACCGCGCCGCGCACCTGGCCGCCATCCAGGATCGGATGGCTCGAATACTCGACCGCGAAGGCGCTGCCGTCGCGGCGCCAGAAGACCTCGGTGTCGATGCGGCAGACGAGGCCCCGCCGGAAGGCGTTGAAGATCGGGCAGTCGGTGTCGGCATAGTGCGAGCCGTCCGGATGCGAGTGGTGCGTGAGCTCGTGCATGTTGCGGCCCAGCACCTCGGTGCGCTCGTGTCCGAGCATCTGCGCACCGGCCCGGTTGATGAACATGCAGTGGCCGTCGAGGTCGATGCCGAAGATGCCCTCGCCGGTCGATTCGAGCAACAGGCCGAGCTGGTGTTTCCACAGGGGATGGCTGGCCGGGGCGGGCAGGACGGGCGTTTCCATGCACCAGATGCAAGCAACTGCCGTGCCGCGTTGGTGCACCGGTTACAAGGCGCCAGCCGTCCCGAAGATAATACCCATTGCGCAGCCACAGAACCCAGGAGCCTTTTCTCGTGCCAGACCTGTCCAAGATCACGACCATCGAAGACCTGCGAGTCATCGCCAAGCGCCGCGTGCCACGCATGTTCTACGACTACGCCGACTCCGGCGCCTGGACCGAAGGCACCTACCGCGCCAACGAAAGCGACTTCCAGAAGATCAAGCTGCGCCAGCGCGTGGCAGTCAACATGGAAGGCCGCTCGACCCGCACCACGATGATCGGCCAGGAGGTCGCGATGCCGGTGGCCATCGCCCCGACCGGCCTGACCGGCATGCAGCATGCCGACGGAGAGATCCACGGCGCACGTGCCGCCAAGGCCTTCGGCATCCCGTTCACGCTCTCGACCATGAGCATCTGCTCGCTCGAGGACATCGCCGAGAAGACCGACCGCCATCCGTTCTGGTTCCAGCTCTACGTGATGCGCGACCGCGACTTCATCGAGCGCCTGATCGAGCGCGCCCGCGCCGCCAACGTCAGCGCGCTGCAGCTCACGCTCGACCTGCAGATCCTCGGCCAGCGCCACAAGGACATCAAGAACGGCCTCACGGCCCCGCCCAAGCCGACGCTCAAGAACCTCATGAACCTCGCGACCAAGCCGCGCTGGTGCATGGGCATGCTGGGCACCAAGCGCCGCACCTTCGGCAACATCGCGGGCCATGCCAAGGGCGTCAAGGACCTGTCCTCGCTGTCGTCGTGGACCGCCGAGCAGTTCGACCCGACCCTCAGCTGGGCCGACGTCGAGTGGATCAAGAAGCTCTGGGGCGGCAAGCTGATCCTGAAGGGCATCATGGACGTCGAGGATGCACGCCTCGCGGCGGCCAGCGGCGCCGACGCACTGATCGTCTCGAACCACGGCGGCCGCCAACTCGACGGCGCGCCCTCCTCGATCGCGGCGCTGCCGGCGATCGCCGAGGCGGTGGGCACCGAGATCGAAGTCTGGATGGACGGCGGCATCCGCAGCGGCCAGGACGTGCTCAAGGCGCGCGCGCTGGGCGCCCACGGCACGATGATCGGCCGCAGCTTCCTGTACGGCCTGGGCGCCTACGGCGAGGCCGGCGTGACCCGCGCGTTGCAGATCATCCACAAGGAACTCGACATCACGATGGCCTTCTGCGGCCGCACGCAGATCGACCAGGTCGACTCCAGCATCCTCTTGCCCGGCACCTTCTGAAGACGCACTGCCAGCCGGGTCACGGCCGCGGCCGACAGCGGCGGCGGGCCGCAAGGCGCATCATGGGAAGCGCCATAACAACTCGATAGAAGCACTTCCCCATGAGCTCCGCCGCGTCCGTCGCGGGGACGGCCCGCGCCGTCGATCCCGCCACCTTCCACCGCCCCTACACCTCCGAAGAAAAACGCCATCGCATCTTCGCGATCATGGCGGCCTCTTCAGGCAACCTGGTCGAGTGGTTCGACTTCTACGTCTACGCCTTCAGCGCGCTCTATTTCGCGCCTTCCTTCTTTCCCAAGTCCGACCCGACCGCGCAGCTGCTCAACACCGCCGGCGTGTTCGCCGCCGGCTTCCTGATGCGCCCGATCGGCGGCTGGCTGTTCGGCCGCGTCGCTGACCGCTACGGCCGCCGCACCTCGATGCTGATCTCGGTCACGATGATGTGCGCCGGCTCGCTGGCCATCGCCTGCCTGCCCACCTATGCGGCCATCGGCGCCTGGGCGCCCTTCCTGCTGCTGGTCTGCCGGCTGTTCCAGGGCCTGTCGGTGGGCGGCGAGTACGGCACCACCGCCACCTACATGAGCGAGGTCGCGCTGCGCGGCCAGCGCGGCTTCTTCTCGTCCTTCCAGTACGTCACGCTGATCGGCGGCCAGCTGCTCGCGGTGCTCGTCATCGTGGTCCTCGAACAGCTGCTGAGCGAGGCCGAGCTCAAGGCCTGGGGCTGGCGCATCCCGTTCGTGATCGGTGCCATCGCGGCGGTCGTGGCGCTGTTCCTGCGCCGCACGCTGCACGAGACGCAAAGCGCCGAGTCGCGGGCCAACAAGGAGGCCGGCAGCCTCGCGGGACTCTTCAAGCATCACAAGGCCGCTTTCTTCACCGTGCTCGGCTACACCGCCGGCGGCTCGCTGATCTTCTACACCTTCACGACCTACATGCAGAAGTACCTGGTCAACACGGTCGGCCTGCCGATCAAGACCACCAGCTATGTCATGACGGTCGCGCTGTTCGTCTACATGTGCATGCAGCCGCTGTTCGGCGCGCTGTCAGACCGCATCGGCCGGCGCACCAACATGCTGCTGTTCGGCGGCCTGGGTGCCGTGGCGACGGTGCCGATCCTGACCGCGCTGCAGAACGTGACCAGCCCCGTCGCGGCCTTCCTGCTGATCATCCTGGCCCTGGCCATCGTGAGCTTCTACACCTCGATCAGCGGCATCGTGAAGGCCGAGATGTTTCCGCCCGAAGTGCGCGCGCTGGGTGTCGGGCTGGCCTATGCGGTGGCCAATGCGATCTTCGGCGGATCGGCCGAGTACGTCGCGCTGGGGCTCAAGTCGATCGGCCACGAGAGCGCCTTCTTCTGGTACGTGACCGGCATGATGGTGCTGGCTTTCGCGGTCGCCTGGCGGCTTCCGAAGCAGGCCTCCTACCTGCACCACGACCACTGACTCAGGCTTCGGCTTCCCACATCGTGGGGTAGCGGCGGATGAAGCCGTCGGGCGTGACTTCGAGCATCGCTTCATAGTCGAAGCGCGGTGCCGCGTACCAGTAGTCGCTGTCGCTGCGCCGCTCGTAGCGCTGCTGCAGCTCGGTTAGGCCGCCGCCGTCGAGGTCGAGCCAGGCCACCGGCGCATCGGCGGATTCGCCGGCTGCCAGGTGCAGCCGGCGCAGCTGCAGCAGGTTGGTGGCCGGCGTGAAGCCGAGGTCCAGATCGACGCAGTGGCCGAGTTCGGCCACCGGCACGTCATTGAGCTTCCAGACGCCATGGGCGCCGTGGACGATCGACAGGTCGATGGCCTCGCCGCCGAGCCAGCCGCGCACCGTGCACCACTGGGTATGCCAGGCGCGGTCGCAGCGCACGCGGTAGTGCAGCTGGGCCACCCGCCCGTCCTCGTGGCGGAAGGCGGCCCCGCCGTCGATCTGCCAGTTCTCGCCCGCGCGCTCGAGCCGGCAGACGTCGTGGCCCGGCTGCCCGAGCCGGCGCCAGAGGATCGTTGCGAGCGTCTGCATGGGCTGGATCATGGCACCGGCATGCCATCCAGCGCAAGCCTCGCCAAGCTACCGTGCGCGACAATCGAAGACGTGACGACCGTACCGATCCGCCGCATCGCCCACCTCGACATGGACGCTTTCTACGCCTCTGTCGAATTGCTGCGCTACCCGCAGCTCAAGGGCCTGCCGATGGTGATCGGCGGCGGCCGGCGCAAGGTCGACGAGGCCCTGCGCAACGTGCCGGAGGGCGGCACCCTGGCCGACATCCCGGTGGCCGCCTTCCCGCTGCTCAAGGACTACACCGGCCGCGGCGTCATCACCACCGCCACCTACGCGGCGCGCCAGTTCGGGATCGGCTCGGCGATGGGGCTCATGAAGGCCGCCAAGCTGTGCCCGCAGGCGCTGATCCTGCCGGTGGACTTCGACGAATACCGCAAATACTCGCGCCGCTTCAAGCAGGTCATCACCGAGATCGCCCCGCTCATGGAGGACCGCGGCGTCGACGAGGTCTACATCGACTTCACGGATGTGCCGGGCGGCCAGCGCGAAGGCGGGCGGGTGCTGGCCCGGCTGATCCAGAAGTCGATCCTCGAAGCCACCGGCCTGACCTGCTCGATCGGCGTCGCACCCAACAAGCTGCTGGCCAAGATGGCCAGCGAGTTCGACAAGCCGAACGGAATCTCGATCGTCTTCGAGCGCGACCTGCAGGCCAGCATCTGGCCGCTGCCCTGCCGCAAGGTCAACGGCATCGGGCCCAAGGCCGACGAGAAGCTGCAAGGCCACGGCATCCGCACCATCGGCGAGCTCGCCGCGAAGGAGCGCGACTGGCTCATCGCCCGCTTCGGCAAGGCCACCGGCGCCTGGATGCACGAGGTCGCCTGGGGCCGCGACGAGCGGCCGGTCGTGACCGAGAGCGAGCCGGTGTCGATGAGCCGCGAGACCACCTTCGAGCGCGACCTGCATGCGGTGCGCGACCGGGCCGAGCTCGGCGCCATCTTCACCCGCCTGTGCGAGCAGCTGGCCGCGGACCTGCAGCGCAAGGGCTACGTCGGCAAGACCATCGGCATCAAGCTGCGCTACGGCGACTTCAAGATCGCGACCCGCGACCAGACCATCGAATCCTTCACGGCCGACCCGAAGGCGATTCGCCGGATCGCCGGCCAATGCCTCAAGCGGGTGCCGCTCGAGCGGCCGCTGCGCCTGCTCGGCGTGCGGGTCGGCACACTCGCCAAGGCCGGCGAAGCCGCCGCCGAGCCGGTGGTGCCGGGCGGCGCGGCGCGCCGCGGCAAGGCACCGGCCGACGAGGCGGCCGCGCAGACCGCCTCCTTGTTCTAGCGCGCCGGAAGCGGCGGCACGCCGGCCTGCCACTGCGGCCAGTCGGTGACGATGTGATCGACCACGCGGCTGCCGACGAGCTCGATGTTCTGGACCGTCTCGGCGAAGCCACCGGCGGTTTCGCCGGGTGCCGGGTCCAGGTGCTGCAGGGTGGTCTCGCGCGGGTTGCCCTGGTCGAAATTGACCGCCCCGCGCAGGCTCATCACCCGGTCGGTACCATACTGGCGCTTGATCACCAGCGTAATCGCGGCCGCCTCCATCTCGGTGATCACGTAGTCGTCGGCGCCGTACAGCTTGGCGATGTACTGCGCCTGGTTCGACATCCCCGGCCCATGGAAGAAGGTGTCGCCGGTCATGTGCGTGCCGGTGCCGACGAAAGGCGCGCGGCGCGCAGCCGCCTGCGGGTAGCGCAGCCGGTAGGCCTTGGCGGAGTCGGAGTCCTTCAGCGGCGTGTCGGCCGAGAGCTTCATCGCCCAGGCCACCAGTTCGGGGTTGAGCTTGAAGCGCCGGTACTCCTCGTAGCCCTTGCGCGGCATGAAAGTCGGCTCGCCGGCCTTGTTCTCCTCCGGCGCCCAGCGATGCCCGAGGTCGTAGTCGACCAGCCAGGTCGCCCAGCTGACCTCGCCGATGGTGCCGCGCGAGGGCGGCGTGCCGGCAACGCCGGATATCACGTAGTAGGCCTTCGAGAAGTCGAACTTCGGGCTGGTCAGGATCGCCTGCATCGACGCCGACGAGTTGACCTTGCCCATGCCGAGCACCGAGCCGCAGACGCCATCCATGTTGCAGTACACGGGCTGCAGCGCGCCGGGCACGGTGACCGGCACGGCCCCCTTCCAGTAGCGCTCGTACCAGTGCTGGAACTCGCCGGCGCGGTCCCCGGTGTTCTGGCCGATCTCGAACATGGCGCCAACGAAGACCTTGACCTTGACGGGCTCGGCGACGCGCGACGGCGCGACCGAACTGCACGCTGCAGCAAGCACGACAACGGCAGGAAGCGCACCCCAACGGGCGCGACGGGACCAGACTGACGACATGGAAATCTCCGGGAGAAAGGGTGTTCGACAAGAAAGCAGGACGGTGCGACAGGTGCGCAGCGCACCGGCAACGCTTGCGGCGTCCTACAGCGGCGCGCCGACCGCATCGGCAGGCTGTAGGCCTCTCTGTGCACTGCTCGGTCGAGATTGTCGCAAACACCATGCCCACCGCGAACCAACGCCCCGTTCCCCTTGCCAACGGTCTGGTCTACGTGAACCCCGACATGCCGGGCTGGAGCCGGGTCCGGCGTGGTGCCGGATTTCGCTACCGGGACAGCCGCGGCAACTGGCTGCGCGACGACGACGAGATGCTGCGCATTCGCCGCCTCGCGATACCACCGGCCTACGACAAGGTATGGATCTGCCCGGTCGCGAACGGCCACCTGCAGGCCACCGGGATCGACGCACGTGGCCGCAAACAGTACCGTTATCACGTCGAATGGCGTACGTTGAAGGACGAACGCAAATTCGAACGGCTGGAAGCCTTCGGCCGGGCGCTGCCCGCGATTCGCCGCCGCGTGGCGCGCGACCTGGCCACGGTCGCCAAGGCGGCCCCGGTGGAGCGGCAACTGGTCCTGGCCACTTTGGTGCGATTGCTCGACACCACCTTCCTGCGCGTCGGCAATGAGGAATATGCCAGCAGCAATGGTTCCTACGGGCTCACGACCTTGCGCAACAAGCACGTCGACATCCAGGGCGGTGCGCTCAGGCTGCGTTTCCGCGGCAAGAGCGGCGTGATGCACGAGGCTCGGGTGGACGATGCACGCATCGCGGCGATCGTTCGAAGGTGCCAGCAGCTGCCCGGCCAGGAGCTGTTCCAGTACCAGTCAGAGGACGGCACCCCGCGCGGGATCTCCTCCACGGATGTAAACGCCTACTTGCGCGAAATCGCTGATGGTGACTTCACAGCCAAGGACTTTCGTACCTGGCACGGCACGGTCCAGGCGCTCGAACTGACGCGCATCGCCTGCCCCACGGGAGAACCGGATGCGGCGCGCTTCAGCGCGAAGGAGATTCTCTCGGCGGTGGCGAAGCAGCTGGGCAACACGCCGGCGGTGTGCAAGAAGTCCTATGTGCATCCCGCCGTCCTGGCGCTCGGCAGCGCGCTTGCGGCCAAGAGCGATGCCATCGGAGAAATCTGGACCCGGATCGGATCGCGCGCGCAAGGCAGGCGCCATCTGTATGCAGCGGAAGCCCGTTTACTCGAATTCCTGCGGCAGCATCGGCTGGCTTTGAAACGCAAAAACGGCGCGCACAAAGCAAAACGCCCAGCCTTTTGAGGGGCTGGGCGGTTTGGGCTGTAAGAGCCTGACGATGACCTACTTTCACACGGGAACCCGCACTATCATCGGCGCTGAGT
>NZ_JASZYN010000012.1:0-194247 GCF_030316965.1 Variovorax sp. J31P207
TTCACCCACGGCACCAGCGCCCAGCGGCAGCGCTGGTTCGGCGCCGGTTTCAAGTCGGGGAACATGCAGGATTGCGACACTTTCGCAGCCAAATCGCTCTAGGGCCTGTTCGGGGGCCTGAAACGGCCGGTCACCGCGCTGTCACTGCCGTTTTTCGCCAAAGTGCGACAATAGAAGGCTTAATGACAAGCTCCTTCTCCAATCTTTCCCTGGCCGAACCCCTCGCGCGTGCCGTCGCCGAAATGGGCTACGAGACCATGACGCCGATCCAGGAACAGGCCATTCCGGTGGTCCTGTCGGGTCAGGACGTGATGGGTGCGGCGCAGACCGGCACCGGCAAGACGGCGGCCTTTTCGCTCCCGTTGCTGCAGCGGATGCTCAAGCACGAGAACAGCTCGACCTCGCCGGCGCGCCATCCGGTGCGGGCGCTGGTGCTGCTGCCCACGCGCGAACTCGCCGACCAGGTGGCGCAGCAGGTCGCGCTCTATGCCAAGTACACCAACCTGCGCAGCGCGGTGGTTTTCGGCGGCATCGACATGAAGCCCCAGACGCTCGAGCTCAAGAAGGGCGTCGAGGTGCTGGTCGCCACGCCGGGCCGGCTGCTGGACCACATCGAGGCCAAGAACGCGGTGCTGAACCAGGTCGAGTACGTCGTGCTCGACGAAGCCGACCGGATGCTCGACATCGGCTTCCTGCCCGACCTGCAGCGGATCCTGTCGTACCTGCCCAAGCAGCGCACCACGCTGCTGTTCTCGGCCACCTTCTCGCCCGAGATCAAGCGGCTGGCCGGCAGCTATCTGCAGAATCCGGTCACGATCGAGGTGGCGCGGCCCAACGAGACCGCCTCCACCGTCGAGCAGCGCTTCTACAGCGTCAGCGACGACGACAAGCGCCGCGCGCTCAAGCAGATCATCCGCCAGCGTGGCCTCACGCAGGCCTTCGTCTTCGTCAACAGCAAGCTGGGCTGCGCCCGGCTGGCCCGTTCGCTCGAGCGCGAAGGTCTCAAGACCACCGCCCTGCACGGCGACAAGAGCCAGGACGAGCGCCTGAAGGCGCTGGCCGCCTTCAAGGCCGGCGAGGTCGACCTGCTGGTGGCGACCGACGTCGCCGCCCGCGGCCTGGACATCAAGGACGTGCCGGCGGTGTTCAACTTCGACATCCCGTTCAACGCCGAGGACTACGTGCACCGCATCGGCCGCACCGGCCGCGCCGGCGCCTCGGGCCTGGCCGTGAGCTTCGCCAGCGGCGGCAACGACGTCCGCCTGGTGGCCGACATCGAGAAGCTGATCAAGAAGAAGATCGAGCTCGAGCCGGTCGAATTCGAGGAAGACCGCCCGCGCGGCCGCATCAACGACGGCCGCCGCCATTGGCGCGAAGAGGGCGAGGCGGGCGATGCCCGCGACGTGCTTGACACCCTCGACCGGCCGCGCGAGCGCGCCGAAGGCCGCCCGGTGCGCAGCACCCGTCCGCACCGCGCGCCGTCGGCGCCGCGCGATCCGTTCTTCGAGCAGCCCTACGAGGCGCCGGTCGAGCGCGAGGGCGCGCCGGCCTGGGAGGCCGCCGCCAAGGCCGCGCCGTCGCGCGGCATCTCGGCCAACATCAAGACCAAGCGCAAGGTGCCAGCGCTTTTCAAGGCCGCCGAACCCAGCTGATCCAGCGGATGCCCGGCGGCTCAGCCGGGTTTCTGGGACTGCGGGCAATCGACCTGGATCAATTCGCGGTCCTGCAGCGTGGGCCCGATGCGCACCGCGCTGAGGCAGCCGCCCCAGACGCAGCCGGTGTCGATCGACAGCAGGTCGGGCCGTGACTTCCAGCCCAGAGTCGACCAGTGGCCGAAAGCCACCGTCGCGACCGCAGTGGCCCGGCCGGGCACGTCGAACCAGGGCATGAAGCCCGCCGGCGGCGCCGCCGCGCCGTCCTTGCTGTCGAACTCCATCACGCCTTCGGCGCTGCAGAAGCGCAGCCGCGTCAGCGCGTTGACGATCACCCGCAGCCGGGCGCTGCCCGAGAGGGTGTCGTTCCATTGGGCCGGCGCGTTGCCGTACATGGTCTGCAGGAAATCGCCCAGCGACGGCCCGCGCAGCACCGATTCGAGCTCGGCCGCCGCCGCCAGCGTGTCGGCGACGCTCCATTGCGGCAGCACGCCGGCATGCACCATCAGCAGGTCGCCGCCGCCGAGGCGCCGGTGCAGCGCCATCGGCTGGTGGCGCAGCCAGTCGAGCAGCGCGCCGCGGTCGGGCGCATCGAGCACGTCGCGCAGCGTGTCCTTGCGGCCCGCCTTGCGTGCACCGTGGGCCACCCCCAGCAGGTGCAGGTCGTGGTTGCCCAGCAGGCTTTGCGCGGCGGCGCCGTAGCCCTGCACCCGCCGCAGCACCGCGAGCGATGCCGGTCCGCGGTTGACCAGGTCACCGAGCATGACCAGCGTGTCGCGGCTGGGGGAGAAGGCGATGTCGTCCAGCAGGCGCCGCAGGGGGTCGTCGCAGCCCTGCACGTCACCGATCAAGTAAAGTGCCATGATCCCCATTCTCACCCGCCTTCATGGATGTTTTTCTCCTGGCCTTGCTGACCACGCTCAACGCGTTGTTCGCAATGTCCGAAATGGCCCTGTCCACCAGCCGCCGCGCCCGCCTCGCGGCACTGGCCGAGACCGGCGATGCGGGCGCCGCGGCGGCGCTCAAGCTGATGGAGGATCCGACGCAGTTCCTGTCCAGCGTGCAGATCGGCATCACCTCGATCGGCATGCTGAGCGGCATCGTGGGGGAGGCGGCCTTCGCGGAGCCGCTGTCGGGGCAGATGCAGGCCTGGGGCCTGGGCGCCGGCACGGCCAGCGTCGCGTCGACCGCGGTGGTGGTGACCTGCATCACCTTCTTCACTATCATCTTCGGCGAACTGGTGCCCAAGCGCATCGGCCAGCTCTACCCCGAGCCGGTGGCGCGCTTCGTGGCCCGGCCGATGCGCGGACTGGCCACCGGCGCCAAGCCCTTCGTGCTGTTGCTGTCGGGCGCCACCGCCGCCACGTTGAAGCTGCTTCGCATCGACTCGAACGCCGCCCGGGTGGTGACCGAGGAAGAGATCTCCGCCAGCCTCGAGGAGGGCGTCGACGCCGGCGTGATCGAGATGCACGAGCACCAGATGGTGCGCAACGTGTTCCACCTCGACGACCGGCGGCTGGCCTCGCTGATGATCCCGCGGGCCGACATCGAATGGCTGGATGCCTCCTGGAGCGTCGCCCAGAGCCTGCAGAAGGTGTCGGCCGCCGGGGCGCTGAACCTGGTCCATTCCTGGTATCCGGTGTGCCGCAACTCGCTCGACGACGTGGTCGGCGTGATCAGCGTGGCCCACCTGCTGCGGCTCGGCCCGGACCACGAGGGATCGATCGAGCAGGCGGCCCAGCCCGCCGTGTTCGTGCCCGAGACCCTGACCGGCATGGAACTGCTCGAACAGTTCCGCTCGCACGCCGGCCGGCTGGTGTTCGTGGTCGACGAATACGGCGTGGTGCAGGGGTTGATGACGCCGCGCGACCTGCTGGAGGCGATCACCGGCGAGCTGCAGGTGGCCACCCATGCTGAAGCCTGGGCCCGCGAGCGGCCCGACGGTGTCTGGGAACTCGACGGCCTGATGCCGGTGTCGGAGCTGCGCGCCCGCCTGGGCATCCGCGAGCTGCCCGAGGAGGATCGCGGGCGCTACAACACGGTCGCCGGGCTGCTGATGTTCGTCTCGGGCCAGCTGCCCGAGGTGGGCGAGCGCATCGACTGCGCCGGCTGGTGCTTCGAGGTGGCGGCGCTCGAGGGCAAGCGGATCGATCGCGTGCTGGCCTATCCAGACGCCGGCGCCGCCGACCTGGCGCCCTGAGAGCCTGGGCGCGCGCCGGCCGCGGCTCCTATACTGGCCGCCCAGCCCGGAGACCCCCATGACACTGCCCGCCACCACCCTGCAGATCCGCTCGCTCGTCAGCCGCGACGGCCAACTCACCCTGTCGCTGGCCGAGGAGGCGATCGCCCAGCCGGCCGCCCACGAAGTGATCGTCCGCGTCGAGGCCGCGCCGATGAATCCGTCGGACCTCGGCCTGCTGTTCGGGGCCGCCGACCTGCGCACCGCCAAGGCGTCGGGTACGGCGTCCCGGCCGGTCATCACCGCCGACATCCCCGAAGCCGCGCTGAAGAGCATGGCCGGTCGCCTGGACCAGTCGATGCAGGTCGGCAACGAAGGCGCCGGCGTGGTCGTCGCCGCGGGTGCCTCGCCCGAGGCCCAGGCCCTGCTGGGCAAGACCGTGGCGGCCCTCGGCGGCGCGATGTACACGCAGTACCGCACGATCGCCGCCGCTCAATGCATGCCGCTGGCCGAAGGCCAGACGCCGGCCGAGGGCGCGTCCGCCTTCGTCAACCCGCTGACCGCGCTCGGCATGGTCGAGACCATGCGGCGCGAGGGCCACAAGGCGCTGGTGCACACCGCCGCCGCGTCCAATCTGGGGCAGATGCTGAACCGGATCTGCCTGCAGGACGGCATCCCGCTCGTCAACATCGTGCGCAAGAAGGAGCAGGAAGACATCCTTCGCGGCCTCGGCGCGAAGTACGTCTGCAACGCCACCTCGCCGACTTTCATGCAGGACCTGACCGACGCGCTGGTCGCCACCGGCGCCACCCTGGCTTTCGACGCCATCGGCGGCGGCAAGCTGGCCGGGCAGATCCTGACTTGCATGGAAGCGGCGCTGAACAAGACCGCCACCGAATACAGCCGCTACGGCTCCAGCACCCACAAGCAGGTCTACATCTACGGCGGCCTCGACCGTGGGCCGACCGAGTTCACGCGCGGTTTCGGCATGACCTGGGGCATGGGGGGCTGGCTGCTGTTCCCGTTCCTGCAGAAGATCGGGCCCGAGGGCGCCGCGAAGCTCAAGGCGCGGGTGGCGGCCGAACTCAAGACCACCTTCGCCAGCCACTACACGGCGGAACTCTCGCTGGTCGAGGCGCTGGACCTGGCGCAGATCGCCGTCTATTCGCGCCACGCGACCGGCGAGAAGGCCCTGCTCAACCCCAACAAGTGAATCGGCGCCCGCAGGGGGCGCCGAAAGGCTTCAGCCGAGGGCGAGCCGGTTGCCGCCGCCGGCGGTCTTGCGCACGCCATCGGGGCCGTAGAACAGCTGCACGCTCGATTGCAGGAAATGCAGCGCGCGCTGGGTGAAGTCGAGGTGCGTGTGGACCATCGAGCCGTTGCGCATGTTGCGCGCCTTGGCGTCCTCGGCCAGTGCCAGCAGGGCGGTCCAGGCCTGGCGCGTGGCTTCGCCGGCGGCCGCCGCTGCGGCTTCGGCGCCGGCGGGGCCGGGTTCGAAGCCCAGTGCGACCTGCGCGGTTTCGCGCTGGCGGTCCAGCGTGGCCATCCGGTCCAGCAGGGCGATCTTCTCGTCGGTGATCGCGGTCAGCTCGCTGAAGCGGGCGTTGGCCATGGCCTGTTCTTCCTGGTCGAGCACGGCGAGGAATTCCTCGACGCAGGTCTTCTCGGCATGCAGGTAGAGCAACATCGTGTTCATGGCTTGGCTTCCGGATCGAGCAGGTCGCGCACGCTGGCCAGCAGGCCGTCGGCGATGCGGTCGGGGTGGATTTGATAGCGGCCGGCGCGGATGTCCTCGCGGATCGCCGCGACCCGGGCTGCGTCGAAGTCGCCGCCCGGCGTGCCGGGCAGGGTGCGGACCTGGCCCATGGGCTGGGCACCGTCCGTGGCGGGCGCCGCAGCGCCATCGACACCGCTCGCGGCGGCGGCTTGCGCCTTGGTCGGGCGGCTCTGGGGCGTGGCCGGGAGGCCGGATGGATCGATTTTCAAGATGGTTCCTCAAAGGGCTGACCCGTATATCGGCGGACGCAGCCAGAACTTTAGGTCGGAGTTTGCACAATTCGCGAGCGGGCGCGCAGATGGAAAACCATGGGGGGCGGCAGCCCGGTGGCCCTATTGGGCGAGCCGGATCTGGCCGTCCTCGGTCGCAACGCCGGTCAGCAGGCGGCCGTCGCGGGTCTTGGCCTGGACGGTGGCGCCGACCTCGGCCCGGGTCAGGGCCTTGCCCTCGGTGCTGATCGTGAATCCGGGGCCCTGGGCCACCAGTTGCACGGTCTGGCCCTGCTGGATCGCGACCACGCCGCGCATCGACTCCTTGCGCAGCGGCGCGCCGGCGGCGATCCGGTTGGTGGCCACCACGCCCTGCAGCGCCGAAGCCTCCGTGACCACCGAGCGCGGCAGGTCGCCGAGATCGCCGCTGCGCTCGGCGACGTCGGCCTCGCCCAGGGTCTGGCCGGCCTCGATCGCGCGCGCCGCGATGTAGTAGCGGCCCTCGATGGCCACCTGGGCCGGCACGAAGCGGGTCCAGGGCTTGTCACCGCGGCAGCGCAGGCCGATGGAGATCCGGCCGCGGGGCGTCGCTCCGTTGGGCAGGAAGGCCTCGTAGTCGTCGCAGGGCGGCAGTGCGGCGGTGGCCTTGGTGCTGAAGCTGAGCTTGCCGGGCAGTCCGTTGGATTGCCTCTGCAGCAGGCCTTCGATCGCGACCCGGGCCGCTTCCGGCAACTGCTGCGCCGCGGCGCCGGTGGCGACCGCCATGGCCACCAGGGCGGGGAGTGCGATGCGCAGCAAGCGGGTGCTGGAGGAGCGGTGTTGCATTGGGGAGGCCTCGGCAAGCGCGGGTGGAAGACAGGAAGGGGGACGGACACCGGCGCCAGGAGATTCTAGGAATCGAGCCCACACCGCGAAGTCGCGAAGTGCTGGCGAAAACCCCCTTTGTTCAGCCCATTGCGAACGCGATGCATGCATAGACTCGCTTTCCATCTGTCGCCATGC
The DNA here is from genome assembly GCF_030316965.1 of Variovorax sp. J31P207. NCBI lineage: Bacteria > Pseudomonadati > Pseudomonadota > Betaproteobacteria > Burkholderiales > Comamonadaceae > Variovorax > Variovorax sp. J31P207. The sequence continues at coordinate 6,820 of NZ_JASZYN010000012.1, forward strand.
CGTCTTGTGCGGACGCGACGTCAACCGATGGAACCCCATGATCGACAAGCTCGATGCGGCGCTCGCCTTCAACCGCGAAGCCCTCAATCTCCGGGCCCAGCGCCAGGAAGTGCTGGCGGCCAATATCGCCCACGCCGACACGCCGAACTACAAGGCGCGTGACTTCGACTTCGCCAGCCGGCTGACGCAGGCGGTGGAGCAGGGCCGGCAGTCGCAGTCCTTCGCGCTCGCCACGACCTCGTCGCGCCACCTGGCCGGCGAGTCGAAATCGATGCCCGACCAGGACCTGCTCTACCGAGTGCCGAGCCAGTCGAGCATCGACGGCAACACGGTCGAGATGGATGCCGAGCGCATCAACTTCGCCGACAACGCGCTGCGCTACGAGTCGAACCTCACGGTGATCAACGCCAAGATCAAGTCGCTGTTGTCGGCCGTGCAGCAGTAAACGGCAGCCACAAGAAAGAACCACATGCCGCTTCCCAGCGCTTCCATGAACATCTTCAACGTGGCGGGTTCCGCCATGGCCGCGCAATCGCAGCGCATGAACGTGACCGCCAGCAACCTCGCCAACGCCGAGAGCGTGGCCGGCCCCGACGGCCAGCCCTACCGCGCCAAGCAGGTGGTGTTCGAGGTCGCGGGCTCGGGCCGGCAGGACATCGGCGGCGTCAAGGTCGCCGGCGTGATCGAGGACGCCTCGCCCGCCAAGATGGTCTTCGACCCCAAGAACCCGCATGCCAACGCCGACGGCTATGTCGCGATGCCGAACGTCAACGTGGTCGAGGAGATGACCAACATGATCTCGGCCTCGCGCAGCTACCAGGCCAATGTCGAGGTCCTCAACACCGCCAAGACGCTGATGGTCAAGACACTGACCATCGGCCAGTAACAACACAGCAGAAAGATCCCATGGCCATCACCGACACCTCCTCGATCTCCGGCGCCAACGCGGCCAGCGCAGCGGCCAGCACCGCCAGCGTTTCCAACTCCGACAGCGAACAGCGCTTCCTGAAGCTGCTGGTGACTCAGCTCAACAACCAGGACCCGCTCAATCCGATGGAGAACGCCGAGCTGACCTCGCAGCTGGCGCAGATGAGCACGGTGAGCGGCATCGAGAAGCTCAACAGCACGCTGTCGGGCCTGGTCAGCCAGACCGGCTCCAACCAGGTGCTGCAGGCGGCATCGCTGATTGGCTACAACGTGCTGTCGCCCGGCAACACGCTCGCGACCAAGGCTGCGGAAGAGGGCAAGGACCCGGCCGTCCAGGCGTTCGCGGTGCAGCTGCCGGGGACGGCTGCCGATGTCGAGATCAAGATCGTCGACGCTTCGGGCAAGACCGTGCGCACGATCGAGGCCGGCGGCATGACCGAAGGCGTCAACGCCGTCACCTGGGATGGCAAGGACGACGCCGGCAACGTGGTGCCCGCGGGCAGCTACAAGTTCACTGTGGCCGCCAGCAACGGCGGCACGGCCGTGGAAGCCACGGCACTGACCTTCGCGCAGGTCGCGGCGGTCAAGCAGGGTGCGACCGGCGTCACGCTCGAACTGGCATCGGGCCAGAGCATCGCGCTGTCCGACGTGCGCATGTTCCTCTGAGGCGCAGCGCGCTTCTTTTCTTCATTGCTTCGAAACAAGGATTCATCATGAGCTTTTCCCAGGGCGTCAGCGGGCTCGGCGTGGCCGCCGCGAACCTCGATGTGATCGGCAACAACATCGCCAACTCCGGCACCATCGGCTTCAAGTCGGCGGCCGCGACTTTCCAGGACATCTATGCCGGCTCGCGCATCGGGCTCGGCGCCTCGGTGTCGGGCGTGGTGCAGAACTTCACGCAGGGCGTGACCCAGAGCAGCAGCCGTCCGCTGGATGTCGCGATCCTGAGCGGCGACGGCTTCTTCCGCATGGCCAGCACCAGCGGCGAGATCATGTACACCCGCAACGGCCAGTTCACCAAGGACAAGGACGGCTACATCGTCAACGCCAACGGCCTGCGACTGACCGGCTACGGCGTCAATGCCAGCGGCGGCATCAACGGCGGCACGCCGTCGGCGATCCAGATCCCGACCCAGGCCATGACGCCGAACGCGACCTCCGGCGTCGACGCCGAGTTCAATCTCGACGCGCGCCTCAAGGTGCCGACCAAGACGCCGTTCAACCCGACCGATTCGGACACCTTCAACTATTCCAACGCCGCCGGTCCGATCTACGACTCGCTGGGCAACGCGCACGACCTGTCGGTCTACTTCGTGAAGACCGGTGCCAACGCATGGGACGTCTACGCCACGGCCGACGGCGTGCCGCTCAATGGCGGCGCCCCGGTCTCGGGTGCCACGCCCGGCATGACCTTCGACACCAACGGCAACCTCACGGCGCCCGTGGGCGGCGCGATCACCCTGCCGGCCATGAACTTCGCGAACGGGTCGTCGCCGGTCAACGTCAAGGTCGACCTCTCGGGCACCACGCAGTTCGGCACCGCCAACGGCATGAGCAAGCTGAGCCAGGACGGCTACGCCTCCGGCGTGCTGACCTCGTTCTCGGTCAACCCGGACGGCACGATCACCGGCAAGTTCTCCAACGAGCAGTCCAAGCTGCTGGGCCAGGTGGTGCTTTCTTCCTTCGCGAACCCGAACGGCCTCGAGCCCAAGGGCGACAACATGTACGCCGAGACCCAGGCCTCGGGCGCGGCCCTTACCAGCACGCCGGGCGAAGGCACCAAGCAGGGCTCGCTGGCCGCGGGTGCGCTGGAGTCCTCCAACGTCGACCTGACCGCCGAGCTGGTCAACCTGATCGTCGCGCAGCGCAACTATCAGGCCAACGCACAGACCGTGAAGACGCAGGACCAGGTCATGCAGACGCTGATGAACATCCGCTGACGCGGGGTTCCGAGCAGACGCAGCCCTTCAACACCAGGAGCACACAGTGGATCGAATGTTGTATGTCGCCATGAGCGGCGCCAAGCAGGCCATGGAGCAGCAGGCCTCGGTCGCCAACAACATGGCGAACGTCTCGACCCCGGGTTTCCGGGCGCAGATCAACACCTTCCGCGCGGTGCCGGTGGTGGGCGAGGAGGCGCCGACGCGGGCCTTCGTCACCGCGACCACGCCCGGCGCCGACTTCTCGCACGGGCCCCTGACCGAGACCGGCCGCGACCTCGACGTCGCGGTGCGCGGCGAAGGCTGGCTGGTGGTCCAGGCGCCGGGCGGCGGCGAGGCCTACACCCGCGTCGGCAACCTGCAGGTCGGTGCCGACGGCCAGGTGACGACGATGGGCGCGCGGCCGGTGGTCGGCGACGGCGGCGCGCTGGTGATCCCGCCCGGCTCGACGGTGACGATCGCCTCCGACGGAACGATCGCCGCGCGCGGCGCCGGGGATCCGAACGTCGGCGTGGCCAACGTCGGCAAGCTGAAGCTGGTCAATCCGGACACCCGCGACCTGGTGCGCGGCGAGGACGGCCTGTTTCGCATGCGCGACGGCGTGCGCCCGCCCGAGGCCGACGCCAACGTGGTGGTCGCCGCCGGCATGGTCGAAGGAAGCAACGTCAATCCGGTCGAGGCCATGGTGGCCATGATCGCCAACGGCCGCAGCTTCGAGATGCAGATGAAGTCGATCCAGACCGCCGACACCAACGCCCAGTCGGCCAACAAGCTGCTGGCCTACGGCTGAGCCGCAAACCCTTCGCAGGAGTAATTCAATGATTCGTTCCCTCTACGTGGCCAAGACCGGCCTCGAAGCCCAGCAGACGCAGCTCGACGTCGTGTCCAACAACCTGGCCAACGTCGGCACCACCGGCTTCAAGCGCAGCCGCGCCGTGTTCGAGGACCTGATGTACCAGAACCTGCGCCAGGTCGGCGGCCAGACCTCCGACCAGACCCGCCTGCCTTCGGGCCTGCAGGTCGGCACCGGCGTGCACGTGGTCGCGACCGAACGCATCCATGCCCAGGGCAACATGACGAAGACCGACAACCCGAAGGATGTCGCGATCAACGGCTCGGGCTTCTTCCAGGTGCTGATGCCCGACGGCACCACCTCCTACACCCGCGACGGTTCGTTCCAGACCGACCGCGATGGCCAGCTGGTGACCGCCAGCGGCTTCACGATCCAGCCGCCGATCACGATCCCGCAGAACGCCACCAGCATGACGGTCGGCCGCGACGGCATCGTCTCGGTGACCCAGGCCGGCAGCACGGCCACGGTGCAGGTCGGCCAGCTGCAGCTGGCCACCTTCCTGAATCCGGCCGGCCTCGAGAGCAAGGGCGAGAACCTCTACACCGAGACCGACTCGTCCGGCGCGCCGAACCTGCTGAACCCGGGCCTCGACGGCGCCGGCATCCTGAGCCAGGGCTACACCGAGGCCTCGAACGTCAACGTGGTCGAGGAGCTGGTCAACATGATCGCGACGCAGCGCGCCTACGAGATCAACAGCAAGGCGATCCAGAGCTCCGACCAGATGCTGCAAAGGCTGGCCCAGCTGTGATCTCGTTCACGCGTCTTCTTCTGGCGGGGCTCGGCATCGCGCTGACCACGGGCTGTGCGCTGGTGCCGCGCGAGCCGCTGGTGCACCAGCCGATGACGGCGCGCGCCGATTCGATGAGCCCGCTGCAGCCGCGCGTGCCCACCGGCGCGATCTGGCAGGACAGCGCGCGCGGCGTCGCGCTGTTCGAGGACCGCCGCCCGCGCAACGTCGGCGACATCCTGACCATCGTCATCAGCGAGAAGGTCAACGCCAGCAAGAACTCCGGCGCCAACGCCAGCCGCGACGGCAGCACCGCGACGGCCTTCGCGACCATTCCGAAGTTCCTCGGCGGTCTGCTCGACGGCCAGGCCGCCAAGCTCTCGGGCCAGAACGCGCTCACCGCCAAGGGTGGCGCCAACGCCGCCAACACCTTCAACGGCGTGATCACCGTCACGGTGGTGGACGTGCTGGGCAACGGCAATCTGCTGGTCAGCGGCGAGAAGCAGATGGGCATCAACCAGGGCACCGAGTTCATTCGCTTCTCGGGCGTGGTGAACCCCCGCACCGTGACCGGCAACAACACCGTGCTGTCGACCCAGGTCGCCGATGCGCGCATCGAGTACACGGCCAAGGGCTACATCGACGAGGCCCAGCAGATGGGCTGGATGCAGCGAATCTTCCTGAACGTGATGCCGTTCTAGCATGAAAAACACCCCCTCTTCGCGCACTTCGTGGCGCTTCGCCAAGCCCCTTGCAGCGCTCGCCGCGGTTGGCGCGTTGCTGTCGGCCGTGCCTGTCCATGCCGAGCGGCTCAAGGAGCTCGCCAGCGTCCAGGGCGTGCGCGACAACCCGCTGATCGGCTATGGCCTGATGGTGGGCCTCGACGGCACCGGCGACCAGACGATGCAGACGCCGTTCACGACGCAGAGCCTGAACAACATGCTGCAGCAGCTCGGCATCACGGTGCCGCAAGTGGGCATCATGCAGCTCAAGAACGTGGCGGCCGTGATGGTGACGGCGCAGCTGCCCGCCTTCGCGCGGCCCGGCCAGACCATCGACGTCACGGTGTCCTCGATGGGCAATGCCAAGAGCCTGCGCGGCGGCACCCTGCTGATGACGCCGCTCAAGGGCTCCGACGGCGGGGTGTATGCCATCGCGCAGGGCAACATGGTGGTCGGCGGCGCGGGTGCCTCGGCCAACGGCAGCAAGGTCCAGATCAACCAGCTGAGCTCGGGCCGCATTCCGGCCGGCGGGACGGTCGAGCGCGCGGTCGAGGCCGCGGTCGGTGGCGAGGGCGCCGTCACGCTCGAACTCATGCGCTCGGATTTCGGCACCGCCCAGCGGGCGGTCGAGGCGATCAACCGGCAGTTCGGCAGCGGCCTGGCGGAGGCGGTCGACGGCCGCGTGATCCGCGTCCGGGCGCCCGAATCGCCGCAGGAGCGGGTCGGATTCCTGGCCCGGCTCGAAGGCCTGGAGATCACGCCGACACAGGCGGTGGCCAAGGTGGTCATCAATGCCCGCACCGGTTCGGTGGTGATGAACCAGGCGGTCCGGGTGAACGACTGCGCGGTCGCGCACGGCAGCCTGTCGGTGGTCATCAACACCGACCCGCTGGTGAGCCAGCCCGGCCCGTTCGCGAACGGCCGCACGGTGACCGCAGCGACTTCCGAGATCTCGATCAACCAGCCGGGCGGCGCGCTGCAGATGATCCGCGGCGGCGCCTCGCTGGCCGACGTGGTCAAGGGCCTCAACACGCTGGGTGCCAATCCGACGGACCTGGTGTCGATCCTCCAGGCCATGAAGACCGCCGGCGCCCTGCGCGCCGAGCTCGAGATCATCTGAGGCCCGGCATGGCGATTTCCGCAGCCAACACAGGGGCCGATCGCGCCGGTGCGCTCGACCAGCGCTTCGCGCTCGACGTCCAGGGCGTCGACGCCCTGCGGCGCACCGTGCGCGCCTCGCCCGAAGAAGGCCTCAAGCAGGTCTCGCGTCAGTTCGAGGCCATGTTCATGAACATGGTGCTGAAGAGCATGCGGGAGGCGACGCCTTCCAGCGGCCTGCTCGACGGCCAGAACGAGAAGATCTACACCTCGATGCTGGACCAGCAGCTGGCGCAGAACCTCTCCGGCCGGGGCCTGGGGCTGGCCGAGGCCATGCTGGCGCAGTTGCAGCGCTCGGCGGCTGCCGGCACCGACGAACGCGAGCCGAACCCGGCGGGCATGTCGCTGGCGCCGCGCGGCGGCCTTCCGCTGTCGCCGCAGGCGGGCATCCCGCTCGGCTCGGCGCCTTCCAGCCGCGTCGACCTCCGCGCCTACCAGGTCAACAACGACCGTTCGGGCGGCGCGGCGGGCGCCGTGGCCAACCTGCAGGGCCATGTCGACAGCTTCGTCAACCGCATGGGTGCCTCGGCGCAGGCCGCGAGCGCCGCCAGCGGCGTGCCGGCGCCGCTGATCCTGGCCCAGGCGGCACTCGAATCGGGCTGGGGCAAGCGCGAGATCCGCGCCGACGACGGCACCCAGAGCTTCAACCTGTTCGGCATCAAGGCCGACCGCAGCTGGCAGGGGCCGGTGGTCGAGACCACCACCACCGAGTACGTGGACGGCGAGCCGCAGCGCATCCGCGCCAAGTTCAGGGCCTACGGCTCCTATGAAGAGGCCTTCACCGACTACGCGCGCTTCATGACGCGCAACCCGCGCTACGCCAACGTGCTGGCGACGGACGACCCGACCGAAGCCGCGCACGGACTGCAGCGCGCGGGCTACGCCACCGATCCGCAATACGGACAAAAACTGGTCCGCATCATGCAGAAATTCGGCTGACTGCCGATATCCATCCGAACAACCTTCCCATCCGACTCCAAGGAACCCCATGGCAGAGATCTCGAGCCCTCCATCCCATGCGGCCGGCACTGCCGCCGCGAATGCGAACGCGAACCGCCTGGAGGTCGTCACCTTCACCCTGGGCGCGGAGGAATACGGCATCGACATCCAGAAGGTGCAGGAGCTGCGCGGCTACGACGCGGTGACGCGGATCGCGAACGCGCCGGACTACATCAAGGGGGTGGTGAACCTGCGCGGGATCATCGTTCCGATCATCGACATGCGGATCAAGTTCGCGCTGGGCACGCCGAGCTACGACGAGTTCACGGTGGTGATCGTGCTGAACATCGGCGGCCGGGTGGTCGGGATGGTGGTCGACAGCGTGTCGGACGTGATCACCTTGACGCCGGAGCAGATCAAGCCGGCGCCGGCGATGGGTTCGGTGCTGGACACCGACTACCTGATCGGGCTGGGCACGCTCGAAGAGCGGATGCTGATCCTGGTCGACATCGATCGCCTGATGTCCAGCGACGACATGGGGCTGATCGAGAAGTTGGCGGCCTGAAGCGGTCATCTGGAACAACGAAGCAATCGGAGACGCAATGAAAGACTGGAAGATCGGCACCCGGTTGGGTGGCGGGTTCGCGGTGATCCTGGCCCTGGTGGCCGCCATCGCCGGCATCGGCGTGCTGCGGCTGCAGGCGGTCGGCGATGCGACCCACGAGATGGCGAAGCGTTCGCTCGCCAAGGAGCGCCTGGCGGCGGGCTGGCTGCTGGGCACCAGCACCAACAGCGTGCGGACCTATGCGCTGTTGAACACCGATGACCCGCAGGTGCAGGACTACCTGCAGAAGGGCATGAGCAAGATCAGCGTCACGATCTCCGAGACCCAGAAGCAACTCGAGGAAATGCTGGACTCGCCGGAAGAAACCGCGCTGGTCGCCGACATCAAGAAGAAGCGCGCCGACTACATCGAGCTGCGCAGCATGCTTCTCAAGCTCAAGGCCGGGGGCCAGCATGACGAGGCGATGCGCATCGCCAGGGACAAGCTGGTGCCGACGCTCGACAGCTACGACGCCAGCATCCGCGCCATCCTGGCGCATGAACAGGCGCAGATCGACAAGTCGGCCGACGCGATCGATGCGCTCTACCGCTCGGGCCGCGTCAACCTGTTGGTGCTGGCGGCGATCGCGCTGGCGCTCGGATCGGTCCTGGCCTGGCTGCTGACGCGCAGCATCGTGCAGCCGATCGACGAGGCGCTGCTGATCGCCGACACCGTGGCCTCGGGCGATCTCAGCCAGGAGTTCGAGACCGATCGCGGCGGCGACTTCGGCCGGCTGCTGCGCGGCATGGGCGAGATGGAAGACACCTTGACCGATCTGGTCGGGCGCATCAAGACCGCGACCGATTCGATCGTGACCGCCTCGGGGCAGATCGCCGTGGGCAACCAGGACCTGTCCTCGCGCACCGAGCAGCAGGCCAGCTCGCTGGAGCAAACGGCCGCCTCGATGGAGGAACTCACCAGCACCGTCAAGCAGAACGCGGACAACGCGCGCCAGGCGAATCAACTCGCGGCTTCGGCCTCGGAAGTGGCAGTGAAGGGTGGCGAGGTCGTGAGCCAGGTGGTGGACACGATGGCGTCGATCAACGCATCGTCGAAGAAGATCGTGGACATCATCGGCGTGATCGACGGCATCGCGTTCCAGACCAACATCCTGGCGTTGAATGCGGCGGTGGAAGCCGCACGCGCCGGCGAGCAGGGCCGGGGCTTCGCGGTGGTGGCGTCTGAAGTGCGCAGCCTGGCGCAGCGCTCGGCAGCGGCGGCCAAGGAGATCAAGGGCCTGATCGACGACTCGGTGGGCAAGGTGGGCGCGGGCAGCGCGCTGGTGGCCGAGGCGGGCCACACGATGGAAGAGATCGTGGGCAGCGTGAAGCGGGTGACCGACATCATGGGCGAGATCACGGCGGCGAGCCAGGAGCAGACCTCCGGCATCGAGCAGATCAACCAGGCGATCACGCAGATGGACCAGGTGACGCAGCAGAACGCGGCGCTGGTCGAAGAGGCCGCGGCGGCCGCCGCATCGCTGCAGGAGCAGGCCGGCAACCTGTCGCAGATCGTCGGCACCTTCAAGCTCGACGACGGCGGACCGGCAGCGGTTGCTCCGCCGGCTCGTACGCCTGTCGCGGCAGCTGCGCCGAGCCGGGCGCCATCCAGGCCATCGCCGGCCCCGGCCCCAGCCCGATCGAAGCCGGCGCCCGCGTTGGCGACGGCCAGCGCGGCCGCGGGCGACTGGACCGAATTCTGAAACCCTCCCATCCACTCCTCGACGCCTTGTTGCCACCACCATGAACGCGCTTTCCAATCTGAAAATCGGCACCCGCCTGGGCATGGGCTTCGCCGTCGTGCTGCTGTTCCTGGCGGCGATCGTCGCACTCGGCCTGAACTCCCTCGGCGGCATCCAGGCGCGCCTCGACAGCATGGTCCATGACAACAACGTCAAGGTGGCGCTGGCCAACAAGATGCTCGATTCGATTCGTGACATCGCCGGCTTCGGGACTGAACTGGTGCTGCTGACCGACGAGGCGTCGATGCGCGAACAGATGAAGAAGATCGCGTCGGCGCGCGAGCTGTTCACCGAGACCAAGACCGCGCTCGCCAAGATCGTCGTGCGCCCGGAAGGCAAGGCCTTTCTGGCCAGGATCGACGAGACGCTGGCGGTGGCCGCGCCCCTGAACGCCCAGCTGATCGAACTGGCGCAGCAGAACAAGAACGTCGAAGCGACCGAACTCCTGATGAAGAAGTTCGCTCCCGCCGTGCGCGCCACGCTGGCCTCGGTGGACGAGATGATCCGCTACCAGACCCAGCGGGCCGAGGAGGCGAATGCCGCCGCGGCCGCCGAGTACCAACGTGCACGCGGCCTGATGCTGGGCCTCGGCCTGACGGCCGTGCTGCTGGGCGCTGCGATTGCCTGGTTCATCACGCGATCGATCACGCGGCCGATCGGTGAAGCCGTGAAGGTGGCCGAGACCGTCGCCGCAGGCGACATCAGCTCGCGCATCCACGTGGCCTCGAAGGACGAAACCGGCCAGCTGATGCAGGCGCTCAAGGAGATGAACAACAGCCTGGTGAAGATCGTGGGCGAAGTCCGCACCGGCACCGACACGATCGCGACGGCCTCGGGCCAGATCGCGACCGGCAACCAGGACTTGTCGTCGCGCACCGAAGAACAGGCGAGCTCGCTGGAAGAGACCGCTGCCTCGATGGAAGAGCTGACTTCGACGGTCAAGCAGAACGCCGACAACGCGCGCCAGGCCAATCAACTCGCGGTCTCGGCTTCCGAAGTGGCCGTCAAGGGTGGCAGCGTGGTGAGCCAGGTGGTCGACACCATGGGCTCGATCAATGCCTCGTCGCGCAAGATCGTGGACATCATCGGCGTGATCGACGGCATCGCGTTCCAGACCAACATCCTGGCGTTGAACGCGGCGGTGGAAGCCGCGCGCGCCGGTGAACAGGGCCGCGGCTTCGCGGTGGTGGCGTCCGAAGTGCGCAGCCTGGCGCAGCGCTCGGCAGCGGCGGCCAAGGAGATCAAGACCTTGATCGGCGACTCGGTGGAGAAGGTCGAGGAAGGCAGCAAGCAGGTCGCGGAAGCCGGCAAGACGATGGAAGAGATCGTCGACAGCGTCAAGCGGGTGACCGACATCATGGGCGAGATCACGGCGGCCAGCCAGGAGCAGACCTCGGGGATCGAGCAGATCAACCAGGCGATCACGCAGATGGACCAGGTGACGCAGCAGAACGCGGCACTGGTCGAAGAGGCCTCGGCAGCGGCGCAGTCGCTTCAGGAGCAGGCCGGCAACCTGTCGCAGGTGGTGAGCGTCTTCAAGATGAATCCGTCCGACGGGCGGGCGAGCTGAGCCGGCATACGACAAGACCCGCGGCGTTTCGGCGCCGATCCAATCGTTCGATGAAGTGAGGAAGTGTGTGATGAGTATGAAGAATCTGAAGATCGGCACCCGCCTGGGCATCGGCTTCGCCGCCATGCTGGTGCTGATGGCCCTTCTTTCGGCCACCGGCATGCTGCGGCTGGCCAACGTGGGCAACGCCACCGAAGAGATGGTCGAGAAGACCTTGGTCAAGGAGCGCATGGTCGGCGAATGGTCGACCTTGCTGGCGGCCAACATCGTGCGGACTTTTGCAATCGTGAAGGCCAGCGATGCCGCCACCGAAGCCTATTTCAAGAAGGAACTCGGCGGCGGCCAGGCACTCATCAATCCGCTGCAGAAGAAGCTCGAGGCGCTGCTGGTCTCGCCCGAGGAAAAGAAGCTCTACGGCGACGTGGCCGAGGCACGCCGCGTGGTGCTCGAACTGCTCGCAGCGCTCAACAAGCTCAAGGCGGCGAACGATGCGGACGGTGCCAACAAACTGGCCGACAACCAGTTCACGGTGGCGCTGGCGAACTATGGAAAGGCCGTCGATGCGCTGTCGGTGCATGAACGCGGGCTGATCGACGCGTCGGCCCACGCGATCGCGAAAGAGCACGACACCGGCCGGATGTCGCTGATCGTGCTGTCGATCGTTGCGTTGGCGGTCGGCGGGTTGTTCGCCTGGCGGCTGACGGTCGGCATCGTCCACCCGTTGGGCGAGGCCGTGAAGGTGGCGGAGACCGTGGCGGACGGCAATCTCGCCAGCCACATCGAGGTCGGGAGCCGCGACGAGACCGGCCAGCTGATGCAGGCGCTGAAGAACATGAACGACAGCCTCGCGAAGGTGGTGGGCGAAGTCCGCACCGGCACCGACACGATCGCGACGGCCTCGGGCCAGATCGCCACGGGCAACCAGGACCTGTCCTCGCGCACCGAGGAGCAGGCCAGCTCGCTGGAAGAAACGGCTGCCTCGATGGAAGAGCTGACTTCGACGGTGAAGCAGAACGCCGATAACGCACGCCAGGCCAATCAACTCGCGGTCTCGGCTTCCGAAGTGGCCGTCAAGGGCGGCAGCGTGGTGAGCCAGGTGGTCGGCACCATGGGCTCGATCAACGCCTCCTCGCGCAAGATCGTGGACATCATCGGTGTCATCGACGGCATCGCCTTCCAGACCAACATCCTGGCATTGAACGCGGCGGTGGAAGCCGCGCGCGCCGGTGAACAGGGCCGCGGCTTCGCGGTGGTGGCGTCCGAAGTGCGCAGCCTGGCGCAGCGCTCGGCAGCGGCGGCCAAGGAGATCAAGACCCTGATCGGCGACTCGGTGGAGAAGGTCGAGGAGGGCAGCAAGCAGGTGGCGGAAGCCGGCAAGACGATGGAAGAGATCGTCGACAGCGTGAAGCGGGTGACCGACATCATGGGCGAGATCACGGCGGCCAGCCAGGAACAGACCTCGGGGATCGAGCAGATCAACCAGGCGATCACGCAGATGGACCAGGTGACGCAGCAGAACGCGGCGCTGGTCGAAGAGGCCGCGGCCGCTGCCGGGTCGCTGCAGGAGCAGGCGTCGAGCCTGGTGAATTCGGTGAGCGTCTTCAGGCTCGGCGCCGGCCGCTGAGCGGAATTTCTCGCCAACCCTTCAGGACCCGACTCTGGCTGCCGATAGCAGGGTGGTCCATCCAACCCGCAGGCCCGCATGTCCCAGTTCCTGAACTTCCGCTCCATGACCATCGCGAGACGGCTCGGCATGCTCGTCTGCGCCGCGGTCCTCGGCGTATTCGCGTTGACCGGGCTCTTCCTGTATTCCGAGCAGAAACTCATCATGGAGGAGCGCGAGGCCAGCGTGCGGCAGGCCGTCGAGACCGCGCACGGCATCCTGGTGTACTACCACGGCCTGGCGCAGAAGGGCGTCCTGGGCGAGCCGCAAGCCAAGGAGCAGGCCATGCAGGTGCTGCGCAGCCTGCGCTACAGCGGGAACGAATATTTCTGGCTGAACGACATGACGCCGCAGATGCTGATGCACCCGATCAGCGCGGCGCTCGAGGGCAAGGACCTGTCGGACAACAAGGACAGCACCGGCAAGGCGATCTTCGCCGAGTTCGTGAAGACGGTGCAGGCCAGCGGTGCCGGCTTCGTTTCCTACGAGTGGGCCAAGCCGGGCAGCGAGACACCGGTGCCCAAGGTGTCCTACGTCAAGGGGTTCAAGCCCTGGGGATGGATCATCGGATCCGGAGTCTATGTGGACACGGTGCATGCCAGGATCGCCGGGCGGCTGCTCGGATTCTCGGCCTGCGCCCTGGGCCTGGCGGCCGTGCTCTTCGCAATCGGCTGGACCATTTCGCGCGGCCTGCTGAAGCAGCTCGGCGGCGAGCCGGCTGCCGCGACTGCCGTGGCCCGTCGAATTGCGCAGGGCGACCTGGCAGCGAGCGTGACGTTGAAGGCCGGCGACGCATCGAGCCTGATGCACGCGATCGAGCACATGCGCGGCAGCCTCTCCAAGGTGGTCGATGAAGTCCGCACCGGCACCGACACGATTGCGACGGCCTCGAGCCAGATCGCCACGGGCAACCAGGACCTGTCGTCGCGCACCGAAGAGCAGGCCAGCTCGCTGGAAGAAACGGCTGCCTCGATGGAGGAACTGACTTCGACGGTGAAGCAGAACGCCGACAACGCTCGCCAGGCCAATCAACTCGCGGTCTCGGCTTCCGAAGTGGCCGTCAAGGGTGGCAGCGTGGTGAGCCAGGTGGTCGACACCATGGGCTCGATCAATGCCTCGTCGCGCAAGATCGTGGACATCATCGGCGTGATCGACGGCATCGCCTTCCAGACCAACATCCTGGCGTTGAATGCGGCGGTGGAAGCCGCGCGCGCCGGTGAACAGGGCCGCGGCTTCGCGGTGGTGGCGTCGGAAGTGCGCAGCCTGGCGCAGCGCTCGGCGGCGGCGGCCAAGGAGATCAAGACCTTGATCGGCGACTCGGTGGAGAAGGTCGAAGAGGGCAGCAAGCAGGTGGCGGAAGCCGGCAAGACGATGGAAGAGATCGTCGACAGCGTCAAGCGGGTGACCGACATCATGGGCGAGATCACGGCAGCCAGCCAGGAGCAGACCTCGGGGATCGAGCAGATCAACCAGGCGATCACGCAGATGGACCAAGTGACGCAACAGAACGCGGCGCTGGTCGAAGAGGCCGCGGCCGCTGCCGGGTCGCTGCAGGAGCAGGCCGGGAGCCTGTCGCAAGTCGTGAGCATGTTCAGGCTTGAATCCGAATCCGAAAAGCACTGAGAGAGCATGCGAGTCAATCTACCCATCACCGTCCAGGAATACCCACTGCGGCAAGACGCGGCGCTGGTGTCGCGCACCGATCTGAAGGGGCGCATCACCTACGTCAACCCGACCTTCGTGGAGGTCAGCGGCTACACGCTCGAGGAGCTGATGGGCAAGGCCCACAACATCGTCCGGCATCCGGACATGCCGCCCGAGGCTTTCGCTGACATGTGGGACACGCTGGGACGCGGCCTGCCCTGGACCGGACTCGTCAAGAACCGCCGCAAGAACGGCGACTTCTACTGGGTGCAGGCGAACGTGACGCCGATCCACCGCAACGGAGTGGCCGAAGGCTACATGTCGGTCCGCAGCAAGCCCGAACGGTCGGATGTCGACGAGGCCGACGCGCTCTATCGAAGAATGCGCGAGGGCCTGGCCCGGGGCGTGTCGATCCGCCAGGGCGAGGTGGTCCGCAACGGGTGGTCCGACCCGATGGGCGGCCTGCGTCGCCTGCCGATCCGCGGCCGCGTGATCGCGGCGACGTTGACAGCCGCCGCGCTCTCGCTGGGCGTCGGCGCCGTCGGCTGGGTCGAGGCCACGCGGCTCGTGTCCGCGTCGGCCTCGCCCAGCTGGCTCCCCGGCCTGCTGGCCGCCGCCACCGTAGGCAGCGCACTCGCATGGATCGGCTTCGGGTGGTTCATGAGCCGCACCCTCTTCCGGCCGCTGGAGCAGGCGGTGGGCGTGGCGCAGGCGATCGCGGGCGGCGCACTGCTCAAGTTCGAGATCCGGCCGCAGGACGAGACCAAGAGCCTGCTGCGCGCGTTGAACCAGATGAGCGCCAACTTTCTCGCGATCGTCGCCGACGTCGGCAGCAACGTCACCGGCGTGATGACGACTTCCGGCCAGATCGCCAGCGGCAACCAGGATCTGTCGTCGCGCACCGAGCAGCAGGCCAGCTCGCTGGAGCAGACCGCGGCGTCGATGGAGGAACTCACCAGCACCGTCAAGCAAAACGCGGACAACGCGCGGCAAGCGAACCAGCTGGCGGTCTCGGCCTCCGAGGTCGCGGTGAAGGGCGGAGAAGTCGTCGGCCAGGTCGTCGACACCATGGCCTCCATCAACGCTTCTTCCCGCAAGATCGTCGACATCATCGGCGTGATCGACGGCATTGCCTTCCAGACCAACATCCTGGCGTTGAACGCGGCGGTGGAAGCCGCACGGGCCGGAGAACAGGGCAAGGGCTTCGCCGTCGTCGCCGCCGAAGTGCGCGGCCTCGCGCAGCGCTCCGCCTCGGCTGCCAAGGAGATCAAGGGCCTCATCGACGACTCGGTGGGCAAGGTCGATGCCGGCAGCGCGCTGGTCGGTGAAGCCGGCAAGACGATGGAGGAGATCGTCGGCAGCGTCAAGCGGGTGACCGACATCATGGGCGAGATCACGACCGCCAGCCAGGAACAGACCTCGGGCATCGAGCAGATCAACCAGGCCATCACGCAGATGGACCAGGTCACTCAACAAAACGCGGCGCTGGTGGAGGAAGCCTCCGCCGCGGCGCAGTCGCTGCAGGAGCAGGCCGAAAGCCTGGTCCACGCAGTGAGTGTTTTCAAGTCTTAAACAGGAGTCGACAAGATGAGCACAGTTCAATCGAAGCCCGCCGCCGATGGCGTGGCGAACCCGGCACGCGCGGACAAGCCGCTCGAGTTCCTCTCCTTCACGCTGGGCGCGGAGGAATACGGCATCGACATCCAGAAGGTGCAGGAGCTGCGCGGCTACGACGCGGTGACGCGGATCGCGAACGCGCCGGACTACATCAAGGGGGTGGTGAACCTGCGCGGGATCATCGTTCCGATCATCGACATGCGGATCAAGTTCGCGCTGGGCACGCCGAGCTACGACCAGTTCACGGTGGTGATCGTGCTGAGCATCGGCGGCCGGGTGGTCGGGATGGTGGTCGACAGCGTGTCGGACGTGATCACCTTGACGCCGGAGCAGATCAAGCCGGCGCCGGCGATGGGCTCGGTGCTGGACACCGACTACCTGATCGGTCTGGGCACGCTCGAAGAGCGGATGCTGATCCTGGTCGACATCGACCGCCTGATGTCCAGCGACGAGATGGGCCTGATCGAAGCCGTCGCGGCCTGAAACCAACCTCTTTTTGCGTCGAGTACCACCATGACCCTCCTGCCCAACGTCCGTATCGGAACACGCCTCGCCATCGGCTTCGCCATCGTTCTGGGCCTGACGATCGTCTCGACCGCCGCGGCCCTGGTCAGCGCGCGGAACAACGCCGAAGCCACCCGCCGCATGATGCAGAGTCCGTTGGCCAAGGAGCGATTGATCTCCGACTGGTACGTGCTGACCTATTCGGCCATCGCGCGTACGTCGATGATCGCCAAGACCACCGACGAGACGCTGCCCGTGACCTTTGCCGAAGTGATCGCCGACAGCGTCAAGCGGGGCAGCGAGACCATGGCGAAGGTCGAGGCGCTGCTGGTCACCGACGGCGAGAAGCAGACCTACAAGTCGATCGTCGAGCTGCGTGCGAAGTACCAGGCAGCGAAGGACGTCGTGGGCAAGGCGAAGGCCGGCGGCAATGCGGCGGAGACCGAGCGCGTCTTCAAGGACGCTTTCCTGCCGGCCGCGAAGGCCTATGAAAGCCGGGTGCTCGACCTGCTGTCGATGGAACGCCAGGCGATCGACGACATGAGCCGCGCCATCGATGCCGCCAACGCCCGCAGCTTCTCGCTGACGCTGGCCCTAGGCGTGCTGACGGTGCTCATCGGCAGTCTCTTCGCGTGGCTGATCTCGCGCAGCATCACGAGGCCGATCGACAAGGCGGTCAAGGTGGCGCAGACGGTGGCTTCCGGCGACCTCAGCGCGCGCATCGAGATCGAGAGCCGCGACGAGACCGGCCAGCTGATGCGGGCGCTGAAGGACATGAACGACAGCCTCGCGAAGGTGGTGGGCGAAGTCCGCACCGGCACCGACACGATCGCGACGGCCTCGGGCCAGATCGCCACGGGCAACCAGGACCTGTCGTCGCGCACCGAAGAGCAGGCGAGCTCGCTGGAAGAAACGGCTGCCTCGATGGAAGAGCTCACCTCCACAGTCAAGCAGAACGCGGACAACGCCCGCCAGGCCAATCAACTCGCGGTCTCGGCTTCCGAGGTGGCAGTCAAGGGCGGCAGCGTGGTGAGCCAGGTGGTCGACACCATGGGCTCGATCAATGCCTCGTCGCGCAAGATCGTGGACATCATCGGCGTGATCGACGGCATCGCCTTCCAGACCAACATCCTGGCGTTGAACGCGGCGGTGGAAGCCGCACGCGCCGGCGAGCAGGGTCGCGGCTTCGCGGTGGTGGCGTCGGAAGTGCGCAGCCTGGCGCAGCGCTCGGCGGCTGCGGCCAAGGAGATCAAGACCCTGATCGGCGACTCGGTGGAGAAGGTCGAGGAGGGCAGCAAACAGGTGGCGGAAGCCGGCAAGACGATGGAAGAGATCGTCGACAGCGTGAAGCGGGTGACCGACATCATGGGCGAGATCACGGCGGCCAGCCAGGAGCAGACCTCCGGCATCGAGCAGATCAACCAGGCGATCACGCAGATGGACCAGGTGACGCAGCAGAACGCGGCGCTGGTGGAAGAGGCCGCGGCCGCTGCCGGGTCGCTGCAGGAGCAGGCATCGAGCCTGGTGAAGGCCGTGGGTGTCTTCAAGCTGGATGCGGCCACCGGCGGACGCAGCGAACCGGCCTTCGGCCGACCCGCTGCCGTCGCGGCAGTGGCGCCCAAGGCCGTCCGAAGGACCCCTGCGCCGGCCATCGAAAAGAAGGGCGCCGGCGCGCCGCAGCTCGCCTCGGCCGCCAGTGCCGCGGGTGACTGGACCGAATTCTGAACTGGAAACACATGACTGGCCTCAAGGCCTCAACAGGGAATCAACATGAATGCGTTCTACAACCTCAGGATCGCGAGCAAGCTCCTGATCTCGTTCATCATCGTTCTCGCGCTGACAGTCTTCGTCGGCGTCTTTTCGGTGATGCAGCTGGCGAAGGTCAACCAGATGTCGACCGACATCACGACCAACTGGATGCCCGCCACGCGCTCGTTGCTCGAAATGAAGGGCCTGATGGCGCGCTATCGCTCGATGGAGCTGCAGCACATCCTGTCGAGCACCGAGGCCGACATGGCCGGCTACGAGAAGTCGATGACCGACGCCTGGGCCAGCCTGCAGAAGAGCCGCGGCGCCTACGAGAAGCTGATCTCCGAGCCGGAAGAAAAGAAGGTCTACCCGGAATTCGTCAAGGCGATGGGCCAGTACGCGCTGGAGCATGACAAGGTCATCGCCTTGTCCCGCGCCCAGAAGAACGAAGAGGCGGTCGCCATGGTCCGCGGCGAATCGCTGCGCCTGAATCTCGAACTGAGCAAGATGCTCGACACCCTGGCCGAAGTCAACGAGGTGGGTGCCCGGAAGGCGGACGAGACCGGCAACGCGGTCTATCAGGATGCCCGGCTCTGGGTCATCGGCAGCCTGCTGAGCAGCGTGGCGCTGGGCCTGTTGCTCGCGCTCTGGATCGCCCGCATCGTCGCCAAGCCGCTGGCCGAAGCCGTGAAGGTGGCGCAGTCCGTGGCCGCCGGCGACCTGACCAGCCGCGTCGAGGCACGCACGACGGACGAAACCGGCCAGCTCATGCAGGCGCTCAAGGAGATGAACAACAGCCTGGTGAAGATCGTGGGCGAAGTCCGCACCGGCACCGACACGATCGCGACGGCCTCGGGCCAGATCGCGACCGGCAACCAGGACTTGTCGTCGCGCACCGAAGAACAGGCGAGCTCGCTGGAAGAGACCGCTGCCTCGATGGAAGAACTGACTTCGACGGTCAAGCAGAACGCCGACAACGCGCGCCAGGCCAATCAACTCGCGGTCTCGGCTTCCGAAGTCGCCGTCAAGGGTGGCAGCGTGGTGAGCCAGGTGGTCGACACCATGGGCTCGATCAACGCCTCCTCGCGCAAGATCGTGGACATCATCGGTGTCATCGACGGCATCGCCTTCCAGACCAACATCCTGGCGTTGAACGCGGCGGTGGAAGCCGCACGCGCCGGTGAACAGGGCCGGGGCTTCGCGGTGGTGGCGTCTGAAGTGCGCAGCCTGGCGCAGCGCTCGGCGGCGGCGGCCAAGGAGATCAAGACCCTGATCGGCGACTCGGTGGAGAAGGTCGAGGAGGGCAGCAAGCAGGTGGCCGAGGCGGGTCGCACCATGGAAGAGATCGTCGACAGCGTGAAGCGGGTGACCGACATCATGGGCGAGATCACGGCGGCCAGCCAGGAGCAGACCTCCGGCATCGAGCAGATCAACCAGGCGATCACGCAGATGGACCAGGTGACGCAGCAGAACGCGGCGCTGGTCGAAGAGGCCGCGGCCGCTGCCGGGTCGCTGCAGGAGCAGGCGTCGAGCCTGGTGCAGGCGGTCAGCGTGTTCAAGATGGCCAGCGACGGCGAGGCCGCGCGGGTGATCGCGCAGGCGAAGTCGAAAGCGAAGGCGCAGCAGGTCGCCCGCAAGCCGGGCGCTTCGGCGCCGGCGCCGAAGCGCCCGGCGGAGTCGGCGGCTCGCAGCGAGCCGAAGCTGGCCTCGTCCGGCGACTGGACCGAGTTCTAACAGCCCGTGCGGCGTACGGCCGCCATCCTAGGAGCAGCAATGCAGTGGTTTCAAAATCTTCGCGTCACCGTCAAGCTGGTCTTGAGTTTCCTCGTGGTCGCGGCCCTTGGCGCGCTCGTCAGCGCGCTCGGCATCTTCCACATGGGGCGCATCAGCGCGTCGACCGAGAGGCTCTACACCCACGAGCTGAGCGCCCTGCAGGCCGTACAGCAGGCCAATATCGCGCTGCTCTATGCCAGCCGCTCGCAGATGACGCTGCTGTCGGCGGCCACCCGCGGTGAGCGCAACACCGGATCCAACGCGATCCGCCAATCGCTCGAGGGCCTCGAGGCGCGCACCGCCGAGGCCAAGCCGTTGTTCCTGGACAGCGAGGCCGGCACCAAGCTGTTCCGGCAATACGAGGCCTTGATGGCGCCGTTGAAGCTGCGCATGGCCGATTTCGTCACGCTGGTGGGCAAGCAATCGCTCGACAGTTCGCAATTCGACGGCCGGGTCGGTGACGACAGCACGCAGCTGCTGAAGGACTCGCGCGCGCTCGAGGAGGTCCTGGAGGCCATGGTGGCCCACGCCAACACGCTCGCCAAAGCCAGCGCCGAGCGGGCCGCAGAGACCTACCAGGGCTCGCGCTGGATGATGCTGGTGATTGCGGCTGTCGGCCTGCTGGCCAGCCTGGGCCTGGGCGCCGGAGTGGCTCGCTCGCTCGGGCGCCAGCTGGGCGGAGAGCCGGCCTACGCGGCCGAGGTGGTCGGCCGCATCGCGGCCGGCGACCTGGCGGTCGAGGTGGACACCGGCGCAGCCCGGCCCGGCAGCCTGCTGCATTCGATCCGGCTGATGCAGATCGAACTGACCGAGGTGGTCGGCAAGATCAAGGCCTCCAGCGACACGATCGCGACGGCCTCGAACCAGATCGCGGCGGGCAACCAGGACCTGTCCTCGCGCACCGAGCAGCAGGCCAGCTCGCTGGAGCAAACGGCCGCCTCGATGGAGGAACTCACCAGCACCGTCAAGCAGAACGCGGACAACGCGCGCCAGGCGAATCAACTCGCGGCTTCGGCCTCGGAAGTGGCAGTGAAGGGTGGCGAGGTCGTGAGCCAGGTGGTGGACACGATGGCGTCGATCAACGCATCGTCGAAGAAGATCGTGGACATCATCGGCGTGATCGACGGCATCGCGTTCCAGACCAACATCCTGGCGTTGAATGCGGCGGTGGAAGCCGCACGCGCCGGCGAGCAGGGCCGGGGCTTCGCGGTGGTGGCGTCTGAAGTGCGCAGCCTGGCGCAGCGCTCGGCAGCGGCGGCCAAGGAGATCAAGGGGCTGATCGACGACTCGGTGGGCAAGGTGGGCGCGGGCAGCGCGCTGGTGGCCGAGGCGGGTCACACGATGGAAGAGATCGTGGGCAGCGTCAA
Source organism: Variovorax sp. J31P207 (assembly GCF_030316965.1). Classification (NCBI taxonomy): domain Bacteria; kingdom Pseudomonadati; phylum Pseudomonadota; class Betaproteobacteria; order Burkholderiales; family Comamonadaceae; genus Variovorax; species Variovorax sp. J31P207. The sequence goes on from NZ_JASZYN010000012.1 coordinate 28,318, forward strand.
GCGGGTGACCGACATCATGGGCGAGATCACGGCGGCGAGCCAGGAGCAGACCTCCGGCATCGAGCAGATCAACCAGGCGATCACACAGATGGACCAGGTGACGCAGCAGAACGCGGCGCTGGTGGAAGAGGCCGCGGCGGCCGCTGCATCGCTGCAGGGCCAGGCCGGCGACCTGTCCGAGGTGGTGGGGGTGTTCAAGCTGCGGGAGTCAGGCGCCGTTCAGCCTTCAACTTTCGGCTGAAGCTGCCGATATAGACCCTGAAGGCATTGCAGCGGCGATGCCGCAAGCAACACCCACCCACACCCAACCAGGTAATCGATCCCATGTCAGGAAACTTGTTCTTCACGGGTCTGAGCGGCCTCAATGTCGCGCGAACCTCGCTGATGACGACGGCCCACAACACGGCCAACGTCTACACCACCGGCTACAGCCGGCAGGTCGCGGAAGTCGCCACCAACGCGGCGATCGCCACCGGCTCGGGCTATGTCGGCACCGGCGCCGGTGTCACCACGATCAGCCGCAGTTACGACCGCTACCTGACCGCGCAGCTCGCCACGGCCCAATCCTCCTCGGCGGCCTTGAATTCCTACGGCACCGAGATCAACCGCATCGACTCACTGCTGGCCGACAAGACCTCCGGCATCAGCGTGCTGATGCAGACCTTCTTCACCGCGGTGCAGGGCGTCGCCAACACCCCGGCCGACCCGGCCGCGCGGCAGCAACTCATCAGCTCGGCGCAGTCGCTGTCGAACAAGTTCCGCTCGACCGACCAGTACCTGAGCGACTTGAACGGGTCGGTCAACGACCAGATCTCGGGCAGCGTCTCGCAGATCAACACCTACTCGAGCAAGATCGCCAGCCTCAACCAGCAGATCAGCATGATGACCGCCGTCGCCGGCGGCCAGCCACCGAACGACTTGCTGGACCAGCGCGACCAGCTGGTCAGCGACCTGAGCCAGATCGTCGACGTCAAGGTGCTCGAGCAGGACAACGGCAAGTACAACGTGTTCATGGGCAATGGCCAGTCACTGGTGACCGGCGACCAGGCCGCGACCATGAAGGCGGTGCCCTCGGCCGCCGACCCGACCCGCACCACGGTGGCGCTGGTGGGCGTCGCCGGCAACGTGTCGGAGCTCGGCAGCGACGTCATCACCGGCGGCTCGCTGGGCGGCCTGATGAACTTCCGCACCCAGACCCTGATCCCGGCCCAGAACGCCATCGGCCGGCTGGCGATGGCGGTCTCGGGCGCCTTCAACGAGCAGCACGGCCTGGGCGTCGACCTCAACGGCGCGCTGGGCACCGACTTCTTCACCACCGCCACGCCCGGCGTGTTCTCGAATGCGAAGAACACCGGCAGCATGGTGCTGTCGGGTGTCGTGACCGACACCAACAAGCTCAGCACCAGCGACTACTCGGTGCAGGTCAGCAATGTGGCGGGCACGCTGAACTACTCGGTGACCCGGCTGTCGGACAAGCAGTCGATGGGCACCTTCACGAGCTTCCCGATCAGCTTCGACGGCGTGAGCCTGGCGCAGGCGAGCGGCACGGCGCAGGCCGGCGACTCCTTCCTGGTGCAGCCGACCCGCACCGGTGCGCGCGACATGGACGTGCTGGTGCTCGACCCGGCCAAGGTGGCGGCGGCCTCGCCGATCGTGACCGGCAACAGCGCCGGCAACCAGGGCAGCGGCAAGCTGGGCAAGGCGACCGTCGATCCGACCTACCCGGCGACGCCGCTGGCTGCCAATCTGACGCTGAGCTACGACTCCGCGACCGGTACGCTGTCGGGCTTTCCCGCCACCTCCGCCGTCACAGTGACGCTGGCCAACGGCACCGCGACCACCTACGCAGCCGGCGCCCCGGTGCCCTACACGGCGGGTGCCCAGATCAGCTTCGACGGCCTCAGCATGGCGATGACCGGCACGCCGGCCAACGGCGACACCTTCACCATCGGCAAGAACTCGGGCGGCGTGTCGGACGGCAGCAACGCGCTGCTGCTCGGCGCCCTGCAGCGCCAGAGCACGATGGGCAACGGCACCACCACCTTCAATGGCGCCTACTCGCAGCTGGTCAGCGAGGTCGGCAACAAGGCGATGGAGATCAAGGTCGCGACCAAGACGCAGGAGAGCGTGACCAGCCAGATCAAGGCCAGCCAGCAGTCGATCTCCGGCGTCAACCAGGACGAGGAAACCGCCAACCTGCTGATGTTCCAGCAGATGTACCAGGCCAATGCGAAGGTCATCCAGACCGCCTCGACCATCTTCGACGCGATCCTCGGCATCAGCAGCTGATCGCCCCGACCCCACCCAGATCCAAGGAGCCGTGATGCGTATCAGCACCAGTTCGTTCTACGAGCAGAACACCCTCGCGATGGGCCTGCAGCAGCAGAATCTCTTCAACGTCCAGCAGCGCCTGTCGGCGGGCACCAAGTTCCTGACCGCCGGCGACGACCCGGTGGGCGCGGCGCGGGTACTCGGCGTCGCCCAGACGCTGGCCGAGTCGGCCCAGTACGCCACCAGCCGCGAGCGCGCGACCCTGTCCCTCAAGCGCGAGGAAACCGCGCTCGACAGCACCACCGTCATCCTGCAGAACATCAAGACCCTGACCGTGCAGGCCGGCAACGGCACCTTGTCGGACGCCGACCGCGCTTCGCTGGCGACCGCGATCCAGAGCAATCTCGACCAGCTGGTGGGCATCGCGAACTCCGACGACGGCAACGGCCAGTTCCTGTTCGCCGGCTACAAGAGCTCCAGCCCGCCCTTCGCGGCCCAGGCCGGCGGCGGCGTGCAGTACATCGGCGACCAGGGGCAGCGCCTGATGCAGGTCGACGTGGCGCGCCAGCTGTCGACCTCCGACGACGGCCGCACCGTGTTCCAGTCGGTGCAGGGCGGCGCGGGCTACGTCACCTCGGGCGCCGCGGCCAACACCGGCACCGCCGTCTTCGGCGCGGTCAGCGTGGTCGATGCCACCGCGGCCAACTACGGCAAGGACTTCACGATCAGCTTCGCGGCCGGCAACTACACCGTGTCGACCAACGACACGCCCCCGGTGGTCGCCGCCAGCGGCGCCTTCACGGCCGGCTCGCCGATCGCCTTCGGCGGTCTGCAGATCAGCATGACGGGCACGCCGGCGGACGGCGACACCTTCAACGTCACGACCGCCAAGAACGCAGGCACCGACGTCTTCGCGACCATCGGCGAACTGGTCACGGCGCTGCGCACCCCGCTGACAGGCGGCGGCGCAGTGGCGCAGGCGAAGCTTCAGAACGCGCTGAGCACCGCCAACGTCAAGGTCACGAACGCGCACGACAACGTGCTCACCGTTCTGTCCTCGGTGGGCTCGCGCATGAACGAGGTCGACGCCCTCGACGACGGCGGCGCTTCGCGCGTGTTGATGGACAAGAGCTACATGTCCTCGATCGAGGACCTGGACCCGGCCAGCGCGATCTCGGAGTTCTACCAGCGGCAGACCTCGCTGCAGGCGACCCAGATGACCTTCGCCAAGCTGGCGTCGATCTCGCTGTTCAACTACCTTTGATCGACAACGGCCTGGGCGGCGGACGCGCCCGGGTCTCGTCCCCTCGGGGGCGGCCCGCTCCAACGGGCTTGGTTCGGCGTTAAAGTAGGTACAAAATCATTACATCGCTCAATTCTGGCGCGAGCATGAAACTTGTCCCGAACCATGGCGAACCTGGCCGATCTGGATCCATCGTTCTCGGTGCCCTGCAGGCGTTGTGCTGCCATGCTGCAGAAGGGGAACCGGTTTTGCCCCTTTTGTTTCGAGGATCAGCTGGCGCCGGACGATACCGGCGATGCCGAACCGCCGGCCGCGCCCGGGCGCGGGCTCTCCGTGGCCAAGGAGGTGCCGGCCCCGATGGTCATCGACTTCAGGGACACGGTGCAGCCGGATGCGGACGAAGTCATCCACATTCCCGGCCCCACCGGCACGGCCGGGCAGGAGGCCGACGCCGAGATCGGCATGGTCCGGCCGGGCGTCTTCTGGCAGACGGAAGTGCTCGGCGGCGGCGGCAAGTCGAACTGGCTGACTCGCTTCGCGACCCCCCAGCGCATGGTGGCGGGCATTGCGCTCGCGCTGGTCGTGGCCGGGCTCGCCGTCGTGGGGCTCGAACGGGTCTATGTCGGCGGTGAGAACGAGGCCAGCAGGGAACGCGCGTTCAGGGACGACGTCGAGCGGGTCCAGGGCGCCCTGAAGCGCGGCGACCTGGGCACTGCCGAGCAGGTGCTCGAGAGCCTGGACGCCGACCATTCGGACGATCCGGCGGTGCAGGCCCTGTGGCAGGCCTTCGACAAGCGAGCGCAGGCGCAGGCCGCCGACGGGGAGCCCCTTCCTGACGTTTCGCTGAAGGCGTCCAGGGCGATCCGGCTGGAGCAGGCCGCTGCGCCGCCGGCCGCCGCGCCCCCGGCCCCGGCCCCGGCGCGGCCGGAAGCGCCGGTTGCGTCCCCGCCTGCGCCGACCGCCGGTGCCGCCGGACCGCAGGACAAGGAGTGCAGCGAGGCGCTGGCGGCGCTGGCCCTGTGCTCGAAGAAATAGAGAGTGCGCGCAAGAATGAGCCAGGCATCTCCTGGCAGTGTCAGCAACCTTCGACGGAGCCAACATGCCAACAAGATTCCTGTCCATCGGGCTGTTGTGGATGGCCTTCCTCGCGTGCGCGGCCGCGGCGCCCCGGGCGGAGTACAAGATCGTCACCGCATCGAAAACCGGCACCTACATCCAGATCGGCCGGGACCTCGCGACCTGGATCGCGGACCCGGCCGACATCGATCTCGAAGTCCTCGAGTCGAAGGGGTCGGCCGAGAACGTCCAGCGCATGCGCTTCGAGCCGGGCGTCAAGCTGGCGCTGGTGCAGTCCGACGTCTACCAGGCCTTCCTGGACGAGGCGAAGGCGGGCAACGCCGACGCCGGCAACATCATCCGTCCGCTGCGCCTGATCATGCCGCTCTACGACGAGGAGATCTACTTCGTCGCCCGTGCCGACTCGCCGCTCAACAGCATCCACGAGATCAAGAACCAGAAGATCGGCGTCGGCCCGCTGGGCAGCGGCACCGCGCTGACCTCGCGCACGCTCTACCAGCTGATGTTCGGCGAGCCGCTGCCGCCTGCCAACGCGCAGTACCTGACCAATGAAGAGGCGCTGGCCAGGCTCACGGTCGACAAGTCGATCGATGTCGCGATCATCGTCGCCGGACAGCCGGCCAAGCTCTTCACGGACATGAAGGCCGAGGCGCGCAACTACATCAAGATCCTGAAGCTCGACGAGGCGGCGCCGGAGACGGCACAGGCGAAGAAGACCTACTTCCCGGCGGTGATCCGCGCCTCCAGCTACTCGACATGGCTCAAGGCCGACGTGCCCACGCTGACCGTGAAGGCCTACCTGGTCACCTACGACTACGGCCTGCAGTCGACGGTCGGCGCGCTGAGCCGCTTTGCCGATTCCCTCTGCACCAACTTCGACAAGCTGCAGGCCAATGGCCATCCCAAGTGGAAGCAGGTGCGCCTGGAACTGCCGCCCCTGAGCCAGGGGTGGCGCTACTACGGGCCGATGGAAAAGCGCCTGCGCAATTGCATCGCCCGCCGGACCGCCGTCGGCGCTACCGCGGCGGCGCCGCCGCCGCTGCCGCGCAACTGCACCGAGCAGGAGCTGGTGCTGGGCATCTGCAGGCGCTGAGCCCGGCCCGGCCAGTTGCCGGATCAGAGGGGTTGTTTCCCTTCTGATCTGCGCTTTGCTTCCTGGCGCCACCGCGAACAATCCAGGCAAGCGGGCGCCCCCATGGCGTTCTCGAAAACTCTCTCTTCATCGATGAACGCATTTCCTGCATCTCAGCAACCTGACGGCCCGAGCGACACGCCGGTGCTCGACGCCTTGGCTCACGCGCTGGACGAATCGCTGCGAATGGCCACGGATTTCCATCGGGGCGGGCAGTTGGAACATGCCGAGACGCTCTACCGCGGCATCCTGGACGCGCTACCGCAGCATGCCCAGGCGAATTACGGCCTGGGCCGGTTGGCGGTGCGTGCAGGCCAGGCGAGCGCAGCCCTGCCGCATTTCGTCGCGGCGCTGAAGGCGCAACCGGACAACCCGAAGTACCAGCTTGGCTGCATCGATGCCCTGATGCAGGCCGACCAGATCGACGCCGCACGGGACATGCTGGAATCGGCCCTGCAGGACGGCTTGCAGGGGGAGCTCGCGGAGGCACTGGCCCGGCAGCTGGAAGTCCGCACGCGCATCGCCCGCTCGATTCGCGATACCCAGGCGCCCGCCACGCTGGCGCCGGCGCCGCGGGTCCCGGCAGCGCCCGGCCTCGTCAGCCGCACGGCGCAACCGAGCCCCCGGGAACTTGGCCAGCTGACGACCCATTTCGCCCGGAAGCGCTATGAGAAGGTCAAGACGCTGGCGCGCTCGCTGACCCAGCGCTTCCCACGGCACCCGGCCGCCTGGAAGGCATGGGGTGTGGCGCTCTGCGCCGAAGGAGACCCTCGAGGCGCGTTGCAGCCATTGGAGAAGGCGGCAAGCCTGCTGCCACAGGATGCCGAGGCGCAATTCAACCTGGGCGTCACCCTGGCCGCCGTCGGACGCTACGACGAGGCCGAGCCGACCCTGCGCCGGGTCCTGGAGATCGATCCGATGCACGCCAAGGCACACAGCACCCTGGGGTGGATGCTGCAGGGGCAGACCCGGCTGTTCGAGGCCGAACTGCATTGCCGGCGCGCCTTGGAGATCGACCCCGCCTATGTCGATGCCCACCTGGAGCTGGGGGGCGTTCTCAAGCACATGCGGCGGCTGGGGGAGGCCGAGGCGAGCTACCGAAAGGCACTCGACATCGATCCGGCCAAGGCCACCGGCCACAACCAGCTGGGCCTGCTGCTGCTGGAGCAGGACCGATCGGCGGACGCCGAAGCCGCGTTCCGGCGTGCCGTGGCGGCGAATCCGGCGTTGGGCTATCTCTTTGCCAACCTTGGCGCGTCGCTCAGTGCCCAAGGTCGGCAAGCCGAAGCCGAAGCCAGTTTCCGTCGCGCCCTGCAGATCCAGCCGGACGAGACCAATTCGCACAGCGCGCTGCTGTTCAGCCTGACCCATGGCCAGACCCTGGATGCAGACGCCGTGTTCGCCGAGCACCGCCGCTTCGGCGAGCGCTTCGAGATGCCGCTGCGGGCCGCGTGGCGGCCGCATGACAGGTCGCGCGAACCCGGGCGGCCGCTGCAGATCGGTTTCGTCTCGGGCGACTTGTACAACCATGCCGTCGCTTCGTTCCTCGAGCCGGTGCTCGCGCATCTGGCGGGCGAACCCTCCCTGGTGCTGCACGCCTACTCGACCCGGCGCGCTGCGGAAGACCACGTGAGCCAACGCCTGCGCGGGCATGTGAATTCCTGGCACACGGTCGGGGGGCTCGGCGATGCCGAGTTGGCCGAGAAGATCCGCGCCGACGGGATCGACATCCTGATCGACCTCTCGGGCCACACCGCCGACAACCGGCTGCCGGTCTTCGCGCGCCGGCCAGCGCCGGTGCAGGTCACCTGGATGGGCTACCCCGGGACGACCGGCCTCGAAAGCATGGACTACTACCTGGCCGATCCCTTCATCCTGCCGCCCGGACGCTTCGACGGCCAGTTCACGGAGAAGCTCGCGTACCTGCCGGCGAATGCACCCTTCCAGCCGTCGGCCGAGGCGCCGCCGGTCAACGATCTGCCGGCACTCCGCGCGGGGCACCTGACCTTCGGCAGCTTCAACCGGCTGAACAAGATCAGCCGCGAGGTCGTCGCCCTGTGGTCGCGGCTGCTGCGCGCCGTGCCCATGTCGCGCATGCTGTTGGCCGGCCTGCCGCGCCATGGGGAGTACGAAGCGCTGATCGGCTGGTTCGACGGCGAAGGCATCGAGCGCAGCCGGCTGGACTTCCATCAGCGCAGCGCCATGTCGCACTATCTGGCGCTGCACCACCAGGTCGACGTGTGCCTGGACACCTTCCCCTACAACGGAGGGACCACGTCCCTGCACGCGGTGTGGATGGGGGTGCCCACGCTGACGCTCGCCGGCGCCACGATGGCCGGCCGCGCCGGTGCCAGCTTGCTCGGGCATGTGGGCCTGGATGAGTTTGTCGTGCAGGACGCCTCGGCGTTCGAGGCGCAGGGCGCGTCGTTGGCGCAACGCCTGCCCGAGCTGGCGCAACTGCGCGCCAGCCTGCGCGGTCGCCTGGCAGACTCGGCCATCGGCCAGCCGTCGCTGATCGCAGCCGCACTGGAACGTGCCCTGCGCACGATGTGGCGGCGCTGGTGCGCGGGCCTGCCCGCTGCATCCTTCGACGCCGGTCGCGGCCTGGGAGGCCGCGCATGACGGCATCGCGCACCGATCCGGTCTATGTGACGCAGCCTTACCTACCGCCGCTGGAGGAGTTCATCCCCTACCTGGAAAAGATCTGGGCCAACAAGACGCTGACCAACGGCGGTCCGTTCCACCATCAGCTCGAGCAGGCCCTGTGCGACTACCTGGGTGTCAAGCACCTGGCCCTCTTCACCAACGGCACCATCGCTCTGGTTACGGCGTTGCAGGCCTTGCGCATCACGGGCGAGGTCATCACCACGCCATATTCGTTCGTGGCGACTTCGCATTCGCTGCTGTGGAATGGCATCAAGCCGGTGTTCGCGGACGTCGACCCGGTGACCCTCAATCTCGATCCGGCCAGGATCGAGGCGGCCATCACTCCGCAGACGACCGCGATCATGCCGGTGCACGTGTACGGCCATCCATGCGACGTCGAGGCGATCCAAACGATCGCCGACAACTACAACCTCAAGGTCATCTACGACGCGGCGCACGCCTTCGGCGTCCAGGACGCCGGCGGCAGCATCTTGAGGCACGGTGATCTCTCGGTGCTGAGCTTTCATGCGACCAAGGTGTTCAACACCTTCGAAGGCGGCGCGATCATCTGTCCGGACGCCAAGACCAAGGTACGGATCGACCAGCTGAAGAACTTCGGCCATGTGGGCGAGGTCACGGTCGTCGCGCCCGGAATCAACGGCAAGATGAGCGAGGTCAATGCCGCGTTCGGGCTGCTGCAGTTGAAGTTCATCGACCAGGCGCTGGCGCGGCGCGCGCAGATCGATGCGCTCTACCGCAATCTGCTCGGGAACGTCGAGGGCATCCGCTGCCTCGGGGATGCCGGCGAACGGGTCGCCAACCACGCCTACTTCCCGATCCTGGTTGGGCCCGAGTACGCGCTCAGCCGCGACGCGCTCTACCAGAAGCTGCGCGACCACCAGATCTATGCCCGCCGCTACTTCTACCCACTGATCTCGGAGTTTCCGATGTACCGCGCCTTGCCCTCGGCGCATCGCGACAACCTGTCCGTGGCATCCGCCGCCGCGCAGCAGGTGCTTTGCCTGCCGATCTATCCCGACCTGCAGGACGCGCAGGTCGAAGCGATCGCCATGTTGATCGGCACGTGGGCCGCGACGGAAGCAATGCCGGAGGAATCGATCAAGGCACCTCTTGGGATGCTGATCGAGGCATTTGCATGAAGGTGGCCATCATGCAGCCGTATTTCATGCCCTACATCGGCTATTTCCATCTGATCAGATCGGCCGACCTGTTCATCGTCTACGACAACATCAAGTACACGAAGAAGGGCTGGATCAACCGCAACCGCATGCTGCAGAACGGCAAGGATGCGATGTTCTCGCTGCCGTTGAAAAGCGATTCCGACTTTCTGGACGTGCGCGATCGGATGCTGGCGACGGACTTCGACCGCGACAAGCTGCTCAACCAGTTCAAAGGCGCGTATCGGCATGCGCCGTACTTTTCGCAGGCGTTTCCGTTGGTCGAGCAGATCGTGTGCAACGAGGCCTCGAACCTGTTCGGCTTTCTGCACCATTCGATCGTCAGGACCTGCGAGTACCTGGGCGTTTCGACCGAGATCAGGGTCGCTTCAAGCATTGCCGCGGACCACGCGCTGAAGAGCCAGGACAAGGTGCTGGCCTTGTGCGCCGCAGTGGGCGCGAGCACCTACGTGAACGCCATCGGAGGCCTGGAGCTGTACTCCACTGAGGCCTTCCGCGAGCAGGGCATCGACTTGAAATTCATCAAGTCGATGCCATTCGAATATGCCCAATTCGAGAATGATTTCGTTCCCTGGTTGTCGATCATCGACGTCATGATGTTCAACCCCAGAGAGAGGATCGTTTCGGAGCTGATCGACAATTTTGAATTGGCTTGAGAGAAGAAATATCTCTGATGATCTACAGATAGATGAACATGGAAAACACCCTCGACAATCACGTCAAAGCCTATCAAGGCTCGAACATCTACGACTTCGACAACGTCATTCAGTTGAAATGGTATCCGAGGCGCGTGGTGCAGTCTGCCGAAGGCGCGAGCTCCCTGCTCGAGCTCGGACTCGGCCACGGGATCACGTCGAGCGTCTTTGAGCAGCACTTCAAGCGCCATGTCGTCATCGATGCGTCCCCGGCCGTCATCGCGAACTTTCGCCGGCAGTTTCCCGAGTCGAAGGTGGAAATTGCCGAATCGTATTTCGAGGAATTCGACACGTCGGAGCGTTTCGACGTGATCATGTTCGGCTACATCCTGGAGCACGTGGACGATCCTGTCGGCATCCTGCGGCACTTCCGGCAGTTCCTGGCGCCGGGCGGCAAGATGTTCGTCACCGTGCCCAATGCCGAGGTGTTGAACCGTAAGCTCGGCCACCTGGCCGGACTGCTTCCCGATATGCAGCAGCTGTCCGAGCATGACTTTCTCCTGGGACACAAGCGCTACTACACAGTCGATTCCCTGCGCGACGATATCCTCCAAGCGGGCTATTCCATCAAGCGCGTGGAAGGAATCTACCTGAAGCCGTTGACCACCCGGCAGATGATCGCGCTGAATCTGGACGAATCGATTATCGATGCGCTTTGCCAGGTCGCCATCGACTATCCCGAGCTGTCGTGCGGCATCCTCGCGGAGTTGACCCCGACGAACGACATTTGATTGCGTCATGGACATCGCCAAAAGGCATCGCGTGCTGGTATTTCCGGCCGGCTCGGAAATAGGACTCGAGATCCACGGCTCCCTGAAATACAGCCACCATGTGGAAATCTTCGGCGCTTCGGGCAAGAGCGACCACGCTTCGTTCATCTACGACGCGGACCACTACGTGGAGGACGATCTCTATGTTGATCGACCCGATTTCATCGGCCGCTTCAATCGCCTGCTCGACGCGCTGAGGATCGACTTCGTCTATCCGACGCACGACACCATCGCGAATTTCCTGGCAGCGCATCAGGATGAGATCAATGCCCGGGTCATGACTTCGTGCGCCGAGACGAATCGCGTCGCACGAATGAAAAGAGAGACCTACGAGCTGTTCCGGGCTTTCGATTTCTGCCCGACGGTGTTTTCGGAGCCCCATCGCGACATGCATTTTCCCGTGTTCCTGAAGCCGAACGACGGCCAGGGCGGAAAAGGAACGCACGTGGCAGAAAGCCAGGAGGACCTGGACTTCTATCTGAAGAAGGACCCCGGACTGCTGGTGACGGAGTTTCTTCCGGGCGAGGAGCTCAGCGTCGACTGCTTCACCACGCATGACGGCAAGCTCCTGTTCATCGGCCCGAGAACCCGCGAACGGATCCAGATGGGCATCTCGTTCCGCTCCACCGCGGTCGAAACCACGGTCGAAATCAAGCGGATGGCGCATTGCATCAACGAAACAGTGGCTCTGGATGGTGCCTGGTTCTTTCAGGTCAAGAAGGACCGTCACGGAAGGTTCAAGCTCATGGAATTCGCGCCGCGCCAGTCCAGCACCATGGGCCTGTTCAGGCACACCGGTGTGAACTTCGCGTTGCTCAGTCTCTTCAATGCACTCGGGATGCCCGTCGAAATTCTGCAGAACGACTACGCCGTCCAACTCGACCGATGCCTGCGCAATCGATTCAAGGCCGACCTGACCTTCCGTCGCGTGTACATCGATTTCGACGAAACGCTGGTGATCGGAAGGCACGTTCATGAATTTGCCATGGCTTTCCTGTACCAGTGCCGCAACCGCGGGATACAGGTGGTGCTGCTCACCAAGCATCGGTACGACCTGAGGGCGACGCTGCACGCCTGCGGCATCTCCGAGCACTTGTTCGCGGAGATCATCCAGATCTCGGACACCGAGGACAAGACGACGTTCATCGACCCGGAGGGATCGATCTTCATCGACAACTACTGGTTCGACCGGCGCGCGGTAAAGGCGAAACTGGGCGTCCCCGTTTTCGACGTGGACGGTATCGAGTGTCTGCTTCGTTGAAGCAACGAGTTGGAACTTCAGGGAATCAAACTATGCTCGAGTGGAAAAAATTAGGCAGGTTGTTCGATCCGCGAGATGTGTCAGGCGAATGCTGGATGAAGGAATTCGCGCAATCTCCGTCGGTGCTGGTGTACGAGAATTTCGTGAGGGTGTACTTCTGCTCTCGCCAGGCGCCCACGGCGGATGGCCAGTACCGGAGCTTCCTGTCCTTCATCGATCTCGACAGAGTCGATCTACTCAGGATTCTGGATGTCTGCAGCGCTCCTGTCCTGGGGCTTGGTGCCTGCGGGACGTTCGATGAATTCGGCACTAACCCGATCTCCGTGATCCGCGACGTCGAAGAAGTGCGGGTGTACTACGCGGGCTGGACCCGATGCGAGTCCGTCCCGTTCAATGGGGCCATCGGGGTCGCGACGAGTCGGGACGATGGCCGCACTTTCGTTCGAGTGGGTGCGGGTCCTGTTCTTCCGTACAGCCCGGACGAGCCATTCTTGCTGGGCAGCCCGCGAATCAGGAAGTTCGACGGGAGATGGCACCTGTGGTACGTGGCCGGAAAGAAGTGGCTGAAGACCGGCGACAAGCCGGAGCCCGTCTACAAGATTCGAATGGCGTCTTCCGATGACGGATTCAACTGGGTCAAACTGGGTGTCGACCTGATCGAAGACGTGCTGGGCGTGCATGAATGTCAGGCCTGTCCCGACGTGGTCTTCCGCGATGGCAAGTACCACATGTTCTTCTCGTACCGCCATAGCCATAACTACAAGGGCAAGGCAGGCGGTTACCGGATCGGCTACGCCTCTTCGTACGACATGGTCAACTGGACCAGAAAAGACGAGGTTGCCGGAATGCATGTCTCGGAAGATGGCTGGGATTCAGAAATGGTGAACTACCCGCATGTCTTTGAGGTGGATGGCGAGACCTACATGCTGTACCAGGGCAACGAGATGGGGCGATCGGGTATCGGCCTCGCGAAACTTCACAGTCTTCAGGATTGGGCCGAGCTATGAAATGGACGAAGCTGGGCAAGATATTCGACCCGACGGAGCATGCGCTGGCGAACAATTGTCTTGGGTTCGCGCAGGCGCCACAAGCATTGGTCATGGACGACCGTGTGCGCGTGTATTTTTCGACCAGGGAACGCGACAGCGTTGGCAAATACCTGAGCCATGTCGCCTTTGTCGACTTCGACAAGACCATGCGGAACGTCCTCGACGTCTCGCGCCACACCGTCATTGCGTTGGGCGACCTCGGGTGCTTCGACGAGCACGGGATCTTCCCGGTCCATGTGGTGAGGGATGGAGACAGGATTCTGGCCTATACGACGGGCTGGAACCGAAAAGTCTCTGTTTCCGCCGATGCCTCGATCGGCCTGGCCGTCAGCAACGACAACGGCTTGACCTTTCAAAAGCATGGACAGGGTCCGGTGCTGTCGGCTTCGCTGCACGAACCGTTCCTGATCGGCGACGCATTCGTGATGTTGCGCGAAGGGCTCTATCACATGTGGTACATCTACGGCACCGAGTGGAGGAAATTCTCGGACACCGAGCCACCCGATCGCGTGTACAAGATCGCGCATGCATGGTCCACCGATGCGATCAATTGGCATCGGGACGGCCGGCCGATCATCGCCGACAAGCTGAACGCGCATGAATGCCAGGCATTGCCGACGGTTTTTCAACTGAACGGCAGATACCACATGTATTTTTGCTACAGGCAAGCGCATGGTTTCAGGAAGCAGAGCGATAGCGCCTACAGGCTCGGCTATGCCTTTTCCAAGGACCTGGTCAATTGGGAACGCGACGACAGCCAGGCAGGTATCGATGTCTCCGACGATGGCTGGGATTCGCAGATGCAATGCTATCCGCATACCTTTCAGCTGGATGGAAAGGTCTACATGCTCTACAACGGCAACGAATTCGGCCGACTCGGATTCGGTCTTGCGGTGCTGAATGACTAGCGCAAGCAACCACAGAATGGACGGATGAATGACTGCGACTACAGCACGGAACTACAACGACGAACTGGATGACTCGAAGAACTCCAGCCATGAAAAATATGTCTATGGCTTCGACCTGGATGTGCTGCATCCCTACATGGTGAGGTCGTTCGAGCCGTTCCTGAACAAGGGGAGCCTGCTGGAACTGGGAAGCTACAAGGGCGACTTCACGAGTCGCTTGCTGCCCCATTTCGAAGACGTCACCTGCGTCGAGGCGTCAGAGATCGCCATCGAGGAGGCCCGCAGGAGACTGGGCGGCGGCGTGAAGTTCGTCAACTCGCTGTTCGAGACGGCTGTGTTGCCGAGGCGCTACGACAACATCGTCATGACGCACGTGCTGGAGCATCTGGACGATCCCGTGCGAGTGCTGAGACGCATCAATGAAGAATGGCTGGCGGAGAACGGGAGGTTTTTCCTGGTGTGCCCGAATGCCCATGCGCCTTCGAGACAGATCGCAGTCAAGATGGGGTTGATTTCCCACAATGCAGCCGTCACGCCGGCCGAGGCCGAACATGGGCATCGGCGCACCTACGCGCTCGACACGCTGGAGCGCGATGTTGCGGCGGCAGGGTTGAAGGTGGTGCATCGCTCGGGCATTTTCTTCAAGGCGCTGGCCAACTTTCAATGGGACCGACTGCTCTCGACGGACATCATCTCCAAGGAGTATCTGGAGGGGTGCTACCAGCTCGGGCAGCAGTACCCGGATCTGTGTGCCAGCATCTTCCTGATGTGCGAGGCGGGTCCGGCGGGGCGGCATCGACCCGCTTGATGTCGACCCTGGATGGCGGCCGGGATCGATCACATCGAGCCCGATCCGTCCAACTACTTCCTGCTGTCGTGGAACGCCTTTCTCAATCGCGGCATCGAGGTCGACATCTCGGCATTCAACGTCGCGGTGTCGGATCGGTTCTCGGCCGACAAGCTCTACATTCACAAGATGGATCTGGGGAGTCACGAGAAGATCGTCGGCGCGCCTGTTGCGGTGTTCGGTGACACCTTTGCGCCGCAGCACGTCCACGCGATCCAGCTGGTGCATTTCGACAGGTGGATCGAACAGATGGGTCTGCCGAGGCCCGAGTACGTCAAGATCGACGTCGACGGGCACGAGATGGCCGCGATCAGGGGCGCCATGGAATCGCTGCGCGGCTGCAAGGAGGTCTTCATCGAGATCGACGATGCGAAGCTCGACGAGATCGCCGGCACGTTGCGCCAACTCGGCTTCGCCATGATCGAGAAGCACCAGGTCCAGAAGTACGAGGGACTCTGGAACTGCATCTTCGCCCGCTGAGTCGTCGCGGCGAAAGGTCCGCCTCGGCCGTCACCGGGGCTGACGGCTTCAGGGACGCAGCATCCGGGCCATCCGGACCATCGCTTCCAGCCCCTGCGCGAATCGGGGCTCCAGGAACACCGCGAGGTGCGGCGTCAGCAGTTGCAGCATCCCGATCCCGGCCAGCAGCGTCAGCGGGAAGCCCACGGCGAAGATGCTGAACTGGGGCGAGGCGCGGTTCAGGATGCCCATCGCCAGGTTCAGGATCAGCAGGGCCGCCACCAGCGGCAGCGAGAGCATCATGCCGTTGGCGAAGATCTGGCTCGCGCCCGAGACCAGGAACATCCAGCCCTGCGCGGCCAGCGGCGCATCGGCGATCGGCAGGGCCTGGAAGCTCTCGGCCAGCGCGGCGATCATCAGCAGGTGGCCGTCGACCGCGATGAAGATCAGCATCGCCAGCATGTTCAGCAGCCGCGCCACCACCATCGTGGCGCCGCCGTTCATGGGGTCGAAGAAGGAGGCGAAGGACAGGCCCATCTGCAGGCCGATGTACTCGCCCGCTGCGAGCACGGCGGTGAACACCATGCGCATCGTGAAGCCCATGGCGACCCCGACCAGCACCTGCTGCATGATGATCCAGACGCCGCCGGCGGAGACCACCGGCACGTCGGGCATCGGGCCCAAGGTCGGCGCGAGCACCAGCGTGAGCATCGCCGCGATCGCCACCTTGACCCGGCGCGCCACCCACGTTTCGCCGAAGATCGGCGCCGTGCTGACCAGCGCCAGCATCCGCACGAACGGCCACAGGAAACCCACCAGCCAGGCGGTGAGCTGCGCCGAGGTGACTTCGAAGACGGGTGGCATCAGGCCGCCGCCGGGCCGCCCCAAGGCGGCCTGCGGCCCCCTCGGGGGGCAGTGACACACGAAGTGAGGAGCGTGGGGGTCATGTTCAGGCCGCCGCCGGGCCGCCCCAAGGCGGCCTGCGGCCCCCTCGGGGGGCAGTGACACACGAAGTGAGGAGCGTGGGGGTCATGTTCAGGCCGCCGCCGGGCCGCCCCAAGGCGGCCTGCGGCCCCCTCGGGGGGCAGTGACACACGAAGTGAGGAGCGTGGGGGTCACGTTCAGCCGATCAGTTGCGGGATGCTCATGAACAGGGCGCGGATGTAGTCCAGCATCTGGCCGAGCATCCAGGGACCGGCGATGACCATCGTCGCGAACACCGCCAGCAGCTTCGGGATGAAGGACAGCGTGGCCTCGTTGATCTGGGTCGCCGCCTGGAAGATGCTGATGACCAGGCCGACGACCAGCGCCACCAGCAGCAGCGGGGCGCCGAGCGCGAGCGACACCTGGATCGCCTGGTTGCCCATCGACATGATGGTTTCGGGGGTCATGACGGTTCCTTAGGTGTAGAAGCTCTGCGCCAGCGCGCCGATCAGCAGTTGCCAGCCATCGGCCAGCACGAACAGCATCAGCTTGAAGGGCAGGGCGATGCTGGCCGGCGGCACCATCATCATGCCCATCGACATCAGCACGCTCGCCACCACCAGGTCGATGATCAGGAACGGGATGAAGATGGTGAAGCCGATCTGGAAGGCGGTCTTCAGTTCGCTGATCACGAAGGAGGGCAGCAGGATGCGCAGCGGCACTTCCTCGGGGCCCTGCATGTCTGGCACCTTGGCCAGCTTCGCGAACAGCGCCAGGTCGTTCTCGCGGGTCTGGCGCAGCATGAAGGCCTTGAAGGGCTCGATGCCGCGTTCCAGGGCCTTGTCGGTGCTGATCTTGTTCTCGGAAAAGGGCTTGTAGGCCTCGGTGTAGACCTTGTCGAAGACCGGCGACATGACGAAGAAGGTCAGGAACAGCGACAGCCCGACCAGGATCTGGTTCGGCGGCGACGACTGGGTGCCGATCGCGGTGCGCAGCAGGCCCAGCACGATCAGGATCCGCGTGAAGCTGGTCATGCACAGCAGCAGGGCCGGCAGGAAGGACAGCGAGGTCAGCAGCACCAGCGTCTGGACGCTGAGCGACCAGGTCTGGCTGCCGCCGGGGCCGGGCGTGCTGATCAGCCCGGGCAGGCCCTGGGTCCAGGCGGCCATCGGCAGCGCAGCCGCGAGCAGCACCAGGCCGGCCTGCAGCCCCCGGCGAAGAGGCTTGTTCACCATGACGCGGGACGGGCCTTGCCGGTCAGCGATTCACGCAGCTTCTGCGCGAACAGGTCGACCGGGTTGCGGGCCATCGAAACCGGCTCGGCGGCGGCGCTGGCCACCGCCTGCGCGGGCAGCGAATGCAAGGTGTTGACCTGGCTCGCCGTGACGCCCAGCACCAGCCAGGTGCCCGCGACCTCGACCACCACCACCCGTTCGCGCTGGCCGACGCTGGCACTGGACACGACCTTGACCACCTGGCCGCCGCCGCCGAAGCGCTGCAGCCCGAAGCGGCGCGCCAGCCAGGCGCACCCGAAGATCAGGCCGAGCACCACCAGCATGCCGAGGCCGGCCTGCAGCAGGCCCGAGGCGCCGACTGCCGGCGCCATCTCGACCGCGTGGGAAGGCACCGTTGGAAGCGTCATGAGCGCGCCAGCTTCTGCATCCGCTCCGACGGCGTGATGATGTCGGTCAGCCGGATGCCGTACTTGTCGTTGACGACCACCACTTCGCCCTGGGCGATCAGGTAGCCGTTGATCAGCACGTCGAGCGGCTGGCCGGCCAGGCCGTCGAGCTCGACCACCGAGCCCTGCGACAGCTGCAGCAGGCTCTTGATGGTGATGCGGGTGCGGCCGATCTCGGCGGTCAGCTGCACCGGCACGTCCATCACGCGCGCGATGTCCACGGCGGAGACGCTGGCGGTGGCGGCCGGCTCCTGGATCTGCTGGAAGACCTGTGCCGTGGCGGGCGCCGGCACGGGTTCGGCTGCTGGTGCGGCAGGCGCGGCGGCGGTCTGCTCGGCCAGCGCGCTGGCCCAGTCGTCCGCGTCGCTGGCGGAGGAAATGTTGTCAGTCATGGTCGTTCTTCACATCGCTGTCTTGGTGGGAGATCATGTTTTGCACGCGCAGGGCGTAGCGGTCGTTCGAGGTGCCGAAGCCGCACTCCATCACCGGCACGCCGTCCACCCGGGCGATGACGGAGGACGGCAGCTCGATCGGCAGCACGTCGCCGACCTGGAGCTTGAGGACCTCGCCGATGGTCGAGGACATCTTCACGAAGTCCGCGGTCAGCTCGACGTCGGCGGCCTGCATCTGCCTGGACATCTGCTTGACCCAGCGCTTGTCGATCTCGACTTCGTCCTGGATCGGATTCGACAGCAGGTCGCGGATCGGCTCGATCATCGAGTAGGGGATGCACACGTGCAGGAAGCCGCCGATGGGGCCGAACTCGATCTGCAGCGTGGTGTTGATCACCACCTCGTTGGGCGCCACGATGTTGGCCAGCTTGCCGTGCATCTCGGCCCGCACGTAGTCGAAGTCGAGCGGGTAGACCGGCTGCCAGGCCTCGCCGTAGCACTGCAGCGAGAGGTCGAGCAGGCGCTTGATGATGCGCTGCTCGGTGCGCGTGAAATCGCGGCCCTCGACCCGCACGTGGTAGCGGCCGTCGCTGCCGAAGAGGTTGTCGACCACCAGGAAGACCAGCTTCGGATCGAACACGAAGAGCGCGGTGCCCCGCAGCGGCTTCATGTGCATCATGTTGATGTTCGCCGGCACCGGCAGGTGGCGCACGAACTCGCCGTACTGCTGGATCTGCACCGGCCCGACCGAGATGTCGGGGCTGCGGCGCATGAAGTTCAGCAGCGCGCTGCGCAGGCCGCGCGCGAAGCGGTCGTTGATGACCTCCAGCGTGTGCATGCGGCTGCGCACGACCCGGTCGGGCGCGCCGAGGTCGTAGGCCGGCAGACCGTCGGCAGGCGCGCGCGGCGTGGGCGTCTGGTCGACGCTGCCGCCGGTGACGCCTTGCAGCAGGGCATCGACCTCGTCCTGCGAGAGGACTTGTTCATAGGCCATGGGTGACTCGCCTGCTGGGGGTCACTGCACCACGAAGGTGTTGAAGGCGACGCTGGTGATGCCCTGCTCGGGCAGATCGGCGTTGAGCGGCCGGTTCAGCTCGGTGCGGATCTCCTCGGCCAGCTTGGCCTTGTCGTCGGGCGAGACCAGCGAGTCGGCGGTCCGGTTCGACAGCAGCATCAGGGCCCGGCTGCGCAGCTCGGGCATGAACTCGGTGATCTGCGCCTTCGACGGTTCGCCGCGCACCTTGAGCGCCATGCCGACGTGCAGGAACTTGGCGCGGCCTTCGCCCTGCAGGTTGACGGTGAACGGTTCCAGTGCCACGAAGATCGGCTTTTCGGGCGCCGGCTTGGCGGCTTCGGCCTGGTGCGCCGCGGCGGCCTTGGGGCCGAGGAAGACGTAGGCGACCGCGCCGGCGGCCAGCAGGCTGACCCCGATCAGGAGGCCGATCAGCAGCTTCGAGGAGCGAGGCGCGGCGGCGGTGGGAGCGTTGGGTGAGGTGGCCATGGTGAAGTTCGATTAACTTGTTCGGTCTATTCTTTGCGAACTGAAGGCTTGGCGAACGGTCGATCAGGGACGGAAAAGCGCCTCAGATCCGTTCATTGCCTTCTGATCGGTTGAGGACAGAGCAAAAACTGCTGCGCAGTTTGTTGGTCTGTCCCGCAAGGTCTCAGGAGGTCTCAGGCAAAGGTGTCCAGGCCGGCATTGGCCGCCCGCGAGGCACGGGCCGGGGCCACGGGCTGCGGCGCGGCCGAGGCGGCGTCGACGCCCTGTCCGGCACCGGGGTACGCCGGCTGGCCGGACGACCGTCCCGGGTTCTGCTGGGCGAACCCGCCTTGCGGCGAGGGCTGGCGGCTTTCGGCGCCGACCGAGGTATGGCCCAGGCTGATGCCCTGGTCCGCCAGGGTCGCGCGCAGCTGGGGCAGGGCGGCCTCGACCGCCTTGCGCACGCCTTCGTGCGCCGAGACGAACATCGCCTGGGCCTGGTTGTCGCCCATCGTCAGCGTGACCTTGAGCGGGCCGAGGCCGGCCGGGTTGAGGTTGAGCTCGGCCACCTGGTGGCCGCTGGCGCTCATCCGGATCATCTGCTCGCCGATCGCGGGACCCCATTCGTGGCTGCCCACGGGCGGGGCGACCGACAGCACGGGCGTGGCGTTCGAGGTGGCAGCGGCACGGTCGGCCGCGGCCGGCAGCGCCGAGGCGACCGGCTGCAGCGTCGGCGCGCTCGAAGCAGCGTCGGCGTCGAGCGGATCGGCGGCCTTGGGCTCGGCCGCGACGGCGGTCGAGGTCGCGGCGCTGGCGGCGGCCTGGACCGCGGCGGTCCTGGGCGTGTCGGTGGGCGCCGCGGCGGCTGCAGTCGCGGCCTCGCCGGCGCCCGGCGTCGCGGCCTTGGCGCCAGCCACCGGCGGCACGAACGAGGAGGTCACCGGGGTGGTGGCCGGCGGCGCGGCAGCCTCCGCTGCATCGGTGGCAGGCGGCGACAGGGCGGTCCGGTCGGCCGGATCGATCGCGCCGGCGGTCTTCGCCGCATGGCCGGCGGGCGGGGCATCGGCCTTCGCCTGCGCGTCAGCGGCCGGGGCCAGTGCCGCCGCTTCGGTGCCTTCGGCCTGCGAGGCGGCCGCGGCGTCAGCGGCGGTCAATGGGCTGGCCGACGCGGTCGTTGCGGCGCCGTCCGGCAGAACGCCGGCGAGGGCGCTGCCGGCGGCGGACGCCGCGTTGCCGGCGACCGGGCGGCCATCGGCCGGGCTGCCGACGATTGGCGCCGCAATCGGCGCGGCCAGCGGTGCCAGCATGGCCAGCACGTCGGCGGCGCTGAGTTCGCTCTTGCGCTCGCCGTCGCGGCCCGGCCGCCGCGTTGCGGTCGCCTCGGGTGCGGCATCGGCATCGGCCGCCGACCGGGTGCCGCCGGCGGCGCGCGAGCGGTCGAGCATGGCGCCGAAGCTGCGTCCGTCGGGCTCCTCGGCACCGCGGCCACGGGGCCCGGCCTGCGAGGCTTGGGGGCTGGCGAGATTGACGGAGGGCGAAATGAGTGTGGGCATGGGCGAATCCGGTCGGGATTTCAAAGGGTCGGATGGGCGGCGCGGTCGAAGAACTTCCGGGCTGCGCGTTCGTCGCTGTCGCGCTGCTCGCGCTTGGCCTGCAACAGCATTTCCTGGCGTCGCACACGCTCCGCCAGGGTGTCGAAGGAGTTGAGGCGGCGCTTGTGGTGCTGCCAGTCGCTGCGGCCGTGGTCCAGCCGGCTCTCGGCCTGGGCCACGATCGCGCGCTGCTGCTCGATGGCGCCGTCGAGGGTGCCGAGGAAGGCCTGGAAGTTGCGCCACTGCGCGGTCGGCAGGCCCTTGTTCATGAGCTGGTGCAGCTGGTCGTAGTAGTCCTGGCGGTACTGCAGCAGCAGCTCGAGCTTCTGGCCGGCCCCGAGCCGGGCGCCCTGCAAGGCGCCGAGGCGGCGCGCGGCGTCGTCGGTCTGGGTCCGTGCGAGATCGGTCAGCGTGTCGAGCGGGAGTTTCTGGGCCATCGGTGTCCTTCCTCAGGTGGGTTCGAACAGCTTCGTCATGCGCGCGATCGACGCCGGATAGTCGGTGGGCTCTTCCATCGACTGCTGCAGGAAGGCCTCGATGCGCGGGTACATCGCGATCGCCTGGTCCAGCTGAAGGTCGTGGCCTGGGGCGTAGGCGCCGACGCTGATCAGGTCGCGGTTGCGCTGGTAGCGCGACAGCATCTGCTTGAAGCGGCGCACGGTGTCGAACTGCGAGGGCGGGATCAGCGCCGTCATCGCGCGGCTGATCGAGGCCTCGATGTCGATCGCCGGATAGTGCCCGGCTTCGGCCAGCGTGCGCGACAGCACCACGTGACCGTCGAGGATGGCGCGGGCCGAGTCGGCGATCGGGTCCTGCTGGTCGTCGCCTTCCGAGAGCACCGTGTAGAAGGCGGTGATCGAGCCGCCGCGCCCGTCGGCATCCCGGGCACCGTTGCCGGCGCGCTCGACCAGCGCCGGCAGCTTCGCGAACACCGAGGGCGGATAGCCCTTGGTGGCCGGCGGCTCGCCGACCGCCAGCGCGATCTCGCGCTGCGCCATCGCATAGCGGGTCAGCGAGTCCATGATCAGCAGCACATCCTTGCCGAGGTCGCGGAAGTACTCGGCCAGGCAGGTCGCGTAGGCGGCACCCTGCAGCCGCAGCAGCGGCGAGTTGTCGGCCGGCGCGGCGACCACCACCGCCCGCGCCAGCCCTTCCTCGCCGAGTGTGTTCTCGATGAAGTCCTTGACTTCGCGGCCGCGCTCGCCGATCAGGCCGACCACGATCACCTCGGCGCTGGTGTAGCGGGCCATCATGCCCAGCAGCACGCTCTTGCCGACGCCCGAGCCGGCGAACAGGCCCATGCGCTGGCCGCGGCCGACCGTGAGCATCGAGTTGATGGCGCGCACGCCGACGTCCAGCACCGAATCGATCGGCGCCCGCGTGAGCGGATTGATCGGCGGCGACGACAGCGGCACCTTGCGGCTGATGTCGAGCGGACCCAGGCCGTCGAGCGGCCGGCCCACGGCATCGACCACGCGGCCGAGCATGCCCTCGCCGACCGGCAGCCGCTTGGTGTGGGCCTCGCCGGCCAGGCCCGAGCCGGGCGCGCCGCTGCGTGGAAACACCTTGGCCCCGGGCACCAGCCCGGCCACTTCGGTCTGCGGCATCAGGAACAGCCGGTCGCCCGCGAAGCCGACCACTTCGGCTTCGGCATGACGTTGCGGATGGCCGGGCGGCAGTTCGATCAGGCAGTCGCTGCCGACCGGCAGCTGCAGGCCGACGGCCTCCAGCACCAGGCCGACGGCGCGCGTCAGGCGGCCCGAATGGGCCGTCATCGCGCACTGGCTGACGTCGCTGCGGGCCTGCGCGAGCGTGCTCAGCCAGGACTTCAGGTGGGGATTGGCGGCCGCGGGTGCGTCGTCTTGCAGAAGGGGTGACATCCTAGTTGCTCCATCGCGCAGTGCGCGGCCCACGACCCACGAAACTGGCGCAGCCAAGTGCCAGGGATACCGCGGAACCGGCTTTGCCGGGCCGCTGGTATCGCCCCCCTCGAGGGGGGAGGCGCCGCAGGCGCTTCGGGGGGTGTTTCATTTCAGACGTCCTGGGCGTCGACGTCGCGGTGCAGGGCCGCGGTGACGCT
Organism: Variovorax sp. J31P207; assembly: GCF_030316965.1. NCBI lineage: Bacteria > Pseudomonadati > Pseudomonadota > Betaproteobacteria > Burkholderiales > Comamonadaceae > Variovorax > Variovorax sp. J31P207. Next base: position 52,024 of record NZ_JASZYN010000012.1, read on the forward strand.
CTTCCAGCGGGTTTCGAGGCTGGCGTCCATCTCGCCGGTGGCCGATTGCACGCGGCAGCCGCCGCGGGTCATCGTCTCGTCGGGCCGGACCTGCCAGCCGGCGGCCTGCAGCTCATTGCCCAGGCTGTTGCGCACCAGCGCCACGTCGTCCGGATGCAGCAGCAGGCGCGGCTCGCCCTGCAGCGCCGGTTCGGCGTGCAGCAGGTCCTGCACCATCGGCAGCACCCATTCGGGTTCGGCGCGCAGGGTGCGATGCACCACCTGGCGCGCGACGTCGAGCGCCAGCGTGAGCACCGCGTCGGCCAGCTCGCTGTCGGCGCGCCGCAGCGCGGCGGGCAGGCTGGCGGCCAGCGCGCGCAGTTGCTCGGCATGCGCGCTGGCCGCGGCCAGGCCGGCCGCCAGCCCTTCGGTGCGGCCCTGCGCGTAGCCTTCGGCATGGCCCTTGGCGTGGCCTTCGCGCCGGCCTTCGGCGTCGCCGGCGCTGCGCGCCTCGCGCCGCAGGCTCACCAGCTCGGCGGCATGCAGCAGCGCCACCGACGGCGGCGCTTCGACGGCCGGCGGGACGGTGCCGCGGCCGGCGGGGCCGGGGGCGGGGCGCGGGGCCGGGTCGTCCAGCGTGTCCATCTCCCAGCGCTGCCAGGCGGACAGCACCGGCTTGGCCGGCTTCGCGCTCGCGCTGCTGCGCACCGGCGGCGCGTAGGCGGTGGCCATGCGTGCCCGTGTGCCGAAGGGCGAAGGGGCCGCGGTGGAGGGGTACTTAGACGAAGTCATCGGTGCCTGGCGCAGCAATCACGATTTCGCCCGCTTCCGCGAGGCGGCGCGCGACCTGCAGGATCGCCTTCTGTTCGGTCTCGACCTGCGAGACGCGCACCGGTCCGCTGAGCTCCATGTCCTCGCGCAGCGTCTCGGCGGCGCGCTGCGACATGTTGGCCAGGAACTTGTCGCGCAGCTCCTGCGGTGCGCCCTTGAGCGCGATGATGAGCGAGTCGGATTCGATGTCCTTGAGCAGGCGCTGGATGCTGCGGTCTTCCAGGCTCAGCAGGTTCTCGAACACGAACATCTCGTCGATGATCCGCTGCGCCAGCGCCTCGTCGTGCTCGCGCACATGGGCGATCGCTTCCTCTTCCTGGGTGCTGTTCATCAGGTTGACGATCTCGGCCGCGGTCCGCACCCCGCCCAGGCGGCTGCGCTTCAGGCCCTGGCCCGAGAGCATCTCGGTCAACACGTCGGTCAGCTCGTGGAGCGCCGAGGGCTGCACGCCGCCGAAGGTGGCCACCCGCATGATGACGTCGTGGCGCAGTCGCGTCGGCAGCTTCTCGAGCACCTCCGATGCCTTCATGCGGTCCAGGTGGATCAGCACGGTCGCCAGGATCTGCGGATGCTCGTCGCGGATCAGCTCGGCCACTTCGCTGGCCTCGAGCTGGTTCAGCCGCTCGATGCCGCTGTGCGGCTCGTCGTTCTGCAGGATGTCTTCCAGCAGGTTGCTGGCGCGGTCGTCGCCGAGCGCCTTCTTGAGCACGGCGCGGATGTAGCTGCTCGAGCCCAGGTGCAGCGCCGACAGCTGCTCGGTCTCGTGGCGGAACTCGGACAGCACCGTGTTCAGCTCGTTCTTCGAGACCGAGGCGAGCTTCGCCATCGCGAGGCCGAGGGTCTGCACCTCGCTGGTGGCGAGGTGCGCCAGCGCCGCGGCGGCGCGGTCTTCACCGAGGGCCATCAACAGGATGGCGCTCTTGCGGGTTCCGGTTTCACTGATCATGGGTGTTCATCCAGTGCTGGATCAGCGTGGCGACCAGCTTGGGATCCTGCTCGGCGAGTTGATGGGCATAGTCGAGGTCGACCTTCTGGCGCAGCGCCTCGCGCTGGCGCAGGGCCTCTTCGGCGGAGATCGCCGGTTCGTCGGACTCGGCTGGCGGGTCGCCGGCGGCTTCGCCGTCGGCGCCGGGTTCGACCATGGCCGGTGCCGGAGCGGCTGGCGGCGCCAGGTGCTTGCGCAGCAGGGGCCGCAGCACCGCGAACCAGGCGAACAGGGCCAGGAAGGCGAGCAGCAGGTACTGGCCGAGGGTCTTGCCGAGATCGAGGTTGTCGCGGTCGCGCCAGAACGGCAGCGCGGCAGCGGTCGGCTCCTTGTTGTCGTCCGCGAAGGCGCTGTTCACCACGTTGAGCGAATCGCCGCGGTCCTGGCTGAAGCCCATCGCCTCGCGCGCCAGGTTGAGGATCTGTTCGATCTCGACCGGGGTCAGCGCCCGCGGGCTGCTCTTGCCGGCGCCGTCGGTCGCGTCCTTGTAGTTCACCACCACCGCCACCGACAGCCGCTTGATGCCGCCGGCACCCTGCTGCACGTGGCGGATCGAGCGGTCGAGCTCGTAGTTGGTCGTGACGTCCTTGCGCGTGTTGCTCGGCCCGGTGGCCACCGAGGTGGTCGTGCTCGCCGCGTTCGCGCCGCCTGGCGCCGCCGCCGGGGCGCCGGGCGTTCCGGGCCGGGGGGCGGTGGTGATCGGCGCGCTCGGGGTGCCCGGCGGCTGGTTCGACAGCGCCCCGGGGACGCCGCCGGGCGGCGTGCCGCCCTGCTGGTTCGACTCGCTCGACTGCTGGCTGCGCATCGCGGCCTTGCCGGGCTCCTGGTTGGGCTTGTACTTCTCGTCGGTGTGCTCCATCACCGAGAAATCGATGTCGGCCGCGACCTGGGCGCGCACGTTGTTGGCGCCGACGATCGGCTGCAGGATGGCCTCGATGCGGCGGATGTAGCCCTGCTCGATCTCCTGCACGTACTTGAGCTGGCTCACGTCCAGGCCACGGGCGCTGCTGTTGGCCGCCGACAGCAGGTTGCCGCGCTGGTCGACCACCGTGACGCTCTTGGGGTCGAGTTCCGGCACGCTGCTGGAGATCATGTGGACGATGGCGCTGACCTGGCCCTCGTCGATGCTGCGGCCGCGCTGCAAGGTCAGCACCACCGAGGCCGAGGGCTTCTTCTGCTCGCGCACGAACAGCGAGGGCTTGGGCAGCGCCAGGTGGACCCGCGCCGACTCCACCGTGCCGACCGATTCGATCGAGCGCGCGAGCTCGCCTTCGAGCGCGCGCTGGTAGTTGACCTGCTCGGCGAACTGGCTGGTGCCGAACTTCTGGTTGTCCATCAGCTCGAAGCCGACGCCGCCGGCCTTGGGCAGGCCCTGGGCCGCGAGCTTGAGCCGGACCTCGGGCACCTTGTCGCCGGCGATCAGGATCGCGCCGCCGCCCTCGGCGAACTTGTAGGGCACGTTCATCTGCTGCAGCGACGCGATGATCGCGCCGCCGTCGCGGTCCGAGACGTTGGTGTAGAGCACCTTGTAGTCGGGGCCGCGGTTCATCAGCGTGAACGCGGCCACGGCGGTCACCAGCACGGCGGCGCCGATGACGATCGGCAGCTTGGGCTGGGCCCGCAGGCGCTCGAGCATCGGCGGCAGCGAGGAGGCTTCGGGCGCGGGGATCGCGGGGGCGGTCGCACTCATTGTCGGATCCCCGCCATGGCCGGTGCGCCGGGACGGTGCTTGGTCATGCAGAGAGAGAAGATTTGTTGTTCAGAGGTCATGCCGTAGGCCGTGAAGTCGTCAGCGGGCTTGTCGTTTCGCGGTTGATTGTGAGCAGCCGTAACAAATTCGATGGACCGAACAGCGGTGGGTTTAGCCGTCTGTTGGCCGCTTTTATCGGGGTCTTCCCTTGCTACGCTGAAAGGACGACGGAGCGCCTGGGCGCTTCTATAGCAACACCAAAGTAAACAAAGGAAAGCCATGTCGATCACCGCCATCGAATCCGTCCTGCAGCAGATGCGGGCCACCGCCGTGCAGGCCGGGTTCTCGCCCGCCGCCGCCGCGCCCACCGAGGGCGGCGGCTTCGCGGCCGAACTCAAGCGCTCGCTGGACAACATCAGCGGCGCCCAGACCAAGGCCTACGGCCAAGCCGAATCCTTCGAACTGGGCAAGCCGGGCATCGCCCTGAACGACGTCATGGTCGACCTGCAGAAGGCCAACGTCGCGTTCCAGACCGGGCTGCAGATGCGCAACCGTTTGGTGAGCGCCTATCAGGAAGTGATGAACCTGCCGGCTTGAGCCGCGGGGTCGTGAACGGGGGTGGCGATTATTTGTGCCGGTCCCCTAAATGTTTCAAAGGGTGTGCCGATAACTGAACCAACGGTGGCCTGAGTCTCACGGCGAGAGAAGGTCCAACGTTACGGCCAGAGGCCGGAAGTAGTCCACAACCTTTGTAAACAGGAGTCGAGCATGACGTCAGTCATCAATACCAACAGTCTCTCGCTGCTCACGCAGAACAACCTCAACAAGTCGCAATCGTCGCTGAACACCGCGATCGAGCGTCTGTCGTCCGGCATGCGCATCAACAGCGCGAAGGACGACGCCGCTGGCCAGGCCATCGCGAACCGCTTCACGGCCAACATCAAGGGCCTGACGCAAGCATCGCGCAACGCCAACGACGGCATCTCGATCGCTCAAACGACCGAAGGCGCGCTGACCGAAGTGAACAACAACCTGCAGCGCGTTCGCGAACTGTCGGTGCAAGCCGCCACCGGCACGAACTCGCAGAGCGACCTGGACTCGATCCAGGGCGAAATCACGCAGCGCCTCGACGAAATCAACCGCGTCTCGGAACAGACCCAGTTCAACGGCGTGAAGGTGCTCTCGGCCGACGCCGGCAAGCTGACCGTGCAAGTCGGTGCCAACGATGGCGAAACCATCGACATCGACCTGCAAGAGATCAGCGCGAAGACGCTCGGCCTCGACGGCTTCAACATCAACGGCAAAGGCTCCGCCAACAAGACCGCGACCGAGTCGGACCTCCTGGTCGCAGGCTGGAACAAGGGCGCGACGACCAACGGCGCCACGGCCTACACGAAGGGCACCACCGCTGCGACGGCCAACGACGTGCTCGGCAAGATGCAGGACGGCGGTACTGTCGCGGTCGGCTCCGCCACCTACACCTACAGCGCCGCATCGAAGAGCTATACGGTCGCCGAAACGGGCCGCAGCGGCGCCGCGCTGACGAATTCGCTGAAGCCGCCGGCCGGCCAGAGCTACTCGGCCACCGTGACCCTCGGCGGCAAGTCCACCGACATCAAGATCGACAGCTCCGGCGGCATCACCGCGGCTGACGGCTCTGCGCTGTTCGTCGACGCCACCAACGGCAACCTGACGCCGACCGACAACGGCGGCACGGCCGCCGCTGCCACCGTCGCGTCGTTGACCGCCAAGATGGCGACTGCCGGCGACACGATCAAGCTGAACAACACGGGCACCGTGTTCACGGCCACGGCCGCGGCCGGCACGATGAACGTCAAGGGCGAGCCTGCAGCTGCCTCGACGGTCAACGCGCTGGTCAACACCTTCGCGGCAGCCGCCACGATCGATATCGACGGTGCTGGCACCACCACGGCCTACACCGTGGCCGCGAGCACGGGTGCCGTCACGAACGGTGCCGCGCAATTCGTCGACATCAGCGGCACGCTCACTGCCGCCACGTCCGAAACCATCACGATGCAGCAGAACGGCGTCGTGACCGACAGCAAGGCGAACACCGTCTACGCGGACTCGGCCAAGGTCGGCAAGCTGACCACCAACGCCGTCAGCAACACCACCGCGACGGTCGATCCGCTCAAGGCCATCGACGCCGCCCTGTCGAAGGTCGACAAGCTGCGCTCTTCGCTGGGTGCGGTGCAGAACCGTTTCGACTCGACGATCGCCAACCTCGGCACCACCATCACCAACCTGTCGTCGTCGCGCTCGCGCATCGAAGACGCGGACTACGCGGTGGAAGTGTCGAACATGACGCGCGCCCAGATCCTGCAGCAAGCCGGTACCTCGGTGCTGTCGCAGGCCAACCAGACCACGCAAGGCGTGCTGTCCCTCCTGCGTTGATCAACTAACGAATAACGAAAGGAATGCCAGGTCCCTCCCGCAAGGGATGGTCCTGGCGGCGCCAGGCCTCGCGGCCTGCGCTGTGCTCTGCGGCCATGCGCGATGGCAAGGCCGCAGAGCACAGCGAACCCCGCAACCAAGGTGGAAAAGATGTCGAACCCGCTTGCCCCGATTCCCGCGAAGGACAGCCCATGGACGCAACTGCTCGTCGGTCGCGCCGTGGGTGCTGCGGCCGCGGACGAGGCGGCGGAGCCGGTCGAGGAGGCGACGCCGGCGCAGGTCGAGACCGCGGTGCAGGCCGTCAACGCCTCGCTCGAAATGCGTTCGGTCAGCCTGCAGTTTGAGATCGACAAGGACACCGACAAGGTCATCGTCAAGGTGGTCGACCAGACCAACGGCGTGGTGATCCGCCAGATCCCGACCGAAGAAGTGGTTCGCATCGCGAAGGTCATGGGCAAGGCGCCCGGGATGCTGGTGAGCCAGCAGGCCTGAGCCGGGTCCTTTCTCTTCAAACGTAATTCAGGAAAGCAACAAGATGGCAACGATCACCAGCCTGGGCGTCGGCTCCAACCTCGATTTGGCGACCCTTCTCACCCAGCTCCAGACGGCCGAAAGCCAGCCGCTGGTGGCCCTCGATGCGAAGGCGAAGAGCTACACCAGCAAGCTGTCGGCCTACGGCACGGTGCAAAGCGCGCTCGGCGTGCTGCAGTCCGCGGCCAAGAAGCTTTCGGACCCGGCGCTGTTCCAGTCGGTCACCGGCACCCCGACCGTGAGCGGCATCCTGGCCGCCTCGTCCACCGATGCCAGCTCGGCCGGCAACTACAGCATCACGGTGTCGCAGCTGGCGCAGTCGCAATCGGCGATCGCGGCCGGGCAGGCGAGCACCACGACCGCGATCGGCAGCGGCAAGATCACGATCGACTTCGGCACCATCACCGGCGGCACGCTGGACCCGGCGACCGGCAAGTACAGCGGCGCCACCTTCGCCGCCGACGCCACCCGCGTCGCCAAGCCGATCACGATCGACGCCAGCAACAACACGCTGGCCGGCATCCGCGACGCGATCAACGGGGCCGATGCCGGTGTCACGGCCAGCATCGTCAACGACGGCAGCGGCACGCCCAATCGGCTGGTGCTGGTGTCGACCCAGACCGGTGAGGCGTCGAGCATGCGGATCTCGGTGGACGGCGACGCGGCCTTGCAGAACCTGCTGGGCAACGACCCCGCCGGTACCCAGAACCTGAAGCAGACCGTGGCGGCGCAGAACGCCAAGCTCACGGTCAACGGGATCGCGATCACCAGCGCCAGCAACACGGTCAAGGAAGCGATCCAGGGCAGCACGCTGACGCTGGTGAACACCGGCACCACCGGCCTGTCGATGAAGGCCAACACCAGTTCGGTGACGAGCGCGATCAACGATTTCGTCAAGGCCTACAACAGCCTGCAGAGCACGGCGACCACCCTGACCGCTTATGACGCCGACACCAAGACCGGTGCCGCGCTGATGGGCGACTCGACCCTGCGCAACCTGCAGACCCGCATCCGCCAGGCGCTCACGACGCCGCAGGCCGGCGGCACCGACGGCTTCAAGGTGCTGACCGAGATCGGCGTCAGCTTCCAGAAGGACGGCACGCTGGCGGTCGACTCGACCAAGCTCGACAAGGCGCTCGGCAGCAAGCTGGAAGGCGTCGCGAACCTGTTCGCCAGCGCCACCGGAAGCACCGCGGGCTACGGCAAGCAGATCGATGCCCTGGTGACCGACCTCAACAGCACCGGCGGCTCGCTGAAGGTGGCCTCGGACGGCGTCACGGCGACGATTAAGCAGCTCGACAAGCAGTACGACGCGATGCAGACCCGGGTCGACGACACGGTGGAGCGCTACCGCAAACAGTTCAACCAGCTCGACGTGCTGGTCAACAGCATGAACAGCACCTTGAGCTACCTGAAGCAGCAGTTCGATGCAATGAGCAGCTCCAGCAAGTAGAGCCCTTCACGGAAAGCCGACGATGTACACACCGCACACCTTCAGGACCGGCGCCGGCGCGTATGCGCGCGTCGGGGTGGAAACCGGCGCCATGAGCGCCTCGCCGCACCAGCTGATCTGCATGCTGTTCGATGGCGCCAGGTCGACCATCGGCATGGCCCGCCACCACATGTCGACCGGCGACATCGGCCCCAAGGGCCAGGCGATCTCCAAGGCGGTCGACATCGTGGACAACGGCCTCCGGGCGGTGCTCGACGCCAAGGCCGCGGGCCCCGAAGGCGAGGCCCTGGTGGCCAACCTGTCGGCCCTCTACGGCTACATCATCCAGCGGCTGCTCCAAGCCAATCTGCGCAACGACACGCAGGCGCTCGACGAAGCCGACGCGCTGCTCGAAAGCATCGCATCGGCATGGCGCGAGATCGACGCCGGCCCGGCGCACGCCTGACCGGCATCAAAAGAACCAAAGGGGAACACCATGGCAACCAGGAGTGAAGTTGTGCATTGCTACGGGCAACTGGCCTCGGGCGTTGCGCTCATGGCGGAACTGGCCCGCTCCAAGGAGTGGGGCCGGCTGCCGGCGCTCGAGGAGCAATGCGCCGCGATCGTCGAACGACTCAAGGTGCTGGTGCCGCTCGAAACGCTGGAGCCGAGCCAGTTAGAGGAGGCGCTGCGCCTGATCGAGCGCATCCGCCTCGACCAGGACGAGGTCTGCGGGCTGGTCAAGCCGCAGATCGATGAGCTGCTCTCCCGCATGGGTTACCTGCATCAGCAGCGCAACCTGGGCAAGGCCTACGGGCCGCCGCACTGAGACGCGAGGGAACTGGCCATGAGCGGACTCACCGGACTCATCGATGCGCTGCTGGCCGTCAAGGCTTCGCCGCGTCTGGATGTGCTCGCGATCAAGGCCGAGACCCGGATCGGTGCGCCCGGCGCGGTGGCGGAGGTGCTGAAGGTCGAGAACGATGTTCGCCTGCCTTCGAAGGCGGCGCTCGACCGGGTGCTGCCGGGCGGACCGTCGAGCCTGCCGCCGGCCGCCTCGGCGCGGCCAGCGCCCGAGGCGGAGCTGTCGGTGGCGGCGCGGGTCATCAGCGCGGTGCTGGCCGACCTCGAATCGGATGCCGGTCCGGTGCGTGGCGCCGCACCCGCATGGCCCTCGCGGCAGGCGCCCTCGGCACCGGCGCTGGCCGGCGCGCTGGCCCAGACCGTGGCCCAGAGCGGCTTGTTCTACGAATCCCACCTGCTCGAGTTCGCCGCCGGCGCGCGTCCGCTGGTCCAGCTGATGCAGGAGCCGCAGGCGCGCTGGGCGACGCCGCTGGCGGCGCAGCGCGCCGCCGAGTCGGCGCCTGCCGCCGCGGCCACTGCGTCCGGCGAGGGCGCACCCACCGCCGAAGAAGTCGTGCGTGCTGTCGCCGAGCCGACGCTGGACGAAGCCGGCGCCTTGCCGCGCAACGCCCAGCCCGCGGTCGCCGCGGCTGCCGGCAACGGCGCCGCGCCAGCGGCCGGCCCCGCGCCCTTGGGCGCAGCCGCCGCCGTCGACAACACCGCGCCGGACGCCGGCCCGGCGCCGACGCCCGACGCCGCCCGGCTGCAGGCGGCCTATGGACGCGGCGAGGCGACAGTCTCGGTGCCGGCAGCGGATGCACCGGCGGCCGAGCGCGTGGAGGAAGCCGGTGCCTCACACCACGCGGCCGCGTTCGCTCCCAAGGCCGCGGTCCCGCTGGCCGAAGTGATTCACCCCCAGGCCGTGAACCTGGTGCATCAGCAACTCGACTTGCTCGCCACGGCGGTGTTCCGCTGGAGCGGCGAGGCCTGGCCGGGCGTGGCGATGAACTGGACGGTCGAGAAGGAAGCCGCCGACCCGTCGGACGAAGAATCGGGCGACGACCCGCCGCAGCGATGGTCGACCACGGTCGCCATGAGCCTGCCGCGGCTCGGCCAGGTCGACCTTCGGCTGAGCCTGGCGGGCCCTGGCGTGCAGGCCCGGCTGGCGGCCAGCGAGGCCGGCACGGTGGCGACCCTGCGTGCCGACGGTGGCACGCTGGTGCAGCGGATGGAAGCCGCCGGCCTGCGCTTGCAGGATCTGCAGGTGGCGCCGATGGCGCCGGCAGGAGGTGCGTCGTGAGCACGCCCTTGGACGACCGGCACAGCGCGGTGGCGCTGTCGCATGCCGACAAGAACCGGGCACCGGTGGTCGTGGCCAAAGGCTATGGCGTGGTGGCCGAATCGATCATGCGCGAAGCCCGGCGGAACGGCCTTTATGTCCATGCCTCGGCGGGGCTGGTCAAGCTGCTGATGCAGGTCGACCTCGACCAGCAGATCCCGCCGCAGCTCTATCGCGCCGTGGCCGAGGTCATGGCCTGGATTCACGAACTCGAAGCCCGGGCGGATGTCGCCGGGGCCCCGCAGGCATGACGATGGCATCGCCGATGTTTTCTAAATGATACGTTTTGTTTCATCATCAATGAATATTCATTGGATTTTCGCGAACTTTAATGGTTAGTACTTTGTAGTTCAATTGAATTTTTAATACTTTTTAATCACCCAATTGCACGCGGCTGCCCATTTCTTCGTAAGTAGTTTGGACTACTTTTCATTGGACAAACCGACCGCTTGCAAGCCCGCTCCGACAGTACGTCAGAAAAGTCTCACTTTTCGGAATGAGTATCTTTAGGGTGGTGAAATTGTTAGAAATTGTGTATAGACTGCAGACTTGATTGAATGGAGTGCAGAGTGGAAATGGATATCGATGGCGGCGTAAATAATGGCGACATCTCGAAAGAGATCGGCGACATTAACCTGGCCTATATGCTGCTCGCTCAAAAGCTGGCCAAGCAGGATCGCGCCGCGGCAATGTACCGCCTCGGCGTCGGTCGTGAATTGGCAGATTTGCTGGCCAACATGTCCTTGACGCAGATTGTCAAATTGGCGACATCCAATTTCCTGCTCTGCAGCTTCCGGCTCGACGACCACCCGATGTTCGCGGTGTTCGGCGAAGGCAAGGACACCACGCTCCAGCAGGCCCACATGTCGATCCTGATGGCTGCCCGGCAGCTCCAGCCGCGCGACACGGATGCACTGGCATGAGCTCGAAAAGCGTCCTCGGCGAAGTCCGGCAGGTCCGGCTGGCGGTCGAATTGATCGAGCTCGGTGCCCGCCTTCAATTCCTGGAAGCGGAAGTCGAATTGAGCCGCGAACGGCTAATTCGCCTGTACAAGGAACTCAAGGGCGTCTCGCCGCCAAAAGGGCTGTTGCCGTTTTCGACCGACTGGTACATGACATGGCTGGCCAACATCCATTCGTCGATGTTCTACAACATGTACCGCTTCATGCTGCACGAAGCCAATGAGCCCAGGCTGCAGGCGCTGATCAAGGCCTATCGCCTTTATTCGGAGCAGATCGAGGCCCATGGTGGCGAAATCGTGCTGGATTTCACGCGCGCCTACACGATGGTCCGTTTTTTCGACAGCGACATGCTGCAACTCAGTGCCTGCAGCCGTTGCGGCGGGAATTTCGTCGCGCACGCGCATGACCACAAGCATGGCTATGTCTGCGTGCTGTGCCGCCCGCCGTCGCGCGCCGGCAAGGTGCGCGGTCCGAAACGCGTCGACGAGGCGGTCAAGGCGCCTCAAGTTGCGGCGGCTCCGATTCTGGCAGTGCATTCCGCGTTGGGCGCCAACGGAGTCCATTGAAAACGGCAATTTTTCGCTTATTCGGCAATTTCTTGATTTGATGCCTGCGGGCAAAAGGGGACGCGCGTGCTCGTGCTGGTTGGATACCTGGTAGTCATAGGGGCCGTTTTCGGCGGCTACGCCCTCATGGGCGGGCATTTCGGCGTCCTGTTCCAGCCGGTCGAGTTGCTGATGATCGGCGGCTCCGCGCTCGGCGCCTTCATCGCCGGCAACAACGGCAAGACGATCAAGGCGACGATGAAGGAGCTGCCGCTGCTGCTGCGTTCGTCCAAGCACAACCGGCAGCTCTACATGGACCTGCTGGCCCTGCTGTACGAGCTGCTCGCCAAGGCCCGCAAGGACGGCATGATGAAGCTCGAGAACGACGTCGAGAATCCGGCCGAGAGCGAGATCTTCGGGCGCTACCCCGCGCTCATGGCCGACCACGAGCTGATGGAGTTCCTCTGCGACTACCTGCGCCTGGTCATCAGCGGCAACACCGACCCGTTCGAGATCGAGGCCCTGATGGACCACGAGATCGAGACCATCCGCCATGAGGCCGCGGTGCCCCAGCACAGCCTGGCCGGCGTGGCCGATGCGCTGCCCGCGCTGGGCATCGTGGCCGCCGTGATGGGCGTGGTCCATGCGCTGGCCTCGGCCAACCTGCCGCCCGACGAAATGGGCGCGCTGATCGCGCACGCGCTGGTCGGCACCTTCCTGGGCGTGCTGCTGGCCTACGGCTTCGTGGCGCCGCTGGCTTCGCTGATCGGCCAGAAGGTCGAGGAAGCCATGAAGATCTACCAGTGCGCCAAGGTCACGCTGCTGGCCAGCCTGAACGGCTACGCACCCCAGCTGGCCGTCGAGTTCGGCCGCAAGGTGCTGTTCTCGACCGAACGTCCTTCCTTCACCGAACTGGATGACCATGTTCGGGAAGTCAAGGCCCGCTGAGTGCCGGGACCGCAACCATGAGCGCTGAAAAGCACCGCGTCGTCATCAAGCGGGTCGCCGCCCATGGAGGCGGCCACCACGGCGGCGCCTGGAAGATCGCCTACGCCGACTTCATGACCGCCATGATGGCCTTCTTCCTGGTCATGTGGCTGCTGGCGATCTCGACCCCGAAGCAGCGCGCCGGCATCGCCGAGCACTTCCGCATGCCGCTCAAGGTGGCGCTTACGGGCGGCGAGAAAAGCAGCCTCAGCAGCAGCATGATCCCGGGCGGCGGCGCTGACGTCATGGCGACCGAGGGCGAGGTCAAGAAGGCCGACCCGAGCGAGGAAGAGCTCGACGCCCAGCGGCTGGCCGACATGAAGCAGAAGCTCGACACGCTGATCGAGAACAGCCCGGTCTTCAAGCAGTTCCGCTCGCAGATCCTGATCGACATCACCACCGAAGGCCTGCGGCTGCAGCTGGTCGACAGCGACAACCGCCCGATGTTCGACCTCGCCAGCGCGCGCGTGGTGCCTCACATGCGCGCCATCCTGCGCGAGCTCGGACCGAAGCTCAACGAACTGCCGAACAAGATGACCTTGTCGGGCCACACCGATGCCATCGTCTACACCAATGGCGACAAGGCCTACGGCAACTGGGAGCTGTCGGCCGACCGCGCCAACGCCTCGCGGCGCGAACTGGTGACCGGCGGCATGTCGGAGTCGAAGGTGCTGCGCGTGGTTGGCCTGTCCGACAGCATGCACCTGGACAACGCCGATCCGCGCAATCCGATCAATCGCCGCATCAGCATCATCCTGCTGAATCGCCAGACCCAGGAACGCATCGAGCGCGAGAACAGCGGCGACGGTGCCGCGGTACGCGCCAGCGCGCTGAAGACCGGTGCCCCGGGCGCCACTGGCACCTCCGGCGCCAGCAGCGAGATGAAGCCGACATCCTTCAAGCCCACCAGCCCGACGCAGTAACCAACGACAGACCCAACGCCGGTGTTTGCAGCGCCGGCACCGGAACACACAGATGGACCTCAGCCAGTTTTCCCAAGCCTTCTTTGTCGAAGCGATCGAGCTTCTGGCGCAGATGGAGCAACTGCTCCTCGAGCTCGACGTCGACTCGCCGGACAGCGAGCAGCTCAACGCGATCTTTCGTGCGGCCCATTCGATCAAGGGCGGTGCGGCCACTTTCGGCTTCACCGCGCTGACCGAGACGACGCACGTGCTGGAAACCCTTTTGGACCGGGCACGCCATGGCCAGTTGCGCCTGAGCGGTCCGATGATCGATGCCTTTTTGGAAACGAAGGACGCCTTGCAAGAACAACTCACTGCCTACCAGGCGGGCAAAGAGCCTGAAGCCGAACGTGTCGCGCACATCTGTGGCGTGCTGCAGCAACTCGCGCGGGAGAACGGAGAGGGCGCCGCGGCGCCCGCACCCGCTGCGGCGCCGGTCGCGGTGGCCGTCGCCGCGCCCGCGCCTGCCGCCGCCACCCCATCGACCGGCGCCCTGCGCATCCGCTTCGCCCGCCTGTCGGACAGCGAATGCGAACTGCTCGCCGGCGAACTCGCCAACCTCGGCACGCTGAGCTCCCGCACCCGCAGCAACGACCAGCTCACGGTGATGCTGGAAACCACCTGCGACCCGGACGACATCATCGCCGTCTGCTGCTTCGTGATCGACGAGTCGCAGATCGACATCTCGCGCGAAATGCCCGAGGCGCAAGCCGCGGCCACGCCGGCAGCCGCACCGGCCGCAGCCCCCGCAGCCGAGCCGGCCGCCAAGGCCGCCGGGCCGGCCTCCGCGGCACCGGCCGCGGCGCCCGCGGCCGCCGCCAAGGAGTCGAGCTCGATCCGCGTCGATGTCGAGAAGGTCGACCAGCTCATCAACCTGGTGGGCGAACTGGTGATCACGCAGTCGATGCTGACCCAGGCCGCCACGATGCTCGACCCGGTCGTCTACGAGCGCTTCCTGAGCGGCCTCGGCCACCTGGAGCGCAACGCGCGCGACATGCAGGAGTCGGTGATGTCGATCCGCATGATGCCGATGGACTATGTGTTCAGCCGCTTCCCGCGGGTGATCCGCGACGTCAGCGCCAAGCTCGGCAAGCAGGTCCGGCTCGATACCTTCGGCAAGGAGACCGAGCTCGACAAGGGCCTGATCGAACGGATCATCGACCCGCTCACGCACCTGGTGCGCAACAGCCTCGACCACGGCATCGAGACGCCCGACATCCGGCTCGCCAAGGGCAAGGAAGCCACCGGCCAGCTGCTGCTGTCGGCGCAGCACCATGGCGGCAACATCGTGATCGAGGTCAGCGACGACGGCGCCGGCCTGAACCGCGAGAAGATCCTGGCCAAGGCGATGCAGCAGGGCCTGGCGGTGAGCGAGACCATGCCCGACGAGGAAGTCTGGCAGCTCATCTTCGCGCCGGGCTTCTCGACCGCGGAACAGGTCACCGACATCTCGGGCCGCGGCGTCGGCATGGACGTGGTCAAGCGCAACATCCAGGAGATGGGCGGCCACGTCGAGATCCAGTCGCGCGGCGGCCATGGCACGACCACCCGCATCGTGCTGCCGCTGACCCTGGCGATCTTGAACGGCATGTCGGTCAAGGTCGGCAGCGAGGCCTACATCCTGCCGCTGAGCTATGTGATCGAGTCGCTGCAGCCGCTCGCCGAGCATCTGCATTCGATCACCAGCGACGGCCACGTGATCAAGGTGCGCGGCGAATACCTGCCGCTGATCGAGCTGCACCGGGTCTTCGACGTGGCGGGCGCGCAGGTCGACCCGACCCAGGGCATCCTGGTGATCGTCCAGGCCGACGATGCGCGCTTCGCGCTGCTGGTCGACGAACTGCTGGGCCAGCACCAGGTGGTGGTGAAGAACCTCGAGACCAACTACCGCAAGGTGCCGGGCATCTCGGCCGCGACGATCCTGGGCGACGGCAGCGTGGCTTTCATCATCGACGTCGCCGCCATGCCGCGCATCCAGCGCGCACAGGCGGCCAGCACCGCGGCGCTGGCGGGCGCCGCCAGGCCCGCGGCGGTTGCCGCTTGAGCCCTGGGCACGCCATGCCGCGGACATTGCGTCGCGCTGAACGCTTGACCCGACCCTCAGACGGAGCCATCTGCTATGCGCTTTGACTTCTTTCGAACCTCGGGCGCCAGCGCCGCGAAAGGCAAGGGCGACGCCGGCATGCCGGCGCAATCCCGCGAGGAGCCGGTGGACGAGCTCGGCGGGCCGGGCGAGGCAAGCGGCTACGTGCGCCATGCGCTCCAGCTCGACCCGCAGCAGCGGGTCAAGGGCTATCGCATGGCCTGGCTCGCGACGCCGGGCGCCGCGCCGGTGCCCGATGCGTCCAGCCAGTTCATCGCGCTGCTCGACAACATCACCCGGCACCTGAATCCGCCGCGCACGGGCTGGCGGCTCGGGCGGCTGGTGCTGTTCCTCGACGTCACGGTCGACGGGCTGTTCCTGGCCGAGCTGCAGTCGCTGCCGCCGGAGAACGTGGTGCTGTGCATGGGCCTGGGCGATCTGAGCGATGTCGACACGCGCTCGATGCTGCTCTTCCTGCGCGAGCAGGGCTTCGGCTTCATGCTGAAAGATGCCGACGGCCTGCCGGCCGATCCGGAGCTGCGCGAGATCATCACGCACCTCGACGTCGGCGACGGCGACCCCGAGCGCGTGGCGCGGGTGCGCGCCGAGGAGCAGCCGGGCCGGGCGCCGGTGCAGCTGATGGCCTCGCGCATCGACACCTGGGCGCAGGCCGGGGCCTGCGCCGACCTGCGGCTGGACATCTTCGTCGACGGCACGCTCGCACACCCGCCGGTGAAGGAGGGCGGCGATGCACTGCAGCCCGAGTCGGTGATGATCGTGCGGCTGATGCACATGATCCAGCGCAACGAGAACGTGCGCAGCATCGAGTCGGCGCTCAAGCGCGACGCGGCCCTGACCTACCGGCTGCTGCGTCACATCAATTCGCCCGCCATCGGCGCGGGTGTCGAGATCCATTCCCTTCGCCACGCGGTGGCGATGCTGGGCTACGCGCCGCTGTTGCGCTGGCTGTCCGTGCTGCTGGCCACCAGCAACCGGGCCGCGGCGCCGTTCATGACCAAGAAGGCCATCACGCGCGGCCGCTTCGTCGAGCTGATGGGCCAGGGGATGCTGCCGCCCGGCGAGGCCGACAACCTCTTCGTGGTCGGCATGTTCTCTCTGATCGACCAGTTGCTCGGCGTGCCGATGACGGAGGTTCTCGCCAAGGTGCAGCTCGCGGGGTCGGTGCAGCAGGCGATCCTGGCGCGCGAAGGCGTCTACGCGCCCTTCCTCGCACTGGCGGAAGCCTGCGAGACCGACGCCGCCCAGGCCGCCCGGCTGTCGGAGGCCCTGTTCGTGGGATCGGGCCAGGTCAACGCAGCGCACCTGGCGGCGATGGTCTGGTCCCAGGAAGCCGACGCCCACGACGCAAGCTGATGCGGCGCGAGCAGCAAGGTATTTGTCCCGTTGATCGAACCATTGGAAAAGAGGCTCGCTATGTACATTGAGACCCAGGCACCGACGTCCACCGTGAGCACTGAATTTCTCTTCACCGACAGCGATTTCTCGAAGGTCCGCACGATGATCCATCGGCGGGCCGGGATCGCGCTGGGCGAGCAGAAGCGGCAGATGGTCTACAGCCGCCTGTCGCGCCGGCTGCGCGAACTGCGGATGCCGGAGTTCTCCTCCTACCTCGAGTTGCTGGAGTCGCGCCAGGACGGCGACGAGTGGCAGTCGTTCATCAATTCGCTGACCACCAACCTGACTTCGTTCTTCCGCGAGGCGCACCACTTTCCGGTGCTGGCCGAGCACGTGCGCAAGGCCAAGGAGCCGGTCACGATCTGGTGCTCGGCGGCCTCGACCGGCGAGGAGCCCTATTCGATCGCGATCACGCTGATCGAGGCGCTTGGCGACAAGGCCAACGCGGCCCGGGTGATCTCGACCGACATCGACACCGCGGTGCTGGCCAAGGCCCAGGCGGGTGTCTTCACCGCAGACCAGGTCAAGGCGCTGTCGCCCGAGCGGCTGCGCCGCTTCTTCAACAAGGGCACCGGGTCGAATGCCGGCAAGGTGCGCATCCGCCCCGAGGTTGCGCAGCTGGTGAAGTTCTCGCGCCTCAACCTGCTCGATCCGTCCTGGTCGGTCAAGGAGCCGTTGGATGCGATCTTCTGCCGCAACGTGATGATCTATTTCGACAAGCCGACGCAGAAGAAGGTGCTCGACCGCTTCGCGCCCCTGCTGAAGACCAACGGCCTGCTGTTCGCGGGCCATTCGGAGAACGCCTCGCTGGTCAACCAGACCTTCAGGCCGCTCGGGCAGACGGTGTACGAGCTGGCGCGCGCGAAGGGCAAGGCAGGGGTGCCATGAATGCTGTCGTGCCGGGGTCGCTGGCCAACCATCACTATTTCGACCGCGACGTCGGCAGCATGGCAGTCAAGCTGCTGCCTTCCGAGTACTTCGTGACCACCACCGACACGGTGCTGACCACGGTGCTGGGGTCGTGCGTGTCGGCCTGCATCCTCGACACCGACAACGGCGTCGCCGGCATGAACCATTTCATGCTGCCGGAAGAGGGCGATTCGGTCGCCCGCGACGCCACCGAGTCGATGCGCTACGGCGCCTACGCGATGGACGTGCTGATCCGCGAGCTGATCCGTTCCGGCGCCCGGCGCGAACGGCTGCAGGCCAAGGTGTTCGGCGGCGCCGCGGTGCTGGCCAACATGACGACCCTCAACATCGGCGACCGCAATGCCGATTTCGTGCTGCGCTACCTGAAGTCCGAACGCATCAGCGTCGCGGCCCAGGATCTGCGCGGCCAGCATGCGCGCCGCGTCTGCTTCATGCCGGCAAGCGGCAAGGCGGTGGTGCGCAAGCTGCGGGGACAGAACGACGTGCAGGCGATCCAGCGCGAGGAGGGCGAGCTGCTGCGCATGGCCCTGCCGCGACCGGCGATCGACCTGCGCAAACCCAACGGCCCGGTCGGCGAGAGCCCGCTGTGGGCCAGAAGCAAAGGAAGCTGGTGAGCGCAAACAAGATCAAGGTGCTGTGCGTCGACGACTCGGCGTTGATACGCAGCGTGATGACCGAAATCATCAACAGCCAGCCGGACATGACGGTGGTGGGAACGGCCGCCGATCCGCTGGTGGGGCGCGACCTCATCAAGGTCACCAACCCCGACGTGCTGACGCTGGACGTCGAGATGCCGCGCATGGACGGCCTCGAATTCCTCGAGAAGCTGATGCGGCTGCGGCCGATGCCGGTGGTGATGGTGTCGTCGCTGACCGAGCGCGGGTCGGAGATCGCGCTGCGCGCGCTCGAACTGGGCGCGATCGACTTCGTGACCAAGCCGCGGCTGGGCGTGCGCGACGGCCTGCTCAACTACACCGAGCTGATCGCCGCCAAGATCCGCACCGCTGCCAGTGCGCGGCTGCTGCCGTCGCGGCATGCCGCGTCGGCCCGGCCGGCGGGCGAACACGCGCCCGAGGCTCTGCTGCGCAGCCCGTTGCTGAGCACCGAGAAGCTGATCATCATCGGCGCCTCCACCGGCGGCACCGAGGCGATCCGCGAGGTGCTGACCCCGCTGCCGCCGGACAGTCCCGCGATCCTGATCGCGCAGCACATGCCCTCGGGCTTCACCAAGTCATTCGCCCAGCGGCTCGACGGCCTGTGCCGCATCACGGTCAAGGAAGCCGAGCACGGCGAGCGGGTGTTGCCGGGCTATGCCTACATCGCGCCGGGTGGCTTCCACCTGTCGCTCGGCCGCAGCGGCGCCAACTACGTGGCGCACCTCGACCAGGAGCCGCCGGTGAACCGGCACCGCCCCTCGATCGACGTGCTGTTCGACTCGGCGGCCAAGCACGCCGGCAAGAACGCGATCGGAATGATCCTCACCGGCATGGGCAAGGACGGCGCCGAGGGGCTGCTGCGCATGAAGCGCGCCGGCGCCCACACCTTTGCCCAGGACGAGGCGAGCTGCGTCGTCTTCGGCATGCCGAAGGAAGCCATCGCGATCGGCGCGGCCGACGAGGTGGCTCCGCTGGGCGAAATGGCGCGCCGCGTGCTGGCGCACCTGCGCACCTTCGGTGCGCGCACGAATCGGGTTTGACAACGAACTGTTTGAGTGGAGAGAAACGTGATTGACAAGAGCATCAAGATCCTGGTCGTGGATGACTTCCCGACCATGCGCCGCATCGTGCGCAACCTGTTGAAGGAGCTCGAGTTCCTCAACGTCGACGAGGCTGAGGACGGCGCCGCCGGTCTCGAGAAGCTGCGTGGCGGCAGCTTCGGCTTCGTGGTGTCGGACTGGAACATGCCCAACATGGACGGCCTGACCATGCTGCAGAACATCCGCGCCGATCCCGAGCTGGGCAAGCTGCCGGTGCTGATGGTCACGGCCGAAGCCAAGAAGGAAAACATCGTCGCGGCGGCCCAGGCCGGCGCGAACGGCTATGTGGTCAAGCCTTTCACGGCGGCCACGCTCGAAGAGAAGATCACCAAGATCTTCGAAAAACTGGCGAAGGGGTAAGGCCATGAGCAAGAACGCGTTCGACGCCGAACAAGGGAACACCGCTGAAGAGTTGCTGGGCCGCATCGGGCAGTTGACGCGTCAGTTGCGCGAAGGACTGCGCGAGCTGGGCCTCGACAAGGAAGTCGCCAAGGCGGCCCAGGCCATTCCCGATGCGCGCGACCGGCTGGCCTACGTGGCTGCGACCACCGAACGGGCGGCCCATCGCGCGCTCAACGCCATCGATGTCGCGCAGCCGCTGCAGGAAGGGCTGGCGAGCGACGCCAAGGGCCTGAGCAAGCGCTGGGACGAATGGTTCGCCGACCCGATCGAGCTCGACCATGCGCGCGAGCTCGTGATGGACACGCGCGGCTTCCTGCAGGACGTGCCGCAGAAGGCCAATGCCATCAACTCGCAGCTGATGGAGATCCTGATGGCGCAGGACTTCCAGGACCTGACCGGCCAGGTCATCAAGAAGATGATGGAAGTGGTCAACGATGTCGAGACGCAGCTGCTGCAGGTGCTGATCGACAACTCGCCGGCCGAGAAGCGGCAGGAGATCGTCAGCAACAGCCTGCAGAACGGCCCCCAGATCGTGCCCGGCAATCCGGATGCGGTGGCCGACCAGTCGCAGGTCGACGATCTGCTGGAGAGCCTCGGCTTCTGAGGCTTCGATCGAGCGAGAAGGAGGGCGATTGCGCTCTTGATCGGGCGATTGTTCCGGCCCTCCGAATCGAATAATCAGTCATGTGCAGGCGTTCCTCGCCTGCTGCTCCAGGAGCATGAATGGCTGAGGAAAGCGATCTCGAAAAAACGGAACCCGCCTCCGAGCGGCGCCTCGAAAAGGCGCGCGAGGAAGGCAATGTGGCCCGCTCCCGCGAGCTGACCACGCTGGTGATGCTGTCGACGGCCATCGGTGGGCTCTGGTTCACCGCCGAGTCGCTCGGCGGCACCCTCAGCGCCGCCTTGCGCCGCGGCCTGCAGTTCGAGCGCGGCATCGCATACGAGCCCCAGCAGATGCTGGCGCGCACCGCCTGGATGGTGATGCAGACGCTGCTGGCGATGGCCCCCCTGTTCGCCATGATGGTGGTGGCCGCGGTGGTGGCGCCGATGATGCTCGGCGGCTGGCTGCTGTCGGGCAAGGCGGTCTCGCCGAACTTCGGCAAGCTCGATCCGCTGGCCGGCATCGCGCGGATGTTCTCGACCCAGTCGCTGGCCGAACTGATCAAGGCGCTCGCCAAGTCGCTGCTGATCGGCGGCGTCGCCTATCTGGTCATCATGGACGACCTCGAGCATGTCATGGCGCTGCTCGGCCAACCCGAGTCGACCGCCCTGCCGCACACCATCATGCTGGTCGGGCGCAGCTGCGCCCTGATCGCGGCAGCGCTGGTGCTGGTGGCGCTGGTCGACGTGCCCTGGCAGCTCTGGACCTACTACAAGAAGCTGCGCATGTCGCGCGAGGACGTGCGCCAGGAGCACAAGGAGAGCGAAGGCGACCCGCACATCAAGGCCCAGATCCGCCGCCAGCAGCAGGCGATCGCCAAGCGCCGGATGATGGCCGAGGTGCCGAAGGCGGACATCGTGGTCACCAACCCGACCCATTTCGCGGTCGCGCTCAAGTACATCGACGGCGACATGCGCGCCCCGCGCGTGGTGGCCAAGGGCACCGACCTGGTGGCGCAGCGCATCCGTGAGATCGCGGCCGACAACAAGGTCGCGATCCTCGAGGCGCCGCCGCTCACGCGGGCGCTCTACAAGCACACCCGCCTGGGCGACGAGATTCCCTCGGGCCTCTACACCGCCGTGGCCGAGGTGCTGGCCTGGGTCTACCAGCTCAAGCGCTGGAAATCCGAAGGCGGCGAGGCGCCGCGCACGCCGACCGACGTCGCGGTTCCTGACGAACTTCAATACACCGTGCCTGCATGAACGCGATGACCAACCTGATGCGTCTGCCGACGCAGTTCTTCTCCGGCAACCAGTTCAAGGGACTGGCCGGGCCGATTCTCATCATCATGATCCTGAGCATGATGGTGCTGCCGCTGCCGGCCTTCCTGCTCGACCTGCTGTTCACCTTCAACATCGCACTGTCGGTGATGGTGCTGCTGGTCAGCATGTACACCATGAAGGCGCTCGACTTCGCCGCCTTCCCCGCCGTGCTGCTGTTCTCGACCCTGCTGCGGCTGTCGCTCAACGTGGCCTCCACCCGCGTGGTGCTGATGCACGGCCACACCGGCCCCGATGCCGCCGGCAAGGTGATCGAGGCTTTCGGCCACTTCCTGGTCGGCGGCAACTTCGCGGTCGGCGTGATGGTCTTCATCATCCTGGTGCTGATCAACTTCATGGTGATCACCAAGGGTGCGGGCCGGATCGCCGAAGTCGGCGCGCGCTTCATGCTCGACGCCATGCCCGGCAAGCAGATGGCGATCGACGCCGACCTCAACGCCGGGCTGATCGGCGAGGACATCGCCCGCAAGCGCCGCACCGAAGTCGCGCAGGAGGCCGACTTCTACGGCTCGATGGACGGCGCCAGCAAGTTCGTGCGCGGCGACGCGGTGGCCGGCCTCCTGATCATGGTCATCAACATCATCGGCGGCCTGGTGGTCGGCGTGGCGCAGCACGGGCTCGACTTCTCGACCGCCGGCAAGACCTACACGCTGCTGGCGATCGGCGACGGCCTGGTGGCGCAGATCCCGGCGCTGGTGATCTCGACCGCCGCCGGCGTGATCGTCTCGCGCGTGACCACCGACGAGGACGTCGGCAGCCAGCTCACGGGCCAGCTGTTCTCCAACCCGCAGGTGCTGTTCCTGACCGCCGGCATCATCGGCCTGATGGGCCTGATCCCGGGCATGCCGAACCTGGCCTTCCTGCTGATCGCCGGCGGCCTCGCCTGGCTCGGCCACAACCTGCTCAAGCGCAAGCCGAAGCAGGCGGCCGAGAAGGCCGCCGCCGCCGCCCAAGCTGCGCTGCCGGCGGCGCCCGAGGCGGCCGAAGCCAGCTGGGACGACATCGCGCTGGTCGATCCGCTCGGCATGGAGGTCGGCTACCGGCTGATCCCGCTGGTCGACCAGTCGCAGCAGGGCGAGCTGCTCGGCCGCATCAAGAGCATCCGCAAGAAGATCGCGCAGGAGATCGGCTTCCTGGTGCCGGTGGTCCACATCCGCGACAACCTCGAGATCAAGCCGAACACCTATGTCATCAGCCTGAAGGGCGTGGAGATCGGACGCGGCGAGGCCTTCCCGAACCAGTGGATGGCAATCAACCCGGGCCAGGTCACGGGCAGCCTGCCCGGCACGCCGACCCAGGACCCGGCGTTCGGCCTGCCGGCGGTGTGGATCGACGGCAACCTGCGCCAGCAGGCGCAGATCCACGGCTACACGGTGGTCGATGCCTGCACCGTGATGGCGACCCACCTCAACCACCTGATCCAGACCCATGCCGCCGAGCTGCTGGGCCGCCAGGAAGTGCAGCAGCTGCTCGACCAGATCGCCAAGACGGCGCCGAAGCTGACCGAGGACCTGGTGCCGAAGCTGATCTCGCTGAGCACGCTGCACAAGGTGCTGCAGAACCTGCTCGAGGAAGAGGTGCCGATCCGCGACATGCGCACCATCCTCGACGTGCTGGCCGAGCATGCGCCGACCGTCAAGGACGCGACCGAACTCACGACGCTGGTCCGCCTGGCCCTGGGCCGCGCGATCACCCAGCAGCTGTTCCCGGGCGATGCCGAGCTGCAGGTGATCGGGCTCGACGGCTCGCTCGACAGCGTGCTGCAGCAGGCCATGACCAGCAGCAGCGGCATCGAGCCCGGCCTGGCCGACAACCTGCTGCGCCAGGCGCAGGCCGCCATCGTGCGCCAGGAGCAGATGGGCCTGGCGCCGGTGCTGGTCGTCCAACACGCATTGCGCGTGCTGCTGTCGCGCTTCCTGCGCCGCAGCCTGCCGCAACTCAAGGTGCTCTCCCATGCGGAGATCCCTGACTCTCGCAACATCAAGATCACCGCCACCATCGGAGGAAGAGTTTGAACATGTCTACAGACGTGCGGACCACGGCCCGCAAATTCGTCGCGGCGACCAGCCGCGAAGCCCTGCGCATGGTCCGCGAGGCACTCGGTGCCGAAGCCATCGTGCTGAACCATCGCGCGACACCCGAGGGCGTCGAGATCGTCGCGATGGTCGAGGGCGAGATGACGCAGGCGGTGGCGAGTGCCGCGCCGGTCGTGCCTGTCAGGGCGCCGCTGCCGGCAGCGCCGGTTGCGCCGCTGATGCCGGTCGCCCCGGTGATGCCGGCGGTTCCGGCAATGGCAATGCCTGTGGCCGCCCCGGCCGTCGCGCCGGCGCCCGCCGCCCCGGTGGCCCGCGCGCCCGCCGCTGCGCCCGCACCGGCCGCGCCGCCCGCACCCGCCGACATGGTCATGAACGAACTCCATTCGATGCGCGGCATGCTCGAGGAGCAGCTCGCCAGCGTGGTCTGGAACGACCGCCAGCGCCAGGACCCGGTGCGCGGCCGCCTGCTGCGCACGCTGCTAGGTGCCGGCTTCAGCGCCAAGCTGTCGAAGGCCATGCTCGAGAAGCTCCCGACCGGCCAGAGCTATGCCGAAGGCATGGCCTTCGCGCGTGCCGAACTGATTCGCGCGGTGCCGGTGCACGAGGACGAGGACGCCCTGCTCGCGCAAGGCGGCGTGTATGCGCTCATGGGACCGACCGGGGTCGGCAAGACCACCACCACCGCCAAGCTGGCGGCGCGCTGCGTGATGCGCTTCGGCGCGGACAAGCTGGCCCTGGTGACCACCGACAGCTACCGCATCGGCGCCTACGAGCAGCTGCGCATCTACGGCCAGATCCTCGACGTGCCGGTGTTCGCGGTCAAGGATGCGGCCGACCTGCACCTGGTGCTGCAGGACCTGCGGGACAAGCACATGGTGCTGATCGACACGGTCGGCATGAGCCAGCGCGACCGTTCGGTGTCGGACCAGATCGCGATGCTGTGCAACAGCCACCGTCCGGTCAAGCGGCTGCTGCTGCTCAACGCCACCAGCCACGGCGACACCCTCAACGAGGTGGTGCATGCCTATCGCAACGGCGGTGGCGGCAACGAGCTGGCGGGCTGCATCTTCACCAAGGTCGACGAGGCCACCCATCCCGGCGCGCTGATCGACACCGTCATCCGCCACCGGCTGCCGGTGCACTACATCTCCAGCGGCCAGAAGGTGCCCGAGAACCTGATGCTGGCGGACCGCGCGCAGCTGGTCGACAGCGTGTTCCAGCCGCGCCGCCACAACCCCCTGTTCGTGCCGGCCGAGGTCGACATGCAGGACGAAGCCGCGGGCGCGGCGCCGTCGGCCCAGGTCGTGCAGGCCCAGGCCGAGGCCGAGCGGCTGCGGCTCCAGTACCAGAACCTGATCCGCGCCATGGCGCACGATGCCCAGGAACTGGCGACCGCGGCCGGCGCGCTGGCCGGTGCGCAGATCGGCTTCGAGGGCGCACGCCGGCTGTGGCGCAACGCGGGTGACGAGGCGGTCGGCCAGAAGGCCGTGCTGGAGGACCTGATGGTGCAGGCGCGCAGCGAGGTCGCGGCCGGCTGCGAGACGCATGTGCTGGCGCTTTCGGGCCAGGTCGGCCTGCGTTCCAACGAGGGCGGCGACGCCTACGAATGCCAGGGCAGCCTGCTGCTGTCGGACCGCAGCGGCCTGCCGCTGGCGGCGCCCAACCAGTGGCTGTCGACGGCGGCGGTGGCCGGGGGCGCGGAGACGCGGCGCAAGCCGGGGCTGCGCCAGGTCCAGTGGCTGCGCCAGCAGTCGCTCGGCCGCACGCTGGTGCACGTGCTGCCGCGCCTGCCGATGCCCGAGGCGATGGTCGAGTGGCAGGCCCAGGGCCAGCGCTGGCTGGCGCGCGCGCCCGGCTCGACCGCGGTGCTCGACCCCGTGACCGAAGCGCCGGGCAAGCTGGCGCGGCTCGGCCTCGAATTCGGCCCGGCGCGTCCCGTGAGCTTTCGCGGCAAGCCGGCGCTGCAGTGCGAGGCACAGGCCGAGGTGCGCTTGCGCCTCGGTGCCTCGGCGACGATCGACCGGCACGCGCTGCCGGTGCTGCGCTGCGTCGTCACCCGCGTCCTCGATGCACGCGGCCAGAAGATCCTGGCCCAGAGCTACCTGCTGTCGAATCTCGGCAGCGAGGTGAGCGCGCAGCAGCTCGCGCAATGGCAGGGCTGGGCGGCCGAGGCCGACCCCTGCTTCCGCCTGCTGCGCCAGGGCGTGCAGCTGATCGGCGGCATGGGCGAACTGGGCGATCCGGACATGATGAAGCGGCTGCTGATCGCCGGCCAGGTGGGCACCACCGTGTGGCGGCTGCTGCAGGCCAGGGGCGAGTGGGCCGACCGCACGCGGGTGCTGCTGAACCAGCTCTCGGGCCGCCCGGCGCGCTCGAGCCGGCCGCTGACCGGCAACGCGCTGTATGTCGGCGTGGGCAAGCTCTTCATGCTGCTCGAGGCCCTGGGCACCGAGTCCACCGCGCCGACGCAGCCGGCCCGGGCGCTGGAGCCGCAAGGTTGAGGAGCCGCACATGACCAAGCTGATTGCAGATCAGGCCGACGGATTGCGGCGCCTGCTGGCCCATACGCCCACGCGAGTCGTCGCGGTCGCGGCCATGGGCCCCGGCGGCGGCGCCACGGAGGCCGCCATGAACCTCGGCGCGGCCCTTGTCCAGCAGGGCAGGGACGTGCTGGTGCTCGACGAACACGGCGGGACGGCAGCGGCGATCTGCGCCGCCTGGGCCATCGATCCGCTCGGCGACCTGGCCGACGTGGCCGACCGGCGGCTGACCTGCGAGGGCGCGATCGCCCGGGCCGGCTGCGGTGTCGGCGTGCTGCCGGCGCCGCTCGGCGACCGGCATGCCGAGATCGATCCGCGCCTGCTGTGCCGCGGCGGCGTGGTGCTGATCGCCGCCCGGATCGACGGCGAAGGCCGGCTGTCGGCGCTGGCCCAGGCGGCCGACGAGCTGCTGCTGGTGCTGCAGCCGAACGCCGCGTCGATCACTTCGGCGTACGCGGGCATCAAGCGCCTGCACTATGCGCATGGACTGAAGCAGCTGCGCTTCCTGGTCGACGGCGTGGCCGGGCCCGAGGAGGCCCAGCAGATCACCACCAACCTCGCGAGCACCGGCAGCCGCTACCTCGCCGTGTCGCTGGAAGCGGCCGGGTGGGTGCGCGCCGATCCGCACCTGGCGGACGCCCGGCGGCTGCGCCAGAGCGTGGTCGAGGCCTTCCCGGCCAGCGCGGCGGCTGTCGACTTCCGCCGCGTCGCGGTCGACATGGGCGGCTGGCCCTGGCGCACGCGTGCGCCCGCGGCCCGTCCCGCCCGCGCCGTGGCGCCGTCATCGCACGGGCCGCGGGTCGAGCTGCCGCGGGCCCGTGCGCTGGCCGCGGCGCGCTCCGCCATCGCCTGAGCCGGCGAACCGAACAACCGACATGCAACGAAGGAGCGCACGTGTACACCGCACAGGGCACCATTGAGAAGTCTCACCTGCTGGAGCAGCATCAACCGCTGGTCCGGCGCATCGCGCTGCAGATGATCGCCAAGCTGCCCGCGAGCGTCGAGCTCGACGACCTGATCCAGGCCGGCATGCTGGGTCTGCTGGACGCATCCAGCCGCTACCAGGACAACAAGGGCGCGCAGTTCGAGACCTTCGTGAGCCAGCGCATTCGCGGCGCCATGCTCGACGAGCTGCGCGCGAGCGACTGGGGCTCGCGCGGGCTGCGCCAGTCGGCGCGGGCGGTCGAGAAGGCGGTCCATGCGCTCGAGCACCGGCTCGGCCGGGCGCCCACCGAAGGGGAGATCGCGAAGGAGATGAAGATCGAGCTCGAGGCCTACCAGTCGCTGCTGCAGGAGATCCAGGGCTGCCAGCTGGTCTATGTCGAGGACTTCGCCAAAGGCGAGGCCGAGAACCCCTTCCTCGACCTGCATGCGCAACAGGCGCGCAAGGGCCAGGGCGCGAGCGACGACCCGCTCGAACAGCTGATGGAGAGCGGCTTCCGCCACCAGCTGATCGATGCCATCTCGGCGCTGCCCGAGCGCGACCAGCTGCTGCTCAACCTGTACTACGAGGAGGAGCTGAACCTGCGCGAGATCGGCGCCATCCTCGAAGTGAGCCAGAGCCGGGTCTGCCAGCTGCACAGCCAGGCGATCAGCCGGCTGCGGGCCCGCCTGAAGGACATTCTCTAGGCCACGGGCCCGCATCCCTCGTCTATCATCGCCGCCGGAGTGGGTGCGCAATGCGCAGAGGAGCAGCCCAATGAAGAGAGCCAGTCTTGCGGCCATCGCGGGGAGTGCCTTGTGCGCCTCGGGAGCGGCCTTCGCCCAGGCCAGCCAGGTGCAGGGCCCGGTCACCGGCAGCAGCGTCACGCTGTTCGGCGTGGCCGACGCGGCGGTGGCCTACGGCAGCGGCAGCATCGCCACCAAGACCCAGCTGATCAGCAGCGGCAACACCGCCTCGCGCATCGGCTTTCGCGGCATCGAGGATCTGGGCGGCGGCCTGGGCGCGGGCTTCTGGCTCGAATCGGGCGTCAGCGTGGACACCGGCACCGGCGTCGCGGGCAACACCAACAACCAGGCGAGCGGTGCCACCTCGGCCGACGCCTTGAGCTTCAACCGGCGCTCCACGGTCAGCCTGATCGATCTCTGGGGCGAGCTGCGGCTGGGCCGCGATTTCACGGCCCACTACCGCAACCGCACCGACGTCGATCCCTTCGACAACAACGGCGTCGGCACGATCCAGCCGCAGGCCGGCTCGATCGCCGGGCCGACTTCGCCCCGGGCCTCGAACATGGTCGGCTATTTCCTGCCGCCGGGCCTGGGCGGCTTCTTCGGCGAAGTGCAGTACTTCATGGGCGAGAACCAGAAGCACACGCCGGCCGCCGACGACGGCACCGGCGTCAGCGGCCGCGTGGGCTGGCGCTCGGGCCCTTTCGGGATCGCGGTCGCGACGGCCCGCACCGACTACCAGCAGACCGCGACCAACGGCGACATCCGATCGACCAATGTCGGCGCCAGCTACGACTTCCAGATCGTCGAAGTCTCGGCCGGCTACTACCGCGACAAGGTCGAGAGTTTCCAGCCCGTCACCGCGACCGGCTATGCGGTCGGCGTCATCGTGCCGGTCGGCTTCGACCAGATCAAGTTCGCCTGGTCGCGCTACGGCACCGACGCCATCGGCGATCCGGCGGCGCGCAAGCTGTCGCTGGGCTATGTCTACAGTTTCTCGAAGCGCTCGGTGGCCTATGCGACCTACTCCTACCTGAGCAACAGCGGCGGCTCGGCGGTCGGCCTGAACGGCTCGATCACGGCGCCCGATCGCAGTTCGTACGGCTACGACCTCGGGTTCCGCCACAGCTTCTGATCGGCGCTGGTTGCGTCCGGGCCGCGGGGAGCCGCCAGCCAGTTGCTGTCACTAGGAAGTTTGTTACGATATGTTGCATTTAGCAACATAACAACACAACTTGGTGGAGACCAGCGAATGAGAAAGTGGAACCTTGCCGCAGGCATTCTGGCTGCGGTGGCTTTGGCATCGTGTGGCGGCGGTGGAGGCGGCGGCGGCCTGGCGGGCGTTGCCGCCAAGCCGGCCTTGACCACCTCGGTGAAGATCAACGGGCAGGCCGCGACGGCCCAGAGCGCGGACCTGTACGCCGTGAAGCCCGGCGACAAGGTGGAGATCACGCCCAGCCAGAACGTCTCCTGGACCAGCAGCAGTGCGCCGGCCGGCATCACCGCCAACGCCCTGGCCAGCACGCCCACCCAGTGGAGCGCGCAGTTGGTCAACGAGACCGCCTCGGCGGCCACCTACACGGTGACCGCGTCGGCAAGCGCCGATGCGGCAAGCACCAGGTCGCTGCAGTTCGCCGTGTCGGGCGGCGATGCGCGCAACGGAAGCTACAAGGCCTTCGCCACCAACGGCACCCGGCAGACCCTCGCGCTCAACTTCGACACCGGCGCCTACAACTGGACCGACAGCAACAACGCCGTCCTCAGCGGGAGCTTTGCCGCGGATGCGAATGAGGCTGGCACCTATGTGTTCCAGTCCGCCCGGATCGCCACGGCGGCGAACACCGCGCGCTTTCATCTCAACCAGGACACCGTGATCGGCGCATTTCCTTTCGCCGTGACCCAGTCGGCGAACGAGGCCTTCGCGATCCAGCCCTTCGTGGCTTCGCGGGCGCTCGAAACGCAGCAGGCGGCGCTGGACGGCGTCTACAACCGCTTCGGCATCGACGTCGGCCCGACGACCCAGACCTCCGACATCTCGCAGTTCGAGATCTCGGCAGGGGGAACGAAGCTGGTGCGCTGCAACGACGCCAGCATCTCCCGGATCGAGCTCTGCCAGCCCGCTGACCAGCAGACCTGGCTGATCTCCCCCGGCAGCGCGAGTGGCATGTGGACCATGACCGAAGCGGCTTCGCCTTCGAACACCGCCAACATCGCGCTCGCGCGCATCGGCAACCAGAAGATCTTCCTGATCGCGGGCAAGTCCGCGAGCGATCCGCGTACTGCCGTGTTCCGGATCGGCGTGCCCGAGGGCACGGCCTGGCCTGCCGGCACCGGCTATGGTTCTGCCACGCCGGGCTCGTGGGGCCGCGTACAGGTCGCGGCCAACAACACGTCGACGCGCAACGGCGTGGCGACCGATGGCAGCGCGGTGCAGACCTTCAACACCTTCTATCCGATGAGCGCCAGCCAACCGAATGGAATGCGCCTGCTGCCCAACACGACCACCGGCGCGACCTACTTCGCCATGCAGGGCGCCAAGCTCTTCGCCATCATCGGCGCCAACAATCCCGCGCATGGCACCAATGGCTATCTGCAGCTCAGCTTGATGGACTGAGGCCGCGCGAGCGGCTGCTTCAGCGCATTCGCCGTGCCCGATCGCTTCGCACGCCGCGGCCTGGCCTGGCCTCCAGGCGCGCGAGCTCGCCGGCCGCATTCGCAAAGCTCGCGCGGATGAAGTCGAACGCCCGCGCAGCTGCCGGCACCAGCGTGCGGCCGGCGCGATGGACGATCCCGAGCGTCAAGTCCAGATCGAGCCGCGGCGTCACGTCGATCGGCACCACGACGCCGGCCCTCAGCGGATCGAGCACGGCGATGGCGGTCGATGGCGTGACCGCATCGCTGGATGCCAGCAGCGCGTGGACGGTACCGAGATCGCTGGTGCTGAGCGCGAAGTGGTTGCCGATCGGCATGCCGAGGCCATACAGGTCCGCGATCCTGCGTTCGACGGACGCGTCGGCATAGCCCGCGGCAATGAGCGGATAGGCAGAAAGATCGGCCATCGTGACGTTGCGCCTGGCCGAGAGCGGATGCGCCGCGCGCGCGAACCAGCCGAAGGTGCACGGGTAGATCGGCTCGGTCACCATGTCGCGCTCGCGCCCGGCGATGCGGACGTCGCCGATGAAGAAATCGAGTTGCTCCTTGCGCAAGGCCTCGTGCAGCACGTCGGTGCTCTGGACCATGGCGCTGACACGCAGCCCCGGCGCCTTGTCGAGCATCTCCAGCATCAGTGGCGCGAGCAGGAACCTGGCGATCGACGAGCCCATGCCGAGCGCCAGCGATCCGAGTTCTCCTTCGCGCATGAGCGCCAGGGAGCGCGCCCCCTCGGTGTCGTCGAACACGATCCGCCGCGCGCGCTCCACGTAGGCGAGGGCATAGGGCGTCGGGCGCAAGCGCCGGTCCTGCCGGTCGAACAGCGGCACCCGCAGGACGTTCTCGAGCGCGCGCAGGCTGCGCGACAGCGCAGGTTGGCTCAGGTGCACCGCCTCGGCGGCGGCGCTCAGGGAGCCGAGGTCGATGACGGCCAGGAAATGCCTCAGTTGCCGGATGTTCATTTCAGCCTTGGCTTGCAGATTCTGCAAGTTGAAGCTGAATATTATGCAATTTACGCAAGCTCGGTGAATTCCTAGACTGCCTTCCGCAGCCCAGCCATTCGCCATGAAAAACCTCCCACATCCGTCCGCCAGCCTGCGACCCGTCGTCGTCATCACGTCCGACCGGGTCGAGCGCCACGGCCATCCGGCGCATGCCGCCCTGCACGGCTACGTTCACGCCGTCGGCGAAGTCTCGCGCGCGCTCCCGCTGGTGCTGCCCGCCGTGGCGGGCGGACAGCTGGCCGCCACGCTGGCGGCGACGATCGACGGCATCGTCCTCACCGGCAGCCCTTCCAATGTGGCGCCGGCGCGCTATGGCCTGCCGCTGCCCCACCGCGAGATGCTGCTCGACCATGACCGCGATGCCGCCATCCTGCCGCTGCTGCCGGCGCTGGTCTCGGCCGGCGTGCCCGTGCTGGCCGTGTGCCGCGGCTTCCAGGAGATCAATGTCGCCTGGGGCGGCACGCTGGAGCCCGCCGTGCACGAGCAGATCGGCAGGCTCGACCACCGCGAAGGCGATCACGATCGCCCGATCGAGCGCTGGTACGACGACAGCCACGACCTGCACCTGGTCGAAGGCGGCCTGCTGGCCCGCTTGGCCGGCAGTACCCGGACCCGGGTGAATTCGCTGCACCACCAGGGCATCGACCGCCTGGGCGCCGGCTTGCGTGTCGAGGCCAGGGCGCCGGACGGACTGGTCGAAGCCTTCTCCATTGCAGGCGCTGCCCAGTTCACGCTCGCCGTCCAATGGCATCCCGAGATGCGCGTCGGCGACAGCGCGTTCGCGCGCGCCATCTTCGAGGCCTTCGGCGACGCCTGCCGGCTGCGACAGCAGCAGCGCTTGGCCCCTTCCCCCTGACCCCCACACAAACCGACGGAGACATATGAAAAACGACGCCTGGATCGACGGGCTCTTCAGCCACAGCTATGCCGAAGCACGGCAGAAATTCCTGACCGCCGCAGCGCGGCGCGGCCTGCAGGTCGAGTCCCATGAACTGGAGTTGGCCGGCGCCGACGGCGAAACGCTGGCCACGGACGTCGTCCTGGACGGCCCGGCCGATGCATCGAGGATGCTGCTGGTGATCAGCGGCGTCCATGGCGTCGAGGGCTTCTGCGGCTCGGCCGTCCAGACCGGGATGCTGCTGCGCGCCCGCGAAGGCGTCGATGCCTTGCGCGACACGGCGGTGCTGCACGTCCATGCGATCAATCCCTTCGGCTTCTCGCATCTGCGTCGGGTCACGCAGGAGAACGTCGACCTCAACCGGAACTTCGTCGACTTCGCCAAGCCCTTGCCGGTCAATCCCGGCTATGCGGAGATCCACGAACTCCTGCTGCCGGCCGTGTGGCCGCCGGAGGCCGACGTCGAATCCGCGCTCGCGGCCTACCGCGACCGGCATGGCGCGCGTGGCCTGCAACGCGCCATGAGCCTGGGCCAGCACACCTGCGCCGACGGCATGTTCTTCGGCGGCCATCGGCCGACCTGGAGCAACGACACCTTCCGCCGCATCCTGAAGCGTCATGCGCCGAAGGTGCGCCAGCTGGCCTCGATCGACATCCATACCGGGCTCGGCGCCTACGGCGTCGGCGAGCGCATCTTCGCGAGTTTCGACGAAGACCCGGCCGTGCTCGCGCGGGCCGAGCGGTGGTGGGGCGAACTGACCTCGGTCACGACCGGCACCTCGACCAGCATCCCGCTGACCGGACCGATCCAGACCGCGATCACCGAAGAGTGCCGCGGCGCGCAGCATGTGGGCATCTGCCTGGAGTACGGCACCTGGCCGAGCGAGCGTGTCACCGGCGCATTGCGTGCCGAGCACTGGCTGCACCGGCACGGCGACACCGATGCGGCGCGGTCCGCCGCCATCAGGCAGGCGCTCAAGGATGCGTTCTATCCCGATGCCGCCGACTGGAAGCTCGCCGTATGGCAACAGGCTTCGCAAGCCTGCCTGCGCGCGCTCGAAGGCTTGCAGGAAGACGCGTCCCAGGCCATGCTGGCCTGACGCGCGTCCGTTCTCGATCCCGACCCCGAACGAACCACGGAACACCCCATGAACGCGTCCACCCTGAATCCCGCCGGCCTGCCCCAGGCCGCGACGGCTGCGCGCAGCGCGCACCCTGCCCCCAAGACCGCCATCAGCCGCAAGGCGGTCGCTGCCGCCGTCGCGGGCAATGCCCTCGAGTTCTACGACTTCGTCATCTACGCCTACTTCGCCGTCTACATCGGCCGCACCTTCTTCCCGGTCAGCGGGGAGTTCGGCAGCTTGCTGGTGGCGGTGGCCACGTTCGGCGTCGGATTCTTCACGCGGCCGCTGGGCGGCGTGTTGATCGGCGCCTTCGCCGACCGGGCCGGGCGCAAGCCGGCCATGATCCTGACGGTGGCGCTGATCACCGTCGGCACGCTGGGCCTGGCCGCGACGCCCAGCTATGCGAGCATCGGCATCGCCGCACCGGTGATCGTCGTGTTCTGCCGCCTGCTGCAGGGCCTGGCGCTCGGTGGCGAGGTCGGGCCGGCCACCGCGCTGCTGCTCGAAGCGGCGCCGCCCGGACGGCGCGGCTTCTATTCGAGCTGGCAGATCGCCAGCCAGGGGCTCGCCGTCGCGGTGGGCGGGACCTTCGGCGTGGCGCTGTCGCTCGTGCTCACGCAGGAGCAGCTCTCGTCGTGGGGCTGGCGCGTGCCGTTCCTGTTCAGCCTGGTGCTCATTCCCATCGCGCTCTACATCCGCCGCAGCCTTCCCGAAACCCACGAAGGCAGCGGCGATCGCACCGGCGCGCAGATCGTCGGCTCGGTGTTCAGCAAGCACCGCCGCGTGCTGGTGCTGGGCGTGCTGCTCACGGCAGCGACGGCGGTGGCGTCGCAGGTCGGCAACTACATGGTCACCTACGCGGTCCAGGTGCTGAAGCTGCCGCCGGCGCTGGCGCAGGGCAGCGTGCTGATGGGCGGCGTCATGACCTTCGCCTTCGCCCTGGTCGGTGGCCTCCTGTGCGACCGCTACGGCAGAAAGGTCACCAACCAGCTGCCCCGCATCGTGCTGATGTTGTCGATCGTGCCGCTGTTCATGTGGCTGTCGGGTGCACCCGGCGCCACCACGCTGCTGGTGGTGTCCGCGATCCTGGCCGCGCTGACGGCGATGTTCGGCGCCGCGGGGCTGGTGACCGTTCCGGAACTCCTGCCCATTGCGGTGCGAAGCACGGGCCTGTCGCTGGTCTACGCGATCGGCACCTCGGTGTTCGGCGGCACCACCCAGTTCGTCGTGACGTGGCTGATCGCCGTGACGCGAAATCCGATGGCCCCGGCCTACTACGTGGTTGCGATGTGCGCGATCAGCGTGGTCGCCATGTGGATGCTGCCCGAGTCGCGCGATGTCGATGTGACGAAGTAGCGGCTGTCGGTCTGGCGCCTTCGTCAGGCCGCCAGGAAGCGCTCGGTCAGCAGCGCCCAGTAGGCCGAGCCGATCGCCACGTTGTCGTCGTTGAAGTCATAGCCCGGGTTGTGCACCATGCAGGCGCCGGCACTGTCGCCGTCGCCGTTGCCGATGAACAGGTAGCTGCCCGGCAGCTTCTCGAGCATGAAGGCGAAGTCCTCGCTGCCCGGCAGGGCCGGGCCCTGCAGCGTGACCTGGTCGGCCCCCACCAGTTCCAGCGCCACCTCGCGCGCGAAGGCGGTCTCTTCGGGCGTGTTGACGAGCACCGCATAGCCCGGCCGCCAATCGACTTGCGCCCTGACGCCGAAGCTCTCGGCCTGCGCGGCGATCAGTGCCTTCACGCGCCGTTCGAGCGTGGCGCGCACCTCGCGGTCGAGCGCGCGGATGCTGATCTCCAGCGTGGCCTGCTGCGGGATCACGTTGTTGGCCTTGCCGGCGTGGATCGCGCCGACCGTGACCACCGCCATCTGCAGCGGATCGACGTTGCGCGACACCACGGTCTGCAGAGCCATCACGATGCTGGCCGCGGCGACCACGGGGTCGGCCGCCCGGTGCGGCATCGCGCCATGGCCGCCGACGCCCGTGAGGGTGACCGTGGCGTAGTCCGACGAGGCCATCGTCGGGCCCTCGCGCAGCACCAGGCGGCCCTGCGGCATGCCCGGCATGTTGTGCATCGCGAAGATGGCGTCGCACGGGTATTTGTCGAACAGGCCGTCTTCCATCATCTTGACCGCGCCGCCGCCGCCTTCCTCGGCCGGCTGGAAGATCAGGTTCAGGGTGCCCGAGAATCGGCCCCGCTCGGCGAGATGGCGCGCCGCGGCCAGCAGCATCGCGGTATGGCCGTCGTGGCCGCACGCATGCATCACGCCGGCATTGCAGCTGGCATAGCCGAGCCCGGTGGCCTCGTCGATCGGCAGGGCGTCCATGTCGGCGCGCAGGCCGAGGCGGCGCCGTCCGTCGCCGCGCACCAGGCGGCCGACGACGCCGGTGCCGCCGAGCCCGCGCTCGACCTCGTAGCCCCAGGCCTGCAGCTTCTCGGCCACCAGGGCCGAGGTGCGGTGCTCGTCGAAGGCGAGCTCGGGGTGGTGGTGGATGTCGCGCCGCAGCCCGATGAATTCATCCGACTGGCTGTGCATGTGATCGAGGAGTGCGCTCATCGGGGCCTCATTGCGGTTGCAGGTTGATCGACTTGGCGATCGCACGATAGCGCGCGGTCTCGGCTTCGTAGAACTTGGCCGCTTCGGCCAGCGTCATCGGCGGCGCTGCCAGCTGGGTCTGGGCCGCCAGCTGCGCGCGCACGCCCGGGTCCTTCAGGGTGGCGCCGATGGCCTTGTGCAGGCGCTGCACCACGTCTTCGGGCGTGTTCTTCGGCACCATGAAGCCGCTCCAG
Organism: Variovorax sp. J31P207; assembly: GCF_030316965.1. Taxonomy (NCBI): domain Bacteria; kingdom Pseudomonadati; phylum Pseudomonadota; class Betaproteobacteria; order Burkholderiales; family Comamonadaceae; genus Variovorax; species Variovorax sp. J31P207. The sequence goes on from NZ_JASZYN010000012.1 coordinate 88,759, forward strand.
ATCTGGAACGCGAAATCCTTCAGTTCCTTGCCTTCGCTGACCGTGGGCACGTTCTTCAAGAGCTCCGAGCGCTGGGCGCCGAGCTGGCCGATCACCTTGAGCCGGCCCTGGTCGGCCATCGCGCCCATGCCGGCACTGTAGACCAGCACCGCGAAGTCGACCTGGCCGCCGCCGATGTCGGTCAAGAGCGGCGCGTTGCCCTTGTACGGCGCATGGATCAGCTGGATGCCGGTGCGTTTCTGGACATCCTCGAGGATCAGGTGGTAGAGCGAGCCGATGCCCACGCTGCCGTAGGTCAGCGGCTTGTCGGCGTTCTTGCGCGCCAGCGCGATCAGCTCGTCGATGTTGTTGGCCGGCAGGTCCTTGCGCGCGACCACCACCATCACGGCGTCGGTCACCGGATGGACCAGGCGGAAGTCCTCGGCCTTGAGCTTGACCGCGGCGTTGGCCAGCGGTGCCAGGATGACCTCGTTGGGGGAGCCCTGGAACAGGTAGTAGCCGTCGGCGGGCGCCGCGAGCACCTTCTGCGCCGCCAGCGCGCCGGACACGCCGCCGAGGTTGTCGACGATCACCTGCTGGCCCAGCTCCTTGCCCAGCGGCGCGGTGAAGATCCGGGCGGCGGCATCCGAAGGGCCACCCGCGGGGTACGGCACCATCAGGCTGATCGGCTTGCTCGGGTAGTTCTGGGAGAACGCGGCGCCTGCGGCCAGCAGCAACAGGCCGGCGATCGAACGTTGGAAGAAGGTCTTCATGGGGTTCCTGTTGACGATGGGCTGTGGGGCCGTCCCTCGGAGCGGGGACGCGCTTGCATCGTAGGAGCGCCGCGTGAGAACATCCAATGCATTGTTGTCCGCCAAATGATTACTTCAATGCATGCATCCCGCGGGGCCGCCCGATGACATTGGTCCAGCTCAGGCACCTGCTCGTGCTGGCCGAGAGCGGTTCGTTCAGCAAGTCGGCGCAGGCGATGTGCATCACGCAGCCGGCCTTCAGCCGCAGCATCCGCGCGCTCGAGGACGAACTCGGCATGCCGCTGTTCGACCGGATCGGCCGCCGCAGCGAGCTCACGCCTTTCGGCCGCGACGTGGTGCTGCGGGCCCGCCAGCTGGTGTCCGAGGCCGGCGAGCTGCGCGACAGCGGCCGGCAGATGCGCGAGGGGCAGGGCGGTGCGATCCGCATCGGCATGGGTTCGGGGCCGGGCGCCATGCTGATGACGCCGCTGCTGATGCACATGGCGACTCACCATCCGAAGGTGCGGGTGGTGGTGGCGCGCGGCGGCACCGAGCTGCTGGCGCAGGCATTGCGTGCCCGCACGCTCGACGCGCTGGTGCTCGATGCGCGCTCGCTGGCGCCCGGTGCCGACCTCGAGGTCAGCATGCTGCGCGAGATGCGCGGGGTCTTCATGTGCCGGCGCGGCCATCCGCTGGCGCACAGGCGCAACGGCGTGGATTTCGAGGCGGTGCAGCGCTATCCGATCGCCTCGACGCCGCTGAGCGACGAGGTGGCGCGCAGCCTGATCGAGACCTACGGGCCCGAGGCCCATCCGGCGCAGTGCGTGACCTTGCAATGCGAGGAGGTCGCCAGCCTGGTCGAGGTGGCGCGCCAGACCGATGCGGTGCTGCTGGCGATCCGTGCTGCGGCGCCCGACCTGGTCGAACTCAAGATGAACCCGCCGATGGAGCGCAGCGCGCGCTTTGGCCTGGTCACGCTGCGCCGGCGCACGGAGGCGCCGGGGCTGGCGATCGTGCGCGCGCTCATGCAGGAGCTGCTGCACGACTGAACGGCGCGGCACCCGGGGCCGCCGCGCCGTCTCGGTCGATCAGGGAGGGCAGGCGCCGCCGGGGCTGTTGACGATGAGGTTGCGCAGGGCGGCGGTGCTCGCCGTCGTGTCGTCGATGCCGATCGTGTTGTTCGTGAAGGCACAGCCATAGGTCGTCGCGGCCACGGTCGCCGGCGTGACCACATCGTCGCCTGCGGGCTTGGGTCCGCCGCCTTCCCACTTGATCATGGCGTCGAAGGCGGCGACCTGCTCGGCCACCGTGAAGTCGCAGTGGGTGGCGCCGCGGATGGCGCGCTGCACCAGCCAGTTGCCGTTGCCCTTGGCGGCCACGCGCTTCTGGTAGATCTGCTCCATGCTGAAGGGCACGTAGAGATCGCCCAGCGTGTGCAGCGTCACGACCGGGATCTTGAACTCGCCGTTGGCCTTGGGGATCCAGCGCAGGCCGTCGGTGCGCAGCCGGTTGGCATCGGCCACGGCCGTGAGCTTGAGCACCGAGGCGTTGATCTGGTTCGACGTCGCCGCATCGCCGTCGACGGTGTAGGTGAAGCGGTTGGTATCGATCACGCTCTTGTTGAGGATGCCGGTGATCGTGCCGTCGCCGCCGAACACGCCCCACACGGCCGAGAACGAGCCGCCGTAGGCAAGGCCGAGGTTGAAGATCGGCCGCGGGCCGCCGGTGAGGTTCTGGATCACCGAGGCGTATTTGACGCCGGTCGGCGTCAGGGTGACCGGCGTGGCCATGCTGGTGAACAGCGCGCCCGTCACCTGCGCCGAAATGTCCGACCAGTTGATGAACGGATACTTCGGCACCCCGGCCAGTGCCTGCGCCGTGACCTGCGCGGCGGCGAAGTAGTCGAACAGCTCGGTGTCGCCGACCACGCCGCACATCGGCACCGCGCCGTTGTACCGGACCTTGTGGTTGGCGGTGGCGTAGGCCTCGTCCTCGATCGCCGCGGCCGTGATGTGGCCGCCCATCGAGTGGCCGGTGATGAAGATCTTGCTGGGCGCTGCCAGCGTGCGGCCGGCGGCGGCGGCGATCTTGTTGAACTCCAGCGCCAGCGCGTTGGTGTCCTCGACACCGACCCGTACGTCGTAGTAGTTCTTGCTGTAGCTGGATGCGGCCCAGGCGTAGCCGTTCTGGATCAGGTAGCGGCGGATCGACGGATTGCTGACGCCCAGCGCGTTGCCGGTGCCGGCGTAGCCGTGGGCGTACATGACGAGCTTGCCGTTCCAGTTGGCGGGCACTTCGACCCGGTACGCGGCACCGCCCAGCACGCCGGCCCAGCGGCTGGTCGTGGCAGGGTCGTACGCCGGGGTGGCCGGGTCGGCCGCCATCGCCGCGAAGGTGGTCGCGCTCGGGTCCGCGGGCACGAAGCTGTTGCGGTTGTCCTGCTCGCGCTTTTCTTCCGCCACGGGCGCGGGCGCCGGGGCGGGTGCAGCGGCAGGCGCCGCCGCCGGCGCGGGCGCCGCGGCGATGAACGGGACGGAATTGCCGCCACCGCCGCAAGCGGCGAGGCTCAAGGTGGTGGCCAAGGCCAGGAACTGGACACGACTGGGTTGCATGGGGATTTGTCTCCGGGATTTCTTGGTTGATTTGTTGGCAAACACGGGGGACACGAAACGCCGGCGCGCCTTCGACCTGGACCGAGCGACATCACCGGCGGTCGCAGCGTAGGGGCGCGCGCCGGCACGGCGCTGCGGAGTTACCCGCGACCGCTATCACATTGGCGACAGGCGCATCCGGGTCAGAATCCGATGGCGCCATGGTCGGCGCGGAGGCTCCAGGTGGCGATATTCATTGACCAGTGCAAGCGGCTGGAGGCGGCGACGGAGATGGCGTCCGGCGGCTCCATGCTGTCGACCTTGATGGCTTGGCTCCAGTTCGTCTTCTTCCTGCCCGCCAAGCTGGCGATGCTGATTCCCGACGGCAACAGCGCCCTGGGGCGCTACTTCGAGCTCGACTGCAGCAGCGGCACGCACTGGGGCGGCGCGCTGTTCTCGGGCGTGGTCTGGGTCGCTTTGCTGGTCGGCGTTTCGTTCGCCTGGGACGGGCGGGGGGCGAGGCGCTGACCCCGTGGGGCGCCCGCACAAGCAGATTGATATTGACGCGGTAAGGAAATTTCCTTACCATCGAGCATTCCTCATTCCTATCTGGAGTGCCCTCATGCCCGAAATCCATGAAGTCGCAACGCTGACCTCCAAGGGTCAGATCACGCTGCCCAAAGCCATCCGGCAGGCGCTTGGCGTGGACACCGGCGGCAAAGTGGCATTCGACCTTCGTGGCGGCGAGGTCGTCGTGAGCCGAGCCGAAGGCGGCGTCCACGATGACCCGGCCATTGGTGCCTTCCTGGAACTCTTGGAGTCCGACATTCGGGCCGGGCTGCATGTCAGATCCCTGCCGGAGGACTTGGCACGTGCCATGCTGGCGAATGCGCGGCATGCGGTGAACGTCGATGAGGACATCGACGGCGACGTGGCGCTCTGATGCAACGCAACGGTTGGGCGCTCCTGTTTCACGAGGGAGTGATCGCGCAGTTGCGCAAGCTGCACGCAGCTGCGCAACGGGCCGAGCGCAACGACCTGCAAGGGTTCGAGAGCAACGCCAACGTCAAGCTGTTCCGGGCATTGAGTCAGTTGATCATGGACATCGTGCCGAGCGATCCTTCGCGCGACGAGTTCCGCCAGGGCAACACCTTGGGGCCGGCCTATAGGCATTGGCGGCGCGCGAAGATCGGACGTCGGTTTCGTCTGTTCTTCCGCTATGACTCCAGAGCCAAGGCGATCGTGTACGCCTGGGTCAACGACGAGCAGACCTTGCGGTCGGCAGGCGGCCACTCAGATCCCTACGCGGTGTTCCAGAAGATGTTGGTTCGGGGCAATCCTCCGGACGACTGGGCCGCATTGTTGGCGGCCTGCAAGAGAGATTGGTCGACAGACGATCCTTGAGTTCCCATCCCGGTGCGACATGAAAGGCCATCCCGGGGCGCGCAGGCGCCGTGCTCGGCGGCCTCAGTTCGATGCCGCCAACGGGTCGTTGACCAGCGCCTGGGCCCGGGCCGCCAGCTGGGTCCGGTTCTCGACCCGCAGCTTGCGGAAGGCGTTGGCCAGATGGAAGCGCACAGTCGGCAGCCCGACCGCCATGCGCTTGGCGATCAGCTTGTCGGGGCAGCCCGAGAGCACCAGCGCAGCGGCTTCGGCTTCGCGCTGGCTCAGGGCCGAGCGTCGCTGCAGTAGCTCGGTGACGCTCTCGCGGGCCTGCGGCGACAGCAGCGGGTCGGCCTCCCACTGGAAGCGCGCCAGCGCCGCCGCGAAGGCGGGCTCGACCAGGCGCAGCGCCTCGATCTCGTTGTTGTCGAAGTTGCCGCGCTCGCGCCGCCGCCAGATCCGCATGTCGCCGGTGCATTCGCCATGGGCGAAGACATAGACGTTGACGCCCCAGTGCATGTGGTCGCGGGCCAGGAAGTCGTTGAAGAACTCGGTCCGCGCCAGGTCGCTCTGGCACAGGATCTGGGTCGCGAGCGTCGGATGGCGGCGCTCCATCATCGGGAAGGTGAGCGGATCGACGAAGCGGTAGTACTCGTCCCAGCTGCGCAGGTTCTCGAGCGACATGTTGAGCGCCTTCACGCGGTCGAAGCGCTGGGCGATCCGGTCCCAGGTGAAGGAGACGTAGGTGTCGGCCCGCAGCAGGTCGAGCATGGGCAGCGCGAGGTCGCCGCGCAGGGCATCGGGGTCGGTGGCCTCGGCCAGCAGACGCATGACGTCACCGAGCGCGCGGGTCTGTGCCGTGGCGAGATACATGGCGTGGGTAAAGCAAAGACCGTGCAAAGGGGGCGGACGGCGATGCTAGCCCGCCGTGCGCCGGCCGGTATATCGGTGCCGACCCGTAGGGCCCCTATCAATCGTGATAGGTGTGCGTGCCGCCTGCGCTTCCTAGCATTCGCTGACTCGACCAAGGAACAGGCCATGAAGCTCACACAACTCGGTGTCGCCGAACTGCGGCGCCAACTCCAGGCGGGCGCCGTCACCAGCGTGGCGGTCGCCGACGCCCTGATCGCCCGCACCGAAGCCCATGCCGCGCTCAACGGCTACGTCGCCTTCGACGCCGAGGCGCTGCGGGCCCAGGCCCGGGCCGCCGATGCCCGCATCGCGGCGGGCGAAGACCTTCCGCTGCTCGGCGTGCCGGTGGCGCTCAAGGACAACATCGACGCCGTCGGGCTGCCCAGCGGCGCCGGCACCGGCGCCCTGCACGGCCTGCATCCGGCCCGCGACGCCGAAGTGGTGCGCCGCCTGCGCGCTGCCGGTGCGCTGGTGGCCGGCAAGACCAGCATGCACGAGCTGGCCTTCGGCATCACGACCAACAACAGCGTGACGGGCGCGGCGCGCAATCCCTGGGACCCGTCGCGGATTCCGGGCGGCAGCAGCGGCGGCTCGGGCGTGGTGGTGGCCGCCGGCCTGGTGCCGGCCGCGATCGGCACCGACACCGGCGGATCGGTGCGGGTGCCGGCCGCCCTGTGCGGCGTGGTCGGCCTGCGGCCGACGGTGGGGCGGGTGCCGGGGCAGGGGATCGCGCCGATCTCCGCCACCCGCGACACCGCCGGCCCGATCGCCCGCAGCGTCGCCGATTGCGCGCTGCTCGACGGCGTGCTGGCCGATGGCGGCGCGCCGCTGGACCCGGTGGCGCTCGCGGGGCTGCGGCTGGGCCTGCCGCGCGCGCCGTTCTGGGAGACGCTCGAGCCCGGCGTGCAGGCCGTGGCGGACGCCGCCGTCGAACGCCTGCGCGCCGCCGGCGTGCAGTTGGTCGAGGTGGCGCTGCCGGGGCTGACTGAACTCAACGGGGCGGCCGGATTCCCGATCGCGCTGTTCGAATTCGTGCGCGACATGGGCCGCTATTTGCGCGACGCCGGCCGCGGCATCGACCTCCAGCAGCTCGTCGACGGTATCGGCAGCCCGGACGTCGCCGCCATTGCGCGGCCCCTGCTGGCCGGCGGCGCGGTGCCCGAGGCCGCCTACCGCGAAGCCCTGCTGGCGCGCGTGAAACTGCAGGCGCTCTATGCCGATGCCTTCGCCGCCTCTGGCGTGCACGCCCTGCTGCTGCCGACCACGCCCCTGACCGCGGCGCCGGTGGGCGACGACGAGACGGTGCTGTTCAACGGCCAGCGCTGCCCGACCTTTCCGACCTTCATCCGCAACACCGACCCGGGCAGCAACGCCGGCATCCCGGGCGTCACGCTGCCGGCGGGGCTGGCGGCGGGCCTGCCGGTCGGGCTGGCGCTCGACGGCCCGGCCGGCAGCGACCGCCGGCTGCTGGCGGTCGCCGCGGCGATCGAGGCCATCCTGCCCACCGAGCCCTCCGCCCCCTGGCTGCGCTGAAGACGCGGCAGGCACCACCCCCGATCACAACAGAGGAGTTCTCATGGATCGTCGTACCTTTCTTCATGGCGCCGCGGCTGCCGCGGCCCTGGGCAGCGCGGGCGTGCGCGCGCAGTCGGCACTGAACGTGGCCGTGATGCTGCCGCTGAGCGGACCCGCGGGCCTGTTCGGCCCTTCGGCCAAGGCCTGCGCCGAGCTCGCGGTGCAGACCCTGAATGCGAAAGGCGGGGTGCTGGGCCGCAACATCAACCTGCTGGTCGGCGACGCCGGGCTGCCGCCCGCCGAGGCCTCGCAGGCGGCGCTGAAGCTCTGGAAGGGCTCGGGCGCGCAGGTGGTGATCGGCATGCACGACAGCGCGGTGCGCGGCGCGCTGGTGGGGCTCTTCAAGGGCCAGGTGCCGTACTTCTACACACCGGTCTACGAGGGCGGCGAATGCGCCAAGGGCACCTACGTCAACGGCGAGACGCCGGCCCAGCAGCTGGCGCCCGTGATCCCGTGGCTGGCCTCGGAACGCAAGCCGAAGAAGTGGTACATGATCGGCAACGACTACATCTGGGGCCGCAACACCAATGCCGCGGCCAAGGGCTACATCACCCAGACCGGCGCCCAGGTGGTGGGCGACGAATACCTGCCGTTCACGGTCGACAATTTCGATTCGAGCCTGGCCCGGATCCGCGACAGCGGCGCCGACGCGGTGCTGGTGTCGCTGGTGGGCGGGGCCTCGGTCGGCTTCAACAAGGCCTTCGCGAGCTTCGGACTGGCGGACAAGGCGATCCGCCTCGGCACGCTGATCGAGGAGAACACGCTGGCCGGCATCGGCGCGGCGAACGCGCGCAACCTCTATTCGAGCGCGGGCTATTTCGCCAACATCCAGACCCCGGCGGCCAAGGCTTTCTCGGAGGCCTACTTCAAGAAGTTCGGTGCCCAGGCGCCGGCCCTCAACGGCCTGGCCGAATCGGTGTACGAGGGCTTCCTGATGCTGGACGCAATCAGCGCCAAGGCCAAGTCGCTCGAGGTCGCGAAGATGGACCCGGCCAGCGAGGGCGCGAGCTACAACGGCCCGCGCGGCGCGGTCACGATGCATGCGCGGCACGTCGAGCAGGACATCTACCTGGCCGACGTCGACGACAAGGGCTTCCGGGTCGTCAAGACCTTCCCCCGCATCGCGTCGGGCCAGACCTGCAAGGTGTAGCGCCGAGATGGACACCAGCTGGCTGCTGCATGCGCTGAACCTGGCCTACGAACTCTCGACCTTGGCGCTCACGACGCTGGGCCTGGCGGTGGTGTTCGGTCTGCTCGGCGTGATGAACATGGCGCATGGCGAGTTCGTGATGCTGGGCGCCTACGCGGTGGTCACGGTGCAGGCCTGGGGCTGGCCGATCGCCACCGCGATGCCGCTGGCGATCGTTGTCTGCGGCTTGCTGGGCTGGGTGGTCGAGCGCTGGCTGATCCGCCCGCTCTATGCCCGGCCCTTCGACACCCTGCTGGCGACCTGGGGCCTGGCGATGGTGCTGCGCAAGCTGGTCGAGGCGATCTACGGCCGCGGCTACCGCAACGTCGAGAGCAGCCTGGCGACGCCGGTCACGCTGGCCGGCGTGCAGTACCCCGGGTACCGGCTGGCGCTGATCGCCTTCGCGGTCCTGCTGATGATCGGCCTGGCCTTCTGGTACCGGCGCAGCGTCATGGGCCTGCGCGTGCGGGCGATGACCGGCAACCCGATGCTGGCCCAGGCGCTGGGCATCGACACCCGCCGCCTGGCCTCGCAGACCTTCGTCATCGGCGTGGTGCTGGCGGGCGCAGCGGGCGTGCTGCTGGCGCCGCTGGTGCGCATCGAGCCCGGCATCGGCGTCGACTACCTGCTCGACGCCTTCTTCGTGCTGGTGGTGGGCGGCCTCGGCACGCTGGGCGGCTTCGCCGGCGGTGTCGGCGTGATCGGCGGCAGCCAGGCGGTCGTCAGCAGCCTCGCCGGCCAGACCAGCGGCTACGCGGTGGTGCTGATCCTTTCGATCCTCTTTCTCTGGCTGAAGCCGAATGGACTCCTTGGACGCCGTTGAACACCCTCCCTGCGCGGCCCTGCGCCGGCCGGCCCGACGCTGGCGCCTGCCGGGCAGCGAAGCGCTGTGGCTGGGCGCCGCCCTGGTGGTGCTGCCCTTCGCCAGCAACGACTTCGTCGCCTACCAGATCGCGCTGTTCCTGATCTACGGCATCGCGACCCAGGGCGTGGCGCTGTGCTGGGGCCGGCTGGGCTTCCTGCCGCTCGGGCATGCGCTGTTCTTCGGCCTCGGCGCCTACCTGGCGGGCGGCACGCTGAAGGCGGCGCAGCAGCAGCCGCTCTGGTATTTGGCGCTGCCGCTGGCGCTGCTGCTGCCCGCGGCCGTCGCCTATGTCACGGCGCGGCTGGTGTTCGCGCGCAGCCATCGCAGCGGCCCCTTCTTCTCGCTCATCACGCTGGCGATGACGATGCTGGGCTTCCTGGCGGCGCAGCAATGGAGCGCGGTCACCGGCGGCTTCAACGGCATGGCCGACATCCCCGAGCTGCCGGGCACCGAGCGCTACAGCAGCTTCTACTGGGTGGTCGCCGCCTGCGCGGTCGGCAGCACCGCCTTGCTGGGCCTGGTGCTGCGGCGGCCGTTGGGCATGCTGTGGAGCGCGGTGGCGCAGAACGAAGACCGGCTGCAGCTCTTCGGCTATGCGACCGACCGCATCAAGGCCTTCGCCTTCGGCTTCTCGGCGCTGCTGGCCGCCGCCGCGGGTGCGCTGTTCGCGCTGCACCAGGGCATCGTGACGCCGCTCACCATGGGCTTCGTGCTGTCGACCGAATTCGTGATCTGGGCGGCGGTCGGCGGCAAGGCCAGCCCGCTCGGGGCGCTGCTCGGCGCCGTGTTCATCGGCTATGCCTCGTCGGAGCTGCGTGACCATTTCGCCTATTGGGAGGTCGCGGTGGGTGCGATCTTCATCGTGGTGGTGCGCTTCCTGCCCGAAGGTCTGGCGGGGCTGGGCCGGCCCTTGTGGCGGCGCGGGCCCGCCGCGGCGCCTGGCGTGCCGGCCACCGACGCGCCTGCGCGGCACGCACCGGACGGGCGCATCGGCCTGGCCTTGGAGCAGGTCCATGCCGCGCAGGGCGGCGTGCGGATCCTCGATGGCCTGGCGCTGGCGCTCGACGGCCCCGGGCTGCGCTGCGTGATCGGCCCGAACGGCGCCGGCAAGACCTCGGCCTTCAACGTCATGACCGGCCGGCTGCCGCTGCGTTCGGGGCGCATCCTGCTCGACCGTGCGGACATCTCGGGCGCGACCGCCTGGCGGGTGGCGCGGCGCGGCGTCGGGCGCAAGCTGCAGATTCCGTCGGTATTTTCCGAGCTCAGCGTGAGCCAGAACCTGGACGTGGCGCTGTGGGCCGGGCGGCTCGGCCCGGCGATGTCGCTGGCGCGGGCGCCGCTGGGATGGCGCAGTCCGCTGCGGGACGAACTGCTCGACCTGTTCCCGGCGCTGCGCGAGCAGCTCGCCACCCGTGCGGGCAGCCTCTCGCAGGGCCACCGCCAGGCGCTGGAGTTCGTGATGACCGTGCTGCCGCAACCCCGCCTGGTGCTGCTCGACGAGCCCTGCGCCGGCCTGTCCCCCGCCGAGACCCACCACATGATCGATGCCATCAAGACCGTCATCGACCGGCTGGGCGCGGCCGCGCTGGTGATCGAGCACGACATCAGCGCCGTGGCCGCGATCGGCGGCGACGTCTACGTGCTGCACCAGGGCCGGCTGCTGGCCCAGGGGACGCTGGCCGAGATCCAGGGCGATCCGGCGGTGCGGGCGGTGTATGCGGGGGCGCGCAAATGAACGGCTCGTTGAAGTTTGATGCCTTGGTGTGCGGCTACGGCGACACCATGGTGCTGCGCGGCCTGAGCGGCAGCGCGGGCCCCGGCCGGGTGCTCGGCGTGCTCGGCCGCAATGGCGTCGGCAAGACCACGCTGATGCGCGCGCTGGCCGGCTTCCTGCCGCTGCGCGAAGGCACGATGACGCTCGGCGGGCATGACCTTTCGCAGGTGGCGCCGCACCAGCGGCTGGCGCGCGGCATGGCCTACGCGCCGCAGGAGGACGTGGTGTTCGGCGACCTCAGCGTGAAGGAGAACCTGTGGCTGCACCTCGACGACCGCGACCCGCAGCGCTACGCGGCCTGCCTGCAGGCCTTCCCGCGCCTGGGCGAGCGCATGGCGCAGCGCGCCGGCTCGCTGAGCGGCGGCGAGCGCAAGCTGCTGTCCTTCACGCGCACCATGGGCCTGCGCGCCGCGCTCAGCCTCCTCGACGAGCCGACCGAAGGCGTCCAGCCCGAGAACATCGAGCGCATGGCGGCGCTGTTGCGGGCCCGCAAGGCCGAAGGCGCCGGGTTCGTGATCGTCGAGCAGAATCTGGAGTTCCTGCTCGCGGTGGCCGACGACCTGATGGCGATCGACCACGGCGAATGCCTGCTGAAAGGGGCGGCATCGGAGTTCGGTCGCGCGGCGCTGGAGGCCCACCTGATGGTCTGATGCTGCGCGCCGTTCCAGGCAAAAGAACACAGAAGACATGACCCACCTGGACCTCAACCTCATCCGCGTCTTCGTCGCCATCTACGAGACCCGCAGCGTCACGCAGGCGGCCGAGCGGCTCGACGTCACGCAGCCGACCATCAGCTACGGCCTGGCCAAGATGCGCGAGGTCTATGCCGACCGGTTGTTCTCGCGCGGCGCAGCGGGGCTGGTGCCGACCGGCCTGGCCGAGCAGTTGTTCGAGCGCTTCCGCGACGCGCTGGCCACGGTCGAGAGCACGCTGGAGCAGCAGCGCCTGTTCGACCCGGCGCTGTCGACCCGGCGCTTCCGGCTCGCGATGTCCGACATCGGCGTGCTGTACTTCGTGCCGCCGCTGTTGCGCCGCTTCCAGGAGTCGGCGCCGCGCATCGAGATCGACATCGTGCAGATCGCCGAAGCCGTCGGCGAAGACCTCGCAGCCGGACGGATCGACCTCGCCATCGGCCACATTCCCGCGCTGTCGCCGCAGATCCGCAGCGCGCTGCTCTTTCGCGAGCACTACGTGTGCCTGATGTCGTCCGCCCATCCCACCATTGGCAGCACGATGAGCCTGAAGGAGTTCGCCGCGGCGCGGCACGTGATGGTGTCGTCGCCGCGCACCGGCCACTTCCTGGTCGACGAGGCGCTGGCCCAGCGCGGCGTCAACCGCAACATCGTCGCCCGGGTGCCGCAGTTCACGGTGCTGCCGCCGCTGCTGTCGCAGAGCGACCTGCTGGTGCTGCTGCCCTCGCGCGTGGCCGAGCTCTATGTCTCGCAGGGCGGCCTGAAGGCGCTCGACCTGCCGGTCGAACTGCCGGACTTCCAGGTCCAGGCGTACTGGCATGTGCGGCACGAGTACGGCGCCGCGAACCGCTGGCTGATCGACGAGACCGTCCAGACCCTCAGCAAGCTCTGACTTCGAAGCGGCGCACCGCCTTCTCGTTCCAGGCGATGCCGGTGCCCGGCTGCGGCGGCGCGATGGCGCCGCCGTTCTCGAAGGCCAGCGGCTCGGCCAGCACCGGGCCCGCCAGGTCCATGCGTTCGAGCAGGTGGCAGGTCGGCGTGACCGCCAGCAGGTGCACGCTGACCTCCTGGAAGATGTGGCTGGACATCGGCAGGCCGCGGGCTTGTGCCAGCGTCGCTGCGCGCAGCCAGCCGGTCACGCCGCCGATCTTCATCGCGTCGGGCATCACCAGGTCGCAGGCGCCGGCCTCGAGCGCCTTGGCCATCTCGTCGGGCCCGCACCAGTTCTCGCCCATCTGGATTGGCAGCCGCACCTGCGCCCGGATGCGCGCGTGGCCCGCGTAGTCTTCCTGCAAGGTCGGTTCTTCGACCCAGCCGATGCCTTCGCCTTCGAGCGCGTGGATGCGGCGCACCGCCTCGGGCCCGGCCAGGCCCTGGTTGTAGTCGACCAGCAGCTGGGTGTCGTCGCCGATGGCCTGGCGCAGGGCGCGCACCACGCGCAGGTCTTCGGCCAGCGTGGCGTAGCCAACCTTGGTCTTGATGGCGCCGAAGCCCTGCGCCACGGCGCGCTCGGCGCGCTGCACGCCCAGTTCGACACCGTCCAGGCTGTGGCTGTCGTAGGCCGCAATCGGCCGGCGTCGGCCACCCAGCAGTTCGACCAGCGGCAGGCCGCGCGCCACGGCCAGCGCGTCCCAGGCGGCCATGTCGAGGCCGGCGCAGGCCATTCCCGCGAGGCCGGTGCGGCCGAGCAGCCGCAGGCGCTGGGCCAGCAGCCGGTCGAGGTCGAAGGGCGCCAGCGGCTGGCCCTTCAAGACCTCGCCGAGCGCCGTCACCATCTGCCGGGTGGCTTCGAGCGCCAGCGGCGTGTAGGTGAAGAGGTAGGCGCGACCGATGCTGCCGTCGCTGGCGTGGAGGTCGATCAGCACCAGCGGCGCGGTGGCGACCACGCCGACGCTGGTGCGAACCGGGAATTCGAGGGGGACGTTGACGGCGCGGGCTTGGACGGCGGCGATCAGGATCGAGGGGTCTGTCGGGTGGTTCATGGCATGCCTTTAGTCAGTTGAGGACAGAGCAAAAACTGCTGCGCAGTTTGTTGGTCTGTCCCGCAAGGTCTCAGGAAGTCGAGGACAGAGCAAAAACTGCTGCGCAGTTTCTTGGTCTGTCCCGCAAGGTCTTCATATGTCTCCTCACAGTCCCAGATACGCGGCCTTGATCCGCTCGTCCCGCAGCAGTTCGCCGGCCGGCCCGCCGAGCGCGATGCGTCCGGTCTCCAGCACGTAGCCGACATCGGCCACCGACAGCGCCGCATGCGCATTCTGTTCCACCAGCAGGATCGGGATGCCCTCGGCCTTGAGCCGCGCGATGACCGCGAAGATCTCGCGCACCAGCAGCGGCGCCAGGCCCATCGATGGCTCGTCGAGCAGCAGCACCTTGGGTTCGCTCATCAGGGCGCGGGCGATCGCCAGCATCTGCTGCTGGCCGCCGGAGAGCGTGCCGGCGGCCAGCAGGCGCTTTTCCTTCAGCACCGGGAACAGCGCGTACATGGCGGCTAGCCTTTCGTCGCGGCGCTCGGGGCGGGTGTAGCTGCCCAGCAGCAGGTTGTCCTGCACCGACATCGGGCCGAATACCTGCCGGCCCTCGAGCACCTGCGACAGCCCGGCCCGCACGCGCGCGTCCGCGCTGTCGCGCACGATCTCGCGGCCGAACAGGCAGACGCTGCCGCTGGCCTTGATGAGGCCCGAGACCGCGCGCAGCAGCGTGGTCTTGCCGGCGCCGTTGGCGCCGACCAGCGCCACCAGCTGGCCCCTGCCGACGGCCAGGTCGATGCCGTGCAGGGCCTCGATGCGCCCGTAGCCGGCGACCAGGCCGCGCACCTCCAGCACGTTGACTTCTTCGCTGCTGCTCATGCCAAAGCCTCCTCGGCCACTGCCTCGGTGCCCAGGTAGGCCGCGATCACCTGCGGATTGGCCCGCACCTCGGCGGCGCTGCCCTCGGCCAGCTTGCGGCCGTAGTCGAGCACCAGAATGTGGTCGGAGATGTTCATCACCAGCTTCATGTCGTGTTCCACCAGCAGCACCGTGATGCCCGAGGCCGCGATGCTGCGGATGAGTTCGGTGATCTCGTGGGTCTCGGTGTCGTTGAGACCGGCCGCGGGCTCGTCCAGCAGCAGGATGCGCGGCTTGCTGGCGAGCGCCCGCGCGATCTCGAGCCGCTTGAGCAGTCCGAAAGAGAGCTGGGTCGCGTGGGCATGCGCATGGTGGCCGACGCCGACGTAGTCGATCAGCCGCAGCGCCTCCTCGCGCAGCGCCGCATCGGCGCGGCGGGTGGCGCCCAGCATGCCGCCCAGCAGCGAACTGCGGCTGTGCAGGTGGGCGCCGAGCATGACGTTCTCGCAGGCCGTCATGTTCATGCAGACCTGCAGGTTCTGGAAGGTCCGGCTCATGCCGCGGCGCGCCAAGGCGTCGGGCGAACGGCCGCCGACGCTTTCGCCGTCGAGCAGGATCTCGCCGCGCGTGGGTTCGTAGACGCCGCTGATCAGGTTGAACAGCGTGGTCTTGCCGGCGCCGTTGGGGCCGATCACGGAGTGCACCGAGCCGCCGCGCACCGTGAAGCTCACGCCCTGCATCGCATGCACGCCGCCGAAGGACTTCGAGAGGTTCTTGACTTCTAGCATGTCAGGTCTTGTTGGGGTGCGGGGGCGGGGTCGGGGTCATGTTCGGGGCGCGTGCCGAGGGCACCGGGTGGCCCCCTCCGCTCATGTCCCCCGCCTTCGGCTCCTCCTTTACTTCGCTGCGGGGGCCACCCGGCGCCCTCGGCACGGGTAGCAGGAGGTGGATCCAGCCGATGAACGATGGCCGTGATGGCGCACGCCGATGGCGTGCTCTGCGCAGCGAAATAAAGGAGGAGGCCGAAGGCCGGGGGACATTCGCGGAGCAGAGTACGCCGTCGGCGTGAGCCCGCCCCACCTCGCATCGAAGAAGCTTCATCTCAGCCCTTCCTTCTCAACTTGAGTGCGATCGACGGCACCAGCCCCTTCGGCAGGAAGATCATCGTCAACATCAGCACCAGTCCGAAGAACACCATCTCGTAGCCGTGCAGCCCGCCCAGCAATTGGGGTAGCGCAGTCATCAGCGCCGCGCCCAGCACCGCGCCGAAGGTCGAGGCCATGCCGCCGAGCACCACCATCGTCGCCAGTTCCACCGAATGCGTGAAGGCCGCGATCGAGGGGCTGATGAAGCCGAGGTAGTGCGCCGTCAGGCTGCCCGAGGCCGCCGCGAACACGGCCGAGGCGACGAAGGCCCGGACCTTGAAGCGCGCCACGTCCACACCCATCACGCGGGCCGCGACCTCGGAGCCGTTGAGCCCGCGCAGCGCGCGGCCGGCTGGCGATTGGTACAGGTTGAGCGACAGCAGCACCGCCAGCCACAGCAGCACCGCCGCCAGCGCATACCAGTGCCGCACCTTGGCGAAGGCGAAGCCGGCCACCTCCAGCGGCGGCACCGGCATGCCGTCGGGCCCGCCGGTCCAGTCGACCTCGTTGATCAGCACGATGTTGACGATCACGCCCAGGCCCAGCGTGGCCATGGTCAGCGAGTGGCCCTTGAGGCGCAGGATGGGCTTGGCGATCAGCCAGGCCACCACGGCGGCGCCGACCGCGGCGCCAACGATGGCGGCCAGCGGCGGCCAGCCGAAGCGCGCGGTGACGATGCCGCTGACATAGGCGCCGATGGCGACGAAGGCCGCATGGCCGATGCTGATCTGGCCGGCGAAGCCCATCAGCAGGTTGAGCCCGATGGCCGCGATCGCGGCCAGCGCGATGCGCACGGCGATGTCGACCACGTAGTTGTTCGGCAAGGCGAAAGGGAGCAGCGCCAGCACCAGGGCCAGCGCCAGCAGGGAAGGGCGGAACAGGGCCTTCATACGCGGTCCGAGGTCTTGGCGCCGAACAGCCCGTGCGGCATGACCAGCAGGATCACGACGATCATCACGAAGGGCACGGCGTCCTTGTAGGCCGACGAGATGTAGCCGGCCACCAGCGCCTCGAGCAGGCCGACGATCAGGCCGCCGACCACCGCGCCGAGCCCGCTGCCGAGGCCGCCCAGCGTGGCCGCGACGAAGCCCTTCATGCCAAGCATCAGGCCGAGGTCGTAGACCGTGGTGGTGACCGGTGCCGCCACCACGCCGGCCACCGCGCCGAGCAGCGCCGACAGGCCGAAGGACAGCTGCAGCACCCGCGCCGTCGGAATGCCGACCGCGCGCGCCGCCAGCGCGTTGGCGGCCACGGCCAGCATCGCCTTGCCGATCATCGTGAAGCGGAAGAAGCCGAAGCACAGCGCCACCAGCACGGCGGCCGTGCCGAGCACCCACAGGCTCTGCGGCAGCACGTAGGCGCCCATGATCTGCAGCGCGCGGTCGCCGCTGAAGGGCGGGAGGGTCTGCTGGTTCTTGCCGAGCACGATCTGCACCACGCCCTGTATGAAGATCGAGGCGCCGATCGTGATGATGATCAGCGACACAACGCTGGCCTCGCCGGCCGGCTGGATCGCCAGCCGGTACAGCAGCAGGCCGACGATGACCGTGGCGGCCACGCCGCCGACCATCGCCAGGCCGTAGGGCATCTGGTGGGCCAGCAGCGCGGCCGTGACCATGCCGCCCAGCATCAGGAAGTCGCCCTGGGCGAAATTGATGACGCCGCTGGCGTTGTAGATCAGCGAAAAGCCCAGGGCCGCCAGCGCGTAGATCGCGCCGGTGGTCAGCCCCGAGAAGACGAACTGCATGAAGTCAGACAAGGCTGCCTCCTGGAAGGATGGAACGCGCCGCCAGGTGGTCGGCGCAGACGTCGGCGGCGCTGTCGGCGCCGATCAGGATCTGGGTGCGCGCGACCTCGTCGCGCAGGGTCGCGAGCACGCTGCGGCAGCCGGCCTCGGCGCCGCTGGCCATGCCCCAGACCGCGGCCCGTCCGACGAAGGCCGCGGTGGCGCCGCAGGCCAGCGCCTTGACGACGTCGCTGCCGCGGCGGAAGCCACTGTCGACCAACACCGGCATGCGGCCTGCCACGGCATCGACGATGCGCGGCAGCACCGAGATGGTGGAGGGCGCCGCGTCGAGCTGCCGGCCGCCGTGGTTCGACACCACGATGCCGTCGATGCCGCTGCGCGCCGCGCGCTCGGCATCGGTCGGATGCAACACGCCCTTGAGCAGCAGCGGACCGTCCCACAGACGGCGCAGCCAGTCCAGCTGTTCCCAGGCCAGTGTGCGGTCCATCGCGCGCGACAGCAGCGCGGCCTGCAGCTGCGCCGATTGGCCGCCGCCTTCCGTTTCGCTCAGGTTCACGAAGGAGGGCGAACGGCCCTGCCGCGCCATCGACAGCGACCAGGCCGGATGGCGCGCCAGGTCGAGCAGGGTCGAGGGCGTGAACCGGAACGGCAGCTTGAAGCCGTTGCGCACGTCGCGCTCGCGCATCCCGCTGACCGCCACGTCGACCGTCAGCACCAGCGCGCCGAAGCCGGCGCTGCGGGCGCGCCGCACCAGCTGCTCGGCGATCGCGCGATCGGACATCACGTAGAGCTGCAGCCACTGCTGGGCCTGCGGGTTGCGTTCGAGCCCGGCCGCGCGCACCGCTTCGAGCCGGTCGTTGGAGGCAGTCGACAGCACGAAGGGCACGCCTTCGGCCGCCGCCGCACGCGCCAGCAGCAGGTCGCCGTGCGGCCGCACCAGGCCTGAGAAGCCGATCGGCGCGATGCCCGCCGGCATGGACCAGCGCTGGCCGAAGACCATGATCGAAGTGTCGGCGTTGCGCGTGTCGCGCAGCACCTGGGGCAGCAGGTGCAGCGTGGCCAGGTCGTCGCCGTTGCGGCGCAGGCAGCGTTCGTCTTCCGCGCCGCCATCGACATAGTCGTAGACGAAGCGCGGCAGGCGCCGGGCGGCGTGGCGCCGGTGGTCGTGGGTGTTCAGGTTCATGCGTTCCTCCGGGGCCGGGGCGGCCGCCGGCTCAACGCACTTCCTTGAAGGCGCCTCCCTGGACTTCCACCATCCGGAAGGCCGACACGTCCAGGCCCATGTGGTCGGTCGGCGACATCTTGTAGATGCCGCTCACGCCGACGAAGCCGCTGGTCGCCTCGATGGCGTCGCGCAGCTTCTGCTTGTCGGTGCCGCCGGCGCGCTTGACCGCGTCGACCACCATGAACAGCGCGTCGTGCGCATAGCCGCCGAAGGTCGACACGTCCATCTTGGCCAGGGTCTCGAACTCCTTGGCGTAGTCGACGCTGACCTTCTTCTGCGGATCGGCAGCCGGCAGCGCGGACGCGATCAGCAGTGCGGGCGAAGGCATGCGGATGCCCTCCGAGGACTTGCCGGCGATCCGGATGAACTCGGTCGAGGCCTGCCCGTGGGTGGTGTAGAGCGGCTGCTTCATCGCCAGCTGCTGGTAGTTGCGCGCCACGATCGCCGGCGCCTGGCCGGTGCCGAAGACCAGGATCGCCTGTGCCGGCGAGGACTTGATCTTGGTCAGCTGCGGCGTGATGTCGGTGTCCTTCTCGCCGTAGGTCTGGTCCTCGACCGCCTTCATGCCCATGGCCTCGGCCAGCTTGAGGGTCTCGGTGCGGCCCGACTTGCCGAAGCCGCCGGTGTCCGACAGCAGCGCGAACTGCGTGAAGCCGCGCGCCTTCATCTCGGCGAGCACCTTCTGCGCCGCCATGCGGTCGGAGTGCGGCATCTTGAACACGTAGGGCTTGACCGGCTCGACGATCACCGAGGCGGCGGCCAGCGAGACCAGCGGCACCTTGGCCGTCTCGGCCTGCGGCGCCATCGCCATCGTGGAGCCGGTGGTCGATGCGCCGAGGATCACGTCGACTTCGTCCTGCATGATCAGGCGGCGCGTGAAGGCGTTGGCCTTGTTGGCGTCGCTGGCGTCGTCGTAGAGCACCAGTTCGATCTTGCGGCCGAGCACGCCGCCGCCGTCGTTGATCTTCTTCACGTACATCTCGAGCGTCTTCTGCTGCGGGTCGCCCAGGAACGAGGCCGGGCCGGTGGCCGAGACCACCGCGCCGATCTTGATCGGGTCGGCGGCCAGCGCGCCGCTTGCCAAGGGCAGCAGCGCGGCGCCGGCCAGCCAGGCGGTGGCGGCGCGGCGGCCGATACGGAAGCGGGAAGTGCTTTGGGCTTCGAGTTTCATCTTGTCTCCTGTGGTTCTTGCTTGAGTGAAAACTGGGGCGTTCAGCCGGCGGGCTTGCGTCGGACGATGCGGATCGGATGGGACTTCGGCTCCGGTGGCGCGAGCCCCAGCGCGCGTGCCAGCGTGCGGCCTTCGGGGTCGTCCAGGGCTGCCGCGCGGGCCGAGCGCACACGCGCCGCCGCGTCGTCGAGCGAAGGGTCTTGCGGTGCGCGTGCGAGCGCCGGCTGGATGTCGTCGAGCAGGGCCGCCAGGTTGCGGTGACCGCGTTCGCTGGTCTCGCCGTAGCCCTTCACGAGATTGCCGCACAGCGCGAGCTCGTAGCCCAGGCGCGGGCTGATCGCGAGCGCGCGGCGGACCGCATCGAGCCAGCGCTCGATCATGGCCTGCTCGGCCGTGAAGCGCGAGGTGCGCCGGCGCAGCGGCCGCAGTGCGCGCAGGCCGCACAGCATGGCGAAGCCCAGCACGGTGTCGGTCCGCATGTGCAGGCCGACATTGAGCTTGTGCGCCTTGTGGCCCAGGCGGCGGCGCAGCCAGTGCGCGGCCGGCGTCGGCAGCACCGAGCAGATCTCGTCGAGGCCCGGCTTGAGGTATTCGGTCAGCCGCAGCGGCTCGCCGGCCTTGGCGCCGACTTCCTGGCGCACGCGCTGCAGGCGGTCGCTGCGGGTCTTGAGGTCGGCCACGCGAATCACGTCCTCATAGCTCATCCAGAGTGCGAGGTAGCGCGCGGTCTCGCGCGTCACCGGGAAGTCGCCCTCGGTTGCGCGCTCGATGTCGTGCAATGCAATGACCCGCGACAGGAACAGCTCGGCGTAGCGCGCGTCCTGGTAGTCGGCCACCTGCCGCAGTCCGCTGCCGACGATCGCGCGCAGCGGCTCGGGCAGCGCCCGCACGCGGGCGTCGGCCGACGCCTTGGCTTCGGCGTCCCGCGGATGTGCTGCCGGCGCGCCCTGGCCCGCCACATGCTCGAAGCCGGCCGCGAAGCCCTTCAGGCTGGCCTCGACCGCCTTGCCCGATGCGCGGATCGCCTGCTCGCAGGCTTCGCGCGAGAAGGGCAGCGCGCCGCTTGCGGCCATGGCGCCGAACATCACGGTGTTGATCACGGTGCCGTGCTTCCAGGCCAGCGAGCGCATGTCGAACAGGAAGGCGTGCCGGGCGAGTTGCTGCGCCGCTTCGACGACCCGCTGGCCTTCGTAGCGGCCGTCGCCCATCGCGGTCTTCTCGGACACCGCGTACTCGCGGTGCAGCGAGGCCACCAGCGTGGTACGGCGCGGATGCACGAAGCCGCCTTGCAGCACGCGCCCCGCTTCCACCAGTTCGGAGGCCGCGACGATGTCGACGTCGCCCGGGTTCGGCGTCAGCGAGAACACCGGCTGCGCGCCGGCCAGCTCCGCACGCGCCACCGGATAGATCTCGATGTAGTAGTTGGTCGCGCCAGTGCGCTGCGCCACGCCCGGCACCGAGGTGCTCTGCACCGGGAAGTCCTGCGCGGCCGCGGCCGAGATCAGCCAGTCGGCCAGCACGCCGCCCCCTTCGCCGCCCATCGCGGCCACCAGCACGGTGACGATGCGCGGGCCCTGGCCGGCGCCGGCGGAAGTCGAATCGCTCATGCCGCCACCGCCTCGAAGTCGTTGCGTGCCTTGCCGGCCATCATCCCGATCACGCCGTTGCGCAGCCGGTGCAGCAGCCGCTCCCAGGTGCCGGCGTTCTGCACGATCTCGGCCTTGTAGAACGAGGGGCAGAGGATCGCGGCATGGGCGTTCTCGCCGCACAGGCCGCAGCCGACGCAGCCCTGGTTGACCGTCGCCACCGGGTCGGTGCGCAGCGGGCTCGGGTTCGGCTTGACTGTCAGCGACGGGCAGCCCGACAAGCGGATGCACGAGTGGTCGCCGGTGCAGACATCGTCGTCGATGCCGAAGCGGGTGCGCACCACGCGCTCGCCGCGCTTGAGTTTCGCGGCATTGACCGGCTTGATGCGGCGCTGGCGCTCGAGCTGGCATTCGCCGTCGGCGATGATGACCTTGAGCCCGCCTTCGGCAGTCGTCATCGCCTCGTTGAGCGTCTCGCGCATGCGGCCGACGTTGTAGCTCGGCACCTTGCGCATCCAGCCCACGCCGACGCCCTTGAGCGCGGCCTCGATGTCCAGCGTCAGCGGCTTGGCCGCGGGCTGGGTCGGCGACGACGGGATCGCCTGCGTGCCGGTGGCCGAGGTGTAGCCGTTCTGGAGGATCACCAGCACCGAATCCTGCGCGTTGTAGACCGCGTTCACGATGCCGCTGGTGAAGCCGTTGTGCCAGAAGCCGCCGTCGCCCATGATGCTGACGACCCGGTTGCCCATCAGCGGCCCGACGCCCGACGAGCTCGCGAGCCCGAGGCCGTATCCCAGCACCGTGCTGCCGACGTTGAAGGGCGGCAGGGTGCCGAAGGTGTGGCAGCCGATGTCGGCGCTGACGTGGATCGCGCCCAGGTCCTTCTGGATCAGCTTGATGGCGGCGAAAACCGGCCGTTCGGGGCAGCCGATGCAGAAGCCCGGCGGCCGGTTGGGGACCGGCATGCCGAGGGCTTCGATCGCCTGCGGCTTGAGCGCGGCCAGTGGCGCCGCGGCCTTGCCGACCTGGGCCACGCCCTCGGCCGCGAGCGCCGCGGGCGCCGCGCGCCGCACGAACTCGGCCAGCGCGCGCACCAGCACTTCACCGGTGTATTCGCCGGCCATCGGGAAGATGTCCTTGCCGTGCAGCGTGGTGTCGCTGCCGGCGCGCCGCAGGATCGCGTGCAGCGCGTCCTCGATGTAGTTGGGCTGGCCTTCCTCGATCAGCAGCACCGCGCGCTTGCCGGCGCAGAAGTCCACCAGCTCGTCGGGCACCAGCGGGTACACCACGTTGAGCACCTGCAGCGGGATGCGGCTGTTGCCGAAGGCGTCGGCAAGGCCCAGCTGCTGCAGCGCCCGCAAGGTGCCGTTGTAGAGGCCGCCCGGCAGCACCAGGCCGATGTCGCTGCAGTCGCCGTCGAAGCGCTCGTTGAGGCCCTCGCGGCGGATGAATTCGAGCGCCGCCGGCCAGCGCGATTCGATCTTCATGCGCTCCTGGGCGTAGATCGAGGGCGGCAGGTTGATGGTGCCGAAGTCGAACACGGGCCGCTCGATGAGGTCGCGGGTCGACACCGCAGGCGCGCGGTTGTCCTTGCACACGAAGCTGCCGTGCACGTGGCAGGCGCGGATGCGCAACTGCAGCATCACGGGCGTCTGGCTGGCCTCCGACAGCTCGAAGCTGCGCTCCACCGCGTCGACGATCGATGTCAGGTTGGGCCGTGGGTCCATCAGCCACATCTGCGACTTCATCGCGAAGGCGTGGGTGCGCTCCTGGATGATGCTGGAGCCTTCGCCGTAGTCTTCGCCGAGGATCACCAGCGCGCCGCCCTTGACACCGGCCGAGGCCAGGTTCGACAGCGCATCGGAGGCGACGTTGGTGCCGACGGTGGACTTCCAGGTCACGGCACCGCGCACCGGGTAGTTGATCGAGGCGCCGAGCATCGCGGCCGCGCCGGCCTCGGAGGCGCTGTTCTCGAAGTAGATGCCCAGCTCGTCGAGCAGGCCACGGGCATCGCCCAGCACGTCGATCAGGTGCGAGACCGGGGCGCCCTGGTAGCCGCCGATGTAGCTGACGCCCGACTGCAGCAGCGCCTTGGTGACGGCGAGGATGCCCTCGCCGTGGAATACCTCGTCGGCGCCCAGCGAAAGGCGTTTGACTTCTTCGGCGAATGATCGCTCCATCTCTTCGTGTCTCCGTGGCTGGCTTGTTGGCTGGCGGACGAAGAATAGGAGCGGAGTCTTAGTTATCCAATCGATGCAGCCTGCGTTACATATAGATGGATTCGATGGCGCCTGACCTGCGGCGGGCCGCCCGGGGAGAACGGCGGACGACCGTCGCCAGCAGCGAGGCGGCGACGATCAGTGCGCCGCCGGCCCAGGCCGCCGCGGAGATCCGCTCGCCCAGCCACAGGCAGGCGAACAGGGCGCCGAAGGCCGGCTCGCTGCCCATCAGCAGCGAGACACGCGTCGGGCTGCTGCGTCGGACCGCGTGGTTCTGGGCGAAGAAGGCGAACAGGGTGCAGGCCAGCACCAGGTAGAGCACGCAGGCCCAGAACGCGGCATGGCCTGCCGGCGATGGCAGCGGCGGCCAGGCCGGCGGCGCGGCCGCCCAGGCCAGTGCCGCGCAGCCCGCGGCGACCACGCCCGACTGCGCGGCGGTCAGGGCCAGCGGCGACAGGCCCGGGCGCTGCATGAGGCGCCGGGTCGCGCAGACGTTGACCGCACGCAGCAGCGCGGCGAGCAGGATCAGGCCGTCGCCGGCATTGAAGGCCAGCCTGCCGCCGCCGGCCAGCAGCCAGGCGCCGGCCAGCGAGAGCAGCACGGCGGCGCCCTCGACCCTGGTGGGCCGGCGCCCCAGCCAGAGCCACTCGACCCAGGGCGTGAGCATCACGCAGAGGCTGATGAGGAAGGCCGCGTTCGCGGCGCTGGTCAGCAGCACGCCGTAGGTCTCGCACACGAAGATGCCCAGCAGCAGCACGCCGGTGCCGAACACGCCGCCCAGCGTGCGCGCGCCGGCGCCGCCCAGCGAGCGCAAGGCCGGCGCGAGCAGCACGAAGGTGAGGCCGAAGCGCAGCGTCAGCAGCCCCAGCACCGGATAGAACGCCAGGGCGCTCTTGACCACGCCGTAGCTGCTGCCCCAGACCGCCGCGACGGCGAGCAGCATCAGGTCGGACAGCAGGAGCAGACGGGCGGGGCTGGACATGGCAGCGATCTTCGGGCTTTGCGTTCACATCGATAATGCGGTCGACTTGCAAAGCATTCATGTCGTAGATGCACTAATAAATTCATGAGCCCCATCGACCTCTTCGCGCTGCTGCCGGACATGGCCGTGTTCGCGCGGGTGGTCGATACCGGCAATTTCTCGCTCGCCGCGCGCCAGCTCGGCAGCACGCCGTCGACGGTCAGCCGCCAGATCAAGCGCCTCGAGGAGGCCCTGGGCACCCGGCTGCTCGAGCGCTCGACACGCAAGGTCCGCGTGACCGAGTCGGGCGCGCAACTGCTGCGCCACTGCCGCGACGCGGTCGCCGCGGCGTCGGGTGCGGTGGACGCGGCGGGCCGCTCGATCGGCAAGCCGCAGGGCAAGGTCAGGCTCAGCGCGCCGACGGACTTCGCCATGGCCGAGATCCATCCGCTGGTGCCGGGCTTCCTGCGGGCCTTTCCGGAGGTCGACCTGCAGCTGCTTTTCACCGACGACGAGGTCGACCCGCTCGCGCAGGACCTCGACCTCGTGATCCGGCTGACCGACGCGCCGCCGCCGGGCCTGGCGGGGCGGCGGATCGGCGCGGCGCGCTGGGTGCTGGCGGCGTCGCCCGCCTACCTGCAGCAGCGCGGCGTGCCCGAGAGCCCGGCCGACCTGGCGCAGCACGACTGCCTGTACCTCGGCGAGACCGTCGACGACAACCGCTGGCGCTTCCACGACGGCGCCCGGACCCAGACCGTCGCGGTGCGCGGCCGCTACATCGCCAATCACGCGGGCGCGCGCCTGGAGGCCGCACTGCAGGGTCTGGGCATCGCCACGCTGCCCGACTTCGCGGCCGTCGATGCGCTGCGCAACGGGGCGCTGGTGCAGGTGCTCGCCGGCTGGGAGCTGGAGGCCCGGGCCTACCGGGGCGGCGTCTGGCTGCTGTATCCGCCGAACCGCTTCCTGCCGCCCAAGGTCAGGGCCTTGATCGACTACCTGGTGGAAAACAGCCGTCAGGGTCCGGAGAAGAAATCGGCCACCACCTGATCGACAGCCGGCCTCACCGCGCCGCCCGCGCCGCCTCCGCCACGCGCCGCGGCACCCGCACCGTCGCATCCAGCAGCATCTGCGCCATGCCCTTGCCCAGCGGGTCCATGCGCATCGACGACGGGCCGCCGCCATCGAGCGCATCGTGCAGCAGCAGGTTCATCGATGCGATGCCGGGCAGGTGGAAGCGTTCGACCTTGCCGTGCACCAGGTGGGCGAAGTAGTCCCCCACGAACTGCGGCGTGACGCGCGACCACAGCAGCGGCAGCCACTCCGGCCGGCGCGCGATCAGGCCGATGTTCGACAGGTTGCCCTTGTCGCCGCTGCGGGCCCAGGCGAGCTCGATGAGGCGAACCTCGACCTGCTCGCCGCCGTCCTCCTCGAAGGGCGGCGGCTCGGTGGCCGGCGAGGCCGCCGCGCCGTCGACATCGGCAGGGATCTCCACCGCATGCCGTTCGCCCCCGAGCACGAAGGCCACCGGCACCGCGGCCTTGGCCAGCGTGAACGAGAAGGGCTTGATCAGTGGCGACACCGCCGGTCGTCCGCCGCCGGGACTGGTCGTGCCCGGTGCCCACGAGGTGCCCGACGGCGCGATCTCGCGCGCGAACATCGCCAGCGCCGCCTTCTGCGGATGGTTGGCGACCACCCGCATCGTGACCTCGCGCACTTGCCGCGTGCGCGAGTGCGGGCCGTACAGCCATTCGGAGCCGATCACTTCGATGTAGGTCGAGGTGAAGGGTGGCAGGCCCATCTGCTGCAGGATCTCGCCGGTGCGCTCGATGATCGCTTCGGCCGTGCGCACCGCCTTCTTCTCGGCGTCGATGCCGACGAAGACCATGCTGCCGGCGCAGCGGAAGCCGTCGAGCTGCGTGGCCGAGACCTTGTAGCTGGGGGAGGGCGCGCGTCCGCGCGCCGGGCCCACCCGCACGCGGTCGGCGCCGAGCTGCTCGATCACGACCTCGCGGAAATCGCAGCTGACGTCGGGCAGCAGGTAGGCCCCGGGGTCGCCGATTTCGTAGAGCAGCTGCTCGGCCACATTGGCGCGGATCACCTTGCCGCCGGTGCCCTCGGGCTTGGTGACGACGAAACTGCCGTCGGCATGGCATTCGACGATCGGATAGCCCATGTGGGCCCAGTCGGGGATGTCTTCCCAGTCGGTGTGCAGGCCGCCAGTGGCCTGGCAGCCGCATTCGATGATGTGGCCTGCGAGGCTGCCCGAGGCCAGCAGGTCGTGGTCGCCGGGCTGCCAGCCGAACTCGTGCATCAGGGGCCCGAGCGTGACCGCGCTGTCGACGCAGCGCCCGGTGATGACGACGTCGGCGCCGGCCGCCAGCGCAGCTGCGATCGGCAGGGCGCCCAGGTAGGCGTTGGCGCTCAGCACCTTCTCGGGCAACGCCTCGTCGGTGAACATGTCGCGGGTGCCGGCCTCGCGCAGCTGCGGCATCTGCGCGCTGACATCGTCGCCCTCGACCACCGCGATGCGCAGCGCCACGCCTTCGGCCTCGGCCAACGCCTGCAGCGCGGCGGCGCAGCCGTGCGGGTTGATGCCGCCGGCATTGCTCACCACCTTGATGCCCTGGCGCTTGACCTCGGCCAGCACGGATTTCATCGCGATGTCGACGAAGTCGGTGGCATAGCCGAGTTCGGGTTTCTTGGCCCGGGCCGAGGCCAGGATCGACATCGTGGTCTCGGCCAGGAAGTCGAACACCAGGTAGTCGAGCCGGCCGAGCTTCACGAGCTGCGGCGCCGCCACCATGCTGTCGCCCCAGAAGCCGGAGGCGCCTCCGATGCTGACGGTTTTCTGCGGGGTCGGTGGGGTGGTCATGGCGGTCTCGCTCCTCGGTGTCGACGGGGTGTCGCTGGAGCAGGGAGCTTAGCCAGCCGCTGCGCCCGAGGCTTGCGCCAACTCGCTGACGAGGCGCAGCCATTGCGCGCAAGACGGGCGCTTCCCGTCGATGGCATCATCGACGCACCTGCCATGCCATTGCCGCCTTCTTCCGCCGAACGTACCGAGGTGCACGCCCGCACCATCACCATCCGAGGCCATCGCCGTGCCGATGGCCTCTGGGACGTCGAAGGCCACCTCGAGGACGTGCGCGCCCACGACTTTCGCTTTCCGGGCGGGGAGCGTCGTGGCGGGGCGCCGATCCATTCGATGTGGTTGCGGCTCACGGTCGATGCCACCGCGCTGATCGTCGATGCGGTGGCCGCCACCGACGCGGCGCCGTTCGAGGAGGTCTGCGGCAGGATCGCGCCCGACTATGCGGCGCTGGTCGGGCTGCGTGTGGGGCCAGGCTTCAACCGCGCCGCGGTGCGGCTGTTCGGCGGCGTGCGCGGCTGCACCCACATGTCGGAGCTGCTGCGGACCATGGCCACCGGCGTGCTGCAGACGCTGGCGGGCGCCGACCTCGCGGTCTCGCAGACCCAGAAGCCCTTCCAGCTCGACGGCTGCCACGCATTGGCCACCGATGGGCCGCAGGTGGCCCGGTTCTATCCGACCTGGTACCGGGCCAAGGACGAGGACGGGCAGCCGTCCTGAGTCGGGTCAGGCCCGCACGAAGGTGAGTCGCGCCTCGTGCGCCAGGCCGTCGCGAACGATGTCGCGGGCCTCGTCGTCGGCGAAGTCGAAGAGGGCGTCGGGAATCTCGTCTTCCTCGAGCGCGAAGAGGATCTCGATCGCCTCCTGCTGGGCTTCGGAAAAGGTCTTGCCCTGGGCCAGACGATCGAACTTCGCGGCGGTCTCCTTCGGTGCCAGCTGCCGCAGCTCGAGCAGCTCGAGCACGAGCTTGATCTGCGACGGCGTCAGGGGCTTGGGGGCGGCGGCGGAAGGCTTCATGGCGTTCGATCCTTTTCGGTGGGGCAAGGGACTTTTCCTTTGCCTCGGAACCAGTCTCTTCGTCGATCCTTAAGCGTGGCTGAAAAGGGTGCCGAAGTGCATTCCCGCGCGCCAAAACATCGCCTGCGCGTGAGGAAAGTCTCGGGTTGTCCGATCGGCCGTCGTCATGGATGCGACACCTGCGGGGCCGGCACCGGGCTGCCCGCTGGATGGATATCGGCGGCGGGCGCGCGTTTTGTAGGGCGAACAGCGTCCTAGGCCGCGGCCTCCGGCGGGGCCAGCAGGCCGGCCACCTTGGTGGGTACATCGCGGATCAGGTCCAGCGCCTCCTGGTTGCAGCTGCGCAGCCGGTCCTCGGCGTCGAGGTCCTTCTCCATCGACGCCCGCAACGCCGCATAGGTGTTGCCGCCCAGGGCGATCACCTGCCCGATGTAGGGTGTGACCCGGGCGTAGAGCGCGTGGTCGAGCGCCGCGAGCTGCATCTGGGCGCTGACCAGGGTCGCCACCTCGCCGTGGAACTCGACCTCGAAGGAGGCCAGCGCCTCGCGGCTGGCCTTGCCCGAGGTCAGAACCTTGAAGGTGGCCCACATCATCGAATGGGCGGTGGAGGCCAGCGTGCGGGCCACGGTCGCCACCGCCTCCCGCGTGTCGCTGCGATGCTGGTCTTCGCGCGAGCGCGACCATTTCTCCAGCGCCAGCTTCGACTGGCGCCAGGCCGCGAGCGCGCCGCCCACGATGCCGGCGAGGGCGCCGACGGCCACGCCGAGGACGACGGCAAGGGAGGCGTCGAGCGTCATGACTCGCTCCGGGGCGAGGTCGGCTTGCGGGAGGCCGGCGCAAACGTGGCCGGCCGGGAATTGCGGGTTCTTGCCATCACGGGAATTTAAAGGAGGTTGTGTCTGCTTGTATCCCGATTCTGACGGAAGAGCGGGCTGCACACGGCAGCGGTGCAGCCAGTCGGCGCAAGACCATACCCGTCCGCGCCGCTAGCCTCGTGGCAGACAGGAGACACCATGGAATTCCTCGAGGCACCGCCGCTGCCCTTCTATTTCACGCCCGAACACGAACAGTTTCGCGCCACCCTGCGCGAATTCATCTCGCGCGAGATCACGCCCTTCGTCGCCGAGTGGGACGAGGCCGAGACCTTCCCGCGCGAACTGTACGCGCGCGCCGCTGAGCTCGGCGTGCAGGGCCTGGGCTACCCGGAGGCCTACGGCGGCACGCCGGCCGACGTCTTCTTCCAGCTGATCGTGGCCGAGGAGTTCGCGCGCTGCGGCGGCGGCGGGCTGCAGGCCTCCCTGAACTCGCACAGCATCGCACTACCGCCGATCCTGCACGCGGGCAGCGACGCGCTCAAGCAGCGGGTCATTCCGCCGGTGCTGGCCGGCGAGAAGATCGCGGCGCTGGCGGTCACCGAGCCCTCGGGCGGCTCTGACGTGGCGGCGCTCAAGACCACCGCGGTGCGCGATGGCGACCACTATGTCGTCAACGGCGAGAAGACCTTCATCACCTCGGGCATGCGTGCCGACTTCATCACCACCGCGGTGCGCACCGATCCGGCCATCAAGGGTGCGGGCGGCATCTCGGTGCTGCTGATCGACGGCGACACGCCCGGCCTCACGCGCACCGCGCTCAAGAAGATGGGGTGGTGGAGCTCCGACACCGCGCACCTGCGCTTCGACAACTGCCGGGTGCCGGTCGCCAACCTGGTCGGGATCGAGAACAAGGGCTTCAAGACCTTCATGAACAACTTCAACACCGAGCGGCTGTTCATGTCGGCGCTGGCCTGCGGCTTTGCCGAGGTCTGCCTGAAGGAAGCGGTCGACTGGACGCGCCAGCGCGTCTCCTTCGGCATGCCCCTGTCCGAGCGCCAGGTGGTGCGCCACAAGCTGATGGACATGACCATGCGCATCGATGCATCGCGCACGCTGGTCTACGACCTGGCCTACCGCATCGAGCACAAGCTGGCCGATCCGGCGCGCCTGGTGGCGCGCGTCTGCCTGGCCAAGGTGCAGGCCACGCAGGCGATGCAGTTCTGCGCCGACCAGGCGGTGCAGCTGCTTGGCGGCATGGGCTTCATGCGCGGCACGCAGAGCGAGCGCATCTACCGCGAGGTCAAGGTGATGATGATCGGCGGCGGCTCCGAGGAGGTCATGAAGGACCTCGCGGCGCGGCAGCTGGGCCTTTGAGACCACGAAGCAGGAAGCACGATGAAAGACACCGCCGACGACCTGCGCGCCGAGTACCGCGAAC
The DNA here is from genome assembly GCF_030316965.1 of Variovorax sp. J31P207. NCBI lineage: Bacteria > Pseudomonadati > Pseudomonadota > Betaproteobacteria > Burkholderiales > Comamonadaceae > Variovorax > Variovorax sp. J31P207. Next base: position 119,486 of record NZ_JASZYN010000012.1, read on the forward strand.
TCGCCGACCTCTGCCGCAGCCTCACGCCCGCGCAATGGCGCCTGAAGAGCGACTTCTACGGCTGGACGCCCTGGGACGAGGTGGCGCACCTGTGCTACTTCGACCAGACGGCGACCCTCTCCGCAACCGACGCCGAGGCCTTCGCGCGCGACACCGCGGCGCTGACCGAGGTGCTGGCCACCGGCAAGGAGATCAGCGCCATTGCACGCGAGAAGTACGGCCACCTCGACGGCGCCGCGCTGCTCGCGCACTGGGAGCCGATCGCGATGCGGCTCACCGACCTGCTCGCCGCGCTCGATCCGAAGGCGCGGCTGCCCTGGTACGGGCCGACCATGAGTGCGCGCTCGTTCGCGTCGGCGCGGCTGATGGAGACCTGGGCGCATGGGCAGGACGTGTGGGACGTGGTCGGCCGCGAGCGCGCCGGCACGCCGAGGCTCAAGCACATCGCCCACATCGGCGTCACCACCTTCGGCTGGAGCTTCGTCAACCGCAAGCTGCCGGTGCCGCCGGTGGTTCCGTTCATCTCGCTCGATGCGCCCGGCAATGACAGCTGGCACTGGGGCGATCCCGCCTCGCCCGAATTCGTGCGCGGCAGCGCGCTCGATTTCTGCCTGCTCGTCACGCAGCGGCGCAACCTGGCCGACACCGGGCTGCGCTACAGCCAGGGCTCGGCCCGCGAGTGGCTCTCGATCGCCCAGTGCTTCGCGGGGCCCCCGGCGGATGCGCCCGCGCCGGGCGTGCGCAAGGTGGCTCGCGCGCCTGCATGAGCGGGTTGCCGCTCACGCTGGCGCTGCGGGAACCGATCGAAGAGGCGCTGCTTCGGCTGCGCGAAGGCAGCGCCGAGCATTGCCTGTCGGACCATGCCTTCGCCAACCTCTATCTTTTTCGGGACGCGCACGACTACCGCTACCTGCCCGGCGACTGGCCCTGCATCTCGGGCCGAGCCTACGACGGCACGCGGCACCTGATGCCGCTGTTCGCCTTGCACGACGCGCCGCTCGACGTGCTGCTCCAGTTGCTCGACGGCCACGACTGCCTGTACCCGATCGCGCAGCGTCACGTCGAAAGGCTCTCGCCGTCGCAGTTCCGCCACTGGACTTCGGCCGACGATGCCGACTACCTGTTCGAGGCCCGGCAGTTCAGCGACTATCCGGGCCGCGCTCTCGCCAGGAAGCGCAACCAGGTCCGGCAACTGCTGGCGACCTGCGTGCCGCGCAGCGTTCCATTCGAGATGGCAGCGGCCGAGGCGGCGCAGCAGGTGCTGCGGGGCTGGATGGCGCAGAAGGGCAAGGCCCACGGCGAGGCCGACGAGTCCGCCTGCCTCGAGGCCATTGCCGAGGCCTCGACCTTCGGCCTCGAAGGCTTCATCCATTTCGCGGGCGACCAGCCGCTGGGCTTCGTGTTGGCGCAAGAACTCCAGCCCGGTGTCTTCGTGATGCGCTTCGCCAAGGGGCTGGACAGCCACGTCGGCATCTATCCCTTCATGTTCCAGCACTTCTGCCGCAGCTTCGCGCGCCCGGTGCGATGGCTAAACTTCGAGCAGGACATGGGGCTGGCAGGGTTCCGGCGCAGCAAGCGCTCGTATGGGCCCGCGGGGCTGATTCCGAAGCTGCGGGTGGCGTTGCGGGCGTGAGGCGCGGGCCGGTCAGCTCAGCGCAGGCCGCCCGCCGCCGCACACCGTGCGCCAGACGTTCGGGAGCGAGGCGGCGCTGTCCGACAGCTAGCCCCGCTTGTTCCGTATCGGCAGCTTGATCTCCGACGCCGGAATCTCCCGCACCAGTTCGAGGATGTCCCACTCGTCCCCCTGCTGCGCCCGCTTCTTCATCTTGAAGTGGTACATCGGCATCATCGCCTGGTGGTCTTCCGCACGGAAGGTCATCGTGCCCTTGGGGGTCTCGAAGTCCATGCCCTCCATCGCCGCGATCAGCTTCTCGGTGTCGGTCGAGCGGGCCTTGCGGATCGCGGTCACGACCGCGCTGGCGGCCGAGAAGCCGCCGCAGACGAAGAAGTCCGGCGGCATCTTGTAGCGCTTCATGTGCTCGGTCACCAGCCAGTCGTTGGCCTTGTTGCGCGGGAACTTGTAGTGGTAGTAGGTGCCGCCCTCCAGGCCCTCGAACTCGCGCCAGGTCTGCATCACGCTCAGCAGCGAGCCGCCGGGCGACAGCTCGATGCCGAAGCGCTCGGGATTCATGCCGGCCAGCTTGCGGATCGGGTGCTCGCCGCCCCACGGGATCACCAGCACCTTGCGCCCGGTCGCGCCCTTGAGCGAGTCGGCAATGCGCTGGAACGGCGCCGTGAAGTCGGTCGTGCCCTGCGGCACGAATTCCTCGTGGCCCATCCTGGCCTGCGGATTGAGCCGCGCGAAGGCCTCCTTGTAGGCCGTGACGTTGTCGCGGCCGAAGACGTTGTCCTGGGCCAGGAAGGCTACCGTCACCGGTCCGCCGAAGGCCGACACCGAGGCGGTGGCGTCCAGGCTGGTGGTGCGCGCGACGCGGAACACGTAGCGGTTCCACTTGTCGCCGGTGATCGAGTCGGCCGCAGACGGCTCGACGATCAGGATCTTCTTGTACTCCTCGGCGATCGGCAGCGCCGCGACCGTACCCGACGATCCGCCGGCGCCGACCGCGATGTCGACCTTGTCGTCGGCATAGGCCTCGGCCAGCAGCGCCTTCGACAGGTCGGGCCGCAGCTGGTCGTCCTTGACGATGATCTGCACCTTGCGGCCGTCGATCGCCATGCTGCCGCTGGTGAGGTATTCGAGCCCCATGCGGAAGCCCAGCTCGTCCTGCTTGGCGTAGGCCTCGAAGGGGCCGGTCTTGGCGACGATCAGCGCCACCTTGATGTCGCCGGTCTGGGCGAGCAGGGTGCCGCCCGCGGACAGCAGCAGGCCGGCGGCGGTCGCCTGGCTGAATCTTCTTCTCGAAATCATGCGTGTTGTCTCCTGGTGAATGAGCGGTCAGCCGACCGTGCTGCGCACCTGCAGCGCGAGGCCGGCGCAAAGTTCGGCCACGCGGGCGCGTGCGGCCTCGTCGGCCACCCCCACCACGGCGACGACGCCGTGCGTGCGGTCGTCGCGCACCTCGATACCGGCGTGCTGCAGATCCCCTTCGGCAAACAGCTCGCGCAGAGTGCGCGCAATCGCTTGCTTGCGCAGCGTCGGCTTGAAGATCTTGCCGACGGCCGTGACCGGCATGGTGTCGATGCACTCGACCCAGCTGGGCGCGGCGGCGCGCTCGGTGACATGCGCCTTGGCAAAGGCCTTGAGTTCTTCCGCATCGGCGCGTGCGCCGTCGCGCAGCTTGACGTAGGCGACCGGCAGCTCGCCCGCATAGGCATCGGGGCGGCCGACCGCGGCCACCAGCTCGACCTCGGGGTGCCTGGCCAGGGCTTCTTCGATCATCGACGGATCGATGTTGTGGCCGCCGCGGATGATCAGGTCCTTGGCCCGCCCCACCAGCCAGAAGTAGCCGTCGGCATCGCGCCGGCCGAGGTCGCCCGAATTGAGCCAGCCGCCCGGCAGCCACAGGCCGGCGTCGTGCCGCGGGTCGCGGTAGCCCGGCGTCAGGTGCGGCCCCAGGATCGCGACCACGCCGATCTCGTCGGTGGCGGCTTCGCGCACATAGGCGCCGCGCTCGTCGAGGATCACGGTCTTCATGCGGCCATAGGGCACCGGCAGGCCGATCGAGCCGACCCGGCGCTCGCCGTCGCGCGGGTTCACCGAGGCGCAGGCGGTGGTCTCGGTCATGCCGAAGCCTTCGAGCAGCCGGATTCCGGTGGCGCTCTCGAAGCGCCGGGACAGCTCGACCGGCATCGGCGCCGCGCCGCAGATGCCGAAGCGCAGCGAAGAGACGTCGGCGCCCGCGAGCGGCACGTTGAGCAGCGCCGCGTAGACGGTCGGCACGCCCGAGAAGGTGGTGACGCCGAAGCGCTCCACCAGCCGCCAGAAGCCGGCCACCAGTTTCGGGTTGCGAAACCCCTCCCGGCCCGCGAGCAGCACGCGCGCGCCGTGCATGAAGGGCGCGAGCCCGGTGACGACCACGCCGTTGACATGGAACAGCGGCAGGCCGCAGACGATCACGTCGCTGGGCCGGATGTCGAACATCTCGCCCAGCATCCAGCTGTTGACCACCAGCGCGCGGTGCGAGAGCTGGGCGATCTTCGGCGTGCCGGTGGTGCCGCCCGTGTGGAAGCAGGCGGCCAGGGCGGCCGGGTCGCGCAGGGGCTCGAACACGGGCTCGGCGGGTTGCGCGGCGAGGGCGTCGTCGAAGCGGCGCACGCCCGGCGGCAGGGCGGCCGGATCGGCGGCGCCGACCCACAGCGTCTCGCGCAGGCCCGGCAGTCCGGCCAGCACCGGCCCGAGCTTGGCCCACAGCGCCGGCGCTTCGGCGGGCGAGGCGGTGACCACCACCCGGGCGTCCAGCGCCCGGAGCAGGTCGGCGATCTGCGCCGGCTCCAGGAAATGGTTGACTGCCGCCACCCGGCAGACGGCCTGGGCGCCCCAGATGCAGAAATGCGCCTCGGGCAGGTTCGGCAGCAGGTAGGCGACGCAGTCGTCGCGCCGCAGCCCGAGGGAGGCCAGGTGGTTGGCGGTGCGGACGATGCGCTCGTGCAGCCGGGCGTAGCTGACGTCGACCGACGCGGCCTCGGCGCTGCCGTCGGGAACGAAAGTCAGCGCCGGGCGATCGGGCCAGGCTGCGGCGGCGAGGCGAAAGACGTCGAGGGTCGAGTCGATGCCGGCGAAACGCGCGTCGAGTCCGACCGACTCGCGCGCCAGCAGGTCGGCGCCGTCGCGTACCGGCATGCGCGTCGGCCGTTGGTCGGAGGGGTGGGGAAGGATGGACATGGCTTTCGATTCGGGCCCGCGGGGGTGCCGGTGAAGGCTAGCGGGCGGGGGCGCGGAACGCTTGCGTCCAGGCGCTGAATGACGGTTCGGGGCAGGCCGCGTGCGCAGCGAGTTTGCGCAAGACCTCGCCGTGGCCGATGCCTAAGCTTGCCGGACATACACCATCGACCCGCTCCAGCGCGGCGGGCAAAGCGCACATGGCAACCATCGAATCGACCATTTCCCCCGGCAGCGAGGCCTTCCAGGCCAACCGCGACGGCATGCTCGCGCTGATCGAGCGCGTCCACGGCTACGAGCGGCGCAGCGTCGCCACCTCGGCCAGGTCGCGCGAGCGCTTCGAGAAGCGCGGCCAGCTGCTGCCGCGCGAGCGCCTGTCGCTGCTGCTCGACCCGGGCACGCCGTTCCTCGAGATCTCTTCGCTGGCGGGTCTGGGCCTCGACAACCCCGACCTCGAGAAGAGCGTGCCGGGCGGCGGCGTGATCGGCGGCATCGGCTGGGTCTCGGGGGTGCGCGTGATGATCAACGCCTCCGACTCGGGCATCGACGCCGGGGCGCTGCAGCCGATGGGCATCCCCAAGCAGCTGCGCATGCAGGAACTGGCGCTGGAGAACAAGCTGCCCTACATCCAGCTGGTCGAGAGCGCCGGCGCCAACCTCATGACTTACAAGGTCGAGGAGTTCGTGACCGGCGGCAACCTGTTCCGCAACATCGCGCGCATCTCGGCGGCCGGCCTGCCGGTGCTCACGGTCACGCACGGATCGTCCACCGCGGGTGGGGCCTACCAGACCGGGCTGTCGGACTACATCGTGATGGTGCGGGGCCGCTCGCGGGCCTTCCTGGCCGGCCCGCCGCTGCTCAAGGCCGCGACCGGCGAGATCGCCACCGAGGAGGAACTCGGCGGCGCCGTGATGCACACCTCGATCTCGGGCCTGGGCGACTACCTGGCCGAGGACGACCGCGACGCGATCCGCATCGCCCGCGAGATCATGGCCAACATCGACTGGAACCGCGATCTGCCGGCCGAGGCGCCGCGCCGCTTCAAGCCGCCGCGCTACGACGCCGAGGAGTTGCTGGGCATCATGCCGATGGATCACAAGCGCCCGGTCGACATGAAGCAGGTCATCGCCCGCATCGCCGACGACTCCGAGTTCCTCGAATTCGGCGAGAACTACGGTGGGGCCACCGTGGTCGGCCACATCAAGATCGAAGGGCTGCCGCTGGGCATCGTCACCAACAACGGCCCGATCGACCCGGCCGGCGCCACCAAGGCGACCCACTTCATCCAGGCCTGCTGCCAGTCGAAGACGCCGATCCTCTATCTCAACAACACGACCGGCTTCATGGTCGGGCGCGACTACGAAGAGGCCGGCATCATCAAGCACGGCTCCAAGATGATCCAGGCCGTGACCAACGCCACGGTGCCACAGATCACCATCTATTGCGGCGCCTCCTTCGGCGCCGGCAACTACGGCATGTGCGGCCGCGGCTTCCATCCGCGCTTCTGCTTCTCGTGGCCGAATGCCAAGACCGCGGTGATGGGCGGCGAGCAGGCTGCCAAGACCATGGTCATCGTCACCGAGGCCGCAATGAAACGAAAGGGCGAGGTCGACCAGGCCAAGCTCGATGATCTGGAGCGCCGCATCATCGACCGCTTCGACAGCCAGATGAGCGTTTTCACGACCAGCGCGCGCCTGCTCGACGACGGCGTGATCGACCCGCGCGACACCCGTGCCGTGCTGTCCAAGGTGCTGTCGATCTGCCGCGAGGCCGAGCTGCGCGAGCCGCAGAAGATGCAGTTCTCGGTCGCCCGCCCCTGAGGTCCACGGCATGCAACTCACCCCCGAACACGAGGCCCTGCGCGACACGCTCAACCGCTTCATCGACAAGGAGATCAATCCCCATGTCGACGAATGGGAGCGCGAGGAGATCTTCCCGGCCCACCAGGTCTTCCGGCAGCTCGGCGCGCTCGGCCTGCTCGGCCTGACCAAGCCGGTCGAGAACGGCGGCTCGGGCCTCGACCATTCCTACGGCGCCGTGCTGGCCGAGGGCCTGGCGCGGATGAACTGCGGCGGCATCCCGATGGCCATCGGCGTGCAGACCGACATGGCGACGCCGGCGCTCGCGCACCGCGGCAGCAAGGAACTGCGCGACGAATTCCTGGCGCCGGCGATCAGCGGCGAGTACGTGGCCTGCCTCGGCGTCTCGGAAGTCGGCAGCGGCTCCGACGTGGCCTCGATCAAGACCACGGCGCGCAAGGACGGTGGCGACTACGTCATCAACGGCGGCAAGATGTGGACCACCAACGGCACCCAGGCCGACTTCTGCTGCGTGCTCGCCAACACCTCCGACGGCGCAGCCCACCGCAACAAGTCGCTGATCATCGTGCCGATGAAGACCCGGGGCGTGACGGTGGCGCGCAAGCTGCGCAAGATGGGCATGCATGCATCGGACACCGCCCAGCTGCACTTCGACGACGTGCGCGTGCCGCAGCGCCACCGCATCGGCGAGGAGGGCATGGGCTTCATCTACCAGATGGAGCAGTTCCAGCTCGAGCGGCTGTGGGGTGCGTTCAACACCGCCGGCATGGCGCAGCGCGCGATCGACACCACCATCGACTACACCCGCGACCGCCAGGCCTTCGGCCGCTCGGTGCTCGACAACCAGTGGGTGCACTACCGGCTGGCCGAGCTGCAGACCGAGGTCGCCTGCCTGCGCGCGATCTGCTGGCAGGGCGTGGACGAGGTCACGGCCGGCCAGGACGCGACCCGCACCGCCACCATGGCCAAGCTCAAGGCCGGCCGGGTGATCCGCGAAGTGGCCGACAGCTGCCTGCAGTTCTGGGGCGGCATGGGCTTCATGGACGAGAGCCCGATCTCGCGCATCTTCCGCGATGGCCGGCTGACCTCGATCGGCGGCGGCGCCGACGAGGTGATGCTGCAGATCCTCAGCAAGTTCATGGGCATCTTTCCCCAGCCGGCCTGAACGCAGGCCTTCATCCGGATCCACTCTCATGACTGCCAAGACTGTTTCTACCCCTTCCGCCACGCCTTTCCACAAGGTGCTGGTCGCCAACCGCGGCGAGATCGCGCTGCGCGTGATCCGCAGCGCGCGCGCCATGGGCTACCGCACGGTGGCCGTGTATTCCACCGCCGATGCCGGCGCCCGCCATGTGCAGGAGGCCGACCAGGCGGTCTGCATCGGCGAGCCGCTGCCGGCCCAGTCCTACCTGCGCATCCCGGCGATCGTCGAAGCCGCGAAGCTCAGCGGCGCCGACGCGGTGCACCCGGGCTACGGCTTCCTGGCCGAGAACGAGGATTTCGCGCAGGCCTGCAAAGACGCGGGGCTGGTCTTCATCGGCCCTTCGGCTGAAGCCATCGTGTCGATGGGCAACAAGGCCGGCGCCAAGACCTTGATGCAGGCGGCCGGCGTGCCTTGCATCCCGGGCTACCAGGGCGAAGACCAGAGCGAGAGCCGACTGGCCGAGGAGGCCGCTCGCATCGGCTTCCCCGTGATGATCAAGGCCACCGCCGGCGGCGGCGGCCGCGGCATGCGGCTGGTGCCTTCGGCGAAGGAGTTTCCCGAGTTGCTGCGCAGCGCGAGGTCCGAGGCGCAGAGTGCCTTCGGCGACCCGGAGGTGATCCTCGAGCGCGCCATCGTCGAGCCGCGCCACATCGAGATCCAGATCTTCGCCGACCGCCATGGCAACGCGATCCATCTTGGCGAGCGCGACTGCTCGGTGCAACGCCGGCACCAGAAGCTGATCGAGGAGGCGCCGTCGCCCGCGGTCGATGCCGCCCTGCGCGAACGCATGGGCGCGACCGCGGTGGCGGCCGTGAAGGCGATCCGCTACGAAGGCGCCGGCACGCTCGAATTCCTGCTCGACCGCGAAGGCAATTTCTACTTCATGGAGATGAACACCCGCCTGCAGGTCGAGCACCCGGTGACCGAGGCCGTGACCGGCCTCGACCTGGTCGAACTGCAGCTGCGGGTGGCGGCCGGCGAGGCCTTGCCGCTGACCCAGGCGCAGGTGCGCTTCGAGGGCCATGCGATCGAGGTGCGGCTGTGCGCCGAGGATGCCGACCAGGGCTTCATGCCGCAGAGCGGCACGGTGGCGCTGTGGAAGATGCCGGCCCAGCTGCGGGTCGAGGACGCGCTGCGTTCGGGCGCCGAGATCCCGCCGTACTACGACTCGATGATCGCCAAGATCATCAGCCATGGCCGCACCCGCGACGAGGCGCGGCGCAAGCTCGCGGCCGGCCTGGAAGACGCGGTGGCGCTCGGCGTCACGACCAACCAGGCCTTCCTGCGCAGCTGCCTCGCGCATCCGGTGTTCGCCGCTGGCGGCGCCACGACCGCGTTCATCGGCCAGCATCAGGAAGCCTTGCTGGCGCCCGATGAGGCCGTGCAGGCGCGTGCCGCGGCGCTGGCGGCCGTGCTGCTCTACGAGACCACGGGCGAGCGCCGGCAGCGCGCGGCGGGCCGGCGCCTGTCGCACAACCTGCCGATCTCGCTGCGCTTCGACATCGGCGGCAAGACGCAGAACGCGAGCGTGACCTTGCCGCGCCAGCACCACTTCGAGGTCGCGCTCGGGGAGCGCAGTTTCGCGATCGATGTGGTGGCACTCGGCTCCGACACGGTCCGCTTCGTCTGCGATGGCCTGCAGGAGCACGCGACCTGGTTCCGCGACGGGGCGACCCTGCTGCTGCAGTACCGCGGCCTGGCGCTGCGCGTCGAGGACAAGACCCGCGCCGCCTCGGCACGGCAAGGCGAATCGGGTGGCGACGGAAAACTGCGCGCCTCGATGAACGGCCGCGTCGTCGCGGTGCTCGCGGCGGTCGGCGACATGGTGGAGGCGGGGCAGCCGATCGTCACCCTGGAGGCGATGAAGATGGAGCACGTGCATGCGGCGCCCGTCGCCGGGCGGTTGACGGCTGTGCATGTGTCGAACGGGGAGCAGGTGGCGGCCAGCCGCGTGGTGGCTGAGATCGAAGTGGTCGTGGCTGGGCTTGCGTGATCCGATGGTGATGCTGTTCTCCCATGGAAAGGCGCCCGGCAAGCGGTGCGGGCCGAGCGACCCCACTGCGCCGGCCCCTCGGGCTGCCTTCCGGTGCTCGCTCCAGGCGGGGTCCACGCGAAACTCGCTTCGCTCAAACACGCGCGGCCCTTATCCGCCTGAAGCTGCGCTCCTCAGCGGCGCAGAGGGGATCGCCCGACCCGCACCGCATGCCGGGCTCAGGGGTGTGCGAGCCATCCCGGCGTCTCCAACGTCGATGCGACCCCATCGCCGCCAACGTCCGCAACAAGAATCAAGGAGACATCAATGACCGAACCCAATACGTCCGTGCTGCACGAGAAGCGCGACAGAGCCTTCTGGATCACCATCAACCGCCCCGACAAGCGCAACGCGATCAACAAGGACGTGATCGAAGGCATTCGCGAGGGCTACCGCCGTGCCCATGCCGACCCGGAGGTGCGCGTGATCGTGCTCACGGCCGCCGGCGACAAGGCCTTCTGCGCCGGTGGCGACCTGCAGCCCGGCGCGGGCTTCGCCTTCGACCTGTCGCGGCCCAACATCGACTACGCCGACATGCTGCGCGAGGCGCAGGATTCGACCTTGCCGAGCATCGCGCGGATCAATGGCGTCTGCATGGCCGGCGGACTCGGCCTGCTCTGCATGACCGACATGGCGATCGCCGCCGATCATGTGCAGTTCGGCCTGCCCGAGGTCAAGATCGGGCTGTTCCCGATGCAGGTGCTGAGCCTGCTGCAGCGTATCGCGCCGCGCCGCACGGTGCGCGAATGGTGCCTGTCGGGCGAACCCTTCGACGCGGCCGAAGCCCAGGCCAATGGCCTGCTGAACCATGTGGTGCCGGCCGCCGAACTCGACGCCAAGACCCAGTGGCTGATCGACCGTCTCGCCAACAAGTCCCCGACCGCGATCCGCCGCGGCAAATACGCGATGCGCGCCCTCGAAGCCATGTCCTTCGACGAAGGCATCGCCTACACCGAGAGCCAGATCGCGCTGCTCGCAATGACCGAGGACGCCAAGGAAGGCCTGGCCTCCTTCAACGAAAAGCGGAGGCCGACGTGGACAGGGCGCTGACCGGCGCGCCCACCGACCGCAGCGCCCATGCGGTCGGCCTGCACGAATGGCTCTCGCGCCGCGCGGGGAGGGTGCCTGATCGGCCGGCGCTCAGCTGCGGCGAGGTGCGCTGGAGCTACGGCGAACTGCAACGGCGCATCGAAGCCATGTCGGCGGTGCTGGCAGGCGGCGGCGTCGCGGCGGGCGACCGGGTCGGCTACCTGGGCCTGAACGACCCGATGTTCGTGGTCGTGATGTTCGCGACCTCGCGGCTGGGCGGCGTCTTCGTGCCGCTCAACTTTCGCCTGAGCGGCCCCGAGCTGGCCTGGATCATCGGCGACGCCGGCATCCACACGCTGGTCGCGGGCGAGGAGCACGTGCCGGTGATCGACGGCGTGCGCGCCACGCTGGCCTGCCAGAGGTTCATCCACCGGGCGGCCGGCGCGCCGGGCTGGGAGCCCGCCGATGCGTTGATGGCCCAGCCCGGCACGGTGCCGGCCGCGGTGCCGGCCACCGCCGATGCGCTGGCCGTCATCATGTACACCTCGGGCACCACCGGCCACCCGAAAGGCGCGATGCTCACGCACGGCAACTTCTGGGCCAACAACCTCAACGAGATGCTGTTGTGGGACATGGTCTCGACCGACGTCACGCTCAATTTCGCACCGATGTTCCATGTCGGCGGCCTGCTGTGCGGCAGCCTCTCGACGCTGCTGGCGGGCGGCCACCTGGTGCTGCAGCGCGCCTTCGACGTCGCCGCGGTGCTGCAGGCGGTGCGCGAACACCGCATCACCGTCAGCTTCGCGGTGCCTGCGATGCTGCTGTTCATCAGCCAGCACCCCGACTTCGCCGAGGCCGACCTGAGTTCGCTGCGGTTGATCGCCGTCGGCGGCGCGCCGATGCCCGAGCCCCTGCTGCGACTCTATGCGGCCCGCGGCATTCCGGTGCACCAGGGCTACGGCATGACGGAGACCGCCTCGATGATCACCTTCCTGAGTCCCGACCGGGCGACCGACAAGCTCGGATCCAGTGGTACGCCGCCTCTCTTGACCGAGATCCGGTTGATCGACGCAGTGGGCGATGCGATCACCGAGCCCGGTGTCGCCGGCGAGGTCTGCGTGCGTGGCGCCAACGTCATGGCCGGCTACTGGAGGCAGCCCGAGGCCACGGCCGCGGTGTTCACGCGCGACGGCTGGTTCCGCAGCGGCGACGTCGGCTATCGCGACGCCGAGGGCTTCCTCTACATCTGCGACCGGCTCAAGGACATGGTCATCAGCGGCGGCGAGAACATCTACCCGGCCGAGGTCGAGAGCGTGCTCTACGACCACCCCGACATCGCCGAGGTGGCGGTGATCGGTGCGCCCGACGAACGCTGGGGCGAACGCGTGGTGGCGGTGGTCGCCGCCAAGCCGGGCAGGGCGATCACGCTCGAAGCCTTGCAGGCCTTCGCCGAGACGCGACTCGCGCGCTACAAGCTGCCGCGGGAACTGAGGATCGTGGATGCGCTGCCGCGCAATCCGACCGGCAAGGTGCTCAAGGCCAAGCTGCGGGCTCCCAAGGAGGGCACCTGACATGGCCGGCCCCGACGCAGCCTTCTGGCAAACCCGCTTCGAGACCGGCACCACGCCGTGGGACCGCGGCGCCGCCAGCCCGCAACTGCTGCGCTGGCGCGACGAGGGTGTCTTCATGGCGGGCAGCACCGTGCTGGTGCCTGGCTGCGGCAGCGGCTGGGAAGTGGCCGAACTGGCGGCGGCCGGTGTAGCCGTCACCGGCCTGGACTACGCTGCGGCGGCGGTCGATCGCAGCAAGCAGCATCTGGCCGAGCGCGGCCTGCAGGCCCGGGTGCTGCAGGCCGACGTGCTGCAGTGGTCGCCGGAGGCGCCGGTCGATGCGGTCTACGAGCAGACCTGCCTGTGTGCGCTGCATCCCGACCACTGGACCGCCTATGCGGCGCAACTGCATGCCTGGCTGAAGCCCGGCGGCCAGCTGCTGGCGCTCTTCATGCAGGCCGCCGCGGCGGGTGCGCCCGACGGCTTCGTGACCGGGCCGCCGTACCACTGCGACATCCACGCCATGCGGGCGCTGTTTCCGTCATCGCGCTGGTCATGGCCCAAGCCGCCCTACGCGCGCGTCAACCACCCGCTGGGCGCACACGAACTCGCGCTGGCTCTGACACGCCTCTGAGCAAGGACACCCGATGGACTTCACCCATTCCGAGCGCTCGCTGGCGCTCCAGCGGCGCGTCGAAGACTTCATGCAGCAGCATGTCTACCCGGTCGAGAACGCCTACTACGACGAGGTGCGCGAGAGCAGCCATCCGTACCGCACGCCGCAGGTGCTGCAGGCGTTGAAGGCCAAGGCGCGCGATGCCGGGTTGTGGAACCTGTTCCTTTCGGGCGCGCACGGCAGCGGCCTCAGCAACCTGGAATACGCGCCGGTCAAGGAGCTCATGGGCCGGGTGCTGTGGGCGCCCGAGATCTTCAACTGCTCGGCGCCCGACACCGGCAACATGGAGGTGCTGGCCAACTACGGCACCGAGGCCCAGCAGGCACAGTGGCTGGCGCCGCTGATGGCCGGCACGATCCGCTCGGCCTTCTCGATGACCGAGCCGGCGGTGGCGTCGAGCGACGCGACCAACATCCAGTGCGAGATCCGGCGCGACGGCGACGACTACGTCATCAACGGCCGCAAGTGGTTCACCTCGGGCGCGCTCAACGAGGACTGCACCTTGCTGATCGTGATGGGCAAGTCGGCGCCCGACCATCCCGAGCGGCACAAGCAGCAGTCGATGATCCTGGTGCCCAAGGCCACGCCGGGGGTGCGCATCGTGCGCGACATCACGGCCTTCGGCTACGACGACGCGCCGGTCGGCCACCCCGAGATCGTCTACGACAACGTGCGCGTTCCGGCCTCGAATATCCTGCTCGGCGAAGGCCGGGGCTTCGAGATCGCGCAGGGCCGGCTCGGGCCCGGGCGCATCCACCACTGCATGCGGCTGATCGGCTGCGCGCAGCGCGCGCTCGAGCTGATGTGCCAGCGCGCCAGCACGCGCGTGGCCTTCGGCAGGACCCTGGGCGAGCAGGGCTCGGTGCGCGAGGACATCGCGCATTCGTTCTGCGAGATCGAGCAGGCCCGGCTGCTGACGCTGAAGGCGGCCGACAAGATGGACCGCGAGGGGAACAAGGCGGCGCGCGACCTCATCGCCGCGGCCAAGATCGTGGTTCCGAGCATGGCGGCGCGCGTGATCGACCGCGCGATCCAGGTCTTCGGCGGCGCCGGCGTGTCGCAGGATACCTTCCTGCCGCGGGCCTACGTCTATGCGCGCTTCATCCGCATCGGCGACGGGCCGGACCAGGTGCATCTATCGGCGGTGGGCAAGCAGATGCTGCAGCGGCACGGCGCGCAGCGATGACCCACGCCGTCGTCAGCGCACCGCCGCTGGACCTGGATCGGCTGGGCGCCTGGCTGCAGGCCCAGGTGCCCACCTTCCACGGCCTGCGGAACGCGCAGCGCCTGGTCGGCGGCAACTCGAATCCGATCTGGCAGCTGCGCGCCGACAGCGGCCGCTACATCCTGCGCACCCAACCGGCCGGCGAGTTGCTGAAGTCGGCGCATGCGCTGGACCGTGAATTCCGGCTGCTGACGGCGCTGCATGGCGGCGCGGTGCCGGTGCCGAAGATCCATGTGCTGTGCAATGACCTCGAGGTGGTCGGCGTGCAGTTCTACCTGATGGACTTCATCGAGGGCGTGGTGCATCGGCACGTGGCACTGCCCGAACTGCCGATCGGGTGTCGCCGTGCGGTCTATGGCGCGGCCATCGATGCGCTGGCTGCGATTCACTGCAGCGATATCGATGCCCTCGGCCTGGCCGACTTCGGCCGGCCCGGCAACTATTTCGAGCGCCAGTTCCATCGCTGGCGCCAGCAGTACCGCACCGCCATGCCAGAAGGCGACGCCGAGATGGAGCGGTTGATCGCCGCGCTCGAGCGCACGATGCCGCACGGCGGGCATCCTGTGGTGCTGCTCCATGGCGACTCGCGGCTCGACAACCTGATGTTTGCTGCCGACGTCGAGGCCGCGCCGCGCGTGATCGCGGTGCTCGACTGGGAACTGTCGACCCTGGGCCATCCGCTGGCGGACCTGGGCCAGTTCCTCGCGGTTCAGGAACTGCCGGCCGACTACCTGCTGCCCGGCCTGGCCGGCGTGGACCGTGCGGGGCAGGGCCTGCCGAGCGAGGCCGAACTGCGCGAGCGCTACTTCCGGGCCATGGGCGAGAGCCCGGTGGCCGACCTGCGCTTCTTCAAGGCCTTCGCGATGTTCCGCCAGGCCGCGATGTCGGCCGGCCTGCGCCGTCGCGCTGCGCTGGGCACCGCGGTGGCCGAGAGCGCGCTGCACTTCGGCAACACGATGGCGGTGTTTGCGCGCGTCGGGCTCGACATCCTGGACCGCCCGGACTGAATCACAAGCAAGGAAACGCGAATGCCCGCTCCCGCCACTCCTTTCGACCTGCACGGCAAGGTCGCGCTGGTCACCGGCTCCACGCACGGCATCGGTGCCGCCACGGCCCGCGTGCTGGCCCAGGCCGGCGCCCACGTGCTGGTCAGCAGCCGCAAGCCCGACGAATGCGAGCAGGTGGCCCAGGCCCTGCGCGACGAGGGCCTGAGCGCCGAGGCGCGGGCCTGCCACATCGGCCGCATGGAGGATATCGCGGCGATGTCGGCGCACTTGCTGGCCTCCCATGGAGGCCTCGACATCCTGGTCAACAACGCGGTGCTGAGCCCCTGGCGCAGCATCGACGACACCGACCCCGCGCTGTTCATGAAGACCGTCGAAGTCAACCTGCGCGGCTACTGGTACCTGTCGGTGGAAGCGACCCGGCTCATGAAACCGCTCGGCGGCGGCAGCATCGTCAACATCTCGTCGCTGTCGGCCTGGCATCCGGAGAAGATGCTGGGCTTGTACGGCACGCTCAAGACCGCGCTGCTCGGCATGAGCCGGGTTTTCGCGCTCGAATACGGCGAGTTCGGCATCCGTGCCAACACCGTGCTGCCGGGCGTCATCGACACCCGGCTGGCGCAGGCCTTCGACGGCGAGGCGCGCGAGCGCATCCTGAAGAAGACGCCGGTGCACCGGCTCGGCCTCCCAGAGGAGATCGGCTACGCCGTGCTGTACCTGAGCTCGCCGGCCGGCGCCTTCGTCACCGGCGCCAGCCTGGCGGTCGACGGCGGCATGTCGATCTCGATGATCTGAACCCACCTCCTCCAAGGAATCCCGCCATGAAAGCAGTGCTCGCAAAGCGTCACGGGCCGCCCGAATCGCTCGTGTTCGAAGAAGTCGCCTCGCCGGTGCCCGGCCCCGGGGAGGTCCTGGTGTCGGTGCATGCCAGCGCGGTCAATTTCCCCGACACGCTGATCATCGAGAACAAGTACCAGTTCAAGCCGGCGCTGCCGTTCTCTCCGGGCGGCGAGGTGGCTGGCACGGTCAAGGCGGTCGGCTCGGGGGTCGAGGGCTACGCGCCCGGCGACCGCGTGATCGCCGTCTGCGGCTGGGGCGGCTACGCCGAGGAGGTGCTGACCGACGCCCGCAAGCTGGTGCGGCTGCCGGCCGGCATCGCGATGGAAGCGGCCGCGGCGCTGGTCATCACCTACGGCACCTCGCACTACGCGCTCAAGGAGCGCGCCGACATCCGGCCCGGCGAGACGCTGCTGGTGCTCGGCGCGGCCGGTGGCACCGGCATCTCGGCGATCGAACTCGGCAAGCTGATGGGCGCGCGCGTGATCGCGGCGGCCTCTTCCGACGAGAAGCTCGCCCTGTGCCGGCAGGCCGGCGCCGACGAGACGATCAACTACGCCAGCGAAGACCTGCGCGAGCGGCTCAAGGCGATCACGGGCGGACGCGGCGTCGACGTCGTCTACGACCCCGTGGGCGGCCAGTACACCGAGCCGGCGCTGCGCAGCATGGCCTGGAAGGGCCGCTACCTGGTGATCGGCTTCACCACCGGCGAGATCCCGCGGCCGCCGCTCAACCTGGCGCTGCTCAAGGGCTGCGCGATCGTCGGCGTGTTCTATGGCGGTTTCGCACAGGCCGAGCCGAAGCGCTACGACGAGTTGATGCAGGAGCTGCTGGGCTGGCTGGCCGAAGGCCGCATCCGGCCGGTGATCACCGGGCGCTATCCGCTGGAGCGCGCGGCCGAGGCGCTGCGGCTGGTGGCCGACCGGCGGGCGACCGGGAAGATCATGCTGACGACGGCGCTGGGGCGGGCGTCTTCACAAGCCTGAGGAAGGAAGCGATTTGTCTAAAACTAGACTATAATGTGTCTCTTTATAGACGAAGGATCTGCCATGTCCGCTCCCAGTGTTCTCGTCTATCGCAGTGCCGATGGCGTCGATGCCTACGTGCGCGCCGTCTCCAGTGCCACGCCGATGGAAATCGTCGAGATCGAGCGCCTGGGCGTGCAGGGCAGCTTCATCAAGGACCTGTCCAAGCGGATGGATGTGGCGACCTCGCGGTTCTTCACGATCCTGGGCGTGCCCAAGGCCACGGCCGAGAAGAAGGCCGCGGCCGGCGAACGTGTGACCGGACGTGGTGGACAGGCGGCGGTCGGCATGATCAAGCTGCTTGGCATCGCGCAAGCCATTGCCGACAACAGCATGGCGCCGGAAGCCAAGGGCTTCGATGCCGCGCACTGGCTGGGCCAATGGATCGAACGGCCGCAGCCGGCCCTCGGAGGCCGCAAGCCCGCGGACCTGATCGACACGCCCACCGGCGTGGAAGTCGTTGCTCGCCTGTTGGGTTCCATCGAGAGCGGCGCCTACCAGTGAAGCTGTGGCGCATCGCGGCCGACACGCGCAACTACCGTGCAGATGATCTCAGCGGCGCCGGAGCCGCGAAGAACCCCGGGCGCTGGAACGACGCTGGCGAGCCGGTGCTTTACACGGCACCCACCATCTCCCTTGCCGTGCTCGAAACCGCCGCGCACATCGACGACGGCGGACTGCCGTTGAACCGATATCTTCTCGAGCTCGATGTGCCGGGCGATGTCTGGGCTCGCCACGAAGAAATCGACATCGCCACGCTGCCGCCCACTTGGTCGGCCATCCCGGCAGGGCGCGCGAGCGTGAAGCTGGGCTCGGCCTGGCTGGCATCGCTGCGCTCGCCGATCCTGCTGGTGCCTTCGGTGGTGGTGCCGGAGGAGCGGGCGGCGCTCGTCAACCCTTCGCATCCGCAGTGCCATCGGATCACCTGCCGCGTGATCCGGGCCTTCGAATACAACCGGCTCTTCAGGTCGTAGTCGAAGAGCTCGTCACGATCAGCCTTCCATTCAGTCCAACGCACCCTGCCAGCGCCGCATCCCCCGCAGCCAGCGCTCGGGATCGGCCGCCTTGCGCTGCATCTGCTCGCGGATGAAGTCCTGCGGCAGGATCAGGAAGCGCTCCTCGCGCAGGCCATCGACCACTGCTTGGGCCACCGCCTCGGCGCTCACGATGCCTTCGGCCATCAGCGCGCGGCGTTCCGGCGTCTCGGCGTCGAGCAGCGGCGTGTCGACGCCGCCCGGGCACAGGCAGCTGACGCCAATGCCGCGCCCGCCGTAGCTGATCGACAGCCATTCGGCGAAGGCCACCGCCGCGTGCTTGCTGACCGCATAGGGCGCATCGAACTGCGACAGCAGCCCGGCTGCCGAGGCGGTCTGCAGCAGGTAGCCGTCGCCGCGCGCGAGCATGCGCGGCAGCAGCGCGCGGGCGGCGTGCACATGGGCCATCAGGTTGACGTCCATCACGCGCAGCCAGTCGGCGTCCGGCAGTTCGGGGCCGCCGCGCGCCGTGATGCCGGCGTTGGAACAGAACAGGTCGATAGCGCCGTGCCGGGCCTCGGTCTGGTCGATCAGGCGCAGCAGCTCGGCCTCGACCGTGACGTCGACTTCGGCCGACTGGCCGCCGATGGCGGTGGCCAGCGCGGCGGCCTGCGCACCATGACGGTCCGCCACCACCACGGCGCGGGCGCCTTCCTGCACGAAGCGCCGCGCCATCGCCGCGCCGATGCCGCTGGCGCCGCCGGTGACGACCACCACCTTGTCCTTCAGTTCCATCCGCCGAGCCTAGGCGGGGCAGGGTGGCCTCGTCTTGCGTCCAGCGGCTGCACGTCAGCGGCTGGACGCAAGAAAGTTACCGCCGGCGCCACCAGACTGCGGCCATGTCCGACCGCTTCGAAAACCCCGCCGCATGAAAGCCGCCGTCTTCCGCGGCACCGATCGCCTGCTGGCGATCGAGGACCTGCCGCTGCCCCAGGCCGGCCCCGGCGAACTGGTGCTGCGCGTGCACTACTGCGGCGTCTGCGGCTCCGACCTGCACGCCACCCATCCGGGCCTGTTCACAGTGAAGGAAGGCACGGTGCTGGGCCATGAGTTCGCCGGCGAGGTGGTGGAAAGCGGCGCCACCGCCTGGAAGGTCGGCGAGCGCGTCACGGCGCTCCCCAACAACGCCTGCCGCGCCTGCACCGACGAGGGTTTTCACGAATGCCGCGACGGCCTCGGCATGATCTGCCCGAACAACCGCCTGACCGGCTTCAGTCCGAACCGCCCCGGCGCCCTGGCCGAATACGTCAAGGTGCCGGCCGGCCAGGCGATCCGCCTGCCGGGCGCGGTGAATGCCCGCGAAGGCGCCATGATCGAGCCGCTGGCCGTCGGGCTGCACGCGGTGCAGTCGGGCCAGGTCGGCCTCGGCAGCAAGGTGCTGGTGATCGGCTCCGGGCCCATCGGCCTGGCCGTGACCGCTTTCGCGCGCCAGGCTGGCGCCACCCGGGTGGCGGTCAGCGAACGGGCACCCGGCCGGCGCGAGGTCGCCGCACGCTTCGGCGCCACGGCGCTGATCGATCCGGCGGCGGAGGAGGTCGGCCCGGCCTTCGCGCGCCACGCCGGCGGGCCGCCGGACGTCATCTTCGAATGCGTGGGCGTGGCCGGCCTGATCCAGCAGTGCATCGAACTGGCGCCGCCGCGCGGGCGCATCGTGGTGGTGGGCGTCTGCGCCACGGAGGACCGGGTCGTGCCGCAGCGCGCCATGGCCAAGGAATTGAACCTCCAGTTCGTCATGGGCTACGCCAAGGCCGACTGGCGGCGGGTGCTGGACCTGCTCGACGCCGGCCGGGTCGACCCGTCAGCGATGCTGACCGACGTCGTGGGCCTGGCACAGCTGCCCGCCGCCTTCGAGGCGCTGCGGCGTCCCACCACGCAGATCAAGCTGCTGGTGGCGCCGGGCGGCGACCTCCCGGTCAGCCTGTAGACGCAAGAGATTTGAATGCCCCTTTGCTACCTTCGGCTGACTCCTCGACCCTCCCGAACGCACCACCAGACGCCATGAACTCCCCCGTGACTTTGAACCGCCATGGCGACATCGCGCTGCTGCGCATCGACAACCCGCCGGTCAACGCGCTGTCGCCTGCGGTCGTGGCCGGCCTGGTGGCCGCCATCGACGCCTTCGAGGCCGACGCCAGCTGCAAGGCCCTGCTGCTGCATGGCGAGGGCCGCACCTTCGTCGCCGGCGGCGACATCTCCTCTTTCGACCTGCCGGACTTCACGACCCAGCCCTTCAACGGCACGCTGGCACGGATCGAGGCGCTGGGCCGACCAGTGGTGGCGGCGCTGCACGGCACGGTGCTCGGTGGCGGCCTGGAACTGGCGCTCGCCTGCCATTGGCGCGTCGCCCATCCCAAGACCCAGCTGGGCCTGCCCGAGGTCAAGCTCGGCATCCTGCCGGGTTCGCTGGGCACGCAGCGCCTGCCGCGCGTGGTCGGCGCCGAACTGGCACTGGACATGATCGCCAGCGGCCGCAGCATCGGCGCCGCCGAGGCGCGGGAACTCGGGCTGGTCGACGAACTGAGCGATGCCGCGCCGTTGGAGGCCGGCATCGCCTTCACCGAGGCGTTGCTCGCGCGCGGCGCCGGCCCGCGCCGCATCAGCGAGCGCGCGGTCGCGACCGAATTGCTGGCACCGGACTTCTTCGATCGCGCGCTGGCCGACGCGGCACGCCGCAAGCCCTTCCATCCGTCGGCGCGAAACATCGTGCGCGCGGTGCAGGCCTCGTTGCTGCCTTTTGCCGAGGGCGAGGCGGCCGAGGCACGCCTCTTCGAGGAACTGCGCGTCTCGCCCGAATCGAAGGCGATGCGTCACCTGTTCTTCGCCGAGCGGCTGGCCTCCAAGATTCCCGGGCTGCCGCGCGACACGACGCTCAGGCCGGTGCGCACGGTCGGCGTGCTCGGCGCCGGCACCATGGGCGGTGGCATCGCGATGAACTTCGCCAATGCCGGCATCCCGACCGTGCTGGTCGAGACCTCGCAGGCGGCGCTCGATCGCGGCCTGGGCATCATCCGCGCCAACTACGAGGCCAGCGCCGCCAAGGGCCGGCTCACGACCGAGCAGGTCGAGGCGCGCATGGCGCTGCTGCGCGGCTCGCTGGACGACGCGGCATTGGCCGATTGCGACCTCGTGATCGAGGCGGTGTTCGAGAACATGGACCTCAAGAAGCAGGTCTGCGCCCGGCTCGGCGCGGTCTGCAAGCCCGGCGCCATCATCGCGACCAACACCTCGACCCTCGACGTTGACGTGCTGGCCGAGGCCACGGGCCGGCCAGCCGACGTGGTCGGCATGCATTTCTTCAGCCCCGCCAACGTGATGCGCCTGCTCGAAGTGGTGCGCGGCGCGAAGACCGCGCCCGAGGTGCTGGCCACCGTGATGCAGCTGGCCCGCACCATCCGGAAGGTGGCGGTGGTCTCGGGCGTCTGCTATGGCTTCATCGGCAACCGCATGGCCGAGGTCTACATGCGCGAGGCCGAGTTCCTGATGATGGAAGGCGCCAGCCCGGCGCAGATCGACGGCGCGGTCGAGGCGCTCGGCATGGCGATGGGCCCCTGCCGCATGCTCGACATGGCCGGCATCGACGTCGGCGCCAAGACCGTCATCGAGTACGGCAAGGCCGGCGGCCTGCCGCCCGACGACAGCTACCGCGCGGTGGTGCGCAAGATGTTCGAGCTCGGCCGCTTCGGCCAGAAGACCGGCGCCGGCTATTACCGCTACGACGGCCGCAAGCCGGTCGACGATCCCGAGACCGCGCGCATCGCCGCCGAACTCGCGGCGCAGCACGGCATCGCGCGGCGCGACGACATCCCGCCGCAGGAGATCGTCGAGCGCCTGCTGTATCCGCTGATCAACGAGGGCGCGCGCATTCTCGAGGAGGGCATCGCCTACCGGCCCGGCGACATCGACATGGTGTGGGTCGCGGGCTACGGCTTTCCCGACCATCGCGGCGGCCCGATCCACATGGCCGATGCGATCGGCCTGCCGCAGATCGCCGCGCGCTTGGCGCACTACGCGAAGACGCGCGGCAATCCGCACGGCTACTGGACCATTTCGCCGCTGCTGGCCTCGCTGGCCGTGCAGGGCAAGCGCCTGTCCGACTGGCAAGCCGCCTGAACCCTCTCACTGGACACCCCATGAAAGAAGCCGTCATCGTCTCCACCGCCCGCACGGGCATCGGCCGCGCCTACAAGGGCGCGCTCAACCACACCAAGTCGCCGACCCTGCTGGCGCACGCGATCGCCCATGCGGTGCAGCGCGCCGGCGTCGACGGCGCCGAGATCGAGGACGCGGTGATCGGCTGCGTGCTCTCGGCCGGCACCGCCGGCATGAACCTGGCGCGCAACGCGGTGCTGGCCGCGGGCCTGCCCGACACCGTCTCGGGCCAGACGATGGACCGGCAATGCGCCTCGGGCCTGATGGCGATCGCCACCGCGGCCAAGCAGGTGATGGTCGACGGCATGGACGTCGTGATCGCCGGCGGGCACGACAACATCACGGCGGTGCAGGAGGCCTACATGGGCTGGGTCGCGAAGGAGAAAGACCCGAACGTGATCGCGCGCGCTGCCCACGCCTACATGCCGATGCTGCAGACCGCCGAGTTCGTGGCGAAGAAGTACGGCATCAGCCGCGAAGCGCAGGACCGCTATTCGCTGGCCTCGCAGCAGCGCACAGCCGATGCCCAGCAGGCCGGCCGTTTCGACGCCGAGATCGTGGCCTTCGAGACCACCATGGCGGTGGTCGACAAGAACACCAAGGAGGTCTCGTTCAAGGACGTGACGCTGACGCGCGACGAAGGCAACCGCCCCGAGACCACGCTCGAAGGCCTGGCCTCGCTCAAGCCCGTGATCGAAGGCGGCATGGTCACCGCCGGCAACGCGAGCCAGTTGTCGGACGGCGCCTCGGCCTGCGTGATCATGGAACGGGGCCTGGCCGAACGCCGCGGCCTGGCGCCGCTGGGCATCTACCGCGGCATGGCGGTGGCCGGCTGCGCGCCCGAGGAGATGGGCATCGGCCCGGTCTATGCGATTCCCAAGCTGCTGAAGCAGCATGGCCTGAAGGTCTCGGACATCGGCCTGTGGGAACTCAACGAGGCCTTCGCCTGCCAGGCGATCTATTGCCGCGACCACCTGGGCATCGATCCGGCGATCTACAACGTCGACGGCGGCGGCATCTCGATCGGCCATCCCTACGGCATGACCGGCGCCCGCGTGGTCGGCCATGCGCTCATCGAAGGCAAGCGCCGCGGCGTGAAATACGTGGTGGCGACGATGTGCGTCGGCGGCGGCATGGGGGCCGCGGCTTTGTTCGAAGTGGCATGAACATGGACGACCGCACACTGATCGACAGCCTGCGACGCCAGCTGCGCGAGCGCCCCGACGCGCTGGCCTACCGCCGCGGCGGGCGCAAGCTCACGTTCGCCGACGTGGAGCGCGCCACCAACCGCATCGCCAACGCACTGGCCGCGATGGGCGTGGGCCGCGACAGCCGTGTCGCGGTGCTCACCAAGCACCACATCGAGACCTTACTGCTGACCCTGGCCGCCTGCAAGCTCGGCGCGGTCTGCATGCCGGTCAACTGGCGGCTGGCGGCGCCCGAGATCGCCTACATCCTCACGAACGGCGAAGCGCCTTTCCTGATGGCCGACCAGGCCTTCATCGCCACCGTGCGGGCCGCGGGACTCGACAGCGTCCGCACGCTGGTCTGCACCGAGCAGGCGCACGATGGCCTGGAGTCCTTCGAAGACTGGTACGCGGGCCACGACGACAGCTTCAGGCCGGTCGAGGCCGACACCCACGACGCCGCGCTGCAGCTCTATTCATCCGGCACCACCGGCCTGCCCAAGGGCATCGTGCTGAGCCATGCCGGGCTGCTGTCGACCTCGCGCGTGGTGTCGAAAGAGTGGGCGTTCGACCAGCGCCACGTGCTGGGCAACCCGCTGCCGGTGTTCCACGTCGCCGGCATGACGATGCTGCTGCTGACGCTCTATACCGGCGGCCAGACCAGCGCGTACTCCGAATTCGATCCGGCCGGCTACATCCGCGCCATCGGCGAGCACGGCATCACCCACACCTTCATCGTGCCGGCGATGATCCTCTTCATGCTGCAGTCGCCCGAGGTGAAGCGCGGCGACTACAGCCGCCTGCAGCTGATCGCCTACGGCGGCTCGCCGGTCAGCGAAACCACCCTGCAGCAGGCCTTCGAGACCTTCGGCTGCCAATTCCTGCAGGTCTACGGCCTGACCGAGGTCTCGGGCCCGGCCACCTTCCTGATGCCCGCGGACCATCGCGCAGGCGATGCCGAACTGCTGCGCTCGGCCGGCCGGCCGATCGGCGGCGGTCGTCTGCGCATCGTCGACCCGGTGACGCTGCAGGACCTGCCCGAGGGCGAGGTCGGCGAGATCTGGATCGAATCCGACCGCAACCTGAAAGAGTACTGGCGCAACCCCGAAGCCACGGCCGCGGCCTATCCGGAGGGGCGCAACGCCAACGGCGGCTGGTTCCGCTCGGGCGACGGCGGCTACCTCAAGAACGGCTATCTCTACATCAACGACCGCATCAAGGACATGATCCTCTCGGGCGGCGAGAACATCTACCCGGCCGAGGTCGAGAACGTCCTGATGAAGCACCCGGCCGTGGCCGACGGCGCCATCATCGGCGTGCCCGACGCCACCTGGGGCGAGGCGGTCAAGGCCTGCGTGGTGCCGCGCCCCGGCATGGCCATCACCGAGCGCGAGATCATCGATTTCATGCGCGCCAACCTGGCGCACTACAAGTGCCCGAAGTCGGTCGACCTCGTCGCCGAGCTGCCGCGCAACCCGAGCGGCAAGGTGCTCAAGCGCCTGCTGCGCGAACCCTACTGGCGTGGCCGCACGCGCGCCATCGCCTGAATTTTCGAAACCGAGAAACGACCCGGCGAGGTCGTCCCGCCCCATCCACCTGGAGACATGACATGCCTTTGAAGAAACTGATCGCCGCCGCCTTCGGCGCCCTCGCATTGCTGGGAGTGGTGTCCGCCGTGCAGGCGCAGGACAAGCCCATCAAGATCGCGCTGATCGCGAGCAAGACCGGGCCGTCGGAAGCCTATGCGCGCGATACCGAGCGCGGCCTGCGGCTGGGCCTCGAATACCTCACGCAAGGCTCGATGACCGTGCTCGGCCGCAAGATCGAGGTGATCGTCAAGGACGACCAGATGAAGCCCGAGCTGTCGAAGGCGATGCTCACCGAGGCCCTGTCCGACGACAAGGCCGACATCGCGGTCGGCACCTCGTGGTCGGGCGGCGCGCTGTCGATGGCGCCGGTGGCCGAGGAATACAAGAAGCTGCTGATGGTCGAGCCCGCCATCGCCGACTCGCTCACCGGCTCGGCCTGGAACCGCTACCTGTTCCGCGCCAGCCGCAACTCCTTCCAGGACGCGCTGGCCAGCGCGGCCGGCCTGAAGGAGGGCGACAACCTGGCCTTCCTGGCACCCGACTATGTCTACGGGCGCGACGGCGTCAAGGCCTTCAAGGACGCGATGGCCGCGACCCAGAGCAAGGCCAAGATCCTGCACGAGGAGTTCATCCCGCTCTCGACCACCGACTTCACGGCGCCGATGCAGCGCATCTTCGACGGCATGAAGAACGCCACCGGCCGCAAGTACCTGGTCGTGATCTGGGGCGCGCCGAACCCGATCCGCAAGATCTCCGAGCTGAACCCGGGCCGCTACGGCATCGAGTTCCTGTCGATCGGCGGCGCCAACCTCGAGAACACCAAGCCCTGGAAGGGCCTGGACGTGACCGGCGGCACCTTCTACTACTACGGCTTCCCGAAGAACCCGATGAACGACTGGCTGGTGACCGAGCACCAGAAGCGCTTCAAGATGCCGCCGGACCTGTTCACCGCGGGCGGCTTCGTGACCGCCAGCGCGATCATCGCGGGCCTCAAGAAGGCCGGCTCGGCCGACTCCGAGAAGCTGATCGCCGCGATGGAGGGCATGGAGTTCGACACCCCCAAGGGCAAGATGACCTTCCGCAAGGAGGACCACCAGGCGATGCAGGCCCAATACCAGTTCAAGATGAAGAAGGCGCCCGCCAGCGAGTGGGACCTGCTCGAACTGGTGCGCGAGATCCCGGCGTCGGAGATGCCGGTGCCGATCACCGTAAAGCAGTGAACATGGCGGCGACCCGCGCGCCGGTGCTGTCGAGCACCGGGCTCAGCATCCAGTTCGGCGGCCACGTGGCGGTCAACGCGGTGACGACGCAGTTCGACGCCGGCAGCTTGACGGCCATCGTCGGCCCCAACGGCGCCGGCAAGACGACCTACTTCAACCTGCTGTCGGGCCAGCTGCGCGCCAGCGCCGGCAGCGTGCACTTCAAGGGCGAGGACATCACGCGGCTGAGCGCGCCGCAGCGCACCAGCAAGGGCATCGGCCGCGCCTTCCAGCTGACCAACCTGTTCCCGAAGCTCTCGGTGCTCGAGAACGTGCGCCTGGCGGTGCAGAGCCGCCACAGCGCTGGTTTCAACATGCTGGCCGTGTGGCGCAGCCGCCGCGACCTGATCGACCAGGCCGCGCACTACGTGACGCAGGTCGGGCTGGCGGCACGCGCCGGCGACCTCGCGGCCAAGCTGCCGCACGGCGACAAGCGCAAGCTCGAGGTCGCGATCCTGATGGCGCTGGAGCCCGAGATCCTGATGTTCGACGAGCCCACCGCGGGCATGAGCGTGGACGAGGTGCCGGTCATCCTCGAACTGATCGGCCGACTCAAGAAGCAGGGCGACAAGACGATCCTGCTGGTGGAGCACAAGATGGACGTGATTCATTCCCTGGCCGACCGCATCATCGTGCTGCACAACGGCCGGCTGGTGGCCGACGGCCTGCCGGTCGAGGTGATGGCCTCGCCGATCGTCCAGGAGGCCTACCTGGGCAAGCGCAGCGCGCCGCGGGCGGCGAAGGCGGTGGCCCATGCCTGAGCCAGCACGCAACGATGCCGGCGGCATGCTGCTGACGCTCGCCGGCGTCCACACCCACATCGGCGAATACCACATCCTGCAGGGTGTCGACCTGCAGGTGCCGCGCTCGGGACTCACGGTGCTGCTGGGCCGCAACGGTGCCGGCAAGAGCACCACGCTGCGCACCATCATGGGCCTGTGGCATGCGAGCGCCGGGCGCATCGTGTTCGATGGCCATGACATCACGGCGGCCGAGACGCCGGCGATCTCGCGCAGCGGCATCGCCTTCGTGCCCGAGGACATGGGCATCTTCTCGGGCCTCACGGTGCAGGAGAACCTGCGCCTGGCGGCCATCGGCGGCGCCTTCGACGAGAAGCGGCTCGAATGGATCTTCTCGCTGTTCCCGGCCCTCAAGCGCTTCTGGCTGCGGCCGGGCGGCACGCTGTCGGGCGGCCAGAAGCAGATGGTCGCGATCGCCCGCGCCATCATCGAGCCGCGCAAGCTGCTCCTGATCGACGAGCCGACCAAGGGCCTCGCGCCCTCGATCGTCGACAACCTGGCGCAGGCCTTCGAAGAACTCAAGGCGCGCGACACCACCATCCTGCTGGTCGAACAGAACTTCAACTTCGTGCGCTCGCTCGGCGACCACGTGGCGGTGATGGACGACGGGCGCATGGTGCACAGCGGGTCGATGGAAGAACTGTCCGAGGACGAGGGCCTGCAGGCGCGCCTGCTCGGCCTGCATGCAGGAGCCGTGCATTGAACGCCGCCACCCATCCCATCCCCCCGCCGGCGGCCGAAGGCACGCCGGCTCCCGAAGCGCTGGAGGCGCTGCCGGGCCGCCGGCGCGACCTCGTGCCCGGCTTGCTGATCCTCGCCTTCATCGGCCTGGCGCTGCCGGTCATCGGCAGCTTCCCGACCTGGGTCACGCTGACCGTGGCCGCGCTGGCCATGGGCATGATGCTGTTCATCATGGCCAGCGGCCTGACGCTGGTGTTCGGCCTGATGGACGTCATGAACCTCGGCCACGCCGCCTTCGTGGCGGTCGGCGCCTACACCGCCACCTTGCTGGTCGGTCCGCTCAAGGGACTGCTCGAATCCGAATCGGTGTGGGCCAGCCTGGCGGCCATCACGGCGGTCATCGCGCTCTCGATGGCCGTCACGGCCGCGCTCGGCTGGGTCTACGAGCGGCTGTTCGTGCGGCCGGTCTACGGCGACCACCTCAAGCAGATCCTGATCACCATCGGGGCGATGATCATCATCGAGCAGATCGTGCTGGTGCTGTTCGGGGCCAACCAGATGATGCTGCCCATGCCCGAGGCGCTGCGCGGCTCGCTGCTGCTCGGCGACGTCGCGATCGAGCGCTACCGGCTGGTGGCGGTGGCGGTGGGCCTCGTGGTGTATGCCGGGCTCACGCTGCTGCTGACGCGCACGCGGGTCGGCCTCTTGATCCGCGCCGGCGTCGAGAACCGCTCGATGGTCGAGGCCCTGGGCTACCGCATCCGCAACATCTTCGTCGCGGTCTTCGTCGGCGGCTCGGCGCTGGCCGGCCTGGGCGGCGTGATGTGGGGCTTCTACCGCGAGCAGTTCACGGTCGCCATCGGCGCCGAGGTGCTGGTGCAGATGCTGATCATCGTCATCATCGGCGGGCTCGGCTCGGTCACCGGCTGCTTCGCCGGCGCGATGCTGATCGCGCTCAGCACCAACTACGTGAGCTTCCTGCTGCCCGACATGGCGCTGGTCTCCAACATCCTCGTGATGATGGCGGTGCTGCTGTGGCGGCCGCAGGGCCTCTATCCGGTCAACAAGCACTAGGCGGGCGCGATGTTCAATTCGATTCTCTCGGGCGACCTGCCGCGCAGCCGATGGCTCACGGCGCTGCTGGTGCTGGTGGTGGCCTACCTCGCCACCGCGCCCTTCCTGTTCTCGGGCGCCCGCTCGCTCAACGTGGCGGCGACCATCTGCGTCTTCGTGGTGCTGGTGGCTTCGTTCGATCTGCTGCTGGGCTACTGCGGGGTGGTGTCCTTCGCGCACGCGATGTTCTACGGCATCGGCGCCTACGGCATCGCGATCGCGATGTACAAGCTCGGGCCGACCTGGACCGCGATGCTGGTCGGCGCCCTGTCGGGACTGGGCCTCTCGCTGGTGCTGTCGCTGCTGATCGCGCTGGTGTCGCTGCGCGTGAAGGCCATCTTCTACACCATGATGACGCTGGCGGTGGCGGCCGCCTTCGGCGCGCTGGTGACCCGCATGAGCGGCCTCACCGGCGGCGACGACGGCCGCACCTTCAAGCTGCCAGAATCGCTGTCGCCGGGCTTCCGCCTGTTCGAGAACGACATCCTCGGCACCACGGTCAACGGCAAGGTGCTGGCCTACTACCTGGTCTTCGCGAGTGCCGTGCTGCTGTTCCTGCTGATGCTGCGGGTGGTCAACTCGCGCTTCGGCCGCGTGCTGGAAGCCATCCGCGAGAACGAATTCCGTGCCGAGGCGATCGGCTACCGCACGCTCTACTACCGGGTCGCGATCAACTGCCTGTCGGCCGCGCTGGCCACCTGCGCGGGCATCCTGATGGCGCTGTGGTTGCGCTACGTCGGGCCGCAGACCACGGTCGGCTTCAATGTGATGCTCAACATCCTGCTGATGGCGGTGATCGGCGGCCTCGGCACGGTCTACGGCTCGGTGGTCGGGGTGGCGCTGTTCGTGGTCGCCGAGAACTACCTGCAGAGCCTGATGGGCGGCATGAGCGGTTCGCTCGGCGGGGTGCCGCTGCTCGCCGCGCTGTTCCATCCCGACCGCTGGCTGCTGTGGTTCGGCATGGTCTTCGTGCTGTCGGTCTATTTCTTTCCGAGCGGCATCGTCGGCAAGCTGCGGGCGTCCACCAGGGAGGCGGCGTGAATCCGCCGGTGGTGCTCGTCAGCGTGCAGGGGGCGGTCCAGGTCATCACGATCAACCGGCCGGCCGTGCGCAACTCGATCAACAAGGAGGTCGCGGTCGCGCTGGCGGCGGCGCTGATCGAACTCGATGCGCGGGCCGAACTGCATGTCGGCATCATCTCGGGCGCCGGAGGCAACTTCTGCGCGGGCATGGACCTGAAGGCCTTCGCGGCCGGCGGCGACGAGCCGATCGTCCAGGGCAGGGGCTTCGCCGGCCTGTGCGAAGCGCCGCCGCGCAAGCCGCTGATCGCGGCCGTGGAGGGCCATGCGGTGGCCGGCGGTTTCGAGATCGCGCTGGCCTGCGACCTGATCGTGGCGGCGCGCGGGGCGAGCTTCGGCCTGCCCGAGGTCAAGCGCGGCCTGGTTGCGTCGTCGGGTGGCCTGATGCGGTTGCCGCATCGCGTGTCGCGCAATCTCGCGATGGAGATGGCGATCCTCGGCGACCCGATCTCCGCCGAGCATGCGGCGGCTTGCGGCCTGGTCAACCGGCTGGTCGAGAACGGCGGCGCGCTCGATGCGGCGCTGGAACTCGCCCGCCGCATCGACGCCAATGCGCCGCTCGCGGTCGCGGCCAGCAAGCAGATCGTGGATGCCTCGCGCACCTGGACCGACGACGATATGTTCGAGCGCCAGCGGCCGCTGGCGCGGGCGGTCAACGGTTCGGCGGATGCGCGCGAAGGCGCGACGGCCTTTGCGCAGAAGCGCGCGGCGGTCTGGCAGGGGCGCTGACGGGCCGCCTTCAGAGCAGCGAGAAACTGCTCATCCGCGGCAGCGTGCGTTCGCCGCTCTTCTGCAGATGGCGCCGCATGCGGCTCTCCGCCTTGGCCTCGTCGCCTTCGAGGATGGCCTCGGTGATCGCGCGGTATTCGGCCACCATCGCCTTCAGGTCGGCCGTGGTCAGCGAGTGATAGAACTGGGCGCGGAACAGATGCGCCCGCGCCTGCGGCAGCACGCGGTTCAGCTCGCTGCTGTCGGCGATCTCGAACATCACCTTGTAGTAATTGGCCCGCTCGTCGAGCACGCGGTCCAGCGCCTCGGGCGTACGCGCGCTGACCAGCTTCTGCGCCGCCGCCTCGAAGCGCTTCGCATTGCCCTCGCGGTGGATGTTGGCGGCCGCCAGCCGCGCGGCCAGGCCCGACAGCACCTCCAGCACCCCGAGCAGGCTGGCCGCGTCCTCGCGCGTCAGCGAGCGGATCACGGCGCCGCGGTGCGGCGTGAGGTCGACCACACCACTCGACGCCAGGATGCGCAGCGCCTCGCGCACCGTGCTGCGGCTGACGCCGAGGTCGCGCGTGAGGTCGGCCTCAATCAGCCGCTGGCCCACCGTGAAGCGGCGCATCAGGATGCCCTTGCTGATGGCGTCGGCCACGCGGTCGGGCGTGCTGCGCGGGTGGCGCGTTTCCGGCGTTTTCGACGCAACGGTCTTGGTGGTGGTCATGCGGGTTCGCGCGCTCGGGAAGGGCCCGGAATTGTTGACGTTATTGTCAGGCAATTTTGCAGTCCCGAAACGCTCCGGCATCGGGTTCAACCCTTGAAAGCCCAAAGTCGCAGCTTGTTGGCACAAGACGATCGGCGGGACCTTGCCTACGCTCGGCCATCGTCGCAACAAGGTTCCGAATGTCCGACTCCGTACTGCTGGAGCGCGCAGGCGCCGTCGCGCTGCTCACGCTCAACCGTCCCGACAGGGCCAATGTGCTCGACCTCGAGACCGGCCATGCGCTGGTCGGCTGCATCGAGCGGCTGGCCGCCGACACCGGCGTGCGTGCGGTGCTGCTGCGGGCCCGCGGCCGGCAGTTCTGCGCCGGCGGCAACATCGCCGACTTCGTCGAATCGCGCGCCGACCTGGCCGGGCTGCTCGACCGCACGATCCCGCCGCTGCACCGGGCGATCCAGACGCTGGCCACCTTGCCGGTGCCGGTGGTCAGCGCGCTCAACGGGCCGATCGGCGGCGGCGGCATCGGCCTCGCGCTCTGTGCCGACATCGTGCTGGCGGCCGAGTCGATGAAGCTGCGCGGCGGCTATTCGGCCATCGGGCTGACGCCGGACGCCGGCTCGTCCTGGCTGCTGGCGCGCCGGGTCGGCGCGGCGCGCGCCAAGGAGATCTTCCTGACCAACGAGCCGCTGAGCGCGCGCGAATGCCTGGCGATCGGCGCGGTGTCGCGCGTCGTCGCGGACGACGCACTCCAGGCCCACGCCCTATCGCTGGTGGAGGCGCTGGCCGCGGGCGCCTCCGCCGCGCTGGGCCGCACCAAGGCACTGCTCGACGGCGTGGCCGGCCGTTCGCTCGAAGCCCAACTGGAATTCGAGCATCGCGGCATGGTCGCCTCGGGGGCGACCGCCGACGCGGTCGAGGGCGTCACGGCTTTCCTCGAGAAGCGGAAACCCATATTTATCGGGCGATAGTGTCGGACAAACCCTGATGTATTGTCAGACAATGTGGCCTACGATGGGCCGCATGCAAGGACTTGTCCCGTGAGTGCAGCGCTTCCCGAAACCGCCCCGCCGCCCCTGGACACGGGTCGCCTTTCCGAGTGGCTTCAGGGCCGGATTCCCGGCCTCCGCGGCCCTCTGTCCGCCCTCCGGTTCCAGGGCGGGCAGTCCAATCCGACCTATCAGCTGACCGACGCCGGCGGTGAGCGCTACGTGTTGCGCAAGCAGCCCGACGGCGCGCTGTTGCCCTCGGCGCATGCGGTCGACCGCGAGTACCGCGTGCTGCACGCCCTGGGCGGCACCGAGGTGCCGGTCGCGCAGGTGCATTGCTTCTGCGACGACCCGCAGGTCATCGGCACGCCGTTCTACGTGATGGCCTTCGTCGAGGGCCGCGTCCTGTGGGACCCGGCGCTGCCCGGCATGCAGGTGCCTGAACGCACGGCCGTCTACGAGGAGATGAACCGCGTCGTCGCCGCGCTGCACGGCGTCGACTTCCGCGCCGTCGGCCTGGCCGACTACGGCCGGCCCGGCGCCTTCTTCGAGCGCCAGATCGCGCGCTGGACCCGCCAGTACCAGGCAACGGTGGCCGGGCCCGACGGCGTCGCGCCGATCGCCGCGATGGAGCGCCTGATCGAATGGCTGCCGGCGAACGTTCCGGCCGGGGACGAGACCTGCCTCTTCCACGGCGACCTGCGCATCGACAACATGATCTTCCACCCGAGCGAGCCGCGCGTGCTGGCGCTGCTCGACTGGGAACTGTCCACGCTGGGCCATCCGCTGGCCGACTTCGCCTACCACGCGCTGCCCTGGCGCCTGGGGGCGCAGCAGTTCCGCGGCATGGCCGGCGCCGACTTCGCGGCACTCGGCATTCCCGGCGAGCGCGCCTACCTCGATGCCTATTGCCGCCGCGTCGGCCGGGCGCCGGTGGACCCGTCGCACTGGGAGTTCTACCTGGCCTATGCGATGTTCCGGCTCGCCGCCATCCTGCAGGGCATCCTGAAGCGCTCGCACGACGGCACGGCATCGAGTGCGCAGGCGCGCGAGACCGGCGCCCGCGCGAAGCCGATCGCGGAGGCCGCGTGGCGCCAGGTCGAAGCCCACTTCCCCAGGACCGCGCGCTAGTTGCGGCTCTCATCCATTCCAACCGAAAGTCACCCGTGTTCGAGTTCTCCCCCAAGGTCCAGGACCTCCAGCAACGCCTCGCCGCCTTCATGGACGAGCACATCTACCCGAACGAGAAGCGCTACTACCGCGAAGCCGAGGAACTCGGCCCGTGGAAGGTGGCGCCGGTGCTCGAAGAGCTCAAGCCCAAGGCGCGGGCGGCCGGCCTGTGGAACCTGTTCCTGCCCGAGTCCTCGCACGGCGCCGGCCTGACCAACTTCGAGTACGCGCCGCTGTGCGAGATCATGGGCCGCTCGCACCTCGCGCCCGAGGTCTTCAACTGCTCGGCGCCCGACACCGGCAACATGGAGGTGCTGGCCCGCTACGGCACGCCCGAGCAGCAGGCCCGCTGGCTGGTGCCGCTGCTGGCCGGCGAGATCCGTTCCTGCTTCGCGATGACCGAACCCGACGTGGCGTCCAGCGATGCGACCAACATCGCGTCGAGCATCGTGCGCGACGGCGACGACTACGTCATCAACGGCCGCAAGTGGTACACCACCAACGCCACCGACCCGCGCTGCAAGATCTGCATCTTCATGGGCAAGTCCGATCCCGACAATCCCGACCGCCACAAGCAGCAGTCGATGATCCTGGTGCCGCTCGACACGCCGGGCGTCACGGTGGTGCGGCCGATCGCGGTGTTCGGCTTCTACGGCGTGCCCGACCGGGCATCGGAAGTCACCTTCGAGAACGTGCGCGTGCCGGCCTCGAACATGCTGCTCGGCGAGGGCCGCGGCTTCGAGATCGCCCAGGGCCGGCTCGGCCCGGGGCGCATCCACCACTGCATGCGGCTGGTGGGCCTGGCCGAGAAGATGCTCGAGCTGATGTGTCAGCGCAGCCTCTCGCGCGTGGCTTTCGGCAAGACGGTGGCGCAGCAGGGCGTGACGGTCGAGCGCATCGCCGAGTCGCGCATCCTGATCGAGCAGGCCCGGCTGCTGACCTTGAACGCGGCGCATCGCATGGACACCGTGGGCAACAAGGTCGCCAAGGCCGAGATCGCGATGATCAAGGTGGCGGCGCCGAAGATGGCCTGCCAGGTGATCGACTGGACCATCCAGGCCTTCGGCGGCGGCGGCACCAACAACGACCACGGCATCGCCTCGGCCTATGCCACGGCGCGCCTGCTGCGGCTGGCCGACGGCCCGGACGAGGTGCACCGCAACCAGATCGGCCAGCTGGAGCTCAAGAAGTACCGCTAGGCAGGACACGAACCGCCGCCGCCCAGGGGGCATCCCGGAATCGACAGAACAGACGCAAGGAGACAACCGTGCACATCGAACTCGACCCTTCCGCATCTTCCATCGCCTTGCCCGCCCAGGCGCCGGTCCGGCACGAGCCGCTGATGTGGCTCAACGCCGATCGCGTGCTGTACGTCGGCTTGCTCGGCGCGCCCTCGGTGCGCACCTTCGGCGCCTATTCCATCTACCTGTCGCTCAGCAAGCCGCACCGCATCAGCGTGGCCGGCGGTGCCTGGCAGGAGGCCGAGGTGTCGGTGGTGCCGCCCAGCGTGCCGCACCGCATCGCGGCCGGCGAACGCATGATCTGCAACATCCTGATCGAGGCCGACAGCGTGGCGCCCGGCCGGCTGCCGGACTACCTCGCCCGGGGTTGCGGCGAGGTGCGCGACGAGGCAGTGCTGCGGGGCCTGCGCGCCGCGCTCGACCGCTTCCGCTGCAGCGGCACCCGGCAGTTTCCGCAGACCACCGACTTCGACCGCAGCTTCTTCGGCGAGCCCCTGGTGCCGCGGGCCATCGACCGCCGCATCCGTGCCAGCCTGGCGCGCATCAAGGACGATCCCAACAGCCACACCTCGGCCCAGGATTGCGCCGACGCGTCACACCTGTCGGTGTCGCGCTTCCTGCATCTGTTCAAGGCCGAGGTGGGCACGCCGTTCCGCAGCTTCCGCACCTGGCAGCGAGCCCGCAGCGTGCTCTATTACGTGACGCAGAACGCCAACCTCGCGAACATCGCGCTCGACGTCGGCTACCCCGACTCGACCCACTTCAGCCATTCGATCCGGCAGGTCTATGGCCTGACGCCGAAGTCGATCTTCGCCGGCAGCCGCAGGCTCGAGCTCTACGGCCGGGCGGCCGCGGGCTCGCCGCGCTATCAGTTCGCCTGATTCTTTCTCGAGGACCCATGCAAGTAGATTTCGATTTCACAGGCAAGCACGTGGTGGTGTTCGGCGGCACCACGGGCATCAACTTCGGCATTGCGCAGGCCTTCGCGCGGCAGGGTGCGAAGCTCACGGTGGCCAGCCGCAAGCTTGAGAACGTCGAGGCGGCCGTGGCCGAACTGCACCGCCACGGCGGCGAGGTGCATGGCGTCTGCGCCGATGTGCGCGACTTCGACGCGGTGGGCCGCGCCCTGCAGGCATCGGTCGAGCGCTTCGGCGCCATCGACGTGCTGGTGTCGGGCGCCGCCGGCAACTTTCTCTGCGAGGCCGCGGACATGTCCTCCAACGGCTTCAAGGTGGTGGTCGACATCGACCTGGTCGGCAGTTTCCACGTGCTGCGCCACGCCCATGCGCACCTGCGCAAGCCGGGCGCTTCGGTGATCAGCATCACGGCGCCGCAGTCCTTCGTTCCGATGCGCTACCAGGCCCATGCCTGCGCAGCCAAGGCCGGCGTCGACCAGCTCACGCGGGTGCTGGCGCTCGAATGGGGCGGCGAGGGCGTGCGCATCAACTCGATCTCGCCCGGGCCGATCGACGGCACCGAAGGCTTCCGCAAGCTGATGGCGCCTTCGGCCGCCGAACGCGCATCCGCGCAGGACGCGGTGCCGCTGAAGCGCTTCGGCAGCCTGGACGACATCGCCAACCTGGCGCTGTTCCTGGCCTCGCCCTATGCGGGCTACATCTCGGGCGCGCTGATCCCCTGCGACGGCGGCGGCGCGTTCGAGAGCGTCAAGCCGGCGCTGGAAGCGGCCGGGCAGGCCATGGCGGCGGCAGGCGCCAGCTAGCGCCGCGCGGGGCGCCGCCCGCGCAGCGGCTTCGCCCGCAGCTCCTCCGGGCGCAGGAAGTAGCGGTCGTTGCCGGTCAGCCGCTCGGCTGCGAGGTCGATGAAGGCCCGCACGCGCGCCGGCTGGGCGACCCGGCTGCCGTAGTACACGTAGAGCCCGAGGTGATCGGCGACGTGCTCGGTCAGCAGCGGCACCAGCTGGCCCGAGCGCACCAGCGGCGCGGCGGTGGCGCCCACCAGCTGGCCGACGGCCTGCCCGGCCACCACGGCCAGCGCCTCGAGGTCGACATCGTTGGTGCACAGCGCCGGTGCGAAGGCACGCGAGACGATCTCCTGGCCGCGCTTGAATTCCCAGGGCATCACCTTGCCCGAGGTCGGGTGCCGGAAGCAGCTGCAGCGGTGGTTCGACAGGTCGTCGATGCTCGACGGCACGCCGAAGCGCGCCAGGTAGGCCGGCGCCGCGCACACCACCAGCTGGACCGGCATCAGCCGGCGTGCAATCAGCCCTTCCTCGGGCGCCGCGCCGACGCGGAAGCCGACGTCGACCCGATCCTCGACCCAGTTGCCGATGCGGTCGTCGAGTTGCACGTCGGGCTCGACCTGCGGATGCAGGCGGCAGAATTCTTCGAGCACCGGCCACAGCACCTGCAGCATCGTGGCCCGCGGCGCGACGATGCGCAGCGGGCCGGCGATCTCCTCGCGCCCGCGGCGCGCGCCCTGCAGTGCGCGCTGCAGCGTGGCCAGGCCCGGCTGCGCGGCCTCGAGGAACTGGCTGCCTTCCTCGGTGAGGCTCAGGCGCCGGGTGGTCCGGTGGAACAGCCGCACGCCCAGGTGCGCTTCGAGCTGACCCAGCGCCTGGCTCGCGGCCTGCGGGGTGATCGCCTGGGCGGCGGCGGCCTGGCGCAGGCTGCCGAGCTCGGCCGCCTGGATGAAGGTGGAGATCGCGCGCAACTGGTTGAAGGCC
Organism: Variovorax sp. J31P207; assembly: GCF_030316965.1. NCBI lineage: Bacteria > Pseudomonadati > Pseudomonadota > Betaproteobacteria > Burkholderiales > Comamonadaceae > Variovorax > Variovorax sp. J31P207. The sequence goes on from NZ_JASZYN010000012.1 coordinate 157,134, forward strand.
ATGCGCGGATTATCACGAATAACTTGTGAATGAATAAGGCGATTGTTGGCTAGTGCAATGCCGGTGCAAAACCTACATTGCATCCACCGCAAGGCATTCATCCACTTCCATTCAAAGGAGCAGCACCATGACTCAACCCCACGACTTCAAGCGCGTCTGGTTCATCACGGGCGCATCGCGCGGCATCGGCGCGCGCATCGCCGAGGCGGCCCTGGCCCAGGGCGACGCGGTCGTCGCCACCGCCCGCGATCCGGCCTCGCTGGCGCAGCGCCTCGGCGACACGCCGGCGCTCCTGGCCGTGGCGCTCGACGTCACCAGCGAAGCCCAGGCCGCCGCCGCGGTCGAGGCGGCGCTCCAGCGCTTCGGACGCATCGACGTTCTCGTCAACAACGCCGGCTTCGGTCTGCTCGGCGCCATCGAGGAGGCCACGGGCGACGAAGTGCGCAGGCTCTACGAGACCAACGTCTTCGGCCTGCTCAACGTCACGCGCGCGGTGCTGCCATCGATGCGGGAACGGCGCCGGGGCCATGTGATCAACGTCTCGTCGCTGGGCGGCTACCAGTCGGGTGCCGGCTTCGGCGTCTACTGCTCGACCAAGTTCGCCGTCGAGGGCCTCACCGAGGGCCTGCATGCCGAACTCGCGCCGCTCGGCATCCATGCGACGGTGGTCGAGCCCGGCTATTTCCGCACCGACTTCCTGGACGGCGCATCGCTCGGCATCTCGCCGCGCGTGATCGAGGACTACGCCCCCACTGCGGGCCGCGTGCGCGAAGCCGCGAAGCAGATCAGCCACAACCAGCCCGGCGATCCGCGACGCCTGGCGCAGGCCGTGATGGCGCTGGTCGAAGCGCCGCGGCCGCCGCTGCGGCTGCCGCTGGGCACCGACACGCTGGCGGTGATCCGCAACAAGCACGTCTTCGTCGAGCAGGAGACGGCGGCCTGGCAGGCGCTGGCCGCGTCGACCGATTTCCCGCCGGGCGAATGAAGCCCTGTCGATGCGGCCGCCGCGGATTGTCGAGACAACCGGGAGAAGTTGCATTTCCCGCCTGACGGAGTAGAAGAGCTCTCCGGACCGGACGGGGCGCTGGTTCGCCCGGCCGTTCCGACCGGTTTCGCTTCCGCCTCGATTTCAAGGAAATGGAGACGCGTATGCCGACCTACATGACGTGCTTCAGCTACAACACCGAAGGCTGGCAGAAGCTGGCGAAGAACCCCGAGGACCGCAGCGTGCCGGTCAAGGCGCTGATGGAAAAGCTGGGCGGAAAACTGGTCTGCATGTACTACATGGCGGGCGACTACGACGGCTTCATCGTCTACGAGGCGCCCGACGCCAAGGTGGCGGCCACCGCCATCGTCGCGGTCGAGCTCGCGGGCCATATCCGCACCCTCAAGACCTCGCAGCTCTTCACCGTGGCCGAGACGATGGAGGTGCTGGGCAGCGCCGGCAAGCTGGCCTATCCCGCGCCCAAGGGCTGAGCCCGGCGGTCAAGCCGCCGTCTTGCCCCGGGCGGCCTTCCTGGGGCTCTCCGGCACCGCCGTGGCAGCGCCGGCGCCCGCCTGGTCGAGCCACAGCAGGGTGTCGACATACGCCATGAACCGGTTGAGGTACTCGGGCGACAGGTCGCGCATCAGGGTCAGCGATCGATGCACGAGGTGGTGCGAGTTGAGGGGGCCGGCGTTTTCCGGCATCTTGGCCAGTGACTGCGTCAGCCGCCGCTCGGCGCTGAGCTTCGCCCAGGTGCTGCGGAAGTAGCCGAGCGTCTTCAGCTCGCCGGCCGCCGGGCCGTCGCCCGTGGACGTTGTCTGCCGGGCCACCTGCTCGACCAGCAGCGCGAGCGGGCCACGACCTGCCGGCAGCTTCCCGGTCGGCAGCGCCGCGTCGCCGTTGGCACCCTGGGCGGCTGCCAGCGCCGCGCCATAGTCCGCTACCAGCCTGGCGACACGGTCGTCGAGGAGGCGGCGCGCCTCGCCGTCGTGGGCGGCCGAGCGTCCGGCCAGCGCCTCGATGAAATGGAAGTGCACGGGATCGAAGCGGTGGTCGCCGCTTTCGCGCCAGGCGGCGATCCGGGCGCCGGCTTCGCTGTCGCTAGCCACGGGGTCGGGCCTGCGCGTTGGACGGCCTCGGCGTGGGCGACATCTCGACGCGGCGGTTCTTCGATCGGCCATCGGCATCGGCGTTCGACGCCACTGCCTGCTCGGAGCCGAAGGCCGCGGCGAACACCGACGAAGAGGGCAGGCCTTCTTCGATCAGCGCCCGCGTCACCGTCAGGGAGCGCTGGGCCGACAGCTCCCAGTTGTCGGCGAAGCGGCGCGCACCGTCGCGCATCTGGCGGTCGTCGGTGAAGCCGCTCACCATCAGGATCTCGTCGCGGGCCCGCAGGTAGGCGGCCAGCGGGGCGGTCAGGCTGCGCAGCAGCTGCCGGCCCTCGGGCTGCAGCTCGGCCGAGTTGAAGGCGAACAGCACGCTGCCGCTGATGCCGATGCGCCCGTTGTTCAGGGTCACGCGGCCGGCGGCCAGGGGACCGGCCAGGGCCTGTTCGAGCGTCTGCAGCCGTTGCGCGGCTTCCTGCCGCTGCTTGACCTCGGCTTCGAGCTGGCTCGCGAGATCGATCTGCATGCCGAGCACGCAGACCAGGATCAGCACGAAGGCGCCCAGCAGCCCCGACATCAGGTCGCCGAACACGGCCCACACCGGCACCGTCGGCTCCATGCCGCCGTCGAGCTCTTCGGTCGTCACGCTTCGCTGCCTTCGGTGGCGCGCTGGCTGGCGATGCGCTGCAGGTCTTCGACGATCTGCTTCTGCGACATGATGCTCAGGTCGATGACCTCACGCGCCTGTGCCACGTAGTACTCCAGCTGCTCGTCGCTGCGTGCGATCGACTTGCTGAGCGCGCCTTCGACGCGCTGCAGGTGGGCCGCCAGCTTGTCGTTCGACTGGCTGAACAGCTGCACGCCGGCGCCGAAGGCCTCGCCCAGGCTCGCGACCTCGACCGCACTGCCGGTGACCTGGGCGGCGATGCCGGCCATCTTGCCGGCTTCGGCGTCGACCGTTTCGGTGAAGCGCGTGCCGACGCGCTCCAGCAGGTCGGCCGAGGTGGCGACCAGGGCGTCGATCGCGCCGCGCTGTTCGGTGGACGCATGGTTCACGGCGCCCAGCAGCGTGTCGAGCGTCGCCAGGATGCGGCTGCGTTCGTCGAGCATCGCGTTGTCGCGCGCCATGCTGTCGGACAGCTTCTGGCGCAGCTCGGCGATCACTTCGGCGGCGGCGCGAGGGGCTTCGGCGGCGGTCTGCATGAGCCCGGCGATCTCGGCGATCGTGCCCTTCGCGTGTGCTTCGGTCTGCGCCGAGATCTCGCGCGCGGTCTCGGCCAGGGTCCGGCAGATCGCCTGCTGCTGCTGCTCGCTGCGGGCGCCGGCCTGCTGCCATTCCTGCTGCAGCGCGGCGGCCATGGCCTCCAGCGCCTGGGTCCAGGCCGACAGCCGCTGCTGGTCGCGCGAGGCGATCTCGGCCTGCAGCCCCGCATGCGCCTGGGCGACCGTGCCCAGCAGCGAAGCGGCGTGATGCTCGAAGGTGGCGGCCGCCGCTGCGAGCGCGCCCTGCGTGTCGTCCGACAGCTTTTCGCTCACGCGCTGCTGTTGCGCCAGGGCGCCGCTCCAGCCCTCCGATAACTGGCCGACCGTGCTTTCCAGCCGGCCGGCGACGCCGTCGACGAGCGCGGCCGATCGTTGTTCGAAGGTCTGGGCGAACCGGTCGAGCGCAGCGCGTAGGTCATCGGACTGCGCCTCGCTGGCGCGCTGCTGTCCGGCGAGCGCGCCCTGCCAGAGTTCGGCCACGGTGGCGGTGCTGGCCTCGAAGCGGCTCGACAGCCCGTCGAGCTGCCGCTGCACGCCGTGCTCGACCGTCTGGTGCAGCGCGGCCGCCTCGCGGGCGATCCCGGCCATGGTGGCCTCGACCACCGGCTGGATCGTGGCGCTGGCGGCGCGGGCGCTTTCGATCAGGCTCTGCTCCAGCGAGCGGCCGACCGTGGCGGCGAGGCCGGCATAGGCGGTCTCGGCCTTGCCGTGGAATGTGTCCTGGCCGGCGGCCAGCCGTTCGTGCAGGGCCTGGCTCTGGCGCTCCATCGTCGCCATCATGGCCTGCAGCCGGTCGACCAGCTGGGGCATCGCCTCGCTCTGGCGCTGCAGCAGCTGGAAGGATTGCTCGCGCTGATGAGCCTGCGAGAAGACCCGCAGGCTGGTCGCGATCCGTGTGTCGAGCCGCTGGCCGGCCTGCAGCCGGTCGCGGCGACACAAGGCCGACAGGAGGCCCAGCATCGCCGACGCCGCCACACCCGCGAGCGAGGTGCCGAACGCCAGTCCCAGGCCCTTCACCGGGGCCGCCAGCGAAGAGCGGATCGCCTGCAGGTCCGATGCGCTTTCCAGCGCCGTGCCGGTGCCGCTCAAGGTCACCACCATGCCGAGGAAGGTGCCGAGCATGCCGAGCAGCACCAGCAGGCCCGTGAGGTAGGGCGTCAGGGCCGGGCCGGGCAGGGCGACGCGTTCGCCTTCGACCCGCAGGCGCACCGCGTTCTGCAGCGAAGGGTGGAGCGTGTCCAGCCACGGCCCCAGGCTCGCCGGCGGCGCCGACAGGCCCGCCACGGCGCTCGCCAGGGTGGCGGTGGCCTGGTGGTAGCGGCGCAGTTCCAGCGCGCCCATCAGATAGAAGGCGCCGATCAGCAGCGTGATCGCCAGCGCCAGCGGGTTCGAGCCGATGTAGCCGGCACCCACCCAGCACACGGCGGCGAGGCCGACGAAGAAGGCGGCGTAGTGAAGAAATCTGGTCATGAAGGCCTGTCAGCGGTCAGCTCTTGCGAAGGGCGTCGAGCAGCCCTTCGATCGGTTGCAATCGAATATCCAGTTCGGCCAGCAGCACGCCCTGCATGTCGCGGCAGAAAACATCCAGCCAGGCGCCGGGTGCGGCGCCGCCGTCGCTCGCGTCGGCCGGCCGCTCGGCCGCCTGGCGCAGGCGCTCGAAGTGCTTTTCGAGCAGCCCGGGCACGGTCGCGAGCAGGCGGTGCTCCTGCGACCCGAGCACCTGCTCCATGACCACGTCCACCGCGGCCAGCCGGGCCATCTCGGGCGACGCGGCCGCGAGCTTCGCGCGCAACCGGCCGCGCAGGGGACCGATGGCGGTCTCCATGGCCTGTTGCCGGGCGAGGTAGCGTCGACGGTGCGATGCGAAGTCGGACGCAAAGGCGCCGCGTTCGGCGATGGCTTTCGCCAATGCCGCCCGCACGCCATCGACTTCGCGTCGTTCGGCGTCGGCCGGGCCGCGCGCGCGCCTGGGCGCCGCCGCCGGACTGCCATCCAGCGCCGCCGAGAGCGAAATGGCGTCGGTCCAGCCGCACCACTGACTCAAGCGGTCCGCGAAGCCCTGGCGGGATTCGGGAACGGTGATGTCGGTCAGTCGAGCGAGCAAGCGAACCAGCGCCGAGTCGGTGAAACCTGTGCGCCTTGACACTTGCACCTACTGGAAAAACCGTCGATTTTACATCGGTGCCCGCAAAGCGGATCCCCACATCAGCCCGCCATGAGCCCGATGACGACGGCGTTGACCAGGTCGATGAAGAAGCCGCAGACCAGCGGCACCACGATGAAGGCGCGCGGCGCGGCACCGTGTTCGCGCGTGACGGCGCTCATGTTGGCGATGGCCGTGGCGGTCGAGCCGAGCGCGATGCCGCCGAAGCCGGCCGAGACCACCGCCGCCTCGTAGTCGCGGCCCATGCAGATATAGACCACGAACACGGCGAAGGCGATCGCCATCAGGATCTGCAGCGACACGGCCGTCAGCACGAAGACCGCCACGCCATGCATCTGCCACAGCTGCAGCCCCATCAGGGCCATGGTCAGGAAGACGCCGAGGCAGATGTCCGAGAGCAGTGCCACGCCGGCCTGCATGCGCTCCCAATGCCACAGCTGGCCCTTCTGCTTGGTGAACAGCGCGCTGACGTTGCGCAGCACGATGCCGGCGATCAGGGCGCCGACGAATCCCGGCAGGCGCAGGCGGGTCAGCGCGATGGCGTCGCTGACGACCCGGCCCAGGATCAGCGCCAGGTTGAGCCAGAGCAGCGCCAGCAGCACGCTGTTGTAGTCCAGGCGGCTGCGGTTCTCGTCCTCGTAGTGGGCGCCGGCCGGGAGCGCCGCTTCGGCCGACGACTTGAGCCGGTGCCGGCGCATCAGGTAGGCGGCGATCGGGCCGCCGATCGCGCAGGCCGAGATCAGGCCCGCCATGTTGCTGGCCAGGCCGATGGCCTCGGCGTTGGCGATGCCCAGCTGCACGAAATGCGGCGCCCAGGCCAGCGTCGTGCCGACCCCGCCGGTGAGCGAGACCGAGCCGGTCAGCAGCCCGGCGCGGCGGTCGAGACCGAAGCCGCTGGCCACCGCCATGCCGGCCAGGTTCTGCAGCACCATGAAGCCGGTGGCCAGCGCGACTAGGATCACCAGCGGCCGGCCGCCCTGACGCAGCGTCCGGACGTCGGAGCCGAGCCCGATGGCGGCGAAGAAATAGAGCAGCAGCACGTCGCGCACACCGAGCTGGAAGTCCACCTTGAGCCCGAACACCAGGTAGAGCGTGCTGACCACCACGATGCTGACCAGCCCGCCGATGACCGGCTCGGGAATGCTGTAGCGGCGCAGCAGCTCGAAGCGGCGGGTACAGGCCTTGCCGACGAACAACAGCAGGATCGCCAGCGTGAAACTGACGTAGGCGTCGAGGTGCAGGTCGTGTTGCATCAAGGCGGTGGTTCCGGTGGAGGGGAGGGGGCGCCGGCCAGAGCATAACGGTCCGGTTACGTAATTCCCCTCACCCGGGCGTCAGATTCCGATCAGCGAGCAGGAAACAACATCGGGTTGTCCCAGCAACCCTGCATGGGGCGGAAGGCGGTCCGGCAGCGGGCCGCTTTCACGACCGGAAACAAACCATCTTGCGCGTATGAATAGAAATCTAGTCCGAGGCCTGTTCCTCGTGGCGATCTCGCTGGCCTTCGGCCTGCAGGCGCTGCGATATCCCATTGGTGACTTCAGCCGCGCGGGGCCGGGATTGTTTCCCGCCATGGTGAGCGGCATCCTGCTCGTGATCGGCGCCGCGACCGTGGTCCGCTCGTTCTTCGTCGAGCGCGTGCGGCTCAGCATCAACTTCCGGAACATCGCGATCATCCTGGGCAGCCTCTGCGGCCTGGCGCTGATCTCGACCTACGTGAACATGATCGCCGGGATCGTCTTCATGGTGTTCTTCTCCGCCTTGGCCAGCAGTTCCGGTTATTCGTGGGTGCGCAACGTCAAGGTGTCCCTCGGGCTGGTCGCGATGGCCCTGGCTCTTCAGAAACTTCTCGGCCTGAACCTGCCGCTCTACTGACCATGGATGCCTTGAACAACCTGGCGTTTGGGTTTTCCCACGCCCTGACCCTCTCGAACCTGATGTACTGCGCCATCGGCTGCACGGTGGGCACGCTGGTCGGCCTGCTGCCCGGCCTGGGGCCGCTGGCCACCATCAGCCTGCTGCTGCCGCTGACCTATTCGATCCCGACCACCGGTGCGCTCATCATGCTGGCCGGCATCTACTACGGCGCGCAGTACGGCGACAGTGTGAGCGCGATCACGATGAAGATCCCGCACGCCAGCAGTATCGTGGCCTGTATCGACGGCTATGCGATGACGCTCAAGGGCCAGACCGGCCTGGCGCTGTTCACGGCGGGCTTCTCCAGCTTCATCGGCGGCACGGTCGCCATCCTGGTGCTGACCTTCCTGGCGCCCATGCTGGGCGAGGTGGCCTTCCTGTTCGGGCCCGCCGACTACGTCGCCATGATGCTGGTCGGCTTCGTGTGCGTGAGCTTCGTCACCACCGGCAGCCTGCTCAACGGGCTGGCCATGTGCATGATCGGCGTGCTGCTCGGCACCATCGGCACCGACGTCAACAGCGGCGCGCAGCGCTTCACGATGGACATGCCCTTCCTGGTCGACGGCGTCGGCATCGTCAGCATCGCGCTGGGCTGCTTCGGCATCGCCGAAATCACCAAGAACCTCGATTCGCGTGAAGAGCGTTCGCCCTTCAACGGCAAGATCAACCTGATCCCGACCTGGTCGGAGTTCAAGCGGATCATCCCGAGCGCCCTGCGTGGCAGCGTGGTCGGCTCCTTCCTCGGCATCCTGCCGGGCGGCGGGCCGACCATCGCGCAGTTCGCGGCCTACGCGATCGACAAGAAGGTCAGCAAGTACAAGAACGAGATCGGCACCGGCTGCATCGAGGGTGTGGCCGGCCAGGCCGCGGCCGACGAAGCGGCAGCGCGCACCAGCTTCATCCCGCTGATGAGCATCGGCATCCCCGAGAACGCCGTCATGGCGCTGATGCTGGCGGCCTTCATCATCAAGGGCATCCAGCCGGGCCCGAACATGATCGCCAGCCACCCCGAACTGTTCTGGGGCCTGGTGGCCAGCATGTGGATCGGCAACGTCTTCCTGCTGGTGCTGAACGTGCCGCTGGTGCGCTACTGGCTGTCGGTGTTCAAGATTCCGTACGCCGTGCTGTTCCCGTCGATCCTGTTCTTCTGCTGCATCGGCACCTACAGCGTCAACAACAACCTCGAGGACATCTACATCACGGCGGCCTTCGGCTTCCTGGGCTACATGTTCATGCGGCTGGAGCTCGATGCGGCGCCCTTGATGCTCGGCTTCATCCTCGGGCCGATGCTGGAAGAGAACTTCCGCCGCGCGCTGCTGATCAGCCGGGGCAGCTTCGGCACCTTCGTCACGCGGCCGATCAGCGGCACCCTGCTGAGCCTGATCGCGGTGTTCATCGTCTGGCAGCTGCTGGCCTTCGGCCTCAAGGTCTGGAGGCGCAACGCGCCGCAGGCGCAGGCGGCCTGAGCCAGCTGCACGGCGGCCCGGTGCGCTGCCTTTTTGGCAGGCACCGTGTCGCAGGCCGCGCCAGTCAACGATTCCGCTCGCAATCCGGGCGGTTTTCCCCAAGGTTGTCCCCCGTCGACAGGGAGAACTTCGGGGCTTTGGCGTTTCTGGCGCTTTAGTCCAAAGAGATGTTGCGGTACTCGGCCAGCATCGTGCGGCGGAACTCGGTCACCGGGATGACGCGCTCGCCCAGATCCGGAAAAAGGGCGCGGACATAGGATTTCTCGCGAATCCAGCAGCCATTCGAAGTGCCGCCATCCCTGAAGGTCAGGTAGCACACGCGCCGAGGGGCCGGACAGCCCTGCTCGGCGTCGGTCAGCTGCAGCATCTGGAACGGGTTGCTTTCGGTCACGAACAGCACGTCTGGTTGCACGTCGCAGCCAAGAAGAGGGGTGCAGAGGGTGACGACTGCCATGATGGACAACGTCTTCATGCCTGCCTTCCTGGACGCTTTCGGGAGCTTCAATTGAGCTCTTTAGTATTACCTGCGTCAACTCCCAAAGAGGGGGTGACGGGCCCATCGTCGAGGCGCACGACGGGCCGCGGCAGGTGAGTTGCCGCTCGCATCGCGCTGTGGAAAAGATCGAGACGACGCACCAAGCTGGCGTGCCGCGTTTTTCGGGCCGGACGCACCGAAGGTGTGCTGTTCCCAATGAGCGAGGCCGTTGTGCACTGCACCAAAACACGAAAGTCAAGGCCCTGTTTTCCCCTTGGGCGGTGCATGACTCTGTGGATAACCGAGTGGGCAACCGGTCGGAGCCGCATCCTGCTTGGGCTCCATTGCGATGCTCATGGAACGGGCAGTCGGTCATGGCCGCCAGGTTTATTTGCCGGCTCGGCGGCCGGCTCGCCGACTCAATGGCTGGCGTCGCTGGTTGGGCTTTCGCCCTTGCGCATGGTGATCACATGGAAGGGACAGGCGACGGCGCAGTCGCTGCAGCCCGTGCACCGAAGTGCGTCGTGCAGCACGGCGTGCTTCTTCCATTGCGCGACCTCGAGGCTGAGCAGGTGGGAGTCGCAGGCGGCGACGCACCAGCCGCAGCCGGTGCAGCGCGAGATGTCGATGGCGGGCGTCCAGCCGGGGCGGGGGCGCCCGGTGGGCCGGAGCGGCGTCACCAGAATCGCCACCACGGCCGACGGCGCAGGCGCAACGCCAGCGGGCGGGTGTCGAGCCGGTCGAGGATGCTGGCGGCCGCGCCGAATCGGCTCTCGGGGTCGGCGGGCGAGCACGTCGCCGTCCGGGCCCGGTCGTCCGCAGGCATGCCGTCGCGCGGCTGGCGGGTCGGCGCGGGGGCATTGCTGGCAGGGAGGGCGCCATAGTCGGTCATGGGGCTGATTCTGGCGGTATTCGGGCTTGGGGTGCGCGGCGGCGGGAAAAGCCCGTCGGCGGCGTGGGCGGGATTTTGCTGTCGGACGGAGGCACCGTGATCGGCCGGCGCCGATCGAATTGAGGAATTCGATCAGGCGCCAGTGCCTGGCCACAGGCGAGCGAAGTCGAACGAAAGCTGGCGATGGTGGCGGATCGACAGCAGGTACACCGTGGCGTCGGCCTCCGCGGCCGCGTAGAGCATCAGGTAGTCGCCATGCAGGTATTCGCGCAGCGCGTGCGGAGCACCGGCCGGAAGTGCGGCCAACTGGGCCAGTGCTTCGGCGGACTGTGGGGGGGTGGCCAGGTAGCGCCGGCCGATGCGGGGGAAGCGCTTCAGGTTGGGAATGACCGTGGACCGCAACTCCGACAGCAGAGCGTCGAAGGCGAAGCCCGCATCGGCTTCCACCAGGAACGTTTCGATGGCGTCGAGGCGTTCCAGGAAGCTCAGGGTCAGCTCGACTCGGTACAGCTTGTCAGCCACGCTTCTGGGCTGGCTTCCCGGGGCGGACTGCCTTGGTGGATGCGGTGCGACGATGCTGAAGCCGGGCGATCGCGGCATCGGCCTCGAAGGTGCGGCCGGCGGCGATGTCGGCCAGACCGCGCTGTGCATCGGCGATGAGCATCAGGTGAATCCGCTCGCGCTCCAGCTGGTGGTAGTAGTCCAGACGGTCGGCGTCGATCAGAGCGACGTAGCTCTCGCCGTTCTTCGTGATGATCTTCTCGGCGCCCGCCTTGGCCTGATCGGCCAGCTCGGAGAGGTTGGCGCGCGCCTGCGTGAACGGCACTACATCTCTGACTGAAAAGCCCATGGCCGACTCCTCGATCGGGGTGACAGAATTCTGTACAGTCTACTTCGGTCGTCGGTAGTAGTGTCTGTTGAGCCTCGGATGCCAATGCGACGGTCGCCGTTCAAAGCAAAAAAGCCCGCCGTCTTTCGACAGCGGGCTTCTTCACGTTTGGTGCCGGAGAGATGAATCGAACACCCGACCTTCTCATTACGAATGAGCTGCTCTACCGACTGAGCTACACCGGCTAAGCCTTCGATTATAGCGGATCGTGATAGCTGGTCAGCCGCTCGACCTCGTTTTTCGACCCCAACACAACAGCCACGCGCTCATGCAGCTTGGTCGGCTGCAGGTCCATGATGCGCTGGCGCCCGTTGGTCGACGCGCCGCCGGCCTGCTCGACCAGCCAGCTCATCGGGTTGGCCTCGTACATCAGGCGCAGCTTGCCGGCCTTCTCGGGCTCGCGCTTGTCCCAGGGGTACATGAAGACGCCGCCGCGCATCAGGATGCGGTGCACGTCGGCCACCATGCTGGCGATCCAGCGCATGTTGAAGTCCTTGCCGCGCGGACCCTCTTTCCCGGCCAGGCATTCGTCGATGTAGCGCTTCACCGGGGCGTCCCAGTGGCGCATGTTGCTCATGTTGATCGCGAACTCCTTGGTGTCGGCCGGGATCTGGATGTCCTCCTGCGTCAGCATGAAGGAACCCTGCTCGCGGTCGAGCGTGAACATCGCGACGCCGGCGCCCACGGTCAGCACGAGCGTGGTCTGCGGGCCGTAGATGCAGTAGCCCGCCGCCACCTGCTTGGCGCCGGCCTGCAGGAAGTCGGCCTCCTGCACGCCGGGCGTGTCGTCGGGCTTCTTCAACACGCTGAAGATGGTGCCGATGCTGACGTTGACGTCGATGTTGCTCGAGCCGTCGAGCGGGTCGAAAAGCAGCAGGTATTCGCCCTGCGGGTAGCGGTTGGGCACCACATGGATGCTTTCCATCTCCTCGCTGGCCATGGCCGCCAGGTGGCCGCCCCATTCGTTGGCCTCGATCAGCACCTCGTTGGCGATGATGTCGAGCTTCTTCTGGATCTCGCCCTGCACGTTCTCGCTCTCGGCCGTGCCGAGAACGCCGCCGAGCGCGCCCTTGTTGACGGCCTGGCTGATGCTCTTGCAGGCGCGCGCGACCACTTCGAGCAACAGGCGCAGCTGGCCGGGGATCAGGCCGTCGGCGCGTTGCTGCTCCACCAGGTAGCGGGTGAGGGATATCTTGGGTTGGGCCATGAAGTTCGGGGTCCTTGCGGGTTCAGATCGACAGCGCGCGGGTGACCACCTCGTGCGTGTCCTTGCTCAGGTCGGGCCGCGCGGCGACGCGGGCGATCGCCTCGCGGGCGGCGCTGCGGTAGGGCTCGGCCAGCTTGCTCCAGCGGTCGAGCGCGCGCGCCAGGCGGGCCGCGACCTGCGGGTTGATGGCGTCGAGCTCGATCACGCGGTCGCTCCAGTACACGTAGCCGGCGGCGTCGGGGCGGTGCAGGGCGCCGGGGTTGGCGCTGCAGTAGCTGAAGATCACGCTGCGGGCGCGGTTCGGGTTCTTGATCGAGAAGTCCGGGTGCTTCATGAGCTGCTTCACCAGCGGCAGGATGTCGCCGCCGCGGTCCGGCGCGCCGGCCTGCAGCGAGAACCACTTGTCGATCACCAGCGCTTCGTTCTTGAAGATCTCGTGGAAGCGCGCCAGCGCCTGCGCCGCCAGCGCATGGCCCGACGACACCAGCGCGCTGAGCGCATTGAAGCGGTCGGTCATGTTGCCCGCGTCCTTGAAGCGCTGCAGCGTCTTGCCCGGCCACACGGTGTCGCCCGAAGCCCGCGCCGCCAGGCACAGGTGGGTGAGGGCGATGCCCGCCAGCGCCCGGCGGCCCGAGGAGACCGGGTCGGGCGTGTAGGCGCCGGTGTCGCGGTTCTGCTCGTAGGCCTGCTCCCAGTCGGCGAACAGCGCGGTCGCGAGCTGCGCCCGCATGGTCTCGCGCACCGCGTGCACGCGCTGCGGGTCGACCACCTCGAGCTGCTCCGCGATGTAGGTCTCGGAGGGCAGGGTGAGCACCAGTTCCTTGAAGGCGGCGTCGAGCTGCGGATGGCGCAGCACGCTGCGCATCGCGTCGACGAAGGCCTGGTCCAGCGGCTGCTCGCCGGCCAGGGCGGGCTCGGTGATCGCGCGGATGGCCGCCCGCAGCGCCAGGCGCTGGCCGGCTTCCCAGCGGTTGAACGGGTCGGGGTCGCTGGCCAGCAGGGTGAGCAGCTGGGCGTCCGAATAGGCGTAGTCGAGGATCACCGGCGCGCTGAAGCCGCGCAGGATTGACGGCACGGGCTCGGCGTCGAGGCCGACAAAGGTGTACTGCTCACCGGCGCGCGTGAGCACCAGGGTGCGGGTGCCTGGCGTGCCCTCGGCCTCGCCTTCGAGCTGCACCGGCAGCTCGCGGCCGTCGGCGCCGAGCAGGCCCAGGTTGACCGGGATCACGAACGGATCCTTGGTCGCCTGGCCCGGGGTGGGCGGGCAGCTCTGCACGAAGCTCAGGGTGTAGCTGCGCGATGCCGCGTCGTACACGCCGTGGGCCGCGAGGCGCGGCGTGCCGGCCTGGCTGTACCAGCGCTTGAACTGCGGCAGCAGGCGTGCCAGCTCGGTGTCGGGGTTGGCATCGGCGATGGCCTGGGCGAAGTCGTCGCAGGTCACGGCCTGGCCGTCATGGCGCTCGAAGTACAGCGTGATGCCGCGCTCGAAGCCCTTGCGGCCGACCAGCGTCTGCATCATGCGCACCACCTCGGCACCCTTCTCGTAGATGGTGACGGTGTAGAAATTGCTGATCTCGATGTAGCTGTCGGGCCGCACCGGATGCGCCATCGGGCCGGCATCTTCCGGGAACTGGGCGGTGCGCAGCACGCGCACGTCCTCGATGCGCTTGACCGCGCGCGCCGACGCATCGGCGCACAGGTCCTGGCTGAACTCCTGGTCGCGGAAGACCGTCAGGCCTTCCTTGAGCGACAGCTGGAACCAGTCGCGGCAGGTGACGCGGTCGCCGCTCCAGTTGTGGAAGTACTCGTGGCCGACCACGCTCTCGATGTTGCTGTAGTCGGCATCGGTCGCGGTGGCCTGGTTGGCCAGGACGTACTTCGTGTTGAAGATGTTCAGGCCCTTGTTCTCCATCGCGCCCATGTTGAAGTCGCTGGTGGCGACGATCATGAAGCGGTCGAGGTCGAGCGGCAGGCCGAAGCGGGCCTCGTCCCACAGCACCGAGTTGATCAGCGAGTTCATCGCATGCTCGGTCTTGTCGAGGTCGCCGGCGCGCACATACACCTGCAGCAAGTGTTCGCGGCCGTTGCGGGCCTTGATGTGCTGTTCGCGCGCCACCAGCTTGCCCGCGACCAGCGCGAACAGGTAGCTGGGCTTGCGGAACGGGTCGACCCACTTGGCGAAGTGGCGGCCCTCGGGCAGGTCGCCGTGCTCGACCAGGTTGCCGTTCGACAGCAGCACCGGGTAGGCTGCCTTGGTGGCGCGCAAGGTCACCGTGTAGCTGGCCATCACGTCCGGGCGGTCGAGGAAGTAGGTGATGCGGCGGAAGCCCTCGGCCTCGCACTGCGTGAAGAAGGTGTCCTCGCTCACGAACAGGCCCATGAGCTTGGTGTTCTTGACCGGGCAGCAGGTGGTGAAGATCTCCAGCTCGAAGGCGTCGGGCAGGCTGTCGATCACCAGCTGGTCGCCCTCCATGCGGAACGACGCGCCCTGGCCGTCGACCAGCACGCGGGCCAGGTTGAGTTCGTCGCCGTCCAGGCGCAGCGGCTCGGGCGCGACTTCGGGATTGCGGCGCAGCCGCATGCGGTTGAGGACCCGGGTCTTGGCCGGGTCGAGGTCGAAGGTCAGCTCGACCGTGTCGATCCAGTAGGCCGGCGCGCTGTAGTCCTCGCGACGGATCGCGATCGGTTGGCCTTGGGCATCACGCAGCAGCATCGAGTGTCTCCAGGAAGTTTGAGTTGGCTAGTTCGTTGTAGTCACGCACGGCCGCGATCACGTGCGGCCCCGCGAGTTCGCTGGCGCTGTGGGTGGTGCAGACCGCCACCGCCAGCATGCCGCCGCGGCGGGCAGCCTCGATGCCGAATGGCGCGTCCTCGAACACGATGCAGCGCGATGGCGCGACGCCGATGCGGCGTGCGGCTTCGAGGAAGATGGCCGGCTGCGGCTTTCCGGGCAGGCCCTCGTCGCCGCCGACGATCGCCAGCGGCGCGGGGTCCGGACGCAGATGGGACATCGTGAAGGCGATGTTGTGCTTGTCGCCGGCGGTGCCGACCGCGACCTTCAGCCCGCGCGCGACCGCGGCCCGGTTGAAGGCGCCGAAGCCCGGCACTTCGCGGAAATGGGCGCCGAAGAGCTCGCGGTAGATCGATTCCTTGTGGTGGGTGATCTCGGCGCTCTCGGCCTCGCTCACCTCGCGGCCCATGAGCTCGCAGGCGCACTCGAAGGCCGTGCGGCCGGTGGTCTGCCGCATGAACTTCGGGATGTCGATCTCGACCCCGTGGCGGATGCCGTACTCGATCCATGCCTTGGCGTGCCAGGGCATGGAGTCGACCATGGTGCCGTCCATGTCGAAGATCAGGGCTTCCACCTTGCGGGTCGCGGCCTGCATCAGACGCCCTGCTTCAAGGACGCTTCGATGAAGGCATCGAGATCGCCGTCGAGCACCTTCTGCGTCGCCGAGATTTCGACGTTGGTGCGCAGGTCCTTGATGCGGCTGTTGTCCAGCACGTAGCTGCGGATCTGGTGGCCCCAGCCGACGTCGGTCTTGCTGTCTTCCAGCTTCTGCTGCTCTTCCTGGCGCTTACGCATCTCGTGGTCGTACAGGCGCGAGCGCAGCCGTTTCCAGGCGACGTCGCGGTTGCTGTGCTGGCTGCGGCCGTCCTGGCACTGCACCACGATGCCGGTCGGGATGTGCGTCAGCCGCACCGCCGAGTCGGTCTTGTTGATGTGCTGGCCGCCGGCGCCGCTGGCGCGGAAGGTGTCGGTGCGCACGTCCGACGGATTGATGTCGATCTCGATCGAGTCGTCGATTTCCGGGTAGACGAAGATGCTCGCGAAGCTGGTGTGGCGACCGCCCGAGGAGTCGAAGGGCGACTTGCGCACCAGCCGGTGCACGCCGGTCTCGGTGCGCAGCAGGCCGAAGGCGTAGTCGCCCTCGACCTTGATGGTCGCGCCCTTGATGCCCGCGGTATCGCCCGGGGTCTCGTCCTCGATCTGGGTCTTGAAGCCCTTGCGCTCGGCGTACTTCAGGTACTGGCGCAGCAGCATGCTGGCCCAGTCGCAGGCCTCGGTGCCGCCGGCGCCGGCCTGGATGTCGACGAAGGCGTTCAGCGGATCGGCCGGGTTGTTGAACATCCGGCGGAACTCGAGCTGCTTGATGTCGGCTTCGAGCTTGGCGGCGTCATCGGCGATGGCCTGCAGGCCGTCCATGTCGCCGTCTTCCTTCGACATCTCGAACAGCTCGGTGTTGTCCGACAGGCCGCTGGTGAGCCGGTCGAGCGTGACCACGACGTCGTCTAGCGCCTTCTTTTCCTTGCCCAGCTCCTGGGCTTTCTTGGGGTCGTTCCAGACGTTCGGGTCTTCGAGCGACGCGTTGACTGTCCTCAGTCGTTCAGCTTTGGCATCGTAGTCAAAGATACCTCCGTAAATCGACCGTGCGGGCGCTCAGGTCCGCGAGAGTTGCGCCGATTTGGTTGATTTGCTCTGCATCCATGGGGTGTCCTGACGGTGTTCGGGGGAAACCGCGTATTTTCTCATGCCCGGCATGGCCGGGTCCGGGGCAGGGGGAGCGCGCTCAGCCGGCGGTGAATTCCTCGATCAGGCGGGCCACGGCGGCCGGCTGGTCGTGGTGCAGCATGTGGCCGGCGTCCTCGACCCGGGCGATGCGCGCATCGGGGACGCTTTTCAGGCGCTCGTGGTACTCGTCCAGCGTGTAGCGGCCCTTCCACCATCGGCCGAGGCTGTCGTCCGACGCCTCGACCGCCAGCAGCGGCGCCCGGATGGCGGCGTACAGCGCCAGCATCTCGTCGACCCGGAACAGGTTGGCGTTGATGATCTTGTGGGCCGGGTCGCCGAGGATTTCCCAGCGCTGCTCGCCCTCGGCGGTCGGCCGCGCCGCCGACCAGTGGGCGGCCAGCCAGTCGGCCTTGTCCTGGCTGAGGCGGGGGTTGGTCTTCATGAGCCGGCGCGCCACGCCGTCGACCGCCGGGTAGGCGGCCAGCGCCATCTCGCCCCGGTGCAGGCGCTTGATCTCGTCGATCCACTTGCCGAAGCGCTCGGGCGCCTGCTCGGGCTTCAGGACCGGCATGCCGAAGCCTTCGAGGTTGACCAGCCGACGCACGCGCTGCGGCCGGACGCCGGCGTACTGCATGACCGCGTTGCCGCCCATGCTGTGCCCGACCAGGTCGACCGGGGTGTCGCCGGCGTAGTGGTCCAGCAGCCAGTCGAGATCGGCCAGGTAGTCCGGCATCCAGTAGTTGTCGACCGTCCCGCCGTCGGTGAGTCCGAAGCCGCGCCAGTCGGCCGCGACCACGAAGCGGTCTTCGGACAGGGCGTCGACCACGAACTGCCAGGAGGCGGCGACGTCCATCCAGCCGTGCATCATGACCAGCGGCGGCCGGTCGGCCGAGGGCTGGCCCCACAGGCGCACGTGGTAGCTCAGGTGGCGGACCGGGACGAATTCGCTGCGGGAGGGGCGGAGGGCTTGGTACATCGAATCCGATGATAAGGACCCCGGGCGGGCGGCGCAGTCGACTGCAAGACAGGCGTTGCATCCACCCTGTAGCATTTCGGCCATGCAAAAAATCCAACTCGGTCAAAGCGACCTCCATGTCACGCCGATCTGCCTCGGCACCATGACCTTCGGCGAGCAGGTGGACGAGCCCACCGCCCACGCGATCCTCGATCGTTCCCTGGAGCGCGGCGTCGACTTCATCGACACCGCCGAGATGTACGCCGTGCCGGCGCGCAAGGAAACCTTCGGCGCCACCGAAACCATCATCGGGAACTGGTTCGAGAAAAACCCCGGCGCGCGCCAGAAGCTCGTGCTGGCCACCAAGGTCGCGGGCCCGTCGCGCGGCATGCCGTGGGTGCGCGAGGGCAGCGGCATGACGCCGGCCGACATCGCCGCCTCCTGCGAGGCCAGCCTCAAGCGCCTGAAGACCGACGTCATCGACCTCTACCAGATCCACTGGCCCGAGCGCCATGTGCCGGCCTTCGGCCAGCTCTACTACGACCCCAAGCGCGAGACCTCGACCACCCCGATCCACGACCAGCTCGAAGCGCTGGGCAAGCTGGTCAAGGCCGGCAAGGTGCGCGCGATCGGTCTGTCGAACGAGACGCCCTACGGCGTGCACGAATTCGTGCGGCTGGCCGAGCAGCACGGCCTGCCGCGCGTGGCGACGGTGCAGAACGTCTATTGCCTGATCAGCCGCGCGGCCGAGAACGGGCTCGACGAGACCATGCACCGCCTGGGCGTGTCGCTGCTGGCCTATTCGCCGCTGGCTTTCGGCCTCCTGACCGGCAAGTACGACCTGGGCGGCACCGAAGGGCCGGACGCGCCCAGGGGCGCCCGCATCTCGAGCTACGAATCGGTGCGCAAGCAGCGCTGGGGCCGTCCCGATGCGCTGAAGGCGGCACGCCGCTACAACGCGCTGGCCCGCGAGCACGGCCTGACGCCCGCGCAGATGGCGCTGGCCTTCTGCTACACCAAATGGCAGGTCGCGAGCACCATCATCGGCGTCACCTCGGTGGCCCAGCTGAACGAAGACCTGGACGCCTGGGGCACTACGCTGTCGCCGGAGCTGCTGGCCGAGATCGACAAGATTCGGTGGGAAATGCGGGATCCCGCTGCGTAAGCGTGTGAGCAAGAAGACGCACGTCTCCGAAACCCCCGCCACCCAGCTGCTGCGGGCGAACGGCATCGCCTTCACCGAGCATCCCTACGAGTACCTCGAGCACGGCGGCGCCCAGCACAGTGCCGAGGTGCTCGGCCTCGACCCCTTCACGGTGGTCAAGACGCTGGTCATGCAGGACCAGGACGCCAAGCCGCTGATCGTGCTGATGCACGGCAACCGCACGGTGTCGACCAAGAACCTGGCGCGCCAGATCGGCGCCAAGTCGGTCGAGCCCTGCAAGCCCGAGGTCGCGAACCGCCACAGCGGCTTCCTGGTCGGCGGCACCTCGCCCTTCGGCACGCGGCGCGCGATGCCGGTCTACATCGAGTCGACCATCCTCGACTTGCCGCGCATCGCGATCAACGGCGGACGGCGCGGCTATCTCGTGGGCATCGACCCGCAGGTGTGCCTCCAGCTGCTCGGCGCCCGGCCGGTGCAGTGCGCGCTGGCAGAATAGCCGGCTGCCTCGAACGGAGGCGCCCGGAGAAACCGTGAGTTCCTACATCCCCTCGTTGATCGCGATCGTCCTGTCCTACCTGGTCGGCTCGCTCTCGTTTGCCGTGATCGTCAGCAAGTCGCTCGGCATGGCCGACCCGCGCAGCTATGGCAGCAAGAACCCGGGCGCGACCAACGTGCTGCGCTCGGGCAACAAGGGTGCCGCGCTCGCGACCCTTCTGCTCGACGCGCTCAAGGGCTGGCTGCCGGTGTTCCTGATCCACCACTTCGGCGCCGGCCTGGGCCTCGGCGCGGGCACCGCCGCGGTGGCCGGCCTGGCGGCCTTCCTGGGCCACCTCTATCCGGTGTTCTTCGGTTTCCAGGGCGGCAAGGGGGTGGCGACCGCCGCCGGTGCGCTGGTCGGCATCGAGCCGCTGCTGGGCCTGGCGACCGGCGTCACCTGGCTGATCATCGCGGTCTTCTTCCGCTACTCGTCGCTGGCTTCCATCGTGGCCGCGTTCTTCGCGCCGGCCTACTACCTGATCGGCGGCCAGATCGCCTGGCCGCTCGACCTCGCGGTGCTGCTGGTGCTGGTGTCGATCAGCCTGCTGCTGGTCTGGCGCCACCGAGAGAACATCCGCCGACTGGCGGCCGGTACCGAGTCCAGGCTCGGTTCAAAGAAAACATAGCAACAAGGACACATCCCATGGCGACCCTCCAGCGCTTTCACGTCGGTCCGCGCCTCAGCGAGACCGCGGTCCACAACGGCACGGTCTACCTCGCCGGCCAGGTGGCCGACGACCTGTCGCAGGACATCCGCGGCCAGACCGCGCAGGTGCTGGCGATGGTCGACCGCCTGCTGGCCGAGGCCGGCAGCGACAAGTCGCGTCTCCTCATGGTGCAGATCTTTCTTTCGGACATCACCGACATCGTTTCGATGAACGAAGTCTGGGACGCCTGGATCCCGGCCGGAAACACGCCGCCGCGCGCCACCGTGCAGGCCGCGATGGCCAAGCAGGGCTACAAGATTGAAATCGTGGTGACGGCAGCCGTGAACTGAGCCCGGCTTGGGGGCCGCGCTAGAAGCGTTTCTCGAGCACCATCTGGTCGGCATCGCGCCGCATCGAGAAGCGGCTGATGAAGCTGTTGCCGAGCAGGATGTAGGGCATGGGCTCCGGCGAGACGATGGCGTCGACGTCGTAGACCTCGACGTCGCCAACCCGGACCGAACCGAGCTTCACCCGATAGCCCTGTGACACGCCGTTGGCCGTGTTCATGCGCACCGGCTGGCCCTTGCTGAAATCGAGCCCGATGCGCTGCGCGTCGGCGGCCGAGAGTGCGATGGTGGTGGCGCCGGTGTCGAGCATGAAGTTGACGGACTTGCCGTTGATGGCGCCCTGGGCCATGAAGTGCCCGCCGCTCGACGCCGGCAGCACGATGCGGGTGCCGCCGCCTGCAGACCCGCCGCCGCCGATGCTCACCGGCGTGTCCATGCGCAGCGCGACCCGCTTGCCCTCGGCCTCGACCGTGGCCTGTTCGCCCTGCAGCGAGACCAGCTTGACGCCCTGGAAAGTCTCGCCGACAGCCAGCGTCTTCGGTGCGCCGCCGTTCACGATCAGGATCGCGCGGCTGCCGATGGTGCCGGTCAGCGTGACCGACTGGGCCTGCGCCAGGGCGCAGGCTGCCGCGAACAAGAGCGCGAGGAGCGGCTTTTTCATGGCGAGCGCGTCAGTCTCTGAAGTTGTTGAAGCTGAGCGGCATGTCGGGCACGTCCTTCTTGATCAGTGCCATCGCGGCCTGCAGGTCGTCGCGCTTGGCGCCCGTGACGCGCACCGCGTCGCCCTGGATCGAGGCCTGCACCTTGAGCTTGCTGTCCTTGATCAGGCGCTGGATCTTCTTGGAGGTCTCGGTCTCGATGCCGCTCTTGACCTTGATGACCTGCTTGACCTTGTCGCCGCCGATCTTCTGGACGTCGCCCTTGTCGAGGAAGCGGACGTCGACGCTGCGCTTCGTCAGCTTGGCGCGCAGGATGTCTTCCACCTGCACCAGCTGGAACTCGGCGTCGCCGATCATGGTGATTTCCTTGTCCTTGAGCTCGACCGAGGCCGCCGTGCCCTTGAAGTCGAAGCGCGTGCCGATTTCTTTCGCGGTGTTCTCGACCGCATTCTTGACCTCGGGCAAGTTGGGTTCACAAACGGTGTCGAAGGACGGCATGGATGAAAGGCTCCGGCAGCAACAAAAAAGAAGGAAAGGGGGCCGCGCACGGGTTCGCGCGGTGTGCGAATGCGACAATTCTCCCATGATCGTGGAGCACAACGTACCGCTGCAGCAGCACAACAGCTTCGGCATCGTCGCGCGCGCCCAGCACCTGGTGCGCATCAGCGGCGAAGCCGACGTCGCGGCGCTGCTGGCCGACGCGCAGTGGCGCGACGCGCCCAAGTTCGTGCTCGGCGGCGGCAGCAACATCGTGCTGACCGGCGACGTCAAGCCGCTGGTGCTGAAGGTCGAGATCAAGGGCCTGCGGCTGGTCGACGAGACACCCCGGGCCTGGATCGTCGAGGCCGGCGCCGGCGAGGTCTGGCACGACACGGTGCGCTGGACCCTCGAGCAGGGCTTCCCCGGCCTCGAGAACCTGGCGCTGATCCCCGGCACGGTCGGCGGCTCGCCGGTGCAGAACATCGGCGCCTACGGGGTCGAGCTGCAAGACCGCTTCGAGTCGCTCGACGCCATCGACCTGCAAACCGGCCGCGTCTTCACGCTCGATGCCGCGCAGTGCGCCTTCGGCTACCGCGATTCGGTGTTCAAGCACGCCGCCAGCGGCGGCAACGATTTCGGGCTGGCGGGCAGGGCGCTGATCACGCGGGTGCGGTTCCGGTTGCCACGGCCCTGGAAGCCGGTGCTGGGCTACCTGGACCTCGAGCGAAAGATGGACGAGACCGGCAATTTCCAGCCCGAGGCGATCGAGGTCTTCGACTGGATCTGCGCCATCCGCCGCGCCAAGCTGCCCGACTGGCGGGTGCTCGGCAATGCCGGCAGCTTCTTCAAGAACCCGACCGTGACGCCCGAGCAGTGCGCCGACATCATCGCCCGCGACCCGAAGATCGTGCACTACCCGATGGCCGACGGCAGCATCAAGCTGGCGGCCGGCTGGCTGATCGATGCCTGCGGCTGGAAGGGCAAGTCGGTCGGCAATGCCGGCGTCTACGAGCGCCAGGCGCTGGTGCTGGTCAACCGCGGCGGCAGCGCCAACCCGGTGACCGGCGGCGAGGTCATGACGCTGGCCAAGGCGATCCAGACCAGCGTCTACGAGCGTTTCGGCATCCGGCTGGAACCGGAGCCGGTCGTGGTCTGACGACCACGACGGCCCGACTCACTTCGTTTCGTCGTTCTTCAGTTGGGGCAGCGACGCACCTTGCGTCGACGACAGCAGCCCGGTCTGCGTGTAGATCGCCAGCTTGGCGCGGGTGTCGACGATGTCCAGGTTGCGCATCGTCAGCTGGCCGATGCGGTCCAGCGGGCTGAACGGCGCGTCCTCGACCTTTTCCATCGACAGGCGCTCGGGCGCGTAGGTCAGGTTGGGGCTCACGGTGTCGAGGATCGAGTAGTCGTTGCCGCGGCGCAGCTCGACCGTGACCTCGCCCGTGACCGCGCGCGCGACCCAGCGCTGGGCCGTCTCGCGCAGCATGATGGCCTGCGGGTCGAACCAGCGGCCCTGGTAGAGCAGGCGGCCGAGGCGGCGGCCGTGGTCGCGGTACTGCTCGATCGTGTCCTCGTTGTGGATGCCGGTCACCAGCCGCTCGTAGGCGATGAACAGCAGCGCCAGGCCGGGCGCCTCGTAGATGCCGCGGCTCTTGGCTTCGATGATGCGGTTCTCGATCTGGTCGCTCATGCCCAGGCCGTGGCGGCCGCCGATGCGGTTGGCTTCGAGCAGCAGGTCGACCAGGCTGGCGTACTCGACGCCGTTGAGGGCGACCGGACGGCCTTCCTCGAAGCGGATGCGGACCTCTTCGCGCTTGACTTCCACCTCGTCCTTCCAGAAGGCGACGCCCATGATCGGCTGCACGATCTTCATGCCGCTGTTCAGGAACTCGAGGTCCTTGGCCTCGTGCGTGGCGCCCAGCATGTTCGAGTCGGTCGAATAGGCCTTCTCGGTCGACATCTTGTAGGCGAAGCCGGCCTTCTGCATGAACTCCGACATCTCCTTGCGGCCGCCGAGCTCGTCGATGAAGGTCTGGTCGAGCCAGGGCTTGTAGATCTTCAGCGCCGGGTTGGTCAAGAGGCCGTAGCGGTAGAAGCGCTCGATGTCGTTGCCCTTGAAGGTGCTGCCGTCGCCCCAGATGTGGACGTCGTCTTCCTTCATGGCCGACACCAGCATGGTGCCGGTGACCGCGCGGCCCAGCGGCGTGGTGTTGAAGTAGGTCAGGCCGGCCGTCGTGACGTGGAAGGCGCCGGCCTGCAGCGCGGCGATCCCTTCGGCGGCCAGCTGGGTGCGGCAGTCGACCAGGCGCGCCTTCTCGGCGCCATAGAGCATCGCCTTGCGCGGGATCTCGTCGTAGTCGGGCTCGTCGGGCTGGCCGAGGTTGGCGGTGTAGGCGTAGGGAATCGCGCCCTTGTTGCGCATCCAGTGCAGCGCGGCGCTGGTGTCGAGGCCGCCGGAGAAGGCGATGCCGACCTTCTGGCCGGCGGGAACGTTCTGGAGGATGGTGGAGGACATGCGCTGGATTCCGTTCAGCCGAAGTGGCAGATGTAGCTGTAGGGCTCGCCGCTGACGCGGATCTGGAAGCTGGAGTTGCCCGGCACGCTGAACTTCTGGCCGGCGCCCGAGGCCACCCATTCCGTGCTGCCCGCGAGCAGGTACTCGCACTGGCCGCCGGCACCTTCCATGGTTTCGGGCGCGCCGGTGTTGAAGGTCAGGGTCGACGGCAGGATCACGCCGACCGACTTCTTGCTGCCGTCGGCGAGCGTGAGGTTGTGGCTCACGCATTTGCCGTCGAAGTACACGTTGGCCTTGGTCGAGACCGTGGCGCTCAGGAGGGATTCGGTAGTGCTCATGGGTAGAAGGGCCTGGCATTGCCTGCGTCGCGGCAAGCAAAAGGCGCGTTCTGAGGAAACGCGCCCGGTTGGGTTGGCAAAGCCGTTGATTTTAGGCTTGCCGGCCGGCCTTCCGGCCCAAGGCAGGGATCAGCGCCAGCGGCCGCCCCAGCCGCGCGAGTAGCCGAAGCCCAGCGAGATGCCGATCGGCGGGTAGGCGTAGGCGGGTGCCGGGTAGTACGCCGGAGCCGGGTAGTACACCGGTGCCGGCTGCACGTAGACCGGTGCCGGCGCATAGACCGGGGCCCCCTGGGCGTAGAGCGGGGCCGGGGCGGGCGCGCCGCCGCCCGACACCACCAGGCCCGGTTCGGGCACGACGTTGCTCCAGTCCTGCGGTTGCTGTTGCTGCTGTAGCCCGTACTGTTGCTGCCCGTACTGCTGCGGCGCCTCGAGCGGACCGGCCGCCATCTGCGGCTGCGGCGCCACCGGCGAAGGGGTGGCGATGCCATAGGCGCTCGAATCGACCCAGATGCTGGCGCCGGGCGGGTTGCTGACGCGGGTGTTGTACTGGCGGCCTGCGTATTCGTAGGTCACGTTGTAGCGGATGACACCGTTCGATTCGGTCACCGGCGAGCTCGTGATCACCCGTGCCTGCACCTGTTCGGCCTGGGCCAGCGTGCCGAAGCCGGCCAGTGCGGCCAGCAGCGACAGGGCGGTTGCGGTGCGTGCGCTTGTCTTGTTCATTTCAAATCTCCTGGATTCCCGGGGGGCGGGGCGCCCTCGCCAAAACGTTGGAGGCGTTCGGGCCTCCGCGGTTCCAACCCTTTACAAAGCGTGGCTTTTCCACTGGGCGGCGTCGAATCCGGTTGTAACGTCGCGGCCCGATCCCCAGTTGACCACCGGTCGCTTGATCAGGCTCGGGTTGGCCAGCAGCACCGCGCGGGCCGAGGCGGCGTCGACCACCGCGGTGCGGGTGGCGTCGTCCAGCCGCCGCCAGGTGGTGCCGCGGCGGTTGACCAGCGCCTCCCAGCCCGGCGCGGCCAGCCAGCGGTCGAGCTCGGCCTCGGGCACGCCGGCCTTCTTGAAGTCGTGGAAATCGTAGGCGATGCCATGTTCGTCGAGCCAGGCGCGGGCGCGCTTGACGGTGTCGCAATTCGGGATGCCGTAGAGGGTTGTCATGCGGCGATGATGCCCGCGGCGCCGGTCGGCGACAATTCCGGGCTCCATGAAAACCCTAGAAGACTGGTTGGCGCACGCCGAGCGCCTGCATCCCAAGAACATCGAGCTCGGCCTCGACCGGGTCCGCGCGGTCGCGCAGCGCCTGGGCCTGGCCTTCGACTGCCCGGTCATCACCGTGGCCGGCACCAACGGCAAGGGCTCGACCTGCGCCATGCTCGAGTCGATCCTGACCCATGCCGGCTACCGCACCGCAGTGTTCACCTCGCCGCACCTGGTGCGCTTCGAAGAGCGGCTGCGGCTGGTCGGCGAAGCGGTCGATGCCGGCGTGCTGGCGCCGTTCTTCGAGCAGGTGGAGCAAGGCCGGGGCGACGTCGCGCTGACCTACTTCGAATTCACCACGCTGGCGATCCTGCTGTGCATCGCCGCCAGCAAGCCCGATGTCGCGATCCTCGAGGTCGGGCTCGGCGGGCGGCTCGACGCGGTCAACATCGTCGATGCCGATTGCGCGGTCATCACCAGCATCGACCTCGACCACATGGAATTCCTCGGCAACGACCGCGAAGCCATCGGCTTCGAGAAGGCCGGCGTGATGCGCCCGGGCCGGCCGGCGATCGTCAGCGATCCGGTGCCGCCCCAGAGCGTTGTCGACCATGCCGAGGCGATCGGCGCCGACCTCTGGCGCGTCGGCCGCGACTTCAACGTCATGGGCGACCAGCAGCAATGGGGCTGGAGCGGCCGCGGCCGGCGCTACAGCGGGCTGGCCTACCCGGCGCTGCGCGGCGCCAACCAGCTGGTCAACGCGGCCGGGGTGCTGGCGGCGCTCGAGTCGCTGCGCCAGCGGCTGCCGATCACGGCCCAGGCGGTGCGCAACGGGCTGGCGATGGTCGAGCTGCCGGGCCGCTTCCAGATCGTCCCGGGCGAGCCGGCGTTGGTGCTCGACGTTGCCCACAACCCGCATGCGGTGGCGGCACTGGCCGAGAACCTCGACGCGATGGGCTTCTATCCGACGACCCATGCGGTGTTCGGCGTCATGGCCGACAAGGACCTGGCGCCGATGTTCGCGCGCATCGGGCCGATGATCGACCGCTGGTACTTCACCGACCTGCCGACCGCGCGGGCCGCCAAGGCCGACGACCTGATCGTGCGCTGGCAGGCCCAGAACAAGCGCAGCGACGTCTCGGCCAGCGTCCACGGCGCACCCATGGAGGCGCTGCAGGCGGCCATCGATCGCGCGGACCCCGCTGATAGAATCGTGGTCTTCGGATCGTTCTTCACCGTGGGTGGTGTGCTCGAGCACGGAACACCCCGTCTGGGCGCCAGGCACCTGGCTCCCGGCTCCTGAAACAGCCTGATTTCCGGCGCCTCCTGCTTCCGATTCTTCTCGTTTCAACCGCACGCTGCACCCCTCAGGAAAACGAATTTCATGGCGTTCTTCAAGTTCCGCACCCGCGGTCCTCAAGGCAACGAAGGGCGAAACACCGTCGCCGCCGCGCCGGCTGAGAGCATCGAGGCGATGCGCCGCCGGGCACGCCACCGGCTGCTGGGCGCGGCCGTCCTGGTGCTGATTGGCGTGGTCGGTTTCCCGCTGCTGTTCGACACCCAGCCGCGCCCGATCTCGGTCGACATCCCGATCGACATTCCCGATCGCAACAAGGTCAAGCCGCTGGCCCTGCCGACGCCCGCGACCACCGCCGCACCGGGCACCGACAAGCCGGTCGCCGCCGCGCCCGCCACCGCGGGCTCCGGCGGCATGATCACCGAGGCGGCCGACGGCAGCGAGATCCCGCCGGGCAAGCTGGCTGCGGCGACGCCGGCCGCCGAAGCCGCGCCGGAGCCCAAGACGGCCCCCAAGGCCGAGGCTCGGCCGGACCCGAAGCCCGAACCCAAGCCGAGGCCTGAAGCCAAAGCCGAGCCCAAGCCCGAGCCGAAACCCGAACCCAAGCCCGCCGCGCCGAAGCCGGCCGCCGCTGCCGACGACGCTGCCCGGGCCCGGGCGCTGCTCGAAGGCAAGCCGTCCACCGTGGCCGCGGCCGCCGCCGCGGCCACCAAGCCCGCCGACGACAACGGCCGCTTCGTGGTCCAGGTCGGCGCCTTCGCCGATGCGGACAAGGCCCGTGAAGTGCGCCAGAAGCTCGAAAAATCCGGCCTCAAGACCTACACCAGCGTCGCGAAGACGGCCGATGGCGAACGCACGCGTGTGCGTGTCGGCCCCTTCGCCAGCCGCGCCGAGGCCGACCGGGCCGCGGCCAAGGTCAAGGGCTTGTCTTTGTCGGCCGCCGTCCTCAGCTTGTAGGCTCGCGCAGCGACGTGGCCACGCTCGACTGGATCGCCGTCGCGCTGCTCCTGGTGTCGATGCTGCTGGGCCTGGTGCGCGGATTGGTGTTCGAGGTGATTTCGCTGGCCGGCTGGGTCGTGGCCTTCGTGGCGGCGCAATGGCTGGCCGAGGACGTCGGGCGCTGGCTGCCCTTCGGCGATCCGGCCGCGAGCTGGCGCTATGCGGCCGGCTTCGTGCTGGTGTTCGTCGGCGTGGCGTTCAGCGTCGGCTTGCTGGCGGCGCTCACGCGCAAGCTGGTCGCCGCGATCGGCTTGCGGCCGGTGGACCGGATCCTCGGCGGCGTGTTCGGCGTGGCGCGCGGCGCGGTGGCGATGCTCGCCGTCGCGGTGGTTGTTCATTTGTTGGCGTTGAGCGACAGTGCCTGGTGGCACGGATCGCGCAGCGCCATTGTTCTCGATGCGGCATTGCAGGGCCTGAAACCCGCCTTGCCAGATAAGTTGGCAAGCTACCTGCCCTGAGAGGATCGCTTCATGTGTGGAATCGTCGGCGTTGTCAGCAACGCTCCCGTCAATCAACTGCTCTACGACGCCTTGCTGCTGCTGCAGCACCGCGGCCAGGATGCCGCCGGCATCGTGACGCTGCTCGAGCGCAAGTTCTTCATGCACAAGGCCAAGGGCATGGTGCGCGACGTCTTCCGCACCCGCAACATGCGCGGCCTGCCGGGCGACGTCGGCCTGGGCCAGGTGCGCTACCCGACCGCCGGCAACGCCTACAGCGAGGAAGAGGCCCAGCCCTTCTATGTCAACGCGCCCTTCGGCATCGTGCTGGTGCACAACGGCAACCTGACCAACGCCCATGCGCTGCGGACCGAGCTGTTCTCCACCGACCACCGCCACACCAACACCGAGAGCGACTCCGAAGTGCTGCTCAACGTGCTGGCGCACGAACTCGACCGCGCCACCCGTGGCGGCCTGCTCAACTCGGCCACCGTGTTCGAGGCGGTGCGCAACACGCAGCGCCGCCTGCGCGGCTCCTACGCGGTGGTGGCGCTGATCGCCGGCCACGGCCTGCTGGCCTTCCGCGACCCCTACGGCATCCGGCCGCTGGCCATGGGCCGCGGCGCCGACGGCACGATCATGGTGGCCAGCGAATCGGTCGCGCTCGAGGGCTCGGGCCATGTGTTCGAGCGCAACATCGCGCCGGGCGAGGCGGTCTTCGTCGACCTGCAGGGCCAGGTGCATTCCGAACAATGCGCCGACTCGCCGACGCTCAATCCCTGCATCTTCGAGTTCGTCTACCTGGCGCGCCCGGATTCGGTGCTCGACGGGATCTCGGTCTACCAGGCGCGCCTGAACCTTGGCGAGACGCTGGCCAAGCGCGTGGTCTCGACCGTGCCGCCGAGCGAGATCGACGTCATCATCCCGATCCCCGAATCGAGCCGGCCCAGCGCGACGCAGTTGGCGCACCTGCTGGGCGTTCCTTACCGCGAAGGCTTCGTCAAGAACCGCTATGTCGGCCGCACCTTCATCATGCCGGGGCAGGGCGTGCGCAAGAAGTCGGTGCGCCAGAAGCTCAACGTGATCGCCAGCGAATTCAAGGGCCGCAACGTGCTGCTGGTCGACGACTCGATCGTGCGCGGCACCACCAGCCGCGAGATCGTCCAGATGGCGCGCGACGCCGGTGCCCGCAAGGTCTACCTCGCGAGCGCGGCGCCGCCGGTGCGCTACCCCAACGTCTACGGCATCGACATGCCGACCAAGGACGAACTGGTCGCGCACGACCGCACGGTCGAGCAGATCCGCGAACTGATCGGCTGCGACGCGCTGATCTACCAGGACGTCGACGCCATGAAGCGCGCCATCGGCTCGCTGAATCCGAAACTCGACGGCTTCGATGCCTCCTGCTTCGACGGCGTGTACGTCACCGGCGATATCGACACCGAAGCCATCTCGCGCATGAACGGCAACCGGCCGCGCATCGAGGAGACCGGCGAAGACTCGTCGCGCCTCGCGCTGCCCAACCTCGCCGAGTGAACCCGTGACGACCGATCGATCCCTGCCCCCCGGACTGCACCGCGACACGCTGGCGGTCCGCACCGCGCTCGAGCGCAGCCAGTACGGCGAGAACTCCGAGGCGCTGTTCCTCACCAGCAGCTTCGTGCAGCCCGACGCCGAGACCTCGGCGCGCCGCTTCGCCGGCACCGAGGAAGGCTTCACCTACACGCGCACCTCGAACCCGACCGTGGCCAGCTTCGAGCAGCGCTTGGCCGCGCTCGAAGGCACCGAGGCCGCGATCGGCGCCTCGAGCGGCATGGGCGCGATCCTCATGATGTGCATGGGCCTGCTGCGTGCCGGCGATCACGTCGTGTGCTCGCGCTCGGTGTTCGGCTCCACCTTGAACCTGATCGGCCGCGAGTTCGGCAAGTTCGGCGTCGAGACCACCTTCGTCTCGCAGACCGATGTCGCCGAATGGAAGGCGGCGATCCGCCCGACCACCAAGCTGCTGTTCGCCGAGACGCCGACCAATCCGCTGACCGACGTCTGCGACATCCGCGCGCTGGCCGACCTAGCGCATGGCGCGGGCGCGCTGCTGGCGGTCGACAACTGCTTCTGCTCGCCGGCCCTGCAGCGGCCGACCGAACTCGGCGCCGACCTGGTCATCCACTCGGGCACCAAGTACCTCGAAGGGCAGGGCCGCGTGCTGGCCGGCGCGATCTGCGGCTCGGCCAAGCTGATCAACGAAGTGTTCGGGCCGGTGGTGCGCACCGCCGGCATGGCGCTGTCGCCGTTCAACGCCTGGGTCGTGCTCAAGGGCCTGGAGACGCTGGGCATCCGCATGCAGGCGCATTGCGCCGGTGCATTGGCGCTGGCGCAGTGGCTCGAGACGCAGCCCGGCGTGGCACGCGTGTACTACCCCGGCCTGGCCTCGCATCCGCAGCACGAACTGGCGATGCGCCAGCAGTCGGGGCTGGGCGGCGCGGTGGTGTCCTTCGACGTCGAAGGCAGCGGCCCGGAGGCTTCGCGCACCAACGCATTCCACGTGATCGACAGCACGCGCGTGCTGAGCATCACGGCCAACCTCGGCGACACCAAGACCACCATCACCCATCCGGCCACCACCTCGCACGGGCGCCTCACTGAAGCGCAGCGGCAGGCGGCCGGCATCGGCCAGGGCCTGATCCGCGTGGCGGTGGGCCTGGACCATATCGACGACATCAAGGCCGACCTCCTGCGCGGCCTGAGCACCCTCGCATGACACAGAAGACCCGCACCCGTTTCGCACCGTCCCCGACCGGATTCATCCACCTCGGCAACATCCGCTCGGCCCTCTATCCGTGGGCCTTCGCGCGCTCGACCGGCGGCGACTTCATCCTGCGCATCGAGGACACCGACGTCGAGCGTTCGACGCAGGCCGCGGTCGACGTGATCCTCGAAGGCATGCAGTGGCTGGGCCTGGACCACGACGAGGGCCCGTTCTATCAGATGCAGCGCATGGACCGCTACAAGGCGGTGCTGGCCGAGATGCAGGCAGCGAACCTGGTCTACCCCTGCTACATGAGCATGGCCGAGCTCGACGCGCTGCGCGAGAAGCAGATGGCCGCGAAGGAGAAGCCGCGCTACGACGGCACCTGGCGGCCCGAGACGGGCAAGACGCTGCCTCCGGTTCCCGAGGGCGTGCAGCCGGTGCTGCGCTTCCGCAATCCGCAGGGCGGCGCGGTGGCCTGGGACGACAAGGTCAAGGGCCGCATCGAGATCGGCAACGACGAACTCGACGACCTCGTGATCGCGCGCCCCGACGGTACGCCGACCTACAACTTCTGCGTCGTCGTCGACGACATCGACATGGCGATCACGCACGTGATCCGCGGCGACGACCACGTCAACAACACGCCGCGCCAGATCAACATCTTCCGCGCGCTCGGCAAGGAGCCGCCGGTGTATGCGCACCTGCCCACCGTGCTCAACGAGCAGGGCGAGAAGATGAGCAAGCGCAACGGCGCCAAGCCCGTGACGCAGTTCCGCGACGAGGGCTTCCTGCCCGAGGCGATGGTGAACTACCTCGCGCGCCTGGGCTGGAGCCATGGCGACGACGAGATCTTTTCGCGCGCGCAGTTCGTCGAGTGGTTCAACCTCGACCACCTGGGCCGCAGTGCGGCGCAGTTCGACGAGACCAAGCTGCGTTGGGTCAACGCGCAGCACCTGAAGGCGATGGCCGACGATGCGCTGGCACCGCTGGTGGCCGCCCAGCTGCACCAGCGCGGCATCACGGCCGACGAGCGCCTGCCGGCGATCTGCGGACTGTTCAAGGACCGCTGCGACACGACCGTTGCGCTGGCCGGATGGGCTGCTGCGTTCTATGCCGACGTGACCGTGAGCGATGCCGATCGCGAACAGCATATTTCTGCTGCGGTGCGCCCGGCAATCGCCGAACTTGCGGATAAACTATCGGGCGTCGCTTGGGACAAGGCAGCGATCGCATCAGCCATCAAGGAAGTGCTGGTTGCGCAAGGTCTCAAGATGCCGGCATTAGCCATGCCGGTGCGAGTGCTCGTGATGGGCACGCCGCAGACGCCTTCTCTCGATTCGGTCCTCGCGCTCTTTTCTCGCGAAACTATTTTGAAGAGATTGAAGGAGGCCTGATTTTCAGGCTATAATTTGAGGCTCGACACCCAGGGGGGTATAGCTCAGCTGGGAGAGCGCTTGCATGGCATGCAAGAGGTCAGCGGTTCGATCCCGCTTACCTCCACCAACATGGTGTCGAGTTGAAAGTTTTGAAGTAAGTAACAAGCGCTGATCGCAGCGCGGTTCCTAAGGTTTTGACCCTATCGTCTAGAGGCCTAGGACACCACCCTTTCACGGTGGCTACCGGGGTTCGAATCCCCGTAGGGTCGCCAGTTTCACTGCAAGGTGAAGCAGGCACAAGTCGCAGCACTTGGCTCCTGTTTGGAGTGAACGTTGTCTACCAGGAGTGGTAGTTCAGTTGGTTAGAATACCGGCCTGTCACGCCGGGGGTCGCGGGTTCGAGTCCCGTCCACTCCGCCAGAAAGCAGAGAAGCCGTTGCAAGTCATTGATTTGCAACGGCTTTTTTCATTTTTGCCATGAAGTTGAAGTACAAAAAGGTACAAAGACAGGGTACGAGCAGCCTCGGTCCAACTGGACAGAACATGCCTCAGTACCTCGCCCGCAAGGGCAACACCTACTATTTCCGCCAAGCCGTTCCGGCCGAGCTCCGCCACATCATCGGCAAGCGCGAGGTCAAGAAGACGCTCGGGAGTGACTTCGATGCGGCCAAGCGCGCCTGCAAGCAGAAGGCCGTCGAGGTCGACTGCCTCATCGCAGACGCTCGAGCGGCGCTCGATTCCATGGATCTGCCGTTCGATTCACGCGCCAACATCCAGAGGACCAAGCGCATACGCCTTGCCACGCTATCGGCGGACGTGGAGCGAAAGTTCAGCAACCAGCTGCGCGAGTCCTTGCTCGACACCGACCGGCGCCGGCGGATTGACGGCTTTACGGCCGAAGACTTTGCCGCCTACGAGCGCGAGGTTCGCGATCTGCTGGACGTCCTGCGCCGGCAGCTTGCGATGGGACGGGTAGAGCCCATGATCGAGTCAACCGCGGCGCATCTCCATGGTCTTGGCTATGACGCTGAGTTTTCGGAGGCCGAATGGCGCAGGCTCGCTTTCGTGGCTACGGAGGCGACGCTCCAGGCGTACGAAGGCGTGCTCGCGAGGCAGGCCGGCGCGGTTGTTACAACTGGCGGACAAGAGGTGCTGGCCAACCAGTTCGTCGTTCAAGCCGTGGGGCGTCCCATGGTGGCGCTTGGAGTGCCGACCATCGAATGGCGACACTTGTATGACGTCTGGGCCGCAGAGGTTGTGCGGCCGCAGCGCACCAGGGACTCCTACCTGGCTGCATTGAATCTGTTTCGTGAACTCCGCCCGCAGGTGACGCCCACGACGGCGACCCGCGAGGATGCGCTTGCGTTCCGAGACCATTTGCTTGTCACCGTGGGCTTGCACGCGAACACCGTGGCAAACAAGATTGGTTTCATCGGCACCATCGTGAACGCTGGGCGGAACAGTACCCGATACGCGAAGCATCTCAGCTCGAATCCGTTCGAGAACATCAAGATCAAGAAGGAGATTCGCGGCATCATGAACTCGCAGCGACTTCCCTTCAGCGACGCCGACCTACTGCGCATCTTCAGTTCAGACGTCTATACGAAGGGCGACCGACCACTAGGTGGAGGAGGGGAGGCCGCGGCCTGGGTTCCGGCCATCGCTTACCTGAGCGGTGCAAACCTTGAAGAGATTGCCGTGCTCCGCGCAGAGCAGTTTGATGTTGATGCGCAAGGGAATCCCTATTTCCAGATTGGGGACAGCAAGAACTCGAACCGGGCGAATCGACAGGTTCCCATACATCCTGCGCTGGTCGAAGCTGGCTTCCTGGACTTCGTTCGATCGCGCCACGGCAGACTCTTTCCGAAGGTCACCAGTCAGCGAGAGGAACAGAGTGCCGCGTTCTCGAAATGGTTCGGACGTCACCTGGACAGTTTGAGAATCACTGAGAAGAGCAAGGTCTTTCACAGCTTCCGACACCTGTTCAAGGACCTTTGTCGGAATGCGGGCCTCGACGATTCAGCTATCGATCAAATCTGCGGTCACGAACCCGGAACGGTCGGTGGGAAGTACGGCGCCGGACGTCGAATAGACGTTCTTGCCGGACTGCTGTCCCAAGTCGTGCCGCCGGTGCCCCTTCCGCGCATCTACCAAGCTGGATGATGATCGGCACCTCAGGAGGTCGATTCTCGCGGCTGGTCTCACCACACTGAAGTGATCTTCAAACTGCCGCGCCTGGTCGGTCAATTGCGCCGCCTTGTTGACCGAAGGGCTCCGCCTCATGTTTGCCTTCCGAGTGGCAACGAGGACGTTGTCGCACCAACGCAACGAAGCAACCGTGCGAGCATGATTTTTCTATCGTCGCGGCTCTCGATTGAATGAGCGGGCAATGAGTTGGCATTCTCAAAATTTCGCGATATAGGTTATCTCCGGCGCGCGCCGGATTGACCTCATACGCGAAACACAGAGCCGACAATCAGCGTCTGACTGCCTGCGCAAGGCACACTCGCGGGGTTGAGTCCCTCGCGCAGGCATGCAACGATGTGCCATGACGATCGCGCAGGCACATCAGATTCCGTCGGACTTTCCTCGGGCCACAGAGCCGGGCGCGGTTTCGGGCCACCAGAGAAAGCTCGCCGTCAGAATGGTTGAAGGTCGGTTCGTCGAGGGGCTCACCGACGAAGAGCACATGGAGCGGTTCCTTGCTTGCCAAGATCTGGTTGAACAGTTGGAGATCTACTGCAAACGGAAGCTTCATGAGAACAACGCGCTCGACATCCCGTCACTATTGCCGCGCGTCCGTCAAGGCGTGATCCACAAGGACTGGGACCTTGCGCCCCGGGAACTCGACTGGATCATGAGTCGCGTGAGCGATCGGCTCACCAAACAACGTTCTCCGCCGCAAGGCGGACGAACATGAACGAATCAGAACCGCGCAGGCAAGGGCTGGACGCCTACGAGGGCCACGTGGGTCAACTTGTGGTGTTCGTCCGGCGGATGGTGGAGGAGTCCGGAGAGCCTGAAGGATTCGACGCGTCTGCATGGATTGCGACCTGGCTGGCTCACCCGTGTTATGCCCTGGGAGGGCGGATGCCAAAAGAACTCATGACGAGTGTGTACGGCCGAGAACTGGTCGCAAGACTTCTGGCGCGGATGCGAAGCGGCGCCTATCCTGATCCGGGGAAACACAATGAAGCCGCGAATCCCTGACTATCACATCAGGTCTGATTGGCAGATGAAGACTGAGGCCGAACTGTTCGTCCGCTATGAAGAGAATGTGCAATTGCTGGAGCATCTGGTCGCGTATAGCCAGTGCAAGCTGATGGAAAATCCTTCGTGGAAGATCGACTGGCTCGGCAGGACGCTGCTCGGAAGAGTTCGTCGCAAGGGTTGGGACCTGGATCGGCAAGAAATCAGGTGGCTTGTGACGAAGGTCAAGCAGCGCTTGCAGTCAAGCAGCTGACGGTGGTAACCCCCCCTGTGAAGCAATCCGTCGTCCCCCCATCGGACGAGTCGGTGCGCATTCAAATCGTGTCCGACCTGCACTTGGAGCTCCTAACGTCGCGCATCCGTGTTGGTTGGCACGGAATACCCGCGAGTCCCGCGGCAGACCTGCTCGTGCTTGCCGGAGATATCGGTTCGATCGACGACGTGCTGCGAATGTTTGGAAGGTGGCCAGTGCCGGTGCTCTATGTGCTGGGCAATCATGAGTTCTATCACCAGGAAATGACTGCGTTGCGGCGCCATGCTCGCAGCCTGGCGCAGGGCACATCGGTGCTGATCCTCGACAACGACGAGGTCGGCCCAGTCCAGTTTTTGAAGTTTTCGAATTGGTATGAGCCTCGGAAGGAACGGCTTGCTGGACTGAGAGCCTTCGGGGCCACGCTGTGGACAGACTACGACTACGCTGATGGCGTTGCAATGCAGGACTGGCGGCAGATGCGAATGGGCGAGGCAGGGCGACGCCTCAACGACCACCGTTTAATCAGCTTCGGCGAGAGCGTCTTCAAACCAGGCCACGCCCTAGCCGAGCATCAGGCGTCAGTGGGCTGGCTCGCAGATGCGCTCTCGACACCATTTGATGGACGAACCGTGGTCATCACGCATCATGGCCCCCACGCGAAGTCGGTACACCCGCGCTTTCGGGGTGATCTCTTGAACTGTGCGTTTGTGTCGGACCTTTCGAGCCTCCTGGCTCGCGCTGACCTCTGGGTTCACGGCCATGTTCATGACAGCTTCGACTACCAGGTGCGGGGTTGCCGCGTTGTCGCAAATCCCCGTGGCTATCCCCGCAACGCGGGTCTGGTCGAGAAGCCAGAGGAGTTGATCTTCGAGAATCCTTGGTTTGATCCGAGCTTGGTCGTTGTGGTGTGATCGTTGTGAGCTTCTCCACGTGGTTTTGCGAACCGTGGATGTCGCAGATGGGCCCGTTGCCGTCCTTTGAGTTCTCGCTTCGAATGTCAGCAAGGCACGCGGGAGCGGTCGCGGGCCCGCACAACCGAAAAAACCAGCGGGGATGGAGTCGCGCGAGAGGCT
>NZ_JASZYN010000013.1:0-184431 GCF_030316965.1 Variovorax sp. J31P207
CTTGGCGTATTGGCCGATCAGCACGCCGGCCTGGTAGTTGTCGGTGGCGAACAGGGCGTCGGTGGCGCTTTGCGGGTCGGTCGGGCTGTCGAGCGCGATCACCATCACGCCCTTCTCTTGCGCCTTCTTGATGGCCGGGATGATCGCCTTGGCGTCGCTGGGCGTGATCAGGATGGTCTTGGCACCGGCGGCGATCATGTTCTCCATCGCCGCCACCTGGCCGGCGTTGTCGCCGTCGGTCTTGCCGGCGCCCGAGAGCAGCTTGGCGCCCTTGGTCTTGGCCTCGGCCGTGGCGCCTTCCTTCATCTTGACGAAGAAGGGGTTGGTCTCGGTCTTGGTGATCAGGCCGATCACGGGCTCGGCGGCCTGGGCGGGGAACTGGGCGGCCAGCGCGGCAGCGGTCACGGCGGCGGCGAGGGTGAGCTTGAGCATCGGGTTGTCTCCTGGGATTGCGGGCGGACCGCCTGCGGGGCTTGAAGTAAATCCGGGCCCTTTTCATGGGGCTTTGCGTCGGGGGGCGATGCAACTATAGTTCGCTTTGAGTTATTAAATCAAGTTGATTTATTTAGTGTTAACCCGAAGGAGACATCAACATGTTCGTGGTCTGCGGTGAAGCTCTGATGGACGTCTACATGGGCGAGTCCACGCCCACCGGCCTGCGGCTCGACGCCCGCATCGGCGGCTCGCCCCTCAATGTGGCGCAGGGCCTGGCGCGGCTGGCACGGCCGGCGGCCTTCCTTTCCACGGTGTCGACCGACGCCATCGGCGAGCGCCTGCTGGCGTCGCTGGTGGCCGAGGGCGTCGACACCTCGCTGGTCTTGCGCAGCGACGCTCCGAGCACGCTCAGCGTCGTCAGCATCGACGTCACGGGCGTGCCTCGCTACGACTTCCACGGCAACGGCGCGGCCGACCGGCAGCTCACGCCCGGCATGCTCCCCGCGCTGCCGGCGCAGACACGCGTGCTGCAGCTCGGCTCCTACGCGCTTGTGGTGGAGCCGGTCGGCAGCACGCTGCGCGCGCTGGCGGGTGCCGCCCGTGCACGCTGCCTGATCGCCTACGACCCGAACGTCCGCCTCAACGTCGAACCCGACATTGCCCGCTGGCGCCAGGTGGTCGAGGACATGGTCGCGCTGGCCCACCTGGTCAAGGTGAGCGAGGAAGACCTCGCCCTGCTCTACCCGGGCGAATCACCCGAGCAGGTGGCGCCGCGATGGCTGAAGCGGGGCGCGGCCCTGGTGGTCGTCACGCGCGGGGGCGCGGGCTCCAGCGCGTGGACGGCCAATGCACATGCCAAGGCGCCGTCCAAGCCGGTGAAGGTCATTGACACGGTCGGCGCCGGCGACACTTTCCAGGCTGCCCTGCTGACATGGCTGGACGAGCACGATGCGCTTGCGCCCGCGGTGCTGACGACACTGGCCGACAGCCAATTGGAGGCGCTGTTGCGCTTCGCAGCCCAGGCCGCTGCCATCACCTGTTCGCGCCGCGGGGCCGATATGCCCAGGCGATCCGAGCTGCCCTGAGGCTGCCGATGGCCGGACAAGAAAAAAGACCGGCTCAGGAAAGCCGGTCTTCAGAGGGAAAAGGCAGCGCTCAGTAACGACCGCCGCCGTACCCACCGTTGCCATAGCCAACGTCCGAGCGTTTGCCCGTGTTGTAGCCAGCCGCGCTGTAGCCACCCGAGCCGCCACCCTCTTCGCGCGGCCGCGCCAGGTTCACGACGATCGAGCGTCCATCGACGGACATGCCGTTCAGCCCCGTGATGGCGGCTTGCGCCGCTTCGGCAGAAGCCATCTCCACAAAACCGAAGCCCTTGGAGCGGCCGGTCTCACGGTCCATCATGACCCTGGCCGAAGCGACGCTGCCAAACTCGGCAAAGTTGCTTTCCAGGCTGGAATCGGTCACGGAATAAGGCAGGTTGCCAACGTAGATTTTGACGCTCATGAAAAGAGCCTTTCTGAATGAAGGTGCGCAACAAAGGTCGCGCCGGTGGGAGCACGGGTGAGCGGATCGGGAGTCCGCAGCATCTGAAACGGGTCGTGAGCCAACCAGGAAGTCGGTTGGCTGCAGCTCTACAGACCCACCGGGCGACGAAGTCGCCAAACGGCCTGCATGGGATGGACGTTTGCTCCGAGCCGGCACTGCGAAAACCCACCGTTCAAACGATGGGGCCCGCAATAAATCGATTATATCAACAATCGATATTTGATCGATTGTCTGTATTCTGAACGGTGACTTGTCGCGGCGCTGGCGAGCGGCTTCCTGGCCTGAGGCGGGCCAGGCGGGTTATCGAACGCCGGCCGCTCAGCTCGTGAAGAACGCCAGCAGATCCGGGTTGATGACGTCCGCGTGGGTGGTGAGCATGCCGTGCGGCAAGCCCTTGTACACCTTGAGCGTGCCGTTCTTCAGCAGCTTGACCGACTTCAGCGCCGCATCCGCGATCGGCACGATCTGGTCGTCGTCGCCATGCATGACGAGCGTCGGCACCGTGATCGCCTGCAGGTCCGCCGTCTGGTCGGTCTCCGAAAAGGCCTTGATGCCTTCGTAGTGCGCCTTGGCGCTGCCCATCATTCCCTGGCGCCACCAGTTCTGGATCACCCCCTGGTAGACCTTGGCCCCTTCCCGGTTGAAGCCGTAGAACGGACCCGCCGCGACGTCGAGGAAGAGCTGTGCCCGGTTGTCTGCCACCCCTTTGCGAAAGCCGTCGAAGACCTCGATCGGCAGGCCTTCCGGATTGCCCGCGGTCTTGAGCATCAGGGGCGGCACCGCGCTCACGAGCACGGCCTTGGCGGCACGGCCACTGGGCTCGCCGTGCTTCGCGACGTAGCGGGCGACCTCGCCGCCGCCGGTCGAGTGGCCCACGTGGAAGACCTTGGTCAGGTCGAGCGCCTCGACCACCGCGAAGGCATCAGCGGCGTAGTGGTCCATGTCATGGCCATCGCTGACCTGCGACGACCGACCGTGCCCGCGGCGGTCGTGCGCGATCACCCGGTAGCCGCGCTGCACGAAGAACAGCATCTGCGTGTCCCAGTCGTCGCTGGAAAGCGGCCAACCATGATGGAACATGATCGGCTGGCCGTCCTTGGGACCCCAATCCTTGTAGAAAATCTCGACGCCGTCCTTGGTCTTGATCGTGCTCATGGGCTGAAGGCCTTTCTGAAAAGCTGTTGGGTTCGGGTGTGACCGGGGTCACACGATATTTTGAACGGATCCTCCACGCAAGTCTCGCACCAGTCGCGCGCGCGGCGCCCTTAGACTCGAAGCCAGATGACCGCCAAGCTTTCAGCCGTCACGCGCGAACGACTTCGGCGCTTCATGCGGGTCGAGCGCATGGCCGCAGCCATCGGCGCGGGCGTCGGTGCCGTCTACGCGGGCGCGATGGCCGCCCCGGACGCTCGCTCGCTGCTCGCTTCCCTGCTGGTCTCCGTGCCGATCGGCGTCATCAGTGCCGTGCTCACGGCTTCGTCGATCGCCGGCATCGAGATGTTCCTGCTGCCACGCGCTTCGATGCGCTGGCTCGACGCACTGCCCTTCGCCGCGGTGTTCATCCTGAAGACGCTTGTCTACGGCGCGATCGCCTGGGCGGTGATCGCTGGCCAACCAGGGCAGCGATTGTTGGGCGTCGTCACCGCCTACGACGTCCGCACCGGCCTGATCGCGGCTTTTCTCTCGCTGGTGCCGGTTGCCGTCATGGTGATGATGTTTCAGGCCGCAGGCCTCGTCGGCTACCGCACCTTCATGGCCCTGCTGACAGGCAAGTATCGACAGCCCTTCCCCGAGCGACGCTTCTTCCTCTTCGTCGACGTGGTGGGCTCGACCGCCATGGCCGAGCGGCTCGGGGCCCTGCAGGCACATCGCTTCCTGGCCGCGGTGTTTTCAGCGGTCGCCGAACCGATCGAGCTGTGGCGAGGCGAAATCTACCAGTATGTCGGTGACGAGATCGTGATCACCTGGGTCGAGGCGGACGGCGTCGTCGATGCGCGGGCGCTGCGCTGCTTCTTCGCGATGCGCGCGGCGATGGCCGCCGACGCGAACCGGTTTGTCCAGCGCTTCGGCGTGCGGCCGGAACTGCGTGCGGCGCTGCACCTGGGCGAGGTCATCGCCGGCGAGGTCGGCCAGGTGCGCCGTGCGATTGTCTACCATGGCGACGTCATGAACACGACCGGGCGCCTCGAGCAGGCGACCCGCGAAGTCGGATGCTTGTTCATCGCCTCGGCGGAAGCGCTGGCCTCCCTGGGGCCACCGCCCGAGATCCGTACCCACGACCTTGGGGCGCTGGCACTGCGCGGACGGGTCGAGCCCATTCATGCGTTCTGCGTCGAAGAGTCGGTCAAGAGCGTCTTGAAGCGCGCACTTTGAGCAGGCTGTTTTCCAGCGGCGCCCATGCCGCCGACGTGTCCGGTCGTTGCCCTGCCGGTCTCGCCCGCACCATGCTCGCGATGCCTGCCGCCAAGGCCAGCACGGCACCGATTCCAAGCCCGATCCTGGGGGCAGCGTCGGCGGATGCGGCGGTGAACAGCAGGCTCATGACGATCCCCCCTGCGGTTTGACCCGCCAGCCTGGCGGTCCCCTGAAGGCCTCCGGCAGCCCCGCTCCGATCGTCGGGCGCGGACAGGAAGATGTTGCGGTTGTTCGGCACCTGGAAAAGCCCGAAGCCCAGTCCGCACGCCATGGTGATCAGGATCAGCGGCTGCGGCCGCCCCTCCAGGGGCCACAGCGAGGCCGCCGCGAGCCCCATCGCGAGCAGCGTGGCGCCCGCGGCGCAAAGCCACGCCGTCGGCACGCGGTCGGCGAGACGTCCTGCAAGGGGCGCCGCGACCGCCACGGCCAGGGGCCAGGGCGTCATGAAGATCCCTGTCGCCAGCGCGCCCTGCCCCAGGCTGTGCTGCAGGTAGAAAGGAAGCGCCATCAAGCCCGCTGTCGTGCCCGCGAAGCAGCACATCGAGGCGATCACCGAGAGGCGCAGCGACGCCGAGCGGAGCAGGTCCAGCGGGATCAGGGGCGCGGCCTTCGGCATCTCCCGCCGGACCAGCGCCGCCAGACCGAAAGCCGCTGCGGCGAGGAGCACGGCCGCCAAGGCCGGCGCCTCGATCAGCAGCTCGGCGCCAATGACCAGCGAGGCCAGGGCCCCCGCGTTCAGCGCCACGCTGACCAGGTCGAGGCGGCGCGCCGTCCCGTCGAGCGCCGGCAATGCACGCGTGGCGATCAGAACCAGGCCGCC
The DNA here is from genome assembly GCF_030316965.1 of Variovorax sp. J31P207. Classification (NCBI taxonomy): domain Bacteria; kingdom Pseudomonadati; phylum Pseudomonadota; class Betaproteobacteria; order Burkholderiales; family Comamonadaceae; genus Variovorax; species Variovorax sp. J31P207. Next base: position 5,219 of record NZ_JASZYN010000013.1, read on the forward strand.
CAGCGGCAGGTTCAAGGCGAACAGCCACGGCCAGCTCATGTTCGACAGGATCAGCGCGCCGATCGTCGGACCTGCCGCGGAGGACAGCGCGACCGCGAGCGCGTTCCAGCCGATGGCGGCGCCGAGTCGCCGCGGTGGCACCACGGAGCGCAACAGCGCGACGCCCAGCGCCATGACCGCCACGCCGCCGAGCCCTTGGACAAAACGGGCCGCGACGAGCCACGGCAGCGAAGGCGACAGCGCGCACAACGCGGAAGCGACCGTGAACACCGCAACGCCAAGCCCGAGCACCCGGCGATGGCCCAGGCTCTCGCCCAACGCCGCGCAAGGCAGCAGGCCCATCATCAACGCCGCCTGGTAGGCCGTGACGACCCATACCGACATCCCCGGCGCGACCTGCAGCGATCGTCCGATCGTCGGCAGCGCGACGTTGACGATGCCCGCATCGAGCACCACGAGCACCATCGCCGCCAGCACCGCCGCCACGGCGGCAGCCCGCGAACCTTGCGCGGTCGAGACTTCGATCATGGCGTGCCGAAAGTCCAGACGCCGTCCTTCTCGACATAGCGCGTCACCCGATGTTCGTCCTTGTCTTCCTTCTTGAGGTCGCGCTCGGTAAACCGGTACAGGAGCGCCGGCCCTTTCATGCACCGCGTGTCATGGATGTCCCCCGGCAGATACACCTGGACCTGGCCCGGCCGCATCAGGGTCGAGTCCCGCATCTCGAGCCCGACAGTGCCGTCGCGGTTCACCACCCGCGCATAGGTTCTCATCTCGATCTCGCCTTGCTGGATCGCGTAGATGACCCAGCCCCGGCCGTGGTCATGGGGTGGTCTGTAGAGCCCGGCGTATTCGGAATGCGCCAGGAGCACGAAGCCGTGGGTCGGATCGCGATAGAGCTCCTTGTTCGCCGGCGCTTCGCCGTGCAAGGCTGCGAGCCAGTCTTCCGTGGCCGGTGCCCGGAGAAGGTCGGCCAAGTGGCGCTTGCACCCGGCGACCACCTGCTCGCTCAGCGGGCCCCAGACCGACTTGATTCCCTGGATCGATGCTTCGAGCGTGTTGCTGGCCATGACTTCTTCCCTTTCAGTTGCGCTTGGACGACCCTCGTCAAGCAGTGCTCGAACGATAGGACGCCAGCATGAATTGCGGAAGGCGCAGCAGTTGCAACATATACGTGCACCAGACGCCATGTCAGCCCGAACGTGCTAGCTTCGGGACATGTCGACGCCTGATCTGAACCTGCTCGTCACCCTCGACGTCCTGCTGGCCGAAGGCAGCGTCGCGGGCGCTGCGCGACGTTTGCGCCTGAGCCCTTCGGCGATGAGTCGGGCCCTCGCGCGATTGCGGGAAACCACCGGCGACCCGCTGCTGGTCCGCGCCGGGAGGGGCCTGGTGGCCACCCCTCGCGCGCTGGAACTGCGCGAGCGCGTCAACCAGCTCGTCCAGGAGGCCGAGGCGGTCCTGCGGCCTGCCGCGGCGCTCGACCTCCGGGCGCTGGTCCGGACGTTCACGCTGCGCACCAGCGAAGGCTTCGTCGAGACCTTCGGACCCGGTCTGCTCGAGCGCGCCGGGCGTGAAGCGCCCGGCGTGCGGCTGCGTTTCATGCAGAAGGCGGACAAGGAGAGCGCATCCCTGCGCGACGGCACGGTTGACCTCGAGACGGGGGTCATCGGTAGCACCACCGGCCCGGAAGTCCGCGTGCAGGCCCTGTTCCGGGACCGATTCGTTGGCGTCGTGCGCACCGGGCATCCGCTGTGTCGAGGCGACATGACGGCAGCCCGGTACGCGGCCGGAAGGCACGTGGTCGTGTCGCGGCGCGGCGCCGACAAAGGGCCGATCGACGAAGCCCTGAAGCCGCTCGGCCTGGAGCGCGAGGTCGGGACAGTCGTCGGCGGGTTCGCGACCGCGCTGGCACTGGCTCGGGCCTCCGACCTGATCGCCAGTGTTCCTGAACGCCACACCGAAGGCCTGCGCGCCGGCATGCACAGCTTTGGCCTGCCGATGCCCGCGCCGGAGATCACCGTGTCGTTGCTCTGGCACCCGAGGCTGGATGGCGACCTGGCGCACCGCTGGCTGCGCCGTTGCGTCCGGGACGTCTGCGGCGCGTTCACGCCCCCCGACTGCGCCTGACGCCGGGTTCCGGGCGCTCCGTCGCATGGCGATGGCGCGGCGGAGGTCGCGCCATGACGATGGCGACCCCGACCACCCGGCAACCCCTGCCACTTCCTTCAAGGACCCCGCTCATGCGCACCAGACAACGTGGCCTCCTGCTGGCCCTCGGCCTGTTCCTGTCGATCAACGCCCTGGCCAGCCAGGCAGGATTCCGAACCCTCAGCGTTCCCGGCCTTCCCGCGGACCCCGGGCCCATCCCCGTCGCCTTGTTCTACCCCACGCAGGCGCCCGAACGAACCGTCGCGATGGGCCCGTTCACGGTCCATGCCGCCCTGGGCGGTGCGCCTGAGGCGCAGGTGAAGGGCTTGATCGTCCTGAGCCACGGACACGGCGGCTCGGAACTGGCCCACGCCAGCCTGGCTGAAGCGCTGGCACGCGATGGCTACCTGGTCGCCGCGCTGCGCCATCCCGGCGACAACTGGCAGGACGGCTCGTTGCTCGCGAACGGTCCGGCCCGCTACTTCACCGCGCGACCGCAACAGGCCTCGCGCGTGATCGACGCCCTGCTGCAGGACCCCGCCTGGAAGGACCGGATCGCGCGCGACGCCAAGGGGCCGCGCATCGGCGCCGTCGGACACTCGGCGGGGGGCTACACGGTGCTGGCGCTCGCCGGGGCACAGCCCGAGCTGCAACGCCTCGCCACCCATTGCGCGAACGAGCGTGCGGACGATCCGATTCTTTGCAGCCTGGCTCGCACCGGAGACCCGGCAGCGATCCGCACCGGGCAGGCGGATCAGGGGGTGCCGACGCTGTCGGACGGCCGGATTCGCGCCATCGTCGCGCTGGCCCCGCTGGGTGCTGTCATTTCAGCGCGATCGCTGGCCTCGATCAAGGTCCCGACCCTGGTCTACGAAGCCGAACAGGACCGCTATCTCGTCCCGCGCTTCCATGCCGAGTGGATCGCCCGGAACCTGTCCGGGATCGAACTCCGCCGCGTTCCCGGTGCCTGGCACTCGGCCTTCATGGACATCCCCGGCATGCCCATCCCGACGCCCGACGGCGACATCGCGGCCGATCCGCCGGGCTTCGATCGGCCCGCGTTCCTGCAACGGTTGGGCACCGAGATCCCGGCCTACTTCGACAGGATCCTGAACTCGGGCGGGGATGAAGGAACGCGCGCCCGTTGAAATGGGTCTGTCGGCCCCTACGCCGCTACAGGCCGCTTCGCCAGTTCAAGCTTGGCGATGGCATTGCGGTGCACCTCATCGGGTCCGTCGACGATGCGCACGGTGCGCTGGTGCGCATAGGCCTCGGCCAGCCAGAAGTCCTGGCTGACGCCGGCCGCGCCATGCGCCTGGATCGCCCAGTCGACAACCTTGCACGACATGTTGGGGGCCACCACCTTGATCATGGCGATCTCGGCACGCGCTTCCTTGTTGCCGACCGTGTCCATCTTGTAGGCCGCGTTCAGCGTCAGCAGGCGCGCCTGGTCGATCAGGCAGCGCGACTCGGCGATGCGCTCGTGCCAGACCGATTGCTCGGCCAAAGGCTTTCCGAAGGCGATGCGCGAACGAAGCCGGTCGCACATCAGTTCCAGTGCGCGCTCGGCGGCGCCGATCGAGCGCATGCAATGGTGGATGCGTCCCGGGCCCAGGCGGCCCTGGGCGATCTCGAAGCCGCGGCCCTCGCCCAGCAGGATGTTGCCGACCGGCACGCGCACGTTCTCCAGCAGGACTTCCATGTGGCCGTGCGGTGCATCGTCGTAGCCGAACACCGAGAGGTGCCGCAGCACGCTCACGCCGGGCGTGTCGCGCGGCACCAGCACCATCGACTGCTGCGCATGGCGCGGCGCCTCGGTGTCGGTCTTGCCCATCACGATGAAGATCTTGCAGCGCGGGCTGCCCGCGCCGGAAGAGAACCACTTGCGGCCGTTGATGACGTATTCGTCGCCTTCCCGCGTGATGGTGCACTGGATGTTGGTGGCGTCCGAGGAGGCCACGGCCGGCTCGGTCATCAGGAAGCCCGACCGGATCTCGCCGGCGAGCAGCGGCTCGAGCCACTGGTCCTTCTGCGCCTCGGTGCCGTAGCGTTCGATGGTTTCCATGTTGCCGGTATCGGGCGCCGAGCAGTTGAACACCTCGCCCGACCACGAGACACGTCCCATCACCTCGCACAGCGGTGCGTAGTCGAGGTTCGAGATGCCCGGCACGCCGCGGTGCTCGTGCGGCAGGAACATGTTCCAGAGGCCGGCGGCGCGGGCCAGCGGCTTGAGCTCCTCGATCAGCGGCGAGACCTGCCAGGCATTGCCCTGGCGACGAAACGCATCCATCTCCTCGTGATAGCGCGCTTCGTTGGGATAGATGTGCTGGTCGAAGAATTGCCGCAGGCGCTGCAGCAGGTCTTGCGTCTTGGGGGAGGGTTCGGCAAACATGGTGTGTCCTTCGTTCTGGAGGGTGGCGTCCGTTCGTGGCGCCCGGTGTCCGCGATTAGAACGCGGCCGCAGCCAGGATGCCGTCTCCCTTGTGACGCGGTGGCTAGACCCCGGCCACCGGGTCCGCGGCTGCGAATCGCGGTTCAGGCTCCGCCCAGGCCTTCGCCGGCCCGAAGCTGAAGCTGGCGTAGCCGTCCTGCACGGCCGCCGCCGTGTATTGGCGGTAGGCATGGAAGCCGCCGGTGAACAGCGTCAGCCCCTGCGGCTTGTCCTTCACGTTGGCGCCCACCCACCAGGTCTTGGCCTTGTTGATCAGCGAGCGCCTGGCCAGGTTGCGCACCACGCCCATCCAGTCCTCTTCGGCCTGGGGGGTGGGCTCGATGGTCTTCAGGCCGTTCTTGTGCATGTGCGTGATGGCCCCGGCGATCCAGTCCACGTCGTGCTCGCTGATGCGGATGATGTTGGCGAGCGCCGCCGGACCGTTGGGGCCGGTGGTCATGAAGAGGTTCGGGAATCCTTCCATCATCAGCCCCAGGTACGAGCGCGCGCCCTCCTTCCACTTGTCGTTGACCGTCCGGCCGTCGCGCCCGGTCACTTCGAAGGCCATCATGGCGCCGGTGAGTCCGTCGTAGCCGGTGGCGAGGATCAGCATGTCGAGCTCCACCTCGCCCGACTCGGTGCGCACGCCCTTCTCGGTGACCTCGACAATCGGATCGGCGAGGCAATCCTTCAGGTGCACGCTCGGCAGGTTGTAGGTCTCGTAGTAGCTGGAGTCCAGGCAAGGCCGGCGGGCGAAGATCGGATAGCCCTTGGGCTTGAGCTGCTCGGCGACCACCGGGTCCTTGACGATCTCGGGGATCCGGTTGCGCACGAACTCCGCCACCTGCTCGTTCGCTTCCTCGTTGAGCATCAGGTCCGAGAAGGTGCCGAGCATGGCCAGGCCGCCCTGCTTCCAGGCGTCTTCCAGCAAGGCCTGGCGCTGCGCCCGCGTGACGCTGAAGAAGGCCCGCGTCGACTGGGGCCGCGTGCCGCCGACGGCGCTGTTGCGTGCCGCCTCTCGGATCCCCGGGTAGTGCCGCTTGACCTCGGCCACGTACTCGGCGTCGAGTTCGACATTGCGCATCGGCATGGTGAAGCTCGGCGTGCGCTGGAAGACGAAGAGCTCGCCGGCCTGCGGGCCGATCTCCTGCACGATCTGGATGCCGGTCGACCCGGTACCGATGACACCGACGCGCTGGCCTTCGTAGCTGACGGGTTCGTGCGGCCACCTGGCCGCATGCAGCAGGCGGCCCTTGAAGCGTTTCACGCCGAGGATGTCCGGCTCCTTCGGGACCGACAGCGGGCCGGTCGCCATGACGCAGTACGGCGCCTCCCAGGTCTCGCCGCGGTCGGTCTTGAGCACCCACAGCGAGCGGGCCGCGTCCCAGCTGGCCCGGTTGACCCGTGTGTCGAACTGGAAGTGCGGGCGCAGGCTGAGCTTGTTGGCGACGAAGTCGATGTAGCGCAGCAGCTCGGGCTGGGCCGCGAACTGCTCCGACCAGGTCCATTCCTGCTCGATCTCGGGCGAGAACGAATAGCTGTAGTCGATGCTGGGCAGGTCGACTCGCGCGCCCGGATAGCGGTTCCAGTACCAGACCCCGCCCAGGTCGCCCCCGGCCTCGAAGGCCTGCAGGCGGAGGCCCATCTCGCGAAAGCGGTGGACGGCGTACATGCCTCCGAAGCCGCCGCCGACCACCAGGACGTCGACGCGTCGGGTGCCGGGGCCGTTCTGAGCGAGGGCGGTGTTGAGGTTCTTCGAGGTGTCGGCGTTCATGCGCATCTCCATGGGGGTTCTGGTCAACAAATTGGGGCCGCACCAGGGCGGGTTCGCGGGGTCAGGCGGCGTTCCGGCCGGTCATGCGGCCAGCACCCCGCCGTCCACCGGCAGGGTGACGCCCGTGATGTAGCTGGCCATCGACGACGCCAGGAACAGCGCCGGCTCGGCGATCTCTTCGGGCCGGCCGACGCGGCCCAGCGGCGTGCGGCGCAGGAAGCCCTGCAGCCGCTGCGGATCGGCGCGGGTGGCATCGGTCATGGCCGTCTCGATCACGCCGGGTGCGATCGCATTCACGCGGATGCCGTCCGGCGCGAGGTCGACGGCCATCGACTGGGTCAGCATCTTCACCGCGCCCTTGGAGCCCGAGTAGCCGATGCAGCCGGCCTGCGCGATGAAGGCCGCGCCCGAGGCGATGTTGATGACGCAGCCTCGCGTCTGACGCAGCGCCGGCAGGAAGGCATGCAGCAGGTTGAAGCCGCCCATCACGTTGACATCGAACACGCGGCGGATCTTGCGATGCGCGTCCGGCGCGTCGATGCCTTCGCGCAGCAGGATGCCGGCGTTGTTGACCAGCACGTCCAGCATGCCGATCTCGCGGCCGACCCGTTCGGCCAGCTCGTCGCAGGCCGGCACGTCGGTGATATCCAGCGCGAAGGCCCGGGCGCTGCCGCCGGCCTCGGCGATCTCGCGCACGGCGGCTTCGCAATCCTCGGCGCGCAGGTCGGCCAGCACCACGCGGGCCCCGGCGCGCGCATAGCGCATGGCGATGGCGCGGCCGATGCCGCCGGCAGCGCCGGTCACGAGGGCGAGCCGGCCCTGCAACAAAAGGGGGTCGGGACGCTCAGTCATGGACAGCTCCGGCACGCGAGGTCCGGGGCGGCACTGCGGCCGCCTCGGGGGCCTGGCCGAGTCTCGCGCGGCGGGCCAGGAAGGCATTGACCTCGCCCACGATACCCCGGCGGAACAGCATGACCACCAGCACGAAGACGGTGCCCTGGACGATCATCACCGCCTCGGCGAAGGCCGACAGCTGGTTGGCCATGGTCACGACCACCATCGCGCCCACCACCGGGCCGAGCATGGTCTGCAGGCCGCCGACGATGCCCATCAGCAGGGCTTCGCCCGAGGTGACCCAGCTCACGTCGGTGAGCGTGGCGATCTGGAACACGATGCTCTTCATTCCGCCGGCCAGTCCGGCCAGCGCGGCCGAGAGCGTGAAGGCCAGCAGCTTGTAGCGGTTGACCCGGTAGCCCAGCGAGATGGCGCGCGGCTCGTTGTCGCGGATGGCGGTCAGCACCTGGCCGAAAGGCGAATGGACGACGCGCCAGATCAGCCAGAAGGCGGCCACCACCGCGACCATGACCACGTAGTAGAGCGTGAGGTTGTCCTGCAGGCTCAGCAGGCCGAGCAGCTTGCCGCGCGGCACGTTCTGGATGCCGTCCTCGCCGCCCGTGAAGGGCGAGCGCAGCGCGATGAAATAGACCAGTTGGGCGCAGGCCAGGGTGATCATCGAGAAGGCGATGCCCGCGCGCCGGATCGCCAGCACGCCGGTGGTGGCGCCGATCGCCGCCGCCACGGCCGCGCCGAAGAGCACGCCCAGCGCCGGGTCGAAGCCCCAGACCTTGACGGCATGCGCCGTCGCGTAGCCGGCCGAGCCGAAGAACATGGCATGCCCGAAGGACAGCAGCCCGACGTAGCCGACCATCAGGTTCAGCGAGGCCGCGAGCAGCGCGAAGCACATCAGCTTCATCAGGAAGATGGGGTAGGCCACGAACGGCGCGGCGAGCAGCGCCAGCGCGCCGGCGGCCAGCAGGACCGTGCGGTGGCGCTCGAAGAATGTGGGGGTAGCGGTCATGTTGTCTCCTTCGAGCGGTTTCAGCGCAGGCTGCCGAACAGGCCCTGCGGACGCACGGCCAGCACGATCAGCATGACCACGAACACCACCATCCCCGCGCCGTCCGGGTACACCAGCTTGGTGATGCCTTCGAGCACGCCCAGGCCGAAGCCGGCCACGATCGCGCCCACGATCGAGCCCATGCCGCCGATCACGACCACCGCGAAGACCACGATGATCAGCTGGGAGCCCATCAGCGGGTTGACCTGGTAGATCGGTGCCGCCATCACGCCGCTGAAGCCAGCCAGCGCCACGCCCAGGCCGTAGGTGAGCATCAGCATGCGCGGCACGCGCACGCCGAAGGTCCGCACCAGGTTCGGGTTCTCGGTGGCGGCGCGCAGGTAGGAGCCGAGCTTGGTCCGCTCGATCACGAACCAGGTCAGGATGCACATCCCCATCGAGGCGGCGATCACCCACAGCCGATACCAGGGGAAGAAGGCCATCGGCGTGTCCAGCCCGCCCGCGATCGGGTTCGGATAGGGCTGGCCGGTGGCGCCGAACTTGTAGCGGAACACGCCCTCCAGGATCAGCGCGAAGCCGAAGGTCAGCAGCAGCGCATAGACATGGTCGATGTGATAGAGCCGGCGCAGCAGGGTGCGCTCGAGCGCGACGCCGCTCAGCCCGACCACCAGCGGCGCCAGCACGAGCGCCCACCAGTAGTTCAGGCCCAGGTACTCCAGCAATCCCCAGGCGACGAAGGCGCCGAGCATGTACTGCGCGCCGTGGGCGAAGTTCACCACCCGCAGCAGCCCGAAGATGATCGCCAGGCCCAGGCTCATCAACGCATAGAGCGAGCCGTTGATCATGCCCACCAGCACCTGGCCGGCGACGGCGGCCAGTGGGAATCCAAACAAGGTGTCCGGCATAGGATGTCTCTTTGTTTTCTTGGTTCGCGTCAGACGCCCAGCAGCGCCTCGATGCGCGCGTGGTCGGTGGCCAGGGTCTGGCGGTCGAAGTGCTCGGCGACCCTGCCCTCCTCGATCACGTAGAAGCGGTCGCCGACACCCGAGGCGAATCGGAAGTTCTGCTCCACCATCAGGATCGTGAAGCCGCGCTGGCGCAGGATGCCGATGGCCTCGCCGATCTTCTCGATGATCACCGGCGCCAGGCCTTCGGTGGGTTCGTCCAGCAGCAGCAGCTTGGCGCCGGTGCGCAGGATGCGGGCGATCGCCAGCATCTGCTGCTCGCCGCCCGAGAGCCGCGTGCCGGGGCTCTTGCGGCGCAGCTTGAGGTTGGGGAACAGCGTGTAGATCTCGTCGATCGTCATGCCGCCGGGCATCAGCACCGGGGGCAGCAGCAGGTTCTCCTCCACGTCCAGGCTGGCGAAGATGCCGCGCTCCTCGGGACAGTAGGCAACGCCCAGGCGGGCGATGTCCTCGGGTGCCATGCCCTGGGTGGGGCGGCCGTCGATCGCGATGTGGCCCCGGCGCTTCGCGAGCAGGCCCACCACCGCGCGCAGCGTGGTGGTCTTGCCGGCGCCGTTGCGCCCGAGCAAGCACACGGCCTCCCCCGGCTGCACCACGAAGTCGATGCCGTGCAGCGCCTGCGTCTCGCCGTAGAAGCCGGTGAGGCCGCGTACCTCCAGGCAGGGCACGTTCTGTTCAGGCATGGGCGCCTCCCACGTAGGCTTCGCGCACACGCGCGTCGTTCGAGACTTCGTCGTAGCTGCCTTCTGCCAGCACCTCGCCGGCCTGCAGCACGGTGATGCGGTCGCACAGCTCGGCCACGACTTTCATGTTGTGTTCCACCATCAGCACCGTGCGGTCCCGGGCCACCTGCGCGATCAAGCGCGTCACCGGCCCGATGTCCTCGTGGCCGAGGCCGGCGATCGGCTCGTCGAGCAGGATCAGCTCGGGCTCCAGCGCCAAGGTGGTGGCCAGCTCCAGCGCGCGCTTCCGACCATACGACAGGTCGGCGGCGCAAAGGTCCGCGTAGGGCTCGAGGTTGACCGCGGCCAGCAGTTCGCGCGCGCGCCCGGTATGGCGCTCCAGCACTCGCGCACTGCGCCAGAAGGCGAAGGTGCCGCCGGCCTTGCGCTGCAGCGCCACGCGCACGTTGTCCAGCACGCTCATCTGTCCGAAAACCGCCGAGATCTGGAAGGAACGCACCATGCCGCCGATCGCCACGCTGGCCGGGTCGCTCTTCGTGATGTCGCGCCCGTTGTAGTAGATGCGTCCGGCGCTGGCCGGGATGAAGGTGGTCAGCAGGTTGAAGCAGGTGGTCTTGCCGGCGCCATTGGGCCCGATCAGGGCATGGATGCTGTGGCGCCGGATGTTCAGCGACACGTTCTTCACGGCATGGAAGCCGAGGAACTCCTTGCTGAGCCCTTCGGTGCGAAGGATGCAGTCGGTCGCGTGTGCCGGGTTCGTCACGCCAGGCTCCGGTCGTCGAACAGCACCTCCGGCAGGCCGCGCACGCCCAGTCCGTGGAAGGCGAACAGCGCGCCCGCATCCGGATGGTCGCTGCGCAGCAGGTTGCCGGTGTTGCGGATGCTGGTGAGATACAGCACATCCAGGTCCGGCCCGCCGAAGCAGGGGCAGGTCGGGAACGGCGTCGGCACGTCGAGCAGCGTCAGCAGCTGGCCGTCGGGCTGGAAGCGGCCGAGCTTGCCGCACTGCACCAGCGCAATCCACAGGCAGCCCTCGGCATCCACCGTGGCGCCGTCGGGCGCCGACCCGTGCGCCTGGGTGCTGAAGAGCGTGCGGCGCGGTCCGACCGCCCCGGTGTCCGGGTCGTAGTCGACCACGCTGACATTGCCGCTCAGGCTGTCGGCGTGATAGAGCCGGCGGCCGTCGGGACTGAAGCAGGTGGCATTGGCCAGCGCGATGCCGTCGAACAGCGGCGTCACGCTGCCGTCGGTCTCCAGCCGGTAGTAGCCACTATCGGTGTCGTGCCGGCCCATCACCATCGAGCCGGCGACGAAGCGGCCCTGGCGGTCGGTGCGGCCGTCGTTCATGCGCATGGCCGGGCCTTTGTGCCGTACCTCCGCCAGCCGCCGCACGCCGCCCGTCGACAGGTCCATCAGGTGGAAGCCGTCCTCGAGCGCCAGCACCAGCCGGCCGCTGCACGTGAGCGCGATCGATCCGACGTCGCTCGGCGTGCGCCACTCGCTGTACCGGCCTTGCGACATGCGTCGCACCAGCCTGGCCTTGGAATCGACCCAGTACAGCGACTGGTCGCGCGCATCCCACAGCGGGCACTCGCCCAGCCGGTCGCGCGTGTCGCCGATGATCTCTTGTCGTACGCTCATGTGGCCCCCCCGCTCGTGCTCACTTCTTGACGAAATCGCAGCCGCCTTCGGACAGCGGACGGAACACCTTCTCGGCCGGGATCGCGGCGCCCACCGTGTAGAAGTCGTTCTTGCCCTTGGACTGCGCGGGGCTCTTCACCTCGACCGGATAGACCGGGCGCATCACCTGGCCGTCCTCGCGGATCTTCACGTCCTTGGACATGAAGTCGTTCACCGGCGTGGCCTTCATCTTCTCGACCACCGCCGGGCCGGCGTCGCTGCCCGCCGCCTGCACGCCCTTCAGGTAGTGGGTCACGGCGCTGTAGACGCCGGCCATGATGTAGGTCGGCACCACGCCATTGTTGCGTTCCATGAAGCGCTTGCTCCAGGCCCGCGAGGCTTCGTCCCGGTCCCAGTAGAAGGGCACGGTGATGTTCAGGCCCTGCGCGGTCTCCAGGCCCATCGCGGCGACGCTGTTGATCGTCATGCCGAACACGCTCACGCTCTGGCCACCCTTGGTGATGCGGAACTCGGCCGCCTGCTTGAGGGAGTTCGACAGGTCGAGCCCCGCGTTCAGGATCACGATCGCCTTGGCGCCGCTCGACTGCGCCTGCAGCAGGTACGAGGAGAAGTCGGTGGTGCCCAGCGGATGCTTGACCGAGCCCACCACCTTGCCGCCGGCCTGTTCGATGAAGCGCGTGGCCTCGGTCTGCAACGCCGCGCCGAAGGCGTAGTCCACGGTCACGAAGAAGAAGGTCTTGATGCCCTTGTCGATCAGCGTCTGCACGCCGGCCTTGGGCAGCGAATAGGTGTCGACCAGGAACTGGAAGGCCATCGGCGAGCAGGCCTTGCCGGTGAGGTCGGAGGTGACGGTGCCCGCGATCAGGTAGGGCTTCTGCTTCTCCTTCATCAGGGTCTGCACGCCCAGTGCGATCGACGAGGCCGAGCCGCCGACGATCGCGTCCACCTTGTCGGCCTCCAGCCACTTGCGCGCGGCGTTCAGCCCGACGTCGGGCTTGTTCTGGTCGTCCATGGTCAGCAGCTCGACCGGCTTGCCGTTGACCTTGCCGCCGAAGTCCTCGATGGCCATCTTGGCGGCAAGCACGGAGCCGGGTCCGCCGTTGCCGGAATACGGGCCGCTCAGGTCGCCCATGAGGCCGATGCGAACCACGTCGTCCGAGATCTGGGCCTGGGCCAGGCCGGCGATCGCGGCCAGCCCGGCCGTGGCGAGCACGGCGCGCAAGGCCGCGATGGAGTGCCGAAAGTTGTTCATTTCTGTGTCTCCTGCTGTCGTTGGTGAAGGCTTGGCCGGGTGTCAGGCGCGGCCCGAAGGCAGCGCCAGGATCTGCTTGGCGAGGATGTTGCGCTGGATCTCGTTCGAGCCACCGAAGATGGCGGGCATGCGCGAGTCCAGGTACTGGTTCATCACGTCGGCCGCGATGCCGCCGATGACCACGTCGTCGACCTGGCCGCCGTGGTCGCCCGCGAGCTGCACCAGTTCGTCCGTGATGCGCTGGTAGGTCTCGGTGCCCCAGACCTTGAGGTAGGACACTTCGGGACCGAGCTCTTCGCCGCCGCGCAGCCGCCCCATGAAAAGCTCGAACGCGGCCTTGAGATCGCGCACGTCGAGCACCAGCTGCGCATAGCGGTCGCGGAAGTCGCCCGCGGCGAGTGCATTCGTCGCCTCGGCCAGCCGGTCGAGCTGGGCCAGCGCATATTCGCACTGGCGCGGCGTGCCGAAGAAGATGCGCTCCTCGCGCAGGAACGAGTTGGCAACGCTCCAGCCGTCGTCGATGCGGCCCACGACGTTCGAAATGGGCACTCGGACGTTGTCGAAGAAGACTTCGCTGAACTCGCCCTCGCCCTTGAGGTTGACGATGGGCCGCACCTTCACGCCGGGTGACTTCAGGTCGATCAGCAGGAAGGTGATGCCGCGCTGCTTGGCGCCGTCGACCTTGCTGGTGCGCACCAGCGCGAACATCCAGTCGGCCCCCGGACCCAGGGTGGTCCAGGTCTTCTGGCCGTTGACGACCAGGACATCGCCGTCGCGCTCGGCCCGCGTGCGCAGGCTGGCCAGGTCGGAGCCCGCGTTCGGTTCGGAGTACCCCTGGCACCACATGATCTCGCCGCTCAGCACCCGCGGCAGGTGGTAATCGATCTGGGCCGGCGTGCCGTGCATCAGCAGCAGCTTGCCGATGGCGAGGCCGTGATCCGGAATGCGCGCGCAGCCGTGGCGTGCGATCTCCTCGGCGTAGATCACCTGCTTGGTCGCCGACAGGCCCATGCCGCCGGCGGTCTTGGGCCAGGCGGGCGCGAGCCAGCCCTTCTTCGACAGCGCCTGGTACCAGTCGGCGATGTCGGCGTAGTAGGCGCGCTTTTTCATGAAGCGCTTCTCGGGCGGGTAGTTGGCGGCGATCCAGGTCGCCAGCACGCGACGGAACTCGTCGTCGGGCAGCTCGGCCACGTCGACGCCTTCAGGCACCACCAGGGGCGAGTTGTCGGACTGGCGCACGCGGCCGCTCTTCATCAGCTGGTCCAGGAACCGGGCGCGCTGCCAGAGCGGATTGCCGAGCCAGGCCGACAGCGCCAGCGCCCGCTTCAGGCACAGGCCGATGTCGGTTTCATCGGCGATGCCCATGCCGCCGTGGAGCTGGATCGCGGTCTTCGCGACCCCCAGCGCCGTGGCGCCGGCGCGAGCGCGCGCCGCGCGGACCGACTGAATGCGCGTGGACTCGTCGGCCGGGCGCGCCCAGTCCAGCAATGCGTTCTCGGCCGAGGCGCGCGCCAGCTGGCAGTGCATCCACATGTCGACCATGCGGTGCTGCAGCGCCTGGAACGACGCGATGGGCTTGCCGAACTGGACCCGCTGCGAGGTATAGGCCACCGTGGCTTCCAGCGCCCGCTCGGCCACGCCGACGAGTTCGAAGGCGCTGGCCAGCCGGGCCAGCTCGATCGCCTGCGCGACCGAGTCGCGCACCGCCGGGCCGCTTGCGAGCCGGGCGTCGGCCGCAAGCGCGAGGCCCTCGACCTCCACTTCGCCGAAGTCGAGTCCGTCGACGGTGCGGGTCGTGCGGATCGCGGCGGGCTGCGTGATCCAGAACAGCGCCGGGATGCCGTCCTCCAGCGCGTAGACGAGGAAGCCGTCGGCAGCGTCGGCCAGCGGCACGAAGCACTTGGTCGCGCCTTCCAGCCGCCAGCCCTCGCCGCTGCGGACGGCGCGCATCCGGACATCGTTGATGTCCAGCGCGCCGGCGGCTTCCTGCCAGGCCAGCGCCGTCAGCGTCCGGCCGTCCAGCACCTGTTCGAGCAGCGCACGGGCGGGCGCCGAGCCGGTGGCGAGCGGCACCAGCGCCTGCACCACCATCAAGCCACAGGCGACATAGGGCTCCGGCGCCAGGCCGCGCCCCAGTTCGCTGGCGATCAGCATCGCCTCCGCCGCGCCCAGGCCGTGGCCGCCGAGCGACTCGGGGACCAGCACGCCGCTCCAGCCCGCCTCGGTCATCTCGCGCCAGACGCTGCGGTCGAAGGGAATGGCCTGGTCGCGCAGGCGCCGCACGCGCGCCGGGGCCGGGTGTCTTTCATGGAATGCCTGCACGCTGTCGCGCAGCATCGTCTGGGTTTCGTCGAGATGGGTCATGGGTTGGGAGCCTTGGTGCTGCGCGAACGTCGCGCGCCTCATTCGGCCGGGCCGCTCGCGGCCACGTCCGTCGGAAGCTGGTGAGATCTGAACTGTTCGCGCAACTTGAGCTTCTGCAGCTTGCCCGTGGCGGTATGCGGCAGCGCGTCCACGAAGACCACGTCGTCGGGCATCCACCACTTGGCGACCTTGCCGGACATGAAGGCCAGGATGTCCTCGCGCGTCGGCTGCGTGTCGGTCTTGGGCACGATCAGGAGCAGCGGGCGCTCCTGCCAGCGCGAGTGGGCCACGCCGATCACGGCGGCCTCCTGCACGTGGGGATGCGCCACGGCCGCGTTCTCGAGGTCGATGGACGAGATCCATTCGCCGCCGGACTTGATGACGTCCTTGGAGCGGTCGGTGATCTGCACGAAGCCGTCGGGGTCGAGCGTGGCGACGTCGCCGGTCGGGAACCAGCCCGCGGCATCGGTGGCGTCGCCGTCGCCGCGGTAGTAGCCCGAAGCGACCCAGGGCCCGCGCGCCTTCAGGTCGCCGAAGGCCTTGCCGTCGTGCGGCAGCGGCCGGCCGTCCTCGCCGAAGATCTCGATCTGCACGCCGTAGATGGCGCGGCCCTGCTTGGCCTGCACGTCGTAGCGCTGCGCGAGCGCCAGCTCGCGGTGCTTGTCGAGCAAGGTGCCGATGGTCGCGAGCGGGCTGGTCTCGGACATGCCCCAGGCATGGATCACGTAGGCGCCGAAGAGCTCCTCGAACTTCTGGATCATGGCGCGCGGCGCCGCCGAGCCGCCGACGATCAGCCGTTCGAGCGCTATCTCCGACAGGTCGAGCGCGGCGCGGTTGCGCTCGATGTAGTCGAACAGGCCCAGCCATACGGTGGGCACGCCCAGCGAGAAATTGCAGCGCTCCTCGCGCAGCAGGCGATAGATGTTCTCGCCCGACAGATGGGGGCCGGGCAGCACCAGCTTGGCGCCGCACATCGCGCCTGCATAGGGCACGCCCCAGGCGTTGACATGGAACAGCGGCACCACCAGCAGCACGCTGTCGCGCGCCGAAATGGCCAGGCCGTCGGCCGCGCAGGCGGTGAAGGAATGCAGCACCGTCGAGCGGTGGCTGTACAGCACGCCCTTCGGGTTGCCGGTGGTGCCCGAGGTGTAGCAGAGCGACGAGGCGGTGTTCTCGTCGAACACCGGCCATTCGAGATCCGGCGACGCGTCGGCCAGCAGTTCCTCGTAGCAAAGCAGGTTGGGCAGCTTCACGTCCGGCATCTGCGAACGCTCGCAGAGCGCGACGAAGCCCTTCACGCGGCCCAGCTGAGGCGCCAGCTCGGCCAGGGTCGCCGCGAAGCTGAGGTCGAAGAAGACATAGCCGTCCTCGGCATGGTCGACGATGTAGGCGATCTGCTCCGGAAAAAGCCGCGGGTTGACCGTGTGCAGGATGGCCTGCATGCCCGAAACGCCAAAGTACAGCTCCAGGTGGCGGTGCGTGTTCCAGGCCAGCGTGGCGACCCGGTCGCCCGCGCCCACACCCAGATGCGCCAGCGCATTGGCCAGGCGCTTCGCGCGCTGCTGCACCTCGCGCCAGTTGCTGCGGTGGGTGCTGCCGTCCGGCATGTGGCTGACGATCTCGCGGTCGCCGTGGAAGGCCGCGGCATGGTCGATGAGTCCGGACAGCAGCAGGGGATGCTGTTGCATCAGGCCGTTCATGAAGTCTCCTTGGTCCGATCCGGTTCAGTGGTAGCTGCGCCCGCCGTCGACCGCCAGCACGATGCCGGTGACGAAGGAGGATTCGGCGCTGCTCAGGTAGAGCGCGGCCAGCGCGATCTCGTGCGGCTCGCCGATTCGGCCCAGCGCGTAGCGCGGGCCGACCTGCTCGCGCAGTTCCTCGGGGCTGTAGCCGCCGCGCACCATGGGCGTGTCGACCGCACCGGGGCAGACGGTGTTGACGCGCACTTGCGGTGCCCATTCCATCGCGAGCGAACGGGTGAGCGAGATCACGCCGGCCTTCGAGGCCGCGTAGGCGCTGCGCTGCTTGAAGGGCGCCAGGCCCTGGCCCGACGCGAAGTTGACGATGGTGCCGGCGCCGGCCTCGCGCAAGTGCGGCAGGCAGGCGCGGCAGACGATGAAGCTGCCGGTGAGGTTCACCTCCAGCACGCGCTTCCAGTCCGCCAGGCTCACCTGGTCGGCCCAGTCGGTGTTGGCGATGCCCGCGGCGTTGACCAGACCGTCGAGGCCACCGAAGGCTTCGGCGGCCTGGGCCACCGCGCGTTCGATGGCGTCGGGGTCGGTCACGTCGGCTTCGAGGCAGAGCGCCTCGCCCGGCAGGCCCTCCGGCCGCTGCCGGTCCAGCGCCGCGACCCGCGCTCCGGCGCGCAGGAAGAGTTCCGCCACCGAGCGGCCGATGCCGGAGGCTGCGCCGGTGACGAGGATGCGCCGGCCGGCGAGGCGGCCCTCGACCTGCAGGTCGGCGAGCGCCAGGGGTGCGTGTGCTTGCATGGTCTCAATCCGCCTTGATGTTCTTGTCCCGGATCACCGGGCCCCAGCGTTCCGCCTCCGACTTCAGGTAGGCGGCGAATTCGGCCTGGGTCATGGGCAGCGGCTCGACGCCCGCGCGGTCGATGGCCTCGCGCATGTCCGGCGTGTCGAGCACCGCCCGGATGTCGGCATGGAGCCGGCTCTGGATCGGCTTCGGCGTGCCCTCGGGCACCAGCACGCCGAACCAGCTCGCGGTCGCGAAGTTGGCCAGCTCGGGCACGCCCGATTGCGCGATCGGCTTGAGATCGGGTGCCAGGGTCGACGGCTTCAGCGAACTGATGCCGAGCGCCTTGAGCTTGCCGGCCTTGACGAAGGCCAGCGCCGCCTTCGAATCGAACATGCCCTGCACCTGGCCGCCGATCAGGTCGTTCAGGCCCGGGCCGTTGCCCTTGTACGGCACGTGGACGATGGGGACCCCGATCTGCGAGGCGAACAGTTCGGCACCGATGTGCGGGCTCGAGCCGTTGCCCGACGAAGCGAAGCTGAAGGGCTTGCCCGAGGTCCTGATGTACTTCACCAGCGACGGCACGTCGTCGGCCGGTACCGAGGGATGCACGAACAGGATGGCGGGCGCGACGGCGATCATCGCCAGCGGCTCCAGCGCGCTCTGCTTGTAGGGCAGGTTGGCCATCATGAACGGGTTGGTGGTGAAGCCGAAGCTGGTCACCAGCAGGGTCCGGCCGTCCGCCGGCGCACGGGCCGCGGCCGCCGTGCCGATGACCGTGCCGCCGCCCGCGCGGTTGTCCACGATCACCGGCTGGCCCCAGCGCTCGGCGAGGCGCTGGCCCAGGGCGCGGGCCAGGTTGTCGGTGAGGCCGCCCGCCGCATAGGGCACGATCAGCGTGACGGGCCCCCCGGGAAACGGCGGGGTCTGCGCAGCCGCCGGCAGCGCGGCCAGCGCGGCGACTGCCCACAGTGCTGTCGCCGCAGCCCTTCTCCAAAAATGACTTGCCGGCCGGTCAGTGAGAAAAGCGAAAAAGGTGGAAAGCATGGTTCTCATGGTTCAGACCTTGGCTGAGCGGGCCGCGCGCGGCCGGGCGGCTGCCGTGTCCGCCGGACGCGCTTCGGCGAGCAAGCCGTGCAGCGCCATGTCCAGGAACTGCCGCATCACCTCGGTGACGCCCAGGCGGCCATCGGGCCGGTGCCAGTTGGTCATCTGGTTCAGGCCGGACAGAAGAAAGCGGCCCGCGATGGCGGGATCGATGGCGCGCACCTCGCCGCTGGCGATGCCCTCCGTGATGCACTGCCGCAACAGGTTCTCGTAGCGGTCGCGCAGCGCGATCGCGGCCAGGTGCTGCCCTCCCCTGCCGCCTTCCCGGAAGGCCCGGGAACCGGCGATCCACCGATCGCGCGCCAGGTCGAACACGTCCGCCGAGGATTGCATGAAGGCGCGGATGCGCGCCGTCGGCGAGTCCGCGGCGGCCACGGCGGCGGACACGTCGTCCACCAGGGACTGCATCGACTCCAGCACCACCCGCTCGTACAGCGCTTCCTTGTTGGGGAAGTAATAGTAGAGCGCGGCCTTGGTGATGTCTGCGACTTCCGCGATGTCCCGCATCGAGGTGCGCTCGTAGCCGTCGCGCGCGAACAGGCGGCGCGCGATGGCCAGCAGCTGGTTCTCGCGCGTGTCCGGTGCATCGGCCGCCGCCGCGCGGGCGGCTGGCGATGAAGCGGTTCGGCGTTGGGACATGGCGATGCGAACGGACGGTGGAATGCGGACGACGCGCCTGGCTCAGCGTCCGGTGAAGACCGGCTTGCGCTTCTCGAAGAAGGCGCGCTGCGCTTCCTTGGTGTCTTCGGTCTTCGACAGCGCCACCGTGTTGCCCTGCTCGTAGCGGTAGGCGTCGCGCGGCGGCATCGTCAAGGTCATGCGCGCGGCTTCCTTGGCCAGCCGCACCGCGATCGGGCTCTTGGATGCGATCTCGCGCGCAATGCCCATCGCATAGGGCATCAGCTCGGCCGCCGGCAGGCAGGCTTCGACCAGGCCGAGCCGGTACAGCTCCTGCGCCGACACCTGCATGCCCGTATAGAACATGCGGCGCGCGCGCGACTGGCTGAAGAACTTCTGCAGGAAGGTGACGCCGCCGGCCAGGCCGACGTTGATCTCGGGCATCGACACGTAGGCGTCCTCCGAGGCGACCCAGATGTCGGACCCCATCACCAGGCCGAAGCCGGCGCCGAGCGCGGCGCCGTTGATGGCGGCGATCACGGGCTTGGAACATTCGACCACCGCGTAGTAGGACTCGCGCACCAGCCGGTTGTGGCGGCCATAGGCACCCGGCGTGGCCGCCAGGTTGGGCCGCTCGCGGATGTCGGCGCCGGCCGAGAACAGCTTGCCGCTGCCAGTCAGCACGATGGCGGCGACCTCGTCCATATCGCTGAGCGTGTCGAACACCTCCGTGATCTCCGCCCGCATCTCGGCGTTCTGTGCATTGACCGGCGGGCGGTTCAGCGTGACGACGGCGATGCCGTCCTCGATCGTCAGGGTGAGTGTCTTGAGGTCCATCATGCGTGTTCTTTCGGGTTGGGGTTGACGGGGGCTTGGCGCATGGAGATCAGGGCATCCAGGCACACGCCCCCCTGGGGCTTGACGACGAAGGGGTTGATGTCGATGCCGGCCAGGTGGTCGGCATGGCGCAGCGCGAATTCCGACAGCCGGCTGAGCGCATCGGCCAGGGCTCGCGTGTCGCAGGCCGGGCCGCCGCGCCAGCCCTTCAACAGGGCCGACGAACGCACCGCGTCGACCAGCGACATCGCCTGCGCGGGCGTGAGCGGCGCGGAGGCGAAGGCCACGTCCTTGAACAGCTCGACGGCCGTGCCGCCGAGGCCGAACATGACCATTGGCCCGAACACCGGATCCATGTGGACGCCGATGATGGTCTCCACGCCGCCGCGCACCATCGGCGCGATCAAGACGCCATCGATGCGGGCCTGCGGCGCGCGCTCGGCCGCACGGGCCATCAGCGTGTCGTAGGCGGCAGCCACCGCGCCGGCGTCCGCCAGGCCCACGAGCACGCCGCCGACCTCGGTCTTGTGCGGAATGTCGGCGGAGACGATCTTCGCGACCACCGGGTAGCCCATGCCGTCCGCGGCGCGCGCGGCCGACGCGGCGCTGGTGCAGGTCTGCTCGGGCAGCACGGGGATGCCGGCCGCGCCGAGCAGCGCCTTGGCTTCGGCCTCGGTCGCGGCCTGCGGCAGGGGCTCGGAGCCGCTGGCGGCGGGGCTGTCGCTTCGCATCTCGCGCCGCAGTCTGGCCATCCGCGCCGCACCGGCGACCGCGCGCACCGCGCGGGATGGATCGGCGAAGACCGCAACGCCCGCGGCCTCGAGCCGCTCGGTCACGCCCTGCTCGGACAGCATCACCAGCACCAGCGGCCGGTCCGGATGCGCCGCCCGGATCTCGATCATCCGCTGCTCGGTCGATGCGAAACGCGACGGCGACAGGCCGACGTGTGCCAGGTAGGCGAACAGGGTGCCGAAAGGCGAGCCGGGCAACAGCATCGCATCGAGCACGCGGGCCACGCCGTCGGGCACCGCGGTGACCTGCGCGGTGGTGTCGTAGGGGTTGGCCGGCACCGCGAAGGGCAGCAGCTCGCGCAGGGCGTCGGCCGAGCCGGTGGTGAGCGGCGGCAGCACCATGCCGAGCTCGGACGCGTCGTCCGCCATCAGGATGCCGATGCCGCCCGAGCCGGTCATGATGCCGATGCGCTCGTTGGCCGGCAGCTGGCCGGTGACGGCGCACAGGTGCGCGATGTCGAGCATCTCCTCGATCGAAGCCGCGCGGTGCGCGCCGCATTCGGCGAACACGGCGTCGTAGATCGCGTCGTTGCCTGCCAGCGAGCCCGTGTGCGTCGCGGCGGCGGCGGCGCCGACCTCGGTCCGGCCGATCTTCATGATGACCACCGGCTTGCCGGCGGCGGCCGCCTTGCGCAGCGCCGCGCGCAGCCGGGCACCGTCCTTGCAGGCCTCCAGCGCGGCGCAGATCACGCGCGTGTCGGCGTCGTCGGCCAGGTAGTCGATGCATTCCGCCACGTCGACGTCGGCCTCGTTGCCGGTCGCGATCACGCGGCTGAGCCCGATGCCGCGCAAGGTCGCCATGCCGTACGCGGCCGAGCCGAAGGCACCGCTCTGCGTGGCCATGCCGATCACGCCCGGATTGGGCCGCAGGCCGTTCAGCGCGGTGGAGAAGGTGGCGTAGAACTTGGCCGAAGGATTGAGCAGCCCGAGCGCATTCGGGCCGACCATGCGCATGCCCGCTTCCTTGCAGATGCGCACCAGCCGGGCCTGCAATTCGGCGCCCGCCGCATCGGCCTCCGCGAAGCCCGCGGTAAAGACCTGGACCACCTTCACGCCCTTGCGGGCGCAGTCCTGCAATGCGGCCTCGACGCCCGGCACGGGCACCGCGACGATGGCGTGCTCCACCGCGCCGGGCACGTCGGCCAGGCTGGCGAAGGCGGGCAGGCCCTGGATCTCGGCGGCGCCGCTGCGGTTGACCGGGTACAGCGCGCCGGCGAAGCCCGCCTCGACCAGGAAGCGAAGCGGCCGCCCGCCGATGCGCTCGGGGTCGGACGACGCGCCGATGATGGCCACCGACGACGGGAAGAAAAGCGGATGGAGCGAATGCATGAGAGTGACGTCGGTTCAGAGAAACGCGTGCGTCACGCCGCCGTCGATCAGCATCGATTCGCCAGTCATGAAGCCGCTGTCGTCGCCCGCCAGGAACACCGCGGCGTTCGCGATGTCCTCGACCTGGCCGAGGCGGCCCACGGGCGTGCGCGCGATGCGCTTCGCCATGCCGGCTTCGTCGACGTTGATGCTCACGCCCTCGGTCATGATGGTGCCGGGCGCGATGGCGTTGACGCGGATCTTCTTCGGTCCGAGTTCGACCGCAGAGGCCCGGGTCAGGCCCAGCACGCCGGCCTTGACGCCGCAGTAGATCAGTCCGTTGGGCATGCCGAGGAAGCCGGCCGCCGAGGCAATGTTGATGATGGAGCCGCCACGGCCCTTGGCCATCAGGCCGGCGGCGACCTGCGTGCCCCAGACCACCGACTTGAAGCCGGTCGCGACCATGCGATCGAGCACCTCGGGCGTGATCGCGTCGATCGGGCCATAGCGCACCCAGATGGCGTTGTTGACCAGCACGTCGAGCCGGCCGTGGTTGCGCTCGAGCATGGCGACCGCCGATTCGAAGGTGGCCCGCTCGGCCACGTTGCCGGCACAGGCCACGGCCTGCCCGCCTTGCGCGCGGATCGCCTGCGCCGCGCGCTCGGCGTTCTCGGCCTTGATGTCGAGCACCGCGACGATCGCGCCTTCGGCGGCGAATCGCTCGCAGATCGCTCGTCCGATGCCTTGTGCGCCGCCTGTCACCAGGGCCACCTTGCCTTCCATGCGTAAAGCCATGCTTGTCTTCCGTGCTCTATTTGCAGAAAATTCTACCGGCCGGTTAGTAAGTGGATAAAGCGTTTTTGACTAGGAGATACCCTATGGACCGTAACGAGATGAACGCCAGCGTGGTCGAGCTGATGGACCGCGAGGCCATCCGCGAGTGCATGTTTCGCTATTGCCGCGGCATCGACCGCCAGGACGAAGCTGCCCTGCGCAGTGCCTATTGGCCAGACGCGACCGACCGCCACGGGCCCTACCAGGGCAGCGCCACGGGATTCGTCGACTGGGCTTTGGAGAAGTTGCGCACCCAGGGCGAGCGTTCGGTACACATCGTCGCCAACCTGTCGATCACCCTGCGCGGCATGCAAGCCGCGGTGGAGACCTACTTCACGGCCCTGCAGCGCGACCGCGACGCGCAAGGCATCGCGCGCGAGGTCTTCCTGGCCGGCCGCTACCTCGACCGCTTCGAGAAGCGCGGCGAGGAATGGCGCATCGCGCAGCGCACGGTGGTGTACGACTGGGTACGGCCGCTGGGCACGCCCGAGGGCACCGAGGCGGAGCGCTTCGGTCCGCGGCAGCCGATCGGTGGGGTGCGGGGCGACGATCCGGTCCATGCGCTGCTGGCTGCAATACAGCAGCCAACGAGCCAGGACGACCCCGGGTCAGCGAGAAATCTCTGAAGAAGCGCGGCTCAGGGTTTCGGCGCCGCGCGACGGCCCGCGGCCTTCGCGCCCTTGGCCGCGCCCGGCGCATTCATCCCGACCAGGATGATGTCGAGATACTGCTCGATCACCTGGCGCGGCTTCAGCCGCCCGTCGGGCTTGATCCATCGCGTCATCTGATTGAGCGTCGACAGCAGCAAGCGCCCCGCCGTCGCCGCGTCGAGTTCGCGAAACTCGCCCGAGGCCACGCCTCTGGCGATGCAGGCACGCAGGAGCTTCTCGAACCGGTCGCGGCGGCCGACCGCGGCTTCGCGGATTTGTGGACCCATGCTGGACCAGAAGACATTGGACCCGGCGATCCAGGCGTCGGGCGCTTCCGCGAAGACATCCGCCGCGGTCAGCATGAAGGCGCGCACCTGCTCGGTCGCGCCTTCGGCCCGCTCGACCGCGTCGCTCACGCGATCGATGAGCGCCTGGAGGTTGTCGACGACGATCTGCTCGTAGAGCGCTTCCTTGTTCGGGAAGTGATAGTAGAGCGCGGCCTTGGTGATGTGCGCTTGCTCGGCGATGTCGCGCAGCGAGGTGCCGGCGTAGCCATGGGTGGCGAAGAGGCGGGATGCGATCTCGATCAGCTGGGTCGGGCGGTCCTCGACCGTGGCGCTTGCGCCCGCCTTCGTCCGTGCTGCTCTGTCGGTTGCCATCCATGCCCTCTTTGATGGCCGTGAATATACTTCATGGCCTTGGGCGTGTTCACCCTAGCCTACTCCAGCTTCATGCCGGCACTCTTGACGAGTGGCCCCCACTTGTCCCGCTCGGTGCGGGCGAAACGCGCGAGGTTGTCGGGCGTTCCGCCGGCGGCTTCGTGGCCGAGTTCGAGCAGACGCTGACGCGCTTCGGGCAGCGCCAGGATCTTGGCGATTTCCGCATTCAGCTTCTGGATGATGGCGGCGGGTGTTCCGTGGGGCGCATAGAGGCCGTTCCAGGCGATCACCTGGAAGCCCTCCAGCCCCTCGCCGGCCGCCGGTGGCGTACCCGGCAGAAGGGCCGAGTCCTTGAGCGAAGTCACAGCCAGCGCCTTCAACTTGCCGCTCGCGACAAAGGGTCGCGCCGCGCTCGCAGTATCGATGGCGACCAGCACCTGTCCGCCCATGAGATCGGTCATCGAGGTGCCTGAACCTTTGTAGGGGACGGAGCGCATGACGATGCCGCTCTGCTTCTGGATCAGTTCCAGCACCAGCCGCGAGGTCGTGCTGGGCAGGCCGACGTTGACGACGTCGGGCCGCGCCTTGGCGTCCGCCAGCAGGTCGGCCATGGTCTTGTAGGGCGCATTCGGGTTGGCCAGGATCACCATCGGAAAGGTGCTGACCAGCGCCACCGGCTCGAAGTCCTTCTCCGGGTCGAAGGGCATCGACGGATAGAGGAACTGGTTCAGCACATGGGTTCCGTTGGTTCCCATGAGCAGCGTATAGCCGTCGGGCGCAGCGCGCGCCACCTCGGCGGCCCCGATGTTGCCTCCGGCGCCCGCGCGGTTTTCGATCACCAGGGCTTGGCCCAGCGCGCGGCCCAGATGCTCGGCCAGGTACCGGGTCGCGACATCCGTCCCCTGCCCTGCCTGGTAGGGAACGATGACGCGGATCGGCTTGGTGGGATAGCTTTGCGCCGAGACGATGGAAGAGGTCCAGAGCGCGACCAGCGCGATCAAGAGGCTGAGGATCCGATTCATGACTTTGTCTCCGTTGCTCGTTATAGGTGCGATTGCCGTTGTTCAGGGCGCTTCGCCGAGAAGCTCTCGGGCATGCTGGTCCAGGCGCGGCGGAGGCCGACCCGGCCGGCCCGGTGTTCGCGACAGGCGCACCGGGACACCGATGCCCCGGTAGCCGTCGCTGCTCACGCTCATGCCCCGATGCGACGCATGGGCCTGCGCGAACGCTTCGGGCACCGTGTGCACCGGCCCGACCGGAACACCCACCCGCATCAGGGCGCTGCACAGGGTTTCCCGTTTCCACCCGGACAGCGCCGCCTCGATCTGCTGCCGCAACGCGTCGCGATGTTCGAGGCGCGCGGCATTGACCGCGAAACGCGGGTCGCTCGCGAGCGCCGGAAGCGCCATCACGGCGCAGAACTTGGCGAACTGCCGGTCATTGACGATGCCGAGAAAAACCAATCCGTCCTGGCAATGAAACTTGTCGTAGGGCGCGATGTTCGGATGCGCGCTTCCCAGCAGGCCGGGCACCTGGTCCGAGTGCATCCAGTTGGCCGCATGGGGCACCAGCAAGCTCAATGCCGAATCGAACAGCGTCGCTTCGACGCGTTGCCCGAGGCCGGTCCGGTCGCGGTGATGCAGGGCGAGCAGGATGCCGGTCAGCGCGGTATAGCCCGTCAGGTGATCGACGATCGGAATGCCCATCCGGGTCGGGCCGGACGAGGGCTCCCCATTGATGCTCATGAGGCCGCACATGGCTTGCAGCACCGCGTCGTAGCCTGGCAGGCCGCCCAGCGGCCCGTCCGCGCCGAAGCCGGAAATCGAGCAATAGATCAAACCGGGAAAACGCGGCTTCAGCTCGTCCTCGAAATCCAGCCCCCAACGTTGCATCGTGCCGGGAACGAAGTTCTCGACCAGCACGTCGGCCCCTTCGAGAAGACGCATCAGCGTCTCCCGGCCCTGCGGGACTGCGAGGTTCAGCGCGATGCCGCGCTTGCCTCGATTGACCGCCGTGAAGTAGGCCGCGTCGCCGTCGTCGTTGAACGGCGGCCCGAGCGTCCGCGTCTCGTCGCCCGACGGCGGCTCGACCTTGATCACGTCGGCGCCATGGTCGGCAAGCATCTGGGTGCACAAGGGCCCGGCCAGCACCCTGGACAGGTCGATCACCCGCAGCCCGGCTAGCGCCCCGCGCCCGTTGGCACTTCGCTCTGGAGTATTTGGCATAGCTGATCCGAGAGGCAACGCCCGAGGCGATGCCGGTTTGCCACCTGGCCTTCGCCCCCGGCAAGGGGGCGAGGCGACTCAACCGCGCGTCGGCAGTTCGACGACGCCCGAGCCGATCACCGACAGCTCGTCGTCCTGGTTGTGGGCCTCCTGGGAGATCTCCACCAGGTGGCGCCCGTTCTCGATGAACTTGCGCTTCACGAAACCCTTGATGAACAGCATGTCGCCTTCGGGGTTGTGGCGGCGGATCTTGCAGTGCGCCTTACGCAGGAAGCCGTCGTCGCCCATCCAGTTGGTCAGGTGATGGGTGAGCCACGACGTGCGCTCCGGACCGTAGTCGTAGGCGCCGGGGGCACCGACCTCGAGCGCGAAGTCCTCTTCCCAGTGAACGCGTTCCGGCACGTCCGGGATGCCGAAGCGGTTGGTGATGCCGACGCCGGGGTGGGCGTCGATGAGCTTCCACGCCAGCTTGTTGGCGCGGATGTACAGGCCACCCCAACCCTGCGCATAGGCGATGAATCCGGTCACGGTCATCGGGCCCTTGAACATCACCGGCAGCGCCTCCCCTTCCTTCACGTCTTCCCAGTAGCGGGGCGTGGCGCCGCGCACTTCTTCCTTGGCGTAGAGCTTGTACGCCTCCTGGATTTCCTCGGTCGTGTAGCGGCGCGGCGCCCGGGCCCGCACCTCCTTGTACTTGCTGCCTTGCTCGCGGGCATGGTCGCGCTCGGTGCGGAAGCACCAGCTGTCGGCCTCGGCCACCTTGTCGCCTTCCTGGTTGAAGAAGTCGACGTGGTAGGTCTGCTGGACGGCGCGGCCGGCGAAGCGGGTCTGGTGCTCGACCAGGTCCTTCAGGTAGGCCTCGGTCCGGATGGTGTCGTTGCGGTGGACCGGCTTGTGCCATTCCCAGTCGGCGCCCGACCACATGGCATGAACACCCGGCAGGCCGCCGACATAGCCGGAAACGATCCGGCTGGTGGAGAACAGGAAGCTCGGCAGGGCGATGAGGCCGGCGTACTTCGTCTTCGCCGCGTAGTCCGGGTCGCACCACAGGGGATTGTCGTCGCCGATGCCGTGCGCGTAGTGCCGGATGTTGTCGCGTGTCGCCTCGTAGCACCACGGCTCGGCGGTGGCGCCGATCTTCTGGCCGATGCGCTCGCGCAATTCGTCGAGGCCGTTGTCGGTGATCTTCGGGAAGCTTCTTTCGGTGGTGGTGGACATGCCGTCTCCTGTTGATTGAAAGGGTCTGAGGGGGTGGATTACGAATGGGTCGAAGCGGCGGCGGCCTCTTGCTCGCGCAGCTTCTTCCGGTGGATCTTTCCGGCGGGGGTCTTTGGCAGTTCGGCGACGAACGCCACTTGCCGCGGGTACTCGTGCTGGCTCAGGCGCGTGCGAACCGCGTCCTGGATCTCCTCGATGAATGTCTCGCCGGCGGGGCGGTCCGAGACGACGAAGGCCTTCACGACCAGTCCGCGCAGCGCGTCGGGCACGCCGATGGCGGCGGCTTCCTTGACGTCGGGGTGCTTGAGGATCGCGTCCTCGACCTCCACCGCACCGATCGTCCAGCCGGCCGAGATGATCACGTCGTCGGCCCGCCCGCCATGCCAGAAGTAGCCGTCGGCGTCGACCCGGCCGAGGTCCTTGGTGGCGACCCATTCGCCGCGGCGCCACAGCTTCAGCTCGCCGACGACACCGGGTGCGCAGGGATGGCCGTCGATGTCGTGCACTTCGACCCGAAGGCCCGGAATCGGCTTGCCGAGCGATCCCGACTTGACGGGGAAGTCCGGCGCGCCGGGATAGGACACCAGGCAGACGCCGATCTCGGTCGTGCCGTACATGCTGCAGGCCTTGTGGCCGAAGGTGGTCTCGATGAACGCGGCGGTCTCGCTGTCGATCGGCTCTCCGGTGAACGACAGCTTGTCGAGCACGTAGCGATGCTTCGACGCGGCACCCGAGTTGCGCATCATCCGGTAGTGGGTCGCCGCCGCCGACAGGTTGTTGAACCGATGCGCCTCCAGGGCCTGCAGCAGCCGCTCGCCGCTGAATCTGCCTGCATAGGCGCCGATCGTCACCCCCATGGCCAGCGGGGCCAGCGTTCCGTGCCAGAGGCCGTGCCCCCAGGCCGGCGACGACGGACACATGAAGCGGTCACCCGGGCGCACGCCGGTCCCGTAGAGCGCCGCGAGCATCAGCGTGACGATCGCCCGGTGCGTGTGCTTGACGGCATCCGGGAGCTCCCTGGTGGTGCCTGAGGTGTACTGGAAGATGGCGAGATCGTCGGCTCGGGTGCTGGTGTCGAAGCGCGACGGGAAGCGATCGAGCGATGCGATGAGGGCATCGTCGGCGACCGTTACGCGCAGGCCCTCGAACCCGGCCACGACTTCCGCCTTCTCGAGGTTCGTCACGAGCAGCTTCGGCTGGCAGTCCTGCACCCGCAGACGGATGCCGTCCGGGCCGAACAGCGTGAACAGCGGGACCGCGATGGCGCCCGCCTTCATCGCGCCGAAGATGGCGGCGTAGAACGCCAGCGACGGCTCGAGCATCACCGCCACGCGATCGCCCGGCTGGATTCCCTGCTCGACGAGGAAGTGGGCGAAGCGGGACGAAGCTTCGGAGATCTGCCGGAAGCTCAGAGTCTGGTCCTCGCCGTCGGCCCGAACGAGGACCACGGCCGCGTTGTCTCCATCGACATGACGATCGATGCACTCGTGCGCGATGTTCATGCGCTCGGCGTCGCCGTCGAAAAGCGCCCACAGGCCGGCGCTGCTGCAGCGCGATTGCGCATCCGCATAGGAAGTGAATTGCGTCAGTTTCGTCATCGCTGTCTCTCGTTTGCTCTTGATGGAGAGACTTTGCGCGTCTGCGTTTTAATTGTCAATAGCGTCTATTAATTGTCTATGTACAATTTGAAAAGGACTTCGGGCACTGCTCATGACGTGTCGATGCCGGCCGACGGAGGCCAAGTCAAAGCGTCGTATGCTTCGCCAACCCAGTGAACCGCCCCTTCTCCATGCCTGTCGCAGCACCCGCATCACCGTCCGCCAAGGGCCCTCGCGTTCGTCCCGTGCCCGCCGTCTCGCGCGCGCTTTCCATTCTTCGTTTGTTGGCGGGAAGCCCCGAGCCGATGACGCTCAAGACGATTTCGGAAGGACTCGATCTGGTCACCAGCACCTGCCTTCACATCCTTCGCGTTCTGGTCGACGAAGGAATGGTCAAGCTCGAACCGGGAACCAAGCGGTACAGCCTGGATGTCGGCGTGTTGTCCCTCGCGCGCAGCGTGGTCGAGAACAATCCGTTCCCTGTGCGCGTTCAAAGCGCGCTCGACCGGATCGCCGAGCGATGGAACGTCACCACCATCGGCATGAAGGTCTCGGGCCTCGACGACCTCGTGGTGCTGTCCCTGGCGCGATCGAAGGGGCCGTTTCGCCTGTACGTCGAAGTCGGCAGCAGGGTGCCCGCCCTCACCAGCGCGACCGGGAGACTGGTCGCTCACTATTCCGGCTTGAGCGACAGCGAGCTGCGCCGCAGCTTCAAGTCACTGAACTGGGAGAACCCTCCTTCGTTCGACACCTGGCTGAAGGAAGTGAAGTCGGTGGAGCAAAAGGGATTCGCGGTCGATCGCGGCAACTACATCAACGGCATTTCCGTGCTGGCCGTTCCGATCCTCGATTCGCAGCGCCGCATCGGTCACGCGCTGGCCGCGCTGGGCCTGGCGGACACGTTGACCGCATCGACCTTGCGATCCCTCGCCGTCGACATGCAGGTCGAAGCCGCCGCCCTGGCACAGTGACTCCGTTGGCGAGGACTTGGGGCGCAAGCTATATTTCCGGCTCAGCAACAAGAGAGATCACCATGCCGAAAGCCTATTGGATCAGCGCGTACCGTGCCGTCAAGGACGCAGACAAACTGGCGGCCTATGCCAAACTCGCCGGTCCCGCCATCACCGACGGCGGCGGGCGCTTTCTGGCACGCGGCGTGCCGGCCAAGGTCTACGAGGCCGGCCTCGCCCAACGCACCGTGCTGATCGAGTTCGACAGCGTCGAGCAGGCCACGGCCACCCACGACAGCCCCGCCTACCAGGCCGCGCTGGCCGCCCTGGGCGATGGCGCCGAGCGCGATCTCCGGGTCATCGAAGGGGTCTGAGCGCGAGCGCATGCCGCGGCGCCGATGACTGCCGCCGACCTGCTCCCCGCCGCACTGTCGATCGGCTTCGACGGCCCGTCGCACGAGGTGGCGCGCCGGCTCATCGGCGTCACTTTGCTGGTCGATGGCGTGGGCGGCCGCATCGTCGAGACCGAGGCCTACGACAGCACCGAGCCGGCGGCCCACAGCTTCGGTGGCCCGCGGCCGCGCAACGTCGCGCTGTTCGGCCCCCCGGGCCACGCCTACGTCTACCGCTCCTATGGCATCCACTGGTGCCTGAACTTCGTCTGCCGCGAGTCAGGACACGGCGCCGGGGTGCTGATCCGCGCCTTGGAGCCGACCCACGGCCTGGCGCGCATGCGCGAACGGCGCGGCCTCGACGACCTGCGACTGCTGTGTGCCGGTCCGGGGCGGGTCGGCCAGGCACTCGGTGTCGACGACAGTTTCAACGGCAAGGCGCTCGATGCGCCCCCTTTCGCGCTGCTGGCACGGACCGGCGACCGGCCGCCGCTGGCGGTCGAGGTCGGGCCGCGGATCGGCATCTCGAAGGCCATCGAGCTGCCCTGGCGCTTCGGCGAGAAAGGCTCGCGCTACCTCAGCAAGCCGTTCCGTTCACCGGGCTGATCAATAGTCGGTGTCGCCGTACCAGGGCTTGGACCCCGGCCTCGGGTCGAAGCCCTTGCTGCCCTTGCGGATCTCGGCGTGGTGCAGTTCCCATTCGGTCCGCACGACATCGACCACGACCTTCAATTTCAGCCCGGACTGGATCCTTCGGACAGTGAAGGTGTAGGCTGATGGCCGCGCGATGTTCTCCTTCGCCAGCGCGATCGCCTCGCTGTCGCTGGGAGGGGTTTCAGCCGTGATGTCGACCGGACCGTTCTTGAATTCGTCCTTCGGCGTGAAGGTGAACACCGTGTCCTTGCCCAGGCGGCGGCTGGAGCCGAAAGTGAAGTCCTTCACGTTGATCTGCTTCGCCTGCGACCTGAGCAGGTCCAGTTCCTTGCCCTTGGATGGAAAGGCGCCGTCGTAGGCGACTTCCTGGCTCTGGTCGGTGGTGCGCCGGAGCTTCTTTCGCATCGCGGCCCAATCGGTGACGAAGGCGTATTCGGGCTTGGCCTTCATGCGCTTGAATGCGTCCTCGTCGGACAGCTTGCTCGCACCGGGCTCCTCGTAGAACGGGTCGGCCAGCGATTCGGTGCCGCCGCCATAGCGTTGGCCGTGGGTCGGCGCGATCACCCGAGCACTGCCGCCGAAGGCGGTGCGCACCTCGCCCAGCATCTCCTCGCTGCGCCCGAGGTTGCAGCCCCTGATCAGCACGTTGGTCCAGAAGCCCACCAGGTCCGGCTGAGGCGGGGTGAGGCCGCCGGCCGCGTTGGCCTTCTTGAGCTCCGCATACTCCACCTTGCCCGGCGTCGCATCCTTGGCATCCAGTGAGAACTGCAGGGTGCCGTCGGGGTGCGCGTGCGAGACGATGATCAGGTTGGCCACCGGCTTGCCACCGCTGTTGATGCGCTGGTTGATGCCGTCGAGGTCGCGCACGTCCTCCACCATCGTCGCGCCCGCATACTCGGCCTTGAAGAACTTCTTCGCTTCGGTATAGAACTTGTTGTCGCTCTTCCTGGCGTCCTTGCCCATGATGAAGACATAGTCGATGGCGCCGCGCGCCGTATCGACTCGCCCGATCTGAGCCTCGATCTCCTTCGCCAGCGCCGGGGCGTCGCCCTTGGCGACCCGCTGCAGCGCATCGTCGCCGGCGACGATGGTTCCGGTGGTCCTGGGTCCGCTGCCCTTGAAGTCGACGAAGACGCCCTTGCGGCCCTTGTCGTAGCGGCTGCCATTCAGTTCGAAATGCATGTCGAGCCCGTAGGCGTTGATCAGCCGCCAGACGACTTCGTGCACGGCGAAGGCCGGCTTGCCCGAGGCCAGGGCCCGCTTCGCCAGCGCCGCGAGCGTCGTCTCCTCCTTGGTGATCGCGACGGCTTCGTCGGGATCGCGCGCCCGGCGCTGGAGTCGGATCGGCACGGCGGAGGCGCCGCGTTGCTGGACGACGTGGGCCAGTTCGTGGGCCAGCAATCGACGCCCGTCGCCGGCGTCGTCCGCGCGCCGGCCGGTGCCGAGCACGATGTCGCGGCCCACCGTATAGGCCTCCGCGTCGACCTCGTTCGCCGACTGCTCGGCCGCGGGCCCGGCGTGGATCCGCACGGACGAGAAGTCGGCGTCGAAGCGCCTTTCCATGTCGCGCCGCAGGACGGGCGCGATCGGGCTGCCGGCTTGCTGCAGCACCTGGTGCACGCTGGCCGGGGCCGCGCCCCACACGGGCCCGAAGGGCCTCGCGGCCGCCGCATGCGGCGGATCGAACGAGGGGCTTGCACGACGCATGGCGAGGATGGTGCCCTGATCCTCCTGGCCTCGCAAGGCCGGGGCGCGCGTGCCGCCTCCACCCTTCGGCGTATCCCCAGGCGGCGCGCCCGGGGCTAATATGCCGGTCGCTGTTCTCTCGTCGTCCGCCACTTCGTTCCGGAAGGGGTCGATCCATGTATGCGCCGCAGGTCCGAAGATCCGCCAGCCGGACGGCGTGGCCGATGGCCGCGCCGCTGCACGAAATGGTTCAGCGCAAACTCACGATCGGGGCGGTCGATGATCCGCTCGAGCACGAAGCCGACCGCATCGCCGAACAGGTCATGGGTGCGTCCGACAACGAGCTGTCGTTCACGCGGGCGTCATCGCGCATCAGCCGCGCCTGCGCCCGGTGCGAACGCGAGGAAGAGCAGGAGAAAGGGATGCTGCAGCGATCCCCCGAGCCGGGCGAGGCGGTCGCCGAATCGCTGTCCCAAGGCCTCGGCGCGACCGGCGGCGGCCGTGCCCTGCCCCCGACCACTCGCCTCTTCATGGAACGCCGGTTCGGCGCCGACTTCTCCGCCGTGCGCATCCATGCGGATGCCTCGGACAACGAGCATGCGCGGCAGCTGAACGCCCAGGCCTTCACGATCGGCAACCACATCCACTTTCGGCACGGCAAGTTCGACCCGGACCACCACGGCGGACGGCTGCTGCTCGCGCACGAGCTGGTGCACACGCTGCAGCAGGGCCACGCCACGCCGCGAGTGCAGCGCAAGACCGAGGCCGAATGGAAAACCGAGGCGACCGCGTTCGAGACCCAGATCCTGGCTGCGCCCGAATACAAGGCGCTGGACGGGGTGTCCAAGGGCAACGTCACCTGGATCATCGCGCAGGCCAGGACCAAGCCGCTCGGGGATGCCAAGGGCCAGCGTCTCTACTACCTCTTCAAGCTGTTGAAGGCGATCGCGACGCCCTTCGTCGGCACCTCGACGGGATCGGGCTACGGCTGCTCGCCGGACGTCGCCAAGCAGAACCGCGAGGTCGTCGACAAGGCCCTCAAGACCGAGGCGATCTGGGGCGGCGCCTACAGCGACGTCGACGAGCTCTCGGTCGCCTCGGCCACCAACATGGTCGAGAGGACCGGCGAGCAGGGCAAGAAGTACAAGGTGGACCGCAGCGATCCCAAGAACATCCGCGTGAAGATCAAGGTCAAGCTCAACGGCGCCCCGGACGAGGTGTCCAAGATCAAGGGCCTCGAGGATGCGATCGAGCGCTCGATCTCGATGACGACCAAGGGCTACTACGTCGACATCGTGTTCGTCGACAAGTCGGGGCCGGACGTGTTCGAGTTCACCGTCAAGTTCTGCGAATGGCCCAACTCGGGCAACTGGGCATCGAGCCCGGTGACGCTCTCGCACGAGGTCCATCATGCGCTGGGACTCGACGACCGCTACGACTACATCGAGACCCATTCGAGCCGGTCGAGCATGCGGCTCGAGATGCGGCTGAGCCTGTTCGTCCAGCAGATGAAGAAGACCGCCGGTCCGCGCGATGCCTTCAGCAAGATGGCCTACAACAACAATCCGCTGCTGGCCGAAGACGTCTGTGCCGTGGCTTTCCCGGCCGGTGCCGATCGCAACAAGTGCATCGAAGCACGCAAGAGCCTCGACCCGGCCAACGTGCCGCCCTGAGGCGCAGGCCTCTGACGGCATGGCGCTATGCCTATGGCCCACAGTCTATTGCGGTTCATGTTTCGCGCGGGTAATGTCGGCTCCCCTTCGGGCATCGATCCGTCGGCCTGGCGCGAGGCGCTGCCTCCAGGACCGCGCGTCGTGTCGATTTGCAACAAGGAGTGTCGACCATGCCTTCCGCACTGCTGTCCCCCGGCGTCTATATCGAGGAGGTGCCGAGCGGGGTGCGCACCATCACCGGCGTGGCGACTTCGGTCGCCGCTTTCATCGGCAGGACATCGCAGGGACCCGTGAGCGAGCCCGCGCTGATCACCAGCTTCGGCGACTTCGAGCGGCTGTTCGGCGGCGTGCAGATGGACTATCCACTGAGCTACGCGGTCCAGGACTTCTACCTGAACGGCGGCAGCCAGGCCATCATCGTGCGGTTGCAGTCGGGCGCGGTCGCCGCCTCGGCGGCGCTGGTCACGGGCGGCGCCAACGGCGAGGCGCTGGACCTCGTCGCGTCGAGTCCGGGCACCTGGGGCAATGCACTCAAGGCGATCGTCGACGACGCCACGCGCGACCCGACCGACACCACGCTCTACAACCTCACGATCACCCAGGCCGGCGGTGCCACGGAGAAGTTCCTGAACGTCTCCTCCAGCGCGGCCAGCCCGCGCTTCGTGGCCCGCGTGCTCGACAGCAGCTCGCTGCTCGCGAAGGTGGCGCTGGACAACACCGGCCATCCGATCGCGCCTGCCACGCGACCCCAGCCGGGCACCGTCGCACTGGCCGGCGGCGTCGACAGCGCCCATCTCGCGAACGCCGACTACCTTGGCTCCGCAAGCCTGAAGACCGGCATCTTCGCGCTCGACAAGGCCGACCTTTTCAACCTGATGTGCATCCCGCCGGACACCCGTGGCGGCGATACGGCCGCCGCGGTCTACCAGGCGGCGATGGCCTATTGCGCGACGCGACGCGCGGTGCTGCTGGTCGATCCGCTGGCCGCCTGGGGGCAGGTCAAGGAAACCGCGGCGGCGAAGGCCTCCGATCCGTCGACCGGCGTGGCCAGCCTGGGACTGACCGGCGACGCGGCACGCAACGCGGCGATCTTCTTCCCGCGCGTGATCAAGTCCGATCCGCAGCTCAACGGGCAGTCCGACGTCTTCGCGCCCTGCGGCGTGGTGGCCGGCATCATCGCGCGCACCGATGGCACGCGGGGGGTCTGGAAGGCGCCCGCCGGACTGGACGCAGCGCTCAACGGCGTGCAGGGCCTGCAAGCCAACCTGAGCGACGGCGACAACGGCGTGCTGAATCCGCTCGGCATCAACTGCCTGCGTTCGTTCCCGGTCTCCGGCCGCGTGATCTGGGGTTCGCGCACGATGCGCGGCGCCGACCTGCTGGCCGACGACTACAAGTACTTGCCGGTGCGCCGGCTCGCGCTCTACATCGAGGAAAGCCTCTACCGCGGCACGCAGTGGGTGGTGTTCGAGCCCAACGACGAACCGCTGTGGTCGCAGATCCGGCTCAATGTCGGGGCGTTCATGCAGAACCTGTTCCGCCAGGGCGCCTTCCAGGGCCACACGCCATCGGCCGCGTACTTCGTCAAGTGCGACAGCGAGACGACGACGCAGAACGACATCAACCTCGGCATCGTCAACATCCTGGTCGGCTTCGCACCGCTCAAGCCCGCCGAGTTCGTCGTCATCCGCCTGCAGCAACTGGCCGGCCAGATCGCCGCCTGAGGAGAAGACCATGGCCCAGTTCACCGTCAACACCTTTCGCGTCGACCCCTACAAGAACTTCAAGTTCAGGGTCAAGTGGGATGGCCGGTATGTCGCGGGCGTGAGCAAGGTCGGCATGCTCAAGAAGACGACCGAAGTGGTCAAGCACCGCGACGGCGGCGATCCCAGCACCTCGCACAAGTCGCCGGGGCGCACCGAGTTCGACGCCATCACGCTGGAGCGCGGCGTGACGCACGACCCCGAGTTCGAGAAGTGGGCCGGCAAGGTCTGGAACTTCGGCGGCGGCCTCGGCGCGGAAGTCTCGCTCAAGGATTTCCGCAAGGACATCATCATCGAGGTCTACAACGAAGCAGGCCAGAAGGTGATTGCCTACAACGTGTACCGCTGCTGGGTGTCCGAGTTCCAGGCCCTGCCCGACCTCGATGCCAACGCGAATGCGATCGCCATCCAGCACCTGAAGCTCGAGAACGAGGGCTGGGCGCGCGACACTTCCGTCACCGAACCGACCGAGCCGACCGTCAACGCCTGACCCTGGCCCTCCACCGCGCGTTTGCCATGGACACCCTGGCCGACTCCGACCTGCTCCACCTGTGGGAAACCATGCGGCGCCAGACGCTGCCGCGCCGCGCGGCCGCGCTGCTCGCAGTGGCGGCGCCGGACCTGGCGAGCGGTCGGTTGGCCGGGCTGAGCCTCGGCGAGCGGGAACGCCGGCTGCTGGACCTGCACGCGCATTGCTTCGGCGCCCGCCTCGCCTGCGTCGCGGACTGCCCGCAGTGCGGCGAGGCCTTCGAGTTCGAACTCGACGCGCGTGCGCTCGCGGCAGGATTGCCCGTGCCGGCCGAGGCCGCGCCGACGCGAACGGTCGAGGCCGGGGACTTGCGCGTCGAGATGAGATTGCCGACCGTGGCGGACAGCATCGCACTCGCCGACGAACACGACGTCCGGCATGCCTACAGCCGCTTGCTGGATCGCTGCCTGGCCTGCACGACGCGAACGGGCGAGGCCATGGCACCGCAGGCGCTGCCGCCGGCGCTGCTGGACGAAGCCGCCGCCTGGATGGAAGCCGCCGATCCGGCCGCGGAGCTGATGATCTCGATGGCCTGCCCGGCGTGCGATGCGGTTTTCGGCGAGCCGCTCGATCTCGCCGCCTTCTGCTGGGCCGAGGTCGAGGCCCGCGCGCCGCGCCTGCTCGCCGAAGTGGACGCGCTGGCCTCGCGCTATGGCTGGAGCGAGGCGGAGATCCTGTCGATGAGCCGCGTCCGGCGCGACGCCTATCTCGCACTGGTGCTGTCGTGATGGGCTACCTCGACCGTCTCGCCGCGCGACTCGTCGCGCCCCGGCCCCTCATCAGGCCGCGTCCCTTGTCGCGCTTCGAGGCTGTGGATCCGCTGAACGCGTCCATGGCGGAGCCTGGCATGGCCAGCGAGGACGAGGCCTTGCCTGCGCCCCCGGCGCGCACGCGACCGGCGCCTGTCGCACAAGACCAGGGCGACGAGAGCCAGCCGCTTGCGTCGTCCATGCGGACGCCGCGTGCAGGTGTCGCTGCAAGCCCGCAGGAACGGCGCCGCGCTTCTGTCATCCACGAGATCTCCGACCCGCCATCGGTCCAGCATGCTTCGCAGGAAGTTCCGACGCCTGCATCGCAGGGCGTTCGAACGACGCCAAGCGAAGGACCTGCTTCGGCGTCGGCCGAACGGCCGGCGTCGGTCCGTGCGGTCGCCACCGCAGTGCCCGCCACCAGCACGGCATCGCCGCGGCCGGACGCAGCGCCCATGCCCTCGCCTGCGCTGCCCGCCGCAGCCGAGCCGTCCCGCACGCCGGTCGCCGACATGGCGAGCCGCATCGCGCCGTGGCGAGCGCCGGTCGACGCCGCCGCACGGCCTTCGATCGACGCACGCACACCTGCCCCGGCCTCGACCGCCGCTGCCGCACCGAAACGCCGCGAGGCGGCGGCCGCGGCCGCCGACCCGTCCGCGGTGGTGCAGGTGACGATCGGACGACTGGAGGTTCGATCGTCCGAAGCGTCGCCGCGCCGGCCGTCGGCGAAGCCGGCGCGCGCCGCGCCGCGCATGAGCCTGCAGGACTACCTGCAGCGCCGTGCCGGAGGACCCGGGCGATGAGCAGTGCACTTGCCATCGCCAGCGTGACCCGCGGCCTGCGCGCATTGGTCAACCAGGCCCTGCAGGCTCCCCTGCCCGCCAACCTGCCGGCCGACACCGTGCCCACCACCCAGGTCCAGGTGACGACGCTGCCGCTCGACAAGGTGCGCAGCTTCTCGGCCAACGGCAACCTGCTCAACCTGTACCTCTACAGCACGGTGCCCAATCCGGCGCTGAGCAACGGCCTGCCGCCGCGCGGCGGCCCCGCCGGCGGCGAGCCGCCGCTCGCGCTCAACCTGCACTACATGCTCACGGCCTTCGGGCAGGACGACAACGAGCTGATCGCGCAGCTGCTCCTCGGCCGCGCGATGCTGGCACTGCATGACAACCCGCTGCTGATGCCGGCCGACCTCGCCGACGCCCTGGGCGCGGCCGACGTGCAGGGCCAGGTCGAGCGGGTGCGCATCACGCCGCATTCGCTCGGCTTCGAGGAGATGTCGAAGCTCTGGATGGCCTACCAGACGCAGTACCGCCTGTCGGCCGCCTACGAGGCCTCCGTGGTACTGATCGACAGCGCCCGGCCCGCGAAGATCGCGCCCCCGGTGCGCAGCGCGAGCATCGTCGTCGCGCCGCTGCGCACGCCGTCGATCGACCAGGTCACGCCGCAGGTCGCCGTGCCGGGTGCGACCATGACGCTCGCGGGCGCGAACCTGGGTGCCCCGGCGACGCAGGTCGTGGTGGCCGGCCTCCGGGTGGCGCCGTCGACGATCGCCGATCGCATGCTGTCCTTCACCCTTCCTGCCGGTGTCCCGGCGGGCGTCAACACCGTGCGGGTGGTGCAGGAAGTGCCGCTGGGCGCGCCGCCGGTGGTGCATCCGGGCGTCGGTTTCGAGTCCAACGCCGCCGCCTTCATGCTCAGCCCGAGCATCGCCGCGGCCTCGCCGATCAGCGTCGCACGCGGCGCGGTGCTGCAGCTGCCGGTGGCGCCGCCGGTCGGCCGCACGCAGCGCGCCGTGCTGCTGCTCGACGACGAGCAGGTCGCGTCGGCGCCGCATGCGCCGGGCGACCCCGACACCAGCAGCACGCTCTCGTTTCCGATTCCCGCCAACTTCGTCGCCCGCAGCTACCTGGCGCGGGTCATGGTCGACGGTGCCTGCAGTGCCCTGGTGACGGATGAAGCGCCCGGCAGTCCGACCCTCCACCAGTACGTGGGCCCGACGGTGACACTCACATGAACGCCGGCGCCACACCCCTGCAGAGCAACGAGCTGGCGCTCGGCGCGGCGCTCGCATGGCTGCGTGATCGGCTGCAGCGGTTGGCCGATCGCAGCGGGCCCGCGGCAGCGGTCGACGCGGACGAGCTCGTCGCGGTGCCGACCCTGGCCGTGCTCTCGCAGCGGCTGGGCCTGTCGGCGTTCGAGCGCAAGGTGCTGCTGCTGTGCGTCGCGGCGGCGCTCGACACCCGCATCGGCGGGCTCTGCGCGCAGGCGCTCGACGAACCCTCCCGGCCCTGGCCGAGCTTCGCGCTCGCGATGGTGCTGTTCGACGACCCCGCATGGGAGGCCCTTTCGCCCGACCGGCCGCTGCGCTACTGGCGCCTGGTCGAAGTACATGCCAGCGGCGCGACGCCGCTGACGATGAGCGCGCTGCGAGCCGACGACCGGATCGTCGACTACATCAAGGGCCTCAATCGCGCCGACGAGCGCATCGCGCCTTCGCTGCTGCCGATCGACACCGACGACCTGCAGGCGCTGCCGCCCTCGCAGCAGTCGGCGGTGGATGCGCTGCTGGCCTTCGTGCGCAGGTCGGCCGACGAAGGCAGCGCCCCGGCGCTGCAGCTGACCGGGATCGACGTCGCCAGCAAACAGCTGGTGGCGGCCCATGTCGCGGCCGGGCTGGGGCTGCGCCTCGAACGCGTCGGGCTGTCCGCGCTGCCGGCGCAGGGCGCCGATCTCGAGGCCTGGTGCCGGCTCTGGCGGCGCGAATGCCTGCTGATGCCGCTGGCGCTCTACATCGATGCGCACGACGTGCCCGCCGGCGAGTCGTCCGACGCGAGCGCGGCCGTGCTGGGGCGGCTGCTCGACCGGCTGCACGCGCTGGCCTTCGTCGCCACGCGGGACGCCCATGCGCTCGGCGCCGGCGGCCGCGACGGGCTTCTCGTGACGGCGATCGAGAGGCCCAGCGCCACCGAACAGACCCAGGCCTGGCTCGACCTGCTGGGCGAATCGCGCGAGGCGCTCGCGTCGCGGCTGGCGAGCCAGTTCAACTTCAATCTGCCGCAGATCGCGTCGATGGCGCGCAGCGCCGGGCGCGCGGCCGGCGACGACGGCGACAGCGGGGATGACAGCCTCGCCTCGGCGCTCTGGACCGCCTGCCGCCAATGCGCGCATTCGAAGATGGACCTGCTCTCGCAGCGTATCCGGCCCAAGGCCGAATGGGGCGACATCGTGCTCCCCGCGGAGGCGCTGTCGCTGCTGCACCAGATCGTGGCCCAGGTCGCCCTGCGCCGCCGGGTCTACGGCGACTGGGGCTTCGAGCGCAAGATGAGCCGCGGCCTGGGGCTCAGCGCGCTGTTCCACGGCGAGAGCGGGACCGGCAAGACGATGGCGGCCGAAGTCATCGCCAACGCGCTCGCGCTCGACCTCTACCGCATCGACCTCTCGGCGGTGATCAGCAAGTACATCGGCGAGACCGAGAAGAACCTGCAGCGCATCTTCGATGCGGCGGAAGACGGCGGCGGCATCCTGTTCTTCGACGAGGCCGACGCGTTGTTCGGCAAGCGCAGCGAGGTGCGCGACAGCCACGACCGCTACGCGAACATCGAGACCAACTACCTGCTCCAGCGCATCGAGGCCTTCCGCGGCCTGGCGATCCTGGCGACCAACCTGAAGGGCTCGCTCGACGCGGCCTTCATGCGGCGGCTGCGCTTCGTCGTTCCCTTCACCTACCCCGGGCCGCACGAGCGCGCGCTGATGTGGCAGCGCGCCTTTCCCGCGGACACGCCGGTCGAAGGGCTCGACCCGGCGCAGCTCGCAAGGCTCGACTGCACCGGCGGGAGCATCCACAGCATCGCGTTGAACGCCGCCTTCCTCGCCGCCCACCGCGGCGGCAGCGTGACCATGGCGCTGGTCCACGAGGCCGCGCGCAGCGAGCTCCTCAAGCTCGGGCGGCCGATCCACGAAGCGGATTTCCGGCCCGCGGCCGTACAGGGAGCACACGCATGAAGATCGAGCTGCACATCGACCGGCTGGTCGTCGACGCGGGCAGCGGTGCCGCGGTCGATCGCGAGCGGCTGGCGCAGGCGGTGTCGCAAGCGCTGGCGCAGCGCATCGAAGCCGGGGCTTCACGCCAGCCGGCCGTCCAGCAAGGACCTGCCGTGGGGCAGCGCATCGAACAGCGCATCGCCGCAGCGGTGCACCAGGCGCTGCCGCCCGCGGCGCGCGGAGGCCGGCCATGAGCGGCTTCCCAGGCTCGCCTCGGCTCGTGAAGGGCGCGATCGTCGGCATCGATCCGTTCAACCCGCTCGCGAGCATCATCAGCTTCCAGTACAACCCCGACACCATGACGCGCCAGATCGAGGCGCAGACCACGCGCTC
This sequence comes from Variovorax sp. J31P207, assembly GCF_030316965.1. Lineage (NCBI taxonomy): Bacteria > Pseudomonadati > Pseudomonadota > Betaproteobacteria > Burkholderiales > Comamonadaceae > Variovorax > Variovorax sp. J31P207. The sequence goes on from NZ_JASZYN010000013.1 coordinate 47,428, forward strand.
GGACGATGGCGATCGTGGCGAGGCGCTGCGCCTGAAGGGCGCACCGGTCGAGACCATCTCGCTCGACGTCGAGATCGACGCCACCGACCAGCTCGAGCAGGCCAACCCGCTGGCGGTGAGCTCGGGCATCTATCCGCAGCTCTCGGCGCTCGAGATGCTGGTCTATCCGAAGAGCAGCCTGGTCATCGCCAACACGATCCTGCTGGCGGTCGGGACGATCGAGATCATTCCGCCGGCCGCCCCCTTCACCCTGTTCATCTGGGGGCCGCAGCGGGTGCTGCCGGTTCGCATCAGCACCTTCTCGATCACCGAAGAGGCGTTCGACGTCAACCTCAATCCGACCCGCGCCAGGGTGCAGCTGGGCCTTCGGGTGCTGAGCTACAACGACCTGCCCATCACGCATCCAGGCTATGCGCTGTTCCTTGCGCACCAGGTGGCCAAGGAGACGATGGCCACGCTCAACACGGTCGGCAATGCGTCGGCGTCGGGTTCGCTGTCGTTCAGCGGCGGCGTCAGCACGGGGATGTAGACCATGGCCACGACCAGCCGCTATGCCAACCTTCCGGTATTGACCCACACGGACCCCGGCGGGCGCGCCGTGAGCTATTTCGGGCGCCGCTTCCTGCCGGCGGGCAGCGCGATGCCGCTGGTGATGGGTGTCACGGTCACGCAGGGCGACCGGCTCGACCTGATCGCGGCGCGCACCTTCGGCGATCCGGAGCAGTACTGGCGCATCTGCGATGCCAACGATGCGCTCGATCCCTTCGAACTCACCGCGACGATCGGCCGCGTGCTGCGCATCGCATCGCCCCAGTTCTGAGCCATGGACTTCCTCGGCATCCACCTGACCCTGCTGATCGGCCCTTCGGTGCCGCTGCCGGCGCCCGTGGACCTGATGGAGGCGCTCGAGGAGGTGGAGGTCCATACCGGCGACGATCGATCGGGCTTCCAGATCCGCTTCCAGGTTGGGCGGTCCGGGCCCGCCGACCTGCTCGACTACGCCCTGCTCGCCAGTCCCCTGCTGCAGACCTGGAACCGGGTCATCGTGATCGTGACCTTCAACGCGACGCCGCGGGTGTTGATGGACGGCTTCGTGACGCAGCGCGAGTTCTCCGCCAGCAACGAGCCCGGGCGCTCGTTCGTCACGCTGACCGGCGACGACGTGAGCGTCAAGCTCGACCTCGAGGAGAAGAGCGCCGAGCATGTCGGCCTCGACGACGGGCTGGTCGCGCTGAAGCTCATCGGCAGCTATGCCGAGTACGGCCTCATTCCGAACCTGATCCCGCCGCCGGTGATCGATCCGCCGCTGCCGATCGACCGGGTGCCGGTGCAGCTGCGCACCGACCTCGAACACTTGCGCTTCCTGGCGCTGCGTCACGGCTATGTGTTCTACATCGTGCCCGGCCCGGTGCCGATGGCCAACACCGCCTACTGGGGGCCGCCGGTTCGCGCCGGCCTGCCACAGAGCGCGATCACGGTGAACATGGGGCCGAACACCAACGTCCGCGATTTCAGCGTCCACAGCAACGGCCTCGGGCCGACCCAGGTGAGCGGCAAGGTGCAGGACCGCCTGACCAACCAGGCGCTGCCGGTGCGGCTGTTCGCGAGCTTGCGGCCGCCGCTGGCCGCCCTGCCCGCCTGGCTGGTGAACCAGCCGAACGTGCGCACGACCCGGTTCCGCGAATCGGGCGTCGATGCGATGCAGGCCTATGGACGCGCGCAGGCGCTCGTCGAAGACTCGATGGACCTGGTGGTCGCCAACGGCGAGCTCGATGCCCTGCGCTACGGCGACATCCTGCAGCCGCGCGGCGTGGTGGGCGTGCGCGGGGCGGGCTACCTGCACGACGGGCTCTGGTACGTGAAGAATGTCAGGCACCGCATCCGCAAGGAAAACTATTCGCAGTCGTTCACGCTGGCGCGCGAGGGCTGGGGATCGACTGTCCCGGTGGTGCGAACATGACTCCGTTCTACGGCAAGTACCGCGGCAAGGTCGAGAACAACGTCGATCCGATGATGCTCGGGCGGGTGCAGGTCAGCGTCGCCGCGGTCCTCGGTGACGGCACGCTGTCGTGGGCCCTGCCCTGCGCACCCTACGGCGGCTCGGGCGTGGGCTTCTTCGCCGTGCCGCCGGTCGGCGCCAACATCTGGGTCGAGTTCGAGGGCGGCAATCCCGAGCAGCCGATCTGGAGCGGCTGCTTCTGGGGCGCGGGCGAGGTGCCGGCAATGCCGGCCGTGGCCGAGATGAAGGTATTCAAGACCGATTGCATCAGTCTCCAGATGAGCGACCTGCCCGGCGTGGGCGGCTTCATCCTGGAGGTCAGTCCGCCGGCGGTCGCGGTGCCGCTCAAGCTCACGCTCGATTCGGACGGCATCAAGCTCGCCATGGCCGCGTTCAGCATCGCGATCGGTGCCACCGGCGTGTCGATCAACGACGGTGCGCTGGAGGTGATCTGATGCCCGGCTTCCTGCTCGACCAGACCTCGGTGGTGACCTGCATGCACGCGGGGCAGGCGAAGGCGACCGCGCCCTTCCCGCGCGTCACTCTGAACAAGCAGGCGGTGGTGACCCAAGCCGCGGGCTACATGGTCTCGGCCTGCCCCTTCAATATCTCGGGTTCGCCGACCCCGTGCGTGAGCGCGGCCTGGACGACGGTCGCGACCCGCGTCAAGGCCGGCGGCGCACCGGTTCTGCTGGTCGACAGCCGGGCCCAGTGCGTGCCCAACGGCACCGGCGTGCTGGTCGCGCCTTCGCAAGTCCGCGCGAAGGGAATGTGATGCAGCTCGACTATCCCTACGGATTCGACGCCCAGGGCCGCACGGCACAAGCCGCCGGCGACGACCATATCCGTGACCTGATCGAGCAGGTGCTGTTCACGGCGCCGGGCGAGCGCGTGAACCGGCCGACCTTCGGTTGCGGGCTGGCGCAGCTTCTCTTCTCGCCAACCAGCCCCGAACTGGCGACCGCCACGCAGTTCCTGGTGCAGGGTGCGCTGCAGCAGTGGCTCGGGGACCTGATCAAGTTCACCGGCGTGCAGGTGGAGAGCGTGGAGAGCACGGTGACAGTGACGGTGCAGTATGTGGTGCTTGCGACGCAGCAGCGCATGTCTGCCGAGTTCACTCGGGGGGGTGGATAGCATGCGTCTTGGTTTTTTAATTCCGGGAACGAGGGGGCGAGCTCACGCCGACGGTGTGCTCTGCTCCGCGAATGTCCCCCGCCCTTCGGGCTCCTCCTTTATTTCGCTGCGCAGAGCACACCATCGGCGTGAGCTTTCACGGCAGTCGTTCATTGGCTGGAACCACCTCCTGCTACCCGTGCCGAGGGCGTCGGGCAGCCCCCGCAGCGAAATAAAGGAGGAGCCGAAGGCGGAGGACATGAGCGGAGGGGGCTACCCGACGCCCTCGGCACGCGCCCCGAAAGCAGTGGACCGCTGACATGGACCAGACTCTCTGCTGCGACGCCCAACGACGCATCGACGTCGCGAACTCGACCACGCTCAACGGCATCGACTTCGTCGAGGTCGTGGACGTGGGCGCGCAGTTCCAGCAGGGCCTGCGCGTGCACTTCCTGCGAGCTCCCGCGCCCGCGGGCATCACGGCGGCCAACGTGCGCATCAGCGGCGGCGAGCGCTTCACCGGCATCGTGGTCGACCAGCCGCCCAGCTACGACAACAACGTGCTGGTGCTGCACGTCGACCAGCCCGGCGACTTCTCGACCTACACGCTGCAGCTCGTGCAACCGGACGGCAGCGGCCTGCCGATGACGGGCATGGACCCGGTGCTGGCGTCGGCGCAGTTCTCGTTCAAGGTGGATTGCCCATCGCCCTTCGATTGCCAGTCGTCGACTGCCTGCGCGCCCGCCGAGGCCGCGGTGCCGGAGCTCAACTACCTGGCGAAGGACTACGCGGGCTTCCGCCAGCTCATGCTCGACCGCCTCGCCACACAAGTGCCCGGCTGGCAGGAAAGCCACGTGGCGGACCTCGGCGTCGCGCTGGTCGAGATGCTCGCCTACGTCGGCGACTACCTGAGCTACCAGCAGGACGCCGTGGCGACCGAGGCCTACCTGGGCACGGCGCGGCTGCGGACCTCGGTGCGCCGCCATGCCCGGCTGGTCGACTACTTCATGCAGGAAGGCTGCAGCGCCCGCACCTGGGTGCAGGTGCAGGTGCAGGCCGACAACGTGGCGCTGCCGGCGCACACGCCGGTCCTCGGCGGCAAGGCCGGCGCTGCGCCGGTGGTCGCCAGGGCCGGCTACGCCGCCGCGCTGGCGGGTCTTCCGGTCGTGTTCGAGACGACCCATGCGGCGACGCTGTTCCAGGCCCATCAGCAGATCGGCTTCCACACCTGGGGCGACCGGCGCTGCGCGCTGCCCCGGGGCGCGACGCAGGCGACCCTGCGCGGCCGCTTCCCGAACCTGAAGCCGGGCAACGTGCTGGTGGTCGAGGAAGTGCTCGGGCCCGAGACCGGCCTGGCTGCGGACGCGGATCCGACCCACCGCCAGGCGGTGCGGCTCGTCAGCGTCTCGGTCGACGATGCCAAGGGCCAGCCGCTGCAGGACCCGCTGTACAAGCAGCCGGTCACGCAGATCGCATGGGCCGCCGACGACGCGCTGACTTTTCCGCTGTGCCTCTCGGCCCGCATCGCGAAGAACAATACGGAGAGCGACGTGAGCGACATCAGCGTCGCCCGCGGCAACATCGTGATGGCCGACCACGGGCAGCGCCTCGCGGCGGCCGAGGCCATCGGCGAGGTGCCCGCGCCGACCTTGTTCCGCGCGCCGGCGGCGCTCGGCGCGATGTGCAGCGCCGCCCGTCGCGAGCCGGTACCGCCGCGCTTCAGGCCGCGGCTGGCGCGGTCGCCGCTCACCTGGGCCGTGCCCTTCGATCCCACCGATCTCGCCGCCTCGGCCACGGCGCTTCAGCAGCCCGATGCCGCGGGCGCCGCGCCCGCGATCCAGCTCGCCGGCCAGCTCGAAGGACTGTCGGTCGACTGGTTCGCGCAGCAGGACCTGCTCGGCAGCCATGCGGACGATCCGCACTTCGTCGTCGAGCCCGACGACGCGGGCGTGGCGTGGCTTCGCTTCGGCGACGGCACCCACGGCCGCCGTCCCGCGTCCGGCACGACGTTCAGCGCGAGCTACCGCGTCGGCACCGGCAGCGCCGGCAATGTCGGCGCCGGCACGCTGGTGCGCATCGTGACCGACGACCCGGCCATCGTCGGCGTTCGCCAGCCGCTGCCGGCGGGCGGCGGCAGCGAGCCGGAGAGCATCGCCTCCGTGCGGGCCAAGGCGCCGTATGCGCTGCGCACGCAGCAGCGCGCGGTCACGACCGACGACTACGCCCGCCTGGCCGCGCAACTGCCTGGCGTGCAGAGCGCGGCCGCCACGATGCGCTGGACCGGCAGCTGGCGCAGCGTCTTCGTCACCGTCGACCCCTTCGGCGGCGGCGCACTGGACGCGGCGTCGCAGGCGCGGCTCGCGCAGTCGCTCGACAGCCTGCGCATGGCCGGCCACGACCTGGAGATCGAGGCCCCGATCGCCGTGCCGCTCGACATCGCGATGGAGGTCCGCGTGCGCGCGGACTACTTCCGCGCCGAGGTCGCGCAGGCCCTGTCGGAAGTCTTCAACAGCCGGGTGCGGCCGGACGGACGGCTCGGGCTCTTCCACCCCGACAACTTCCGCATCGGGCAGGACGTGTATTCGAGTCCGCTCTATGCGGCGGCGATGGCCATCGATGGCGTCGAATCGGTGCAGATCACGACCTTCCAGCGGCGCGGCGAGCCGGGCCGCGCGGCACTGGACGCCGGCGTGCTGCCGATCGGGCGGCTCGAGGTGGCCCGGCTGGACAACAACCCGGACTTTCCGGAGCGAGGCGTGTTCAGCTTCGCGGTGAGGGGCGGTAAATGAGCACCGAGCTCGACGCCTGCGGCGCCTGCGCCGGCACCTCGCCGCAGACGCCCGCGCCGGTGGCCAACCGCGCCGGCCTGTCGGCGATCGGCTACCGGGTCGGAACGCAGCCGCTCTTCAAGGAAAGCATGCAGGCGCGCCTGGGCACCTTGCCCGAGCTGCGCACGCGCGACCCCGGCGATTTCACGCTCGGCCTGATCGACGCCTGGGCCAGCGTCGCCGACGTGCTCAGCTTCTACCAGGAGCGCATCGCCAACGAGTCCTTCCTGCGCACCGCCACCGAGCGGCGATCGCTCGCGGGCCTGGCGGAACTGGTCGGCTATGTGCCGCAGCCCGGCGTGGCTGCGAACACCTGGCTCGCCTTCACGCTGATGCAGGCGCCCGCCGCGGCGCCGACGGCAGTCGAGATTCCGGCGGGCACGCGGGTGCAGAGCATTCCCCTGCCCGGCGGGCTGCCGCAGACCTTCGAGACCCTCGAGGCCGTCCCGGCCAGGGTCGAATGGAATGCGTTCCGCCCCAGCCTCAGCCTGGCCCAGACGGTGGACGCCGACACGACGGAAGTCCTGCTCGGCGGCGTGTCGACGGGGCTCAAGCCCGGCGACAGCGTGGTCGTGGCGCCCAGCGACGCGGGCAGCCGCCCGGTGCTGCGCACGGTGGCCGGCGTGACGCCGATGGCGGCCGAGCAGCAGACCCGCGTGACGCTGCGCCCGGCGATCTCCGGGGCCCAGGTGCCGGCACCGGCGCCACCTCCGCCGCGCCCGCGGCGCCCGCGGATCGCCTTCGAATCGCTGCGGACCGACACCGTGCCGCTGCACATCGCGGCCACCTTCGCCGCGCCGCGCAACTGGTCCTTCGTGACGCAGCAGGCGCTGTCGGCCCATGTGCCCTTCGTCGCGCGCGCCGACGACCTGAAGGTCTTCGGCTGGCGCTTCGGGCTCAAGCTCAGGCACTTGTTCCGGACCCTCGCGGCCTGGTCGCCGCCGGTCGCACCGAGCATCTATGCGCTGCGCACCAAAGCTTCGCTCTTCGGCTACAACGCACCCGACCCGCGCAGCCTGCCGGCCGCCATCTCGGGCCAGTATTCGGACGAGTACGTGACGGGCGGCGACTGGGTGCCGCCCGCCGACGTGCTCGACCCGCTGCTCGACGCCAGCTATCCGCGCATCGCGCCGGGCGGCGATGCGGCCCCCAGCTTCGCCGCGCTGAGATGGAGCGACGCCCAGGGCGACCACTGGGTGGTCGCCAACGTCGACGGCGTGGCCGAGCACGGCATCGCGAAATACACGATGACCGGCAAGGTGACCCAACTCCGGCTGTCGGTGGTCGGCCAGAGCGACAGCGGGCCGGTGTCGATCGCCTACCCGACCTTCAGCAGCTACCGCGGCGCCACCCTGCAGGCCGAGAGCGAGGCCCTGCCCCTGGCCCGCCTGCCGAACGAGGACCCGCTGCCCGCCGACAGCCAGATCGACCTCGACACCTGGGTCGACGGCCTCCATGCCGGCCAGCGGCTGATCGTCAGCGGCGAGCTCGCCGATTCGCCCGGCAACCTGGCGAGCGAGATGGTGCAGATCCAGGCGGTGGCGCACGCCATCGGCGCCGACGGCGGCACCAGCCTGACCCTGGTCAGCGCGCTGACCCAGGCCTATGTGCGCAAGACCGTCACGATCAACGGCAACGTGGCGGCCGCCACGCACGGCAGCGCGGTGAGCGAGGTGCTCGGCAGCGGCAATGCCGCCGTGCCGTCGCAGCGCTTCACCTTGCGGCAGTCGCCGCTCACCCATGTCAGCGCGGCAACGCCCAGCGGTGTGGCATCGACGCTGGCACTGCGCGTGAACGGCGTGCAGTGGCGCGAGGTCCACGACTTCTTCGGCAGCGGGCCCCGCGACCGCGTCTATGTCGCCCGCCTCGACGACGACGGCAGCACTGTCGTCGGCTTCGGCGACGGCAGCCACGGCGCGCGGCCTCCGACCGGCACCGAGAACATCGTGGCCAGCTACCGCAAGGGCATCGGCGCGGTCGGCAATGTCGGCGCCGGCCAGCTTACGCTGCTGCAGACGCGCCCGCTCGGCGTGCAGGGCGTCACCAATCCCACGCCCGCCACCGGCGGCACCGACGCCGAGACCGCGGACGACATCCGCGCCAACGCCGCGCTCGGCCTGAGCACGCTCGGGCGCATCGTCTCGCTGCAGGACTACGAGGACTTCGCCCGCGCCTTCGGCGGCATCGCCAAGGCGCTCGCCACCTGGACCTGGTTCGGCCAGACCCGCGGCGTCTTCCTCACGGTCGCCGGCATCGACGGCGCCGACGTGGAATCGGGAGGCGCGGTCTTCGGTCACCTGCTCTCGGCGATCGGCGATGCGGCCGAGCCGAACGTGCCGGTCAGGCTCAGCAGCTACAGGCGCGGCGCCTTCACCTTCAGCGCCAACCTGATGATCGATCCGGCCCGCGACATGGACGCCGTGCTGGCCGCCGCGCAGCAGGCGGCGCGCGATGCGTTCTCCTTCGCGCGCCGCGGCTTCGGCCAGGCGGTGGCGCGCAGCGAGGTCATCGCCCTGCTGCAGGGCGTGCCGGGCGTGGTGGCGGTGCAGGTGAGCGCGCTGCGGCGCACCGACACGGCCCTCTTCGTGCCGGCGGCGCGCCTGGCCGTGCTGCGCGAGAACGCGCAGATCGATGCGGCGCTGCCCCAGGTCGGCTCCGACGCGAGCGTCCTGGCAGCCGAATTGCTGACGCTGGATCCGAGGCCGCTGGACCTGGTCGCAACCTGGGCGGAGGCACCTCCATGACACTCGACGGCGCCGCCCTCCTCCAGTTGCTGCCCGCGATCTACCGGCTGCGCGACGCCGACCAGGGCGGTGCGCTCGGGCGCCTGCTCGACGTGCTGGCGGAGCAGGTGCAGGTGCTGCAGGAAGACCTGGCGCAGCTCTACGACGATCAGTTCATCGAGACCTGCGCCGACTGGGTCGTGCCCTACATCGGCGACCTGATCGGCTACCGCCAGCTCAACGGCGTGGCCGCCACCGTCAGCAGCCCGCGCGCCGAGGTGGCCAACACCATCAACCTGCGGCGCGGCAAGGGCACGGTCACCGTGCTCGAGCGGCTGGCCCGCGACGTCACGGGCTGGGATGCGCATGTCGTCGAGTACTTCCTCGGGCTGGCGGCCACGCAGTGCGTGAAGCACGTCCGGCCGGGCGCCGGCGGCACGGTCGACCTGCGCAGCCAGCCGCTGCTCGAACGCATCGGCTCGCCATTCGACGGCGCGGCGCACGGGGTCGAGGTGCGCGGGCCCGGATGCGGCGGCCGCTGGAACCTGCCGAACGTCGGCATCCACCTGTGGTCCCAGCGCAGCGCCGGCTTGTCGCAGGCCACGGCCTTCGCGCGCGACAACCTGCGCTTCTTCTTCGATCCGCTCGGCGCCGACACGCAGCTGTTCAACCGCCCGCAGCCGCTGCCGGCCGATGCGCCGCTGGCCCGCGAATCGAACCTGCCGGTGGCCATCAGCCGCCGCGCGCTGGCCGCCGGCCTGGACCGCTTCCACGGACCGGACGCGTCGCTCTTCATCGGCGGCCTGCCCACCGGCACGACGCTGCTGGCGGCCGATCTGTCGGACCTCGATGCCGCCGGCACCCAGTGGGCGCACGTGCCGGCCGCGGGCAGCGTGCTGATCGATCCGCAGCGCGGCCGCATCGCCTTCGCCGCCGCGCCGGCCAGGCCGCTGGCGGTATGGTTCCATCGCGCCAGCGAGGCCGACCTCGGCGGCGGCGAATACGAGCGCTTGTCGACGCTCTCGCTCGGCCTTCAACCGGTGGTCGAGGTCCAGGCCGCGAACGGCAGCGTGCAGGCCGCGTTCACCGCCGTCAGCGCCGGCGGCGCAGTGCAGTTCCCGAGCAGCGCGACCTGGGCCGAGACGCCGTCGGTCGCGCTGGCGGCCGACGCGGTCGTCGAACTGCGGGCCGCCGACCAGACGCGGCCGGTCCTGCAGCTGGCCGGCGAACTGAAGATCAGCGGCGCGGCCGGTTCCGAGCTGACGCTCAACGGGCTGGTCATCAGCGGCGGGGCGCTGCATCTGGCGGCCACCGCCAACGGACAGGGCCCGAACACGCTGCGGCTGGTGCATTGCACGCTGGTGCCAGGGTCGACGCTGAAGGGCGACGGCAGCGCCGCCCAGCCCGGCGCGCCCAGCCTGATCGTCGAGACGAAGGGCACGCGGGTCGAGCTCGACCATTGCGTGGTCGGCGCACTGCGCATCGCCGCCGAGTGCCAGGTGAGCCTGAGCCACTGCATCGTCGACGCCGGGGATCCGGCCTCGGTGGCCTTCGCGGCGGTCGACGGCAACGCGGCGGGCGGCGCACTGCAGGCGACCGACTGCACGCTGGTCGGCCGCGTCCACAGCGTAGTGATCGAGGCGGCCTCGAACTGCATCTTCCATGCACGCGCCAGCCTTGCAGGCGGCGCTGCCCCGCCCTGGCCGGCGCCGGTGTGGTCCGAGCGGCGGCAGGAGGGCTGCCTGCGCTTCTCCTGCCTGCCGCTCGAATCGATCGTGCCGCGCCGCTACCGCTGCCAGCCGGCGACAGCAGCGGACGCCAGCCGCGTCGTGCCGCTCTTCGATTCGCTGCGCTACGGCGACCCGTCCTACTGTCAGCTGGCCCGGCGCTCGGCGATCGAGATCCGCACCGGCGCCGAAGACGGCGCCGAAATGGGCGTCCACCACGAACAGATGGCCCAGCAGCGCGAGAGCAACCTGCGCCTGCGCCTGGCGGAGTACCTGCGCGTCGGACTCGACGGCGGCCTGCTCTTCGCCGACTGAGCCTCCGAGGGAGAAACGACATGACCGCCGACTTCAGCCGAAACACCTTCAATCCGCGCAAGCACTACAGCGACGTGCTGCTTCAGCAGGGACGGGTGCAACTCGACGCCGACTGGAACGAGCAGCAGTCGATCAACGCCCATCGGCGCGAGCGCCTCGGCATCGATGTCGTCGGCCCGAGCGGCGCGCCGCAGGACGACCCGGGCTTCGGCCTGGCCCTCACCGCCGACGGCAGCGACCTGACGATCGCCTCGGGCCGCTACTACGTCGACGGGATCGCCTGCGATGCCGAACCGGGCCAGCGCCTGGCCTTCAGCAGCAGCGGCGACAACAAGGCGCTGGTGGCCCTGCCGCGCGCCGATCTGGCCGACTTCCGCGCCGGCCAGTGGGTGCTGCTGAACGTCACGGCGGACGCGTCGCAGATGCTGCGCATCACCGCCGTGGCGCCCGCGGACGGCGGCTTCACGCTGACCCTGGCGGGGGCCGTCACCCGGCCGCCGACGCCGGCCAGCGGCAGCTTCAACGGCGTGCTGCGCCGGATCACGACCTACCTGACGCAGCCCGATTTTCCGAATCCCGACTTCGCCAGCGCCGCAGCCGGTGCCAATCCGGCCACCCTGGCGCTGCCCAAGGGCCTGTACGTGGCCTACCTCGACGTCTGGCAGCGCCTGGTCACCGCGCTCGACGATCCGGACATCCGCGAGAGCGCGCTCGGCGGCCCCGACACGGCCGTGCGCACCAGGACCATCCGCCAGCTGAAGCTGCTCGCGGTCACGCCGCCCGCCACCGATGCGCCGGCCTGCGGCACGGCCTTCCCCGAATGGGATGCGCTGACCGGCGGCACCAGCGGCGCGCTGTCCGCCCGCGCGGCACCGTCGCTCGGTCAGAGCGGCCCTTGCCTGATCCCGCCCGGCGGGGGCTACCGCGGACTCGACAACCAGCTCTACCGGGTCGAGATCCACGACGCCGGCGCCGACGGCAGCGCGACCTTCAAATGGTCGCGCGACAACGGCAGCGTGGTCACGCGCATCCGGGGCTTCAATGGCAGCACGCTGACGGTCGACAGCACCGGACCCGACGACGCGCTGGGACTGGCAAACGGCCAGTGGGTCGAGATCATCGGCGCCGCCGACGAACTGCACGGCCGGCCCGGGCAGCTGATCCAGATCGCCACCGTGCAGCCGGCCACCTCGACCGTGAGCTTCGCCGCGTCGCCGACGCCCATCGACGCTTCGCTGAATCCGAAGATGCGCCGCTGGGACGGTGCCGCGACCGTGGTGCCGGCGGGCGGCGGCGGCTGGCTGGACCTGGAGCTCGGCGTGCAGGTGCAGTTCACCGCCGGCCAGTACGCGACCGGCGACCACTGGCTCATTCCTGCCCGCTCGGGCGCCACGGCCAGCGTCGAATGGCACCATGCGGCCCCCCAGCCGCCGGCCGGCATCGTGCACCACTTCGCCCGCATCGGGCTGCTGCGCTGGGCCGGCGCCCCGGCCGGCAGCCTGCTCACGGACTGCCGGCGCACCTTTGCGCCGCTGACCGACATCCCGCCGGCGCTCCACGTCACCGGCATCAGCTGGCAGAACGACGACGTGCTGCAGCTGTCGCAGTTCGTCGCCGGGCTGTCGATCTCGATGGACGGGGCGCCGATCGGGCAATACACGGTCAACCTCGACCCGGGCACGGGCACGCCGGTGCCGACGAACGTGGCGCTGATGACGGTTTCCGACAATTCGATGGTTGTCACCGTCGAAATTCCGACACCGGTGCCGAACCAGCCCGCCAACGCCCAGCCGGCGTTGACGATGCCCGTGCCGGTGGTGCTGCCCGGCAACCCGATCAGCTGGCAGGCGAAATCGAACACGCTGCTGTGGGTGCCCAGCCCGACGGCCCAGAGCGTGGTCAATGCACTGAGCGGCGGGCAGGCGCGCGTGCGCGTGCGGATGAAGGGCAATTTCATCTGGGGCGACCTCGGGCAGCAGCGGCTCTACCTCGACGGCGAAGTCCGCGGCCAGCCCGGACTGAGCGCATCGCGCACCAACAGCCTGCGCACCGACCTGGCCTTTCCCTCGGGCTGCGGGCGCCGCTACAGCGACTTCGAGAGCTGGTTCACCCTCCAGCTCGCGGCCACGCCGGTCTCGCTGCGCGGCTTCGGCCTGAACGCGGCGGTGCTGCTCGGCGACGGCGCGTTGACCGGCCAGGTGGTGCTGGCCAGCGTCGCCCAGTCGGCGGTCACGGTGACGCTGTCGGCCAGCAGCGCGCCGGCGATCCCGGTCGTGCTGAACGGCGGCAACCCGCTCACGATCCCGGCCGGGCAGACCAACGCCAGCTTCCCGATCACGGTCGCGGCGCCGCCCTCGAGCAGCGTGGTCAACGTGACGGCCAGCGTGGCCGCAATTCCCAATTCGCAGCTGACGACCACGCTGACCACCAACTTCACCGTGGTGGTCCTGGCCGTCGGCGTGTCGCCGCCGACGGCGCTGCTGCTCGCCGGCACCTCGCAGCAGTTCACGGCCAGCGTCGGCAGCAGCGGGGTCGCGATCCCGGGGGGTGTCGACACGGGCGTGAGCTGGAGCTGCAGCGGCGGCTCGGTCAGCGCCTCGGGGAACTACGTCGCACCGGGCGCGGCCGGCGTGTTCGCCGTGGTCGCGACCAGCGTCGCCGACCCGCGGCGCAGCGCCCAGGCCACGGTGACCGTGCGCGTCAAGGGCAAGGACAAGGACAAGGACAAGGAGGCCGCCGCCGACAAGACCGTGCGCCTCGACAAGGCGGTGCTGGCCGAGAAGGTCAGCGACGTGGTGGTGCGCCCGGCGGTGGTCAGCCCGGTCATCGCCAGCCCGGCGGTGATCTCTTCGCCGGTGATCCTGCAGCGCTCCTTCATCGCGCCCGCACAGCGGCCGGAGGTCGGGCCGCCGCCGCCGGCCACGCCGGAACCGCCCGCCCCCCCCGCGCCGTCCAAGGCGCCCGGCAAGACCAAGGGCAAGAGCAAAAAAGGTGGCTGATCGGCCGCTGCTGGTGCTCGCCGACGAACGGGATGGCGTGGCGCATGCTTTCGTCGCCCATCATCGCGCGGAGGGCGCGCGGCTCTTGATACCTTCGGATCTCTCGCGCCCCGGCTGGTGCCTTCGCGTCGGCGATCCGGGCGCCTCCGTCGCCGTGGCGGAAGACGGCGCCATCCCCGCGTCGGCGCTGCGCGGCGTGATCACGCGGCTCGCCGCCATCGCGCCCGCGCAGTTGCCGCACGTGGCCGAGGCCGATCGCGACTACGTGGCCAGCGAGATGAGCGCTTTTCTCAGTGCCTGGCTGTCGGCGCTGGCATGCCCGGTGATGAACCGCCCCGTCGTTCCCTCGCTCTCGGGGCCGGTGTGGCGCCGGGAACAGTGGGCCCGGCTGGCGCTCGACCTCGACATTCCCGTCGTGCCGATCCGGCTCACGCTGCGGCCCGGCTCGCCGATGCCGGCGCTGCCGCCCGCGGGCGAGCCCTGCGTTCGCCTCGACGTCATCGGCGGGGCGGTCATCGGCCACGCGCATCCGCGGCTGCGCGACCATGCCCGGCGGCTGGCCGATGGCGCCGGCATGGCGCTGCTCGGCGTGTTCTTCGATGCGGACGACGGCCAGGCACGCTTCGTCGGCGCCGACCGCTGGCCCGACCTGTCCGACCGGGCGATCGGCGATGCCGTGATGGAGCGCCTGTCATGAGCCTCCGCCCGTCCGGGCCCGTGCTGCTGTGGGGCTCGCCGCTGGACCTGCCCATCGCCGCCGTCTGCACCGCGCTGAGCCGTCTCGGGACGCCGATGTTCCTGGTCGACCAGACACGCGCCGGCGAGACTTCCATCGACATCGAGATCGATGGCGTCCTCGGCGGCTGGATCCAGGTCGGCGACCAGCGCTGCGCGCTGGACCGCGTCCGCTCGGCCTATGCGCGGCCGCAGGACGCGGCCGGCGCGGTCGACGAAGCGCTGGCCTGCTGGCTCGAACTCACGCCGGCGCTGGTCGTCAATCGGCTGTCCGCAATGGGATCGAACAGTTCCAAGCCCTACCAGGCGGCATTGATCGCGAAGGCCGGGTTCGCGGTGCCCGACACGCTCGTGACCAACGACCCCGATGCGCTGCGCGGGTTCTGGCGGCGCCACGGCAGCATCGTCTACAAGTCCTGCAGCGGCGTTCGCAGCATCGTCTCGCGCCTGGCGGCGGACGATGCGGACCGGCTGGCCCGGCTCGCCACCTGCCCGACCCAGTTCCAGGAATACGTGCCGGGCACCGACTACCGCGTGCATGTGATCGGCGAAGAGATCCACGGCCACGCGATCGACTCGGACGCCGACGACTACCGCTATGCGGGGTCCGCCGGCGTTCGACTGCAGCCCTGGCGGGTGCCCGACGAACTCCGGCCCCGGGTGCGCAAACTGGCGGCATCGCTGGGGCTGGTCATGGCCGGGATCGACCTGCGTCGCAGCGCGCAGGGCGAGTGGGTCTGCTTCGAAGTCAATCCCTCGCCCGGATTCACCTTCTACGACGCCGAGGACGACGAGCCGATCGCGCGCGCCACGGCGCGGCTGCTGACCAAGGGCTGACCCGCCACACCCGGTTGCGCAAAGTCATCGCGGCTTTACGGTTCCTTCATCAAATTGCCGCATCGCCGCGCCAATATGCTGGATGCAGAGAAAGGAAGCAGACACATGGCAACCCTCGCATCGTGGCCTGACGACCCCACACCCGAATCCCCCGAAGCCACCGCCGAGACGGCGATCCCTGCGCTGGTGGCGCAGGTCTACGAGTCGGCGCCCGCGGAAGAGCGCTGCCGCCTGGTCGAGACGCTGCTGCGCCCCCTGGGCGTGCTGTCGCTGGTGGCGATCGCGAATGGCATCTTCGCGAAGATCAGGTTCCGCAACGCGGGCCAGGATCCGGGGGTGCGCATCGACGATCTTCAGAACGTCGGCGCCGCCGACATGGTGGCGCTGGTCCACCACGCGCAGCAGGTCAGCGTCGAGACCGTCGACGGCCTGGTGCAGCAGCTCACCACCTCGGGCGCACTGGCGGGTTCAGCGGCGGCGGCCCTGCTGATCGGGCTGCTGGTGCAGCGTGCACGGTCCCGGCGCGGTGCGCAGACCCGCGCCGACGACGGGTCCCTGGACCCTTCCTGAGCGAGCCGCCGGACGCCGTCACCAGGTGCCCGGCAGCAGCACACCGCTATCGACATCGCGGACGTCGGTGCGCCCGCAGAAAGCCATCGTGAGGTCGAGTTCGTTGTGGATGATCTGGAGCGCGCGGCTGACGCCCGCTTCGCCCAGCGCGCCCAGGCCATAGAGCATCGAGCGCCCGATGTAGGTGCCCTTGGCACCCAGCGCCACGGCCTTGAACACGTCCTGGCCCGAGCGGATGCCGCCGTCCATGTGGACCTCGATGCGGTCGCCCACGGCCTCCACGATGGCAGGCAGCGCACGGATGGACGACTGCGCGCCATCGAGCTGCCGGCCGCCATGGTTGGAGACGATGAGCGCGTCGGCGCCGGCGGCCACCGCATGCCGGGCGTCTTCGACATCCTGGATGCCCTTGAGCACGAGCTTGCGCTTCCACAGCCGGCGGATCCAGGCGACATCGTCCCAGTCGAGGGTCGGGTCGTATTGCCCGAAGGTCCAGGCCGACACGGACGCCATGTCCTCGACCCCCTTCACATGGCCGAGGATGTTGCCGAAGCCATGCCGCCGGGTGCCGAGCATGCCCAGGGCCCAGCGCGGCTTGCTCGCCATGTCGATCAGGTTGCTCAGCGTGAGCCGCGGAGGTGCCGAGAGACCGTTCTTGAGATCCTTGTGGCGCTGTCCGCTGATCTGCAGGTCGAGCGTGAGCACCAGGGCCGAGCAGTTCGCGTCGTGCGCCCGGCGGATCAGGCGCTCGACGAACCTGCGATCGCGCATGACATAGAGCTGGAACCAGAACGGGTGGCCGCCGGTGGCCTCGGCGACGTCTTCGATCGAGCAGATGCTCACCGTGGACAGCGTGAACGGCACGCCGAAGGCCTTCGCCGCACGCGCCGCCAGAATTTCGCCGTCCGCGCGCTGCATGCCGGTCAGGCCGGTCGGGGCGATGGCGACCGGCATCGCGGCCTCCTGGCCCAGCATTGTGGTGCGGGTGCTGCGATGCGCGAGATTCACCGCCACCCGCTGGCGCAACAGGATCCGCTGGAAGTCGCGCTCGTTGGCGCGGTAGGTGCTCTCGGTCCATGACCCGCCGTCGACGTAGTCGTAGAACATCCGGGGCACCCGCTTCTGCGCCAGCAGGCGCAGGTCTTCGATGCAGGTGATCGCGTTCATGTTGCGTTCAGCATAGCCGACCGCCGCCTCCGCGCACCAGGAACTGCGAAATCCTGAGGTGGCCGCCTACAAGGGCAGCAATCCGGACGACGCGGCCAGCTTCAGCTGCAAGCAGCCGGTCAGAACCGCGCCGCCGAATAGGGCGCGGGGTCGACCACCGGCGGGCTGCCCTCGATCATCTCGGCCAGCAGCCGGCCGCTCACCGGCCCCAGCGTGAAGCCCTGGTGCGCATGGCCGAAGTTGAACCACAGGCCCGGATGCTTCGGCGCCGGCCCGATCACCGGCTTCATGTCGACCGTGCAGGGCCGATTGCCCATCCAGGGCTCGGGCTCGACCGGCTGCGGCAGATCGAGCAGTTCGCGGGCCGCGGCTTCCGCCTTGTCGAGTTGCACCGGCGTGGCCGGCGCGCCGATGCGCGCGAACTCGGCGCCGGTGGTGATCCGCATGCCCTGCGCCATCGGCGCCAGCACCAGGCCGCGCTCCGCATCCAGCAGCGGCAGCCGCAGCCCGGGGCCGCCGCGGTAATGGCGGTGATAGCCGCGCTTGACGAACAGCGGAAGCCGATAGCCGAGCGGCGCGATGAGCGGGTCGGCCCAGGGCCCGAGCGCCACCACCGCGTGGCGCGCGGCCAGCGGCCCGGCCGCCGTCTGCACCTGCCAGCCGCCGCCCACCGGGCGCAAGCCGCTGGCGTCGGCCTCGACCACCTCCCCGCCGAGTTCGGCAAAGCGCCGGGCATAGCGCGCCACCAGCGCGCCCGGATCGTTGACCGACCATGGATCCAGCCAATGCAGCGCACCCGCCATGGGCCGGCGCAGCCCCGGCTCGGCGCGCGCCAGCGCGTCGCTGTCGAGCAGCGCATGCCGCACGCCGTAGCGCCGCGCCAGCTCGGCGGCGCGCGCCACGGCCTGGTCCATCGCCGCCGGCGTGCGAAAGGCGAAGTGGTAGCCCTCCTTGCGCACCAGGTCGCCGGCGCCCGATTCGTCCATCAGGGCCTGGTGCTCCGTCAGGCAGTGTTCGATCAGCCGGCTGTACGCCTGGGCGATCGGTGCATAGCGCGCCGGGGCCGAGGCGTGCCAGTAGCGGGCCAGGCGCGGCAGCACCGCGGGCAGCGCGCTGAAGTGGTAGTTGACGTCGATGCCGCGCTTGAACGCGACATCGAACACGGTCGCCCACTCGCGCGGAAAGGCATAGGGCTCGACCGCCTCGCGCTGGATGATCCCGGCATTGCCGTAGGAGGTCTCGCGGCCGGGCGGGCGCCGGTCGACCAGGGCCACCGCGTGCCCGCGCCGCGCGAGCTGCAGCGCCGTGCAGGTGCCGACCATGCCGGCACCCAGGACCAGGACATCGCACGCCATCTGCGCCTCGCCTTTCAGTCGGGCCGGGCCGCGGTGACCGTGACTTCGAGCCGCGCGCCGGGCGCCAGAAGGCTCGCGACCACCGTCGTGCGCACCGGCAGCGGGTCGCGGAAGTGCTGGCGGTACTCGGCGTTGAAGGCGGCGAAGTCAGCGCCGTCGACCAGGTGCACGGCCACCTGCACCACGTCGTCCAGCCCCAGGCCCACCGTGGCGAGCGTGGCGCCGATGCGCCGCAGCACCAGCGCGGTCTGAGCCGCGATCCCCTCGGGAATGCCGCCGTCGTCGGCAAAGGGCATCTCGCCCGACAGGAAGACCAGGCCCCTGGCCTGGCGAAGCTTGGAGAACGGAAGTGCGGGTGCTGTCATGTGGCGGCTTTGAAATGCGGTTGATTATGGGTGGCCGAGGATATGCAGGCGTGGCAATCTGTTGAACGATTCGTTGCGTGAATCACAACGCACCAGGCGGTCATCCCTCCCGGCGCAGCACCTCTCTGAGGTGATCGAGAAAGGCCCGGCAAGACCCTGGCAAGGTCCGCCCGGCCATCGTCTGGACCTCGAAGTGGCGCTCGTTCATCTCGCGGTCGCGCAGCGGGACGCCGATCACCAGGCCGGCCTTCAGCCGGGTGCGCAGCGCCGCTTCGCCGCTGAGCGCGATGCCGCCGCCGGCGGCGGCGAAGGCGATCATGGCGTCGAGCCGGTTGCTCAGGAACACCGGCTCGCACTGCAGGCCCTGCCGGCTGCAGCTGATGTCGAACAGCTGGCGCAGGGTGGAATAGGGGCCGGGCAGCGCCATCGGGTAGCCGACCAGCTGCGACAGCGCCAGCTGGCGCCGCGATGCGAGCGGGTGGTCCTTCGCCATGATCGCCAGGATCGGCGAGGGGTGGCGCAGCTCGACGTTGATGTGGCGCTCGGAGCTGGTGCTGAGCGTGACGCCGATGTCGACATCGCCGTCGCGCACCAGCTGCGGGATCTCGGCTTGCATGCGGACATCGAGCGCGAAGCGGATGCCCGCATAGTCGCGCTGGAAATCGGCGATCAGGTTCGGCAGGAACTCGGACGCGAAGCCCTCGGTGCTGGCCACCCGCACCTGCCCCGTCTGCAGACCGCGCAGCGCCAGGATGTCGTCGGTGACGCGCTCGATGTCCTGCCAGGCGCGCTTGGCGTGCGCGGCCAGCAGTTCGCCTGCGGCATTGGGCACCATGCCGCGCGCCCGGCGTTCGAACAGCAGGGTGTCGAGTTCGCTCTCCAGCCGCGCGATATGCCGGCTGACCGCCGACGGCGCCACGTTCAGCCGCTCGGCCGCCGCCGTGACCGAGCCGGTGCGCACCACCTCGAGGAAATGGCGCAAGGAGCTTTCCTGCAACACGCGTTGACTGATGTTCCTGGACACGGGATGACCCTGATGAAGATTGCCATTATCGCAATGAAAGGTTTCTAACATTGATATTGCTGCAGGGCATTCGCCTTTCTACGATGAGGTCTCGCTGCCCCTCCCGCCCCGTCGCCCCCACCCCGCCATGCACATCCAACCCCTGCGCGCCCTCGGCATCGCCGCCCTTTGCACACTCTGTCTGCACGCCCCCCACGCGATGGCGGAGGACGCCTGGCCGTCGCGGCCGATCACGATGGTGGTGCCGTTCCCGCCGGGTGGCGGCGGCGACGCCCAGGGCCGCCTGCTGGCCCTGAAGCTGGCCGAAAAGCTGGGCCAGAACGTGATCGTCGACAACCGGCCCGGGGCCGGCACCGCCATCGGCGCCGCCTACGTCGCCAACGCCAAGGCCGACGGCTACACGCTGCTGATGAGCTCGGCCTCCACCTTCACGCTGAACCCGGCGATCCGCAAGACGCTGCCCTACGACCCGGTCAAGAGCTTCGAGCCGATCGGCATCGTGAGCCGTGTCGGGCTCGTGATGCTGGCCAACCCGAACGTGCCCGTGAACAACCCGAAGGAGCTGGTGGCGGCCGCCAAGACTGCGCCCGACAAGTACGCCTATGCCTCCTTCGGCGCCGGCACCAGCTCGCACTTCGCGGCCGAGATGGCGTTGCAGGCGATGGGCATCCGCCTGGTCCACGTGCCCTACAAGGGCAGCGGCCCGGCCATGACCGACCTGATCGGCGGGCAGGTGCCCTTCTCCTTCGACACCGTGACCGCCGCGCTGCCGCAGATCAAGGCCGGCAAGGTCAAGGCAATCGCGGTCACGACGGCCAGGCGTTCGGCGCTGATGCCGGGCGTGCCGACCTTTGCCGAGTCGGGCTTCCCATCGGCCGTGCTCGACAGCTGGGGCATGGTGGTCGCGCCGCGCGGACTGCCTCCGGCGGTGCATGCCCGGCTCGAGAAGGCGCTGGCCGAGACGGTGGCCGATCCGGCGGTGCGCAAGGGCTTCGCCGAGCAGGGTGTCGAGCCCGGCTTCATCGGCTCGGCCCAGGCCGCCGCCCAGCTCGAGGCCGAGCTGCCGCTGATGCGCGCCGTCGCCGTGCGCGCCAACATCCAGCCGGAGTGAGCCGATGAGCGAAGGAACCCGTCCCGCCGCGCTGGTCGAGTACTCGGCGGTCGCGCTGCGGCAGATGATCGCCACCCGCGAGATCTCGCCGGTCGAACTGCTGGCGGCCTGCATCGAACGCATCGAAGCCGTCAACCCCTTCGTCAACGCCGTCACGGCGACTTGCTTCGACCGCGCCCGCGACGAGGCTCGCGCCGCCGAGCGGGCGGTGCTGAAAGGCGATGCTCTCGGCCTGCTGCACGGACTGCCGCTCGGCGTCAAGGATCTGGAGCCCACGGCCGGCCTGCTGACCACCTTCGGCTCGCCGGCCTTTCGCGGCCACGTGCCGACCCAGGACATCGAACTGGTGGCCCGCCTGCGCCGCGCCGGTGCCATCGTCGCCGGCAAGACCAACGTGCCCGAGATGGGCGCCGGCGCCAATTCGCGCAACCCCGTGTGGGGCGCCACCGGCAACCCCTTCGACCCCCACCTCAATGCCGGGGGCTCCTCGGGCGGCTCGGCCGCCGCGCTGGCCTGCGACATGCTGCCCGTGTGCACCGGCTCCGACACCGGTGGCTCGCTGCGGATCCCGGCATCGAAGTGCGGCGTGGTGGGCTTCCGCCCCTCCCCCGGCGTGGTGCCGAGCGTGCGCAAGCTGCTGGGCTGGACGCCGATCTCGGTCGTCGGCCCCATGGGGCGCAGCGTCGGGGATGCCTGCCTGCAGCTGGCCGCGACGGCCGGCATGCATGCCGGCGACCCGCTCAGCTATCCGCTCGACCCGCTCGCGTTCCTGCAGCCGCGGGCCGCCGAGCTGGGCCGCCTGCGGGTCGCCTGGACCACCGACTTCGGCAGCTGCGACGTCGACCCGGAGATCCGCGCCACCTTCGCCGGCCGGATCGCGGCGATGCGGCACCTGTTCGCCCGCTGCGACGAGGTGCGCTTCGAGCTCGGCGACGTCCACCGCTGCTTCGACGTGCTGCGCGCCGAAGCCTTCGTCGCCGGCATGCGCGAGGCCTACGAGAAGGACCCTGCGAGCCTGGGCGAGAACCCGCGCGCCAACTACGAGATGGGCGCCGGCATGAGCCTGCTCGACAGCGCCTGGGCGCAGGCCGAGCAGACCCGCATCCTGCAGCGCTTCCAGGCCACCTTCGCCGACTACGACCTGGTGCTGGCGCCGACCACGCCGGTCTCGCCCTTCCCATGGACGCAATCCCATGCCCAGGTGATCGACGGCAAGGCGCAGTCCAACTACTACCGGTGGCTGGCCCTCACCTACGTCACCACGCTGACCACCCACCCCGCGCTGACGCTGCCCTGCGGTACCGATGCCAGGGGCATGCCGTTCGGCCTGCAGGTGGTCGGGCCGTTCCGCGGCGACCTGCAGGTGCTCTCGGCCGCGCTCGCGCTGGAGCAGGCCTTCGCCGCCGACCCGGTGCTGCGCCGACCGCGCCCGAACCTCTCCGCGCTGCGGATGCCGGAGCCGGCGCTGGACTCGATCGTCACCGCGCCGCCACCAGCGAACTGGCGCGAGCCCGGCTTTGCCGGCGGTAGCGCCACGTCGGTGGTCTAGGATGAATGCACGGAGACACAAGAAAGAGCCATGACGACTTCCTCGCCCACCTCCCAGGCGCTCGACCAGGCGCTGGCGCAAATGCTGGACGCGTTCTCCGCGTCCAACCCCGCCAGCCGCGAGTGCTTCGACATCCATGCGCGTTACCTGCCCGGCGCCAACAGCCGTTCGGTGCTGTTCTACGCGCCCTTCCCGCTCACGATGGCGCGCGGCGAAGGTGCCGTGCTGTGGGACCTGGACGGCCACCGCTACGACGACTTCATCGCCGAGTACACGGCCGGTGTCTACGGCCACTCGGCCCCGGAGATCCGCGCGGCCGTGATCGAGGCCATGGAAGGCGGCATCAACCTCACCGGCCACAACCTGCGCGAAGGCCGGCTCGCGCAGCTGATCTGCGAACGCTTTGCGCAGATCGAACGGGTGCGCTTCACGAACTCCGGCACCGAGGCCAACCTGATGGCCATCACCGCAGCGCTGCATTTCACCGGGCGGCGGCGGATCGTGGTCTTCTCGGGCGGCTACCACGGCGGCGTGCTGGGCTTCGGTGCGCAGCCGGCGCCGACCACCGTGCCCTTCGACTTCCTGGTGCTGCCCTACAACGACGAAACGGCCGCGCGCGCCGCCTTCGCACGCGAGGGGCCGGACATCGCCGCGGTGCTGGTCGAGCCCATGCTCGGCGCCAGCGGCTGCATCCCGGGGCGGCCCGCCTTCCTGCAAGCCTTGCGAACGCTGGCCACCGACGCCGGCGCCCTGCTGATCGTCGACGAGGTGATGACCTCGCGCCTGGCGCCGCACGGACTGGCGGCGCAGCACGGCATCCGGCCGGACCTGACCACGCTGGGCAAGTACATCGGCGGCGGCATGCCCTTCGGCGCCTTCGGCGGGCGCGCCGACATCATGGCGCTGTTCGATCCGCGCAGCGGGCCGCTCGCCCATTCGGGCACCTTCAACAACAACGTGGTCACCATGGCCGCGGGCCACGCAGGCCTGAGCCGGCTCTTTCCGCCCGAAGCCGCCGCGGCCCTGGCGGCGCGCGGCGCGGCGCTGCGCGATCGGCTCAATGGCCGCTGCGCAGCAGCCGGCGTGGCGCTCCAGTTCACCGGCATCGGTTCGGTGATGAACGCCCACTTCGCGGCGGGCGAGATCCGGCGCCCGGAAGACCTGGCAGCGGTCGACGCGCGCCTGCGCCAGCTCTTGTTCTTCCACCTGCTCGCGCAAGGCATCTATGCGTCGCCGCGCGGCTTCATCGTGCTGTCGCTACCGCTCGACGACGACGCCATCGCGCGCCTGGAGCAGGCCGTGGGGGACTTCCTGGCGCGTTTCGCGGCGCTGCTGCCGCGGCGCACGATGCCTTGAGGCCTTCATTTGCGCGCCAGTTTGGCCGGGTCGACCCGGTCGTAGCCGCTCAGCTCCATGAAACCCTCGCCGCCCGCGCCGCCGGTGACCTTGACCGGACCTTCCCAGTAGACATTGGCGGTGGTCTGGGCGGCATCGAACTCCGCGTCGGCGAAATACGGCTTGAGGTGGAAGACCCCCGAAGGCAGCTTCAGGTCCCATTCGACGACATAGCTGATCCGGGTCCGCGGACTGGTCCAGGTGCTGCCGGGCGTCAACACGGTCTCGCCGGCCTTCAGCGGCACCGCCGCCCCGTTGCCATCCGAGACCGTGCCGGCGGTCAGGACGTTTCGGCCTTCCATGTCGAACAGCGCATAGAGCATGACGTCGGAGCCGTCCGCCAGGTGCAGCGCGAACCAGTTCCAGCCCAGGGTCAGGACATCGAACTCGCCCCACTGGTGATCGAACCAGACCTCGCCGCGCACCGGCACCTGCTTGCCGGCGATCGAGACCTCGCCCTGCGCCTCCATGCGCGGACGCGAGTAGTAGTAGCTGATGCCGCTCTGGCCGAAATCGAGCAGGCCCGGCGTGCGGGAATCGGCGGCGCGGTGGGCGACCACCGGGTGACTGTCCTTGAGGTCGAGCGTGAACCACGCGCCGTCGAGCGCCGCGCGCACCACGTGGGCCGGACCCGAGCCGGCGACCTGCCACCCCTCCGGCCTGAAATCGAAGCCCTTCTCGACGGCATTCGAGGGCATGCCGCCGGTGCGGCTCTGGCTGGTGAAACGCCGGCCGGATTGAAGATCGGTCAGCGCGGCATGCAGGACCGTGTGCTTGATCAGTCCGTTGGCCACGAAGACCGCGACGTGGAAGGCATAACGCTCGCCCGACGTGGCGTTGAGGATGCCGCTGTAGTACCACCACTCCATGCCCGAGCCGTGCGCCCGGTCGTCGGCCGGCAGGTTCAGGGGTGCCAGGGCGGCGGTGCGTTCGACCGGCTGTCCGGGCCCGGCGGCGGCGGCCGCGCCCGATGCGGCCAGCGGCGCCGGCTCGGAGGCCAAGAGTTGGTACAGGCCGGCGCCGACCACCGCGGCCACCACCACCAGGGTGGCGAAGAAGATCCACAGGCCCCTCCTGCGCGCCCGCCGCGAACGGTGGATGCGCCAGCGGCCCGAACCGGAGCGTCGGGAACTTCGGGGGAGATCGTCGGCGTTCATGGCGGGGTATCCTGGGTCGTGAAGTCAGGTGGTGAACAAGCGTATCAGTTGCATCTGTCGCCAACCCACAAAAATTGCCGCCCGCCCTCAACTTTTGCCGCGAATTGCCGATAGACCGGGATTCATTTCCGGCGCGCCTCCATGAACGATCTCAGCCTCCTTGCCGCGGATCACGATCCGTGGGTCGTCCTCGCTTCGGTGGCGGTGGCGATCCTGGCGTCCTATGTGACGCTCGACCTGTCGCTGAAGGTCCGCACCCCCGAGGGCGGCGTCAACCGAATGTGGTGGATCGCCGGTGCGCTGGTCATGGGCACCGGTGTCTGGTCGATGCATTTCGTCGGCATGCTGGCCCTCATGCTGCCGATGGACATCGGCTTCACCACCCTGCTGACCTTCGTCTCCTGGCTCGCCGGGGTCGGCGCTTCGGTGATCGCGCTCGGCGTGGCGAGCCACGGCAGGTACAGCCGCCGCTCGATCGCGCTGGCGTCGCTCGCGATGGGCGCCGGCATCTGCGCCATGCACTACATCGGCATGGCGGCCCTGGACTTGCAGCCCGGCATCGTCTGGGACTGGCGCCTGGTCGCGGCTTCGGCGGCGATCGCCGTGGCCGCCTCGGCCGCCGCCTTGCTGATCTTCCGGCTGCTGCAGCGCGTGCATGCGCGGCGGCGCTTCGCGATGCAGCTGCTGTCCGCCACCCTGATGGGTGCCGCGATCTGCGGCATGCACTACACCGCCATGGCCGCGGCCGGCTTTCCGGCCGATTCGGTCTGCCTGAGCGCCGACGCGCTGGGCGGGCGAAGCCTGGGCGCCGCGGTGGCCATCGCGACCCTGGTGCTGCTGCTGGGCACGCTGCTCGCGTCCATGCTCGAGGCCCGGCTGCAGCGGGTCGCGCGTCTGCTGTCGCAGTCGCTCCAGGAGTCGAACGCGCGGCTGCAGACCGCCAACGATGAACTGCTCCAGCGCGCCCTGTCCGACCCGCTCACGGGGCTGCCGAACCGCAAGCTGTTCGAAGACCGGCTGCGCCAGGCCGTGCACCGCCTCGAGCGCGTCAACCAGAAGACGGTGGTCGAACATCTGGCCGTGATGTTCGTCGACCTCGACGGCTTCAAGCCGGTCAACGACACCTTCGGCCACGGCGCCGGCGACCAGATCCTGATCGCCACCGCGCAGCGGCTGATCACCGAGGCCCGCGCGGGCGACACGGTGGCCCGGGTCGGAGGCGACGAGTTCCTGCTGCTGCTCGAAGGCCTGGACGCCATCGAGGACTGCGTCCAGGTGGCCAACCGGATCCTGCGCGCCTTCGCCCAACCTTTCGAACTGGCCGACCGGCAGCTGCGCATCTCGTGCTCGATCGGGATCGCGACGCATTCCCTTCGGGGCGACCCCGAGAAGCTGGTCGCCCACGCCGACGCCGCGATGTACACGGCCAAGCGCACGGGCGGCTCCAGCCTGGCGTTCTTCGAGCCGCACATGGCCATCGACACGGCCGACCACCTGCAGTTGCAGAGCGACCTGCGCCAGGCGCTGGAAGACAACCAGTTCGAGCTCTACTACCAGCCGAAGATCCACGGCCGGCGCCATCGCATGAGCGGCCTCGAGGCCCTGGTGCGATGGAACCACCCGCGGCTGGGCATCGTCGGCCCCGACACCTTCATTCCGCTGGCCGAGCGCTTCGGACTGATCGTGCGGCTCGGCCACTGGGTCATCAACGAGGCCTGCCGGCAGGTTGCGGCCTGGAGCGCCGAGGGCCGCCACATGCGCGTGGCGGTGAACCTGTCGGTGCACCAGCTGCGCGAAACCTCGCTGGTCGATTCGGTCGAAGAGGCGCTCAGGCGCTACGGCCTGCTCGGCTCGCAGCTGATCTGCGAGATCACCGAGTCGGTCGCGATCCAGGAGCGCGAAGTCACGACCCGGACCTTCGAAGGCCTGGCGCGCATCGGCGTCCACCTGTCGATCGACGATTTCGGCACCGGCTACTCGAGCCTCAGCCAGCTGCGCGACCTGCCGGCGCGGCAGCTCAAGATCGACCGCAGCTTCGTCAAGGACATCGAGTCCAAGGAGGATGCGCGCGCCGTGGTCGAGGCGGTCATCAAGCTGGCGCACGCGCTGCGGCTCACGGTGGTGGCGGAAGGGGTCGAGACCCAGGGGCAACGCGACGTGCTGCTGCGGCTCGGCTGCGACGAGCTCCAGGGCTTCTTCTACGCGCGGCCGATGCGGGCCAATGCGGTGCTGGGGTGGTCGCTGGACGAGTCTGCCGGCCTGGCGCCGGCATCGTAGCCACCGCCGGCGCGCACCCTCACTCCCCCGCCGTCGCCGCGTCGCTGACCCAGCTGGCCGAGCGGCCGATGCTCTCGAGCAGGTGCTCGGTGAAGGCCCGGACCTTGACGCTGGCACGCGGCGCGGCCCGCACCAGGAAGATGCCGCTCGGCTCCTGTCGCGGCGTGCCTTCGAGGTCGAGTTCGACGATGCGGCCCGCGGCCAGGTCTTCGCCGATGGCCCAGTTCGGCATCAGCGCGATGCCCAGGCCCTGGGCGGCGCACATGCGGCGGGCGTCGCAATCGTTGCTTTCCAGCGCGAACTGCGGCGGGCGACGCCAGTCGAAGCCGTCGAGCTCGCGCCAGCCGCGCGCACTGGTGCTGTGCTGGCGGTCGATCAGCCGGTGCCCCGACAGCTCTTCGAAAGTCCGCGGGCGGCCGTGGCGCTCAAGGTAGGCGGGCGAGGCGCCCATGATGTAGCGCTGGCTGCCGATGCGCTGGCAGATCAGGCTGCTGTCGGGCTGGTCGCCGATGCGGATCACGATGTCGAAGCGCTCCAGCACCGGATCGACCACCCGCTCGGTGAGTTCCAGCTCGACGTTGAGCGCCGGATGCTTCTCGAACAGCGAGCCCAGGTGCGGCGCCACGTGGCGGCGGCCGAAGGCCGGCACGCAGCTCACCCGCAGCAGCCCCTGCACGCTGCCATCGAGCGAGACGACCTCGCTGCGCGCATCGGTCATGTCGTGCAGGATCTTCACCGCCCGCTCGAACAGCAGCGAACCGGCCTCGGTCATCACCAGGGCCCGGGTCGAGCGCGTGAACAAGGGCACGTTCAGGTCCTGCTCGAGGGCGTCGATCTGGCGCGCCACCGAGGACGCGACCAGGCCCTTGCGCCGGGCCACGGCCGAGAAGCTCTTCGCCTGCGCCACGTCGACGAACATGGAGAGGCTTTCGGCAAAGCGGATGGATTCCATTGGTGCGATTTGTGCGACTGGCGCAAAGGCATTTGGCCTTCATGCCGGATTCCCATGACGAAGCGCAAAGAATAGCATCGACAGGCGCCACCATCACAAGGACCTGCTGCATGACCCGACCAGAGACAACGCCCCGCCGCTCCCTCATTTCCGCCGGCCTGCTGCTTGGCCTGGCCCTGGCTTTGGCCGGCCCGGCACGGGCGGAGACTTTTCCCTCCCGGCTGGTCACGGTGATCGTGCCTTTCGCGGCCGGCGGCACGGTCGACAAGGTGGCGCGGCAGGTCCAGGAGCCGTTGCGGGCCCGGCTCGGCCAGCAGGTGCTGATCGACAACCGGGGCGGTGCCGGCGGCACCATCGGCATGGCGGCGCTGGCCAAGAGCGCGCCCGACGGCTACACGGTCGCCCTGGTGTTCGACTCCTACGCGACCGAACAGCACATCTACCCGAAGCTGCCCTACGCGACCTTGCGCGACTTCAGCGGCGTCAGCTACGTCGCCCGCTCGCCGATGGTGCTGGTGGTGCCGGCCGCCTCGCCCTACAAGACGCTGCAGGACTACGTGGCGGCGGCCAAGGCGAAGGGCGCGGTGTCGTACGCCTCGGTCGGCGCCGGCAGCTCGAACCACCTGGCGGCCGAACTGTTCCACGAAACCGCGGGCAGCCAGGGGCTGCACGTGCCCTTCAAGGGCGGCGGCCCGGCGCTGACCGACCTCATGGGCGGCCATGTCGATTCGATGATCGCCAGCCTGCCGCTGGTGCTGCAGCAGGTGCAGAGCGGCAAGCTGCGGGCGCTCGCCGTGACCTCGCCGAAGCGCAACCCGGCGCTGCCCGAGGTGCCGGCGGTGGCCGAGACCTACAAGGGCTTCGAGGTCTATTCCTGGGTCGGGATGGTGGCCCCCGCGAAGACGCCGGCACCGGTGCTCGACAAGCTGTCCGCCGACATGACCGCCACCCTGCGCGAGCCGGAAGTCGCGAAGCGGCTCGCGGACGGCGGCTTCGAAGTGGTGGCCGGGGGCCGCGACGCGATGAACCAGCTGATCAAGAGCGAAAGCGAACGCTGGGGCCGCCTGATCCAGGCTCGTAAGATAGTCGCCGAATGACCACCGATGCGGGTGCTGGCCGTCTCCAGTCCTTCAGCTTCGAAAGCCGCGCGCAGCGCGTCCTGTTCGGCCATGGCTGCCTGGCGCAGGTCGCCGACGAACTCGCCCGGATGGGCGCACGCAAGGCGCTGGTGCTGTGCACGCCGCCCCAGCGCGCCCAGGCCGAGCGCGTGGCCGACCTGCTCGGCGCCAGCGCGGCGGGCATCTTCGATGGTGCCGTGATGCACGTGCCGATCGAAAGCGCACGCGCCGCGCGAGAGGCGGCCGCGCGCCTCGGCGCCGACGCCGCGGTGGCGATCGGCGGCGGCTCCACCGTCGGACTGGGCAAGGCCATCGCGCTCGAATCGGGGCTGCCGATCCTGGCCATCCCGACCACCTACGCGGGCTCCGAGATGACACCGATCTACGGCCTGACCGAGAACGGGCTCAAGCGCACCGGCAAAGATCCGCGCGTGCTGCCGCGCACCGTCATCTACGACCCGGCCCTGACGCTGGGGCTGCCGGTCGGCCTGTCGGTGGTCAGCGGGATCAACGCCATCGCGCACGCGGCCGAAGGGCTCTACGCGGTGGACGGCAACCCGGTCTGCGACCTGATGGCGGTCGAGGGCATCGCCGCGCTCGGTCGCGCCCTGCCCGGCATCCATGCCAATCCGGCCGACACCCAGGCCCGCCGCGACGCGCTGTACGGCGCCTGGCTGTGCGGCACCGTGCTGGGCAGCGTCGGCATGGCGCTGCACCACAAGCTCTGCCATACGCTGGGCGGCAGCTTCAACCTGCCGCATGCCGAGACCCACACCATCGTGCTGCCGCACGTGCTGGCCTACAACGCCGCGGCCGCGGCCGGCGCGATGCAGCGCATCGCCGCGGCGCTGAACGCCGCCAGCGCGCCCCAGGCGGTCCATGCGCTGGCGCTGGCCAATGGCGCACCGGTCGGGCTGAAGCAGATCGGCATGCGCGAGCAGGACCTCGACCGCGCCTGCGAGCTGGCGCTGCAGAACGCCTACGCCAACCCGCGCCCGGTCGAGGCGCAGGCCCTGCGGCAACTGCTGCAGGATGCCTTCGACGGCGTGGCGCCGCGGATCTGATGGCCTCGCCCGACGCCGCGCCCACCCCGTTCGCGCGCCAGCTCGCGCACCAGTACGGGCTCGACGACGTGCCGGCCTCGCGCTCGCCCGGCCTGTCGCTCGACATGGCCAGCATGCACCACGCGCAGCCGCATCTGTTCGTGCTGGACCCGCTGCCGGCCGAGGACGCCTTCGTCGTCAGCGTGGAACTGGCACGGGCCGGCAGCCGGCGCTTCTTCCAGGGCAATGCCCAGACCTACCTCGGCCTGCTGGAGCGCGGCGCGGTCCATATCTCCGACCTCGCCGAGCGGCCATCGGCCTATGTGTGCAGTCCCTTCCATTCGGTGCTGTTCCGCCTGCCGCGCGCCGCGATGGACGACTTCGCGCGCGAAAGCGGCAGCCTCGCGATCGCCTCGCTGGACTGCACGCCGGGCGTGACCGACCCGGTGCTGGCCGGCATCGCGGCGGCGCTGCTGCCGGCGCTGGAGCGGCCGGCCGAGGCCTGCAGGCTGTTCCTCGACCACATGGCGCTGGCGCTGTGCGCGCACCTCGCCAGCACCTACGGCGGCGCCCGCAGGCGGCCGGCGACCGTGGCCGGCCTGGCGCCCTGGCAGGAACGGCGCGCCAAGGAGCTGTTGTCCGGAAACCTGGCGCGCCAAGTTTCGCTGGCCGAGGTGGCGGCAGAGTGCGCGCTGTCGCGCGGCCACTTCAGCAAGGCCTTCAAGGCGACCACCGGGCACTCGCCGCATGCCTGGCTGATCGAGCGCCGGATCGAGGCGGCGCGGCAGATGCTGCAGGCGTCGACCGCCTCGCTGTCGGAGATCGCGATCGCCTGCGGCTTCGCCGACCAGAGCCACCTGACGCGCGTCTTCGGCGCCCGCATGGGCAGTTCGCCCGCGCAATGGCGGCGGATGCGCCGCCACTGACCGAACAGGCTCTCAGGCCGCCGGCAGGATGTCCGGCAGCAGCGGCCGCTGCAGGCGGGCCCGCCACCACTTGAGCGCCTCCCCCACGGCGGTGCCGGTCTTCCAGGCCAGCCAGAAGCCTTCTTCGGGCCGCGCCTCTTCGAGCGACAGCTCGACCAGCTCGCCGCGCACCAGCGCCGCCCGCACGCAGGCGCGCGGCAGGAAGCCGTGGCCCAGTCCCTCGGCCTGGAGGGCGATCTTGGCCGCCATCGACGGCACGGTGATGCGCCGCTGCCCGGCCAGGAGGCCGATGGTCCGGTCGGACATCGAGCGGGCGCCGTCGCCGACCACCACCGCCGTGTGGTCGAGCAGGTCGGCGCGGGTCAGCGGCCGCTGCAGCATCGCCAGCGGATGGGTGGGTGCGACGCAGAAGACGAAGTCGAGGCTGCCCACCGACACCGCCTTGTAGCCGCCGCCCCCGGGCCCGTCGCCGGCGGCGACGATCAGGTCGGCGCGGCCGTCGCGCAGCGCCTCCCAGGTGCCGGTCAGCGTCTCGCAGGCGATCCGCAGGCGGGTGCCGCAGTTCAGGTCCTCGAAGGCCCGGATGTCGTGACTGAATGCCGAGGTCGGGATGAGCGAGTCGTGCACCAGCCGCAGCTCGGCCTCGAACCCGGTGGCGATCTGGCGCATGCGCGATTCCAGGTCGGCGGCGGCCGCCACCAGCCAGCGCCCTTCGCGCAGCATCTCGTGTCCCGCGGCCGTGAGGCTGACGCGCGGACCCTGCCGCACGAACAGCGCGATGCCCAGCTGCTCCTCGAGGCGGCCGATGGCGTACGAGATGGTCGAGGGCACCTTGTGCAGACGCTCGGACGCAGCGGCGAACGAGCCGTGGCGGGCGATCGCATCCACCAGTTCGATGGCTTCGAGGCTGAGTTTCAGCACGGCGGGTTCCTTCGCTTTGAATGATCGAAATTATCGATCATTGAAGCCGAAAATTGTCAGCATATGGCCATATCCGAGCGAGATACTAAGCGTACTGAATCGTGAATTTAATCGAACGAAAAACCCGAAAGGAACGCCCATGATCGAACTCCGCAAGGCAGACCAACGCGGCCTCGCCGACCACGGCTGGCTCAAGTCGCGCCACACCTTCTCTTTCGGCCACTACCATGACCCGAAGCAGCAGGGCTTCTCCGACCTGCTGGTGATCAACGACGACCGGGTGGCGCCCGAACAGGGTTTCGGCACCCACCCGCACCGGGACATGGAGATCATGTCGTACGTGCTCGACGGTGCCCTGGAGCATCGCGACTCGATGGGCACGGGCTCGGTCATCCGCCCCGGCGACGTGCAGCTGATGACGGCCGGCACCGGCGTGCGCCACAGCGAGTTCAACCATTCGAAAAGCGAGCCGGTGCACTTCCTGCAGATCTGGCTGGTGCCCTCGGTCCGCGGCGCGGTGCCGCGCTACCAGCAGGTGCACTTCGGCGCCGCCGAGAAGCGCGGCAAGCTGCGCCTGATCGTCTCGCCCGACAGCGCGCAAGGCTCGCTGTCGGTGCACCAGAACGCCCGCGTCTACGCCGGACTCTTCGACGGCGCCGAGAGCGCCAGCTTGCAGCTCGATCCCGACCGCTATGCCTACGTGCACGTGGCGCGCGGCAGCGTCGAGGTCAACGGCGAGCGCCTCGGCCAGGGCGACGGCGCCCGGATCCGCGACGAGCGCACCCTCAGGTTCGCGAAGGGCGACCAGGCCGAGGTGCTGGTGTTCGACCTGCGGCCGCGCGAACGGCCTTCGATGTAGCCGGACATCGCACTACAGTGCGGGGATGTCACCGGTCCAGAAGCACCTTGTCATCCACGGCGCCGTGCAGGGCGTGGGCTACCGCTGGTCGATGGCCCAGGCCGCCGAGGCGCTGGGCGTGCGCGGCTGGGTGCGCAATCGCCGCGACGGCACGGTCGAGGCCCTGGCCGTCGGCGATGCCGCGGCGGTGGAGGCGCTGGTGCGGTGGGCGCACCGCGGACCGCCGGAGGCGCGGGTCGATCGGGTGGAGGTCCTGGCGCCGCGCGATCAGGCCGGGGCGCCCGAAGGATTCGAGCAGCGGGCCACGGTCTGACGCCGTGGGTCGTCGACCGCCGGCTACGCCGCCTCGCCGAACACGATGCGGGCCGTGGCGGCGGCTTCTTTCCAGACCGCGTCGCGATTGCCCGAATAGGTCGGCGCCGGCGCGACCGCGACGACCAGCACGTTGACGGTGGCGCCACTGTAGTGCGCCCGAAGCAGCACCTTGCGCTGGGTCGCCGCGGTGACGGCACGGACTTCGACGCCGTCCATCGGCTTGAGGGGCACGTCTTCGCCGGGCGCCTCCAGATGCTTGTCGATGTCCGGCAGGCCCAGCATGAAGCGTTGCCCGATCTTGAATTCGAAGCCCACCGGGGCGCGAAGCTCTACCGAAAACGCCGGCAGCTTGCGCGGCCGTGTGAGAAGTTCCTGCTTGTCAATATGCATGGCGGCGAGTCTATGAGCTTCGAGCCGGGGCGGGAAGGGATCGCTGAATCCCATTGCACAATCTGTCAATTTCTTCCGGGCAGCGCATGCGAATCCACGAACTCAGACGGCGAATGCGGGACGCCGGCGCCGGCCCCCTCCACGAACACCGGATCCTGCGGCTCTGGTCCCATGCATTGCCCAGGGACAGCGGCCGGCGCCGGCCGGACACTTTTTTCCCGTCGTCACTGCTGGCCGCCCTGCCGGCCATCGAAGCCGAACTGGCGGGACTGGCGCGCATCCACGCGGTCCATCCCGGCGCCGATGGCTCCGAGCGGCTGCTCGTCGCCCTGGCCGACGGCCAGACCGTCGAGAGCGTGCTGCTGCCGCGGGACGGCCTGTGCGTCTCGTCGCAGGTCGGGTGTGCTGTCGGCTGCCAGTTCTGCATGACCGGCCGCGACGGCTTGCTGCGCCAGGTCGGTAGCGCCGAGATCGTCGCCCAGGTCGCCCTCGCGCGCGCGCGGCGCCCGGTCCGCAAGGTGGTGTTCATGGGCATGGGCGAGCCGGCCCACAACCTGGACAACGTGATCGAGGCGATCGACCTGCTCGGCACTGCCGGCGACATCGGCCACAAGAACCTGGTGTTCTCCACCGTCGGCGATCCGCGCGTGTTCGAGCGGCTGCAGCAGGAACGCGTGAGGCCGGCGCTGGCCCTTTCGCTGCACACGACCAAGGCCGCGCTGCGCCGGAAGCTCCTGCCACGGGCGCCGAACCTGACGCCCGAGGAACTGGTCACCGCCGGCGAGCGCTATGCCCGGGCGACCGGCTACCCGATCCAGTACCAATGGACGCTGCTGGAAGGCATCAACGACGGGGAAGACGAGCTGGAAGGCATCGTCCGCCTGCTCGCCGGCAAGTACGGCGTGCTGAACCTGATCCCGTTCAACGCGGTCGACGGCGTGCCCTTCGGTCGTCCGTCGTGGGAGCGCTGCAAGCAGATCGCCCGCACGCTGCACGAGCGCGGCATCCTCACCAAGCTGCGCTACTCGGCCGGCCAGGATGTCGATGGCGGCTGCGGCCAGTTGCGGGCGCGCGCGGCCCAGGTGCCCGTGCCGGTGCTGCTGCACCGGGCGCCGTAGGCGTCCACACCCATTCATTTCGTTGTCATTGCCGAGGCCTAGCCTGCGGCGGGGGCATGGGCGCGCTCGCGATCGTGTCCAAGCCCTCCAACGCAGCCTCGCAAGGCGCGAGGCCCTCCGCAAGCTCGATCAACCGAGGAGATTCGATGCAGGAACTCAATTTCACCCGGCGCCTGCCGCCGTTGCTGCTGGCGCTGGCCCTGTCCGCATGCGGGGGCGGCAGCGGCAGCAGCGGCCTCGGCGGCACGCCGGCCTCGACCGCCGGCAGCGCGGCCGCCGCGAAGACGGACCCGGCGGCCACCGCCGCCAGCGATTCGACGTCCGGCACCGCGGGCGAAGTCCGCTTCGCCCCCTGAACAACAAACGAGGAGAAGAACACATGACCTCACGCAGAAAGTTCATCCAGGGCGGCGCGACCGCCGGCATCGCAGCGGCCACGCTGGCATCGTTTCCGCCCAGCATCCGGCGCGCACTGGCCATCCCCGCGCACAACGCGACCGGCACCATCAAGGACGTCGAGCACATCGTCATCCTGATGCAGGAGAACCGGTCCTTCGACCACTACTTCGGCACGCTGCGCGGCGTGCGCGGCTTTGGCGACCGCTTCACGATTCCGCTGCCGGACGGGCGCAGCGTGTGGCAGCAGGACGACGCCGACGGCAACCCGGTGCTGCCCTACCACCTCGACAGCACCAAGGGCAATGCGCAGCGCGTCAAGGGCACGCCCCACACCTGGGTCGACGGCGAGAACGCCTGGGACGGCGGCCGCACCTACCAGTGGGCGCGCTTCAAGGGCGTCAACGCGATGAGCTACTACAAGGAAGCCGAGCTGCCGTTCCAGTTCGCCCTCGCCAACGCGTTCACGCTGTGCGACGCCTACCACTGCGCGATGCACACCGGCACCAACTCGAACCGGATGTTCCTGTGGACCGGCACCAACGGACCGACCGGCGCCGGCGTCGCCTCGGTGAACAACGAATGGGACTCGATCGACGCCTCGGCGCTCGGCTACGAGTGGAAGACCTACCCGGAGCGGCTGCAGGAAGCCAAGGTGAGCTGGATCGTCTACCAGAACATGCCGGACAACTACGGCGACAACCCACTGGCCGGCTTCAAGCAGTACCGCAAGGCCAACGAGGCGTCGGGCAAGCCGGTGAGCAACGACGCGCTGTCGCCGGCCTACGATCCGGCCAGCGACGATGCCGGCAACCCGCTCTACAAGGGCATCGCCAACACGATGCCGGGGACCTACCCCGATGCAGAAACGTACTTCGAACGCTTTCGCCAGGACATCCGCAACGGCAAGCTGCCGCAGGTGTCCTGGCTGGTGGCGCCCGCGACCTACTCCGAGCACCCGGGTCCGTCGAGTCCGGTGCAGGGCGCCTGGTACATCCAGGAGACGCTGGACGCGCTGACCGCGGTGCCCGAGGTCTGGAGCAAGACAGTGCTGTTCGTCAACTTCGACGAGAACGACGGCTACTTCGACCATCTTCCCTCGCCGGCCGCGCCCTCGCTCAACCCGGACGGCACGCCGGCGGGCAAGACCACCCTGAGCGACGCGGATGTCGCCTTCGAGCGCTTCACCTACCCGGCGCCCCCCGGCACGACGAGCCAGCCGCCATCGGACGGGCGGGTGTTCGGCCCGGGCATCCGGGTGCCGATGTACGTCATCTCCCCGTGGAGCCGCGGCGGCTGGGTGAATTCGCAGGTGTTCGACCACACCTCGGTGATCCGCTTCATCGAGAAGCGCTTCGGCGTGAAGGAGCCGAACATCAGCCCGTTCCGGCGCGCCGTCTGCGGCGATCTCAGCAGCGCCTTCAACTTCGAACGCCCCAACGACGAACGCCTGCCGCGGCTCGCCGGCCGGCAATCGAAGGCCCAGGCCGACGCCGCGCGCGCAGCCCAGGAGCAACTGGCCCAGGTGCTGCCGCCGGCCAACCCCTTGCTGCCGCGGCAGGCCACCGGGACGCGCCCTTCCCGCGCCCTGCCCTATGAACTGCACGTGAGCGCGCGTTGCGATGCGGGGCGCGGACGGGTCAAGCTCATCTTCGCCAACAGCGGCGACGCCGCCGCCGTCTTCCATGTCTACGACAAGCTCAACCTGGCGCGCCTGCCCCGGCGCTACATGGTGCAGAAGGATGCGCGGCTGGACGACGACTGGCTGGCGATGGCCGACAACGCCGGCAAGTACGACCTGTGGGTGCTCGGGCCGAACGGCTTCCATCGCCATTTCACCGGCGACCTGAACGCGCTCAGGGCGGCCGGCGCGGCGCAGCCCGAGATCCGGGTCGGCTACGAGCCGCGGCGCGGCGACCTCCACCTGAAGGTGCGCAACGACGGCGAGCGGGCTTGCACCTTCCTCGTCACCGCCAAGGCCTACCCGTTCGGCCGCGACGACCGTTCCTGGCGGGTCAAGGTCAAGGGCGGCGAAGACGCCGGCCGGCGCTGGTCGCTGGACGACAGCGGCCAGTGGTACGACTTCGAGGTCAAGTGCGACGCCGACCCCGGCTATTCGCGCCGCTTCGCCGGCCGGATCGAAACCGGAAGGCACTCCATCAGTGACCCGGCGATGGGATCGACGGACGCCTGAAATGGCTCAATGCGGCGACACCGCTTCCGCCAACTGGCGCAGCAGCGCGCCACCGTCGCCCCGCCAGGCGCTGCCATGCATGCAGGCCAGCACCTGCGGCGCGTGCGCGGCCAGGCCGGTCAGCAGCGCCGCCGTCTGCGGTGCGTGGGCGAAATAGTCCATCTGCTGGCGGAAGGCCTCGCTGGGGCCGAGGATGTCGGCCTCGGTCAAGGCCTGCTCGCTCGGCCCCGACTGCGTGAACAGGTCGCCGCAGAACAGGGTCCGGGTGCGGGTGTCCATCATCAGCCCGCATTCCCAGCCGTGCGGCACATGGGGCATGTCGAACCAGCGCACCGTGTGGGCGCCCAGCGCCAGTTCTTCGCCATCGGCCAGCGCACGCGGCGGCCGGTCGGCCAGGTCGCCCATCGAGACCATGGCCGCGACCTGCCCGCACAGCGGCACGGCGTGCGGCGCGGCGGCCAGCAGCAGGTTGATCGCGCCGCATTCGTCGGCCTCCACGTGCGACAGCGCCAGGTAGCGCAGCCGCTCGATCGGCATCACGCGCCCGATCGCCTCGCTCACCAGCGGGAACAGCTGGCGCGGACCGGTGTGGAACAGCAGCGGTTCGTCGTCCACCAGCAGGTACTGGTTGAAGCTGAAGCGCTGGCCATCGGGCAGCGGCACGGGGGTGTTGATGCGGTAGATGCCGGTGGCGATTTCCTGCACGTTGGTGCCGGCGGTGGCGTTGGTGATCATGCGGGGCTCCTTGGGTGAAAGACGGCCAGCGAGGCGCGAGACGGCCCGGTGGCGAACAAGGCCGCCGCTATGCTGCGCCCCATCCCGGCCGCCATGCAAGCCCGCCTCAGCT
Source organism: Variovorax sp. J31P207 (assembly GCF_030316965.1). Classification (NCBI taxonomy): domain Bacteria; kingdom Pseudomonadati; phylum Pseudomonadota; class Betaproteobacteria; order Burkholderiales; family Comamonadaceae; genus Variovorax; species Variovorax sp. J31P207. The sequence goes on from NZ_JASZYN010000013.1 coordinate 85,753, forward strand.
GAACAGCGCACCGTCGAGCGCGCTGCGCACGGTGCGCACCGTGAGAACCGCCAAGGCGACGCTCAGCAAGCCCAGCAGCACCGCGGCGAGCACCCCGTGCGGCCCGCTGGCGCGGAAGTCCGCGTACTTCAGGGCCGCGTTGACCAGCGCGGCCATCGGGAAGCCGATCGCCCACCAGGCCGCAGAAAACCCGATGCCGCGGCGGAACACCTTGGGCGCTACCACCGCGAACATGAACAGCGCGAAGTAGAAGAGCAGCGCGGCGAACCGGTCGATGCCGCCGACGATGTTGACGTAGGCCAGGAAGCCGACCGCGAAGGGCGCCACCAGGATCATCAGCGACGGCGTCATGGCCGGCACCAGCGGGTCGCGATGCACCAGCCGGCTGACGATCATCGCGAACAGCACCAGCGCCAGCACGGCGCCGACGGCGCCCGCGAACAGGTTGATCTCGGGGGCCCAGGCCATGGGCATGTGGCCGCCGGTGACGGCGATGTCCAGCGTCGCAACGCCCGGGATCAGCCAGGCCGGCATCGCGTGCGAGGCGTCGACCTGGCCCTTGAGCAGGCGCGACACGGCGACGAAGCTGAGCGCGAAGGCCGCCAGCACGCCGACGGTCCAGGTCGCCCGCGCCGCCGGCGCGCTGTAGGGCTCGACGACCGCCGACAGCAACAGCACCGAGATCGCGATGGTGCCGAAGAAATTGCCCGCCACCGGGTGATGGAACTCCGCCCGCACGGCCTGCGGATGCTGCGCGAGTTTCGTCAGGTAGCCGAGCGCGACGAGCACGAAGACGCCCAGCGCGAACGCGCCGATGGCCTCGCCGACGAAGGCCGGCGCGCCGAACCGGTCGTGCGCCAGTCGCCAGGCCAGGGCCAGCCCCGAGAGGCCCATGACCGAGGCGAACAGGTTGACGGGCAGGTTCCGTACCGATGACTTTCCGGACGGTTCGACGATCGGGCGGGACGGGTTCATCGATGGGGCTTGCATGGGGCTCCTTTGGCAGAATTTGCAGGTGCAGTTAGTTTCTGCCAAACTCCGCCGTGCTTCATGCCCCGCTGCGGGCCTTTCCTGCCAATCCTTGGGCTTTCTCGGCCATGCGCATCGCCATCCTCGCTTTTCCCCGGGTCCAGCTGCTCGACGTGGCCGGGCCGGCGGACGTGTTCGCCGAGGCCGGGCGCCAGCTCGGCCGGCCCGCCGCCTACCGGGTGCAGGTGATCGGCACCGGCGCCGGCCTGCTCAGGAGCAGCAACGGCCTGCGCCTGGCCGTTGACGCGACCGTGGCGACCCAGCGCGGGCGCATCGACACCTTGCTGGTCGCGGGCAGCCCCGACATCGAGGACATGGCCGGCGACCCGGCGTTGTACGACTGGCTGCGCCGCCAGTCCCGTACCGTGCGGCGCTATGGCTCGGTCTGCAGCGGTGCCTTCGTGCTGGCGGCCGCCGGGCTGCTCGATGGCAAGCGGGTGGCGACCCACTGGAACGCCACGGCCCGGCTGGCGGTGGCCTGCCCGCTGGCCAGCGTCGAGCCCGACGCCATCTATGTGAAGGACGGCAAGCTCTTCACTTCCGCCGGCGTGACGGCCGGCATGGACCTGGCCCTGGCGATGGTGGAGGAGGATCACGGCCGCGAACTCGCGCTGCGCGTGGCGCGCGAGCTGGTGATGTTCCTCAAGCGCCCCGGTGGCCAGAGCCAGTTCAGCGCCCACCTGGCGGCGCAGACGGCCGAGCGCTCCAGCGTGCGCGAGGTGCAGGCGCATGTGCTGGCGAACCTGAAGGACGACCTGTCCGTGCCCGCCCTGGCCCGCCACGCCGGCATGAGCGAAAGAAGCTTCGCGCGGACCTTCCGCAGCGAGGCCGGGACCACGCCCGCGGAGTTCGTCGAGAACGCGCGCATCGACGCCGCCCGCCGCCTGGCCGAAGCGTCGGACCTGCCCGCCAAGCGGCTCGCGGACGCCGTGGGCTATGCCAATGTCGACGGCTTCAGGCGCGCCTTCGGCCGGCGCCTGGGTGTGAGCCTGGTGGAATACCGGCGGCGCTTCGCGACCTGACGGCCGCCGCCGTGCGCGCACGTCAGAATGCGGGTCGACCCACGCTTGCTCCAGGAGTTGCCATGGATTCGATGCCCCCCAGCGCCGTTGTCGGAAGGCGAATTGCAATGAAGCGCAAGTTCGCACGCGCCCGGACCGTCCCGGCAGCCGCGACGGGCGCGCAGGCCATCGGCACCGCCGCCTTGGGCTCGATCGCTGTCGGCGCCCTGGCCTTCGGTGCCCTGGCCATCGGCGCTTTGTCCATCGGCCGGCTCTTCGTCGGCCGGGCTCGCATCCGGCGGCTGGAGATCGACGAACTCGTGGTTCGCCGCATCCGTGTCACGGAGCAGCTCACGGCCCCCTCGACGCCAGACCCGGCCCCGCGCTGATCACGCCACCGATGTTCACGCCGGTGTCATACCGGGCGCAGAGCATGCGGGCACGCTGATCAAGGCGTTCAGGAGAAGCTCATGTTCAAGAAATCGATGCTGCACGCGCTCGCCGCTGCGGCTCTGGTCCCCGCAGCCCATGCCGGTGTCGATCTGATCGCCATCGGCAGCATCAGCGGCAGCTACGAGGACCTGTCCACCCGCACTGCCGCGCCACTCGAGAACGGCGTGCCCGGCAACCGCCTCGGCGGACTGGGCTCGGGCCTGGCCTATGCCGGGGGCAACACATTCCTGGCGTTGCCGGACCGCGGCCCGAATGCCAAGCCTTACAACCCGCTGGTCGACGACACGGTCTCGTACATCGTGCGTTTCCAGACCCTTCGGCTCGCGCTCTCGCCGAGCGACGCCGGTTCGGCATTGCCGTTCACCTTGACGCCGACCCTGAGGAAGACGACCTTGTTGTCGAGCCCGACGCCGCTGGTCTACGGCAGCGGCGCCGGCCTCGGCAACAGGATCGACGGCGTGACGCCGATCGGCAGCGGCGCGCCGGCACTGAACGCGGCGCGCCATCGCTACTACTTCACCGGCCGCTCGGACAACTTCGATCCGACGCGGCCGTCGACCAACACGCTCAATGCACGCCTGGACCCGGAAAGCATCCGGGTGTCCAACGACGGCGAGCGCGTGTATGTGTCCGACGAGTACGGACCCTATGTGCACGAGTTCGAGCGCTCGACCGGCAAGCGTATTCGCAGTTTCAAGCTGCCGGCCAACCTGGCGATCACCCGGCTCAGCGCGCAGAGTGCCGTCGAGATCGCGGACAACACGGTCGGACGGGTGACCAACAAGGGCATGGAAGGGCTGGCCATCACACCCGACGGCCGGTTGCTCGTGGGCTTCATGCAGGCCAACCTCGAGCAGGACAAGAAGGGCAGCCTGCGCATCGTGACCATCGACACCTACACCGGCGCCACGCGGCAGTACGCTTACAAGCTCACCGACGGCTCGGGCGTCAGCGAAATCCTGGCCATCAACAACCACGAATTCCTGGTTGACGAGCGGGACGGCTCGGGCATGGCCGACACGCCCCTGCTGACCGATACCGCATCGGCCGCCAAGGTGAAGAAGCTCTACGTGATCGACCTCGATGGCGCCCGGGACGTGAGCGACCTGTCGGGCGACCTGTCGGCCTATGCCGTGACCAAGAGCGCCGCGCCCTTCCTCGACGTGGTGGCCAAGCTGACAGCCGCGGGCACCGATCCGCGACTGATCCCGTCCAAGATCGAAGGCATCGCGTTCGGCCCGGACGTCAGCATCAAGGGCGTCACCAAGCACACGCTCTTCGTCGCCAACGACAACGACTTCCTGGCGACGATCGCCGATCCGCTCAAGCTGCCGTCCGATGCCACGCGGACGATGGTTCCCAATCCGAACCAGTTCTACGTCTTCTCCTTCGACGATCACGACCTGCCACGCTACGTGCCGCAGAGGATCAACGACGAGCGCGACCGTGACCACGGGCGCGACCATGACGACGATGAGGATTGATCGGCCGCTGGCCCGCTCCCCAGCGGTGAAGCGACTGCTGCTGCCTGGCTTGCTGCTGGCGGCAGTTCTCGCCGGCCCGCTCGCCCGGGCCGGCGAGAACGGCGAGGAACAGACCGCCAATGTCGCGATGGAGGACACGCCGGCGCGTCGAACGCCGTCGCCTGCGGCGCCGCCGGAGCCGCAGCGCGATGCCGGACCGGGTCCGGGCGGCGCGATCTTCAACCCGCTGGCCCAAGTGGGCACCGCGGCGGCCGTGGCGGATCCAGCCATCCAGCCGGAGTCCGGCCCGGGCACGGGCACCACCATCGCGGTGGCGGTCGGCGCGCTGGCGGCCCTGTGGTACCTCGCGCGACGGCTGACGTAGGCGGCGGTCCTCAGTGAGGCGGCGGGCTGTCCAGCTCCAGCGCCAGGAAATGGTGCACCACCGGCGCCTCCGGCCCGATGTGAAAGCGCACCGCCTCGTGCTGCAGGTCGGCGTCGGCCTTCGACACCCGCTGGTGCTGGCGCAGGTGCTCGGCCCACGACTCGACCAGGAACCACTCCATCAGGCGCTCGGGCTCGCGGGTGTGCTCGGTGATGCCCCAGGCGTAGGCGCCGTCGCGGCGACGTTCCATCGACATCGCCTTCAGGGCCCGCAGGAACGCGGGCCGGTCTTCCTTGCGGATGCGGTATTCGATCTGCACCATGACCGGCCCGCGGTCGTTCGCGACCGGCGCGTCGAGCAAGGGTTCGGGCCAGTGGTTGGAGGCCTGCAGGTCGGCTTCGCCGGTCGGCAGCCGCACGCGATGGAAGACGAAGGCCACCACCGTGAGGCCCGCCGCGCCGACCAGCAAGGTGGCCGGCACGCCCATCTTCTGCGCCACCAGGCCCCAGCCGAGGCTGCCCGCAGCCATGGCGCCGTTGAAGACGGTCAAATAGATCGCCAAGCCGCGGCCGCGCACCCAGTTCGGCAGCACGCCCTGGGCGACGCCGTTGAGCGTGGTGAGCGCGATGATCCAGCCGCCGCCCAGCACCAGCATGAGCAGCACCGCCGCCCATTGCGGCGGCGCGCCGGCGAGCACCGCCATCACCCCCGCCGACAGCAGCGAGGCCAGCAGCACCAGGCCATCGGCGTCGAGCTTGGCACGCAGCCGCGGCAGCAGCAAGGCGCCGAGGATCGCCCCGACGCCCACCGCGCCCAGCATCAGGCCGTAGAAGCCCGCCGTGCCGCCGAGCATCCGGCGGGCCACCAGCGGCAGCAGCGCCCAGACCGAACTCGCAAACAGGAAGAACACCGCCGCACGCAGCAGGACCACGTGCAGCTCGCGGCTGGCGCGGGCATAGCGCAGGCCGGCCCGGAAGGCGCCGAAGAACTGCTCCGACAGGCCGGTGTCGGGCGTCGCCGGACGCTTCCACCACAGCAGCGCAGCGACCACGAACACATAGCTCAGCACGTCGGCGCCGTAGGCCGTGGCGGCGCCGAAGCTCGCCAGCAGCAGGCCGCCGGCCGCCGGCCCGATGGCGCGCGCGATGTTGATGCCGAGCGAGTTCAGCGCCACCGCGTTCTTGAGGTCGGCGCGCGGCACCAGCTCGGGCACGATCGACTGCCAGGTCGGCCCCATCAGCGCGGCGCCGATGCCGCCGACGAAGGTCAGCGCGATCAGGTACTCGACCGTCAGCGACTTGGTGCTGGCGAGCAGCAGCAGCGTGCCGCTGACCGCCGCCAGCATCAGCTGGATGAAGATCAGGAAGCGGCGCCGGTCGAGGATGTCCGACAGCACGCCGGCCGGGATCGCGAGCAGGAAGATCGGCAAGGTCGCCGCGGTCTGGACCAGCGCCACGGCGGTCGGGCTGGCCGACAGCTCGGTGACCATCCAGGCGCTGGCGACGTCGCGCATGAAGCTGCCGACATTGCCGAGCACGGTGGCTGCCCACAGGACCGCGAACACCGGCTGGCGCAGCGGCGCGAAGCTGCCGGACGCTGCCGGCACTGCCGGCGCTTGTTCAGCGCTCATGGCGCTCGCTCAGGTCGTGCCAGGCGACCAGCAGGAAGCCGCCGACCAGTCCCCAGTGCTCGAAAAAGGCATTGGCGACCATGAAGCGCTCGGGCATCGCGAGCTCCCAGAAGCGGTTGGCAACGAAGGTGGCCATCAGCGTGAAGCCGGCCAGGCCCAGGGCCCCGAGCCAGCGGTAGAAGCCCGTCAGGATCATCAGCGCGGCACCGAACTCGAAGACGATTACGGCCGCCGCCAGCGGCCCGGCCGGCGACAGGCCGAAATGGTTCATCTCGGCAATGGCCGACGCGAAATCCGTCGCCTTGTTGAAGCCGCCCTGGAGATAGGCGGCGCACAGGAACAGCAGTGCCAGCCAGTGCACGGCCGGATGCGTGAAGATCCGGCGCATCAGACCGCCCAGCAGGCGCAACCCAAAGCGCCCCAGAAGCTCTTGAGATCGGCCACCGGCAGCCGGCTCGACCACGCGGTCGCGTGCTGGTGGCCGTGCAGGTTGCAGTCGTTGGCGCAGGCGCAGTCGGCTGCCAGGCGGCGCACGGTCGCCTGCAGCGGCCGGCCTTCCTTGTCGCCCCAGCCCGCGTAGCCGCCGAAGCTGCGCACCGGCGACCAGTCGGGCATGGCCGGCGGCGGGGCGCCCTCGTCCTGCCCGGCGAACTCGCCGGCGCCCCAGACCACCTTGCCGCCGACCATCGTGAGCAAGGCCGTGGTATCGGCGATCTCGGATTCGGGGCAGGCGAAGAAGTCGCGGTCGGGCACCACCAGGTCGGCCAGCTGGCCGACCTCGATGCGGCCCTTCTTGCCCACTTCGTTGGAGAACCAGGTCACGTTCTCGGTCCACATCCGCAGCGCCGCTTCGCGGTCCAGGCAGTTGCGCTGGGGCGTGATCCGCAGGCCGCCGACGGTCTTGCCGGTGACCAGCCACGACAGCGACACCCACGGGTTGTACGAGGCGACGCGGGTCGCGTCGGTGCCGGCCGACACCTTGACGCCCTTCTCGAGCATCCGCTTCACGGGCGGCGTCGCCTCGGCCGCGGCGGCGCCGTAGCGCTCGACGAAATACTCGCCCTGGTAGGCCATGCGATGCTGCACCGCGATGCCGCCGCCGAGCGCCGCGATGCGGTCGATCGACTTCTCGGAGATCGTCTCGCAGTGGTCGAAGAACCAGTTCAGCCCGGCCAGCGGCGTGTCGCGGTTCACCTTCTCGAAGACGTCGAGCGCGCGCTCGATGGTCTCGTCGTAGGTCGCGTGCAGCCGCCAGGGCCACTTGTTCTGCACCAGCACCCGCACCACCTCCTCCAGCTCGCCCTCCATCTCGGGCGCCATGTCGGGGCGCGGCTGGCGGAAGTCCTCGAAGTCGGCGGCCGAGAACACCAGCATCTCGCCGGCGCCGTTGTGGCGGAAGTAGTCGTCGCCCTGCTTGTATTTCGAGGTCGCGGTCCAGTTGAGGAAGTCCTGCTTCTCCTGCTTGGGCTTCTGCGTGAACAGGTTGTAGGCCAGCCGGATCGTGAGCTGGCCGGCGTCGGCCAGCTGCTGGATCACCTGGTAGTCCTCGGGGAAGTTCTGGAAGCCGCCGCCGGCGTCGATCGCGCCGGTGACGCCGAGCCGGTTCAGCTCGCGCATGAAGTGCCGGGTCGAATTGAGCTGGTAATCGAACGGCAGCTTCGGGCCCTTGGCCAAGGTCGCATAGAGGATGCTCGCGTTCGGCTTGGCCAGCAGCAGCCCGGTCGGGTTGCCGGCGCTGTCGCGCACGATCTCGCCGCCGGGCGGGGCCGGCGTTTCCTTGGTGTAGCCGACGGCCCGCAGCGCGGCGCCGTTGAGCAGCGCCCGGTCGTACAGGTGCAGCAGGAACACCGGGGTGTCGGGCGCCACGGCGTTGAGCTCGGCGATGGTCGGCAGCCGCTTCTCGGCGAACTGGTGCTCGGTGAAGCCGCCCACCACCCGCACCCATTGCGGTGCCGGCGTGATCGCCACCTGGCGCTTGAGCATGGCCATGGCGTCGGCCAGGCTGCGCACGCCGTCCCAGCGCAGCTCGAGGTTGTAGTTGAGGCCGCCGCGGATGATGTGCAGGTGGTTGTCGATCAGCCCGGGCAGCACCGGGCGGCCGTGGAGGTCGACGACCCGGGTGCCGGCGGCGGCCAGCGGCAGGATGTCCTCGCTGCGGCCCACATGGGTGAAGCGGCCGTCGCGGATCGCGACCGCGCTGGCCGTCGGGTTGCTGCGCGCCAATGTCGTGAAGCGGCCGTTGTGCAGGATGAGCTCGGGGGCACCGGTGTCGACCATGTCGGATTTCCTGGGAGAGAGTTGCTGGGCCGTCGCCTGGCCGCCGAGCGCTGCGCCGAGCGTGCCGAGGAACAGCCGGCGGCGTCGAGGATCGAATTCGGCCGTCATGGGGTGTCGCGGTGCGCCGCCGCGGAGTCGGCCGCCGCGACGTCCACGGACTTCGCGCATTGAGGCAGTTCCCCGAACATGTGGGGCTTGACCTGGTGCTGCAGCCACGAGCCGGCGGCGTGGGACGGCTCGAGCAGGCGCTTGACCAGCGGCGGCAGCTGCTCGCCGGCCAGGATGCCGAGCAGGCCCACCAGCGCGATGATCGGCGGGGCCGGCGAGCGCACGCTGAACAGCGCATAGATCACGCCGACCAGGATGCCGAGCGCCAGCGAAACGAGGTAAGCCTTCATGGCCCGGCCCGCCCGCTCAGCCTTCGTGGGCGCCGAACATCGACTGGGCGTAGATGATCCCGAGCCCGTAGGCGCCGCCGAACTTCTTGGCAATGCCGGTGGTCATCTCGTAGGTGTCGGTGCGGGCCCAGTCGCGCTGCAGTTCCAGCAGGTACTGCAGCGAGGTCATGGGCTGGGCGCCGGCCTGCACCATGCGGTCCATGGCACGGTCGTGGGCCTCGGCCGAGACGTCGCCGCAGGCGTCGGCGATGACATACACCTCGAAGCCCTGGTCGAGCGCGGACAGGGCCGGGCCGACGATGCAGACGCCGGTCCAGAGCCCGCACAGCACGATGCGCGACTTGCCGATCTCGTTGACCCGCTTGATGACGGCGGCGTCCTCCCAGGTGTTCATCGAGGTGCGGTCGAGCATCGCCTGGCCCGGGAAGGCGGCCTTGATCTCGTCGAACATCGGGCCCGAGAAGCTCTTCTCGGCCACCGTCGTGAGGATGGTCGAGGCGCCGAAGCCGGCCGCCGCATGCGCCACCAGCGCCGCGTTGTTGCGCAGCGTGACGGCCTCGATCGAGTGCGTCGCGAACGCCATCTGCGACTGGAAGTCGATCATGACCAGGGTGTGGTCGGTGGGGGTGAGCAGCTTGGCGCCGGGCGCGGGCTTGGCGGTGATGGGCATGGCGGTGTCCTTGGTGGAGGGAGAGCAGGTCTGCGGCCCCCGAGACTAAGGCACGCCGGCTTCCCTGGCTTGAACAATGCGGCGCCGCTTTTTCGAATCGTGCGGTCGCAACACGCGCACCAGCATGGCGCACCCACCGGCCGCCGCCGCGGCTGCCGACGCCATATGCCAGGCACCGAACGCCTGCGGGCCCGCCAGCGACACCCCCAGGCCGAGCAGGAGCACCAGCGCGGCGCCCAGGCCGCTGGCGGCAAGCACCGCCGACGCCTTTCCGCCGTCCTCGCGCGGCGCCGTCGTCCGCGCGTGCCAGGCCACGCTCCACGCGGCGCCGTGGGCCAGCGTCTGGCCCCACCCGTCCAGCGCCGTTGCACCGGCCACCAGCAGCACGGCGCACAGCAGCGGCGCCATGCGCGTGGTCTCGATGCGCAGCAGCGCGAGCACCAGCGACGGCCCGAACATCGCCAGCAGATGGACGCCCAGCACGCCTTGCGCCGACAGGCCGTCCTCGCGGCACAGGTCGACCATCCAGGGCAGCCCGCACATCATCGGCAGCATCGCGGCCGAGGCCAGCAGCATCGGCCATTCCCGGGGCGTGCGCCACGCAGCCAGGGAACCGGCCGGCAGCGCGCAATCGCCGATTAGGGTGCGGGCCTGCAGGGCCGCCGTGGCGCGGCGCGGCAGCACGACCGCCAGCAGCACGCCCGCGACCGGTACGCCGACCATCAGTCGCGCAGCCAGGGCCTGGCGGTCGCCGATGTCGCCCAGCAGCAGCCAGGCCAGCAGCGCCCCGGCCGCCGCCGGCGCGACCGCCCTGCCCGGCCGTCCACCGGGGCCGCAGGCGCCGATCGCCGTCGACGCCAGGGCCACCCGCAGGACGCCGAGCACGAGCACCCAGCCCGCGAGCAGCGCGAAGGTGGGCCAGGGCCCCGGCCCCAGCCGCTGCGACAGGCTTCCCAGGCCGATCCAGCCCACGAGCAGCAATGCCCAGGTCAGGGCGGTCGCGCAGGCCAGCCGCAGCGCCCTCGCGTCGAAGCCTCCGGCGAGCGGCGGCATCGTCGGCGTCAGGCCGTCGCCGGCGCCGCGGGCCAGCGCAGCACATGCCCCGTGCGTTCGGCGAAGCGTTCGAGGTCCTCCGGCGTGTCGATGTCGACCCGAAAGCGCTGGTTGTCGGTGTCGAGCCAGCACACCCGCCCGGGGTTGGCTTCGCGCCAGCGCCGGCAGGCGCCATTGACGTCCCCGGCCAGCCACTGGTCGCGCAGGGCGGCCTCGAAGATGACCGGGTTGCCGGGCTCACCCGCCACCCGCGGCACCACCATCGACGCATCGCCGCGCTTCTTGAAGGCGCCGATCAGGGCCGTGATGTCTTGCGCGTTGATCATCGGCTGGTCGGCCAGCGCCACCACCACCGCGTCGAGCTTTCCGGTCAGGGCCTGCAGGCCGATGCGCACCGACGAGGGCTGGCCGTCGTCGGGCGACGGGTTGCGCGCCAGGGTGACCGGAAACTCGCGCACGGCCGCCTCGATCGCCTCCGCATGGTGGCCGAGCACCACCACCACCTCGTCGACGCCGGCGCCCGACAGCGCGATCAGCTGGCGCCGGATCAGCGGCACGCCGCCGAGTTCGAGCAGCGACTTGGGCCGCCCGCCGAGCCGGCTGCCCGAGCCCGCGGCCAGCAGCACGGCGCCCACCACGAGGCGCGAATAGAGCCCCCCGCCGCCCTTGAGGATGCAGCCCATGTCAGCCTCCGCAGCAGGCCGGCCTGGCCGGCAGCGGTGCGGCCCCTGCCGGCGCCGGCCCGGCCCCGGGCTCGACCTGCACCGCGGGCAGCGCCGCCGACTGGCGCCGGTTCGCGACCACCGCCGCCAGCACCGACAGCGCGATCTCCTCCGGCGTCGAGGCCGAGATCGGATAGCCCGCGGGCGCGACGATCTCGGCCACCGCCTTCGGGTCGGCGCCGGCGGTGACCAACGAGTCCTTGAGCACCTGTGCCTTGCGCGCGCTCGCCACGAAGGACACCTGCCTGGCCTTCAGCGAGAGCGCCAGCCCCAGCGCCTGCAGGTCGCGGCGGCCCTGGGTCGCGATCACCACCCAGGCCCCGGTGCCGACCTGCGGCAGCACGGTAGCGGCGTCGTCGCGGTCGATGACCCTGCAGGCATCCGGATGGTCCGCCGCCCGCGCGCCCTGCGCGACCAGGGTCACCGCGAAACCGACGCGCGGCGCCAGCTGCACCAGGCTGGCTGCGACCGGCGAGCCGCCGATCACCACCAGCTCGGCGCGCGGCAGCAGCGGGTCGACGAACAGCTCCAACGTGCCTCCCGAATGGCAGGCCATGCCGAACTCGAGCACGTCGTCGAGCTCGCGCTCGTGGCCCTGCTCGGCGGGCGCGATGCGGATCAGGCGGGCCCTGCCGTCGGCCAGCGCCTGGCGCACCGTGCGCACCACGGCCGGCTGCGCGCAGCCGCCGCCGACCCAGCCGTGCATCTCGCCATCGGCGGTGACGATCGCCTTGTCGCCCGCATGCGCGGACGCGGGCGCCAGCGCCTTGACGACGCTCACCAGGGCACAGGGCGTGCCGGCCTGCTGCAGCCGGCGCGCAGCCTCGAAGACGGTGTCTGCGTTGCTCATGTCGTTCTCCTTCGTGCGATGGCCTGCGAATCAGCGCAGGTGCTTCGCGAGATCGGCGAGATCGCGCAGGCTGTTGAGCCGCGAGAAGCCGTCGACCAGGGTGCGTTGCCCGATCACCGCCTGCATGGCCTGCGATGCCGGGGCCGCCTCGGACGGATGGAACCAGTGCAGCCGCGCGCCACGGGCCCGCACCCGGGCCAGCTCCGCGGCCAGCCGCTCGGGCGGATCGGCGTCGAAGCCGTCGGACAGCACCCAGACGCGCGCATTGCGCTGCAGCTGCGCGCGCGCATGCACCGCATGGAAATCGGCCACGCTGGTGGCGATGCGGGTGCCGCCGCCGAAGCCGGCCGTCACCGCATTGACCTTCTCCTGCACCGTCGCCGAATCGCTGCGCAGCAGCGGCGTGACTTCGGCCAGCCGCGTGTGGAACACGAACACCCGCGCATTCATGGCGGCGACAAAGGCCCGCGCGATGCGCAGGAACAGCTGCGCGTGGGTCTCCATCGAGCGGCTGACATCGACCAGGATGAACAGCCGCGGCCACTCGCGCCGCGGCGCGCGCCACACCGGATGGATCGGCAGTCCGCCGGTGCGCAGGCTGGCGCGCAGCGTGCGCCGCACGTCGAGCCGGCGGCCGTGCGCGTCGTCGTGCCAGCGCCGTGTGAGCCGCTTGCGCAGGCGGCGGGCGATCTGCTCGGCCAGGCCCTGCAGCAGCGCGAGGTCCTGCGGCAGCCATTGGGCGAGCGAGCGGTCGTGCAGCGCCTCGGTGCGGCTGGCGCCGCCCTGGGCGCGCTGCAGGGCCCCATCGTCCTCGGCCACGGGCGCCGCGCCGAGCGCGGTGTCGGCCTGGCCGGGCCGGGACGACGGCGGCTCGCCCGCCATGCGCTCGTGCAGGCTCTGCACCAGCTGCTGCAGGTTCCGGCTCGGCCGGGTCTGGCCGCCGACCCGGGTGCGGCCCCGGGTGCGATCCGGGTACCAGTAGCTGGAAAACAGCTCGGGCCAGCGCTGCCAGTCGCGCACGTCGTGGCAGGCGATCGCGCGCCAGGCCGGGTCGAGCCGGGCCGCACGCTCCACCGGCAGCCGCAGCGCCGCCTGCACGAAGGCCTGCTGCTCGGCGATGCCGACCTTCATGCCGTGGTCGCGCAGCAGCGCCGCGAAGCCGGCGATGCTCTCGAGCGGGCGGGCCACGGTGTTCATGACGATGCAGTCGTCGGTTGCGGCGCCTTCTCGGCGACGCCGACCGCGCGCCGGCCCTCGAGCAGCTGGCGCACGCGGTCCTCGCCGAGCTGGAACCGGTCTTCGCGCGTCTTGACCAGGCAGGCCAACGTGGCGGCGAGCGCCTGGCCATCGTCGGGCAGCGCCTTGAAGGACAGCCGGTGCAGCGCCCGCACCCAGTCGAGCGTCTCGGCAACGCCGGGCGTCTTGGCCAGGTCCTCCCGCCGCAGCCGCTGCACGAAGGCGACCGCCTGCTCGACCAGCGCGCCCTCGGCATCCGGCAGGGTCGCGCGCACGATCGCGATCTCGCGGGCCAGGCTCGGATAGTCGAGGTAGTGGTACAGGCAGCGCCGGCGCAGCGCATCCGAGAGCTCGCGCGTGCCGTTGCTGGTCAGCACGACCTGCGGCACGTGCTTCGCATGGACGGTGCCCAGCTCGGGCACGGTGATCTGGTAGTCGGCCAGCACTTCGAGCAGGAAGGCCTCGAAGGCCTCGTCGGCGCGATCGATCTCGTCGATCAGCAGCACGCAGGGCGCGTCGCTCGAGATGGCCTGCAGCAGCGGCCGCTCGAGCAGGTAGTCGCGCCCGAACAGGTCCGACTCCGTCAGGCCCCGGTCCTGCGTCTCGCCGAGGCGGATCGCCAGCAGCTGCCGACCGTAGTTCCACTCGTAGGCGGCCTGCGACAGGTCCAGCCCCTCGTGGCACTGGAGCCGCACCAGCGACTGGCCCCGGGCCCGCGCCAGCGCACCGGCGAGCGCGGTCTTGCCGACGCCGGCATCGCCTTCGACCAGCAGCGGCCGCTGCAGTTCGCCGGCCAGCCACAAGGTGGTCGCGAGGCTCTCGTCGGCGATGTAGCCGGCCCGGTGCAGCGACTCGCGCAGCTCGGCTTCGGTCATGGAGGACTCAGGCACGCTTGCCGAAGAGGCCGGCCACCCAGCCCTTGAGCAGCTGCCAGAAGATCGCGAGCGCATTGATCTCGCTGGCCTGGGCCGGGGCGGCCACGGAGGCTGACGCGGGGGCCGCCGCGGCGGGCTCGACCGGGTTTGCATCGACTGCGGCCTGCGCGGCCTGTGGCACCGGCAGGGCCGCCGCCGCGACGCGGAAGTTGTCGACGAACTGGCCGAGCAGCATGTCCGACACCTGCACCATCAGCCGGCCGCCGAACTGGGCGAACTTGCCGTTGACGATGACTTCGGCATGGCCCACCAGCACCGCGCTGCCGGCGGTCTCCCCGTCTTCGATCGTGGCCTTCAGGTTCATCGATGCCGACGAGCCGCCGCGGTCCGAGCCCTTGCCCAGCAGCTGCAGCGTGCGGCTCGGCGGGTCGAGCGCCAGCACCTCGATCTCGCCCGCGAAGGCGGCATTGGCCGGACCGACCTTGACCTTGACCGTGCCCTTGTAGTGGGTGTCATCGACCTTCTCGGTGATGGCCGCGCCCGGCATGCAGCCGGCCGTGGCCGGCACGTCGGCCAGCAAGGTCCAGGCGCGCCCGGCATCGACGTCGAGCGGATAGCGTTTGTCGAGTTTGACTTCCATCGTGTCTCTCAGAGCGCAAGGCCGCTTTGCTTCAATTGCTGCCACACGCGGTAAGCGCTGTGCGGCATCACCATGTGCCTGACACCGAGGTGCGCGAAGGCATCGACCACCGCCGAGGTGAAGGTCGGGATCGAGCCGACGTGCGGCGACTCGGCCACGCCCTTGGCGCCCAGCGGATGGTGCGGCGACGGCGTCACCGTGTGGTCGGTCTCCCACTTCGGCGTCTCGACCGCGGTCGGCAGGAAATAGTCCATCAGCGTGTTGCCCAGCAGGTTGCCCTGGGCGTCGAAGGGCATCTGCTGGCCCATCGCGACCGCATAGCCCTCGGTGAGCCCGCCATGGATCTGGCCTTCGATGATCATCGGATTGATGCGCGTTCCGCAGTCGTCCAGCGCATAGAAGCGCCGCACCTTGGTCTCGCCGGTTCCTCGGTCGATATCGACCACGCACAGGTAGATCCCGAAAGGGAAGGTGAAGTTCGGCGGATCGTAGTAGTGCACCGCTTCCAGCCCCGGTTCGAGCCCCGGCGGCGCCTGGTGGTAGGCGGCCCAGGCGATGTCCTTCATCGACTTGAAGCGGGCGTCGTCGCCCTTCACCTTGAAGCGGTCGATCTCCCAGTCGAGGTCGTTCTCGCCGACCTCCAGCAGGTGGGCCGCGATCTTGCGCGCCTTGGCATGGATCTTCCGCGCCGCCAGTGCGATCGCGGCGCCGGCCACCGGCGTCGAGCGCGAGCCGTAGGTGCCGAGGCCGTAGGGCGCGGTGCTGGTGTCGCCTTCTTCGACCTGGATCACTTCCGACGGGATGCCCAGCTCGGTCGCGATGATCTGCGCATAGGTGGTCTGGTGACCCTGCCCCTGCGTGATCGTGCCCATGCGCGCGATCGCGCTGCCGGTCGGGTGGACCCGGATCTCGCAGCTGTCGAACATGCCGACACCGAGGATGTCGCACATCTTGCTGGGCCCGGCGCCGACCACCTCGGTGAAGGCGACCAGCCCGATGCCCATCAACGTCGGGCAGTTCGGGTCGGCCCGCTTGGCGGCCTGCTCGGCACGCAGGCCCTTGTAGTCGCAGGCGGCCAGCACCTTGTCGAGCGCGCCCTGGTAGTCGCCCGAGTCGTACTCGAAGCCGAAGGCCGAGGTGTAGGGGAACTGCTCCTTGCGGATGAAGTTCTTGGCCCGGATCTCGGCCTTGTCCATGCCCAGCTGCTGGGCCAGGATGTCGACCATGCGCTCGATCACGTAGACCGCCTCGGTGACCCGGAACGAGCAGCGGTAGGCCACGCCGCCGGGCGCCTTGTTGGTGTAGACGCCCTTGACGCTGCACCACGCGGCCGGGATGTCGTAGGAACCCGAGCAGATGTGGAACATGCCGGCCGGGTACTTGGTCGGGTCGGCGCAGGCGTCGAAGGCGCCATGGTCGGCGACCACGTTGACCCGCAGGCCGAGAATCCTGCCGTCTTGCGTGGCGGCGAGCTCGCCGTCCATGTGGTAGTCGCGGGCGAAGGCGGTGCTCGAGATGTTCTCGATCCGGTCCTCGATCCACTTCACCGGCTTGCCCAGCACGATGCTGGCGACGATCGCGCAGACATAGCCCGGATAGACGCCGACCTTGTTGCCGAATCCGCCGCCGATGTCCGGCGAGACGATCCGTACCTTCGACTCCGGGATGCCCGACAGCAGTGACACCACGGTGCGCACCACGTGCGGCGCCTGCGAGGTCATCCAGGTCGTGAGCTCGCCGCGCACCGGGTCGAACGAGGCCACGCAGCCGCAGGTCTCCAGCGGGCACGGATGCACGCGCGGATAGAAGATGCGCTCGGCCACCTTCACCGGCGCGGCGTCGAAGGCCGCATCGGCGGCCGCCTTGTCGCCCGCCTCCCAGGTGAAGATGTGGTTCGGGTGGTCGCGCTTGCCGTGCGCGCCCTCGGTCTTGCCCGCGAGGTCTTCGCGCAGCACCGGCGCATCGGGCGCCAGCGCGGCGTAGGGATCGAGCACCACCGGCAGCTCGTCGTACTCGACGATCACGGCCTCGACGCCGTCGGCGGCCGCGTAGCGGTCCTCGGCGATCACGACCGCGACCTCCTGCATCTGGAAGTGCACCTTCTCGTCGGCCAGCACCGCCTGCACGTCGCCGGCCAGGGTCGGCATCCAGTGCAGCTTGAGCGGCTTCAGGTCGTCGGCGGTCAGCACCGCGATCACGCCCGGCACCTTGAGCGCCTCGCTCTTGTCGATCTTCCTGATGCGCGCATGCGCCACCGGCGAGCGCACGATGTCCATGTGCAGCATGCCGGGCATCTGGATGTCGTCGACGTAGTGGCCCTTGCCCTGGATGAAGCGGGCGTCTTCCTTGCGCAGGCGGCTGTCGCCCAGGCCCTGCAGCGCCGCGGCGCGTTCGAGCAGGTCGGGGTTGATCGGGGCGTTCATGCGGCCACCTTCTCGGTCTGCTGCAGCGTGGCCGCCGCATGCAGCACCGCCTTAACGATGTTCTGGTAGCCGGTGCAGCGGCACAGGTTGCCGCCGATGCCGGCCCGCACTTCCTCTTCGGTCGGGTTCGGGGTCTCCTGCAGGAAGCGGTAGCTGCGCATCAGCATCCCGGGCGTGCAGAAGCCGCACTGGAGCCCGTGCTCCTTGTAGAAGCCCTCCTGTACCGCGTGCAGCAGCGGCCCCTTGGCCAGCCCCTCGACCGTCAGCACCTCCGAACCGTCGCACTGGACCGCCAGGTGGGTGCAGCTCTTGACCGACTGGCCGTCGAGGTCGACCGTGCAGGCACCGCAATGGCTGGTCTCGCAGCCGATGTGGGTGCCGGTCAGGTGGCAGTCCTCGCGCAGGAAATGAACCAGCAGCGTGCGCGGCTCGACCGCCTTCTCCACGCGCTGTCCGTTGATGCTGAGACGGATGATCTGCTTGCCCATGGGGTCTGCTCCTTCTTGGTTCTCATTGGCAGCGCGACAGCGCCAGGCGCAGCGCGCGCTGCACCATCTGGCCGGCCATCGCGATCTTGTAGTCACGGTCGCCGCGCAGGTCTTCGGCCGGGTCGCAGATGGCCATCGCCCGGGTGGCGGCATCGGCGATCGCGGCGTCGGTCGGCGGCTTGCCGAGCAAGGCGGTTTCGGCGTCGGCGGCACGCAAGGCGGTCGGCGCCAGGTTGGTCAGCGCGATGCGCACGTGACTCACGTTGCCGCCGTCCACCCGCAGCACCACCGCGGCCGCGGCGGTGGCCCAGTCGCCGGTCTTGCGCTTGAGCTTCTGGTAGGCGTAGCCGGTGCCGGGCGCGAAGGCCGGCATGCGGATCGCGGTCAGCACCTCGTCCTCGGCCATGGCGGTCATGTAGGTGCCCTGGAAGAAGCCGTCGGCCCGGACCTGGCGCGTGCCGTTGGGGCCTTCGAGCACGAACTCCGCGTCCAGGGCGATCGACAGCGCCGGGTGGTCGTTGCCCGGGTCGCCGTGCGCGATGTCGCCGCCGATGGTGCCGCGGTTGCGCACCTGCGGGTCGGCGATCTGCTTCGCGGCCTCGGGCAGCAGCGGCAGCTTCTGCTGCAGCAGCGCCGAACGGATGAGCTCGTTCTCGACCGTCATCGCGCCGATCACGATCGTCGCGCCCTCCTCGCGGATGCCGCGCAGGCTGTCGATGCGGTTCAGGTCGATCAGGTGCGCCGGCTGGGCGAAGCGCAGCTTCATCATCGGCAGCAGGCTGTGGCCGCCGGCCAGCAGCTTGGCGTCGCCGCCGTACTGCCCGAGCAGCGCGATCGCGTCGCCCACGGAACGGGGCGCGTGGTAGTCGAATCCGGATGGGATCATCGTTCTTGTCTCCAGTCATAGGGGCACCAGCCGAACATAAGTCGAGCCGATCCGCCAGTCCGGCCGGTCGCACGAACGCAGCCTTGGCGTGCACGAAGCGCGGCGCCGCGTGCATGAACGGCGGGGGCCGGAACGCCGCCCCGGGTTATCCCCGACCCCGTCGGCAAGCTCAGAATGGGGCTCCACACACTGGGGAAAGCACATGACTGAACGCAAGGTGGCCATCGTGACCGGCTCCGCGACCGGGGTCGGCGCGGCGACGGCGCTCGGGCTGGCCCGCCGGGGCTACGACCTGCTGATCAACTATTCGCGCAGCGAAAGCGAAGCCACGGCTTCCGCCGCCGCCTGCCGCGAAGTCGGCGCCGACACGCTGCTGGTGCGCGCCGACGTGGCCGACGATGCCGCCTGCCGCGCGATGGTCGACGCCGCGATGGCGCGCTGGCAGCGCATCGATGCGCTGGTCAACAACGCGGGCGTGACCTCGTTCGCCGGCGCGTCCAACTGGGACGCGCTCGACACGCCGACCTTCCACCGGATCTTCGACGTCAACGTGATCGGCATGTTCCAGATGGTCCGCGCCTGCGTGGCCCACCTGAAGGCAGCGAACGGGGCGATCGTCAACGTGTCGTCGACCGCCGGCTCGCTGGGCATCGGCTCGTCGGTGGCCTACATCGCGTCCAAGGGCGCGATCAATTCGCTCACGCTGCACCTGGCGCGCTCGCTGGCGCCGGCGGTGCGCGTGAACGCGGTCTGCCCCGGCATGATCACGACCCGCTGGTTCGCCGATGGCCTGGGCGAGGCCAACTTCCAGAAGCTCAAGGCCCAGTACGAACAGACGACGCCGCTGGCGCGCGCCTGCACCGCCGAAGACGTGGCGGAGGCGATCGTCTGGCTGGTCGACGGGGCCCGCACGGTCACGGGTGAACTGATCCTGCTCGATTCGGGAATGCACCTGGGGCGCACGCCGAGCGTCGCGGCGGCAAAGCCCTGAGTCAGGGCGCTTCGCCCGGCACCCGGTAGTGGTAGCGATAGCGATCTTCGAAGCCCAGCGCGGCGTACAGGCGGCGCGCCGCCTGGTTCTGCTCCCGCACCTGCAGGTACGCGGATGTCGCGCCCGCTTCGCGGCCCCAGTGCATCAGCGCCTGCGTCAGGGCACGACCATGGCCGCGACTGCGCCGGCCCGGGCTCACCACGATGTCGTAGAGACCCACCGCGCCGCGCTCCAGCACGGCGAGCCCGAAGCCGATCGCTTGGCCCTCGTCGTGGAGCGTGGCGAAGGCGGCCGGCCAGGCGATGGCGCGCACCATGCCATGGTGCAGTTGGTCGTGCGGCGGCGCCACGCCGTTGGCCGCGGCGATGCCTTCCAGCCAGGCCGATGACGGCACGGTGTCGATGCGCACGCCAGGCTGCGGGGCCGCGCCGGCCAGCGACGCGCAGGCGACCTGGCTCGGGTCGAAGAGGACATAACCCGCCTGCGCGAGTTCCCGGTCCGCCTCGGGCGGCGCCAGCGGCGAAAGGCGGAACACGGCCGGCAGGCCGTGCCGCCCGTAGAAGGCCTCGGCGGCGCGGCGCACCCCTTCGAAAGAGGCACCGGGCTGTGCGGCATTGACCGAGTTGGCCCGCTTCGTATAGCCGCCCGACAGCCGAAACAGCCAGCCGTCGAAGAAGACGGTCTGGCGCGCCGGCCAGGCATTGAAGCTGCGCTCTTCAAGGGCGCGGACGAGTGTCATCTAGATCCTGAGCGGGTCGGCCTCGCCGATGCCCAACTGCTCGAGCAGCCGCGACACGCTGGTGCGCGCCACCGGCAACGGCGTGGTCTCGCCACGCAGCTTGAGGCTGACCTTGCCTTCGTCGCGCAGGATCTGCTCGGCGAAGTCGAGGTTCGCAAGGTAGCTGCGATGGATCCGCAGGAAGGACGCACCGTCGAGCCGCTCCGCCAGGTCGCTGATGTTGAGGTTGCAGAAGCTGGAGCCCTGCGCCGTGCTGACCCAGGTGTAGTGGCCCTCGGAGCGGATGTAGGTCACGGTCTCGACGTCGACCAGCACGATCCGGTTCTGCGACACGGTCGGGATCTTGTGCAGCTGCCGCTTGACCGGCGCCGGCTTCTCGGCCAGCAGGCTGGCCGCGGTCAGCGGCTGCACCGGCGCCTCGCCGCTCACCAGTTCGGTGATGTCGTAGAAGATCAGCGTGTAGCCGGTGGTGTCGCCGCGCAAGTCGGACAGCTTGGTCACCTTGATCAGCAGCACCCGTTCGGGGATGTTGATGATCATCGTCATGGGCGGCGGGTTGCTGACCGGGCATTCGGCCTGGTCGAGCAGGAACTTGACCTTGGCCACCGAACGCTCCGGGTGGAACGACAGCACCATCTTCTCGAACGGTTCCTTGTCCTCGACCGGCAGCACGCGCCGGGCCAGGCTGTTCATGGCGACGACCCGCAGCTCGCGGTCGAGCTCGACCACGCCGGGGTCGAATCGTTCCAACAGGTAGAGCGGGCTGCGCACGGGCATCGAGGTCTCCAGCGGCGTGTGATCCGCCTTGGCGCGATTGAAGCACGAGCCCCGCTGGCCGTCGACCGGGGGTTGCCCCGTGCTCAGGCCAGCCGGTCGCCGATGCGCCGGGCGGCGTCCTTGACGAGGTGCGCCAGCCGGTCGGTGTCGACGATGGCCAGCCGGGCGGTGTCGAGCACCAGCGAGATCGCACCCCAGACGCCGCCCTCGGACTTCTCGATCGGCGCCGCCAGCGCCGCCAGCTGAGGTTCGAGTTCGCCCACGGAGAGATAGTGCCCGGCCTTGCGGATCGCCGCGTAGTAGCGCCTGAAATCGCTCCACTCCGAGGGCAGCCCGCAGCGGACGATTTCCGCATGCCGGGCATCGAAGAGCTTGTGCAGGGGCGCCGGCGCGAAGCTGGCGACGATGACCTTGGGCGCCGCGCCCTGGAACAGCGGCCGCGGCCGGCCGCGGCCGTAGGCCAGCGCGGCGGGCGTGCTGCCGGCTTCCCGGTGGGTGTCGAGCAGCTGGGTGCCGAACAGGCCCGAGCTGACACAGTCGAAGCCGGTCTGCTGGACCAGTTCGCGCATCACCGGAATGCCTTCGCGCAGCACGGGGTCGGCCTTGCGGATGTAGTGGTCGAGCAGGATGATGCGCGGCCCGAGGGTGTAGTGGGAGTTCTCGACCCGCTGCAGCAGGCCGGCTTCGACCAGCATCCGCACATAGCGGTAGCCGGTCGGCAGCGACACCTCCAACTCGGTCGCGATGTCCTCCGCGGTCCGCGTCAGGCGGTTGTCGTCGAACAGGTCGAGCACATCGAGCATGCGTCCCAGGCTGGATGTTGATTTTTCCGCCACCGGAGTCCTTCGTTCATTCATTCGTTGGTTCATGGCGCGACCGCCAGGGGCGCGCGCGGCTCCGACGATATATCGATCCGGCCCGGCCGATCCGCCGGTCCCCGAAGAAATTTACTATTCTTATTATCGTATTTTGACAATCAACGTATTTTATGTACCATCGTGACGTGGTGCAGACGCGCCGCTATCACAAGGAGACATTGGATGACCGATTTGAAGACCTGGAGCCGCCGCCTGCTCGCTGGCACGGCTGCCGTCGCCGCGCTCGCGGCCCACGCGCAGGACTACCCCACCAAGCCGGTGCGGATCATCGCGCCCTTCCCGGCCGGCAGCGGGCCCGACGCCAATGCGCGCGAGATCGCGGCCGAGCTGACGAAGATCCTGGGTCAGTCCTTCTTCGTCGAGAACCGCCCCGGGGCCTCGAACATCATCGGCACCGAAGTCGCCGCCAAGGCGCCCGCGGACGGCTATTCGCTCTACATCGGCACCACCAGTTCGCTGTCGGTCGTGCCGCATCTCTATGCCAAGCTGCCCTTCAACGCCGAGAAGGACTTCGCGCCGGTGAGCCTGCTGGGCGTGCTCAACACCGGCCTCATCGCCAACCCGAACCTGCCGGCCAAGGACGCCCGCGCGCTCATCGCCGAGCTCAAGGCCAGGCCCGATTCCGTGACCGTCGCGACCGCCGGCATCGGCAGCTACTCGCACCTGTCGGGCGTGTGGTTCAACAACGCCGCGGGTGTCAAGACCAACCTGGTGCCCTACAACAGCAACAGCCCCTACACCGACCTGATGGGAGGCCAGGTGCAGGCCATGTTCGACGGCCTGCCGGCGGCGGCCAGCAACATCCGCGCCGGCAAGCTCAAGCTGCTGGCCATCACCGGCAAGCAGCGCCACCCGAGCTTCCCGGACGTGCCGACCTTCGCCGAGGCCGGCCTGCCCGACTACGCGCCGATCGCCTGGCAGGGCATCCTGGCACCGGCCGGCACGCCGAAGCCGATCCTCGACAAGCTCAGCGCCGCCATGCAGAAGGCCTGCCAGTCGCCGGAGCTGGCGAAGCGATGGACCGAGTACGGCGGCGCGCTGCGCTGCAACACGCCGGCCGAGTTCACCGCCTTCATCGAGGCCGACCGCGCGATGTGGGGCAAGGTGATCCGCGAGGCCAACATCAAGCTGGATTGAGCGCCGGGGCGCGCCAAGCATGCGCGCATGCAACGCGAGCACGCCCTAGTGATCGAAGTGAAACCCCACCGTCGCCCGCTCGCCCGCGCGCCTGGAGGTCACGCGGTCGGCGAAGCGCCGCAAGAGGAAGCCGGCCAGCCGGCGCTCGCCATGGTCGGACTCGATGATCTCCTCGATCGAGGGCCGCTGTTCCGGCAGTTCGAGCTGCTCGCCGACATAGGACACCCTCAGCTCCAGGTTGAACTCGTCGAACGATGCCTCGACGTGCAGCGGCCCCGAGGCGACGCCGCTCCCCGCCAGGGTCTCGATCGATTGCACGAGATTGAACTTGGCCCGCTCGATCACGTCGGCGCGCGCGCCCCAGGCCGCGCCCTGGCCGTCGAGGAACTCCTCCAGCGCCTCGGGGTCGATCGCTTCGGGCGCGACGCTCATCGAGACGCTGCGCCGCAGCCCGATGCGGAACAACAGATTGAGGCCGAGCCCCACCAGCGTGCCGAACACCAGCGAATTGCCGAAGGATGGCCGCAGCGCCGGCGGCAGCACCACCAGCAGGCCCGGGAAGATCTCCACCGCCAGGCCGAACACGATCGCCAGCCCGATCACCAGCGTCTTGCGCGCGTCGAGCAGGCGCGAGGTCATGATGACCAGGCCGTTGGTGACGATGAAGGTCGACGAGAACACCAGCGCCGCGCCGAGCACCGACCGCGGCACGAGGTTGAAGAGCATGCCCAGCTTCGGCACGAAGGCGAAGACCAGCAGGATGGCGGCCACCGACCAGCCGACGCGCCGGCTGGCCACGCCGGTGGCCGTCGCCAGGCCGACCGCGCTGCTCGATGAATTGATGCCCGGCGCGCCGATCGCACCGGCGACGACCGAGCCGAGCCCGTCGGCCAGCACGCCGCGGCTGATGGAGCGCATGTCGGCGCGCACCCAGCCCACCTGATTGGCCTTCTGCGAGGTCGTCACATTGCCGATCACCTTCAGCACCGCGGCGACCGCGCCGATCAGGAACGGCAACAGCAGGCCGGCATCGAAGGACCAGCCCACGTGGCCCAGCAGGGGTGCCGCGAACGCGGGCGCCGCGGACAGGCGGGCGACTTCCTCGGCATCGAAACGCCCCAGCAGCCAGCCGGCCGCGCAGCCCGCCACCAGCCCGATCAGCACGCTGAAGACCCGCAGCGCGCCCCGGCCCCACACGTTCAGCGCCACCATCAGGCCGAGCGTGCCCAGGCCCAGCAGCAAGTCGACTTCGGCCGGCTGAGCGACCGATGCGCCCCCACCGAGCGCGGTGCGCAGGCCGACCACGCCCACCGAGATGCCGGTCAGCAGCACCACCAGGCCGGTGATCTCGGGCGTGAAGATCGGACGCAGGCGCGGCAGCACGCGCGCCAGCGCGACCTCGAACAGGCCGGCCAGCATGGTCATGCCGAAGACCGCAGCGAGGTTGCCGCTGCGCGCCGCCACCAGCGAAGGCACGATGTAGACCACGCTGGAGGTCGGTTGGCACAGGAAGCCCGAGCCGATCGGCCCGATCGTGATGACCTGCAGCAAGGTCGCGACGGCCAGCGCGATCAAGGTGGCGCTGACCAGCGAGGCCGCGACCTCGGCCGAGGCGCCGGCTGCCTGCGCGATCAACACCGGGTAGACCAGGTAGATCGACATCAGCCCTACATGCTGCAGTCCGCTGAGGATGTTGATGCCCAGCGGCGGCGTCTCCTCGACGCCGTAGATGAGCCCGGCAGGCTTGTGCGACATCGGCTTCCAGTCCTGGTGGCTCGATGTGTCCGTCAAGCCGATGGTTGAGACGCGCGGCCGGCGGCATGGGTTTGCCAGGGGCCGCGCGCATCATAGGCTTTGGCGGTGGCGCGGTTGGGTCTGCGCTCGGGGGATGGACCGATCAAGGGTTTCCACGAAAACGAAAGCGTTCAGGCCGTGACTTATTGCATTGGGTGCACTGGGCGAATCTGTATCTAATTGTGTTTCGCGATTTCAAAGGAGCCTTTCGTGCGTATTGCCGCCAGTCTCGCCATCACCCTGACCCTGCTCACCGGTTGCGCAACGCATGCGCCCACCAAGGAGTTCTCGACCGTGAACCTTGTCAACGGCATGCTCGTCAACGACAAGGGGTTCACGCTCTACACGTTCGACAAGGACGCACCGAACAGTGGCCGCTCGACCTGCTATGGCAACTGTGCGGTGACGTGGCCACCGGTCTTGGCCGCCGAAGGCACCAAGCCGAGCGGCGGTCTGTCGGTGATCACCCGCGACGACGGCGCCAAGCAGTGGGCATTCAAGGGTCAACCGCTCTACACCTGGCCCGAGGACCAGGAGCCCGGTGACGTCTACGGCGACGACTACGACAAGGTCTGGCACGTCATCAAGACGAGCCAGCTCTGATCACATGCGCAACCCTCCGCCCTTTCGCATGCCAGGCATGCGCGGTTCATTCGTCGCATTTGCCAGCGCGCTTCTTTGCACGCTCTGTGCGGCGACCCCTCTGCAGGTTGGCGTCCTCGACAAGGATGGACAGCCCGTCGTCGATGCAGTGGTCGTCGTGATCACCGCTTCGAAGGCCGCGCCATCTCGGCCACTGCCCAAGGAAGTGACGATCAGCCAGGAAAAGATGCGCTTCGTTCCAGCCGTGAGTCTGGTGGCCCCCGGGGCGAAGGCGCACTTCGTCAACAACGACCCGTGGGACCACCACGTGCGCGCTTCCGCCGCCGGTGTCGCACAGTTCGACGCCGGTCCCGGAGGCAGCTTCGAACTGATGATCTCGGGCAAGCCCGAAGGCAAACCAGGCAAGACCGCCGACGCCATCTTCGACAAGCCTGGTGCCGTGCTGCTCGGCTGCCACTTGCACAGCTCGATGCGCGGGCATGTCTACGTGAGCGATTCACCCTGGGCGGCGCTCACGGGCCCGGACGGCCTCGCCATGCTCGATGTTCCGGACGGTTCCGCGTCGATCAAGGTGTGGCACGCGGACCAGCTGATCGACATCGCGCCGCTGCAGGTCATGCTGGGTGACGGGCCCGCGAAGGCCACGCTCCAGCTCAACGTGGTTCCACGGCGCAAGCGGATCTGAGAGCTGGACGATGACCGAGCCCGGCGACGCACTCAGAGCTCCAGCACCAGCCTCCCCCCGCGCGCCCGCGAGCAGCAGGCCATCATGCGCGACTGCGCCTCGCGTTCGGCACGGGTCAGCACCAGGTCGCGATGGTCGACCTCGCCGCCGAGCACGCGCACTTCGCAGGTGCCGCACAGGCCCTCCTCGCAGTCGCTGGGGATGTCGACGTTGGCGGCCCGCAGGGCGCCGAGCACGGTCTGGTCGGCCCGGACGTTCACCGTGATGCCCGAATCCTTGAGCTCGACCTCGAACGCGTGCTCGCGCGCCGGGTCGAGCGTGCCCATGCTCGATTCGAAATGCTCGACGCGCAGCGCGTCCTCGAGCCACCCGGCGCAGCAGGCCTCGAGCGCGTCGAGCATGCGCTGCGGGCCGCAGGCATAGACCAGGGTCCCGGGCGCCGGCGGCGCCAGCAAAGCGTCGAAATCGCAGCGCCCGCCTTCGTCGCCGACATGCAGATGGAGCCGCTCGCCGTGCAGGGCAGCCAGCTCGTCGACGAACGCCATGGTGCCGCGCCGGCGCCCGCTGTAGTGCAGCGCGTAGTCGAGCCCGAGCGCGCGGGCCCGGCGCGCCATGGCGCTCACCGGCGTGATGCCGATGCCGCCGGCGATCAGGATCAGCCGGCGCGCCGATTCGTCGAGCCGGAAGTGGTTGCGCGGCCCGCGGATGCGCAGCCGGTCGCCGGCCTGCAGCTGACCGTGGATCCAGGCCGAACCGCCACGACCTTCGGCCTCGCGCAGCACCGCGACCTCCAGCGCCTGCGTGTCGTCCGGGTCGCCGCACAGCGAGTACTGGCGCGACAGCGCGGGGTCGCCGCATTCGACATCGATGTGCGCACCGGGCGTCCAGCGCGGCAGTGCCTTGCCGTCGGGTGCGACCAGGCGCAGCCTGACGATGCCTTCGGCCACCGGCGTCACGCTGTGGACGATCACCGTGCGGGCCCCGGCGTGGCGCGACGGCTCGCCGATGCGCACCGGCGTCTGCGCTTCCAGCAATGCCGGGCGGGCTCGCTCCGGGTTGAGCGAAGGATCCCACTCGACCCACAAGTGCTCCGGCCCCCGGAAAGAGGTGTTCGGCACATAGCTGAAGTCCTGCTCGGCGAGCCGCAGGTGCGGCAGCCGGCGCGTGAACTCCTCGAGGAAGATCTGCATCTCCATGCGTGCCAGGTTCTTGCCCATGCACTGGTGCGAGCCGTAGCCGAAGGTGAGATGTTCGCTGGCGTTGTCGCGCCGGATGTCGAACAGGTCGGCATCGGCGAACTGCTGCGGGTCGTGATTGGCCGACGAGGTCACGATCAACAGCTTCGAGCCCGCCGGCAGCCGCGTGCCGCCAACCTCGACCTCCTTCGTGACCAGCCGCCGCCAGGCCGCCACCGAGCCGTTGTGGCGCAGGCATTCCTCGACCGCATTGGGGATCAGGCTCGGGTCCTCGCAGATCTCGCGCCAGGTGTCGGGGTGCTGCAGCAGCAGCTTCATGGCATTGGCCGTGGCGTTGGCGGTGGTCTCGTGCGCCGCCACGATGCCGGCCATCATCATCGAATGCAGGTACGAGTCGGTCACAACCTCGGGATGGTCGACCTGCTTGCGGATGCCGTAGCGCATCCAGCCCGGGCCCGACGGGTCCTGGCGCATCTTGTCGAGCACCTGGCCGGCGAACTGCCAAAAGTTGCCGACCGCATGCGCCACCGCCACCTGCTCTTCCGGCTTCGGCCGGCCCCAGGTGTTGACGGTGTGGGCGATCGAGTACTTGCGCAGCGTGTCCATGTCCTCCTCGGGCACGCCGAGGAAGTGCAGCGCCACTGTCAGCGGGACCTCCCAGAGCATCTGGTCGACCAGGTCGGCGCGGCCGTCGTCGATGAAGCGGTCGACGTATTCGCGTGCCAGCCGGCGCACCAGCGGCTCGTGGTGGCGCAGTTCGTCGGGCGTGAACGGCTCCATCAGCAGCCGCCGGCGCGGCATGTGGGCCGGCTCGTCCTCGTTGACCAGCGTGCGGTTCAGCGCGAAGCCGTAGGAGGCCAGCACCGCGTTGGCCTCTTCACCGGTCGGCGTGATCTTCTCGAGCGCGATCGAGGGGCTGAAGGTGATGTTGTCGCGAAAGATCGCCTTGATGTCCTCGTAACGCGTGACCACCCAGTAGCCCAGGCGCGGGCTCCAGAAGATCGGCTCCTGCTCGCGCGCCCAGCGCAGCGACTCGGGCGGATCCTGCTGGTAGGCGTCCTCGAACGGATCGAAATCGGCGGCGCGCTGGCTGACCGGGCAGCCGGTCGGCGTGGTGTGCGTCGACAGCGGCGGCGATGCGAAGGGGCAGCCGGTCGCGGGCCCGGCGGAGGGCGGGGTGTTCATCGGGCGGGTCCTCAGTCCAGCGTGATCTTGAGGTCGCGGATCAGCTTCTGCCAGCGCGCCGTCTCGCTCTGCAGCAGCGCGGCGAACTGGGCCGGCGTGTTGCCGACCGGCTCGACGCCGAAATCGACCATCCGCTGGTGGACCGCCGGATCGTGGATGGCGGCCACCACCTGCTTGTTGAGCGTGCCGATCACCTCTGGCGAGGTCGCCGCCGGCACCACCATGCCGACCAGCGCGGCCGCCTCGACATTCTTGAAGCCCAGTTCGGCGAAGGTCGGCACGTCGGGCAGTTGCGGCAGCCGGGTCGGGTTGGCCACTGCCAGCGGCCTGACCTTCCCGCCCTTGATGAAGCCGGCACCCGCCGCCAGGTCGACCATCATCGCCGGCACCTGTCCGCCGACCACGTCGGCCAAAGCGGGCGCGGCCCCCCGGTACGGCACATGGACCATGAACAGGCCGGCTTCGACCTTGAGCAGTTCCATCGCCAGGTGGTGCGGACTGCCGGCACCCGCCGACGCGAAATTGGTGCCGCCGGGCTTGGCCTTGGCCTTGGCGATGAAGTCCCGGGCGCTGGTCGCGTCGCTGGCCGGACCGACCACCAGAATCATCGGGAAGCGTCCCATCAGCGTCACCGGCGCGAGGTCCTTGGCGGGGCTGTAGGAGAGGCTCTTGTACAGCGCCGGGTTGAAGACCATGGTGCCGTTGTCGGCCGACAGCACGGTATAGCCGTCGGCCGCGGCGCGCGCTGCTTCGGCCGCCGCGAGGGCCGTGTTGCCACCGGGCTTGTTGTCGACCAGCACCGGCTGGCCGACCTGGGTCGACAGCCGTTGGCCGATCGTGCGGGCCAGGAAGTCCGAACCGCCCCCGGCCGCATACGGCACCAGCCAGCGGATCGGCTTGGTCGGGAAGGCCTGCTGGGCGATCGACGGGGTCGCCACCAGCGACAGCGCGGCCAGGGCCACGGCGAGGAAATGCTTCATGCGGGGATCTCCAAAATATTGCGTAATTGTTATACGCTATGCGTAATCATCGACTTCGGGTTTTCCCAGGCCGACCGCGATGGTTACGATCGTCCCGCCATGAAACCAAGCCCAGCCCCGTCCCTGCCTTCCGCCGAAGCGGCCTTGCCGCGCCTGCCCGACCGCCGCCAGAGCGTGCAGTCGGCGCAGACCGGGATGGTGGTGCTCAAGGGGTTGGCCAACATCGGCGGCGATGCCAGCCTGACCGCGCTGGCGGCCCATGTCGGCGAAAGCCCGGCCAAGGTGCACCGCTACCTGGTGAGCCTGATGCAGGAGGGCCTGGTCGACCAGGATCCGGCGACCCAGCGCTACTTCCTCGGGCCCGAGCTGATCCGGATCGGCCTGGCCGCGATGCGCCAGGCCGAACCGATCCGGCATGCGGAACCGGCGCTGATCCGGCTGCGCGAGAGCCTCGAGGTCACCTGCTTCGTCGCCGTCATGGGCAATCGGGGGCCGACCATCATGCGGATCGAGGAACCGGGCCTGCCGGTCACCGTGAACGTGCGCGCCGGCTCGGTGATGTCGATGCTGTGGTCCGCCACCGGGCGCGTCTTCCTGGGCCTGCTCGACGAAGCCAGCGTGCGCCAGATGGCCGAGGGCGAACTGGCCGCCGCCACCGACGACATGCGCGCGCTGCTGCCTTCGCCCGACCCGATCGGCACGCTGCAGCGAGAAGTCCGGGCCGCGGGCTGCGCCAGCGTGCGCGATACCTACCTGCGCGGCATCAGCGCGGTGGCCGCGCCGGTGTTCGACTTCACCGGCCGCGTCTGCGCGGTGATCACTGCGCTGGGCGCCAGCGGCGGCTTCGATCCCTCGGTCGACGGCAGGATCGCCATCGCCGTGTGCCGCGAGGCGCATGCCACGAGCCTCCAGCTGGGCTGCGTCGGGCCGCCGCCCGCGGCCGGATGACGCAGAATCGGTCGCCCTTCGCCAACCCCGGAAGAACTCCCTCCATGCCCCGTCCCGTCCTAGACGAAGCCCACATCCATCCCGCCATCCGCACCCGGCTGGCCGAAAGCCGGCAGGCCATCGTGCGCGAGGTCATGGCTGCGATCGCTGCCAGCGACATCGTGGTGGTCGGCATGGCAATGAACCCGTTCCCGCGCAAGGCGCGCAAGCTCCTCGAAGACGCGAAGCTGCCGCACCGCTATCTCGAGTACGGCAGCTACCTGAGCCGATGGCGCGATCGCAACGCGCTCAAGATGTGGACCGGCTGGCCGACCTTCCCGATGATCTTCGTCAAGGGCGTGCTGATCGGCGGCGCAAACGACTTGCAGCAGCTGATCGGCAGCGGCGAGCTGAAGGCGATGCTCGCGTAGCGACCCGCAGCACTGCCGCCCTAGTCGGGCTCCATCACCACATCCACTCGGCCGGCCTGGACTTCCTTCCTGAGGACGTCGTGGTCGCGCTCGCTCTGGTCGGCGTAGGCGACAGCGACCTTGGCGATGGCTTTGTCGAAGACGTCGCTCTTGCCCAGATAGCCGCTGATCGCCGCAGGTTCGCCCGATCGCGCATGGGCACGCGCCAGTGTCCATCCGGTCAGCATGGCGTAGTCGTTCATCTGGCTGGGCGTGAACACCTCCACCATCGGGCCGAGCTTCATGTCCCGCAACTGGCGCATATAGAGAAATGGCGGCCGCCCCTGCCCAGGGTCCAGCCAAGAAAGATGTCGCTGGCGGACTGGATCATCCGGTATCCGTTCACGACCCGCTGGCCATGGTTGGCGTGCCGGCTCTTGCCGGCATAGGGCTCCAGCACGGACGCGCGTGCCTCCTTCACCTGCAGGAACAGCGGATCCCGCTCGCCGGCCATCAGCAGCAGGACGGCGCAATAGGTGCCGACGCTGCCGACGCCCACGACCTTGACCGCGATGTCCTTGGGTTCGTAGCGGTCCAGCAGCGAGCGCCGGTCCTCCTGCAAGGATTCCCGATAGCCGACGAACGCCTCCTTGACGCGCTCGCCCAGCTCTTCCCGTCCCTTGCCGTGCAAGTGGTAGATCAGTGGCGGGTGGTCCTGGATCCGCGGCTGTTCTCCGGCCATCATGGCGAGCTTTGGAAAATCGTGTTCGAGCACCGTGCGCTCCTGCGCCGCGGCGACCCGCTTCTGGACGCGCTTTCGTGCTTCCTCGTCCGTCAGGCTGTCCAGCACCTTCTTGACGTCGATGCTCGAGTACCAGACCTGGAGGACCGGCATCCTGCTGTACTCCGCCATGCGTTCGCGATAGGAACGCACGCATGCGAGCACGGCGTCGCGTGCGGCATCCGCGCTGAAGCCGTTGTTGCGACAGGCCAGGACGAAGCTCGCCGCCAGCCGCTTGACGTCCCACTCCCAGGGCGCCGGCAAGGTCTCGTCCATGTCGTTGATGTCGAAGACCACCCGCCGCTCCGGCGTGGCGAAACCGCCGAAGTTCATCAGGTGGCAGTCGCCGCAGGCCTGCACCCGGAGTCCGGTGGTCGGCGTCACCGCCAGGTCGGCCGCCATGTTGAGCGCGGCGCCGCGGTAGAAGGTGAACGACGTTCGCACCATGCGGCCGAAGCGAATCGGAATGAGCTCCGCCATGCGTCGCTTGTTCGAATGCTCCAGCAGGTGCATCGGATCCGGCCGGTCGGACAACGGCTTCCAGTCGGCGTGCGACTCGCGGGGGCATGTGTCGCGCAGGCCCTTTCCCATGGCGCGCAGATCGGCCTGCGCCGACCCCGCCCGCACGTCGTCCGCGTCGGATCGCGTGTCCATCGATGGGGCTGTCTTGTTCGAAGTCTTCAGCATGTGAGCTCCTTCATCGGCACTCGTGGCGACCCATGTTGCGCGCGCCCGCTGGATGCTCGATTGACGAAAATCAATCGGCCGCCGCCGACCCGGCGGATACTGCGATCTGCTCTTCACCCCGGCGGGGTTCCAAATGACTCAGGAAGCACAACCGGCAGGCACATTCCAGGCAGATGCGTCCGAGCAGGGCTGGCGCGCGGCGTTTCCGCCGGCCCGGTGGCTACGGACCTATGAGCCCAGGTGGCTGGCGAAAGACGCCATTGCGGGCGTGACCCTGGCCGCCTACGGCATCCCGGTGTCCTTGGCCTACGCATCGCTCGCCGGGCTGCCACCGCAATACGGCATCTACTGCTACCTGGTCGGCGGCCTCTTCTATGCGCTGCTGGGATCGTCGCGCCAACTGGCGATCGGCCCCACTTCGGCGATCTCGATGCTCGTCGGCGTCACCGTCGCCGGCATGGCGGGAGGCGATCCGCAGCGCTGGGCCGGCATCGCCGCGCTGACCGCGCTGCTCATCGCGGCCATGTGCGTCGTGGCATGGCTCCTGCGCCTCAGTTCACTGGTCAACTTCATCAGCGAGACCATCCTGCTCGGCTTCAAGGCCGGGGCGGCGTTCACGATCGCCCTGACCCAGCTGCCCAAGCTTTTCGGCGTCAAGGGAGGTGGCGAGGACTTCTTCGAGCGCCTGGTCATCCTGGGCGGGCAGATCCCCGACACGAACCTCGCCGTGCTCGGCTTCGGCCTGGTCGCGCTCGCTCTTCTGCTGCTGGCCGAAAAGTACCTGCCGGGCCGGCCGGCGGCGCTCTTCGTGGTGATCGCCTCGACCATCGTGCTGTCGGTCACCTCGCTGGGCGACCTCGGCTTCAAGGTCGTCGGCGCGCTGCCCGAGGGCCTGCCGAGCTTCCAATTGCCCGGCCTTCGGGTGCGCGACGTGCAAGGCGTGGTGCCGCTCGCGTTCGCCTGCCTGCTGCTGTCCTATGTGGAAAGCGTCTCGGCCGCGCGCGCGCTGGCCGACGCCCACAACTACGAGATCGACCCGCGCCAGGAATTCCTCGGCCTCGGCGCGGCCAACCTCGGCGCGGCGCTGTTCCAGGCCTATCCGGTGGCCGGCGGTCTGTCGCAGTCGTCGGTCAACGACAAGGCCGGCGCCAAGACGCCACTGGCGCTGGTCTTCGCATCGATCACGATCGGCCTGTGCCTGCTGTTCCTGACCGGCGGACTGAAGAACCTGCCCAATGTCGTGCTCGCCGCCATCGTCCTCATGGCCGTCAAGGGACTCGTGAACATCGGCGAGATGAAGCGTCTCTGGCGTGTCAGCCGCTATGAGTTCGCGGTCTCCATGATCGCGTTCGCCGCGGTGCTGCTGCTGGGCATTCTCAACGGCGTGATCGTTGCGGTCCTGGCTTCGCTGACCTTGCTGATCGGCCGGGTCGCGCGACCGCACGTGGCGGTCCTCGGACGGATACCGGGCACGCGCAAGTTCTCCGACATCGAACGCAACCCCGACAACACGGCGACGCCTGGCGTCTTGATCGTCCGCGTCGACTCCGGCATGCTCTATTTCAACGTCGATCACGTGTACGAAGCCGTGCGTCACATGGTTCGGTCGGCACCGGACAAGCCGAAGCTGGTGATCTGCGACCTGTCGACCTCGCCCCAGGTCGACCTGGCGGCGGCGAAGATGCTGTCGAAGCTGCATCAGGAACTGGCCCAGGCGGGCATCCGCCTGCGCCTGGTCGCGGCGCACGCGCCGGTGCGCGACCTCCTGCGAGCCGAAGGCCTGGAAGAGCGCCTGGGCTACTTCGGACGCAGGACCTCGGTCGCCGATGCCATCGACGAGTTCGACGGCACCAGCCCCCCCGTGGAGCCACCGACCGGCAGGCTCGCCCCCGCCTGAGCTTCGCCGATGCGCGACGACGCGAGCCGAACCCCATGCCGGTGATCGCCTTCCTGGCCGGGGCCGTGCTCGTGATGGCGACCCTGATCGACGCTTTCGAAGTGGTGCTGCTGCCACGCCCGGTGCGCCGCCGGATCCGGCTGAACAGCTACTTCTTCAAGGTCACCTGGGATGCCTGGGCCTGGTGCGCCGGCCTGTGGCCCGCCGGCCGCCGGCGAGAGGACTTCCTCGGCGTCTATGGTCCGTTCTCGATGGTCATGCTTTTCGTGCTCTGGGCCGGGTCGCTGGTGGTCGGCTTCGGCTTGATGCAGTGGGCGATGCAGGGCCTGGCGCCCGGCGCGCGCTTCGACACCCTGGTCAGCCAGGTGATCGTCAGCGGCGACGCCTTCTTCACGCTCGGCTACGGCGACATCGTGCCGCAACATACGCTGGCTCGCCTGCTGGTCATCCTGGAGGCCGGCACCGGCTTCGGCTTCATCGCGCTGAACATCGGCTACCTGCCGGTGCTCTATCAGCACTTCACCCGCCGCGACCTGCAACTCATCGAGTTCTCCGCCCGCGCGGGGTCGCCCCCGACCGCCGCGACATTGCTCGGATGGCACGCGCACGGCACTACGGAGGAACTCGAGCGCTGGCTGAGGGACTGGGAGATCTGGGCCAGCGACCTGATCGAGAGCCACGCCGTCTATCCGATGCTCGCGTTCTACCGCTCCCAGCACGAAGGCCACTCCTGGCTCGGCTCGCTGGCCGTGGTGCTCGACGTCTGCACCCTGCTGATCGCAGGCGCCGACGACGCGCAGCGCCACCAGGCCACCGCGACCTTCGCGGCACTGCGACGCATCCTCGACGAAGCCAGCGAATCGCTGCAGGTGGCACCGGCGCACGGCACGCCCCCGCGCCGGCTGGACGCGGAGGCGATGTGCGTTCTCGTGGCCACGATCCGCAGGATCATTCCTCGCTGGCACGACGATGACGGCGCACTCAGGGCCATCCGGCTCCTGCGAGCCACCTACGAGCCCCGGCTCCAGGGCCTTGCCGCCTACCTGCTGCTTCCCCTGCCCGACTGGATCAATCCCGCCATGGCGGCCGAGCGCTTCAGTCGCGACGCGGTGGTCCTGCAACTCACCAGCGGGCGCCCGGATTGAGGACACGCTTTTTTGAGACTGCTCTCATGGCCCGGATCGGCCGGGTTCCCTACGATCAAGGCATGCAGATCACCTCCAACCTCTCTTCGCGCAGCAGTCTCTTCGGCTTCGGAATCCTTGGCCGGCCGCACCGGGTCGAACCGTCCCCGGCGGTCTCCACCGCCGCTGCTTTCGACATCCCGGCGCCGTTCACGCAAGAGCAGGCCGAGTGGATCCTCGCGCTGCACAAGCTGGGTGCCCGCGACCGAAGCCGCGCGACGCAGGTCCTCCGCGACTGGACCCCCTCGCGATGCTCACCGCCGCAAGCCACCTGCATCGAGGCCTTGCTGGACCTCGACGCCCAGGACCTGCGTGACACCCTCGCGGACGCCATGGAAGACTGCGACTTGCGCGGCCGCCTCGCGGGTGGCGCTCAGCGATCCCTGCGCAGCAGTTGCCTCAAGGTCGGACGCGCCGCCGACTTGGCCCCGGCCTCCGTCCGCTCGCGATAGGCGTCGCGCTGGGCCTGCAGCACAGAAGCGAGTGCCGAGACGCTGGCCTTGTCGTAGCGCCACACGCCTGTCACCGCGAAATGGCCGGCTTGGCCGGGATGCGGCTTGGGATGGATCCGCACACCGCTCGTGCCGATGCTTTGCAGAATCTCGGCGCGGGCGCTGGCCAGCGTCGCCTCCCGCCCTTCGTAGCCCTCGATGTCGCGGCTGAGCTCGATGCCGATGGCGTGGATCGACGGATAGCGCTCGGCGATGAAACTCACCACCTCGGCCAGCACCAGCTTCGGCAGCGCCTTGGCGCGGAAATCGGCGAAGTCGGTGGTCAGGAAGTTCTCGAGCCGAACTTCATCGCCGGCCGAGCTCCGGGTGACCGACTGGACCCGCCCGATCAGCGCCGCCCCGTCATACACCTCGATGCGCTCGCCCAGGACATAGGGACGGCCCTCCGGGCCGGTCAAGTGCAAACGCTGGAATGTCATGAATGGAGACGGTGGCCGTGACCGAACTGTACTCGGCGCCATCCGGCTTTCAAGGCTTGGACGGCCCCGGGCTGTCGCCGGCGGCACTCGCGGCCGCGGCCGGCCGCCCGCTCAGCGGCTGTGCGCCTCGGCCCAGCGAACGATGTCGGCCGCGCCCATGGCCCCGGCCTGGCGTGCCACTTCGCGCCCGCCCTTGAACAACGCCAGGGTCGGAATGCTGCGGATGCCGAATCGCGCGCCCAGGGCCGGAACCGCCTCCGTATCGACCTTGGCAAGCCGCACCCGGGGTTCCAGCCGCGCCGCCGCCTGCTCGAAACCCGGCGCCATCTGGCGGCACGGGCCGCACCAGGGCGCCCAGAAGTCGACCAGCACCGGAATCTCGTTGCGCGCGATGTGGCGATCGAAGGCGGCCTCGTCCAGGGCGGTCGATCGGCCGGCGAACAGCGGCTGGTGGCAGTGGCCGCAGTCGGGCGCGCTCGCCAGCTGCGACGTCTGCACGCGGTTCGTGGTGTGGCAGTGCGGGCAGACGATGTGCAGCTTGTCGGTCATGGAATCTCCATCGGTGGCGGGCGGATGAGAGGCAGCTGGGGGCGCGGGGCGGCAGCTGCAAGACCTGAAATAATGAACACTTAGTTACAGGAGTCTTATTTCGTGATCTCGAGAACCTCTTCGACCGCCCTGGCCGTTCTGGCTGCCCTCTCCGTCCTGGCCG
Organism: Variovorax sp. J31P207; assembly: GCF_030316965.1. Taxonomy (NCBI): domain Bacteria; kingdom Pseudomonadati; phylum Pseudomonadota; class Betaproteobacteria; order Burkholderiales; family Comamonadaceae; genus Variovorax; species Variovorax sp. J31P207. Next base: position 122,726 of record NZ_JASZYN010000013.1, read on the forward strand.
GTTGCGCCGGACAGTCCAAGAACCAGGCCGAGCCCGCGGCCGCAGCCAAGCCCGAGCCCGTCGCCGCCGCCCCGGCGCCCGCTCCGGCCAAGCCCGAGGTGCCGAGCACCGGCAAGACCACCTACGACCAGGTGCTGAAGCTGGTTCGCGGTGCGCGCGGCGACGAGGCCAAGCTCGACAAGGCCCTGGTCGGCAAGGACCTGAGCGCGCGCATCGCCAAGGTCAAGGGCGCCGGCGACGACTTCGCGGTGCGGCCGGCCGATCCGGTCCGCTTCCGTTGCGACGAGGGCGAGTCCTTCGCGGGTGGCCAGGTGTCGTCCCGCATCGTCGGCGTCGACTGGTCGGCCGACACCAAGCGCGCCCTGCTGCAGCTCGATCGCTGCGGCCCGGCACCGGCCGTGGCGGCCGCACCGGCACCGAAGGCCGCGCCCGCCGCCGCGGCACCCGCGCCGGCCGCGGCTGCACCGGCGGCCGCGCCCGCCGCCCGCGCCGGCGCCAGGCCCGGCATGGACGCCCAGGGCAACGTGATCGATTCGAGCAAGATCGAAGCCGGCAGCGGCCGCACCGTGAAGGGCATGAACGACTACGAGGGCGAGATCACCGGCAACCCGGCGCCGAACTCCAAGTTCACCCAGCTGCAGATCGGCATGAGCCTGAAGCAGGTCACCGACCTCGCGGGCCAGCCGACCGACTCGGGCGCCTACGTCACCGGCAAGGCCTTCATTCCGTTCTATTTCGGCGGCGACCGCACCCGGATCGAACTCGCCTACAAGGGCCAGGGCCGGCTGATCTTCGCCGGCGGCAACCTGGGCAACATCTCCGGCGGCAACCTGGTCTGGATCATCCACAACGCGACCGACACCGGCTACCGCTGATCTCCGGCCGATTGGCGCCATTCGGCCGCGGCGGAGCATCGCAACTCCGCCACGGCGCCGGCGCCTTCAGCGCGGCAGCGCGAGATCGACCCACGCCGGCGCGTGGTCGCTGGCACCGGGCCGGCCACGCACCTCCCGGTCCACGCCGGCCGCCCGCAGCAGCGGCGCTGCTTCCTCGTTCAGCAGCAGGTGGTCGATGCGCAGGCCCGCGTTGCGCGGCCAGCGCTGGCGCCAGTAGTCCCAGAAGGTGTAGATGCGTTCCTGCGGGTGCAGCGCGCGGATCGCATCGGTCCAGCCCTGATCGAGCAGCGCCTTGAAGGCCGCCCGGCTTTCGGGCTGCAGCAGCGCGTCGTCGCGCCAGGAGGCCGGGTTGTAGATGTCGGCATCGGTCGGCACCACGTTGTAGTCGCCGGCCAGCACCACCGGCAGGCCGCAGCCGAAGAGCGCCTTGGCATGCGCGTCGAGGCGATCGAACCAGGCCAGCTTGTAGTCGAACTTCGGGCCCGGCTGCGGATTGCCGTTGGGCAAGTAGAGGCAGCCGATCACCACGCCGTCGACCACGGCCTCGAGGTAGCGGCTTTGCGGGTCGTCGGCCATGCCGGGCAGGCCGCGGCCGGTCTCGATCGGCTCGCGCCCGCGTGCCAGGATCGCGACGCCGTTCCAGGCCGGCTGGCCGTGGAAGACCACGCCGTAGCCGGCCGCACGGATCGCCGCCGCCGGAAACCTGGCGTCCGGCGATTTCAGCTCCTGCAGGCAGGCCACGTCGGGCTTCGACTCGGCCAGCCATTCGAGCAGCGCCGCCAGGCGGCCGTTGACGCCATTGACATTGAAGGTGGCGATCTTCATGGACCGCCGCCGTCCCTCAGCGCGGCGAGCGTGAGCGGGTCCCGCTCGCCGGCATACAGGCGCTGGAGCACCCGCGCGAAGACGGGCGCGGCCGCGGCCACCTCGAACAGCGTCATGCAGGAACGAAGCTTGAGATCGTCCGGCGTGCCGAAGATCTCGTGCGCGCTGCGGCCCGAGGCGGCGAGCACGAGCTCGCTGCAGTCGACCAGGCGCGGGCCGAGCACCGGATGCGCGGCGTAGGCCTGTGCCTCGGCAAGGTCCGCAAGGCCGAAGAAGCGGGCGGTGGCGCTGCGCCCCAGCACGCGCAACTGGGGAAAGACGAACCACATCCAGTGGCTGGTCTTGCGCCCTGCCCTCAGCTCGCGGCACACGGCGTCGTAGACCGGCGCCTGGGCTTCGACGAAGCGCTGCAGGCCTTCGGGATCAAGCGGCGGTCGCATGGGCACCCTGCCACCTCAGCGCAGCGCGAAGCAGAACACGGCGCCCTTCTCGGCCCGCTGCTGCAGCCGGATGTCGCTGCCGTGCAGCTGCAGGATGCGCTGCACGATGACCAGCCCGAGCCCGCCGCTGCGACCGGTCGACGACGAGAACAGCGGCCGCGTGAACAGGCTCTGGCGCAGCTCGCCCGGGATGCCCGGGCCGGTGTCGCTGACCTCGACCGCGACCCCCTCGCCGTCGGCGCGCAGCACCACGGCGATCTCGCCGCCTTCGGGCGTGTGGCGGATCGCGTTGTCGAGCAGGTTGGTCAGCACCCGCTCGATCAGCCCGAGGTCGGCCGTCACCACCGGCAGGCCCGGCGGAATGTCGGCTACCAGCCGCTGCCGCCGCGCCTCGGCCGCCAGCTCGAACTTCTGGAACACGTCCTGCACCAGGTCGGCCAGCGCGAAGCGCTCCTTTTCGGGCTTGACGACGCCGTATTCGAGCCGCGCCAGCTCGAACAGCTCTTGCGCCAGCCGCCCCACCTTGCGGCTCTGCCCGAGCGCGATCTCGAGGTAGTGCCGGCGTTCGGCCGGCGCCAGCGTGTCGGACTTCATGAGCAGCGTCTCGAGGTAGCCGTGCAGCGAGGTCAGCGGCGTGCGCAGGTCGTGCGAGATGTTGGCGAACAGCTCGCGCCGCTGCTGGTCCTGCGTGCGCAGCTCGCGCCACTGGCCGGCGATGCGCCGGGTCATCTGGGCGAAGGCGTCGCGCAGCGTCGCGATCTCGTCGCCCCCGCCCTGCCCCGCATCGCCCAGCATGGGCACGCCGCTCTCCAGCGCGGCCGACCCTTCGCTGTCGAACTGCCGCACCGCCGAAGTCAGCCGTCGCAGCGGCCGCGTGATGAGGTGAAACGCCGCCAGCCCCGCCAGCAGGCCCAGCAGGGCCACCAGCGCGATCGACCACAGCATGGTGCGCAGCACGCTGCCGGCCGCCACGTTGGCCACCAGCGCCTCGCGCTCCTCGCCCGACAGCACCACGTACACGTAGCCGGCATCACGGCCGTCGACCTTGAGCGGCGCGGCGCTGAAGGTCTTGCGCACGCCCTGGGCGCGCGGATCGTCGCCCAGCACCGGCAGGTCGGCGCCGCCCAGCAGCCGGTGGATCGGCGCCAGGTCGACCCGGTCCAGCTTGAGGTGGCCCGGCGGCGCGGCCTGGGCCTCAATGCGCCCGTCGGGCGCCAGCAGGTAGACCTCGACACTGGGATTGACCGCCATGAGCTTGTCGAACAGCGCGTGCACCTCGGCACGATCGAGCGCGCCGCTCTCACCGAGGATCGGGTTGCTCGCGGCGATATGGGCCGCCAGGCCAGCCGACAGGCGCTGGGTCACCTCCTGCTCGTGGCGTCCGCTGGCCTGCAACTGAAGCCAGGCCGAAGCCCCGCAGCAGGCCAGCAGCAGCACGGCGAACACCAGCGACAGGCGTTGCGAGAGCGTGCCGCGCAGCCTCATCCTGTTGCCTCCTCGAGGTCGCCCGCCGCCAGCTTGTAGCCGCGCCCCCAGACGGTCAGGATGCGGCGCGGCGCGGCCGGGTCGGGCTCGACCTTCATGCGCAGGCGGTTGATGTGGGTGTTGACCGTGTGCTCGTAGCCGTCGTGCTGGTAGCCCCACACCTGGTTCAGCAGGTCGAGCCGCGAGAACACGCGCCCGGGATGGCGGGCAAGGAAATAGAGCAGGTCGAATTCGCGCGGCGTGAGCTCGATCGGTTTGCCGTCGACCTCGACCTCGCGCGCGATCGGATCGATGCCCATCCCGGCCAGCGCGAGCCGGCCGGAGTCGATGCGGGCGTTGCGCGCCATGGCCTCGGTGCGCCGCAGCAGGGCACGCACGCGGGCCACCAGCTCCAGCACCGAGAAGGGCTTGGCCAGGTAGTCGTCGGCGCCCAGCTCCAGGCCCAGGATGCGGTGGACCTCGCTCGAGCGCGCGCTGGTGATGATGATCGGGGTGTAGCGCGTCATGGCACGGGCGCGGCGGCAGATTTCCAGGCCGTCGATGCCCGGCAGCATCAGGTCGAGCACCAGCGCATCCCAGCTGCCGCGCTCCAGTTCGCGCAGGCCGGCGTGACCGTCGGCGGCGTGCGTGACCGCGTAGCCCTCGTCGTGGAGGTGCATGCGCAGCAACTCTGCGATATGGGCATCGTCCTCGACGATCAGAACGCGCTTGGCGGTATCCATGGCCCATTCTCCCGCTTCCGCGGGGCCCGAGTTATCACGATTAATTGAACTTTTCGTGATGAAACGGTCACCGGGTGCGCCCAACAATCCGGCCTCATGAACCGCGACACCCCGATCCATCCGCTGTGGCTGCGCATCACGCACTGGCTCAACGCCCTGGCGGTGCTGGTGATGGTGGCCAGCGGCTGGCGGATCTACGATGCCTCGCCGTTGTTCCCGTTCGAGTTCCCCGCCGCGCTGACCCTCGGCGGCTGGCTCGGCGGGGCGCTGCAATGGCACTTCGCCGCGATGTGGCTGCTGGCCGCCAACGGCCTGGTCTACCTGGCGCTGAACCTGGCGAGCGGCCGCCTGTGGCGCAAGTTCTTCCCGCTGTCGATCTCCGGCATCTGGCACGACGCGCTGGCGGCGCTGCGCGGTCGGCTCTCGCACGCCGACCCGCGCCACTACAACAGCGTGCAGCGCTTCGCCTACCTGTTCGTGATCTGCGACATCGTGCTGCTGGTGCTGTCCGGGCTGGTGCTGTGGAAGTCGGTGCAGTTCGGCCTGCTGCGCGATCTGCTCGGCGGCTACGAATTCGCCCGCCGCATCCACTTCTTCGCGATGGCGGCGCTGGTGGCCTTCGTCGCCGTGCACCTGGTGATGGTCGCGCTGGTGCCGCGCTCGCTGCTCGCCATGCTCGGCAGCCGTTCCGGAGTCGAATCATGAAGCTCTTCAAGCGCCCTGCCCTGGACACCGTCGACGCCGAGGCGGCCCTGGCCGAGGCGCGCGTGCTGATCGGCCGCCGCGTCGCGCAGCCGGCGCGCCGCGCCTTCCTGCAGCGCTCGCTCACGCTCGGCGGCCTGTCGCTGTTGACCGGCTGCAGCATCAGCGACAACGACAGCGTCGAAGCCGCGCTCGGCGCGGTCTCGCGCTTCAACGACAGGGTGCAGGGTCTGATCTTCGATCCGGCGCGGCTGGCGCCGACCTACCCCGAGTCGATGATCACGCGGCCCTTCCCCTTCAACGCCTACTACGGCGAGGACGAGGTTCGCACGGTCGCGGAAGAAGGCTTCACGCTCGAGGTGACCGGCCTGGTGGCCGACCGGCGGCGCTGGACGCTGGCCGAGTTGCGCGCGATGCCGCAGCAGGACCAGGTCACGCGCCACATCTGCGTCGAGGGCTGGAGCGCGATCGGCAAGTGGGGCGGCGTGCGCTTTGCGGACTTCCTGCACCGCGTCGGCGCTGACACCGGCGCCAGGTATGTCGGCTTCAAGTGCGCCGACGACTACTACACCAGCATCGACATGCCGACCGCCCTGCATCCGCAGACGCTGCTGACGCTGAGCTACGACGGCCAGCCGCTGCCGCCGAAGTACGGCTTCCCGATGAAGCTGCGGATGCCGACCAAGCTGGGCTACAAGAACCCGAAGCACATCCAGGCCATCTTCGTCACCAACACCTACCCTGGCGGCTACTGGGAAGACCAGGGCTACAACTGGTTCGGCGGCAGCTGAGTCGCCTCAGGCGACCCGGCGCTGCTGGAACGCGCGGCCGTGTTCATTCGGAACCGAGCCCTTTTTTTCCGCAAACGACTCTCTTGAAGGACCACTGACATGAATGCGCTCTCCGCCACACTGCTCGCCACCTGCCTGGCCATCGGCTCGGTCTCGGCCTTCGCCGCCGACGAGATGAAGAAGGACGACATGGCCAAGGATTCGATGGCCAAGGACAGCATGTCCAAGGACGCCATGGCCAAGGGCGGCATGAAGAAGGACACGATGGCGAAGGACGCCATGAAGAAGGATGCGATGTCCAAGGATGCGATGTCCAAGGACGCGATGGGCAAGGACGAGATGAAGAAGTAGCCGCCACCGCGCCGTCGCAGAGGCCTGCCATGCTGCTCTTTCTCTTCGCGCGCGTCGGCCGCATTCTCGCCATCGGCGGCTTGTCGCTGCTCGCCGGCATCGCACCGACGCTCGCCGCTGCCGACGCGCCGACGCCGGAGCGCGGCAGCGCGGCGCGGCTCGAACTGCCGGTCGAGGGCACGCTGCCGCGGCTCGCCGGCGCCGTCGACTGGCTCAACTCGCCGCCGCTGAGTGCTGAAGGGCTGCGCGGCAAGGTGGTGCTGGTCGACTTCTGGACCTTCGGCTGCATCAACTGCCGAAACGCATTGCCGCACGTGCGCGAATGGCATCGCAAATACAAGGACCAGGGCCTGGTGGTGCTCAGCGTGCATGCGCCCGAGTTCGCCTACGAGAAGAACATCGCGAACGTGAAGAAGGCCGTCGCCGACCTGGACATCGAGTTCCCGGTGGCGATCGACAACGACTTCGCGATCTGGCGGGCGTTCGGCAACACCTACTGGCCGGCGCTGTACTTCGTCGACGCACAGGGGCGCGTGCGCTTCCACCACTTCGGCGAAGGCGAGTACGCGAAGTCGGAACAGGTGATCAGGCAACTGCTCGACGAGGCGGCCAGGGACCACAGGCCGGGCTGAAATCCAACGGACGCCACCCGGCAGGTCTTCGACCGCCTGGCGTCAAGGCCCTGGCAGGTGTTGATCCGGCGACAGGCCGGCGATCGCGCCGGCCGGCGGCAAGGCGGCGGGCTGCACCCGGCAGTTGCCGAACTCGCAGCGCACCGACAGTTCGACCCTGGCCGTGCACGGCACCCGGTGGACCTCGAATCCGGCCCCGCGCTCGATCAGCACCGCGCGCGGCGTCGCGCTGCATTGCATCGCCAGCGCGAGCTTCTCGGCGTTGTAGGTATCGCGGCCGGTGCGGCGGGCACCGGGGCGCAGCAACTGGCTGGCCGTGACGCTGTAGTTGGCGCGGTAGTAGTTGGGGCCCTGCATGACGGGAGCGACCGTCAGGGCCACGGCACCGGACGCACCAGGCGCACCGGCACCGAGCCGGCTGACGAAGATGCCGCCCGAAGGCCCATCGGCACTGTCCCGGCGGTCGTAGCTGCGCTCCTCGCCGGCCACCAGCGTGATCCAGCCCGGGTACGCGAAGGCCGCGCCGGACAGATGGTCGATGGTCGCGCTGAGCACGCCACCCACCGCCAGGCTGATGAGCCCCATGTCGGAGCGCGAGATCACCTTGGCGGACGCCACCACGCGGCCTTGCGACAGGCAGCGAACCGAGAGGTCGTCGCCCGAGCGCCTGACCGTGAGCCGCGGCGCGGAGATGCCCGCCGGTGCCGCCGCCACGGCGTCGCCTGCGCGGCACTCGACGCCGTCGAGCGCCTTGCCGTCGGCGGACACCGCGTCGACCTGGATGTCCTGCTGGGTGCCGCGCACGACCAGCGCGCAGCCCGGCAGCGCCAGGGCGGCGCAGGCCCCGAGCAGGGCCGACGCTGTGCAGGATCGCAGGCGGGATCTCATCGGACTTGCATTCCTCTGGAAGCCTGTCGGAGGGAGTCGGTCGAAAAAGAGAACTTTAGATGTATCTAAAAGTATCTATTTCGCGCCACTCGATCATAGAGGCCGGGCGGCATTGCGCAAGACCCTGCGCAAAGACGTTCAGCGCGTCGGCGCGGCAGGCAGCAACGGGGCGACCACCTCGGCCACATGCATGCCATTGGCGCCGCTGATGGCGCGCATCGGCGCGGACAGCCTGCGATCGGCGGCCGCCGCGGCCCAGAAGCTGCGGGCGGCCTCGAACGCCGGCTGCCAGACGTCGGTCCTCGCGCCCAGGCCGAGGAACGAAGGGGCGACGCGGCGGAGCTCCGGCTCGATGCCGCCGCCCACCGGCGCATAGACCATCGGCAGCATGTCGTAGGCCGGCGCGAGCGCGTTCGGCCGATCGTGGTCATCGGTCAGCAACGACAAGTTCTCGAAGTGACGGTCGCCGTTGCCGATGAGTTCCGAGAAGGCGGCGAGGACGAGGACGCAACGCAGGGCGTCGGCATCGAGGATCCGGGCCTCTTCGCATCGCTGCGCGAAGGCCGGCCAGTTGTCTCTCATCCCGAACCGTTCGTCGTCGACCGCCCCTGCGGAGATCAACCCGCGCCGGCCGAAACGGCCCACTCGGTCGAACCGCTCGACTTCCAGGTAGCCGTAGTCGTCCAGTTCCAGGTAATGGGCGCGGGCCGCCGCGATGCCCGCCTTCGACAAGGACCGCAGCGCCAGTTCCTCCAGGACGAGCAACTCGGCCGAGCGGCTCGCACGGCGCGCGAACTTCACGATCAGGTGGCCGCGCGCCTCGGTCTCGCAGGTGAACTTCGGCTGCTCCCCTCCGGCACTGCTGCCTGCACCGGTCTGTGCGGTCCCGGTCGCCAGGTCGCGATACACACGCGGAATGTCCGGCGCCGGCACGGCCGCGGCTCGGCGCGATGCCATGTGCAAGGCAAAGGAATCGGCGCCCCAGATCAGCGCCCCGCCGACGTCCGCGCCGAGGCGGCACAGGAAGGTCGCGCGATGATCGTCCGACCAGTCCCGCAGCGACGGTGGCACCCCCAACGCAGCCGCCACGGCCCTTGCCAGGCGGGCACCCAGATAGCCCGACGGCGCGGCGAACGCCATCGCCGGAGGAAGACCCTCATGGAAAGAAGTGGTCCCACGAGGCGCGTCCACCCACGTGCCGCCCCCGCGCAGGAAGCTGACCGAGCCGATCTCGGCGACCCGGCCCTCCGCATCGACCCGGAACATCGGTTGCGGCGAGGCAACCGGCTCCGCGCGAAGCAGGGCGTAGCGCGGCGTCCGCACCCCCGGCTCCCGGAAACGGATGACCTCGGGCCCCAGCTTTTGAATAGTTCGAGAGAAGGTCGGCTGACTGGCCTGGAGCATCGCCAGGAGTTCCACCGATGACCGCGGTCCCTGGGAAAGTGCGCTGCGCACCAGCGCAACCCGCTCGGCTTCGCCCTGCACTTTGGATGTAAATGAATTGTTCAATGAATAGTTCAATGAATTTCATCGAGGATTCTAGCGCGGTGCAGCAGTGGCAGACTGCATGTTTCGCGCGTTGCGAGGAGTCCTGACATGGCGTTCCACCTGCCCCTGCCCCGCCCTTCGGGCATTGTTCGGCCACTGATCACCGTAGCGGCCGTCGCGCTCGCCATGGCCGTGACTGCCTGCGCAACCCGCGCCCCGACCTTAACCCGCGACCAGGTCGCCGCCCTGGTGGCCGACCCGGAGCGCAGCGAAGCCGATCGCACCAACGACCAGCGCCGCAAGCCCCAGGAGATGCTGATGTTCATCGGCGTCAAGCCCGGCATGCAAGCGCTGGACATCAGTGCCGCCGGCGGCTACACCACCGAACTGCTGGCCCGCGCGGCTGGCCCGTCGGGGCGTGTCTATGGGCAGACCCCGCCGCGCCGGACCGGCCCGCCGCCGGCCCAACCCGAAGGCGGCGCGCCGCCGATGGCTGTCGCCCCCGCGCCGCGACCGCCATCGGCGGGCCTGGCGGGCCGCGCCGAACGGCTGCGCAGCGGACACATCGTGGCGGTGGTCCAGCCGTTCGAGCAGCCGGTGCCACCCGACGTCGCGCCGGGCAGCCTCGACCTCGTCACGCTGATGTTCAACTACCACGACCTCGGCCACCTGGGTGCCGACCGCGCTCAGCTGAACCGCGCCGTCTTCGCGGCGCTGAAGCCGGGCGGTCTCTACGTGCTGGCCGACCATGCCGGCCGCCCCGGCACCGGCATTTCCGAATCCGGCACGCTGCACCGGATCGAGGAATCGTTCCTGCGCGCCGAGGTCGAACAGGCCGGCTTCAGGTTTGCCGATGAAGGCTTCTTCCTGCGCAATCCGAACGACCCGCGCGATCGCAACACGCCCGAGCCGCCGCAGCCGAAAGACGACTTCGTGCTCAAGTTCGTGAAGCCCTGATCGCGGCCTCGAAGGCCAGCGCCAGTTCCTCGGCCGCGTCGACCAGCGGCTGCCGGCTCTCGGCCACCCGGGCCTGCAGCAGCGCCCCCTCGATCGAGGCGACCGCCAGCGCCGCCAATCGGGCCGCGCGCAGCGGCTCGGCGCCCCGGGCTTGCAGCGCATCGCTGAACACCCGCGCCCAGGCCGCCAGCGCCACCGCGCCGGCGTCGCGGATCGCACCCGAGCGCGGCGCGGTCTCCAGCAGGGTCGTCGCGATCGGGCAGCCATCCCTGAAGTCCGAATCGGCCATCCAGCCGCCGAGCAGCGCCGCGTAGCGGCGCAGCAGTTCGCCAGGCCCGTCGCTCTCGTTGGCCAGGCCGGCCAGCGTGTGCACCACGCGTTCACCGGCCCAGGCCACCGCGGCGGCGCCGATGGCCTCCTTGCCTTCGGGAAAGTAGTGGTAGATCGACCCCTTGGGTGCCGCGCTCTCCTCGACGATCTGGTTCAAGCCGGTCGCCGCGAAGCCCTGCTGGCGAAACAGGCGGGCCGCCGTCTCGACGATTGCTTTCCGGTGTCTGGGCGCCTGAGCCATTCGCGTGTGTCCCTGAGGTGTCTGGATTTGAATGCAGAATTATATAGACTGGTCTACATCAAATCACTGCATTCAAGAGGTATGCCGATGACCGACGCCACGATCCCCCCACCGGCCACCGGGCCGGCGCTGCTGGCCGCCATCCAGGCCGTGAACGCCAGCGCGAAATTCAACCGCTGGGCCGGCTTCGAGGTGCTCAGCGCCAGCCCCGGCGACGTCGAATTGCTGATGCCTTGGCGCGAGGAGGCCGGCCAATACAGCGGCTTTCTGCACGCGGGGCTGATCGGCGCGCTGATCGACACCGCCTGCGGTTTCGCCGCCAGCACCCTTGCCGGCCGCGTGCTGGCTTCGCACTTCTCGGTGAACTGCCTGCGGCCCGCGATCGGCCAGCGATTCGTGGCCCGGGCGCGGGTCGTCAAGGCCGGGCGCACTCAGATGTTCACCTCTGCCGAGCTGTTCGCCGAAGAGGCACCCGGTGCCGCGCGCAAGCTGGTGGCGACCGGCGACGCGATCCTGGTGCCGGTGCAATAGGGCAATCCAGGGCAATCGGTCAGTCGCGGCGCCGGCCGCGCAGCGCCGACATCAGCAAGGTGGTCAGCACCGCCCCGGACGCGGCCGCGATCAGCGCCGCCTTCACGGGCTCGTCGGCAATGAACTGCGTGCACGCATCCCGGGTGCGCTGCATGCGCCCCTGGGCGTCGTGGAGCTTCTTGCCGGCGGCGTTGACCGCATCCTTGGCATAGGCACGGCCGGTGGCAGCCGCATCGCCCGCGATGTCCCGCGCATCACCCGCGATGCCCCGCATGGTGTCGAGCCCCTCGCGGCCCGTGGCCTTCGCGTCCTCGATGCTCGGCCGGATCGACTGCATCGCGTCGGCACCGACCCGCCGGGCCTCGGCGGCGTAGCCCTGCGCCGCCTCGACCGCATCGCGGCCGACCTGGCGCGCTTCCTCCGCGAGTTGGGCGGGTGTCTTGACGTTGTCTGATTCCATGGCGTCGCTCCTTTGTTGCGTTCCCTGTACTGTCGATGCCCGCGGCGGCCCGGACTGTGAGCCTCGGGATGCGGGCCGTGTAGGGCAATGGCGAGGCAGGAAATCTTCTCACAAGGACGGGGCCGGGGAATCCCCGCCGCAAGCGCCGGTCGACGTGCTTCAATACCGCAGTTCCCGTTTGCAACGACGAAGGCCGCATAGCCATGGACGATTCCTCGGTCAGGCAGCGACTCATCGCCATCCTCTGCGCCGATGCCGCCGGCTTTTCGCGGCTGATGGCCGGCGACGAGCACGCCACGCTGGCGGCGCTCGACGCCGCGCGCGAGCTCTTCAGGGGCCGGATCGAGTCGAACCACGGCCGCGTCATCGACATGGCGGGCGACTCCATCCTGGCCGTCTTCGAAACCGCCACCGGCGCGGTCAGCGCGGCGATCACGATCCAGCAGGACCTCGCGCAGGCCGCCACCGACACTGCTTCCCGGCCGCGGATGCCGTTTCGCATCGGCGTCCACCTGGGCGACGTCATCGAGAAGCAGGACGGCACGGTCTACGGTGACGGGGTCAACGTCGCCGCCCGGCTCCAGGCGCTGGCCGAACCCGGCGGCATCGTCGTCTCGGACGCGGTGCGCGGCGCCGTCGGCAGCCGGGTCGATGCGAGCTTCGCCGACAAGGGCGAGCAGCCGCTCAAGAACATCGCGCGCCCGATCCATGCCTTCGTGGTCCGTCCGGGCCGCGACGCGGAGGCACCGGCGGCCGCTCCCCCGCCCCGCGCCAGCCCGCGGCCGTCCGGCGTGTTCGTGGGCCGAAGAGCCGAGCTGGCGCAGCTCAAGAGCGCGCTCCAGGGCGCTCGCAAAGGTTTCGGCCGGATCGTCCTGCTGGCCGGCTCCAGCGGCATGGGCAAGACCAGCCTGACGCAGCAACTGGCCCTGCATGCCCAGGACAGCGGCACGCTGGTGCTCTGGGGCCGCTGTCTCGAGGAGGCCGGGGCGCCCCCCTACTGGCCATGGCGGCAACTGATCCGCAGCTACCTGCGCGGCAGCGGCGACCCGGCCATGGCCCAGACCTTCGGTGCCGGGCTGGCCGACATCGGCAGCATCGCGCCCGAGGTGGCCGAGCAATTCGCCACCCCGCCGGGCGACGCCTCGGTCGTCGATTCGGCCCAATCGCGCTTTCGGCTGTTCGATGCGATCGCCGGGTTCTGGCGCCGCGCGGCGCAGCGCGCGCCTGTCCTGCTGATCTTCGAAGACCTGCACTGGGCCGACGCCACCTCGCTTCGGCTGTTCTCCTTCCTGGCGGGCGAACTGGACGATTGCGCCATGCTGGTGGTCGGGACCTACCGGGACACCGAGCTGTCGCGCCAGCATCCACTGTTCGAGACCCTGGCCGAGCTCGCCCGCTCGCCGGTGTGCCAGCGCATCGAACTGCAGGGCCTGAGCGCACGCGAAACCGCGGAGTTCGCGGTCGCCGCCAGCGGCGGCACGGCCAGCGCCAACCTGGTGGATGCACTGCACACCCGCACCGAAGGGCACCCGCTGTTCCTCGAGGAAATGCTGCGCTACATGATCTCGGCGCGGGCACCGCACGAAGGCCATGCGGCCATCGACGATGCGCGGCTGCTGACCAAGGTCCCGACCGGCGTGCGCGAAGTGATCGGCCGACGACTGAACCGCCTGTCGGCGCCGGCGGCCAGGCTGCTGTCGACCGCGGCCTGCATCGGGCGCAGTTTCGACCTGCCCCTGCTGGCGCGGCTCGAAGCCGACAAGTCCGAGGACGAACTGCTGCAGGCGCTCGAAGAGGCCATGGGCGAACAGATCATCGAAGCGGTGCCGGACACGCAGCAGTTCCGCTTCGGCCATGCCCTGATTCGCGACGCGCTCTACGACGAGATGCTGGGGATGCGCCGCGCGCGCCTGCACCTGCGCATCGGCGAGACGCTGGAGCAGCACCACGGCAGCGACGACGGCATGGTGTGGTCGCAGCTGGCCTATCACTTCAGCGAGGCCGGCCCGGGCAGTGCGGCGACCAAGGCCCTCGCCTATGCCCGGCGGGCGGCCGGCCATGCGGCGCGGCTGCTGGCCTTCGAGGAAGCGGCACGCCTGCTCCGGCTGGCGCTGCAACTGCTGGACCGCCATTTTCCCAACGACCTGGTGCAGCGCTGCGACGTGATGGCGGCGCTCGGCGATGCCGAGCTCTGGTGCGACGTGCCGGAAACGGCGGTCGCCTCCTATCGGCAGGCGGCCGAACTGGCGCGCCAGTGCGGCTTGAGCGCCCAGTTCGCCCGGGCCGCCATCGGCTTCTCCAGCAGCAGCACGCAGGCCGGCCAATCGGGCGAAGCCGCCGTGGCCCTCCTGCTGGAGGCCATCGCCCTGCACCAGGGCAACGACGCCGAGCGGGTCGAATTGCTGAGCCGGCTGTGCGTGGCCTACATCTATTGCGATCGCTCCGCCGAGGCCAAGGAGGCGCACCGGCGTGCGGTCGAACTGGCACGGCGGATCGACGACATGCGCAGCCTCTACCTGGCGCTCTCCGCGATTGCTGCGGCCGGCTACTGGCCCGAGCTGCTGGGCGAACGCATCGCGGCGGCGGCCGAGGCCTGGGCGATCGCCGAAGAGCTCGCCATGCCGGAACGCATCCCGAACCTGCTGGCCTTCTACCTGTGCGATCTCGTCCGGGTCGGCGATGTCGCCGTGCTGAGCCGCGTGCGCGACCAGGGCCTGCGGTTGTCGGCGCAGTGGCGTGCCCACTACTGGCTGTCGCTCTGCCGGCACATCGAGGTGCTGGTCGCCCTCAACGAAGGGCGCTTCGAGGACGCCGAGCGCTGGGCGAACCGGGCGCTGGACGTCGGCCGGCGGGTCGCCGAGGACAAGGCCGTCGGTGCCTTCGGCATGCAGATGTTCTGCCTGCGGCGCGAACAGGGGCGCCTGCGCGAAGCGCTGCCGATGCTGCAGCAGTTCGTGCGCGAAACGCCGACCGCGCAGACCTGGCTGCCCGGCCTGGCGCTGCTGTATGCCGAACTCGGCATGCGCGACGAGTGCCAGGCCGTGTTCGACACCCTCCCCTGGACCCGCCTGTCCCGGCCGCCCACCGATGGCGGCACGCTGACCCTGGTCATCTTCGCGGCCGAGCTCTGCGTCTACCTGGGCCATGCCGAGCATGCGGCCCTGATGTACGGCCAGCTGCGCGGCCACGCGGGCGCCAACCTGCTCGGCGACTCCAGTGGTCCCTGCATGGGGTCGACCGACCGGCTGCTCGGCGCCCTGGCCTCGGTGATCGGGCAGTGGGACCTCGCGCAGCTCCATTTCGAGGCGGCCCTGTCGATGGACCGCCAGACCGGCTCGCGGGTCTGGCTCGCCCACAGCCGCCATGACTACGCGCTGATGCTGCATCGGCGGGCCGAGCCCGGCGACCTGCCCCGGGCCCGCGCCCTGCTCGCGGATGCGCTCGCCGACAGCGTGGCCCTGGGCATGAACGCGCTGACGCCGCGCATCGAGGCGCTGGCGCAATCGCTGGACGAACCGGTCGCCGCGCCGGCCGCCGGCCATCCCTGCGGGCTCACCGAGCGCGAGGTCGGCGTGCTGCGCCTGATCGCGATGGGCCGCAACAACCGCGAGATCGGCCAGGTGCTCGGGATCAGTCCGAACACCGTGGCCAACCACGTGCGCAGCATCCTCGAGAAGACCTACACCGCCAACCGGACCGAGGCGGCGGCCTTCGCCAACCGCGAGGGCCTGCTGAAGCCGTAGCCTACTCGGGACGGATGTTCTGGTTGACCCGGAACAGGTTCTTCGGGTCGTAGCGGCGCTTGGCGGCCACCAGTCGCGGGTAGTTGTCGCGGTACGAGGCGCGGATCCGCTCGTCGCCTTCGTCCATCATCATGTTGACGTAGGCGCCGCCTGCCGAATGCGGATGCAGGGCGTTCCAGTAGTCCTTGGTCCAGGCCGTGATGCGGGCGGCATCCTTCGGGTCCGGGCTCACCCCGACGATCACTTCGGCCCAGTTCGCATCGCGGTAGGCGAACGGCGTGTCGGAGGCCTTCGGCCGATGCGCCGCACCGTCGATCGGATAGAGGTGCATGGTCGACTGCGGGGTCGGCATCTCGGGGCCGAAGCGCAGGTGCTCGGCGATCGCCGCGTCGCTCAGCTGATTGACGAAGTCGGCCCGCCAATACCATTGGTCGCCGGGCGGGAACAAGGCGTCGAAGGCCCCCTGCAGCGCCGGGAACGGCATCGGCTGGACGCCGTGCATCAGCGGCGGCCCGAATTCGGCGACCGGCTTGAAGACGGCATCGGCCTCCGCCAGCTCGCCCGTGTAGCACCAGACGACACCGCACACCTTCCGGCCTTGCAGCGCGGCGGGGAAGGGATCGACCGGCGGCACCGTCAGGTAGGCGAAGAAGCCGTTCAGGGTCTCCGGCGCCGCGAGGATGAAATCGCGGTACCAGCGCATCACGTCGCCGGCCTGCTCCAGCGCCCAGAAGGTCGGCCCGGCGACCACCGTGTCGATCGGGTGCAGCCGGAACAGGAAGGAGGTCACGACGCCGAAGTTGCCGCCGCCGCCGCGCAGCGCCCAATAGAGCTCAGGATGCTGCTCGGCACTGGCGGTGACCAGCGTGCCGTCGGCCAGCACCACGTCGGCTTCGAGCAGGTTGTCGATCGACAGGCCGCAGCGGCGCGTCAGGTGGCCGAGGCCGCCGCCGAGCGTCAGCCCGCCCACGCCGGTGGTGCCGATGATGCCGGAGGGCGTGGCCATGCCGAAGGCGTGCGTGGCGTGATCCACATCGGCCCAGGTGCAGCCGCCCTCGACCCGCACGGTTCGGGCCGCGGCATCGACCCGGATGCCGTTCAGCCCCGACAGGTCGATCACCAGCCCGTCGTCGCAGGTGCCCAGGCCGCCCCCGTTGTGGCCGCCGCCGCGCACGGCCAGCAGCAGCGACTGCTCGCGGGCGAAGTCGACGCTGTGCATCACGTCGGCGACGTCGCGGCAATGGACGATCAGGCGCGGACGGCGATCGATCATCGCGTTGTAGACGCGGCGCGAGGCATCGTAGTCGGCGTCCCCGGGCTGCACGATGCGCCCGCGCAGCGAGGCGGAAAACTGGGTCAGTCGGTCTGGGTTCAGCATGTCGGATCTCCGGTGGGTGGCACGTCCGGAAGAACGTGAACCACGGCCCCGGTTGTAGGCTCCGCCGGGCCGGACGCAAATAGTCAGACCTGACCATCGGCCAGCGGCCGGGATTGACTAGGCGCCCGCCGATGCCTGGGCCCGCAGCCCGTCGATCGCCGCACCGTAGGCCTGCGAGACCTCGACGATCACGTCGGCCGGCACGTTGGCCCGCCGCGCCGCCTCGCGGATCGCCTCGGGATCCTTGGCTTCGTAGAGGCAGTAGGTCTTGCGCTTGTCGGCGCTCAGGAACGAGAACAGCCAGTTGACGCCGACGTCGCCATTGATCCTCGTGATGGCGACCACGCCATCACTGTCGATTTCGAGCTGCTCGGCGAAATTGCGTTCGATGATGAAGAGCGGCATGTGAGTCCTCGGACGGGTCGAAGCGCGCCATGGCGGCCATGGCGCCACGCCGCATCAGTATGCGCCTAGGTCGAATGCCCCGCCAGCCGCAGCCAGTTCGGGAATTGCCGGTCGAAGTCCTGCGGCGCGATATTGTCGAAGCACTCGCAAGCCGTGTTCGGCAGGGCGACGCTCATTTCGTCGTGCCAAATCGCGACCCCGAGCAGGCGAAACACCCGAATTCGCTCTTCGCGAGGCACCGGGAATTCCGAGACGTGTCCCGGTATCTCCTGCATGCCGACCCGACGCCGCACCTCGACACCGAGCCAGCCCTGTCGGTCTTTGCGGATCGGGACCGACCTGGCCAGCCAGGCCTCCAGATAAATGGCGCGCAGGGCCAAGGCAATCAAGACGAGCATTGCAATCAACATGACGGAGCCTCGCAGCAAACGTGACTGTCGCATCCGGCGGCATTGCCGGCCATGATTGCAAGTTAAGACGCCCCGTGCCCGAGCGCAATACGCAACGGCACGCCGATCCTCAATTCAGATGAAAAATTGGCAATGGAGTCGTCTTTAAGCAACTCGCGCCCCATGGCTCAACGGGGCAGGAGTTCGATCACCTGCCAAGCCCCCTTGGGCTGGCCCTTGCTTCTGCAGAACAGATAGCTGCCGGCGTTTTCCAGGCTGCGGTGGCGGTTCTCGATGCGCGCCGTCCGGCAATTCGCCCTGTCCTGCGGGTCCTTGCCCGGCGTGACGCTGCCGCCGCTGGTGCCGCGGGGGTTCTCCCACGTGACCGCCACGCCGTCCGCGCCGCTATCGAGCGCCTGGTGGACCGTCCGGGTCATGAGGTCGACATCGGCGCTGCTGAATCGGGTGATCGGCGTGTCGCGCATCGCGTTGAACAGGTTCAACGGCCTCGCCTGCGCCGAAGCCGCGGCCAGTACCGCGACGGCTACCGCAAGCAATCTACCCCCCTGGCGCACGGTCATGTTCGAATCCTCCGGTCCGGTGAATGGAAAGAAACCGGCTGGATTCTATCGATCAGCCCTCGCCGGGCCGGACCTGGCGATTCAGCCGACGCGCTTGATCGTCACCTTCACCGAGCCGTGGTTGTTGAGGTAGGCGAACCAGGCGTCGTTCGCGAAAAGGCACAGCTCGGGATCGGCGTCGCCGCTCTGCCCGGTGTAGGTCCAGGCGGCATGCATGCCGATCGGGAACATGCAGGTGTCGGAGCGCCCGACGGCCCCGATCAGCTGGAACCATCGGCCCTCCTTGCAGCGCAGCGCCCAATGCGCCATCGACTGGATCAGGCTGGGCTCGATCCGGCCGTCGGCGCTGGACGCCAGGTGCCAGTCGACCCATCGGCTGTCGTCGGCGGCGATCTCGTAGGTCTCGCCGGGCGCCAGCAGCACGCCGGTCGGGTTGTAGTAGCTGGCGCTCGCGATCGCGAGCGGCCCGGATGAGTCCCCGACCGCTAGATGTCTGGCCATGACTGCCCTCCTTTCACTGGTCCCTGCGCTGAAGAGGCGTCTGCAAGTTCCTCTTCCCCCGACGTATTTGTACTCCTTCTTTCGAGGCGGCGCCGCCGGTTCGTCGTGTTTGAGACACCCGGATTTTCCCGATGGATTCCTTACGCGGAGTGCCTCGTTCTTTACGCGGTGTTTATGCACGCGATCGTAGGCTCGACGCTTCTTCATTTCGCTCTTCGACCCATGCACCACGTGATAGCCAGGACCCTCTCGATCGCCGCCCTGACGACCCTGCCGATGCTCGCGAGCGCCCAGCTCGCGGGCAACGTCGCGCTGACGACCAACTACAAGTTCCGCGGCCAGGACCAGGACATGCTCGGCAAGGACGACTTCGCCAAGAACAGCTACTTCAAGCCGGCGCTCCAGGGCGGCCTCGACTACGCCTTCGGCGACAGCGGCTTCTATGTCGGCAACTGGAACTCCAGCGTCAACTGGCTCAAGGGCAATTCCATCGAGATGGACTTCTACGGCGGCTACAAATTCAAGGGCGGCCCGATCGACTGGGACGTCGGCGTGCTGACCTATGTCTACCCCGGCAACACCGCCGGCAACACGACCGAGATCTACGGCGCCGGCACCTGGGGCAACGAGTCCTTCGGCGCCTTCACGGCCAAGTACTCCTGGACCGTGTCCAAGGACTACTTCAACTACGCCGGCAACAGGGGCGGCTCGGGCCTCGACGGCACGAACACCGGCTATCTGAACCTGGCCTACACCAAGGAGATCATTCCCAAGGTGACGCTGAAGGCGGCCGTCGGCTACACCTTCTTCAGCAGCGACATCAGGAGCCTTGGCTACAAGGACTACCTCGACTTCAACGTCGGCGCCGCCTACGACTTCGGCAGCGGCCTGTCGCTCGGCGGCTACGTCCAGGGCGGCAACGAGCAGAGCGCCTTCACTGCGGTCGTCAGCCCCGGCATCCCGTCGCCCATCGCTCCGATCGGCCAGACCACCTACTCGCCCAACGCGACCCGCTTCATCCTGATCCTGACCAAGACGCTGTAGGGGAAGGCTCTACACGCGGCGTGCCCCGCGGCTGACGGCCCGGGCCCGGCATCGCTGCGATGGTGAGCCCAAGTCTCGAGGAAGTCTCCTCGAGTTCTCAACCGGCCTTCTTCGCCTGAAGGCTCTTGAAAGGACTGACACCATGGCACTCGACAAAGACATGCTCGACCCCCGCGACTCCCGCGGCGAACCCCTGGCCAACGACGAGGTCGTCGATGTCCTCAACGATCTCCTGGAAAACACGCGGGATGGCGGCTACGGATTCCTGGCCTGCGCCGAGGAGGTCGAATCCCCGGCTGCAAAGCAACTGTTCGCAAGCCGCGCCGAGGGTTGCCGCCAAGCCGAGGCGGAACTGCTGCAAATGATCGCGGCCTACGGCGGCAAGCCGGCCGATGGCGGCACCGCCGCGGGTGCCCTGCACCGCGGCTGGGTCCACGTGAAGGGATCGCTCGGCGCCAACAGCGAGTTGTCGATCCTCGAGTCCTGCGAACGCGGCGAAGACACGGCCATCGCGCGCTACCGCAAGGCGCTGAAGCAGAACCTGCCGCCCGACGTGCGCAGCCTGGTCGAACGCCAGGCGGCGGGCGCGCAGCGCAACCACGACCAGATCCGGGACCTGCGCAACGCAGCGCGCGCTGCCAAGGACTGACCGGCTCGGTCTCGCGGGCGACTTCGGCTTCGGGTTTCGGCGTCCTAGAATCGCCGACCTCCAGCCAGGGCCCGCCCGATGACCGAAGCCTTCCCCCAAGCACCCACCCTTTGCGGGCCGCTGCGCCAGCCGCGCCAGATGCTGGCCGAGCAGCGCTACGACGGCCACAAGTCGATCCACGACGACGCCATGGCCGAAGGGCTGGGGCTGCGCGCCGGTCCGATCGAGGGGCCGACCCACTTCAGCCAGTTCGACCCCCTGCTTTACCACGTGTTCGGCCCGGCCTGGTTCGAGACCGGATGCATCAGCGCGCATTACCAGAACATGGTGGTCGAAGGCGAGGAAGTACGGGCCTTCGTCGAGCGGGATCCGTTGCAGCCTCGCGTCGTGCGTCTGCACGCGGAGAAGCGCGACGGCACGCCGGTGCTGATCGGCACCGCGTCCATCGGCGACGCCACGGGCCTTCCTCACGAACTGCAGCTGCGCATCGCCAAGCTCCGGCCGCCCACGGGCCTGGTCATCAACCGTGATCTCCGGGTCGGGCAGCGCGGCGCGGTGGTCGAGAAGATCCGCATGGGCTTCGACACCCACATGGGCGACCACTATCCCTTCACGCTGGCCGACAAGCTGAAGGTCATCACCGAACCGAGCCCGTGGTACACGCGGGAGTCGGGCGGCGAGTCGCCCTGGGGCCGGCCGATCATTCCGACGGAAATGATCAGCGTGCTGCTCGGCTCGACATCGGCGCAGTCGGGGCTGAGCGGGCGCAAGCCGGCGGTCGGCCTGTTCGCCGGCCAGGAGATCCGCCTTCTGAATGGACCGCTCTTCGTCGACCAGGACTACGAACTCGAGCGCGAGATCATCGCGCTCAGCGAAAGTGCGCGCACCGAATCGGTCTGGGTGCGCACCCGCGTGTACGACGCGGCCACACGCGAGCTGGTGGCGGAGATGATCCTCAATGGGGCTGTGATGAAGGCTTCGTATCCCGACTACGAGAGCGAGGCGCGCTTGCTCTACGGCTCGTTGTAGGGAATCATTGAAGTTTTCAGTAAAGCGTCCTAAACCTCAGTCACATTTCAGCAGCTGAAGGCAGAGGACAGCGGATCGTAGACCGCGAGCTCGAACTGCTTGGAAAAATCAACCTAGCTAAGCTGAAGAACGTCCGTACACCGGGAGCTCATCGCAATCAAAAACACGTCCCTGGCTACTTTCTGTTGGCGCAGGCTGAACAATTCGTCTGGTACGAAAGTCGCCTCGAGATGATGATCTTGAAGACAGTCGACCACGAAAGAGCCGTACGAGACCAAATCCTAGGAACTGCACGCTCACAGCCGATCACACGATCGTCTTCATACAGTACGTCGCGTTCAACAGGGCACCTCGGCCGCACGCTTACTTTCTTACTTTCGTGGCGGCTCACGAGTGCCGTGGCGACTTCTGACCCTCTCACCTCGAACTTGATGGCGCTCCTGATTTCGCCGGCCGACTTGCCGCTCCCCTCTGACATGAGCCGAACGGATTCGACGACATCCACGACCACGATGATTCGTCGAGCCCGTAACTCGGACCACGAGACGTCATCGTTGGTTGATCCCATCTTGCTGCCCTCGCTTTTGCGGCGCATCGCCATTCTGGGGGATGCTGTGCGCTAGTGGCAAGTTTTGGGCCGGGCTAACCGCGCGAGGGACACTGTGGGCAAGAGCGACGCCTTGCGGGCAGATTCGTTGCTGCCAAGTCTGGCTGCAATGCAGATCGGTCAAGATTTTTGGAGATTCGTTCTGGAGATTCCATGCTGCGCAAGCACGATTACTGGTTTCCGGCAAAGCGCTACGGCTGGGGTCGGGGCATTCCAACTGGCTGGCAAGGCCGGGCCGTTCTTGTCGGAGTCCATCCATTTCTTGGGGGTGTGCGGTGCAGCAAATGTTAGGGGTAGGCGTGGTTCAGTCGGCTCTCAACGGCCATATCCGGTCTCGCACGCCCGCCTGCTACGACCGGCCTCATCCGCACACCTGTCGTTGATTGCTCTCCGGCTCGGAACGGCCGAACCGACGGTCGCTGCCCTGCGGCTTGACGGGCATCAAGTGCGTGGCTACCAACACACCTTGATGCCCAGTGATCCCTGCAAGGAGGACTCACGCCTGCCGCCACCGATATTCCACAAGGTGCCGATTTCGCAGTACAGGCTCGCCGCGGGTGTCAGCGCCAGGGTCGCGCGCGCGGCGACTTCGCTCGCGCCGTAGCTGCCTCTCTCGCGAAGACGGTCGATGCGGCCGGCCCGATGAAAAGAGTCGCATCGCCGCGATGTTCGCGTGAAGCCTGCTGCACGCGCGCGCCGCCAAGGAGCACGTCGTCGAAGTCGTTTGCTGCCAGGCCAGTTGTGCCTGCGGCTCGATGCTGCAGCGCTCGGTCACTGCAAACGCCTTGCCGCCTTCCGTCGAGATCATGAAGCCGCTGGCCTTGCCCGAGACGCTGGGGTTGCCGTCGGAGCGGATCTCGTAACGTTGACTGGCGCACTGCAGCAGGCTGTCGGCATCCGCTGGAACGCTGGACGACGGCGCTGAACACGGTGAAGATCGAGCCGATGCTGCACCGACTTCAGACGGCGTCGATTTCCGGAAAGCGCATTTCTTCGCGCGACAACGACTTGCATGCAACCCGGGAGAGTTCATGGACGACATGCCGGATACTCACTATGCCCGGAGCGGGGAGTACCACATTGCCTACCAAGTCATCGGCAAAGGCCCCTTTGATCTAGTCTTCATTCCAGGTTTTGTATCCAGCGTCGAGGGGGGCTGGGAGAATCCCCAGCTGGCGCACTTCTACAGGCGCCTCGCCTCGTTCGCGCGAGTCATCCTCTTCGACAAGCGCGGCACCGGAATGTCGGATCCGGTGCCTGTGCGCCAGTTTCCCACTCTGGAGCAGCGCATGGACGACGTGCGGGCGGTCATGGACGCGGCGGGATCCCGGCAGGCGGCGCTCGTCGGCGTCTCGGAGGGTGGACCGCTGAGTCTTCTGTTCGCCGCCAGCCACCCCGCAAGGACCTCGGCCATCGTGCTCATCGGCGCGTTCGCACGCATCGCCTGGGCACCTGACCACCCGTTTGGCGCCTCGCTCGAACTGCACGAAGGAATGCTCCAGCGGATGGAACAGCGATGGGGCCAGGGTGTGCTGCTGACCGCCTTTGCACCCTCGCTGGCCGGGGATGCGGTGGCGCGTGACGCGTGGGCGCGGCTGCAGCGCAGGGCTGCCAGCCCGAGCGCGGCCGCGGCGGCAACGCGAATGGCCTACGAGATCGACGTCCGCTCCGTCCTTCCTGCAGTCCGTGTCCCAACCCTCATCCTGCATCGCACCGGCGACCGGATGGTGTCGGTCGAGCACGCACGCTACTTCGCGAGACACATACCTGGGGCCAAGCTCCTGGAATTGCCTGGCGTGGATCATTTCTTCTGGGTGGGGGATGCGGATGCCTACCTCGATCATGTTCAGGAGTTCCTGACTGGTGAGCGCCATGTGGTCGAGACGGATCGCATCCTGGCGTCGATCCTCTTCGTGGACATCGTCGGGTCAACCGAGAAGGCTGCACGACTGGGTGACGCGGGATGGCATGGCCTGCTCGACAGGTTTTACAGCGTTGCCCGCCGCCAACTGGAGCGCTTTCGAGGGCACGAAGTCGACAGCGCAGGAGACGGTCTTTTCGCCTCGTTCGACGGGCCCGCACGGGCCGTGCGATGTGCCGCCGCCATCGGAAGCGGCGTCCGCTTGCTCGGGCTGGAAGTGCGTGCTGGCGTGCATGCGGGCGAGTGCGAGGTCATCGGTACCAAGATAGGCGGCATTGCTGTGCACATCGGCGCGCGAGTCGCAAGCCACGCAAGCCCGAACGAAGTGCTCGTGTCGAGCACGGTGAAGGACCTCGTGGCTGGCTCGGGAATGGCCTTTCAGGATCGTGGCGTCCATTCACTGAAGGGGGTCCCTGGGCAATGGCATCTCTACGCTGCCACCGAATCAAACTGAAGGTGTGGAACGCCGGCTGCGCAACATGCTGAGCCCGCGCCGCCAGGCCCAGCCCCAGCGAGCTGACACGGGCCTGTGCTTCAGTACCGGACGTTCCCTTCAGCCCCTTGCATTTCGAACGGTACCTGAGTTTCGTCGCAGTTCGGCTTCAACAAGGTGCGTACCGCAAGCTCGCGAAGAACACGGCGCCGATGTCACGCTGTTCGCGCTGTCGAAGATGGGGATCGAGGAAAGCAGACCCCAGAGCTTTTCAACTACACCACTGCTGTGGTCGTAGGCCTGCACGACGTCGGCTACCGCGTCGCTTCTGCTACGAGCATCAGGCTGTCCCGCGGGCGGCGCTTTGGGCGTGGGATGGCAGGACCATCCCCCTGGCTCCTGACCAAATGCAAGGGCGTTGACGATCCTTTGAACCCGGATTTCTGCTGTAGCGCCGGGGCGAATTCCCTAACGCCGTTCAGTGCTCAGCTGCCAGGCTGAGGCAACGCCACCGAGTCACCGCCCGCCTCGTCACGTGGCATTCGCAGTTCGGTGCGAAACGGGCGCTGCGCCGCCGGATTGGGCGGTGTTGTGGAGATCAAGCGCGCCGTCTCCAGCATCGAAGGCACGAACTTGCTGATCGCGCGTTTGACGGTCCACGCCGTCGACGATACGGAAAGGTTGAGCCCCGCAATGACGTTGCCGGCCGTGTCCCGTATCGGCACCGCCAGGGCCAGATCGCCGCGATAAAACTCACCGTTGCAGCACGCGAATCCGTCCTCGCGGGCCTGCCGCACAAGCGCAAGCAGCGCGTCCACATCAGTGACGGTTTGCGGTGTATAGCGCACGCGGTCGCTGCCTTCCAGGATTGCACGCACCGCTTCGTCGGGCTGGCCAGAAAGATACGCGCGCCCCGTTGAGGCGCAGAACATCGGAATACGTTGCCCGATGGGCATGTGCATGATCAGCCGCACCAAGCTCGAGAAGCGCCCGATGTACACCATGCAGTCGCCTGCGGGCTCCGCCAGATTCACCGTCTCGCCGGTGCGCTGATTCAGGTCCAACAGATAGGGGTTCGCGCGCTCGAGCAAAGGGTGGGACTGAAGATAGTGGTAGCCCGATTCCAGATTGGACGAAGAAAGCGAATACCGCTTCGAATACGGATCCTTCTTCAGCATCCCCAGCGCTTCCAGCGTGAAAGCAAACCGCTGCGCCGCGCTCTTGGAGATTCCGACGGCCGAGGCGATCTCGGGCAGGCTCATCGAGGAGCGTTGAGTGTTGAACGCCTTCAGCACTGACATGCCGGTGGCCAGCGACTGCACGTACAGAGTGGAAGATTCCGGGTTTGCTGAGGTCATCGTGTCACATCCAGAACCAGGCGCAGCGGCCGCCAAGTCAAAAGATCAAATCGTTTAAAGATACGAGCCTACTGTATAGAAATACGTGAAGGCACCGTGGCGCCAGCCGCGAAATCCGGGAAAAGTCGCCCAAACCAAGGGAAAGCCCTAGGAAATCGCTCGAAACGTGCTGGACCTTAGTCAGCGACGATCGCCTAATATACGTGCATCGCAATACGATCTGCTTGTATTGTATAGCGATACCAACACTCACCCGAACAGTCTTTCCCAACCAGGCATCCAGCGTCGTCACTCCGGGCGGCGACGGATCCAACACTGAAAGCTCCCATGTTGAAGATCGCTCTGAAATCCCTGGCGGCCGCCACTTGCCTGACCTTCGCCCTGTCTTCCGCCCACGCGCAGCAGCCCGTCATCAAAGTAGGTGCCACGCCCACCGCAGTGCCCTTCAACTTCCTCAATCCCAAGACCAACACCTTGGAAGGCGTGATGGTGGATGTGGCCCATGCGGTCGGCAAGGAGTTGGGCGTCACTCCGGAGATCGCCGGGATACCTTTCGCCACGTTGATCCCGTCGCTGCAGACGAAAAAGATCGACTTGATCTCGTCGGCCTTCGCCAAGACCCCGGCACGGGCCGAAGCCGTGGACTTCTCGGACATTGTGCTGACCTACAAGGAGGCCCTTCTGGTGCCCATGAACGACACCAAGGCCTACCGCAACTACGACGACCTCAAGGGCAAGATCGTGGGCGTACAGATGGGCACCTCCTATGTCGAGCCGCTCAAGGCCGTCCAGGGATTCAAGGAATTGAAGATGTACGACACCATGGCCGACCTGGTGCGCGACATCGCGCTGGGCCGCGTGGAAGCGGGCTTTGGCGATGGCCCGGTCGTGGCCTACCAGGTTCGCATGTCCGCTTCGAAGCAGGTACGCCTCGTCGACACCTATCAGAGCCTGCTGGCCACCGACATCGCCCTGGCCGTGCGCAAGGGCGACACCGAGACGCTGGCCAAGATCAATGCGGCCATAGCCAAGATCAAGCAGAACGGCGTGCTGGCGGACATCCTGAAGAAATGGGGCGTGCCGCAGTAAATGCGACCACCCAGACGCTGGGCGTCCCTCCCCTTCCGGGAGCCCGGGACGCACAGACCCCGTTCGCATTCACCGAGGTTCACAAATGTTTGACACTTTTTTCAGCGATGCGGTTGAGTATCTTCCGGTCCTCATGCAGGGGGTGCTGACGACCATCGCCATCACGGTCGCGGCGCTCCTCATTGCCACACTCCTGGGTCTGTTCTGGGCCTTGCTCCGAGTCTCGGGCATCGGCCCGCTGGCTCACGCGAGCCGAATTCTCACCAACCTGATCCGGGGCGTTCCGATCATCGTCGTGCTGTTCTACATGTACTTCGTGCTGCCCGAACTCGGCGTCAGCTTGAACGCATTCCAGGCCGGTGCGCTGGGCTTGGGTATCGCCTACTCGTCGTACATGGCCGAGGTCTTCCGCGCCGGGATCGACGCGGTGGACGTCGGCCAGAACGAGGCCGCCCAATCGCTGGGCATGTCGCGCGCCCTCCTCATGCGCCGCGTGATCCTGCCGCAAGCGTTCAAGATCGCGCTGCCCCCGTATGGCAACAACCTGGTGATGATGCTCAAGGACTCGTCCCAGACCGCCGTGATCACGGTCGTGGAACTGTCCATGCAAAGCAAGCTGATCGCCGCAGCCACGTTCAAGAGCGCCACGATCTTCACGCTGGTGGCCCTGATCTACCTCGCCATGAGCCTGCCCATGATGTATGCCGTGGGCAAGCTCGAGCGTCGCCTCGGGAGCCGCAAATGATCAGGATCGAGCAACTGAGCAAGGCCTACGGCACGCACCAGGTCCTGTCGAACATCGACGCCGAGATCCGGCGCGGTGAAGTTGTCTGTCTGATTGGACCTTCCGGCTCGGGCAAATCGACAATGCTGCGCTGTATCAATGGCCTCGAACAGTACCAGGGCGGCAGCATCACCATTGACGGTGAGCGCGTGAACGCGAGTTCGGCCGGGATCCGGCAGATCCGCCAGCGCGTGGCCATGGTGTTCCAGCGCTTCAACCTCTTTCCGCACCGCACCGCGTTGGAAAACGTGATCGAGGGGCCCATTTACGTCAAGAAGGAGAGCGTCGCCGCGGCCACGGAGCGTGCGCGCGACATCCTGGCATCGGTCGGCCTCGCGGAAAAGATGGCTCACTACCCCAGCCAACTGTCGGGTGGGCAGCAGCAACGCGTCGCGATCGCCCGGGCGCTGGCCATGCAGCCCGACGCCATCCTGTTTGACGAGCCCACATCGGCGCTCGATCCGGAACTGGTCGGCGAAGTGCTCGGCGTGATGCGCAAGCTCGCCGAGAAGGGCATGACCATGGTCATCGTCACCCACGAAATGAAGTTCGCCCGCGAGGTATCTGACCGCGTGCTGTTCCTCGATGGTGGCCGCATCGCCGAGCAGGGTCCCTCCGAGCAGGTCTTGGCCCAGCCTCGCAACGAGCGCATGCGGGACTTCCTGCGCCGCGTCACGCAAGCTGGATAAGGTCGTGGACACCGTGTTGTTCGCCCGGTTCGGGGACCTCTCGGTCGGTGCCTCGGCCGCACTTCGTTGGCAACGGCTGCGCGACGCGATGGGCGACCCCGGCTGATCGGCCTGGGCCCGCTGCACGGCTGACGCGGCGTCGGGCAGGGTCTTGAACTTCCACACCCGATACACGAGCCGCCGCGTTGCGCGCGCGGCGAGGACAAGCGTCGCCTTGCCGTCGCGCCGCACCACCCTCCCCCACCGCCGCCCCTTCTTCAATCCTCTCTTTTGGATCGCTCGCACCATGTCCCCCTCACTACCGCAGCAAGTCGACGTCGCCATCATCGGCGGCGGCATCATCGGCATCAGCACCGCCTGGGCACTGGCCAAGGCCGGCCTGAAGGTCGCCGTCTTTGAAAAAGGCGTTGTGGCAGGCGAACAATCGTCGCGCAACTGGGGCTGGATCCGCAGCATCGGCCGCGACCCGGCAGAGTTGCCGCTGGCCCACCGCGCCAACAGTCTGTGGCGCGAGATCCAGCGGCAGGTGAACGTCGGCTACCGCCAGACCGGCCTGGCCTACCTGGGCGAAAACGCGGCGGACCAGGTCGAGCTTCAAAAGTGGCTCGATTCGGCGCGGCTACATCCGACGGGCGCGCGCCTGCTCACGGGGGACGCGGTGCGCAAGCTCCTGGCCGAACCATCCCAGCGCCCCTGGACCAGTGCGCTGCACAGCGGCGAAGACGGCGTGGCCGAGCCCCACCTGGCGACCGCGGGCATCGCGCAATTGGCGCAGGCCGCCGGCTGTCAGATATTTGAACAGTGCGCCGTGCGGGGCCTGGACATCGTCGACGGCAGGACCGCTGGCGTCATCACCGAGCATGGCCGGGTGGGCGCGGATCGTGTCGTGTTGGCCGGGGGCGCGTGGAGCCGCCTGATGTGCGGCAACACCGGCGTCTTCCTGCCGCAACTCAAGGTGCACGGATCGGCGCTGCGGACGGCGGCCCTCCCCAACGACCTGGATCTGGCGATCAATGGCAAGCAATTCACCTGTCGCCCCCGCGCGGACGGTGGCTACACGGTATCCAGGCTCGCCGCCTCGGTGGCAGACGTCACGCCCGACAGCATTCGCCTGATGCGCCTCTTCCTGCCGGCGTGGATGGCGCAGAGGCAAAATCTCAAGATCCGCTTCGGGCGGCGGTTCTTCGAAGAGCTGCTGACGCCCACGCGCTTCGCACTCGACCGGCCCACGCCGTTCGAGAAGACCCGCATCCTGGATCCCGGGCCCAACGTGGGCGCCGTGCACGCCGCGCTTCGGCAACTGCAGCAGGCGTTCCCGGCCTTCGAAGGTGCGCAAGTGGCCCATGCCTGGGGCGGCATGATGGACGTCACACCTGACGCCCTGCCGGTGATCTCGGCGGTGGATGCCATCCCTGGCTTCTTCATTGGCACCGGCTTCAGCGGGCACGGCTTTGGCATCGGTCCCGCCGCTGGCGAACTGCTGGCCGAACTGGTGCGAGAGGTCGTGCCCACGGTCGGACACCACGCATTTCGCCTCTCGCGATTTCGCGCGTCGCGGCGCGACGGATCGCCTCACGCAGGCAGTCGCCGAGCCGGTACTCAGGGGGCCGAGTGAATCGGCTGTACCCGTTCGAGCAAGGCGGATCCTCCCAGAAGGCCGGTTCCGCATTCGACCAGATCCTTGCATCCACATTTCACCGAAGCTGCCATGAGCCCCAATAGCGAACTCTCTGCCCGACGCCTGCCCGCCACGCCTCGCGATGCTGGCCTGATGCGCGACTTCCTTCCCCAGTGCCCGCAACGAGACATCGGACTCACGCGCCCGCAATTGATGAAGGATGCCTGCCTCATCGACGGCCAATGGATCGCCGCCGACGACGGACGCACCTTCGAGGTCCGCGATCCCGCGAGCGGCGAACTGCTCGGCCAGGTGCCGCACATGGGACGCGCGGAAGCCGAGCGTGCCATCACCGGCGCGCAGGCCGCGCTGCCGGGCTGGCGCATGCGCACGGCCCGCGAACGGGCCACGATCCTGCGCCGCTGGTCGGACCTGATGGTGGCGCACCAGGAAGACCTGGCGCGACTCATGACGTTCGAGCAGGGCAAGCCGCTGGACGAGGCCCGTGGCGAGATCGCCTACGCGGCGTCCTTCATCGAATGGTTCGCGGAAGAAGGCAAGCGCGTCGATGGCGAGTTGCTTCAGCCGCAGCGCGATGGCCAGCAGATGCTGGTGTTGAAGCAGCCCATCGGCGTCTGTGCAGCGATCACGCCGTGGAACTTTCCGGCGGCGATGATCACGCGCAAGGTTGGCCCGGCGCTTGCCGCCGGCTGCACGATCATCGTCAAGCCGTCCGAGCTCACGCCGCTCAGTGCCCTCGCCCTCGGCGCGCTGGCGCAGGAGGCAGGCATTCCTGCGGGAGTGTTGCAGATCCTCGCGGGCGATGCCGTCGCGATCGGCGACGCACTGTGCGAGAGCGCTGCCGTGCGCAAACTCAGCTTCACCGGTTCGACCGGCGTCGGTCGCCTGCTCATGCAGCAGTGCGCACCGACCGTCAAGAAGCTCTCGCTGGAACTTGGGGGCAACGCGCCTCTGATCGTCTTCGACGACGCCGACCTGGACCGCACCGTCGACGGCATCATGGCCTCGAAGTTCCGCAACATGGGCCAGACGTGTGTCTGCGCGAACCGGATCTACGTGCAGGCGGGCGTCTACGACGAACTGACGCGTCGGCTGGTCAAGGCGGTTCAGCAGTTGCGCCTGGGCCACGGGCTGGAGCCCGGCGTCACGCAAGGTCCGTTGATCGATGCCCGCGCGGTTGCCAAGGTGCGCGAGCAGATCGACGATGCACTGGCCCGAGGCGCGACATTGCAGGCTGGAGGTAGCGGCCACGCGCTCGGCGGCAGCTTCTTCGAGCCAACGGTGCTGACCGGGATGACGCAGGAAATGATGGTCGCGCGCGAGGAGACCTTTGGTCCTGTGGCCGCGCTGTTCCGTTTTGAGAGCGAGGCGGAGGCACTTGCGATGGCCAACGCGACCGAGTTCGGGCTCGCCGCCTATCTTTTCACCGAGGACTCGCGTCGCATCCGGCGCGTCAGCGAGGCGCTTGAGAGTGGCATGGTGGGGGTCAACACCGGACTGATCTCCAACGAGGTGGCACCCTTCGGCGGCGTGAAGCAGTCGGGCATCGGCCGCGAAGGCTCGCGACACGGCATCGAGGACTATTTAGAACTCAAGTACGTCTGTCGCCAAGACTGACGCAACTCCACCAGAATCGAGTGCGCGTTGGACCCAGCGCGGCCATCACCTGGGCCACTCGCGCCGGTCACGGAAGTCCTTTTCCTCCACCCCGGAGACCGGTTGCGCTCGCGCCGCATCCCCCTCATCCGACCTGCTGCGGGGCTGCGGGGCTGCGGGGGCGTGAATCCGCGAGCTCGAGCATGGAGCATGGACGGAGACACCTGCCTTCGTTCGAAGCATCGACGTCTAACGCCGGTACGTGCCTCGCATCTAGTCGAGCTGAACTCCGCTGCGTTTCACTGCCTCGCCCCAGTGGGCGTACTCGCTCCGAATGAAAGCCGTAGCTTCCGCCGGGCTCTTGCTGAACCTCGGGACAGTGCCGATCTGCCGCATTCGCGCATCGACCTCGGGCGTCTGCATGGCCTTGTTCATCGCTGCAAACGTGCTCGCCACCAACTGGCTGTTTGTGCCGGCAGGATAGACGAGCATCAGCCACGTCACTGCGCTGAAGTCCTTGAAGCCTTGCTCCGCGATGGTTGGCACGCTCGGCATCGTGCTCAGCCGCGTGGTCGTGCCCACGCCCAGCGCCTTGAGGCGACCGGATTGGACGAACGGCTGCACTGCCGCTGCCGTCTCCAATGCCAGAGACACCTGACCCGCGACCACGTCGGTCAGGCCGGGGCCACTGCCCTTGTAGGGCACATGCAAGATATCGATGCCCGCACGGCGCTTGAAGTCTTCCATGGCCAGGTGAGACACGGTGCCGTTGCCTGACGACGCGTTCGTCAACTTGCCCGGATTCTCCTTGGCATAGCGCACCAACTGCTCCACGCTGCTGAACGGCATCGATGGATTGCATACCAGCACAAAAGGAAGGTCGCCGAGCAGTCCCACCGGCTCGAAGTCCTTCATCGAATCGTAGGGCACCGACTTGTACATGTGCGGATTGGTCGCGACGGCGGACATGTGCGTGAGCATCATGACGCTCCCATCTGCCGGGGATTTTGCAAGCGCCCCCATGGCGAGACTTCCACCTTGGCCCGGCTTGTTGTCGACGATATAGTTGGCACCGGTCACGGCGGGCAGCTTGTTTGCGAGCAGCCGGGCCACGATGTCGGTGGCCTGTCCGGCAGGAAATCCGACGAGGATCTTCACGACCTGCGATCCATTGGAAAGCTGAGCGCGTGTTGCCCCGGCGAGGCTGACGCCTGCAGCGGCAAGGACGAGGCTGCGCCGACTGATTCCAGCATTCTTCATGTCTATCTCCATCTCGATCTGTCAGTGGGTAGTGGAAGCGGTCGCCGCTCAGCGTGCGAACAAGACGCCTGCCAGCGTTGCGAAGGAGCCGATGGCTGCCGCAATGGCGAGCCACCAACCGGGCACCAGCACCCCCGTAGGGACACTAGCCGTCGGCTGGACGATGGGGACTGCTGGCACTGCAGGTGCCAGCACAGCACCGGCGTCGTCGAGGTTTGGCGCCTTCGGTGCAGGGTTGCCTGCTTGACCTGCGGAAGTCTTCGCAGTGGGCGCCGCCACGAGTGAGGTCTTTGTCGCTGCAGGCGCGTCGCCCAATTGCGCCTTGAATGCCTTGAAGAAATCGTCGGCCATCTTGCGCGCAACGCTGTCGATGAGCCGCGAACCCACTTGGGCGAGCTTGCCTCCCACCTGCGCCTCGGCGGTGTAGGTGAGCTCCGTCTGGCCGTTGGATTCGGTCAGCTTGACGGAGGAATTGCCCTTGCCGAAGCCGATCGCGCCTCCCTGCCCCTCGAACAGCATGGTGCAGGACCCGGGCGCATCGACATCCGACATCTTGAGCAGCCCTTTGAAGCGCGCACGCAGCGGGCCGATGGCGGCGGCGACAATCACCTTGAATTCCTCCGCGGATGTCCGCTCGACAGACTCGCAGCCGGGCAGGCTCATCTTCAGGATCTGGGGATCGTTCAGTGCATCCCAGACCCGCTGGCGCGGCGCTGCGATGGTTTGTGTACCGGTGATTTCCATGATGACTGCCTCAATGCGTATTTTTCTTCATGGAAGCAGCCGTATTCACCATGGAATGCAGGCTGCGCGCATAGTCGATGGCACCTTGCTCATCCATGCGAGGCGCCACGCGCAGGTATTCCTTGAGGCCCAGGATCGCCGGGCGCGGGCGAGACAACAGCACACCAACGAAGCGATCCACTTCGGCGTCGAGCCTTTCGGCCGGTACCACTTGGCTCACCAGTCCGTAGGCCAAGGCTCGCTGCGCGTCCACGAAATCAGTGGAGTACGCCATCCAGAGAATGGCATTTCGGTTCATGCGGTCGTACACCGCCGACATCACCATCGTCGGCATCACGTTGTGGCCGATCTCCGGAATGTTGAACGTAGCGGTGTCACTGGCAAAGCTGACGTCACACAAGGAGGCGATTGCCGTGCCGAAGCCCATGCAACGCCCCTTGATCACACCGATGATCGGCACCTTCGCCCCACGCATGGCCTGGTAGCTTCCGAAGATGCCGTCGTATTCGTCGCGGCGGGTATACGCCTCGGAGGCCGCGGGCGTGGGACCAGCGTCGCGAATCCGGCCGGTGCAGAAGTCCGGGCCGGCGCTGCGCAGCAGGACGGCATCGGAGGTCTGGTGGGCCGTGGCCAGCAGTTGCGACAGTGCCGATGCCATGCTGTCCGAAACGCCGTTGTCGTCAGTGCGGTTGAGCGTCACTGACAACAGGCGGCCCTGTTGTTCGATGATGAGATGGGGGTGCATGAAAGTCTCCGTGGGTCAGTGGGTAAGGGGTTGATTGCGGATCTGCTCGAAGTGGCGCAGCAGCGCCGCGTTGAACGCCGTGCGTTGATCGACGTTGGGCAGGTGCCCCGCGTGAGGAATCGTCTCGAGCGCTGCGCCCGCGATGCGCTGCTGCAGGCCGCGCATCGCCTCGGGCAGCACGCCATCGTTCGAGCCGACGATCAGCGTCGTGGGCGTTGCAATGCGTGCCACGTCCGCGAGATAGTCCAGGCCCTGGATGGCGCGGGCACATCCGGCGAATCCCCTGACCGAGGTCGCGGCCGCGATGGCCTGAAGACGCCCAGTGGTCTCGGGGTTCGCTGCCACGAACTCCTTGCCGAACCAGCGTTCGATCGTCGGTCCGGCAAGCGGTGCGCAAGTCCCGTGCTTATCGGCAAGCGCAATGCGCTCGTCCCAGGGAGCAGCCACTGCAGGCGGTGCGTCCGCTCTCGCGGCGCACAACACGAGGCTCAGGATCCGCTCACCATGCTGGATGCCCAGCCCGAAGCCGCTCATGCCGCCAAGAGAGAGCCCCACGTAGTGCGCCCTCGCGATGCCCAGCGCATCCAGCACCGCGATGGTGTCCGCGGCCAGGCCGTCCATGGTGACGGCTTCAGTCATCGGCGGTGGTGAATCCCCGTGGCCCGTGGTATCGATGCGCAGCACATACCACCCTTGCTCGGCGAGGAGTGCCGCCTGCTCGTCCCACATGGCGCCGGACGAAAGAATGGAGTGGGTCATGACGATTGCCGGGTCTTTCGGATCCCCTTGCAGACGCACGGACAGTTCTCCGTGGTGGCCGCGCACACGGCGCTGCTGGATGTTTGTGTTCGTCATTCGGATTCCTTCACCCCGGCGGCGCGCAGGGCGCGCCAGACGGCTTGCGGCGTCATGGGCAGTTCGTTGATGTTTGCGCCGACAGGTGCCAGCGCATCGTTGATGGCACTGGCGATCGCAGCCGGGCCGCCGAGATAGCCTGCTTCTCCCGAGCCCTTCTGGCCGAACACCGTCAGCGGCGATGGCGTGCAGTGGTCGACGATGGTGATCGAGGGCACCTCTTCCGCACTGGGCAGGAGGTAGTCCATGAAGGTGCCCGAGAGCAGTTGCCCTTCTTCGGAGAAGGCAAACTTCTCAAGCAATGCTGCGCCCAGGCCGTGGGCGACACCGCCGTAGGTCATGCCGTGAACCACGTCCGGGCTGATCATCACGCCGCAGTCGTGGCCGACGGCGTAGCGATGCAGGTGCGTCTTGCCTGTTTGCGGGTCGATGCTGGCGAGGACGACATGCGACTCGAAGGAGTGGCACGGGTACATCTGCACGCGCCCATCCTCCGTCGGCATCTTCCCGCCCGTGGGCACTTCCCAGCAGAACTTCTCCTGCAGTCCGGGCTCCATGCCCGGAGGCATGCAGTGGTATTTGCGGTGCGCGATCTGTACGAGCTCGTTCCAGGTCATCCGGCGATCCGGATCGGCCTGCACGACGACGTTGCCGTCCTCATAGGCCAGGTCTTCCTCGGGCACCTCCAGGTTGTGGGCAGCGATCGTGAGCAGCTTGTGCTTGAGGATCTTCGCGGCGCCGGCTGCTGCGCCCCCCAGCATGATGGCCATGCGGCTGCCCACCGGGCTGTTCGATGGCAGCGCGTTGAGCGAATCCGCATGCAAGACGCGGATGCTGTCCGGCTCTCGCTGCAGCACTTCGCCAACCACGGTCGACACCAGCGTCTCGTGCGCCTGCCCTGAGGTGGACGTGCCCATCAAGGCGGTCACCGCACCGTTGAGGTCGATGCGGATGAGGCATGAATCCATCCACGTCGTGGTCTCGTTCTTCGGATTGAAGAGGGGCTCGAAGGCGGAGTTGCCGCCCGAAGGCTCCAGGCAGGTGGACACGCCAATGCCCGCCAGCAAGCCATTGGCGCGCAGCGCGTCCCGTTGCTGGACCAGTTCGTCGTATCCTGCCGCTGCGAGCGCCTTGTCCATCACGGCCTCGAAGTCGCCCGAGTCGTAGTAGGTACCGCTCGGGATCAGGTAGGGGAACGAATCCTTGTGGATCAGGTTCTTGCGCCGAAGCTCCACCCGGTCCATGCCGAGGTAGCGGGCAACCCTGTCGATGCCCGTCTCGATGGCGTAGTTGGTCGGTGCCTGGCCGAAGCCACGCACCGCTTCCTGCGGCGTCTTGTTGGTCATCACCGAATAGGCGTCGTACTCGACGCTGGCGATCTTGTACGGCCCCACGATGGCGCCCACTGGCTTGCCGAGCTGCAAGGGGGAGCGTCCGGAGTACGCGCCGATGTCGTCGATGGCGCGCATGCGCATCGACTTGATTGCACCATCGCCATTGAAGGCCAGGCTGACCTCGAAGATTCGATCCGGCCCCTGCATGTCGCCACCGCGCATGTTCTCCAGGCGGTCTTCCAGGAAGCGCACCGGCCGGCCCAGCTTGCGAGCGAGGAAGCCCACCAGGATGGTGTGCTTGAGTCCTCGCTTCAAGCCGTAGCTGCCGCCCACGTCCACGTCGAAGTGCACGCGCACCCCGTTGCCGGGAAGTCGCAGGCACGTGGCCAGCAGGTCGGGATACTTGGGCATCTGGATCGAGGCCCAGACATCCAGGATCTGAGTCGCATCGTTCCAGCTGCAGGTGGCAACGAAGGTCTCGATCGGCACGGTGGAGCTGCGCGCCCATCGCGCCCGGTAGCTCAACTGGTGCTCGGCCGCGGCGAAGTGCTCTTCGACCTCGCCCCAGGTGAACTTGCGGTTCCAGATGATGTTGTCGCCGTGTGCCGGGTGCACCCTGGGGGCATCGGGTTCCATCGCCCTCTCGGGATCGACCACATGGGGCGCGGGCTCGTACTCGACGTTCACCAGTTCGGCGGCATCCTCGGCCAAGGCGCGGGACTCTGCCACGACGGCGACGACCCACTCGCCGGCATAGCGCACCACGCCGCGCGCCAGGGGATAGCGGGCCACTTTGGGCGCGTCGACCCCAGGGAGCATGGGATCAATGGCGTCATTGAGTTCCTCGCCGGTCAGTGCCTCGTGCACTCCAGGCAGGGCCAGCGCGGCAGATGTGTCGATGGACAGGATCCGGGCGCTCGCATAGGGACTGGCAACGATGGCCACATGCAGCAGTCCCGCCGGAACCACGTCGGCCGCATAGTGCCCCTTGCCCGTGACGAAGCGACGGTGTTCCACCGCCCGACGATGACGGCCGATGTACTTGAAAGCCTGGTAGGCAGGGTGCTTCGGATCAGCCATGGGCCACCTCCTCGCGCTTGCCTTGGGCTTCCTTGGCCTCGTATCCCGGCGAGGTGGCCAACTTCACCGCGTCGACGATCTGCTGGTAGCCGGTGCAGCGGCAGAGGTTGCCGCCTATCGCGTCACGGATCTGGGCTTCGTTGGGTTGCGGCGTGCGCTCCACCAGTGCATGGCAGGCGACCAGCATTCCCGGCGTGCAGTAGCCGCACTGCAGCGCGTGCGTTTCGCAGAAGGCGTCCTGAATCTTCGACAGGCATCCGCGCTGCGGCGCCAGGCCCTCGACAGTGGTCACCGACATGCCATCGGCCTGCACGGCGAACATGCAGCAGGAACGCACCGGCTCGCCGTCCAGCAAGACGGAACACGCACCACAGATGCCGTGTTCGCACCCCACGTGGGTCCCGGTGAGGCCCAGATGGTCACGCACGAAGTCGACCAGCGTGGTGCGCGCTTCGATGGCGCGCGGCTGTATGACGCCGTTGACCTTGATTTCTACTGTCACAAGGGAGGAAGACATGGCGATTGCTTTCTTGTCTCAGTGTTGAAGGGTGGATGCGGGGCTCTGCGCCTGGGCGGCTTTGAGCAGGACGCGCGTGAGCATCACGACGCCCAGATGACGCCGGTAGTCGGCGTTCGCATGCAGGTCCGATCCCGGCTCGGTCTGCTGCAGGGCGGCTTGGGCCATTTCTTTGGCCATGGCCGAATCGATGCGATAGCCGACGAGCTGCTGGGCCAGCTCCGGAAATGCCCTTGGCGTGCCGTCCACCCCGCCGACGCCGAAGGCCACGCGGCGGCAGACGCCGTCTGCATCCAGTTCGATCTGGCAGGCCGCAGAGGCCATGGCGAAGTCGCCACTGCGCATCGCGGTTTCATCGAAGGCTGTGGTGACGGTGCCTTGCCACACCGGCCACTCGATCTCGACAAGGCATTCGGTTTCACCGGTCGCGGTGAACATGGGGCCGAGAAAGAAGTCTTGTGCGGAGATTTGGCGCTCGCCATCGGCTTGGCTTTGCAGCCGCAGCGTCGCATTGAGCACCGTTGCCGCCAGCGGCAGCTCAGCCGATGGGTCCGCGTGAACGAGGCTACCGCCGACCGTCCCGCGGTTGCGCGTCTGGATATGTCCCACCCAGCGCAGGGCGTCGCGAACCAGCGGCAGCGCCGCATGAAGTTCGGTCCCGTGCTCTACCGTCCGTTGCCGGGTGGTGGCGCCCATCCGGACCCTGTCTACCTCGATGCTGACCTGTCGCAGATCGGCAAGCCGGTAGATGTCCAGAAGCACAGTGGGCCTTGCAAGGCGCATCGCCATCATGGGAACCAGGCTCTGTCCACCGGCGATCGCCTTGGCATCCATGCCGTACTGGTTCAGGCAGTCCAGCGCGTGCTCCAGGGATTCCGCGCGGACATAGTCGAAGGGTGCTGCTTTCATGTTTTCACGCGGGTTGGTTGCTTCGGATGGGGGAGCAGGTCAGCACGGTCAGTGGCGGCCCGAGGAAATCTCACATTCCTGTGCTGCTGCGTTCCTGCTGGTCTGTTCGTTTGTCTCGTTTCGGTAGGAGAATTTTGTTTTTCCACCGCCTTTTGGGCAATCGATCAAAACTGGCTCGGCGTGAGAAAATCTCACAGCGCTGCGCACGCCCGGACGCCGCGACATTTGCGAGTGCCATCATGAGAAAGCTCCCGCCGCTCAACGCCTTGAAAGCCTTCGAGGCCGCCGCACGCCATGTCAGCTTCACCAAGGCTGCGGAGGAGTTGCATGTCACGCACGGCGCGGTCAGCAGGCAGGTCACGCTGCTGGAGGATTGGCTGGGCGTCGCACTCTTCCAGCGCAGTGCCTCGCAGATTGGACTGACGGACAGCGGCCGGGCCTATGCGCAGGAACTCACATCGCTTCTCGATCGCTTGTCTGTCGCAACGGCGCAGGCCACGCAGACCGCGTCGGCCATCAACGTGAGTGCCCCGCCAACTTTCACGATGCGCTGGCTGATCCCGCGACTATCGACCTATCAGCGCAAGCGGCCTGGCGTGGAAGTGCGATTGACCACATCGATCGCACCGGTGCACTTCCAGGAGAACAAGTACGACATCGCCATACGGGGGGCGTTGGAGCCGATGGCTGGTTGCGACTCCGTGCCCTTCATGACCGAGACCATCGTTCCGGTCTGCCATACGGACTTCGTGGAGTCGGGAGGCTTGCACAGCCCAGCGGACCTGTCACGACATACGCTGATTCGCTACACCACCGAGCCCTACCCGTGGTCGACCTGGTTCGAGGCGGCGGGCCTACAGAAGATCGAGGGAGTCGGCACGCTCCACTTCGAACAGATGTACTTCGCCTTGCAGGCTGCATCGGAGGGACTTGGTGTGGTGTTGGTGCCGCTTTTCCTGGTCGCAGACGACATCGTGGCAGGGAAGCTGTGCGCGCCCTTTGGCTTGCAAGGTGCGATGCATCGGCACTACTACGCCAATACTTCGCCTGCGTCGGCTCATAACGCGGTGA
This sequence comes from Variovorax sp. J31P207, assembly GCF_030316965.1. NCBI lineage: Bacteria > Pseudomonadati > Pseudomonadota > Betaproteobacteria > Burkholderiales > Comamonadaceae > Variovorax > Variovorax sp. J31P207. The sequence goes on from NZ_JASZYN010000013.1 coordinate 162,815, forward strand.
TCGCTGAATTCCGCGCGTGGCTTGTCGAGGAAGGACGGAGCACCGAACGTGCCATTACCCTCTGGGCGCAGGAGACCTTGAAGCAGGCCAGCCCACCTGCCGCGACCAAGACGCGAAGACGAAAGCCGTAGCCGACTCAGGAAGCGCTCGCCGATGAGTTGGAAGGACTGTCGCGAATGCTGGAAGGGCCACTTTCGGGAGCACCGTCAATTGGCGGCTCCGGGCCGGATCCGTGAGTGCGCAGCTGGTCCAGGAAGCAGTCCTTCGAATGAAGCCTCCGCCTCTCATGACCGTGCGTGGTCGTCCGAGACGACTGCTTCGAGCTCCCGAACGCGCAACCTAGGTGGCCCTCAACTTGATGGGAGTCCATCATGGCATCCAATCTCAACGTTCCTCATCGCGAGCCGTGGAACAAGGGCAAGATCGTCGGGCAGAAGGCTCCGTTCAGGATCAAGGACATCTGGGCACTCCGAGTGCGCCTCCAAATGGAAAGCCGAGTGCGCGAGCTTGCCCTCTTCAATCTGGGAATCGACAGCAAGTTGCGTGGCTGCGACCTCGTCAGTCTTAAGGTTCGAGACGTCTGCCACGGCGACCAAGTGGCAACTCGCTCTGTAGTGATGCAACACAAGACCCAGCGCCCCGTACAGTTCGAGATCACGCCGGTGACGCGCGAAGCTGTGCAGAAGTGGATCAAGCAATCCGGACTGAGGTCCGAGGATTTCCTGTTTCAAAGCCGCGTCCACGCTTCATCGCATCTGGGCACACGGCAGTACGCTCGAATTCTCGAGGGCTGGGTCGAGGAACTTGGTCTTGATCCGGCTGAGTACGGCACGCATTCGATGCGGCGAACCAAGGCGACGCTCATCTACCGCCGCACCAAGAACCTGCGGGCCGTGCAGTTGCTGCTTGGCCATGCCAAGCTGGAGTCGACGGTGAGATACCTCGGCTTCGAGGTGGACGACGCCTTGGAAATCTCGGAGCAAACCGAAATCTGATCCGGGCGGAAATCGATCGGGCATGCCGTCGATCGCAGAGGTCAGGGATGCGATCGGTCGAATTGCCCGTTCTCCCAGGGCTGCCCTGCGGCCCAGCCGAACTGCAGCCTCCTGGAACCACCTTGGAATGGCGGTGTCGGCCATGAACGGTCCTTGGGTCGCGCCAATCGTGCGGCAGGTCAAGACCTGACTCCGGTCGTCCAACGGCGCGACCCGAGCTAGCGGTTTCGACCCACAGCCTTCCTTCGGCTCCTGCAATAGCGGTCTCGCCGCGCGAATTGTTCAGAGGCACATATCGGAAAGCAAAACCGGCGGGTGGCATGCCGACCACCGCACGACGTTGACGAAGGCGGCTGACGCGCCCACCATTGCGCATCCTCGCCAATGCAAGGGGATCTCGATGGCTGAGAGCGACAAGGTGTTCCCGGGGAAGCTCCGCGACGCACTGACGGGCCCGCTGACCTTTGAGGCCTGCGCCGCCGACGCACCGGTTGCCGCTGTACGGTGACCAGCAAGAGGTGGACCGACAGCTTATCGCTGGACCCTCACCTTGCTCGCTGCTTAAAACCGCGGCCGAAAGCGGTGTGGTCACCATCGAACTGAGTCCTTTGCTTTGCTCATGCCCTTGACTATGAGACCTGCAAGTTCCCCACGGTCATACGTGGCACAAGAAAACGACATCCCAACGCAGGCGTCCGGCGATGAGGGGCTTTAAAGCTAGACGATGCCTGAACTTCCGAGCTTCGTCCGCGGCATAAAACCCCAAAAACACCTTCACCAAATGTGCGTGACCCCATCTGCCGAAGACACTCATGCAAGAAAACTCGCTTTGTAGGGCCTTGAAAGCCGAAAATTCACCGCTCAAAGGGACATGATGGCGATCATCCGGGATAAAGCACTGTACTTGGCATTTTTAATTTTATGTATGCCTTCGGCATCCATGGCACATGTTGCGATAAAAATTGATAACACCGAACCGCCGCGAATGTCCTCGAAGAATCTTATACCCGATAGAACCGAATATAAAGATACTCAAATAATAGCGGAAAATAAAAATTATTGGATTGTTAGCAACAAAATATATCGAATAGACAATTTTATAGCAACCGAACAAGATCTTGGCGTGTGCGAGGGTGCCAATGAAGGCAAAATGATACGAATGCCTCGGACCGACTATAAAGTCACTGCATTGGTCGAATATAACGATCGATGGTACGTAGGCACAGACCATGGTCTATTTTATCTTTGGATGGGGAGACTACGTCCAGTTCTGACAGAGAAGAGATGCTTTCCAAGCAAGAAACGAGACGAGAAGGCCTCGGACACCAACGAAGAAAGGGGCATAAATAAGCTTTGGAAACTCGGAACACATCTCTGGTTCAATGCAACTGACTACGGCTTTGGTCGAGTGGGAAGTGACCATTCCGCCCATGGATGGACCGATACCTATACTTACAGTGGAATTGCAGATATGGAAGAGCAAGCGCTCTGGGTGGTGACGAGGTACAAAGATGGCGATTTCTTAATAAGACTAAGTGACCTAGAGCCAGCAACTTCTGACAAAATGCTGCCAGATTCCGAGCGGGTTGTGTTTAACGGCTGGGATAATAAGCCAAATCAGTCTGAACGAAGAATTCTCTCGGCCAAGAGGCTTAATGGAATTCTCTGGGTTGTGGCAAGCGACGGGATATATGTCATTATTGGGATGATCGGTTATAAGATCCAAGATAGTCCTTATCCAGCGGAGACCGATATTCCAGGCCCATTCGCACCCGACCAGATGCTTGAAACGCCCGCCCTTGCAGATTCAACGGAGTACAGGTCCATCCTCGCCATACTCTTGAAGTACTCTAGCCTTACGTCCGAAAATTTAAAGCAAGTAGCAAAGTCCGACAACGCAAATAAGAAGAAGGTGTGGCAAGCACTAGCGCAGGAAGATAGCCCGACCACCGAGCATCCTTCTCAGCGGCAAAGGCCAGAATTCTCGGAATTGGAACGAACAGAATCAACGCCGCCGACTGAAACGGATCGTCCGCGTCCATCGCCGTTGGAGGTTCATCGGAACGGGCGGCTCGTGATCGAGGATGCCAATGCTATACCAGTTAACACCCAGGCTCAATGCGCCGAGGGGGTTAATCTTCAAATATTTGACGATATTGACGGTGTTTATATTTGGGACGTCAAGGCGAATAAACATTCGCTGGCTGTTCCTGGGGTCAACAGCTCTTTGACGATCGCGGGTTACGATGACGATGAGATACTTCATATTAGCAATGCGAGTGAAAGTGGAAGTGCTTCCAAGCCCGCTCTTAGTCCTGACGCCGTCGGGAGAGCCTGCAACGCATTTGTGTTTGGTAGCGAAGGCTTTTATAGAATCCGCAACGGCGCCATTCGCAAGCTTAACGGCGACGCGAAATTATCGAAGAAGACAAACGTATTGCTAATCCAACTCTCTGGTGAGGAGGAGTTTCTGGCCGTTCTAGCGTCAGGCGTATACCGAATCTCCAATGATGCCTTCGAAAAAATCGATACGAATGCTCCGAGGCAGGCCCTGGAAGGTCTATCTCCGGGCGAGTCAAGCCTAAGTCGAAGCCAGTCCGAATCAACCCAAATATTGAAAAATGGTCACGATGTCTGGGTTGCGACAGAAACTTCAGTTTACGTATACTCGGCTAAGGAAAAGAGATTTGACCGCGTCCCAAACATCGAACTTGCAAGACCGCAACTTAAATCATTTGGGGATCTTCTATGGATCGTTGGAGATAGCGGAATATATAGGATATACCCCAATGTCTCAATTGGCTATAACATTGACGCAACCAGCACGGCAGAGAGGTGGAAGCAATTTGCAAGTCTATTGTCCGGCGGAGATGTGCTTCTGAGCGGGTTCTATAAGTTGCTCCCGAAATATGTAGATACAGAACTCGATCGATCGCTTGCAAAAAGTTTACCTCACGGACAATTCGATTTTATTGCGGCTAGGTCGAATGTGGATTTTGAAGAATTGTCTCGAAATAGCCGCTACAGCGCCGAATCCACACCGATCGACATTTCTGCTGGGCACCAGATTTTCTTTATGAGGTTTCGCGATAGATTTGGAAATACAGTCATCACAAAAAGCGAGCTGACTGCTTGGCCGAGCGCTGAGGTGGTTCCCCTTTTCATTCTGGCGGTATTGGGATTCGCCTCAATCTTGGCACTCGCCGCTGCTCCGTATAGTCGCACCGTTCACATGGCAGCGATGAATCCATGGCTCCGTCGCTACGGGTCCTTTGGGCTGATTCCCTTGCTGCTCACAGTACTGCCGTTAATGAGACGCCATGTTCTAGGAAGATATCTTAAGCAATTCAGCCTTGATTCAGAAATTGAGCATACGAGTGACAACTTCGTCCCCCCCGCACCTGATTTCACATACGAAAATTTCGTCCAATTCCTAGCTTCGAGCCGAAAGGTATTTCTATTGGGGCGTTCTGGCCTCGGCAAGACTTCATTTTTTCGTTATCTTTGTTCAAACCTTTCCCGCGACGCGAAGTTGCCTCGGGGCTGGAGAAAACCAATTCCCATTTTTATTCCTGTGGGCAGGTATCAGGACTTGGACCCTGCGGAAATGTTTGCAGCTCAGCTAGCAAAATACGGAGACATCCACGACCCCGAGCTTGCGATGTGGTTCTTGAGACAGGGAAACTTCGTGCTATTTGTCGATGGACTAAATGAAGTTTCGGACGCCAGCCGTTTGAAAATCAACCGATTCCTGGACATGGCTAGTCGTCAAAACATTGTATGCCTCAGTTCCCAGCAGCGATACGACGATTTTGAGTGGCTTAGTGTGGTTGGTCTTAGCCCGCTCACCGAAGTTCAAATGCAATCAATACTCGCAAGAGAGTTGCCGCGCAACGTCGTCGATGAGTTTGTGTCGGAGCTGAACATTTCAACCAGAGAAATATATTCCACCCCTCAGAATCTCATTTTTGCCAGGCGTTTGCTCCTCGCAGGGGAGCTGCTTCCGCAGAGCCGATTTGCGCTGTATGAGTCCGTTTTCCGACCCATCGAAGACAGGTGGTGCAAAGCTGGTTCGGAACAGCTATCAGTAATACTAAGCCAAAGAGCATTCGAGATGCTCTCGCTAAAGCTCCCCTTTCTAGAGAGCGGCGGTTTCCAGGTCCCACCGATGCTTCGGAGCGACCTCATTGAGGAAAAACTAGTCGCACGAAGCGGCAAAGATCTGCTTTTTTCTCACGATCTGGTGCGCGCGTACTTTGCTGCCAGTTTCTTTTTTCAGATTTGGGAGGAGGACGAGGAAATATGGAAAAGGAGACCTGACCGGAACTGGCTAGCCATGATCGAATTCTGCATGGTTCGCTTTACATCCACTTCACAGATCACCCAACTTCTAGAGCGCTTCGTCGCAGTAAGCTCAAGTTTGGCTGGAGACGTATTCCGGTTGTTGAAGCGAGATCGGCCGGATCTAGTCTCCCCGGAAACTGAGGCCGCTTTCCTCAAGCGATTCGCGGAGGCAACAATTTTTGGATAATGCGCCGAGCCGTTCGCGATTTAATTGGCTTCGTTCGGTAGCATGGGGTGTCGAGGACATAGTCGAACTGCGCCTGCGTCAACGCCAGTGGCGTTGGAGCGCTGTTCTCGCGTGGCCAGACAAAGCGACGGGTGTTGAGTCTTCTGGCGGCACACCACACGCCGAAGCCGTCGCACGAGAAGCTTGATGCGGGTGGCCCGCACATCGGCGAAGAGGTAGCCGTGATGCGCGCGTGCACTGCCCAGAGAATGCACGACATGCGCCAACAATGACTCCGCGCCGGCGCGCATGTCCAAGGCTGCGTACACAGCCACAAGGCGTCGATTCGGATCATCGCAACAGTTCGCGAAGCCACGCCGAGCAATCGGTGCCGAGACCGGCCAGGTGATGCTCACGGCGAGCACATCGCGCTTGAGCTCCAGCTGCATCTCCTCACTAGGAACGGTCGCAGCAGGAGGCGGCGATGGAGACGGCATCGGTGCCGGAGGTGTCGACGGCAAGGAGAGCGCGACGAACTCCGGAGCCTCCTTGGCAGCCGTCGCCTGCGACCGCAGCGGAATCGCCCGGCACCCGCGACGCTACTGATGCACAAGGTTGTCGTTCAGCCCGAACGACAACGCGACCGCGGCTACCGAGGTGCCAGGCTTCGCGCATCCGGCGAGGACCTGCGCCTTGAAATCTGCGCTGTGACGGCGGCACTGCTTCGGATTGACGGCCATAGATGTCCAGCTAACTTAGATGGACAGCGTGGTCTACGGCCTAGTTGCCAATCTCAAGGTGGCCGGACGGGACGCTTACGACGGCGTGTTGGCCGAGGCACCTGTTTTGAACGCTTCGCCGCGCATTGCAGTCACTCAGCTGCAAATTGCCAAAGACTGCAACGGGCCCCGAACGCCAGTTCGCAGTATGTCGAAGCGGTCGTTCAAAGCGATTTCGTTGGCCGCTCCATGCCACCTGCTATTGGAGGTCAGGTTCCGAGGGACACCGGTCGTGCACCGGGAGACGTGCCTAGGTCAGCTTTCAGAAGTCGCCGCCATTCAGTTCGAAAGATCGAAGAGCCGCAACCAGTCGTCTAGAGCGGTATTTGCGGTCGTCGGCGCGGCCGAGGACGAACTGGCACGGGGCTCCTGATCTTTCGCGTGAACGGATGCGCGCTCTGGCCCTTGCTGCGCCGCACGCGGCGCACCGGCAGCAGCGCGCCTCCCAATGGCGCCGATCCGTTGCGCCAGCGTTCAGACTGCAACCGTCACGCGCATGAACGTGGCGGGGATCGAAGTGCCGCCGGCGGTATCCTGATTTTGCGCATTGGCGAGTTCCAGCAGTTGGTCGTGGAGATCGGCCTCGGTGCCACTCTTTTGCGCCGCCTCGAACGCGTTCATGGTCGGTCCGTAGAACTGGCGGAACAGCCCAACCACCTCCGCCGGGCTCCTGTTGGGCGACTTGAACCAGAAGGTGTCCTTGACCAACAAGATACGGTCCGCGGGCACACCGGCCTGACCGAATCGCTCGACGATATGGCTCTCCACACCCCAGGTCATTGGACTAATGAACCCCTCAGGCGGCGGCGGCGCGAACGCCGAACTGATCTTGAGCAGCTGTGACACGAACGAGGTTGGGTCGTTGGGGATCCAGTTGCCCATTACGATGCGACCGCCCGGCTGGGTGACGCGCACCATTTCCTTGGCGACGTCGAAAGGCCGGGGTGCGAACATCGCGCCGAACACGGTCAGTGTGAGGTCGAACGAACGGTCCGCAACACCCTCCAGGTTCGAGGCGTCACCCTCCTGAAATGAAAGGTTCATGAGACCGGCTGCCGCTGCGCGCTCATTGCCGGCCTTGACGAGGTTGCGGGCGATGTCGATGCCGACGACATCGGCGCCGGTGCGAGCGAGCGGCACTGCCGTGGTGCCATCGCCGCAACCGAGGTCTAGAGCGCGCAACGGCGTCTTCAGGTCGAGAGATCTCACCAGAGCTTCGCCGGCATCCCGCATCAAGGCGGCAATCGCGGTGAAGTCGCCCTTTTCCCACAACATCTGGTTCGGATTCATCCGGGCCTCCTTCAAGACTTGCCCTGGCTTCGCCATTTGCGAGCACCAGCGGACGGCGCATCGGTGTGAATGTACGACATTTGCGGCTGGGATAGGTACTGAAGCAGCTGAACCGGCATCAGGGGGCGCGTCACCTGTTGTAGGTCCCTCGCCAGATGCAATGCGAATCTGCTGGACTCTCCCGATCGCCGCGGTGTCACCGTCGCAGCCTGAACGGCGCACAAGGCTGCGTCCAGCGTCGTCCGGCGAAGTCCTGTCGCGTTCGATCTCGTACGGCTGCTGTGCAGCGGTAGCTGTCCTCCCCGACCGCTGGTTGAATTCACGCTGTGATGCCGATTCCGGTCATAGAGTTTGCAAGGGGGCTTTGGTATCAATGACCGGTCCCAAGGCGATGCAGACGTCGACCGAGTTCCCTCCCGCACCGACTGGGCCAAGGCCGGTTTGAAGCTCAACCGCCGAACGGCCGCTTTTCCAGTCGCCGAACTAAAGGGCTGTGCCATGAAGCGGACCGTCAGCGGCCGGGAGCGACGCCCGCAAGCGACTCGAATTCACTACCCCCCGCGGCCCGATCTGGGGCATCTGGGCAAGCGTCTGCTGCATGCGATCCGAAATCTCGGCGACTGCGACCGTTGGAGCCTGAAGGGGTTCACGCGGCGAGACGCGCCGTCACCCGCATCAGCGCATGGTGCGCCCGACTGGACCGAGGCGCCTGCTCGCCGCCTGATACGCGTCATCCACCCAGGCGCAGAGCAGCGGCCGCGTGGTCGCGGGCTCAATGATGTCGAGCACGCCGAAGCGCTCGGCCGTGCGCATGGGAGACGAGATCGCGTGATAGTGCGCCTCGAGTTCCAGCCGGTGCGCAACCGGGTCCTCCGCGGCAGCAATATCCTTTTTGTACGCCGCGGCGACACCACCCTCGACCGGGATCGACCCCCAGCGCGCCGATGGCCAGGCGTAGCGGTTCGGCAGCGCGGTTCCCGAGGGCCCGTGCCACGGGCTCAGCATGGCACCGGCCAGACCCACGCAACGTCGCAGAACGATCGCCAGCCACGGAACGCCCGATTGCTCGATGGCGTGTAGAGCCTGCATCGCAGCCGCGAGCGTGCCTTCGCGCTCCGCGTCGGGACCGGTCATGACACCCGGTTGGTCGGCCAGGTTGACGATGGGCAGGTGGAAGGTGTCGCACAGGTCGACGAAGCGTGCCATCTTCAGCGCCGCGGCACGCGTCAGCGCGCCGCCCATCACAACTGGGTTGTTGGTGATCACGCCCACAGTATGGCCGTTCAGCCGTGCCAGGCAGGTGATAGCGGAGCCGCCGAAGTCCGGCGACAACTCGAACACCGACCCCTGGTCGAAAATCGCCTTCAGGATCTTGCGCGGCTGGAACACCTTGCGCCTGTCCGCGGGAATCGCCTGGTTGAGCCAAGGATCGCAGCGATCGGCCGGGTCGTCACAAGCCACTTGCTGCGCCTGCTCCCACACGTTGGCCGGGAGGTAGGACAGGAAGCGTCGCGTGGCCTGCAGCGCCTCTTCCTCGGTGTCGACGGCCAACTGGACCGTGCCGCTATAGCGGTGCATCGCGTCATAGCCGCCGAGCGCTTCCTTGTCGATGTCCAGGCCCAACGCCTGCTTCACGACAGGCGGCCCGCCGGCAAAGATCTGGCTCTTGCCACGAATCATGATGGCAAGGTGGGACGAGGCCACCCGCAGCGCCCCCAGGCCGGCGCAAGCGCCGAGCGCGATACCCACCACGGGAACGACGCCCAGCAGTTGCGTCATCGGCAGCATTGCGTAGCCCGGGATCTTGGTGTGGCCGAGCTTGTCCAGCAGCTTCACGCTGCCGCCGGCGCTGTCGACCATGCGAACGATCGGCAGCTTGTACTCGAACGCGTAGCGGTCGGCAAAGATCCACTTCTCGGATACCGAACCCTCCGAAGATCCGGCGCGGATCGTGAAGTCGTCGGACGAGACGACAGTCCGCCGCTCGGCGACCTTGCCGACGCCGACGACGGCGTTGCTGGGCGTAAAGCTCTCGCGCTTGCGGTCCGCGCCGTACTTGACGGAACCGGCCAGGGCGCCGATTTCTTTGAAGCTGCCCGCGTCGAGCAGGTGATCGATGCGCTCGCGAGCCGTGAGCTTGCCTGCCGCGTGGTGGCGCGCCACCTGCTCCTCGCCGCCCAGTTCGCGCGCGATGGCGCGGCGCTGTGCCACCTCGTCAAGTTCTTCGGTCCATTCGCCCGCTGCGGGCTTCATTGTCAGTGTGGTGTTCATTTGGAAATCGCTCCTTGGGAATGACGAGCCAGCCAGGCATCGCGAAGATCGTTTTTGGTCACCTTGCCGGCATGATTGCGCGGCAGCGCATCGACGAACTCGATCACGCGAGGCTTCTTGTAGCCGGCTATCTGCTGGGTACAGTGCCGGGCCAACGCATCGGCGTCGCTCGCCTCTCCGGGGCGGCGGACCACGAAGGCCGCGATCACCTCGCCCCACTCGGCGTCGGGAAGTCCGAGCACGGCAACTTCGGCGACGCCCGGATGGGAGTGCAGCGCGTCTTCGACCTCCCGGGCGTAGACGTTGAAGCCGCCGCTGATCATCATGTCCTTGTTTCGGCCGACGATGTAGAGGAATCCTTCGTCGTCGAAGCGACCGAGATCGCCGCTGTAGTACCAGCCGTCGCGGATGGACTCGCGCTCCAGTTCGGGACGACGCCAGAACGCCACTTCGCCGATGCCGCGATGGGCAATCGCGATCTCGCCGATCTCGCCCGCCTTGACCGGGTTTCCATCCGCGTCACGGACCGTGATGTCGACATTCATCGTAGGTCGACCGCAGGAGTTGATGCGCTCCGAGGGCTTTCCATCCTGCAGATGGTCGTGCGGGTAGAGCACGCAAAGGGGCTGGACGGCCTCCGTCATCCCGTACTGCTGGCGCAAGATTGGCCCCAGGCGCTCTAGCGCCTCATGGACCGTGCTCATCGGTGTAGGGGCTGTGCCGTAGTGAACGCGGTTGAGAGCGGACACATTCGCGCCGGGGTTGGCGGCCAGCACTTCGAGTAGACGGGTCATCATCGTCGGCACCACCATCAGCTGCGTGATGCGATCGCTCGCGATCTGCGCGATCACCTGCTCAGCGTCGAAGCGGTCGGCCACGATGTTGCGGGCCCCGCGCAAATAGCAGGGCAGCAGGTGGACGCCGGCAGCGTGCGTGAGCGGCCCCACGTGCAGCATCGCATCGTCGATGCCGAGGCCGTACTCCATGGCGCCAAAATGGTTCGCCAGGCGCGCCTCGAAGCGTTCGATGCTGTAGGCCACGCCTTTCGGCTGGCCCGTCGTGCCCGAGGTATAGGCGATGCGCAGTAGCAGGTTCGCGGGCACCTTGAGCCACGGCGCCCCGTCCGAGGCGCGGGTCAGCAGCAGGTCGTAGTCGAGCACGTCGGCGTCGTGCCACCCCACGCCGATCACGACGCGCAACGAGGGCACCAGCAGCCGTACTTGCTGTACCGTTTCGCGGAACTCGGCGCCGGCGATGAGCACCGAGGCGCCCGCGTCGTTGAGGATGCCGGCCTGCTCGCGCACCGTGTGCCGCGCGTTCAGCGCCACATAGGCCTGGGCAGCCTTTTCGGCGCCGAACTGGGCCTCGATGCTCTCCACCGAGTTGTTGAGCAGCACTGCGAGCCGCTCGCCGGGTGTCAAGCCCAGGCCGATCAGGGTGTTGGCGAGCTGGTTGCTGCGCCGCTCGATCTGCGTGTAGCTGTAGCTGCGGTCGCGGAAGACGATAGCCGGCCGGTCGCGGAACTGCGCCGCCGCCCAGGACAGGGCGTGCCCTGCAATTCGGTCGGAACTCATGGGATTCAATCCTTTGTGTGGGTGGGGTGAGGCAGAGCTAGCTGCCGGATGGCTTCGCGTCTCAGGGCGTCGACGAGGTCCTCGACTGCGTCGGCGGCGGTGTTGGCGTCGCCTGCCTCCAGGGCCTTCACCATCACGCGCCAGGTGCTCGCCGATTCAATGCGGCGCGTCGCGCTTGCGAGACCGAGCATCGAATAGCGCCTCGTCTGCCGTGCCAGAGAACCAAGGATGTCCGCGAGGCGTTCGTTGCCACAAGCGTCTGCGAGCAGGCGGCCGAGCCGGTTGCTGACGCCCAGATACGCGTCGGCATCTACGCCCCCATGGGCCGCCATTTCGAGTTCGTGCACGCCGGCGTCGATCGCGGCGACGAAGTCGGCGTTGTGAGGTGCCAGGCGACGGACCATCGCGCCGAGCAGGTCGCGACGTATCTCGAACAAGTCGCCCACTTCCTTGATGGTGAGTTGCGTGACGTGCGCCCCGCGATTGGGCTGTATGCGCACCACGGAGTCCTTCTCCAGGATGCGGAGCGCTTCGCGGACCGGCCCGCGGCTGACTTCGAGTTGCTCGGCGACCGTCTCTTCGCGAATGCGGTCGCCTGGGGCGTACTCGCCGCTTGCAATGGACAGGAAGATGCGCTCGGCAATCTGCTCGGCCAACGTCATCAACTGCCGGCCCGCCGAGCCGCCGCGCATCGACAGCGCTTCGGCTTCCGGGGCGCAAGCCGCACGCACGTCCGCAACCGCTTTTTTCATGGCGCTCATTCCTCTTCGAAGAGCGCGATTTCCTGACCCTCGCGCACAGGCGCGCCTTCTGCGATGAGGATCTCGCGAACGCGGCCAGCCTCGGGGGCCACCACGGGGATCTCCATCTTCATGGATTCAAGAACCATCAAAGTGTCGTCAGCCTGAAGCACATCGCCCGGCTTCACCAGGATCTTCCAGACGGTGCCGGTGATTTCGGAGCGGATCTTTGTCTCAGTGGTCATGTTCGAGTGCCTCGTGATGTGGCGGCGGAGCGCCGATGTGCGAACTTTAATCGACATTCAGATTGTTGACAAGCTGAATGTGCCCATGATCTAATCCGGGCACTGCAGCAACGCCGCTGCGCATTGAAAGGCGGACACTTCCGCCGTACTGGAGACAAAAGGCCATGCCCCTATCCCATACCGACGTACGCCGCATCCTCGAAATCCTCGACAGCGCCGCTCACCTCGAATCCCTCGACGTCACCGTGGGTGATTTCGAACTTCACGCCCGCAAGCCCGGCGCCTCCTCGGCTCGGGTCGAGCGGGCTCCCCAGGCCACCTCGAGCCGCATCGCCGACTCGACGCGGAAGTCCGAATCCCCGGACGGCGCCTCCAACGCCGCCGCCCCTGACGCCATGATCGAAGTGCCAGAAGGCCTGGTCGCGGTGCGCTCACCGATGGTCGGCAGCTTCTATCTGCGGCCGAGCCCGGACCAGCCGCCCTTCGTCGCAGTCGGCAGCTCCGTGCAGGCGGATGACACGGTGTGCCTGGTCGAGGTCATGAAGATGTTCAACACGGTCAAGGCCGGCGTCGCAGGCACGGTCGAGCGCATCGTGATCGAGAACGGCAAGCCGGTGCAGCACGACCAGATCGTGATGCTGATCAAGCCAACGCAGGGAGCCTGACCATGAGCAAGACTGCTTCCACCCCCGTCGCAAAGCGCGACATCCGGCGCGTGTTCGTGGCCAACCGCGGCGAGATCGCAGTGCGCGTGATCCGTGCCTGCCGCACCCTCGGCATCGAGGCCGTGGTCGGTGTGTCCGAAGCCGACACCGAGACGCTGGCCGCCAGGATGGCCGACAAAGTCGTCGTGCTCGGCCCGCCGCTCGCCTCCGAAAGCTATTTGCGTGCTGACAAGATCGTCGAGGCGGCGCTTCAAACGGGCTGCGATGCGGTGCATCCCGGCTACGGCTTCCTCTCCGAGCGTTCGTCTTTCGTACGCGCCTGCGTCGAGGCCGGGCTGGTCTTCGTAGGTCCCTCCGCCGACGCCATCGATGCGATGGGCGACAAGATCACGGCGGTGGGCCTGGCCCAGAAAGCCGGCGTGCCCCGCGTACCGGGTTCGGGGGCGCTGTCCGACGTGGCGCACGCGCAGCGCGTCGGCGCGGAGATCGGCTACCCAGTTCTGATCAAGGCCACGGCCGGCGGCGGCGGCCGGGGCATGCGCATCGTGCGCGACGAGAGCGAACTTGAATCTCTGATGAGCTCGGCGTCCAACGAAGCGCAATCCGCATTCGGCGATGCCACGCTGTACATGGAAAAGTTCATCGAGCATGCGCGCCACATCGAGATCCAGGTCATGGCCGACATGCATGGCAACGTGGTCTACCTGGGCGAGCGCGAGTGCTCGACTCAGCGCCGGCACCAGAAGCTCATCGAGGAGGCGCCCTCGCCTGCCGTCGACGAGGCAATGCGCCGCGCCATGGGCGAGTGTGCCGTGAGCCTGACGCGCAATGCCGCGTACTGCGGCGCCGGCACCATCGAGTTCGTGGTCGACCAGCGCGACAACAAGTACTTTTTCCTGGAGATGAACACGCGCATCCAGGTGGAGCATCCGGTGACGGAGATGATCACCGGCTTCGATCTGGTGGCCGAGCAGATCCGCGTCGCGGCCGGGCTGCCGCTGTCGTTCACGCAGGCGGACGTCCTGTTGAAGGGGCATGCGATCGAATGCCGCATCAACGCGGAGGACCCGGACCGCAACTTCCTGCCGCGCCCAGGACTGATCTCCCGCTGGGACGTGCCTTCCGGTGAGGGCATCCGTGTCGACAGCCACTGCTACGCGGGCTACACGGTGCCGCCCTACTACGACTCGCTGCTCGGCAAGCTGATCGTGCATGCGCCGACGCGCGAGCAGGCCATCACCCGCATGCGGCAGGCGCTCGGCGGGTTGCGGGTAGAGGGGCCCTCGACCACCGCGCCCTTCCACGACGCGGTGCTCGCACATGACGATTTCCTGAAGGGCAAGGTCACGACGCGCTGGGTAGAGGAAACCTTCCTGCCGCAACGCAAGGCGGCACAGAAGGCCGCCGCCCAGGCCGCCAAGGCGGCGCAGCCCGAAGCGGGAGTCCAGCCATGACCGGTGCCGTGTTGCATTACACCGACGTCAGTCTGACCGACGGCCAAAGTACACGCTGGGACGGCGGCATGACGACCCCCATGGCGCTCGCCGTCGCCCAACGGCTGGCCGCCACGCAGCCCGCGGCGGTCGAGGTCGCGTCCCTGGCGACGCTGCAACAATCCGTGGCGCGCGGCGAAGACCCCTGGCAGCGCATCGAGCTGCTGCGCGAACGCTGCCCCGGCGTTCCGCTGCGTGCGGCGCTGTCGCTGCTGACCGACCACGGCAAGCGCGGCTGCGATGTCATTGCGACCGCTGTCGCCACGCTCTGGATGCGCGAACTGGCACAGCGCGGTGTCTCCGAGCTTGTCCTGATCGACCCGCTGCTGGACATCGAGCGCATGGCGCCGGTGCTGAAAGTGGCCAAGTCGCTGGGCCTGACGACAATTGGCGCGCTGCCATACGCGCAGGAGTCGACGCACAGCAACGAGGAGTTGCGTGGGAAAGCGTCCGCCCTCTCAGGTGCCGGTGCCGACCGCGTGATGCTTCGTGACGAAGCGGGCCTGCTGACCGCCGACCGATTGGCAACCCTGCTGCCCGTCCTCCGCCGCGGTCTCGGCAAGACGCCGCTCGACCTGCACCTGCGCTGCCAGACGGCGCTCGCACCCATGGTCGCGCTCGAAGCGCTGCGCCTGGGCATCGACGGGCTTGACACCGCGTTCGCGCCGGTGGCGAATGGGGCGTCGGTGCCGGCGCTCGGCACGCTGCTGAGATCGTTGCGCCTGTTGAAGCAAGGCACGCCCGCCAGCGGCCAGTTGCTGCACGCCGTCGGGGAGGTTGACCGCCTTCTGTCGGAGATGGCCGATTGCCACGGCTTCGAGGCGGCCCTCCCCTGGGTTTTCGATCTTGCGCCCTATGCACACGAACTGCCCGGCGAGATCGCCGCGCAGTTGATGCGGAAGCTGGCAGAAGCCGGCCTCGCGCACCGGTTGCATGCCTTTGCCAACGAATGCGCCCGCGTGCGCAACGAAGTGGGCGCACCGCCGATGCTGCCACCCTTTGCGCGGTCGATTGCCGAGCAGGCGCTGCTGCATCTACAGGGCGTGACCCGCTTTGCCGAGATTCGACCTGGCGTGCGGCGTGCCCTGCAACAGGTCTACGGCGCGACGTCGGGCAGTGTTGATGCCAGTCTCTTGCGACGCGTCGGCGCACTGCCGAAGGCGCCCGAACTGTCGCTCGCTGAACTGCGCGCGGCATGCTTCGACGCGAGCGATGCCGCGTTGGTGATTTCGCAAACCTGCGGCGTGGCACCTGAGGCGGTGCCCGCTCCCGCTTCGCCCGAAGCATTGCGCTACGTCGGCATGACGCCGGCGGAAGCCCTCCTGGCCGGACTCACGGCACGCGTCGCGCCCTATGCGCAACTCAGCGTCCAGGGCCCCGGCGTCTCGATCCAACTCCAAGGCACGGAGGGCTGAAGCCATGCTCGACCATCTGAAGAAACTCGTCGCCGCCGAAACCACGCGCACCGGCAAGCGCCGCACCGTCCACCTGACCGACGACACGCTGCGCGATGGGCAGCAATGCCTGTGGGCCACCCGCATGCGCACCGAGCACATGCTGCCGATTGCCGAGCGCATGGACCGGGCCGGCTACCTCTCGATGCAGGCGATCGCGCTGGTCCAGTTCGATGCGAGCGTGCTGTTCCTCAACCAGGACCCCTTCGAGCGCATCCGCCTGCTGAGCCAGCGGATCCGGAACACGCCGCTGCGTGCGGCCATACGCAGCAACCTGATGCGTGGTTTCTTCCCGGTGGCCGACGACATCACCGACCTCTTCGTCGAACGACAGATCGCCAACGGAATCAAGGAAATCGGGCTCTTCGATGCACTGATGTGCAACGACAACCTGGCTTCGAGCATCGCCACCGCACATCGGCTCGGCGCCGATGTGACCCTCCTGCTGGGATACAACATCGCGCCCGGCTACGACGACGCCCTGTACGCCAGCAAGGCGCGCGAAGCTGTCGAGCGCTTCGGCGTGCGGACAGTCGCCCTCGCCGATGCGGCCGGCATCCTGACGCTGGAACGCGTGCGCACGCTGGTGCCGGCGATCAAGCAGGCGATCGGCGACCGGGCCCGGCTGGAGTTCAACACCCACTGCCTGACCGGACTCGGACCGCTGCTTGCGATCGAGGCCGCCGTGCATGGTGCCGACAGCATCCTGACGGCGGTCGATCCGCTGGCCAACGGCAACTCGCTGCCGGCGGCCCAGATGATCGCCCGCAACCTGCGCGAGATCGGCCTCGAGGTCGCGGTCGACGACGGCCTGCTCGACGAGGTCGGCGCGTACTTCGGCGCCCTGGCCGCCCGCGAGGGGCAGCCGGTTGGCGTGCCGGCCGAGTACGAGCCCAGCCACTACATCACGCAGTTCGCGGGCGGCGCGATGAGCAACCTCGAATCGCAGCTCAAGCTCGCCGGCATGCCCGACAAACTGCCGGCCGTGCTGGAGGAGATCGGTCGGGTGCGCGTGGAGCTCGGCTCGCCGATCATGGTCACGCCCTATCCCGCCATCGTCTCCGCGCAAGCAGTCATGAACGTGCTCAACAACGAACGCTACAAGGTCGTGCCGGATGAAGTAAAAAAGTACGTCTGCGGCTATTTTGGTGAACTTCCCCTGCCGGTGGATGCCAACGTGAAGGACAGGATCATCGCCAACGGCTCGAAGGACGTGGCCTTGACGCCGCCGGCGATCGAACCCGTGCTGCCGGGCCTGCGTGAGCGCTACAAGGACATCGGCGACGACGAGCTGCTGCTGCGCTACATGTACGGCGACGAGAAGATCAACGGCCTCGCGCCGACCGCGACGGACGACAGCTTCAGTCTGTACCACCCGGTGGTCGACCTCGTGGATGGTCTCGCCCGGCGCGAGAGTACCGCCCAGGTGCAGCTGGCCGGCAGCGGGTATTCGCTGAGCGCCAATTGAAGGCCTGGACGACGACCGTTCCAGGCGTGGGCCGGCCAGCGAAACGGGGAATTCTCACGACAGCAGCCAGACGAACGCGAGGCCAGTTGGTCATCGAGACGATGAACCTCGGCACGGACGACGACCCCAGGATGGTGCGGATCGGCCACCAGGCCGGCAACGGCGAGGGCGTGCCCCTGCTGCTGTTCAACGGCATCGGCGGCAACATCGAGCTGTTGGCGCCGCTGGCGGAGAAGATGCCCGAGCGCGAGGTCGTCGTGTTCGACATTCCGGGCGTCGGCCAGTCGGACCTCCCCCGCTGGCCCTACCGCCTGGGCGGAGTCGCCCGGCTGGCGGCGAGCATCCTCGACCGCTTCGGCCTCGACAAGGTCGACGTGCTGGGCGTCTCCTGGGGGGGCGCGGCAGCGCAGGCCTTCGCCTGCACCTGCAGCCAGCGCTGCCGCCGGCTCATCCTTTGCGCGACCGCACCGGGCGTGGTGATGATTCCCGCCAGCCCCGGCGTTCTGTGGAAGATGGCGACGCCCAAGCGCTACATGAACGCCGACTACGCGCGCACCATCAGCGGCGAGATCTACGGCGGCGACTTCCGCCGCAACCCGGCGCTGGCGGCCGAAATGTTCCGCCACGTCAAGTACAAGTCGCGGCTGGGCTACTACCTGCAGTTGCTGGCCGCTTCGGGCTGGACCAGCATCCACTGGCTGCCGACGCTGTCTCAGCCCACTCTGCTGATGGCTGGCGCCGACGATCCGCTGGTGCCGCTCGCCAATGCGTGGCTGATGCACAAGCTGATCCGCAAGTCGGAACTCAAGGTCTTCGATTGCGGGCACATGTTCCTGATGACCCGGGCCGACGAGTCGGTCGCGGCCATCCGTGAATTCCTCGACAAGTCGTGACCGGCCCAGAGCCTGTCCCCCCCGAAACCCTCACTGCCATGAACACCCCTGACATCACCTTCCAATCCCTTGCGGGGCTCGCCGGCCAGCGCATCGGCTCCTCATCCTGGATCACCCTAGACCAGGCGCGCATCGACGAATTCGCCCACTGCACGAACGACACGCAATGGATCCACGTGGACGTGGAACGCTCTACCAAGGAGAGCCCTTTCGACGGCACCGTCGCTCACGGCTTCCTGACGCTGTCGCTGCTGGCGCCGACGGTCTTCGACGTCCTCATCTCGCGCATGCAGCTCAAGCAGGCGGTGAACTGCGGGCTGGACAAGGTCCGCTTTCTCGCCCCGGTGCGCGCCGGGAAGCGGGTACGCAACCACATCAGCGTGGTGTCGCTGGAGGACAAGGGCAACGGGCGCCATCTGCTTACCACCGAGAACACCGTGGAGATCGAGGGCGAGGAAAAGCCCGCCCTGGTGGCCAACGCCACCGCGATGCTGATCGCCTGACCCCTGGCCAGAAAGAGACGAGGAGACAAGCATGACAACGAAATCATCACCCAGTGAGACGACCGGCCTGAGGAAGACGACCGCGGCGCCGAAGCGCCGGCGCGCCGCCGCCGAGCCCATGGCGGTGGTCAACGAACTCACCGACCTGATCGAACGGGCCAGCGAGAACACCTTGACGCCGAACCCGCTCATCGGGCTGCGGCCTGCCGACTTCGCGGAAGCCGCGCAATCGCTGCTCAAGCTGGCGACGGTCTCTCCGGGCGCCACCGTCGGATCACTCGCCCGGTACGCCAAGACACTCAGCCAAGTCGTGCAGGGCCGCTCCGAACTGGCGCCGGACCCGAAGGATCGGCGCTTCGCCGACCCGGCGTGGCAAGGCAACTTCGCCTACAAGCGGCTGATGCAGAACTACCTGCTCACGCATAGCGAGATGAACAGCCTGATCGCGCATTCCAAGCTCGGCGACCGGGAGAAGGGCCAGGCGCAATTTCTTACCGCGCTCGTGACCGATGCGCTGGCGCCGAGCAACTGGCTGGCGGGCAATCCAGCGGCGGTGCGCAAGATCGTCGATACCGGCGGCAGCAGCGTCGTGAGCGGCCTGAAGAACCTCGTGCACGACATGCGGCACAACCACATGATGCCGATGCAGGTGGACAGCACGCCTTTCAAGATCGGTGAGAACATGGCGACCTCGCCCGGCCAAGTCATCTACCGCTGCGAGACCTTCGAGCTGATCCAGTACACGCCCACCACGCCGCAGGTGTACCAGCGCCCGCTGGTCATGGTGCCACCCCAGGTCAACAAGTTCTACGCCGTCGATCTCGCGCCGGAGAAGAGCCTCGTGAAATGGACGGTGGACAGTGGCGTGCAGATGTTCATGGTCAGCTGGCGCAACCCCACGGCCGAACATCGCGATTGGGGTGTCGAGCACTACGCGATGGCGCTGGACGCGGCGGTCGACGTGGCGCGCCAGATCACCGGTAGCCCTGACGTGAACATGTGGGGCTCCTGCTCGGGCGGGATGACGCTGGCGGCCTACCTCGGCTGGCTCGCGGCGCTCGGGGACCGCAAGGTGGCGAACGTTTCCTGGGCCGTGTGCGTGCTCGACGGCGCCCGGGCGATGAACGACACCACGCTGGGCCTCTTCAATTCGCCGGCGGCCGTCCGAGCCGCGCGAGCCCGCTCGCGCAGCAAGGGCGTGGTGGAAGGGTCCGAGATGGCCAGCATGTTCGCCTGGCTGCGGCCCAACGATTTGATCTGGAACTACTGGGTCAACAACTACCTGCTGGGCAACAAGCCGCCGGCCTTCGACATCCTGGCCTGGAATGCGGACACCACGCGGCTGCCGGCGCGCTTCCATTCAGACCTGCTGGACATCATGGAGAAGAACCCGTACGTCCGACCGGGTGCCATGGCTGTCCGCGGCGTTCCGATCGACCTGTCCAAGGTGGACATCGGCGCCTACGTGATCGGCGGCATCACCGACCACATCACGCCGTGGAAGAGCTGCTACGGCACGGCGCGATTGTTCGGCAAGGAATCGACCTTCGTGCTCGCCAATGCCGGCCATCTACAGAGCCTGATCAACCCGCCGGGTGCCCCCAAGGCCTTCTTCTCCACCGCCCCGAGCCGCCAAGCCGACCCGGACGATTGGGCGCGCACCGCGGTGCGCCATGAAGGCAGCTGGTGGCCGCACTGGCGGGCGTGGATGCAGGCGCGCTCGGGCGACCAGATCGCCGCACCCACAAAGCCCGGCTCGCGCGTAAACGCCCCTCTTTGCGCTGCGCCTGGAGACTACGTGAGGCAGAAGTAGACGAGAAATACCAGCACTGACCGGAGAGGAAACACTTTGTCATTGGACGTGCAGCGCGCCGGCGCGGATCATCGGAAGGCATGCGAGGGCATGGCAATGCGTCCGCTTGGCGTGCCTGCGCTGATCGTGGAGGCAAGGAAATGAGCGAAGCAATCTACTGTTTCGACACGGCTACGGTGCGGTTCGCGATCTACCCCGAAGGCCCTGCCGGCGAGCGAGTCATCGTCGAGATCGCGGAAGACCCGCTGCGGGATCTGTTCGGCGCAGAGGGCGGCGGTGACACCCTGGTGGAGGCCTACAAGACACACGCCGCGATCATCGACGCTTGCGCGCTGGAGCGTCATCATGAGGCGCCTCATCGCCCCGTTCTGCTGGAAACCCG
Organism: Variovorax sp. J31P207; assembly: GCF_030316965.1. Classification (NCBI taxonomy): domain Bacteria; kingdom Pseudomonadati; phylum Pseudomonadota; class Betaproteobacteria; order Burkholderiales; family Comamonadaceae; genus Variovorax; species Variovorax sp. J31P207. The sequence goes on from NZ_JASZYN010000013.1 coordinate 183,890, forward strand.
GGATTTCGAGGCGCTGGAGCACTTTGCCGGCTCTTGAGCCGCGACCGGCGAAGCACCCGCGGCGCCTCACCAGCTTGCCAATTCGCGGCGTCAGTCCGGACGGTTCATCCTGCAGCTGGTCGGCATTTCCGCACGGCTGGCGGGAATCGACTTGATGACCCGGAAGCCGTAGCCCGAGCCCTCGACGTCGAACTTGACGCCGGGCGCGCCCTGCCGGTCCATGACGCCGACCACCAGCGGCTGCTGGAACTGGTGGTCCGCGGCGCGCATGTGGCCGCGCTGGCCGGCCAGGGTGACGTCGGCCTTCTCGAGGGCGCGCGCCACGGCGACGGTGTCGACGCTGCCGGCCCGCTCGATGGCCTGCGCCAGCGCCTCGACGAGCAATTGCATGCGCATGTGGACGTAGTCGTCCGAAGGCTTCGGGAAGCGGGTGCGGAAGTCGCGGTAGAAGGCCTCGCTCTGCGGCGTCTGCACGTTCGGCAGCCAGTCGGCCACCGCCACCACGCGCCCGATGCCGGCATCGCCGATGGCCGCCGGCGCGC
>NZ_JASZYN010000014.1:0-169694 GCF_030316965.1 Variovorax sp. J31P207
GCAGCGGTGCGCGGAAAAAGGGCCGCGCGTGTTTGAGCGAAGCGAGTTTGCGCGGACCCCGCGTACCGCGAGCAGCGCAGGGAAGCCCGAAGGGCCGGTGACGTCGGCCGGCCCGGGGCATGCCGCCCGCCACCGCCGCCCCAGCCATCTCGAAAAATCAAGCAGCCAGCTTCACCAACTCCGCAGCAAGCTCCTTCGGCATATCCACCATCACGTCATGGCTGCACGGCAGCTTCACCACGCGCCATCCCGCGGCCTTCTCGCAGTTGGCAGCGAAGTAGCGGAACGGGCTCGGGTCCCAGCCGTCGGCCAGGATGTAGAGCCGGTTCGCGATCTTGTCGCCGGCGCCGGTCAACAGCAGCGGCACCTCGAACGTGGCCAGTGCCTGTGGCCGGCACAGGCGGTCGACCCGTTCGCGGTTGGCTTGGGCGATGTTGAACATCTCGGCCGGGATCGGCTGCATCAACCCGCCGTGGTCCTGCAGCGCCGTGCCGCGGAAGGCCCCGATGAACTGCGCCGCCACCTCCGGCACCAGCGCCTTCGAGAGCAGGCCGATCAGCGAATCGCCGTGCCCCGGAACGAAGGCGTCGAGGTAGACCAGTGAACGGATCCGGTCGCTCATCCGGTCGGCGACACCCGTGATGACCATCCCGCCGTACGAGTGGCCGACCAGGATCACGTCGCTCAGTTCTTCCCATTCGATGCAGCCGCAGACATCGCGGATATGGGTTTCGAGCGTGACGTTCTCGGCCGACTGATGAAAGCGCTCGCCGACACCGGTGTGGGTCGGCGTGAACACCGTGTGTCCGGCCGCCCGCAATGCCGCCGCGGTTTCCCTGTAACACCAGCCGCCGTGCCAGGCGCCATGAACCAGAACGAAGTTGGCCATCGATGTGTCTCCAGAAGATGAGAGGCGCACATCTTGGGCGCGCCGCCCGGCGGCTGCCATCGGGTAATCCCGGCGCGCAGCTTCAGAGCTTCCGGCGCATCTCGACGTGGGCGATGCCCGCTTCCTCGAACGGCCTGCCATGCGGCACATAGCCCAGGCGCCGGTAGAAGGACTCGGCGCTGCGCTGCGCATGCAGCATCACCTCGCTGTCGCCGCGCACCGCGGCCGCGGCCTCGAGGGCGCGCAGCACCGCCTCGCCGTGGCCGCCGCCACGCAGCCCGCGGTGCACCGCCATGCGGCCGATGCGGCCCAGTCCGGGCGCCTCGGCCACCAGCCGGCCGGTGGCGATCACCTGGCCCAGACGGTTGCGGGCCACGGCATGCAGCGCTACCGCATCGTGCTCGTCCCATTCGAGTTCCTTGGGGATGCGCTGCTCCTCGATGAAGACGTCGCGCCGCACCTTGCCGGCGGCGTCGCCCCACTGTTCCCAGTCGCCGGTGGCCACCTCGCGCATCGGTTCGCCGGCCTCGTAGCTGGCCAGGATCTCGCGCAGCAGCGGCGGCACCGGCTTCGAGGTCTGGGTCGCCGGATCGGCGAAGACGTAGACCAGTTCGCAGCTCACCAGCAGGTCTTCGCCGCGGAACAGGCCCCCGTGGAACACGATCGAGGAATTGCCCACGCGCAGGCATTTCATGCCGACGTCGAGCATGTCGTCGGCCCGCGCCGAGGCATTGAATTCGATCGTCGCCTTGCGCACGTACAGGTCGCCCTCGAGGGCGCGCATCGCCTCTTCGTAAGGCAGGGCCATCGCGCGCCAATAGTCGGCGATCGCGGTGTCGAAGTACATCAGGTAGTGGGCGTTGAAGACGATCTTCTGCATGTCCACCTCGGCCCAGCGCACGCGCAGGCGGTGGAAGAAGCGGAAGTCGGATTTGCGGTGCAGTTCGGTCATGGCGGTCAGGGTTGCAGGGCTTGTTTCAGGGCCAGCGCCGCATCGGCGTGGGCTTGCAGGGCCTCGGGGATGGCGCGGCCCATCTTGACGAATTCATGGATCACGCCGCGATAGATTTCAAGGTCGACCGCGACGCCGGCGGCGCGCAGCTTGTCGGCGTAGGCGATGCCTTCGTCGACCACCGGATCGATCTCGGCGAGGCCGATCCAGGCCGGCGCGACGCCTTCGAGGTCGTCCGCGTTCAACGGCGCGAAGCGCCAGTCGTCGCGCTCGGCGCTGGCGTGCACGTAGAGGCTGAAGAACCAGTTGATCAGCGCCTCGCCGAGCAGCGGGCCCTCGGCATAGCGCCGGTGCGAGTCGGTGTCCTGGTGGGCCGCCATGCCCGGATAGAACAGCAGCTGCAGCGCGACAGGCAGCCCGGCGTCGCGCGCCAGGATCGCGCAGACCGCCGCCAGCGTGCCGCCGGCGCTGTCGCCGCCGACCGCGATGCGGCTGCCGTCCAGGCCCCATTGCGCGGCGTTGCCTGCGATGTGCGCGAGCGCGTCCCAGGCGTCGTTGGACGCGGTCGGGAAGCGGTGCGCCGGGGCCAGCCGGTAGTCGACCGAGACGACGGCGCAGCCGCTGCGCTGGCTCAGCACCCGGCACAGCGTGTCGTGGGTGGCGATGCTGCCCACCGTGAAGCCGCCGCCATGGAAGAACAGCAGCAGCGGCAGCCGCTCGCCGGAAGGTGCGTAGAGCCGCACCGGCAGCGCATGCCCGTCGCGCGCCGGGATGCTGAAATCCTCCACCCGTGCGAGCTGCGGCTTCGGGACTTCGAGCACGCCGGCGCCTTTCTCGTAGGCGGCCCTGGCTTCATCCGGCGTCAGCAGATGCAGCGGCGGCCGTCCGGCGCGGGCCATGCGCTCGACCACGCTGGCCATCTTGGCGGTCAGCGCTGGCATGGCCGGGCTGTACCGCTGGTGACAAGCGCAAGGGTTTTTTTCGTGTCCAAGGGCGTCCGTGCTTGTTAGATTCGAAGACTCGCATCGTACCGTCGGCAGCACCGGCGTCATCCCCATGGCTCTCATCCAGTACCTGACCCAGATCCAGTTCGACTTCGGCGCCATCCGGCTGCTGCGCAGCGAATGCGAGCGCATCGGCATCACGCGGCCCTTGGTCGTGACCGATGCCGGCGTGCGCGCCGCCGGCATCCTGCAGAAGGCGCTCGACGCGCTCGGCGACCTGCCGGTCGCGGTGTTCGACCAGACGCCTTCGAACCCGACCGAGGCCGCCGTCCGGCTGGCCGCGGCCCAGTACCGCGAGGCGGGCTGCGACGGCCTGATCGCGGTCGGTGGCGGCTCGGCCATCGACTGCGCCAAGGGCGTGGCGATCGCGGCCACGCACGAGGGTCCGCTCAAGACCTACGCGACCATCGAAGGCGGCTCGACGAAGATCACCGAGCGCGTGGCGCCGCTGATCGCGGTGCCCACCACCAGCGGCACCGGCAGCGAGGTGGCGCGCGGCGCCATCGTGATCGTCGACGACCACCGCAAGCTCGGCTTCCACAACTGGTTCCTGATGCCCAAGGCCGCGATCTGCGACCCCGAACTCACGCTCGGCCTGCCGCCCAAGCTGACCGCGGCCACCGGCATGGACGCGATCGCGCACTGCATGGAGACCTTCATGTCGGCGGCTTTCAACCCGCCGGCCGACGGCATCGCACTCGATGGGCTCGAGCGCGCCTGGGGCCACATCGAACGCGCCACCCGCGACGGCAGCGACCGCGAGGCACGGCTCAATCTCATGAGCGCCTCGATGCAGGGCGCGATGGCCTTCCAGAAGGGGCTGGGCTGCGTGCATTCGCTGAGCCACAGCCTGGGCGGCGTCGACCCGCGGCTGCACCACGGCACCCTCAACGCCCTCTTCCTGCCGGCCGTGATCCACTTCAACGCCGGCGCCGAATCGGTCCAGAAAGAGCAGCGTCTGCAGCGCATGGCGCAGGCCATGCACCTCGACTCGGCCGGCGACCTCGGCGACGCGATCCGCGACATGAGCGCGCGGCTCGGCCTGCCCAAGGGGCTGGCCGAAGTCGGCGTCACACCCGCGCAGTTCGAGCAGGTGATCGACGGCGCGATGGTGGACCACTGCCACAAGACCAATCCGCGGCTCGCCACCCGCGACGACTACCGCCAGATGCTCGAAGCGTCGATGTAGGCCTCAGCCCGCCGGCAAGGCCGCGGCACCCGCCTGCGCGAGCAGCCAATCGCGAAACAGCGCCATCGCCGGACTCGCCGGCCGCGACCGCAGCCGGGTCAGCCAGTAGCTGCCGGTCGCGACCGAAATGCCGAGCGGCCGCACCAGCCGCCCCTCCTGCAACTCGCGCTCGAACATCGAGGACGGCGCCAGCGCGACCCCGGCGCCCTGCACGGCGGCTTCGACCATCAGCCGCGACGAATCGAACACCGGTCCCCGGATGGCGGGGCAGTCCAGCCCCGCCGCGGCGAACCAGCCCGGCCAGTCTTCCGCCCGGTAGGAGCGCAGCAGCGTCTCGTGCGCCAGGTCCTGCGGACGGCGCACGCGGGCCGCCACCGCCGGGGCGCACAGCACGCTCAGCGGCGCGTCCATCAAGGCCTCGGCCTGCAGCCCGGGCCAGTTGCCGTCGCCGAAGCGGATCGCGAAGTCCAGCCCCTCGGCCGCCAGGTCGACCACGTTGTTGTGGGTCATCAGGCGCAAGTCGATGAAGGGACAGCTGTCGCGGAACAGCCGCAGCCGCGGCATCAGCCAGCCGACCGCGAAGGTGCCGACCACGCCCACGCTCAGCACCTCGAAGAAATGGCCGTTGTCGAACTGCTGGATCACCGATTCGATGCGGCCGAAGGCGTCGACCAGCACCGGCAGCAGCGCCAGTCCTTCGTCGGTGAGCGCGAGGCCGCGCGGCAGCCGCCGGAACAGGGCGACGCCCAGCCGGGCCTCGAGCCCGCGCACCTGCTGGCTGACCGCCGCCTGCGTGACACTGAGTTCGACCGCCGCCAGCGTGAAACTCAGGTGGCGGGCGGCGCATTCGAAGGCGCGCAGGGCATTGAGCGGCAGATGGGTACGGGCCATGAATTAGACAATAGATTTTCTCTTGCGAGACAGAAAATACCATCGTTTGTCGAGCCGCCCTCGATCGCGCACAGTACGCCGCTTTCAAGGAGACTTTCATGATGGATCGCCGACATTTTTCGGCCGCCCTGCTCGCCGCTCTGGCCAGCGCGCCGGCCCTGGCGCGGGCCGACGGCAAGACCGAACTGCAACGGCAACTGGCCGACATCGAGAAGACCAGCGGCGGCCGGCTGGGCGTCTGCATCCTCGACACCGGCAGCGGCCTGCGCGCCGGCCATCGCGCGGACGAACGCTTCCCGATGTGCAGCACCTTCAAGTTCCTGGCCGCCGCGGCTGTGTTGAGCCGTGTCGATCAGGGACAGGAGCGGCTGGAGCGGCGCATCGTCATCGGCCAGCGCGACCTGATTCCGCACGCACCGGTGACCGGGAAGCATCTCGGCGAGCCCGGCCTCACCATGGCCGAATTGTGCGAGGCGGCCGTCACGGTGAGCGACAACCCGGCCGCGAACCTGATGCTCGCGAGCTTAGGCGGGCCGGCCGGCCTGACCCGCTATCTGCGCGGACTCGGCGACACGCAGACGCGGCTCGACCGCAACGAACCCAGCCTCAATGAATCCCTGCCCGGCGACCCGCGCGACACCACAACGCCGGCCGCCATGCTGGGCACCATGCAGAAGATCCTCTTGGGTGACGCGCTCCTGCCCGTCTCGCGCGCGCAGATTCAGTCCTGGCTCGACGGCTGCCAGACCGGCGCCAAGCGCCTGCGCGCCGGCGTGCCCGCGGACTGGGCGGTCGGCGACAAGACCGGCTCCGGCAGCCGCGGCAGCACCTGCGACATCGCGATCCTTCGGCCGCCGGGCCGCGCGCCGATCCTGGTGACGGCCTATCTGACAGGCACGGAAGCCCCGATGGACGTTCGCGATGCCGCCATCGCGTCGGTCGGCGCCCTGGTCAATCGGGCTTCACGCCCGCAGTCTTGATGACCTGCGCCCACTTGGCCGTCTCGGCCGCGATGAAGGCATCGAACTCCTCGGGCGTGCTGCCGGCCGGGAAGGTGCCCATGGCCTCCAGCTTGGCCTTGGTCTCGTCGCTCTTGATGATCCGCGCCACCTCCTCCGACATGCGCTTGACGATGTCGCGTGGCGTGCCGGCGGGGGCCAGCATGCCGGCCCAGGTGCTGCCGGTGAATCCCGGGAAGCCCTGCTCGATGAAGGTCGGCACATCCGGCAGCACGGGCAGCCGCCGCTCGCTGGCGACCCCGATCAGCCGCACCTTGCCGGCCTTGCCCTGGTTGATGAGCCCCGTAGGCGCATCGAAGAACAGCTGGATCTGGCCGCCCATCAGGTCGGTCAGTGCCGGCACCGCGCCGCGGTACGGGATGTGGATCATGTAGGTCTTGGTGAGCGACTTCCACAACTCGCTCGTGAGGTGCGCCGCCGAGCCGTTGCCCGACGAGCCGAAGCTCACCTTGCCCGGATTCGCGCGCGCGTAGTCGATCAGCTCCTTCGCGGTCTTGAAGGGCGCGTCGTTGTTGACCGCCGCGAGCAGCGGCGAGACGCCCATCAGCGACACGCCGACAAGGTCCTTGCGCGGGTCGTAGGGCAGCTTGGGGTACAGCGTGGTGTTGGCCGCATAGGCCGCGATGACGACGCCGAAGGTACTGCCGTCGGGCGCCGCCTTGGCGACTGCGTCGACGCCGATCAGGCTGTTGGCCCCCGGCTTGTTGTCGACGATGACGGTCTGCCCGAGGCGGCTCTGCAGCCCGGGCTGAATCAAGCGCGCCATCTGGTCGGTGAAGCCGCCGGGCGTGTAGGGCACGACGATGCGGATCGGCTTGTTCGGCCACGCCGATTGCGCCAGCGAAGGTGCCGCGACGGAGACCGCGGCCGCAGCGGCGGAGAGATTGAAGGCGCGGCGAGACAGGGGGACATGGGGCATCAGGGACTCTCCAGAATGTTCGGCCCATTCTGGAAGGCGGCCCGCCGGTCGACGCTCAGGGTTTGCCCGCCGCGGCATGTCTGCAGCCAGTACGCACAAGACGAGGCGCCACCGCCTCCCTATCGTCGCGGCACAACCACAGCGAGACCGCAATGCCTCTGCATGAATCAGACCCTTCGGGCGCACTCGGCCGCAACCTGATCGAGCGGGTCTGCGTCGCCGACACCGTCACCCGCGCCGCCGACCTCCATCCGCATCAGGTGGCGATCGTCGACGGCGCGCGGCGTCTCAGCTACGCCGACTTCGATCGCCAGGTCGACCAGCTCGGGCACGCGCTGCTCGGTCTCGGGCTCCGGCACCAGGACGTGGTGGCCGTGATGGCGCGCAACTGCACCGAACTGCTGCTGACCTACTTCGCATGCGCACGGGCCGGCCTGGTGTGCGCGCCGGTCAACCTCGGGCTGCGCCCCTCCGAGATCGCCTGGTGCCTGCGCGATGCCGCCGCCCGCGTGCTGATCGTCGAGGCCCCGCTCGCCGACATGGCCAGGGGCGTGCTGGCCGAGGACTTGCCCCAGCTCGCGCATCGCTTCCACACCGGCCCCGAATTCGACCGTCTGCTGGCCAGCGGCCGCAGCGCCCCGCTCGAGGTCGAAGTCCACGACCGTGACGTCGTGCAGCTGCTCTACACCAGCGGCACCACCTCCAACCCGAAGGGCGTGCTGACCAGCCACCTCGCGGTCGTGATGGCGGGCTTGACCGGTGCGCTGGCGCTGCAGGGCGGGCCGGGCTACACCTCGCTGGTCGCCCTGCCGCTGTTCCATTGCGCCATGCTCAACAGCGTGGTGCTGCCGCTGATGGTGATCGGCGGCACGCTGGTGCTGACGCAGGGCTTCGAGCCGCAGCAGGTGGCGACGCTGTTCGAGGCCGAAGGCGTGCACCTGGTCGTGCTGCTGCCGATGATGTATGGCCTCTTGCTCGGCCACCCCGCGCTCCAGGGCCGGACCTTCCCGGCCATGCGCCGCGCGATGTATGCGATGGCGCCCATGCCGCACGAGCGCCTGACGGCCATCCATGCCATGTTCCCGAACGCCGACGTGGTGCTCGGCTCGGGCCAGACCGAATTCACGCCCGCGACCTGCGTCCAGCGGCCCGAACACCAATGGAGCAAGGCCGCCACCTGGGGCACCGCCACCGCGATGACGCGGGTCGCCGTGATGGACGAGCAGGGCCGCCTGCTGCCGCGTGGCCAGACCGGCGAACTGGTCTACCGCGGTCCGCAGGTCATGAACGGCTACCTGAACATGCCCGAGGAAAGCCAGGACTGCCTGCGCCACGGCTGGTTCCACAGCGGCGACGTCGCCCACATCGACGACGACGGCGCGATCTGGTTCGAGGACCGCTACAAGGACGTGATCAAGACCGGCGGCGAGAACGTGGCCTCGATCGAGGTCGAGCGCTGCCTGATGGACCACCCCGACGTGGCCGAGGCCGCGGCCGTGGGCCTGCCCCATCCGCACTGGGGCGAGGCGATCACCGGCGTGGTGGTGCGCCGGCCCGGGGCCGAACTCGACGCGGCGGCGCTGATGGCGCACTGCGCCGGCCGGCTGGCCGGCTTCAAGGCCCCGAAGGCGATCGTCTTCGTGTCGGAGTTTCCGCGCACCGGCACCGGCAAGCTGCAGAAGCACCTGATCCGCGGGCAGCACAAGGACTTGTACCAGCGCTGAGCCGCGCTAGCATGCGCGCATGGCACACGACCACGACCACGACCACGCGCATCCCGGCGACCACAGCGAGCTCGGCGAGATGGACCTGCGGGTGCGCGCCCTCGAAACCGTGCTCACGCAGAAGGGCTACATCGACCCGGCCGCGCTCGACGTCCTGATCGACACCTACCAGACGAAGATCGGCCCGCGCAACGGTGCCCGCGTGGTGGCGCGGGCCTGGGTCGACCCGGCCTTCCGCGACTGGCTGCTGCAGGACGCCACCGCGGCGATCGCCTCGCTCGGCTACAGCGGCCGCCAGGGCGAGCACATGGTCGCGGTCGCCAACACCGACAGCCAGCACCACATGGTCGTCTGCACCCTGTGCAGCTGCTACCCCTGGCCGGTGCTGGGCCTGCCGCCGACCTGGTACAAGAGCGCGCCCTACCGCTCGCGGGCCGTGAAGGACCCGCGCGGCGTGCTGGCCGAGTTCGACGTGCGGCTGCCCGCATCGACCGCGATCCGGGTCTGGGACTCCACGGCCGAAGTGCGCTATCTCGTGATTCCGCAGCGTCCGGACGGCACCGAGGGCTGGAGCGAAGAAGCCCTGGCCGAACTCGTGACGCGGGATTCGATGATCGGCACCGGCCTCGCCCGCACGCCGGAGGCCGCGCCATGAGCTACCTCTCTCATGCCGACCTCGGCGGCCGCGATCTGCCCGGCGCGATCGTCCCCGAACCCGAAGGCGAAACCTTCCATGCGCCCTGGGAAGCCCGTGCGCTGGCCCTGACCCTGGCGATGGGCGGTACCGGCTCCTGGAACATCGATGCCAGCCGCAGCGCACGCGAGACCCTGCCCGACTACGCCCAGCTGAGCTACTACCAGATCTGGCTCGCGGCGCTCGAAAAGATGATGGCCGAGCGACTGCAATTGCAGACCGACGAGCTGGCCGCGGGCCGGATGCTGCATGCACCGCAGCCGGTCAAGCGCGTGCTGCGCGCCGCCGACGTGCCGGCCGCCCTGGCCCGGGGGACGACCACCGAACGCCCCGTCACCGTGCCGGCGCGCTTCGCGCCCGGCGAGCGCGTGCGCACCCGCAGCGGTGCGGTCGAGCACCACACCCGCCTGCCCGGCTACGTCCAGGGCAAGGTCGGCACCATCGAGCACCTGCACGGCATGCACGTGTTCGCCGATGCGCACGCGCAGGGACTGGGCGAACAGCCGCAATGGCTCTACACGGTCGTCTTCGACGGCGTGGCCTTGTGGGGCGAAGGCGCCGAGCCCGGGCTCAGCGTCTCGGTCGACGCCTGGGAAAGCTACCTGGAGCCGGCCGCATGAACGAAGCCATCCCGCTGCTGCCCGGCATGCCGAGCGACGACGGCACCGAGCCGGTGTTCCGCGAGCCCTGGGAAGCGCACGCCTTCGCCCTGGCCGTCTCGCTCCACCAGCGCGGCCTCTTCACCTGGCCCGAATGGGCCGATGCGCTGGCACGGCAGATCGGTGCCGCCCGGGCGAACGGCGACGCCGACCTCGGCGACACCTACTACCGCCATTGGCTCGCAGCACTGGAATCGCTGGTCGCGGACAAAGGCGCGAGTTCGGCCGTGGAACTCGAACGCTACCGGGAGGCCTGGGACCGGGCGGCGGATCGCACGCCGCACGGGCACGCCATCGCGTTGCAAGAGCGCGATTTCGGCTGACGTCAGCGTTTTCGTCCGCCCAGCACCACCAGCACCCCACCGACGACGATCGCGCCGATACCGGCCCAGACCGGCAGCTCGATGTCCTGCTTCTCCTTCACCGCCAGTTCGACCGGCCCGATCTTGATCTGGTGGGTCGACCGGGTGACGCTGACATGGCCGAGCGCCAGTGCCAGCAGGCCGGCGAAGATCAGGACCAGGCCGAGGATTCGCAGCGGGTTCATGGGGAGGCTTTCTGGCTAGAGGGGTCGCACGTCCTGCACGCCGCAGCCCTGGTCCAGCCACTGCGCGAACTCGTCCGCCAGCCGGCGCGACGCTTGCGCCGCGGTGCTCCAGGCCTTGATGCGCCCGTGCAGGTCGTTGCCGTAGCGGATGAAGTCGTTGCGGTCGGGCAGCTTGCCGTTGGGCAAAGTCCGGACCCATTCCGGATCCGGCGCCAGCACCACCATGCGGTCGAGGAAACCGGTCGGCTTGTGGCGCCACTTGAGGCCTTTGTCGAGCCAGCCCGGCACCACGGCCTGCTGGAAATGCGGGTACAGCACGATGCCCTCGGCATTGCCGTAGTCGAGGTGCAGGTGGTAGTCGGTGATGCCGCCGTCCCAGTAGGCCCCGGCGGGCGCGCCCGGAATGTCGTGCACCGCCTCGAGCATGAACGGGATCGAACACGAGGCCTGCAGCGCGAGCTCGAAGTTGGCCTCGACCAGGTTCACCTGCCGGGTCCGGAAGTCGCGCGTGCCGAAAGGCAGCGCCGCGCCCGGCGTCGAGAACACGACGCGCTCCAGCCAGGCCCCGAGGCTCTTGCGGTGCACGCTGTTGGTGAGGAAGGCGCCGAGGTAGCCCACCGGCGTGCGGGCCCGGCCCTCGCGCCCGAGGATGTGCCGGCCGCGCGAGGTGATCACGTGCAGCCGGTAGCGCGCATGCCCCAGCACCTCCGCCGTGCGGCCGCCGTAGAAGCTGCGCAGGCCCTCGCCGAACTGGCTGCTGACCTGCTTCGCGCTCAGGCGCTTCTGGCCCGGAGGCAGCTCGAAATGCTGGTGGATGTAGCCCTGCTCGAACTGCTCGAACGCGGTCTTGGTGTCGGCCAGACAGGCGTTGGCCAACCGCCAGGCGCCGATCGAGGCGCCGACCAGGTCGATGGCCTGCGTGCTCCGCGGCAGCCAGTCGCCGAACAGGAAACGGTCGATCGGGCCGAGCACCAGCCCCTTGGGACCGCCGGCCGCGCCCGGCACCGTGCGCACGTCCTGCGGGCGCAGGCCATGGGCGGCGATGTGCTCGCGGGCGGCCGGGCCGGCGTAGATGCGAAGCGCCTTCATGCGATGTCCACTGGCAAGAATCGTGCGCCCGCCGCCGTCGGCTACTTGCGCAGCCCTTGCAGCTTCGCGAAAGCCGAGGCCATCTGTCCGGCAGGCGCCGGCGAGTTGTCGCGGCGCGGGCCTTGCTGGCCCCGCCCTGCCCCTTCGAAGCGGTTGTCGCGCGGGCCGTCGCGGCGCGCCGGCGCGGCGTCGAGCTTCATCGACAGGCCGATGCGCTTGCGCGCCACGTCGACCTCCATCACCTTGACCTTGACGATGTCGCCGGTCTTCACGACCTCGCGCGCATCGTTGACGAACTTGTGCGAGAGCTGGCTCACGTGCACCAGGCCGTCCTGGTGCACGCCGAGGTCGACGAAGGCGCCGAACTGCGCCACGTTGCTGACCGTGCCCTCGAGCACCATGCCCTCGACCAGGTCCTTGATGTCGTCGACACCGTCGTTGAAGCGCGCCACCTTGAAGTCCGGGCGCGGGTCGCGGCCCGGCTTCTCGAGCTCGCCGAGGATGTCCTTGACCGTGATGACGCCGAACTTCTCGTTGGCGAACAGCTCGGGCTTGAGGGTCTTGAGCACGTCGGCGCGGCCCATCAGCTCGGCCACCGGCTTGCCGGTCTTCTCGATCATCTGCTCGACCACCGGGTAGGTCTCGGGGTGCACGCCGGTCATGTCGAGCGGGTTGCTGCCGCCGCGGATGCGCAGGAAGCCCGCGCTCTGCTCGAAGGTCTTGGCGCCGAAGCCGCTGACGTCCAGCAGTTGCTGGCGGCTGGCGAAGGCGCCGTTGGCTTCGCGCCAGCGCACCACGGCCTTGGCGACGCTGGCCGACAGGCCCGAGACCCGCGACAGCAGCGGCACGCTGGCGGTGTTGAGGTCGACGCCGACCGAGTTCACGCAGTCCTCGACCACCGCGTGCAGGGTGCGCGCGAGCTCGCTCTGGTTGACGTCGTGCTGGTACTGGCCGACGCCGATCGACTTCGGATCGATCTTGACGAGTTCGGCCAGCGGGTCCTGCAGCCGCCGCGCGATGCTGGCGGCGCCGCGCAGGCTGACGTCGACGTCGGGCATTTCCTGCGAGGCGAATTCGCTGGCCGAATAGACCGAGGCGCCGGCTTCGCTGACCACCACCTTTTCGACATTCACGGCCGGCGCGCCGGCCTGCGCCGTCATCTTGGCCAGCAGCTTGATCAGGTCGGCGGCCAGCTTGTCGGTTTCGCGGCTGGCGGTGCCGTTGCCGATCGCGATCAGGTTCACGCCATGCTTGGCGCACAGCTTGCCGAGCGTGTGCAGCGAGCCTTCCCAGTCCTTGCGCGGCTCGTGCGGGAACACGGTCGCGGTCTCGACCAGCTTGCCGGTCGAATCGACCACCGCCACCTTGACGCCGGTGCGGATGCCCGGGTCCAGGCCCATCACGACGCGCGGACCGGCCGGTGCCGCCAGCAACAAGTCGCGGAGGTTGTCGGCGAAGACCTTGATGGCGACCTTTTCGGCATCCTCGCGCAGCCGCGTGAACAAATCGCGTTCGGTCGACAACGCCAGCTTGACTCTCCAGGTCCAGGCCACGCATTTGCGGATCAGGTCGTCGGCCGCACGGCCGGCATGGCTCCAGCCCAGGTGGAGGGCGATCTTGCCTTCGGCGATCGAGGGCTTGCCCGGTTCGGGCTCGACCGGCAACACCAGCTTGGCATCGAGGATCTCCAGCGCGCGGCCGCGGAAGACCGCCAGTGCGCGGTGCGAGGGCACGCGGCCGATCGGCTCGTCGTAGTCGAAATAGTCGCGGAACTTGGCGACGTCGGCGTTGTTCTCGTCCTTGCCCGCCATCAGGCTGGACTTGAGCAGGCCTTCGGCCCAGAGCCATTCGCGCAGCCGTTGCACCAGCGGGGCGTCCTCGGCCCAGCGCTCGGAGAGGATGTCCCGCACGCCGTCGAGCACCGCCGGGACGGTCGAGAAATCGGGCCCCGGCTTGCCATCGTCCAGTGTCGTCGCGGGCTGCAGGAAGGCCTTGGCCTCGACCGCCGGATCCAGCGTGGGATCGGCCAGCAGCTTGTCGGCCAGCGGCTCGATGCCGAATTCGCGGGCGATCTGGCCTTTGGTGCGGCGCTTCTGCTTGAACGGCAGGTACAGGTCTTCGAGCTCCTGCTTGGTCGGCGCGGCGTCGATCGCGGCGCGCAGCTCGGGCGTCAGCTTGCCTTGCTCGTCGATGCTCTTCAGCACCGCTGCGCGACGGTCTTCCAGCTCTCGCAGATAGGACAGGCGGGCCTCGAGCTCACGCAACTGGGTGTCGTCGAGGCCGTCGGTGGCTTCCTTGCGGTAGCGGGCGATGAAGGGCACGGTGGCACCCCCGTCGAGCAGATCGACGGCGGCCTTCACCTGGTGCTCGCCGACCTTGATCTCGGCCGCGAGCTGGCGAATGATTTTCTGCATGTCTGAAGGGCGTCCCTGGGGCCGGGGCCGCCTGGCGGCCAGCCGGATAAAGCCAGGAAGTTTGCCATAGGAAGAATCAGCGAGCCCCACGATCCGTGACCACCAACCTGGTAACCCGCACCGCCCAGCGATCACAATGCATCGGCCATGCGCCTCCTTGCCAAACTCCTGCGCGCTGTCGCGGCGGCCCTCCTCATCCCTGTGCTGCTATTCGAGGAGTGGGGCTGGGAGCCGATGGCCCGCGGCATGGGGCGGCTGGCCAAGCTGCGCGTCTGGGCGCGCATCGAGGCGGCGGTGCGCTCGCTGCCGCCGTGGGGGGCTGTGCTGGCCTTCTTTCTGCCGGCGCTGATGCTGCTTCCGGTCAAGCTTTTCGGACTCTTCCTGCTCGGCGAGGGCCACGCGATGAGCGCGCTGCTGCTCTTGCTGGTCGCCAAGTTGGTCGGGACCGCGATCCTGGCCCGGCTGTTCCAGCTGGTCGAGCCGGCATTGATGCAATTGCCGTGGTTCGCCCGCTTCTACCCGCGCTGGAAGGGCTGGAAAGACGACGTCCTCGAACGCGTTCGCCTGAGCGCCCCGTGGCGGGCGGTCCGCCGCGCAAGGTCTGGCTTGCGCCGCTGGTGGCATGCGGTGCGCCACACCTCCTGAATTCGCCGATCAATTTTGTCCGGGTAGATTGCCAAATGTTTTTTGCCCGGGTATTATTCGCGCCCCATGCCTTCCCTACCCCCTGAACCCACCCTGTCCGCGTTCGCCGGCTTCCGTCGCATCGCCTCCGGCCCGCGCCCCGAAGTGATCGCGCGGCTGCGCGAGATCGAGTCCGCTGCCGACGGCGCGCCGCCCCTGGTCTTCGACGACCTGACCGGCGAGCGCCTCGACCTCGACCTGCGCGCAGGCGCTGAAACAGCGCCGGCCCCCGGGCACTGCGACGACCCGGTGGCGCGTGGCGTCGGCCGTCCCAAGCTGGGCGTGGTCGCGCGCGAAGTCACCTTGCTGCCGCGCCACTGGGATTGGCTCAATCGCCAGCCCGGCGGCGCCTCGGTGGCCCTGCGCAAGCTGGTCGACGAGGCCCGTCACGTGCATGCCGACCGCGACGCGCAGCGGGCCGCACGCGAAGCCGCCTACCGCTTCATGACCGCGATCGCCGGCGACCTGCCCGGTTTCGAAGAGGCCGCCCGCGCCCTGTTCGCGGGCGAGCGGGCCCGCTTCGGCGATCTGATCGCCGCCTGGCCCGAGGACGTGGTCGAGCAGCTTCTGCGACTCTCCGCCTCGGCCTGGAGCGAAGCATGAGCACCCGCCCGGCCGCTCCGAAGGGGGCTCGCACCGCAATGCGAAGCATGGAGGTTATCAAGTGAGCAGCCCCGACCCGGCCGTGCTCGCCGACCCGGCGCCGCTGCCCAAGGCGCCGCCCGTCAACCCGCGCCTGGCGGCGATGGCCTCCAAGCCGTTGTGGAAGGTGTTCCTGCTGTTCCTCGCGCCGATGCTGCTCAGCAACATCCTGCAGTCGCTGTCTGGCACGATCAACAACATCTACCTGGGCCAGATGCTCGGCGTCGGCGCGTTGGCGGCGGTGTCGGGCTTCTTTCCGGTGATGTTCTTCTTCATTGCCTTCACCATCGGCCTGGGCGCCGGCGCCTCGGTGCTGATCGGCCAGGCCTGGGGCGCCCGCGAGCCCGACAAGGCGCGCGCCGTGGCCGGGACCACGCTCACGGTGGGCATCCTGTTCGGCCTCGGCGTCGCCTTCTTCGGCGGCGTCTTCACCGAGCCGATGCTGAAGCTGCTCGGCACGCCGGCCGACATCCTCCCCGATGCCACGCGCTACGCCCGCATCATCCTGATCGCGATGCCGGGGCTGTTCGTGTTCCTGCTGTCGACCGCGATGCTGCGCGGCGTCGGCGACACCGTCACGCCGCTCTACACGCTGATGATCTCGACCGCGCTCGGCCTGTTGATCACGCCAGCGCTGATCAAGGGCTGGTTCGGGCTGCCGCAGCTCGGCGTGGCCAGCGGCGCCTGCGCCACCGTCGTCTCCTTCGTGGTGGCGACGACCTGGCTGGGCTTCCACCTGCGGCGCAAGAAAAGCGTGCTGGCACCCGATGCCGATTTCATGCGGCACCTCCGGGTCCGGCCGGCGCTTCTGAAGGCGGTGCTCAAGGTGGGCGTGCCGACCGGCGTGCAGATGATCGTCGTGTCGCTGGCCGAGATCGCGCTGCTGTCCTTCGTCAACGCCTACGGCTCGAACGCCACGGCGGCCTACGGCGCCGTCAACCAGGTGGTGGCCTACGTGCAGTTCCCGGCGATCTCGATCGCCATCACGGCGTCGATCCTCGGCGCCCAGGCGATCGGCGCCGGCCAGGCGCACCGCCTCGGCGCCATCACCCGCACCGCGCTCCTCATGAACCTGGTGTTGACCGGCTCGCTGGTGCTGCTGGGCTACCTGTTCTCGCGGCCGCTGATGGGTTTCTTCATCACCAGCGAACCGGTGATCGAGGTGGCCCAGACGCTGCTCCACATCATGCTGTGGAGCACCGTCATCTTCGGCATGGGCTCGGCGCTGTCGGGGATCATGCGCGCCAGCGGCTCGGTGCTGGTGCCGACGGCGATCTCGGTCTTCTGCATCGCGCTGATCGAGGTGCCGGTCGCCTGGTGGCTGGGCCGGCGCTTCGGGCTCAACGGCATCTGGGTCGCCTACCCGGTGGCGTTCAGCGCGATGCTCACTCTGCAGGCCTGCTACTACCGGTTCGTATGGCGCAAGAAGGCGATCCGAAGGCTGATCTGAGCACGGCCGCGCTGCCGGTCCTGTACTCGTTCCGGCGCTGCCCGTATGCGATGCGGGCGCGGATGGCGATCGCGGTCAGCGGCCAGCGCTGCGAACTGCGCGAGGTCGTGCTGCGCGACAAGCCGGCCGAGTTGCTGGCCGCATCGCAGAAGGGCACGGTGCCGGTGTTGGTCGACACTGACGGCCGCGTGATCGACCAGAGCCTGGACATCATGCTGTGGGCGCTGGAACGCAGCGACCCCGACGGCTGGTTGCGACCCTCGCGCGGCACGCTGGAAGACATGCTCGCACTGATCGCCGACTGCGACGGAAATTTCAAGCGCGACCTGGACGGGTACAAGTACCCCGAACGTCAGCCGGGCGCAAATGCCGAAGCGCATCGGGCGCAAGGCGCCCTCTTCCTCGCCCGGCTGGAGGCTCGCCTGCAGGCCACGCGCTGCCTGCACGGCGAGCACGCCGCGCTGGCCGACGTGGCGATCGCGCCCTTCGTGCGGCAGTTCGCGCAGGTCGATGCGGCGTGGTTCGACCAGCAGCCTTGGCCCGCCTTGCGCGGATGGCTGCGGGCTCGGCTCGAAGCGCCGGTGTTCGAGCGCGTGATGGCGAAACACGCGCCGTGGCGAAGCGGCCAGCCCGGCATCGGTTTCCCGCCCGGTCAGCCCGGCGCCGCGTAGCGCTCCGGCCAGTACTGTTGCAGCATCCGCTGGTGGTAGCGCACCAGGTTCGTACGGCTGGCGACCAACTCCTTTTGCGGGGACTCGAACGGCGGCAACACCAGGGTGTGAAGGAAGGCGAAAACCGTGGCGTCGAGCGCGCACGGCCGATCCCCCATGAAGTAGGGCTTGTCGGCCAGGAAGTCGCTGGCCGCCGCATAGCCGCGGTCCGCCATCGCATGGATCTGCTCGATCGGGCGCCGCCCGGTGCCTTGCGCCTCGAGTTGCGCCAGCACATTGCGCCGCACCGCCTTCACCGCCAAGGGACGCACGAAGGCGGGCACGCCCAGCGCGCCCATGTAGTCGGCCATGACCGGCCTCAGGATCGCGAAGTTCCGCTCGGGCACCCAGCGTTGGTAGTAGGCGGCGAAATAGAGGTCGGTCTCGAACAGCGACCGCCAGGCGCAGGCGACCGCCTGCTCGGCAGGGCTCCAGCGCTGCTCGTCCAGGGGGTCCTCGTGCAGCTGGCGCAGCAGCTCGATGATCTGCTGCGAATCGTTGACGAGCCTGCCGTCGTCCAGCGTCAGGGCCGGCAGCTTGCTGTTGCTCATCTTTCGCACATTGGCGACCTGCGTGGTGCACGGCAGCCGCGCCATCCGCAGCCAGGTCAGGAGCTTGACGGCGAAGGGACTCAGGTCGATGGCGTTCCAGGCGGGGCCGAAGGTGTGGACGATCATTCGATGCCTACTCGAACACCTCGTCCCCCGTCGGCTCGTAGTGCGGCACCGCGTTCATCGTGTGCCTCAGCTTGGCCAGCTCCCAGTACATCCGCCGGCGCGCGCGGCTCTGGTTGCCGAGCGGCCGGTGCTCTGCGATCGTGTGCCACGGGTTGTACGAGAGCCGCTTCGCAAATTCCATCTGCGCCGGCGAATCGAAGGTCTGGCGCGGCAGCCGCAGCGTCGCCACGCTGACGCGCGGCGACAGCCTCTCGGGCCACAGCACGCCGGCATTCTCGATCGGCATGAGGTGCGGATCGGTCTGCATCTGGACCCGGAAGTCGAGCTCGACATCGTCGTTGGCCAGCGCCGACACCATCGCCTGGCGCAGGTAGTCGTCGGGCGGACGCAGCGGCAGCCGCGGGATCGGCGTGCGCTGCTGGGTCTTCGGCCAGACCGAGTATTGCATCGCCTGGCCTTCGCCCATCAGGTAGGGCACGCAGCTGAAATACGGCGCCTCGAACGGGCTGCTCTGGGTCTTGATGAAGAGCGACTGCATGACGAGGTCGAGCACATGCGGGTCGTGCAGGTTCACGAAGTAGAAGATCTGCGCGTTCTTCACGCTCTCGCGCTGCAGCGCCGCGTTGCACTTTGCGTCGGGCGTGACGAAGGTCGGGGTCGAGACCGCGAACATGTCGAGCGTGTGCTGTTCTTCGTCCATCAGCTTCGGCCCCGGCACGCCCATGAGCTTGATGCTGATGCTCATGAAGCCCACATCGTCGATGTCCGGCGTGACGTAGGGGCCGGGCCCCGAGAAGCGCACCCAGCAGCGGAAGCTTCGCGGCTCGGCATAGATGCCGCGCTTCATGTGCGGGGGGATGTCGTCGTGCACCCTGAACTCGCCGCGCACGAGCCCTTGCGTCTTGGTGTTGCCGCCGCGCTCGAAGCCACCGGGCTTCCAGAGGTTGGTCATCTGGCGCGTGAAGCTCTTGACGATCGAGTCCGTGAAGCTCTCCTCGTCGGGCAGCAGCCGCTCCTCGGCGATCGCCAGGCCCTCGTCGGTGCGCCGCCGGTTGATCAGCGCGGTCGTGAAGCGCGCCAGCGGATCGCGCAGGAAGGCGTCGAAGGCCGGCCGCAGCAGCGGATCGAAGCGGCGCTCCAGCCGGATCAGCGCCATGCCCGAGTCGCTGACGAAATTGCGCCAGGCCGAGCCGGTGTTGGCCCGCGGCGTCGGACGGCTGGCATTCGAGTTCATGGCTGCACCTTCGACAGGTAGCGCAAGGCCCGCAGGCCGGGCAGGAAGAAATAGGCCCCGCCGCGCACCGTCACGAACTGCGGCAGCCCGCAGACGCGGCGATCCGGGCCGGAGTCGAGCGGCATCGCGAAGCCGTCGGTCGGCGTGCCGTCGTCGCGCGGCAGGTGGTTGCCGGTCAGCGGGTCGCTGTCGCCAGGCAGGCCATCGAAGCGCAGGCCCGCGAGCCAGGCCGACTGCACGAACTCGAACTGACGCGCGATGTTGGCGCCCAGGCAGATGAAGTGCAGGCCGGTGGCGTCGCCCGGATTCGCCGGCGCCGGCGACAGGGCCTGCGCGATCGAGACCGCGCTGCCGTATTCGCGGCCGCGCCGCAGCAGCCGGTGGAAGCGGGTCGAGGAGACCTTGTCGGCCGCCAGGGCCGTGGCATCGAAGCCCAGCGTCCGGCTGGCCCACGAATAGAAACCCGGGCTGCCCGGCGGCAGGTCGGCGTTGCGCGGATTGCTTCGCCGGATGTGGGCGCCGATCGGACAGCGCAGGCCTTCGCCGTCGCCGCCATAGGTGAAGCTGTTGCGCGGATCCTCCTCGCCCGGGATGCGTTCTTCCGTGCGTCCGACCAATGGCTCGCCTTCCATCGTGCGGCCGACCATCTCCTCGGCCAGCTGCTTGCGCAGCGCCGGGTCGCCTCCGACCTGCGCATCCATGAAGCGCCAGAAGCCGGCGACATCCTGCTCCAGCTGACGCAGCACCAGGTAGCTGCCGTTGCGGCCCAGGTCGACCTTGTCGGGCGCGTCTTCGGCGCGCGGCAGCAGCGCTTCGGGATCGCGGTCGGCATCGAGCAGCGGCCGGTCGGTGTAGGCGCCGTACTCGTTCGGATAGCCCAGCAGGTACTCGCCGAGGCACGACAGGTTGCTGTAGCGGCCGACCTCCTCGTCGCGTGCCGGGCGTTCGCGCAGCCAGTCGATCGAAGGTTCCGAGATGCCGTCCGCAAACCCGAAGGGCTCGACGCCGTCCATGTCGGCGGTGTCGAGGTACCCCAGCTGCTCGAAGCCCTGCTCGCACTCCGCCAGCACGCTGCGCTGCCAGTCGTCGAGGCCGCCCGGCGCCGCATAGAGCATCAACAGCACGTGCGGCAGCCGTTCCGGCGAGCCGCCCCATTGCCAGCCGCCCGGATCGTTGGCGCCGAGGTCGCCGAGCCGTCGCGCGCGGCTGGCGTCGCTCGCCATGCCGACGATGAACTCGTGCGAGAAGCCCTCGACGACGTCCGGGCGCACGCCGAGCGCCTGCAGCCCGGCGCAGGTGAAAGCCACCTGGAGGGCGGTCGTCGGCGGCGGCTCCTGCGTCATGGCGCTGCTGACGGGTGCGCGTGCGAGCCAGTCGCGTGCGGCCTGCGCATCGGTCACGCGCAACAACAGGAAGCAGGCCTGGGTCAAGCGCCTGTACCCGAAGCGCACCAGGCCCTGGATGTCGTCGTACTCGACTGCCGGAACGCTCATAGCAGCCTCAGCCATTCGAGCGCCTGGGCGTCCGTCACCTGGTGCATCTCGAAGCCCTCGCGGATGCGCCGGTTGCGCTCCAGGTCGGTCAAGGTCAGGCCGGGATAGGCCTTGTACCAGACCTGGGTCGGCAGTTGATGCCGGCGCTGGTAGTACTTGAAGCGCAGCTCGTGCCGCGCCCCGCCCTTCAGCAGCCAGTCGGTGCGCGGCCAGCCGAAGCCGTTACTGAAGATCAGGTTCAGGCCCCAGGCCGCCTTGTTGATGAAATCGTCCATGTAGCTTTCGTGGCTGCCGTCGTAGTTGCTCGCGAACAGCACCCGGGTCTTGCCGTCGAGGAACACCCAGCGTGCGAAGTGAATGGTCTGCACCCGCGCCAGGTGGCCGCGGCCGAAGACATGGCGGCAGGCATAGTCGATGGCGTAGAGGATCAGCTGCGTGAGCCAGCGCCGGAACAGCCCCGGCTTGACGGGACCGAGGGCGGTGAAGCTGTTGGTGAGGTCGTGGTCTTCGAGGCGCTGCATCTCCTGCACCGCCTCGCGGTCCGGGCGCGGACAGAACTCGGGGTCGCTCTTCTCGCGGCGGCGCAGCTGCCAGACCAGCCAAACCGCCAGCAGGACCAGCAAGGGCAGCAGCAGCGGCAGCCTGCACACCAGCAGCACGAGCACCAGCAGGACCGCGAACGGTGCAATGGCATGCAGCAGGTTGCGCAGCCACCAGCCGGTGGGCGTGCGTTCGGCCGAGGTCAGCAGCAGCCGCCCCTCGAGCTGCTCGGCCTGCACGAAGGCCAGCAGGCGATGGCGCAGCGCCTGCGGGTCCTCGGCTTCGGCAGCGATGTCGCGCGGCACCTGCGAGGCCAGCGCGCGCTGCAGCGCGCTGTCTTCGCGCACCTGCCGCACGGTGCGGCCGATGCGGTTGACGTAGCCCGCGGCCACCGGCAGCGACCGCGCCTTGAGCCACGCGAACAGATTGCCGTCGACATCGAAGCCTTCGCAGTGCGCGAAGATGCTGCGCAGGCCATCGCCCGCGACCTGCGCGAACTCGGCCAGCTGGTCGTTGGCAGGCCCGTCGCATTCGCCCAGAAAGCTCAGGTAGAGCGGCACGCGAGGCCGCGGCAGTTCGAAGGCCTCGAGATCGCCGAGCGTGGTGTCGGTGAGGAGCGCGAAACGCGCGTAGTGGAGTCGATCGAAGCGGCCGAAGGGTAGCAGCGCATTGTCCGGGTCGGCCATGCCGGGCTTCAGGTTCATGGTGTCCAAGAGCTTGCGGAGGCCGGCCTCCCGGCCGCCCGCGACGGCCGCGACCACCATGAAATGCGATTGGGGTGTCACCGCATCTCAGAACTGGAGGCAGAAGTCGATCAACCGATCCTTGCCCCAATAGACCTTGCCGAGGTAGAAGTTCGGGGAGATGAGCCGGATCTCGTCGCGGATCCACTGGGCCACGAAGGAGGTCTGGGAGTAGTCGAGCACGATGCACGGCTTGTTGTCGAGCCAGCTGCTGCCCAGGTAGACCTTGGCGACGATGGCCTGCACGCCGAGGACGCTGACCTTGTTCTTGAGCACGCCGTTCGCGGCGTCGAACACCTTCCCCTGCCAGCCGAAGAAGTTGATGATCTGCGCGATCGACTGGGTGTAGTGAGTGCCGGGCGCGATGATCGCCGTGCCGGCGGCCTCGCCGTTCGGGATCTCGCCGGGCGGGCTGGCGCGGAACAGTTCGTCGAGTTGCTGCTGCGACATGTCGAGCAACTGTTGGACGTCATAAGCCATCTGCTCTCTCCTCCGGGGAAGCCCCGCCGTTCAGAAAGTGTCAGCCCTTCGATGGGCTTCGTCAACTTGCCGAAAGAGGTGTTCGACGCGCCTCCTCGAGCAAGACATCGGCCGCCTTCTCCGCGATCATGTAGATCGCCGCGGCGATGAAGAAGCCCGGGATCTGCGGGAACACCGAGGCGTCGACCACGCGCAGCCGCTTCACGCCATGCACGGCGAACGCGCTGTCGAGCACGCCGCCCGCGTCCACGGCACCGATCGCGCACGAGCACGAGGCATGGTGCCCCCAGGCGGTCTGCCGCACATAGTCGGCCAGTGCCGCGTCGCTGTCGACCGCAGTGCCGGGCGCCACTTCCTCGGCGATCCATCCCTTCTCCCTCAGCGGCGCCGTCATGCGCCGCACGAAGCGGATCGCCTCGACCACCGCCTTCAGGTCGACGCCCGCGGCATCGTCGCCTTCCTCGAAGTAGTGAAAGTTCACCAGCGGCATGTCGCGCGGATCGGCCGAACGCAGTTGCACGGTGCCGGCGCGATTGCGCGTGTGGCCCTTGAGCACGGCCCAGGTCAGCTGGTCGGGATGGTCGCGGATCCAGTGCGAGAAGCCGCTGAAATAGCCTTCGAAGCGCGCCAGCAGCGCCATGCAGAAGAGGTCCGGCTCCTGGTCCGGTCCCGCCGCGCCATGCGAGCGCTGGACCACGCCGAGCGCGGCGCCGTTGGACGCGTACATGCCGCCGCGGTCTTTCTGCCATCGGCGCCACAGCGCATCGTCGCGCTCGAAGTGCGCGCCCTCGAGCGCCTTCCACGGCACCTGCATCCGGTGCGTGACCGCGACCTCGTAGCGGTCCTGCAGGTTGCGCCCGACGCCGGGCAGCTCGACCCGCAGGGGGATGCCGTGCGCCGCCAACTCGGTGGCCGGGCCGATCCCCGACAGCATCAGCAGCTGCGGCGTGTTGAAGGCGCCGCCGCAGAGGATCACCTCGCGCCGCGCCCTCGCCTCGCGCGCCTCGCCAGCTTGCTCGCTCGGCGCCGCATGGGCGCGGTAGAGCCGTGCGCCCTTGATGTAGGCGACGCCGACGGCGCCGCCCTCGGCATCGAAGAGCACCCGGGTTGCCAGCGCATCGAGTTCGATGTGCAGCCGATCGGGATGGCGCGCTGCCACCGCCAGCAGGCGTTCGCGCACGCCGCTGCGGCGGTGGCCGGCCGTCGCGAGCGGCGTGTAGCAGAGGCCCTCGAAGCTGCCGGACCGCCAGCGCCTCGCGTTCGGATCGCCGAGGCCGCCACCCAGCCAGCGCAGCGTGCTGAGCAGTGGCGTCGGCAGGTCGTGGGTGAAGCTGTGCGCGGTCTCGCGCAGCACCCGCAGCAGGCCCTGGTCGCCGAGCACCGACAGCGGGATCGACTTCTCGGTCTGCAGCCAGCCGCCCCATCCATGACCGGTCGGATCGAGCCCGAGGTGCCTGAGCGCACGCCAGACTGGCCGGTGACGGCAATCTTCCACGCGCTGCGCATAGCGGCGCATGCGCACCGCGCGCCATGAAGGGTCTCCGGTCAGCCGCGCGATCCGGTCCCAGTCCGAGGCGTGCGGCGGCATGAAGATCATCGCGTTGTGCGCACTGCAGCCGCCTAGGCCGGCGGCGCGCGGGTAGAGCACGCCCTGCCCCGCCTGGTACTTCCAGTCCTTGGCCTGCTGCGCCTCGCCGGCATAGTGGCGGATGCGGAAGTCCCAGCGCAGCGCCGGGTTCTCGCAGGCGAAGGCATGGAAGGCCGGGACGTCGTAGTCGTCGGGCAGGCGGGCATCGCCGCTGCGCGGATCGCCGCCGGCATCGAGCAGCAGGACCCGCATGCCGTGTTCGGCGAGCCGGGCCGCCAGCGGGCCGCCGCCCGCGCCCGCACCGACGATCACGTAGTCCCAGTCGCTCGTCGTCGCGTCGGCGCCCTGCATGCGTGGCGTTCGCTGCGCTCAGAAGGTCTTCAGGAACGAGACCAGCGCCCGCTTGTCCTCGTCGCTCAGCTCGGGCTCGCGGCCGAAGGCCTTCTCGTCGGCGCTCAGGCCGTCCTGCCGGTTGAACTCCGCCGTGCCGAAGTAGTGGCCGCGGTTGACCACGAAGTCGCGGCACTTGCTGAGCTCGAGCATCGGCTCGGCCAGGTTGGCGAAGTGCTGACGCAGTTCCTCGTCGGAGGCGCCGGCCGGCGCGCTGGCGAGCGCCAGCTTGAGCTTGACCAGCAGTGCGCCCGCGTCCTTCACGTGCTGGGCCTTGTCGCCGAGATCGTCGCTCTCGGCGCGAAGCTTGAGGTTGGACAGCAGGTTGACCGGCACGCCGCCCGGGATCGGGCCCAAAACGATGTCGCCATCCTGCTGAACCAGCCACGGCAGCCAGCGGTGCAGCACGCCCTGCAGCGGCTGCAGCGCCTCGGGGGCGTAGCCGGTCGGGATGGTGACGACGCTGCGCTCGGTGGTGCGGTCGATGGTGCCGCCGACCTTGGCGCCGAGCACGGCGTCGGCCTTGCGCTTCTCGGGCCACAGCATCTGCTCGATCGCCTGGTCGAAGACCTTCATGCGACCCTCGACCGAAGGATCTCCGTTGGCCTCGCCGACCGTGTTGTTGAGCAGGAAAGGCGCGGTCGACCAGACGCTGATCAGCGACGGCACCCGCGTGTAGCCCCGCCCGCCCGCCGGCATCGCGTAGGGTTTGGGGGCGCCGGTGAAGGGATCGGCGAGCGTCACGGTGCCGACCGAGGGCAGGCTCTTGTAGGTCTGCGACGAGAAGTTGTCCCAGATGTTGTCCGCCAGCGCGTTGGTCGCCAGCGGGCTGCAGGCATTGGTGCGCAGCAAGGTGACGGGGATCCGCGCCTCGGTCGACAGATAGTTTTTCTGCAGGAAGTCAGGCGCCTGCACGATCTTGCGCATCTGCACCTTGTAGTCCTCGGTCTGGGTCCAGCCCCAGTAGCGCTTGAAGCAGTCGACGTAGCCCGGCCCCGCACACCGTTGTGGCGAGAGTTCGAGCGACGCCGGCAGCGGTGGTGCCTTGCTCGAATGGCAGCGCGCGCAGGTGTCGGCAAAAGCCAGCTTGCCGCGTTCCAGCGTGGCGGCGTCGGCGTTCAGGTACTTGTCGCCGCCGGGGGCGTCCTTCAGATGGTCGGGCTGCGCGGCCTTCAGGAAGAACAGCGCCGTGTTCGGCGTCCCGGCCTCGGTCGCCTGCCAGTAGCTCGAATTCTTCTGCGCCGAGGCGATCTTGATCGGCGTGATGGTCTTGCCGCCGACCACCGGGTTGAAGTGCAGCAGCCACTCTTCGCTGAACAGGCCGATGTTGAGGTACACGCGGTTCAGCGCGCCCAGCAGCCCGACCGAGTCGGCGCCGTCCTTGAGCACGTGCGGCGTGTAGACCACCGAGTCGGCCTTCGAGAAGAACTCGGTCAATGGCCCGCTGGCGATGAAGTCGTTGAACTGCTTGTTGTCGAGTTCGCCGCCGGCGAGCTTCTCGCGGCCGATGCGCCGGGCCATCTCGAGCCGCGAGGCGAAGTCGTAGACCGCGTTCATGGTGCGCGGGTTGTTGATGCCATCGGTCGAGACCAGCGAGGTGTCCATCGCGCCCGGCCGGTAGGTGTGGGCCAGCTGGTACATGTAGTTGGTGCGGCCCTCGGGCTTGTTGGCGTTGTAGATGAAGAGCCGGTCGACCCACATGTACTGGGCCCCGACCGAGGAACTCAGGTTCTCGAACTTCGGGTTGTTCGGATCGGCCGGCGGCTTCACCGGACTCGGTCCGACGTGGCAGAAGCCGCAGGACATGCCGACCCGGTAGGGACGCACCAGGTCCTTGCGGTTGTAGTAGCTCGGGTCGGTGTAGTACTTCTCGGCGTCCCAGGCCTTGGCGGCCTTCTCGTCGAAGTCCGGATTCGGAAACAGGCGCAGTCCCGCGATGCCGGTGCCCCAGCCGTAGAACGAGCCCACCGGCTGCGTCGTGCCGTCGCCCAGCGGCTTGCCGCGCGAGCCGATCGCGACGCCCGGGTACTTGCTCTCGTTCTCGAACGGATCGGGTGCGCAGTCCTTGCTGCGGACGTCGAGCCAGAGGCCCCGGCGCGCCTTGTCGGGCCCGGCGGCGTTGTTGAAGCAGGGTTCGTTGACCAGGCCGAAGTACTGCCAGCGATTGGCCCGCGAATAGCCCAGGCTGGGGTGCGAGCTGATCACCTTCAGCAGGTCGAAGGCGCCGAAGGTGTAGTCGCTCATCCGGGTCCAGAAGCGGTCGTTGCCGCCGCTCCACACCAGCCACATGTTGCGGCCCTTGATCTCTTCCGGCGACAGCGCGATGCCGTTGTCCATGTCGTGGAAGTAGTCCTCGCCGGCATGCGGGAACGATGCCGCGTCGCGGCCCGCGAGCTTCGCTTCGTCCTGCACCTCGCCGGGCTGCGGGCCCTTCGAGCAGCCCGCCAGCAGCACGCACGCAATCAGCGGCCACCATCGAGCGGCGCGGTGGAAACCCTGGTTCATTGCCATTCCTCCTGCGGCCAGACCTTGGGTGAACGGGCCATCGAGTGCGCAGTGTGGAGGGGGCCTCCCCTATTGGCTATCGGCCATGCGACGTATGGCGATCGATGGCCTCGGCACGGCCGATCAGCAGCCACGCGCTCGCCGCGCTCAGCAGCGCAAGGCCGGCGCACAGCAGCATGACGCAGCGAAAGCCGGAGACGAATGCCGCGTTGATGGTGTGCCGCAGCGCCGCCGCCACCGCCGGGTCGGCACCCGGCGGCAGCGTGGCGCCGGCCAGCTGGCTGCGCTGCGCCCGCACGAAGGCTGCCGCCTCGGGCGAGGCCCCGATGTCGAGCAGGCCCTGCCCCAGGCTGGCGTCGAAGGCCCAGGCCATGACGACGCCGAAGACCGCGATCGCCAGCACCGCGGCGGCGCGCGAGACCGCGTTGTTGACGCCCGAGGCGAGGCCCGCGAGCTCCGGCCCGACCGCGTTCATGACGGTGGTGGTGAGCGGCGCGACGGTCACGGCCATGCCGAAGCCGAGCACCACCACCGCCGGGAAGAACGAGGTCCAGTAATCGGCGCCGACGCCCGGCAGCGCGAACAGCGCGAAGCCGGCGGCGGCGACGGCGGGGCCCACCACCAGCGGCAGGCGCGCTCCGATGCGGTCGACCAGCTGCCCGGCCCAGCTCGACAGCGCGAACATGATCAGGATGAAAGGCAGCAGCGCCGCGCCGGCGACGGTGGCCGAGTAGCCCTGGACCTGGATCAGGTTGAGCGGCAGGAAGTAGAGCCCGCCGCCCAGCGCCGCATAGAGCAGCAGCGTCAACAGGTTGGCGCCGCCGAAGTTGCCGACGCGCATCAGCCCGAGCGGCAGCATCGGCGAGCGCACGCGCAGCTCGACCATCACGAAGGCCACGCTGGCCGCGATGCCCGCCAGCAGCGCGAACGGCACCGAGGGCGCGCGCCAGCCCTGGGTCGGCGCCTCGATGAATGCATAGACGATGCCCCCGAGCGCCACCGTCGCCAGCGCCGCGCCCCAGGGATCGAGCCGCGCCGAGGCCGCCGCGCCGCCGCGGCTCTCGGGCACGTGGCGCCAGACGATCAGCAGCACCACGGCCGCCATCGGCAGGTTGACCAGGAAGGCCCAGGTCCACGAATAGTGGTCGACCAGGAAGCCGCCCACCACCGGTCCGATGGCGGCCGTGATGCCGCTGAACCCGGACCAGGTGCCGATCGCCCGGCCGCGCTCCTTCTCGGGAAAGGAAGCGCTGATGAGCGCCAGGCTGCCGGGCACCAGCAAGGCGCCGCCGATGCCCTGCACCGCGCGCGCCGCGATCAGCTGCGAGACGTCGCCCGCCAGCGCGCAGGCCATCGAGGCCAGCGCGAACAGCGCGACCCCGAGCGCGAAGATCCTGCGGCGTCCGAAGTGATCGCCGAGCGCGCCGCCGACCAGCAGCAGCGCGGCCAGGAACAAGGCATAGGACTCGACCACCCATTGGGCCTGGAAGGCGCTGGCATGCAGGTCGGCCTGGATCGCCGGCAGCGCGACGTTGACCACCGTGCCGTCGATGAAGGCCATGCTCGAGCCGACGATGGCCGCGGCGAGTACCCAGGGCCGCGAGGCCGGCGGGCAGTCGGCGGCCTCGCAACCGTGCCGGATCAGGCTGTCGTCACCGGGAGGCTTTCCGATCTGCGGCATCGCCAAAGTATGAGGCCGCGCGCAGTACCGGACAATCGCCGCTCCATGACACGCTACCAGGCCCTGGCCGCCGAGATCGCCGAATCGATTCGCACCGGGGTGCTGCACCCCGGCGACCGCCTGCCCTCCGTGCGCCAGGCGCGGGCCAGCCGCGGCGTCAGCCCGTCGACCGTGTTCCAGGCCTACTACCTGCTCGAGGCCCAGGGCCTGATCCGGGCCCGCGAGCGTTCCGGCTACTACGTGGCCGAAGGCGCCCGGCAACTGCCGCCCGAGCCCGAGGCCGCCTCGCAGCCCGAGGACGACGCCGTGCCGCTCGATGTCAGCGAGCATGTGTTCGAGATCCTCGAGTCGACCATGGTGCGCGATGTGGTGCCGCTGGGCTCGGCCTTCCCGAGCCCGCTGCTGTTTCCGCTCGCCCGCCTCGGTCGCATCATGGCCTCCAGCGTCCAGAACCTCGATCCATGGAGCACCGTGGACGACCTGACGCCCGGCAACGCGCGGCTGCGGCGGCAGATCGCACTGCGCTACCTGGCCGATGGCGTGCAGGTCCACACCGACGAGATCGTCATCACCAACGGCGCCCTCGAGGCGCTGAACCTCTGCCTCGCCAGCGTCACGCGGCCGGGCGATGCGGTGCTGATCGAATCGCCGACCTTCTATGCCGCGCTGCAGGCGCTCGAGCGGCTGGGCCTGGAGGCGATCGAGGTGCCGACGCATCCGCGCGAAGGCATGGCGCTCGACGCGCTCGAGCGCGCGATCCAGCGCCATCGGCCCAAGGCCTGCTGGCTCATGACCAACTTCCAGAACCCGCTCGGCAGCCTGATGCCCGAGGCGAAGAAGAAGGCGCTGGTCGAGCTGCTGGCCCGCCACCAGGTGCCGCTGATCGAGGACGATGTCTACGGCGAGCTCTATTTCGACGACAAGCGGCCGCTGCCGGCCAAGGCCTTCGACACGCAGGGCCTGGTGATGCACTGCTCGTCGTTCTCGAAGTGCCTGGCGCCCGGCTACCGCATCGGCTGGGCGGCGCCAGGACGCTTCACGCGGGCGGTGGCCCGCGCCAAGCTCACCACCACGCTGGGCGCCTCGGCGCCGACCCAGAACGGACTGGCGACCTACCTCGAGAAGGGCGGCTTCGACAAGCACCTGCGCAAGCTGCGGCGCGCGCTGGCCGGGCAGCAGACCCTGCTGGCGCAGGCCATCGCCGAGCACTTCCCGCCCGGCACCCGCGCCACCCGGCCGGCGGGCGGCTATTTCCTGTGGGTCGAGATGCCGGGGCACGTCGATGCCCTGGAGGTGCATCGGCAGGCGCTCGCCCAAGGCATCAGCGTCGCGCCGGGGCCGATCTTCTCGGCCCAGCGCGGCTTCACGAACTGCCTGCGCCTCAACTACGGCCACCCGTGGGACGAACGCACCGAGCAGGCGATCGCGACACTGGGACGGATCGCGAGCCGGCGCCCCGGGGCCACGTGATAGATTGCGCGGCAGGACGTTTCCCGCGAAACGCCTGCCCGAACAAGAACGCAAGAGGAAACGGAATGGGACCCTGGCTGGCCAGGATGCTGAAGCGCACCGCGCTGTTGCTGGGCATCGTTTTCGTCACACTGCTCGCCGTGCGCACCTACGATGTGCAGCGCGGCCCCCCGCTCGAGCCGTGGCACACGCACGTGCCGCACGAACTGTCGGGCGAGCAGATCCGCAAGGCCGACTGGCCGGCCTGGCTGGCGGCCGAGAACGCGGCCTTCGACGAGGTTCGGCGCGAAGTCACCGACAAGCTGCCGCCGGAACTGCGCACGCCGTCGAACCGCTATTTCGACGGCAGCCCGATCTACCCGGGTCACTTCCGCCAGGACTGGAACCGCTCCTACACGCTCGATCCGCAAGGCCCGCCCAAGGGCGTGGTGGTGCTGCTCCACGGCCTGACCGATTCCCCCTTCAGCCTGCGCCATGTGGCCACCTTGTACCGCGACCGCGGTTTCGCGGTCGTCGCGATCCGCATGCCGGGCCACGGCACCGTGCCGGCCGGGCTCACCCACGTGGAATGGGAAGACTGGTCGGCCGCGACCGAGCTCGCGGTGCGCGAAGCGCGCCGCCGCGTGCCGGCGCCGCTGCCGCTGCACGTGGTCGGCTTCTCGAACGGCGGCGCACTGGCGACCAAGTACGCGCTCGATGCGATCGACGACCCGAAGCTGGCGCGGCCCGATCGCCTGATCCTGATCGCGCCGATGATCGGCATCACCGAGCTGTCGCGCTTCGCCGGCGTGTTCGGCTGGCCGGCGATCTTTCCGGCCTTCGCCAAGGCGGCCTGGCTCGGCATCGTGCCGGAGTTCAACCCCTTCAAGTACAACTCGTTCCCGGTCAACGGGGCGCGCCAGTCGTCGCTGCTCACGCGCGACCTGCAGGCCCACGTGGCCCGCGAGGAGCGCGACGGGCGGCTCGACCAGATGCCGCCGACCCTCACCTTCCAGTCGCTGATCGACTTCACGGTGAGCACCCGCGCGATCGTCACCGGCCTCTATGCGCGGCTGCCGGCGAACGGCAGCGAACTGGTGCTGTTCGACCTCAACCGCAGCATCAAGTTCGGGCCGCTGCTGCGCTCCGGCAGCGACCTGCGGCCCGAACGGGTGCTGCCGCCGGCGCCGCGGCGCTTCCGCACGACCCTCGTCACCAATGCCGACGTCCACAGCCGGCAGGTGGTCGAGCAGGTCACGGAGGCCGGCGCCACCACGGTCCAGACGCGGCCGATCGGGCTCGAATTTCCGCTCGAGGTGTTTTCGCTCTCGCACCTGGCGCTGCCGTTTCCGCTCACCGACCCGCTGTACGGCCTGCGGCCCGACGACAGCGACGATTTCGGCGTCAACCTCGGGGCCCTGGCGATGCGTGGCGAACGCGGCGGCCTGATCGTCAGCCTGGATTCGCTCACGCGGCTGTCGTCGAATCCGTTCTACGATTTCATGGCCGAGCGGATCGCGCAGACCCTGCCGCCGCCCTGAGCCGGTCCGCTAGCGGGCCCGCGTGCGCAAGGTGCTGCAGACCGCGGCCACCGCCGCGCAGCAGGCGGCCAGCCCCAATGCGATCACCTGGCCCTTGCCGTCGTGCGGGCTCCAGACGCTGAAGATGCCGGCCAGCAGCACGGCCCCCAATGTCTGGCCCGTGAGCCGCGCGGTGCCCAGCATGCCGCTCGCCGCGCCGCTGCGCTGGGGCGGCGGCGTGGTCACGATGGTGTGGTTGTTGGGCGACTGGAACAGGCCGAAGCCGACGCCGCACAAGACCATGCGCCAGACGATGTCGGCGTTGCCCGGCTGGGCCGGCAGCGCTGCCAGCAGCGCCAGGCCGGTGGCCAGCATGGCCAGCCCGATGCCGCCGAGCAGTCCGTCCGGATAGCGGCCGATGAGCCGGCCGGCGATCGGCGCCATCACCACGATCGCCAGCGGCCAGGCGGTGATCAGCAGGCCGGCCTCGAAGTGCGAGCGACCATAGGTGTCGAGCAGCAGGAACGGCAGCGCGATGAAGGACAGCATCTGGGCGCAGAAAGCGCCGACCGAGGTGCCCATCGAGAGCGCGAACACCGGGATGCGCAGCAGGTCGACCGGGAACAGCGGCACCGCCTGCGCGGCCTGCCGCCGCAGGTAGACGAAGCCGACCGCCAGGCCGGCCAGCAGCAGCAGCCAGGCCATCGGGCTGGCGCCCTGCCCGGCCTCGCCGCGCACGCCCAGCCGGTCGGCGCCGACGAAGACCAGCGCGAACATCGCCACGTTGAGCGCCACGTCCAGCAGCGAGAACCGCACCCCCGATGCCTTGGCCTCGTTGAACGGCAAGGAACGCAGCCCGAGCACCAGCACCAGCGCTCCCAGCGGCACGTTGAGCGCGAACAGCCAGGGCCAGGACGCGATCGACAAGATACCGGCCGCCACCGAAGGGCCCGCGACCGAGGCGGTGGCCACGACCATCGAATTGATCGCCATGCCGCGCCCGAGCTGCTTCCTGGGGTAGATCAGCCGCACCAGCGCTGCGTTGACGCTCATGATGCCGGCCGCGCCGAGCCCCTGCAGCGCACGACCCGCGATCAGCATGCCGAGCGAATGGGACAGTGTCGCGATCAGCGACGCGGCCGCGAACAGGGCCATGCCCGTGAGGTACACGCGGCGATAGCCGATCCGGTCGCCCAAAGAGGCCAGCGGCAGCAGCATGACAAGCGCGGCGATCTGGTAGGCGTTGACCACCCAGATCGCGTGCGCCGGGTCCGCCTGCAGCTCGCGCGCGATTCCGGGCAGCGCGAGGTTGACGATGGTGCCATCGAGCACCGCCACCGCGATGCCGAGGATGACCACCACCATCGCGTGGCGGCGCTGCGGCTGCGGCAGGCCATCGCGTGCGGTGTGAGCGGTCTGGTCGACGGGGATGGACGACATCGCTCAGCCCGCCTGCCCGACGGGCTGGCGCCGGCCATCGAGCGTGAGCCAGGTCAGTGCGACCGCGATCAGCGCACCGCCCGCCATGCCGGTCACCATCGGCAGCGGCCGGCCGTCGGTGAACAGCCCGACCACCGCCATCACCACCGCACCGGTCAGCATCTGCAAGGTGCCGAGCAGCGCCGACGCGGTGCCGGCGATGGCGCCGTGCTTCTCGAGGGCCAGCACCGAGGTGGTCGGAATGACCAGGCCCATCAGGCCGCTGGCGATGAAGTACAGCACGATCAGCACCGCCAGCCGGTCGCCGCCGCCGGCGAAATAGGCGAACATGGCCAGCATCACCGCGCCGCAGGCCGCGACGCCGGTCTTCACCACCCGCTCGATCCCGAAGCGCTCGCACAGCGGGCCGTTGAGCTGCGCGGCGGCGAAGAAGGCGGCCGCGTTGACGCCGAAGGCCACGCTGTACATCACCGGCGAGAGGCCGTAGTGGTCGATCATCACGAAGGACGAGTTCGCCAGGTAGGTGAAGAAACCCGCCATGGCGAAGGCACCGATGAAGACCAGCCCGAGGTAGTGGGTGTCGCGCAGCAGCACGCCGTAGGCGGCCAGCGCGCTGCCCAGGCTGCTCTCGACCCGCTCCTCGGCCGGCCGGGTCTCCTTCAGGACCATCGCGATGGTCGCCAGTCCGACCACGGCCGCCAAGGTCACCGACCAGAACACGCCGCGCCATCCGGTGAAGGCGATCACCGCGCTGCCGGCCAGCGGCGCCAGGATCGGCGACACGCTGAAGACCAGCATCAGCAGCGACATCAGCCGCGCCGCGTCGGTGCCGGTGTGCAGGTCGCGCACCACGGCGCGCGGGATGGCCATGCCGGCCGCGGCGCCCAGGCCCTGGACGAAGCGCAGCGCGATCAGCATCTCGATGCTGGTGGCCAGCGCGCAGCCGATGCTGGCCAGCGCGAACAAGCCCAGGCCGAAGTAGAGCGGCGGCTTGCGCCCCACCATGTCGGACACCGGTCCGTAGAGCAGTTGCCCGACGCCGAGCGAGATGAAGAAGGCCGTGAGGCTCATCTGCACCGGCCCGATGCCGGCGTGCAGGCTGCTGCCGATCTCGGGCAGCGCCGGCAGGTACATGTCGATCGCGAACGGGCCGATGGCCGACAACAGGCCGAGCACGAGCGCGATCTTGAAGAAGCGCGAAGAAGTCATCGCCCGATTGTCGCCAAGGCGGCGATGGACCGTCGGCAGCGCGACGCGCCGGCCTGTGCTAGGCCTCAGAACAAGTCGCCGCTCTCGCTGTCCGGCCTGGCACCTTCGATGGCCAGCATCCGGAGCTTCGCCGCCGCACCGCCGTGGGCCGAGAAGCCGCCCCAACGGCCGCCGGCGGCGAGCACCCGGTGGCAGGGCACCACCGGTGCGAAGGGATTGAGGCCGAGCGCCTGCCCGACCGCGCGCGCCAGACCCTTGTCGCCGAGCTCGGCCGCGATGTCGCCGTAGGTGCGGGTGCGCCCGGGCGGAATGCGGCGCGCGATCTCGTAGACGCGCCGATGGAATTCGCTGACACCTTCAACATCGAGCACGATCTCGGCGAGGTCGAGCGCTTCGCCGGCCAGCAGGCCGCGGATGCCCTCGATCGCCGGCACCACGTCGGCTGGCGCGTCCTGCTCCGGCCAGTTCGGAAAGCGCCGCCGCATGCGCGCACGCGTGGCGCCCTCCCCGCCCTCGGGCAACTGCACGCCGACGATGCCGCCCGGCCCCCAGGCGATGCCGCAGGCGCCGATCGCCGTGGCGAAGAGTGCGAAGCCGTTCGGGGCCATGGCCACCGCCCTGTCTCCCTGTCTCTATGTCAGGCCGCGCACTTCGCCGTGGGCTGGCCCTGCGGCGCGGGAACGCTGGCCGCGATGGCATCGGCCAGCCGCGACGTGAGGCGTTGGGCGCCCTGGGCCAGGGCGTCGAAGCCGCCGCCCACGGGTTCCGACAGCGACAGCCGGCAGCCGGTCGCTGGCCCCTCGTCGGTGCGGCGCACCGTCCAGGTGAAGCTGGCATCGACCCGCTTGCCCTCGATGGCGTCGAACTGCTCCAGCTGGACCGCGATGCGTGTCGCCGGCTGGCCGCGCGAACGGCCGGACTTGGTCACGTCGACGGCGCCCAGCCGGCTCGCGATGCCGCTGCCCAGGCTGTCGCGCAACTCGTTCTCGAACGAGGACGACCAGCGGTGCTGCTCGAGGATGTCGACCGCCGGGCTGTCCGGCGCGTCCTTCTTGCGCACCACCAGCTGCGGCCGGGCGAAGCGCTCCGGCATGGCGATCGGCGTCAGTTCGATGTAGGCCGGCGCGCCGCCCGTCGGCATCGGCGCCCGGGCCGGCGCCGCGCTGTCGGCCAGGCTGTAGTACTGCGGCCCGCCGCTGCTGCCGCAGGCGGCCACGAGCCAGGCCGCACCGAGGGCTGCGGCCGCGAGCCGGAAGTGGGTCGTCTTCATTTCTGCTTGTCCTCCGGCTTGCCGCGGATCAGGGATTCGGGGTGGCGCTCCAGGTAGTCGGTCAGCACGCGCAGCGACCCCGCCGCCCGCGTGACTTCCTGCAGGGTCTGGCGCAGGTCCTGCTGCAGCGGCGCATCGTCGGCGATGGTCTTCTCGGCCGAGCGCAGGGTCTGGCGCACGTCCTTCAAGGCCGCCGCCATCTCGGGCGTGACGTCGTTGTTCAGGCGCCTGGCGAGCTGCTCGGTGCTGTTGAGGGTCTTGTCGAGAGAGGCCAGGCTCTTGCGCAGATCGGCACCGATCTCCTCGAAAGGCACCTGGTTGAGCTTGCGCGCGATGTCGGCCACCTGCGACTGCAGCTCGTCCAGCCGGTTGGGCTGGGTCGGCAGCTCGAGCGGGACCTGGTTGGGCTCGAGCTTCGCCGGCTTGGCATCGTTGAAGAAATCCATCGCCACGTAGACCTGGCCGGTCAGCAGGTTGCCGGTGCGCAGCTGGGCCCGCATCCCCTTGCTGACCAGCAGTTGCCAGCGCTGGAACGACGAGATGCGAGCGTCCGGATCGGTGGCGGAACGGCGCCGCATGCGATCCGGGTAGACCTGGATCACCACCGGCATCCGGAAGGCGCGCTCGCCCCGGTCGAACTCGACCCCGATCGACTTGACCTCGCCGATCACGACGCCCCGGAAGTCGACCGGCGCGCCGGGCGACAGGCCGCGCAGCGACTGGTTGAAGTACAGCAGCATGGTCTGCGAAGGCCCGTCAGGCTCCTTCATCGCAGTGGTCTCGTCGCTGGCCAGCACGAAGGCAGTGTTCTCCCCGGCCACCGGCCCGGTCTGGTCGTCGGGCGCCTGGAAGGCGATGCCGCCGATCAGCACCGTGACCAGGGACTGGGTGCGAACCTTCAGGCCGCTGGCGTTCAGGTCGATGTCGAAACCACTGGCATGCCAGAAGCGCGTGTTGACGCCGACGAACTTCTCGTAGGGCGTGTTGATGAAGACCCTCAGCGTCACGCCGTGGCCGTCGGCGTCGAGCTCGTAGGCCGCGACCTGGCCCACCTTGATTCGGCGGAAGTACACAGGCGAGCCGATGTCCAGCGAGCCGATGTCGCGGGCCCGCAGCAGGAACTGCCGCCCCGAGTCGTCGCGGGTGACGATGGGGGGCGTCTCGAGCCCGGTGAACTCGCCCGAGGTTTCTTCCGAGGTGCCGGCATCGACGCCGATGTAGGCGCCCGAAAGCAAGGTGCCCAGACCGGAGATGCCCGAGGTGTCGAGCCGCGGGCGGACCACCCAGAACCGGGTGTCCTGCGCCGTGAATGCGCTGGCTTCCTTCTTGAGCTGCACCAGCACCCTGACATGCGAACGGTCGGTGGCCAGGCGGATGTGCGTGACGGTGCCGATCTGCACGTCCTTGTACCTGACCACGGTCTTGTTGGCCTCGAGGCCTTCGGCGCTCTTGAAGGTCAGCACGACCTCGGGTCCGCGGTCCATGAGGATGCGCGCCACCAGCGTCATGCCGACCAGGGCCGCCACGACCGGGATCAGCCAGATCAGGGAGGGCAGCCAGTTGCGCCGCCTGACGACCTTCGGCGCAGCCCGGGGCGGCTGCGGCTCGGGTCGGGTGGATTCGTCATTCATATCGGTTCATTGTCCATCTTCATTTCTTCCGCCTGGGCATCCGGTCCGGTGTCCCAGGTCAGGCGCGGATCGAAGCTCAGCGACGCCAGCATGGTGAGGACCACCACCGCGCCGAAGGCGGCGATGCCGACCCCGGCCGTGATCTCGGCGAAGCCCTGGATGCGCACCAGGCCGGCCAGCAGCGCCACCACGAAGACGTCGAGCATCGACCAGCGCCCGATCACCTCGAGGATGCGATAGAGCTTGGCCCGTTCGAGCTGCCGCCAGCTGCTGCGCCGCTGCGCCGTGATGGTGAGCAGCACCAGCGCGGTCAGCTTGAACAGCGGCACCAGGAAGCTGGCAACGAAGATCAGCGCCGCCAGGCCGTAGGCGCCCGAGACCCAGAAGTAGATGACGCCGCTCAGGATGGTGTCCTGCTGGGTGCCCAGCAGGCTCTTGGTGATCATCACCGGCAGCAGGTTGGCCGGCAGGTAGAGGATCGCGGCGGCGACCAGGTAGGCCCAGGTGCGGTTGATGCTGTCGGGCTTGCGCGCGTGCAGCCGGGTGCCGCAGCGGTCGCAGGCTTCGCCGTCGAGCGCACCTTGCCAGGTGGTGCCGCAGTGGTGGCAGGCCACGAGGCGCAGGGCGGCCGCGGTCTCGACGCCGGGGTCGCTCATCCGTCCTGACCCGGCCGCGGCTCGAAAGCCATTTCCCAGAAGGTCCGGGGGTTGAAGGACAGCACCGCCGTCAGCAGCACCGTGAGCCCCACGAAGGCCCAGAGCGCCGGACCGGCGATCACCTGCGCCATGCTGCTCAGCTTGATGATCGCCACCAGCACGCCGAGCAGGAACACTTCGATCATGCCCCAGGGACGCAACGCCACCAGGGCGTTCACGAGCACCCCGAAACCCGCCGGCCGCCGCTCGTAGCGCATCGGCACCAGCAGGTAGAAGAGGATGCACAGCTGGAGCAGCGGGAACAGCAAGGTGGTCGCGAGCACCAGCAGCGCCACCGGCGACATCCCACCCACGCTCAGCGCCACCACCGCGCCCGCCAGCGTGGTCTCGTTGCTGAGACCCTGCAGCTCGATCTCGACGATCGGGAACAGGTTCGCGATGGCGAACAGGATCAGGCAGGCGACGGTGAGCGGCAGCACGCGGGCGCTCTGGTCGCCTGGATGGCGGTCGAGTTCGGTGCTGCAGCGCGGGCAATGCGAGACCTCGCGCCGGCGCAGCCGCACGCGGCGATAAACCGCGTCGCAGCCTTCGCAGACGATGGCGTCGGGGACTTCTTTCATGGATTTGCGCAGCTATTGTCAGGCAAGCGCAAAGCCGCTGCTGCAGCCTATTCGCCGGCGGTCTCTTCCACCGGCTCGCGGCCGTTCAGCGGCTGGATCGGGCGATGATTGTCCCGAAACAAGTGGCGGAAGGCATCGATCTGCGCCCGCGACATCTCGATCGGGCGCTCCAGCACCACCCAGTGCACCCGCTCGGTGCACGGCGGGGTGGTCAGCGAGCCGGTGTACAGCAGCGCCTTGTGGTCGGCCGGCAGCACGGCGGCAAGATCGATCTCGAGGTCGTGGGCGGCGTCGCCGGCCTTGGGCGGCTTGGCGAAGACCGGCGCCAACGCCTTGTTCTTGCGGCCGGCCTTGATCATCACGCCGACCACCGTGATGGCGCCGTCGGCGCTCTTGTTGACCAGGTGCATCTCCATCGGGAACGCACGGCCGTCGAGGTGGTGTTCGCTGGGCGTGTGGAAATGGAATTGGGCCAGGCGATATTCGACGCCCTGGTAGACGACCTTGTTGTCCGCTGCGCCTTCCAGGTCCAGTTCGAGGGTGTGGCCGTTGTTGACGAGCCGACCCGCGGCCTTGCCGTAGCGAATCCCGGCATCGTGTTGCGCCAGCGCCTTGGCCTTGGCCGCAGGCAGGTCGACCGGCGACTGCTGCTGCCCGGTCTTGCAGGTCGCGTTGTCGGGTGCCAGCGCGGCCCACTCGGAAGGACCGGTCTTGCCGGCGTAGGACCAGTGCGCGTGTTCGAGCGCGGAGGCACCGGCGCACAGACCGACGGCGAAAAGCCCCGCGATCGCAAGGCGAAGAAATGAAGTCATGAGTGTCCTGGAGGAGAGGGACGAGCTGTCGATTCCGGGGGCGGAACGCAGGCGCCGGGAGGCGTCGGACGATTTTCCGACCGCCGCGCGCCCGGTCCGCGAAGGCGAGACGCCCACGATTCCTCTATTGCCCATGGAAATTTCCGAAAGCCGCAGGCGCAAGGCGCGGCCGCCCATCGGCCAGGACGTGGGCCGAGAGAAAGTCCAGCAGCGCCCGCACCCGTGCCGGCAAGCGCCCGGGCTTGCCCAGGTAGACGGCATGGATCGGCGCGGTGTCGCCCGGGTTGAAGTCCTCCAGCACGGGCACCAGCCGGCCGGCATCGAGGTCGGCCTGCACCTGGTAGAGCGACAACCGGCCCAGGCCGACGCCCGCCAGCAGCAGCGCGCGGAGCGCCTCGCCATCGCCGGCCCTGACGTTGCCGTTGACCGGGATGTCGACCACCCTGCCGTCGATCGAGAGCGGCCAGTCGGGGACGCTGCGCCGGTAGGTGAAGCCGAGCCGGTTGTGCGCTTCGAGCTCTTCCGGCGTGTAGGGCGTGCCGTATCGGGCGAGATAGGCGGGCGCGCCGACGATCGCCTGGCCGGTGGCACCGAGTCGCCGGGCCACCAGATCGGACGGCGGCAATGCGCCCCAGCGGATCGCCACGTCGGCGCGCTCCTCCATCAGGTCGACCACGCGGTCGGTCAGCACGATGTTGAGCGTGATCTGTGGGTGCAGTTCGAGAAAGCGCGGCACCAGCGGGATCAGCACCTGCTGCCCGAAAGGAACGCTGGCGTTGATGCTGACCCGGCCGCTCGGTGCCGCGCCGGCTGAGGCGCAGCGCTCGGCCTCGTCCATGTCGGCCAGGACGCGGACGCTGCGCTCGTAGAAAAGCTGGCCCTCGGCCGTCAGCTGCAGCTTGCGCGTGGACCGGTGCACGAGCTGGGTGCCGAGCCGCGCCTCGAGCCGCCCGATCAGCTTGCTGACCGCGGACGGGGTCATGCCCAGGGCGCGGGCGCCGGCCGAGAAGCTGCCGCGATCGACCACCTGCACGAAGGCTTCCATCTCGCCGGAACGATTGACCTCGGTTCGGGGCATTTGTGACTTCGATTCACAAGAGCATGTCGAAGCGGCATTCTATTCATGCTGCCGCGGAACCGGCAAAGTCATGGCCATCATGCCCATCGCCCTCCTCGCCCTCACCGCCGGTGCCTTCGGAATAGGCACCACCGAATTCGTCATCATGGGCCTGCTGCTGCAGGTGTCCGCCGATCTCCAGGTCTCGATCGCGGCTGCCGGCCTGCTGATCTCGGGCTACGCGCTCGGCGTCGCGGTCGGCGCGCCGCTGCTGACCATCGCCAGCCGCCGCCTGCCGCGCAAGACAGTGCTGCTCGGGCTGATGGCCATCTTCACGCTCGGCAATATCGCCTGCGCCATGGCCGGCAGCTACGAGTTGCTGATGGCTGCGCGGGTCGTCACCTCGCTGGCGCACGGCACCTTCTTCGGCGTCGGCTCGGTGGTGGCCACCGGCCTGGTCCCGCCGGAGCGGCGCGCCTCGGCGATTGCCGTCATGTTCACCGGGCTCACCGCGGCAACGCTGCTCGGCGTGCCGGCCGGTGCCTGGCTCGGCCTGCATTTCGGCTGGCGCTCGACCTTCTGGGCGGTGGCGCTGATCGGGGTCGCCGCCTTCACGGTGCTGGCGCTGTTCGTGCCGCGCGGCCGGGCCGACGCCGCGCCGGCCGCGCTGCGCGACGAACTCGCCGTCCTGGCCCGGCCGCAGGTGCTGCTCGGGCTGGCGATCACGGTGCTGGGCTTTGCCGGCGTGTTCGCCGTCTTCACCTACATCCAGCCGCTGCTGACCCGCGTCACCGGCGTGTCGGAGGCGGCGGTGTCGCCGATCCTCCTGCTGTTCGGCGGCGGACTGGCCGTCGGCAACCTGCTGGGTGGCCGGCTGGCCGACCGTGCGCCGATGCCGTCCCTCCTGGGTTCGCTGGTGGCACTGGCCGCGGTGCTCGGCGCGATGCAGTGGCTGGTCCACAGGCCCTGGACCGCGGTGGTGTTCGTGCTGCTGCTGGGCATCGCCGCCTTCGCCACTGTCGCCCCACTGCAACTGCGGGTGCTCGACAAGGCGGCGGGCGCCGGACAGAACCTGGCCTCCAGCCTCAACATCGCGGCCTTCAATCTCGGCAACGCACTGGGTGCCTGGGCCGGCGGCGTCGTCATCGAGCGCGGGCCCGGCCTGCAGGCGCTGGGCTGGGTGGCGGCGCTGCTGACCCTGGCCGGGCTGGCGATCGCGCTCTGGAGCCGGGCGCTCGATCGACGACTTCCGGCGGCCGCCGCCACCGCCTGCGCCTGAACCGCCCCACCCTTTCACACCCACGCACACAAGGACGCACCATGGAATACCGCTATCTCGGCCACTCCGGCTTCAAGGTCCCGGCCCTCGGCTTCGGGGCCGGTACTTTCGGCGGCGAAGGCCCGTTGTTCAGCGCCTGGGGCAACACCGATGTCGCCGGGGCGCGCCGCATCGTCGACATCTGCCTCGACGCCGGCGTCAATCTGTTCGACAGCGCCGACGTCTACTCCAGCGGCGCTTCCGAATCGATACTCGGCGCGGCCATCCAGGGCCGGCGCGACAAGGTCATCCTGTCGACCAAGCTCGCGCTGCGCACCGGCGACGGACCGAACGAGGTCGGCGCCTCGCGCCATCATCTGGTCCAGGGCGTCGATGCCGCGCTCCGGCGCCTGGGCACCGACACCATCGACCTGCTGCAACTGCATGCCTTCGACGCCATGACGCCGGTCGAGCAGGTGCTGCGCACCCTTGACGACCTGATCCGCGCGGGCAAAGTCCGCTACATCGGCGCTTCGAATTTCTCGGGCTGGCAGCTGATGAAATCGCTGGCGGCGTCCGATCGGCTCGGGCTGTCGCGCTATGTCGCCAACCAGGCCTACTACTCGCTGGTCGGCCGCGACTACGAATGGGAACTGATGCCGC
The DNA here is from genome assembly GCF_030316965.1 of Variovorax sp. J31P207. Taxonomy (NCBI): domain Bacteria; kingdom Pseudomonadati; phylum Pseudomonadota; class Betaproteobacteria; order Burkholderiales; family Comamonadaceae; genus Variovorax; species Variovorax sp. J31P207. Next base: position 42,393 of record NZ_JASZYN010000014.1, read on the forward strand.
TCGGGCTCGACCAGGGCGTCGGTGCGATCGTCTGGAGCCCGCTCGGCTGGGGCCGCCTGACCGGCAAGATCCGTCGCGGCCAGCCCTTGCCGGCGGCGAGCCGCCTGCACGACACCGCCGGCTTCGCGCCGCCGGTGGACGACGAGCGCCTCTTCAGCGTGGTCGAAGCGATGGACCGGGTGGCCGAGGAGACCGGCAAGACGCTGCCGCAGATCGCACTCAACTGGCTGCTGCGGCGGCCGACCGTCTCATCGGTGCTGATCGGGGCGCGCAACGAAACCCAGCTCAGGCAGAACCTCGGCGCGCTGGGCTGGGAGCTCACGGCCGACCAGATCGCACGGCTGGATGCCGCCAGCGCCACGACGCCGCCCTACCCGTACTACCCCTACTGGAACGGCCAGTTCGCGGAGCGCAGTCCGGTCGCCGTGCAGCCCAACCGCTAAAGCGCGACCAGCGGCTCGAAGCCGCCCCAGAACATCCGCTTGCCGTCGAAGGGCATCGACTTCGGGTCCATCATGCCGGCCAGGCGCGGGTCGCTCATGGCCTTGGCGTTGACTTCGTCGCGGTGGTCGCGCGACTCGAAGACGATCCACGAGAACACCACGATCTCGTCGTCCTCGAGCTTCACGGCCTGCGGAAACGAGGTGTGCTCGCCGGCCTTCACGTCCTCGGCGATCCACTCGCGGTACTCGAGCGCGCCATGCTCACGCCAGACCGAACCGGCGAGCGCCGCCATCTGGCGATAGGCATCGATCTTGTTCTTCTTGAGGGGAAGCACGTAGCCGTCGACATAGGCCATGGAAGGTCTCCTGGGTGTGGATCGAACTTACACAGAACCGTACGGTTCAGTATATGCATTCCGGGGCGGCAGCCAAGCCCCGCATCGGGACGAGGGATTGCGCGATGGCGGATGCGGCGGCCGGATCGCGCAGAATCCGGTCTCTCATTCTCGCGGGTTGTTCCATGTCGTCTGAGCTGGTCCAAGTCCTCGCCCTGCTGGGCGTCGCGATCGCCATGTTCATCTCGGGCCGGCCGCGCCTCGATGCCGTGGCGCTGATCATGATCGTGCTGCTGCCCATGACCGGCATCATCGACATGAACGAGGCCCTGGCGGGCTTTTCGGATCCGAACATCGTGCTGGTCGCCGCTCTGTTCGTGCTCGGCGAGGGCCTGGTGCGCACCGGCGTGGCCCAGCACGTCGGCGACTGGCTGGTGAAGCACGGCGGCAGCAGCGAGACCCGCCTGCTGGCGTTGCTGATGCTGGCGGTCGGCCTGATGGGCTCGTTCATGAGTTCCACAGCCGTGGTCGCGATCTTCATTCCGATCGTGATCCGCATCGCCCAGCAGACCGGTGTCGCGGCCGGCCAGCTGCTGATGCCCGTGAGCGTCGCGGGCCTGATCAGCGGGATGATGACCTTGGTCGCGACCACCCCCAACCTGATCGTCAACAGCGAGCTGATGCGCCACGGGGCCGAAGGCTTCGGCTTCTTCACCATCACGCCGATCGGCGTGCCGGTGCTGCTGCTCGCGATCGCCTACATGGCGGTGGCCAGGCGGCACCTGCGCAGCGAGAGCGGCTCGACGAGCGGCGGCCGGCCGAGCCTGAACGACTGGGTGGACCAGTACAAGCTGCACGACCGCGCCTTCCGCCTCGCGGTGCAATCCGATTCGCCGCTGGTCGGCCGCAGCCTCGAAGGCCTGGGACTCGGCCCTGCCTCCGATGCCCACGTGATCGCGCTCGAGCGCCAGCACACGCTGCGGCGCGAGGTGCTGCGGGCCTCGGCCGACACCGAGATCCGGGCCGGCGACATCCTGCTGCTCGACGTCGAGTCGAAAGCCTTCGACGTCCCGGCCCTGTGCGAGCGCTATGCGCTGCACAAGCTGCCGATCTCCGGCGCCTACTTCACCGACCAGTCGCGCGACGTCGGCATGGCCGAGGCGGTGATTCCGGTCGACTCGACGCTGGTCGACACCACCGGGAGCGAATCCCGCCTGCTGGCGCAGCACGGCCTCACGGTCGTGGGCTTGCGCCGGGGCCGGGTCACCCACGCGCATGGCCTGGAAAGCGCGCGCCTCAAGGTCGGCGACACGCTGCTGCTGGTCGGGCCGTGGCAAGCGATCCGGGCCCTCCAGACCGACGGCCACGACCTGGTCGGCCTCAGCCTGCCCCAGGAAGGCGGGGCGCTGCTGGCCGCGCCGCGCCGCGCGCCGCACGCGGTGTTCTGCCTGCTGCTGGTGATCGGGCTGATGCTGTCGGGCGCGATCCCCAACGTGCAGGCGGCGATCATCGGCTGCCTGCTGATGGGCCTGTTCCGCTGCATCGACCTCGACTCGGCCTACCGGGCGATCCATTGGCGCAGCCTGATCCTGATCATCGGGATGCTGCCCTTCTCGCTGGCGCTGCAGCGCACCGGCGGCATCGACCTGGCGGCCGACGGCCTGCTGGCGCTGGTGGGCGGCTACGGCATCCGTCCGGTGCTGGCCTGTCTTTTCGTGCTGAGTTCGCTGATCGGCCTGGTGATCGCGAACACCGCCACCGCAGTGCTGATGGCGCCGGTCGCGCTGGCGCTGGCCCAGCACCTCGACGCATCGCCATACCCGTTCGCGATGATGGTGGCGCTGGCCGCGTCGGCCGGGTTCATGACGCCGATCTCGTCACCCGTCAACACGCTGGTCAGCACCGCCGGCAACTACAGCTTCGGCGATTTCGTCAAGATCGGCCTGCCGCTCGCGGTGATGGTTGGCGCCGTGGCTGTGCTGCTGGTGCCCTGGCTGCTGCCGCCCTGATCAACCGGCCCGCAGCTGCTCGCGCAGCTTGATGCCGATCTCGGGCCGCTCCAGGAAGGGGTCGGCCGGGTTCGTGATCGACACGATGTTTTCCATCCGGCTCTTCACGTTGCCCAGCGCCTTCGGGTGGCTGAAGACGTAGAACTGGTTGGCGGTGATCGCGTCGAACACCATCTGGGCGACCTCGGCGGCGCTGACCTTGCCGCTGCTGACCGCCTTGTTGCTCATCGCCTGGCCGATCAGCTGGCTCTTGGTGAGCGCACCGCCGGCCAGCGCGCCCGGGCGATTGCGTTCGCTCTGGGTGATGCCGGTGGGCACGAAGTACGGGCACAGCAGGCTCGCGCCGACCTGGTCGGTGACCAGCTTCAGGTCCTGGTAGAGGGTCTCGGTGAGGCTCACGACCGCGGCCTTGGCCGCGTTGTAGATGCCCATGTTGGGCGGCGTCAGCAGGCCCGCCATGCTGGCGGTGTTGACGATGTGGCCGCGGTAGGCCGGGTCCTTGGCCGCCGCTTCCAGCATCATCGGCGTGAACAGGCGCACGCCGTGCACCACGCCCCACAGGTCGACGCCGAGCACCCATTCCCAGTCGGCGACGCTGTTCTCCCACACCAGCCCGCCAGCGCCGACGCCGGCGTTGTTGAAGACGAAATGCGGTGCGCCGAAGCGCTGCTGCACCGCCTTGGCGAGTGCTTCCATCTGGGCCGCGTCGGCGACGTCGACCTTGCGCGCCAGCACCTGCGCGCCGGCGGCTTCCATCTCGGCCTGCGCCCGGTCGAGCGCATCCTGCTGGACGTCGACCAGCACGAGGTTCATGCCGCGTGCCGCGCCGATGCGCGCGCATTCGAGGCCGAAGCCGGAGCCGGCGCCGGTGAGAACGGCCGTCGTGCCCTTGAAGTCCTGGATCATTTGCGCGTGTCCTTTCGTCTCTTGTGTTGGGTTTGGCGTTGAGGCGCTATTGAAATACGAAACCGGCGAGATCGGAGTCGCGAAGGTGCTTCAGGGCGACACCGCCCGCAACACATACCCGATTCGCGGAAAGTGCACATGCACCGTGCCCGCGCGCGGATCGGTGCGGCGCAGCGTGTAGTGGGTGCGCGTGGCCGCGACCAGTTCGCCCTCGGTGGTCTCGGGCCCGAAGCTCTCGGCGGCGATCGTGACGGGCGAGCCGAGCGCGATGCCGTGTTCGTCCTGGAAGGTGCTGTCGGACAGCAGCGTGTGGGGCGTCGACGCGGCCGCGACCTCGATCGCCCGGGCGGCATCGAAGACCTCCATCGTGCCGTGGCCGATGGCCGACATGCGGTCCATCCAATCGCCCACGGCGGGCGTCAATTGCAGGATGCCGGCCATCGAGGGCGTGCGCTTGCGCGTGAACCACAGCGGGTGGTAGCAGGCGAAGTCGGCCACGGTCGGGAAGGCACCGAGCAGGTAGTCGGTGTCGTCGAGCATGTCGGACAGCCGGCGCAGGTACGACTTGTAGGCCGCGGCGGCATCCGCCGGCCGCAGCCTCACCATGTTGCCGCTCATCGCGCGACGGTCTTCGGTGAAGGCCTTGACCACCTCCGGGGGCGCCTTGCCGAACATGTCGGCCGCGCCATTGGGGCTGAAGTTGTAGGCCATCGCGGCCCAGAAGAGCGTGCCGTCGGCCCATTGCGCGAGCACCCGCGCCAGGCCCTTGCCCGGCTCCGGGTAGATCGACGGCAGCGGCGCCAGGTGTTCGAGCACGTCGCAGATCAGCGCCGTGTCGCAGTAGATGTCGGCGCCGATCTGCAGCACCGGCGTGCGGCGGTAGCCGCCGGTGAGCGCGACCAGGTCGGGCTTGGGCGCGATCTGCGGAATGATCACGGACTTCCAGGCCAGCTTCTTGTAGCCGAGGATCAGCCGCAGCTTCTCCGAGAAGGGGGAGGTGGCGTAGTGGTGGAGGATCAGGTCGGCCATGGGGTCTTTCGAAGTTGCGCCGTCATTGGGGCCGCGCGCGGGAAATGATCGCATCGAGGTCGACGCCGGCGCCCAGCGTGCCGAAGGCATGGCCCCAGTCGCCGCCGAGGCGCGAGGCGCAGAAGCCGCCGACCACGGCCTGCGGCGCGGTCCGCACCAGCAGCGCGGCCTGCACGGCGAGGGCCACGTCCTGCGCCAGCCGGCGGGCCTCGACCTCGGACGCCATCGCCTCGATCCGCGCCGGCAGCGCATCGGCCAGCCGGTCGAGCGCGGCATCGCTGCCGCGCGCCGGCGCCAGTTCGTGCGCCAGCGCGGCGACGGCGTCGCCCTTGCGCAGCCCGCGCAGCAGGTCGAGCGCCATGATGTTGCCGGCGCCCTCCCAGATCGAATTGAGCGGCATCTCGCGGTAGACCCGCGCCATCACGCCCTCGCCGCCCTCTTCCACATAACCGTTGCCGCCCAGGCATTCCATCGCCTCCTGGGCGAAGTGGCTGCCGCGCTTGCAGATCCAGAACTTGGCCACTGGCGTCAGCAGCCGGGCCATCAGGCGCTCGTGTTCGTCGCCGGGATGGTCGAAGGCGCGCGCCAGCCGGATCGCCAATGCGGTCGCGGCCTCGCTCTCGAGCGCAAGATCGGCCAACACGTTCTTCATCAGCGGCTGCTCGATCAGCGGGCGGCCGAAGGCCTGGCGCTGCGCCGTGTGGTTCAGCGCCAGGCTGAGGGCCTGCCGCATCAGCCCGCTGGTGCCGAGCGCACAATCGAGGCGGGTCATGGTGCCCATCTCGAGGATCTGCGGGATGCCGCGCCCCTCCTCGCCCACCAGCCAGGCGCTGGCGCCATGGAACTCGACCTCGGAGCTGGCATTGGCCTTGTTGCCGAGCTTGTCCTTCAGGCGCTGGATGCGGATCTCGTTGCGGCTGCCGTCCGGCAGCACGCGCGGCAGGAAGAAGCACGACAGGCCGGCCGGCGCCTGCGCCAGCACCAGGAAGGCGTCGCACATCGGTGCCGAGAAAAACCACTTGTGGCCGGTGATCGCGTAGCGCTCGCCCCAGCCGTCGCTGCCGGTGCGCGCCGCCTGCGTGGTGTTGGCGCGGACGTCCGAGCCGCCCTGCTTCTCGGTCATGCCCATGCCCATGGTCACGCCCGGCTTGTCGCGCCAGGGCAAGAGCCTCGGGTCGTACCAGCGGCTGGCGAGCTTCGGGCCCCAGTCGGCGTAGACGCCGGCATTGCCGCGCAGCGCAGGCGTCACGGCATAGCTCATCGAGATCGGGCACAGCATCGAGGGCTCGAGCTCGGTGAACAACATGAAGCCGGCCGCCCGTTCGACGTGCGGCGACTGCGATTCGCCGGTCCAGGGCGTGCCGTGCAGGCCGGCGCCGACCGCCGCCGCCATCAGCGCGTGATAGCTCGGATGGAACTCGACCTCGTCGATGCGGCGGCCAAAGCGGTCGTGGGTGTGCAGCACCGGCGGGTGGATGTTGGCCAGCCGCGCATGGGTCTGCATCTCGGCCGTCCCCAGGCTGGCTCCCAGGTGTTCAAGCGGCGCCAGCTGCAGCTGCGGCGCGTTGAACTTCAGCGCGTCACGCAGCGGCCGGTGACTGTCGAACAGGTTGTAGCCGGTGAGCGGCGCCGGCTGGTTGAAGACCTCGTGCGTGGTGTCCATGGCCGGCTCTCCCCGTGGCTGGGTTCAGATCAGCTTGACCAGCTGCTTGCCGAAGTTCCGGCCCTTCAACAGGCCGAGGAAGGCTTCGGGCGCGGCCTCGATGCCCTGGGCGATCGACTCGCGCGGCCGGAGCTTGCCGCTGGCGACCAGCGCGCCGAGTTCGGCCAGCGCTTCGGGCCAGACTTCCATGTGCTCGCTGACGATGAAGCCCTCGAGCTTGAGCCGGTTGACCAGGAACAGCGCCGGATTGGCAAGCGGCAGCGGCTGGCCGTCGTAGCCGGCGATCATGCCGCACAGCGCGATCCGCGCGAAGGCGTTGGTGCGCAGCAGCACCGCATCGAAGATGTAGCCGCCGACGTTCTCGAAGTAGCCGTCGATGCCGTTCGGGCAGGCTTCCTTGAGCGCCGCGCTCATGCTCTTGACGTCGGGATGCTGACGGTAGTCGATGCAGGCATCGAAGCCGAGCTCGTCGGTGACGTACTTGCACTTGTCGGGGCCGCCCGCAATGCCGACCACGCGGCAGCCGCGCGCCTTGGCCAGCGCACCGAAGGCGCTGCCGACCGCGCCGCTGGCGGCGGTGATGACCACGGTCTCGCCGGCCTTCGGCGCGATGATCTTCACCAGCCCGTACCAGGCCGTGACGCCGGGCATGCCGACCGCGCCCAGGTAGTGAGACAGCGGCACGTGCGTGGTGTCGACCTTCTTGAGCGCGCCGGGCTGCGAGGCATCGACCACGCTGTATTCCTGCCAGCCGCCGAAGCCGACCACCTTGTCGCCGACCGCGTACTTGGGGTGTTTGCTCTCGACCACCTCGCCGACCGTGCCGCCCTGCATCACCTGCCCCAGGGGCTGCGGCTGGGCGTAGCTCTTGGCATCGTTCATGCGGCCGCGCATGTAGGGGTCGAGGCTCATGTAGTGGTGGCGCACCAGCACCTGGTTGTCCTTCAGCGCCGGGGTCTCGGTGCTGACGAGCTTGAAGTTGCTGGCGACGGCTTCGCCCTCGGGGCGGTTGTCGAGGATCTGTTGTCTGTTGGTGGGCATGGAGGTCTCCGGAGAAAAGGGGTCAGTCGGTCGAGGGCGGGCGCATCGCGTTGGCGCTGGCCGGGCCCGTGGGAAGGCGGCGCTTCACGTACTTGAAGGTCCCGGTGGCGTGGGCGCAGACGCGTTCCTGGGCGTCGTAGATCTTGGCCTCGGTGAAGCCCATCGTCGCGGTGCGGTGCAGCAGGCTGCCGCGCGCGATCAGCGGGCCGACCGACGGCGCCATGAAGGTGGTCTTCATCTCGATCGTGACGACGCCGATCTCGGGCGTCTCGCTGCGGGCGGCGGCGGCCATCGCGATGTCGAGCATGGTCATGATGGCGCCGCCGTGCGTCACGTCGAAGGTGTTCAGGTGCTCGGGCTTCGCGGTATAGCGCAGCTCGGATTGGCCGCCCTCGAATTTCGTGATCTCGAAGCCGAGATGGCGCGCGAACGGGATGCGGTCCGTGTAGGAGCGCAGGTTGATGCTGTCGTCGGAATCATTCATTTCAGTGTTCCACCACGCGATCACGTGAGCCATGACGCATGAAACCGGCGCAGCCCCATGCCAGAGGTACCGCGGAACCGGCTTTGCCGGGCCGCTGGTATCGCCCCCCTGGAGGGGGGAGGCGCCGCAGGCGCTTCGGGGGGTGTTCCATCCTACGCGCCGAGAACCACGCTCACGCCGCCGTCGACGGCCAGCCACTGGCCCGTGATGTGCTTGCCGGCGTCGCTGGCGTACAGCAGCGTGACGCCCTTCAGGTCCTCGTCGTCGCCGAGCCGGCCGAGCGGCGCATGCGAAGCCATCTTGTCTTCGCCGATCGACTTGATCAGGCCCGCCGCCATCTTGGTCATGAAGAAGCCCGGGCAGATCGCGTTGACGTTGATGTTGTACCTGCCCCATTCGGCGGCCAACGTGTGGGTGAAGCCGATCACCGCGCTCTTGGAGGTGTTGTAGGCGATGGTCTGCATCTCGGGCGGGTTGCCGTTGAGGCCGGCGATCGAGGCGATGTTGATGATCCGGCCGGCCTTCTTCGGGATCATGTAGGCGCGGGCGACCTGCTGCGCCAGGATGAAGTAGCCGCGGACGTTGAGGTTCATCACCTTGTCCCAGGCTTCGACCGGATGGTCTTCGGCCGGGGCGCCCCAGCTGGCGCCGGCGTTGTTGACCAGGATGTCGATCGCGCCCATGCGCTCGAGCGTCTCGGTGGCGAGGCGGCGGGTGTCCTCCTCTTTCGAGCAGTCGGCCGCGATCCAGCGGGTGTCGATGCCGGCCGCCTGCAGTTCGGCCGTGGCCTGCTCGAGGTCGTCGGCCTTGCGCGAGCTCAGCATGATGCGGGCGCCGGCCTCGCCGAGCGCGTGGGCCATCTGCAGGCCCAGGCCGCGCGAGCCGCCGGTGATCAGCGCGGTCTTGCCGCTGAGGTCGAAAAGCTTCTGGATGCTGCGTGCAGTCATGGTGTCTCCGGGAATGTCAGGGGGTTTGATAGTCGAGCACGCTGCGTGACTCGCGCAGGCTGCCGAGGACGGCCGACACCTCCACGTGCTGGGGGTGCTCCAGGTAGGCCTGCAGCGCCGCCTCGTCGTCGAAGGCCGAGTTCAGCACCACGTCGCAATTGGCCTCGAGGCCGGGCCTGCGCACGCCGACCTCGAACTGCCGCATGCCCGGCACCAGGCCCTGGCAGCTGTCGAGCCGAGCCTTGAACGCGGCGGCGTCCTTGGGGTTCTTGAGCTTCCACATCACGACGTGCTTGATCATGGCGAATCCTTGCTGTCCGGGAACCGGGAACGGACATAGATCAGCACCACGCCGACGGCCACCAGCGCGGCGCCGGGCACGGCCAGGGCCCAGCCCAGCGCTTCGTCGGCACGCCCGACGGCGATGCCGATGACCACGCCGAAGAGGCCGCCGAAGATCAGGATCCAGATCCATTTCTCGAGCGTCGCATGCGGCTTCGCCTGGGACACGCCGGCCATCAGAAGGCCTCCTCGGGCAGCGCCGCGCAGGTCGGGTCGCGGCGCTCGACCACCTGCAGCCAGGCACCGATCTTCGGCAGTTCGTAGTGGAAGAAGAAGTCGGCCGCACCGAGGCGCCCGACCGTGGCCGGCAAGGCCTTGGCGCCGTCGCGCGCCAGCGCGTGCTGGGCGACATCGAGCCAGATCCAGGCCAGCACCACATGGCCGAAGGCCTGCATGTACGGCACCGCATTGGCCAGCGCCTCCTGCGGGTTGCCGGTGGCCCAGGCGGCCCGGGTGGCCGAGCCGATGCGCTCGAGCGCCTCGCCGAGCGCCTTGGCGTGGGCGGCCAGCGCCGGCACCGCGGCGGCGCGGGCGATCGTCTGGCCGACCCGTCCGGCCAGCAGCTGCAGGCCGCGTCCGTCTTCCATCAGCACCTTGCGTCCGAGCAGGTCGGCCGCCTGGATGCCGTGGGTGCCTTCGTGGATCATGTTGAGCCGGTTGTCGCGCCAGTACTGCTCGACCGGGAAATCGCGCGTGTAGCCGTAGCCGCCATGGATCTGGATCGCCAGCGAGTTGGCTTCCAGGCACCATTCGCTGGGCCAGCTCTTGGCGATCGGGGTCAGCACCTCGAGCAGCAGCCGCGCATCGTCGGCCGCCTGCGCGTCACCGGTCTTCTGCTCGTCGACCAGCCGCGCGCAATAGAGCTCCAGCGCCAGCGCGCCCTCGCAGTACGCCTTCTGGGCCAGCAGCATGCGGCGCACGTCGGCGTGCTCGATGATCCGCACCTGCGGCTTGGCCGCATCCTTGCCGGCCGGGCCCGCGGGCCGGCCCTGCGGCCGGTTCTTCGCGTAGTCGAGCGAGGCGAAGTAGCCCGCCATGCCGAGCATGGTCGCGGCCGTGCCGACGCCGATCCGCGCCTCGTTCATCATGTGGAACATGCAGTGCAGGCCCTTGCCGGGCTGGCCGACCAGGTAGCCCACCGCGCCGGCCTTGCCGCCGACCGGGAACTTGCCCTCGCCGAAATTGAGCAGCGTGTTGGTGGTGCCGCGCCAGCCGAGCTTGTGGTTCAGGCCGGCGAGTGCCACGTCATTGCGCTCGCCGGTCAACTGGCCGTCGGTGCCGACCATCTTCTTCGGCACGATGAACAGCGAGATGCCGCGCGTGCCGGGAACCAGCTTGCCGTTCTCGTCGGGAATCTTGGCCAGCACGATGTGCACGATGTTCTCGGTCAGCTCGTGGTCGCCGGCCGAGATCCACATCTTGTTGCCGGTGAGGCGAAAGCGCGGGCCGAGCGGATCGTCCTGGAAATCGGGGCCGTCGGGCACCGCGCGGGTGGCGACGTCGCTGAGGCTGGAGCCGGCCTGCGGCTCCGACAGGCACATGGTGCCCGACCAGCGGCCGGCGAACTCGTTCTTGGCGAAGACCTCCTTCTGCATCTCGGTGCCGTGCACCATCAGCAGGTTGGCATTGCCGCTGGTGAGCATGTTCGAGCCGATGCTGACCGAGGCCATGGCGAAGAAGCTGTTGGCCGCCGCCGACAGGGTGTAGGGCAGTTGCATGCCGCCGATGTCGTAGTCCTGGGCGGCGCTCAGCATGCCGGATTCGACGAAGGCCTTGTGGGCATCGTGGGTGGCCTGCGGCAGGATGACGCGCTCGCCGTCGAAGTGCGGCTCCTGGGTGTCGACGATGCGGTTGCTCGGCGCGTACTTCTCGCGCGCGATGCGCTCGCAGGTGTCGAGCACGGCGTCGAAGGTCTCGCGCGAATGGTCGGCGAAGCGCTCGCGGCCGCTGAGCGACTCGGCGTCGAGCCAGTCGTAGAGAAGGAAGTCGAGGGTGGGACGAAGGCTCATGGCGAGGATCGCTGGGCGAGAGGTTGGATTTCGATTCTGCCGCAGCATCCGGTGCCGATGGCAGATGTGCAATGGTGCCCCGGGCCAGCGCCCAGGGCTTCTTTTGCCCGTCGTTGACCGTGAAGGCCTCGCAGGTACGGACCGGCCCGCGAGGCTCGCGCGTCAGAGGACTTCGAACACGCCGGCCGCGCCCATGCCGCCGCCGATGCACATCGTGACCACGACCTTCTTGGCGCCGCGGCGCTTGCCTTCGATGAGCGCGTGGCCCGTGAGGCGCTGGCCGCTCACGCCGTAGGGATGCCCGACCGCGATCGCGCCGCCGTCGACGTTGAGCCGGTCGGCCGGGATGCCGAGCTTGTCGCGGCAGTAGATGACCTGCACCGCGAAGGCTTCGTTGAGCTCCCAGAGGTCGATGTCGCTGACCTTGAGGCCCAGGCGGTTCAGCACCTTCGGGATCGCGAACACCGGACCGATGCCCATCTCGTCGGGCTCGCAGCCGGCGACCGCGAAGCCGAGGAAACGGCCCAGCGGCTTCAGGCCCTTCTGCTCGGCGTACTTCTCATCGACCAGCACGCAGGCGCCGCCGCCGTCGGAGAACTGGCTGGCATTGCCGGCCGAGATCAGGCCGCCGGGGATCGCCGGGCGGATGCCGCTGATGCCTTCCTTGGTGGTGCCGGCACGGATGCCCTCGTCGTTCTCGATCGTGACTTCCTTGGTGCGCAGGCCCAGCACCGCGTCGGCCACGCCGGCCAGCACGGTGATCGGTGCGATCTCATCCTTGAAGCGGCCGGCTTCCAGCGCGGCGGTGGCCTTCTGCTGGCTGGCGGCGCCGTATTCGTCCATGGCGTCGCGGCCGATGTTGTAGCGCTTGGCAACCTGCTCGGCGGTCTGCAGCATGTTCCAGTAGATCTCGGGCTTGTGCTTCACCAGCCAGGGGTCGGCCAGCATGTGCTTGTTGGCCTCGTTCTGCACGCACGAAATGCTCTCGACGCCGCCGGCCACGTAGACCTCGCCTTCGCCCGCGATGATGCGCTGGGCGGCGGTGGCGATGGTCTGCAGGCCCGACGAGCAGAAGCGGTTGATGGTCATGCCCGAGGTGGTGATCGGCAGGCCGGCGCGCAGCGCGATCTGGCGTGCGATGTTCGAGCCGGTGGCGCCCTCGGGCGTGGCGCAGCCCATGATCACGTCGTCGACCGAGGCCGGGTCGATGCCGGCGCGCTGCACCGCGTGCTGCACCGCGTGGCCGCCGAGCGTGGCGCCGTGCGTCATGTTGAAGGCACCCTTCCAGCTCTTGGCGAGCGGCGTGCGGGCGGTGGAGACGATGACGGCGCGGGTCATGGTGAGGTCCTTTGAGAAAGAGGAATGACGGTTACTGGGGCTGTTGCGTATCGCGCAGCAGTTGCTGATAGAACTGGATCATCTCGCCGTAGTTGGCGATCGAGACGCGCTCGTTGGTGCCATGGAAGCGCGGCAGGTCTTCGGCCTTGACTCGGAACGGCGAGAAGCGGTAGACCGCATCGCTCACCAGGCTGAAGTGGCGCGAGTCGGTGGCGGCCGTCATCAGGCCCGGTGCCACGACCGCGTCCGGGAAGGTCTGCCGCACCGCCTGCTCGATCGCGCGGTAGCCGGTGCTGTCGGTCGGCGACACCGGCGACGGCTCGGAATTGCCCGGGTAGCGCTTGACCTGGATCGCGTCGTTGCCGAGCGCGCCCTTGAGGTGCTTCTCGACGCTGTCGATCGAGTCGCCCGGCAGGATGCGGAAGTTGACCGCTGCCTCGGCGCGGCCCGGCAGCACGTTGTCCTTGTTGCCGGCCCGCACGATGGTGAGCGCCGTGGTGGTGCGCAGCATCGCATTGCTGCTCGGGCTCTTCTCGAGTTGACCCTCGACCAGCGGCCCGGTGAGCCACAGGTTGGACAGCATCACGCGGTTCAGGCCGCTCATCTCGGGGGCCAGCGCGCCGAACATCTGCGCCGCCACGCCCTGGATGCCGCCGGGCATCGGCTTGGCCTCGAGCCGCGCCAATGCGGCGCTCATGCTGCCGATCGCGCTGTGCTGCGGCGGCATCGACGAGTGGCCGGGGGCGGTGTCGAGCGAGAGGAAGAAGGTGCCGTAGCCTTTCTCGGCCAGGCCGATCAGCGCGGCCGGCTTCGAGAGACCCGGCAGCACGCCGTCCAGCACCAGCAGGCCTTCGTCGAGCACCCAGTCCAGGCGCACGCCGCGCGACTTGAGCAGCTCGGCGATCGGCAGGGCGCCGCGCAAGCCGCTGACCTCCTCGTCGTCGCCCATCACGAGATAGACCGTCTGGGTGGGCTTGAAGCCCTGCCCGATCAGCAGCTCGATGGCTTCCATCTGCGCGAACAGGTTGCCCTTGTTGTCGAGCGTCCCGCGGCCCCAGACGAAGCCGTCCTGGATGGCGCCGCTGAACGGGTCGACCGACCAGGCCTTCTCGGTGCCCGGCGCGATCGGCACCATGTCCTGGTGCGCCATCAGCGCGATCGGCTTGGCGGCCGGATCGCTGCCGGCCCAGGTGTAGAGCAGCGCCTTCTGGCCCACCACCTCTTTCTTGAGGGTGGCGTGGACTTTCGGGAACTGCTCGGCCAGGTAGGCATGCAGCTTGTCGAACTCGGCGTCGTTGCCGCTCGGGTTGTCGAGGCTTGACACCGTGCGGAACGGGATCGCGCCCGCCAGCCGCCTGGCGGCGGCCTGGACGTCGATCGCGAGCTTCGGCGCCGGCGCCACGGCAAGTTGCCGCGACGGCGTGCGCCAGGTATTGACCGCCACAGCTGCCGCCAGCGCCACCGGCACCAGCAGCAACGCCAGGAAGACGCGTTTCACCATGAGCGGTCGCCTTCCGTCTTCAGCTGAAGTTCTTGCCTTCGGCCACCAGCTTCTGGATCAGCGCGGCCGGCTGCCAGAAGCTCGCGTCGTCGCGTGGATTCTTCGCGAAGCGCTTCATCGACTCGGCCACGTTGAACAGGCCGACCTGCGACGCGTAGTGCATCGGGCCACCGCGCCAGATCGGGAAGCCGTAGCCCGTGAGGTAGACCATGTCGATGTCGCCCGACTTCGAGGCGATGCCGTCCTCGAGGATGTGCGCGCCTTCGTTGACGAGCGAATAGACCAGGCGCTGGACGATTTCCGTGTCGGAGATCTTGCGCGGCGTGATGCCAAGCTCCTTGCGGTGGTCCTCGATCATCTTGTTGACGAGCTCGGACGGGATCGCATCGCGCTTGCCGGCCTGGTAGTCGTACCACCCTGCCCCGGTCTTCTGGCCGAAGCGGCCCAGCTCGCAGAGCTTGTCGGCCGTGCGGCTGTACTTCATGTCGGCGATCTCGGTCGCGCGGCGCTTGCGGATGGCCCAGCCGATGTCGTTGCCGGCCAGGTCGCCCATGCGGAACGGGCCCATCGCGAAGCCGAATTTCTCGATCGCGCGGTCGACCTGCTGCGGCGTCGCGCCTTCGTCCAGCAGGAAGCCCGCCTGGCGCGAATACTGCTCGATCATGCGGTTGCCGATGAAGCCGTCGCAGACGCCCGAGACCACCGCGGTCTTCTTGATCTTCTTGGCCAGCGACATCACCGTGGCCAGCACGTCCTTGGCGGTCTTCTTGCCGCGCACCACTTCGAGCAGCTTCATCACGTTGGCCGGGCTGAAGAAGTGCATGCCGACCACGTCCTGCGGACGCTTCGTGAAGGCAGCGATCTTGTCGACGTCGAGCGTCGAGGTGTTGGACGCCAGGATGGCACCGGGCTTGGCGACGCGGTCGAGTTCCTTGAACACCGCTTCCTTGACGCCGAGTTCCTCGAACACGGCCTCGATGACCATGTCGACGTCCTTCAGGTCGTCGTAGCTCAGCGTCGTGCTCAAGAGCGCCATGCGCTGCTCGTACTTGTCCTGCTTGAGCTTGCCCTTCTTGACCTGGGCTTCGTAGTTCTTCTTGATGGTGGCCACGCCGCGGTCGAGCGCTTCCTGCTTCATCTCGAGGATCTTGACCGGGATGCCGGCATTCAGGAAGTTCATCGAGATGCCGCCGCCCATGGTGCCGGCGCCGATCACGCCGACCGACTTGATGGCGCGCTGCGGCGTGTCCTCGGGCACGTCGGGAATGCGCGATGCCGCGCGCTCGGCCATGAACAGGTGGCGCAGCGCCATCGATTCGGGCGTGAACATCAGCGCGGTGAAGAGCCGGCGCTCCTCGGCCATGCCTTCGTCGAACTTCAGCTGGGTCGCCGCCTGCACGGCATCGACGCACTTGAGCGGCGCCGGGTAGTTCTTGGACATGCCGCCGACCATGTTCTTGGCGAACTGGAAGTAGGCGTCGCCCTGCGGGTGCTTGCACGGCAGGTTGCGCACCAGCGGCAGCGCGTCGCCGGTCTTGCCGGCCACGTGCCTGGCGAGTTCGAGCGCTTCGTCGAACAGCGACTCGGCCGATCCCGAGAGCTTGTCGAACAGCTTCTGGCCGGGCATCGACGCCAGCAGCTCGCTCTTGACGGCCTCGCCGCTGACGATCATGTTGAGCGCGGTCTCCACGCCCAGCACGCGCGGCAGTCGCTGGGTGCCGCCGGCGCCGGGCAGCAGGCCCAGCTTGACCTCGGGCAGGGCGACGCTGGTGCCGGGCGCCGCAACGCGGTAGTGGCAGCCCAGGGCCAGTTCGAGGCCACCGCCCATGCAGACCGAATGGATCGCCGCGACGATCGGCTTGCTCGAGGCCTCGAGCGCCAGGATGACGCTCAGCAGGTTGGGCTCCTGCAGCGCCTTGGGCGTGCCGAATTCCTTGATGTCGGCGCCGCCCGAGAAGGCCTTGCCCTCGCCGGTGATGACGATCGCCTTGACGGCCGGGTCGTCGATGGCCTTGGAAAGCCCGTCGGTGATGCCGACCCGGGTCGAGAAGCCGAGGCCGTTGACCGGGGGATTGTTCAGCGTGATCACGGCGACGTCGCCGAGCACTTTGTATTCAGCCGTCATGCTGCGTTCCTTTGGGATGGGAGAGGATCGAAAAAAACGGGTTCGAGGGCCATGGCGCGATCAGACGCCAAGACCCCGCTCACAAAAAGCACGAGTGTTCTTTTTTATCGAATTCTAGGCGTTTCGAGCGACCGGGCAACCACGCCAAGTCGCTGCCGGGACAAGGCGCCGAGGTGGATTAGACCTCCAGCCATTCCTTCCGGGTAGTGGCATCGGCCCTGAGGCTGTCGGGCGTGCCGTCGAACACGATGCTGCCGTGCCCCATGACCAGGGCGCGGTCGGAGATCTGCATCGCGATGGTCAGCTTCTGCTCGATCAGCAGCACCGAGATGCCCTTGTCCTTGAGCGTGCGCAGGTACTGGCCGACCAGCTCGACGATCTTCGGCGCCAGGCCTTCGGTCGGCTCGTCGATGATGATCAGGTCGGGGTCGCCCATCAGCGTGCGGCACAGGGTCAGCATCTGCTGCTCGCCGCCCGACAGCACGCCGGCCTCGGTGTGCTGGCGCTCCTTGAGCCGCGGGAACATGCCGTACATGTCGTCGAACGACCAGCGGCTGCCGCGGCCGTTGCCCTTCTGGCCCAGCAGCAGGTTCTGGTGCACCGTGAGCTTGGGGAAGATGTCGCGGTTCTCGGGCACGTAGCCGATGCCCATGTGCGCCACCTCGTAGGCCTTGCAGCGCAGGATGTCCTTGTCCTTCCAGCGCAGCGTGCCTTCGGCATGGACCAGGCCCATGATCGCCTTGGCGGTGGTCGAGCGGCCGGAGCCGTTACGGCCCAGCAGCGCGACGATCTCGCCGGGGGCGACGTCGAACGAAACACCATGCAACACATGGCTCTTGCCGTAATAGGCGTGGATGTCTTGTAGCTTGAGCATGTCAGTGTCCTCCGCCCTGGGCATCGGCGACGGAAGAGCCGAGGTAGGCTTCCTGCACCCGCGCATTGGCGCGCACTGCGGCCGGGGTGTCGAAGGCGATCACCTCGCCGTAGACCACCACCGCGATCTTGTCGGCCAGGCCGAACACCACCCCCATGTCGTGCTCCACGGTGAGCAGCGTCTTGCCGACCGTCACCTGCTTGATCAGCGCGATAAAATGCGAGGTCTCGGTCTTGCTCATGCCGGCGGTCGGCTCGTCGAGCAGGATGACATTGGCGCCGCCGGCGATCGTGACGCCGATCTCCAGCGCCCGCTGCTCGGCATAGGTGAGGTTGACGGCCTGCACGTCGCGCTTGCGGTCCAGGCCGACCTGGTGGATCAGCTCCTCGGTGCGGGCATTGGCATCGTGCAGGTTCGACAGGAAGCGCAGGAAGCTGTAGCGGTAGCCCAGGCTCCACAGCACGCCGCAGCGCAGGTTCTCGAAGACGCTGAGCTTCGGGAAGATGTTGGTGATCTGGAAGCTGCGCGACAGGCCCAACCGGTTGATCTCGAAGGGCTTCTTGCCGTCGATGCGCTGGCCGTCGAGCAGCACCTCGCCGCTGCTGGGCGCCAGCCGGCCGCTGATCAGGTTGAACAGGGTCGACTTGCCGGCGCCGTTCGGGCCGATGATGGCGATCCGCTCACCGGCCTCCACGGCCAGGTCGACGCCGCGGATGATCTCGGTCTTGCCGAAGTTCTTGCGCAGCGACTTGAGTTCCAAGGCGTGGGTCATGCGAGCTCCCTGCGCTTGATCTCGGCCTCGATCTGCTCCTGCGCGGTGCCCCAGGCCCGCACGAAGCGCCGCCGCGCGAACTCGAGCGCCACCAGCCCGACGACCAGGATCAGCGACGCGCCGAGCCAGCTGGCCACGCCGGAGGTGTCGAGCGAAACGCCCATGAACGGGAGGTTCGGCCCCAAGGCCGAATTGAGCTGGATGTGATAGATCATTTCGATGAGGGCGGCGGCGCCGATCACCACCGGGATGATCGCCACCAGCAGGCCGCCGTAGAGCGGCCAGAACTGCTTGAACTTGCCGAACTTGGCCACGCGCAGGTTCATCATCACCAGGCTGGCAATGCCGCCCGGCGCGAACATCACCATGAAGACGAAGACCAGCCCGAAATAGAGCTGCCAGGCCTTGGAGAGCTCCGACAGCAGCACCGCGGCGAAGACCAGCAGCACCGCGCCGATGATCGGCCCGAAGAAGAAGATCGCGCCGCCCAGGAAGGTGAACAGCAGGTAGCTGCCCGAGCGCAGCGCGTTGAGGCTGTCGGCCGCGTTGACGATCTCGAAGTTGATCGCCGCCAGCCCGCCGCCAACGCCGGCGAAGAAGCCGGCGATGATGAAGGCGAAGTAGCGCACCCGCTGGGTGTTGTAGCCGATGAACTCGACCCGCTCCGGGTTGTCGCGCACCGCGTTCAGGATCCGGCCCAGCGGCGTGCCGGTGAAGGCGTACATCAGCGCGGTGCAGATGAAGCAATAGACGGCGATCAGGTAGTAGACCTGGATCTGCGGCCCGAAGGTCAGGCCGAAGAAGGGCCGGCCGTAGACCCGGTCGGTCGTGATGCCGCCCTCGCCGCCGAAGAAGCCCGGGAACATCAGCGCCATGGACGCCACCAGCTCGCCGATGCCCAGCGTGATCATCGCGAAGGTGGTGCCCGACTTCTTGGTCGTGACGAAGCCCAGGATGATCGCGAAGAACATGCCCGCCAGCCCCCCCACGACGGGGATCAGCACCAGCGGGATCGGCAAGGCGCCCTTGCTCGCGAGGTTCATCGCATGGATCGCGATGAAGGAGCCGAGCCCGACATAGACCGCATGCCCGAAGCTCAGCATGCCGCCCTGCCCGAGCAGGATGTTGTAGCTCAGGCAGATGATGATGAGGTAGCCCATCTGCGAGAGCATCGTCAGCGCCAGACTGGTCTTGAAGACCATCGGCGCGACGATCAGGACGATCGCGAACAGCGACCAGATGAAGAAGCGCCCGAGGTTCAGGGGCTTGAAGCGGTAGTACTGCGTATTCGTCATCGGATCAGTCTTCGCGCGTGCCGAGCAGGCCCTTGGGCCTGAAGATCAGGATCAGGACCAGGAACAGATAGGGCAGGATCGGCGCCACCTGCGAGATGGTGAGCTTGAGCAATGGATAGCCGAAGGTGCTTTCGGTCACCGCCACGCCCAGCGCCTGCAGGCCGCCGGCCATCGACTGGTCCATCGCCACCGCGAAGGTCTGGACGATGCCGATCAGGAGCGACGCCAGGAAGGCGCCGGCCAGCGAGCCGAGGCCCCCGACCACCACCACCACGAAGATGATCGAGCCCACCGACGCGGCCATGGCCGGCTCGGTGACATAGGTGTTGCCGCCCACCACGCCGGCCAGCCCGGCCAGCGCGGCGCCGCCGCCGAACACCAGCATGAAGACGCGCGGCACGTTGTGGCCGAGCGCCTCGACCATTTCAGGATGCTTGAGCGCGGCCTGGATCACCAGGCCGATGCGGGTGCGCGTGAGCAGCAGCCACACCGACAGCAGCATCAGCAAGGCGACCAGCATGATGAAGGAGCGCGACTTCGGGAACTGGGTGCCGTAGATCGTGAACAGCGGGCCCTGCAGCTGGCTCGGCAGTGCATAGGGCACGGTGGAGCGGCCCCAGACCAGCTGCACCACCTCGAGGATCAGGAACGAGAGACCGAAGGTCACCAGCAGTTCGGGCACATGGCCGAATTTGTGGACCCGCCGCAGGCTGTAGCGCTCGAAGCCGGCGCCGAGCGCGCCGACCAGCAGCGGCGCGATGAACAGCGCCGGCCAGAAGCCGATGATGCCGGACAGCGTGTAGGCCACGTAGGCCCCCAGCATGTAGAAACTGGTGTGCGCGAAATTGAGCACCCCCATCATGCTGAAGATCAGCGTCAGGCCAGAGCTCAGCATGAACAACAGCAAGCCGTAGCTCACGCCGTTGAGCAGCGAGATGACGAAAAATTCGACGTTCATCGGTCCTCGGGGTCACGTGGAAAAGAAAAAAGGCCCGAGTGTTGAAGTCGGGCCTCGACCGGTCAGCGCGAAATCAGGCCTCAGGGGCTGGGCCGCTTCATTTCGCAGGTGGTCGGCGTGCTGGCGACGTAGGGCTCGTAGTACTTGACCGGCACGAAGGTGTAGCCCGTGTTCTCGGAGTCGATCGGGAACTTGCCGCCGGCCTTCTCCCACTTCGACACGTACAGGCCCTGCTGCAGCTGGTGGTCGGTCTTGCGCATCTCGACCTCGCCGTTGAAGCTCTTGAAGCGCATGCCCTCGAGCGCCGCTGCCACTTTGACCGGGTCGGTCGACTTGGCCTTGACGAAGCCGTCGACCAGCATCTGCAGCGAGGTGTAGGCGGCCGAGGTGTAGAGGTCTTCCTTGAACTTCTTGTTGAAGTCGACGGACAGGCGCTGGATCTCGCCGCCCATGTTGTAGTGTCCGTAGCCGACCTGGAAGACCTTGCCGTCCGAAGCCGCGCCCATGGCGGTCGGCGTGCCGCTGACCGTGCCATAGTAGGTGTAGAACTTGACGTTGTTGAGCCCGGCGTCGTTGGCCGCCTTGATCAGCAGCGACAGGTCGGAGCCCCAGTTGCCGGTGATCACGGTGTCGGCGCCCGAGGCCTTGATCTTGGCGATGTACGGCGAGAAGTCGCGCACCTGCGCCAGCGGATGCAGGTCTTCGCCGACGATCTGGACGTCGGGCCGCTTGCGCGCCAGGTTCTCCTTGGCGTACTTGGCCACCTGCACACCGTGCGAGTAGTTCTGGTTGAGCAGGTAGACCTTCTTGACGTCCGGCTGGTCCTTCATGAAGGTGGTCAGCGCTTCCATCTTCATGGAGGTGTCGGCGTCGAGGCGGAAATGCCAGTAGCTGCACTTGCTGTTGGTCAGGTCGGGATCGACCGCCGCATAGTTCAGGTACAGCACTTCCTTGCCCGGGTTGCGGGCGTTGTTCTTCTCGAGCGCGTCGATGATCGCGAGCGCGGCGCCGGAGCCGTTGCCCTGCACCACGTAGCGTGCACCCTGGTCCATGGCCGAGCGCAGGGCGCTGGTGGTTTCCTGCGGGCTCAGCTTGTTGTCGATGCCGATGATCTCGAACTTGACCCCGGCCGCGTTCTTCTTGTTGAACTCGTCGGCCAGGAACTGGAAGGTCTTCAGCTGGTTGGTTCCGACGGCGGCCATCAGGCCGGACAGCGGATCGAGCCAGGCGATCTTCACGGTCTCGCCCTTCTGGGCGAAGGCGCCGGTGGCACTCGCGACGAGGATGGCGGCGGTGGCGATCTTGAGGGTGAATTTCATTTCTTGTCTCCTAGTTCAGGCTGTCAGGGCTGGGCGAGATTACAAGTCTTTGGGGGCCCGCCCGTCAGGGAATGCCCGTAAGGACGAGGCTGCCGGGGCGGTTTCTATCACCCATGCGACAGCCCCGTTCGGGCTGGTGCTACTCGGCGGTAGGATGGGCTCGTTTTCAGACCCCCGGCAGCTTGTAGTCGCGCAGCAATTCGCGCAACTTGGTCTTCAGGATCTTTCCGGTGGCACCGATCGGAATCGCCTCCACGAACACCACGTCGTCGGGGATCTGCCACTTGGCGGTCTTGCCCTGGTAGAAGGCGAGCAGTTCGTCGCGCGAGACTTCGCCGCCCGGCTTTTTCACCACCGCCACGATCGGCCGCTCGTCCCACTTGGGATGGAACACGCCGATGCAGGCCGCCATCGCAATCGCGGGGTGCGCCACCGCGATGTTCTCGATGTCGATCGAGCTGATCCATTCGCCGCCCGACTTGATCACGTCCTTGCTGCGGTCGGTGATCTGCAGGAAGCCGTCGGCATCGATGGTGGCGACGTCGCCGGTCGGGAACCAGCCGCGGCCCTCGGCGTCGGTGTCCAGCGGGTTGCCGCCCTCCCCCTTGAAGTATTCCTTGACCACCCACGGACCCTTGACGAGCAGGTCGCCGTAGGCCTTGCCGTCCCAGGGCAGCTCCTCGCCGTTGCCGTCGACGATCTTCATGTCGACGCCGAAGATCGCGCGGCCCTGCTTCATGCGGATCGCGGTCTGCTGCTCGGGGCTCTGCGCCAGGTGCTTGTTCTTGAGCGTGCAGAGGGTGCCGAGCGGCGACATCTCGGTCATGCCCCAGGCGTGCAGCACGTCGACCCCGTAGAGCTCCTGGAAGGCGTGGATCATGGCCGGCGGACAGGCCGAGCCGCCGATCACGGTGCGCTTCAGGCTCGAGAACTTCAGGCCGTTGGCCTGCAGGTGGCCCAGCAGCATCTGCCAGACGGTCGGTACGCCGGCCGCGAAAGTCACCTTCTCGGCCTCGATCAGGTCGTAGACCGACTTGCCGTCCAGCGCCGGGCCGGGGAACACCACCTTGGCGCCGACCAGGGCCGCCGAATACGGGATGCCCCAGGCGTTGACGTGGAACATCGGCACCACCGGCAGCACCGAATCGCGCGCCGAAATGCACATCACGTCGGGCAGCGCGGCGGCGTAGGCATGCAGCAGGGTCGAGCGGTGGCTGTAGAGCGCGGCCTTCGGATTGCCCGTGGTGCCGCTCGTGTAGCACATGCTCGACGCCGAGTTCTCGTCGAAGCTGGGCCACGGATAGACATCGGAGCGCTGGCCCATCCAGGCTTCGTAGCTCACCAGGTTCGGCACGCCCGTGTCGGCCGGCAGCTTGTCGGCATCACACAGCGCAATCCATTTCCGGATCGTGGTGCACTTGGCGTGGACCGCCTGCACCAGCGGCAGGAACGAGAGGTCGAAGCACAGGATCTGGTCTTCGGCGTGGTTCGCGATCCAGGCGATCTGGTCGGGATGCAGCCGCGGGTTGATCGTGTGCAGCACGCGGCCGGAGCCGCTCACGCCGTAGTAGAGCTCGAGGTGGCGGTAGCCGTTCCAGGCCAGCGTGGCGACCCGGTCGCTGAACAGCAGCTGCTCGTCCTCGAGCGCGTTGGCGACCTGCCGCGAACGTGCGGCGACCTGGCGCCAGGTCGTCCGGTGGATGTCGCCCTCGACCCGCCGCGAGACGATTTCGGCGTCACCATGGTGGCGCTCTGCGAACTCGATCAGCGACGAGATGAGCAACGGTTGGTCCTGCATCAATCCCAGCATCTATCAGCTCCTTGCGTAAGTATTTTTGGTAATTCTGAGAGGAAAGCCAATGTAACCACCGGCGCCCTGCTGGTCCCGAGAATCCTTCAAATACGTGTTGCAGTGCAATGCCAGAAACCCGCAGTCGGGTCCCCGAGGAGACCGGCTGCGAACGGCCGGCTATTGGGTCGAGATGCTGGCTGCGCCGGGGGTGGCGTCGAGCAGCAGCCGCGAGGGCCAGGGCGCCCAGGTCGTGCCCAGTGCCGCGCTATTCGGGTCGCCGCTGCGCATGAAGGCGGCGATGCTGCTCATCATGGCGTTGGACAGCGCTTCCCTGCCCGGCCGGTTGGCGGCGCTGAAGCTCGCGTTGGAGAACAGCGACGGCCCGAAATTGCCGAACACGAAGCCCAGGTCGAAGGCATGTGCCGCGCCATAGACCTCGTTCCAGGGCGGCGGCAGCTGGGCCCAGTCGAACTGGTAGTGCCACAGGTTCGACTGCTGCGTCTTCAGGGTGTTCAGGAGGTTGTCGCGGCTCGGCACCATGAAGGCGTTGGTGATCCGCGCGGTCATCGCGTCGTAGCCCGTGACCGGCGTCGTCACCGGCAGGTAGACCGGGTCGATGATGTCGGCCGAGGTCAAGGTGGTGGCCGCGTCCGGGTTGAAGTTCTGCATCATCGTGAAGCGGGTCGCATCGTCGATCTTGAGGCCGGGCTTGGGGCCGCCGACCAGCGGCAGGAAGGGCGTGAAGAGCTTGCCCTCGTCGCGCGTGACGCCGACCACGGTCGGCACCTTCAGGTACCGCCCGGCGGCCATCGCCGCGATCGGGTCGGTCGGCAAGACCGTGCCGTCCGGGATCGGGCCCGAGCCGGTCAGGCCCTTGGTCAGCACGATGCCCAGGATGGTCTTGGCGTCCTTGGCGCGCAGGTAGTCGGCGACGTCGGCCGGGCTCATCCCGGCGGCG
Source organism: Variovorax sp. J31P207 (assembly GCF_030316965.1). NCBI lineage: Bacteria > Pseudomonadati > Pseudomonadota > Betaproteobacteria > Burkholderiales > Comamonadaceae > Variovorax > Variovorax sp. J31P207. The sequence goes on from NZ_JASZYN010000014.1 coordinate 66,533, forward strand.
TAGGTGGTGGCCGCAGCCAGGTCGGCCGCCTTGCCGTCGGCCACCAGCAGGTTCAGCAGCAGGCCATTGCCCTGTGCGAGGTAGGTCGACGCCGGGTTCAAGGTCGGCAGGCTGCCGGGCGGCAGGTTGGTCGCCAGCGAGATGCCGCCCGACAGCGGCATCGCCTTGTGGAACAGTCCCTTCGCCATCGGCGACGCCATCAGGGCCAGCAGGTTGATCGCACCGGCCGACTGCCCCATCACCGTGACGTTGGCGGCGTCGCCGCCGAAACCGGCGATGTTCTTCTGGACGTAGCGCAACGCCGCCAGGTTGTCGAGCAACGCGAAATTGCCCGAATCGTCGCCTTCGGTGCCGCCCACGTGCAATTGCGGCAGGTTCAGGAAGCCGAGCACGCCCAGGCGGTAGTTGGCCGTGACGATGACCGCATTGGCCTTCTTCGCCAGATTGGCGCCGTCGTAGACCGGGTCGGCCGTGTAGCCCGAGATGTTGCTGCCGCCGTGGATGAAGAGCAGCACCGGCAGCTTCTCGTCGCTGCTCGCCGGACGCCAGATGTTGAGCGTCAGGCAATCCTCGCTGCCGACCGGGGTGTTCAAGGTGCTGGCGATCGTGGCGTCGTAGGTGTTGTTGGCGCCGGGGCCGTAAAGGCGGCCGTTCTGCAGGCAGGGGTTGCCGAACTGCTTGGCCGGTCGGATGCCAACCCAGGCTTCGGGCTCGGCCGGGGCCCGCCAGCGCAGCGCGCCGACCGGCGGCCGGGCAAACGGCAGGCCCTTCCAGGACCAAGTGCCCGAGCGGGCGCTGTCGTCGACCCCTTCGACCTTGCCCTGGGCGGTGGTGCGCACCGTGGGCGCTTCGGCGGGCGGTGTCGCGGGAACGGTGGTCGAGGTCGTCGGCGTCATGGTCGGGGTCGTGGCCGCCGCGGGCGGCGGAACGCTGAAAGTGGGATCGGACGATCCGCCGCAAGCGGCGATCATGGCGCACAGTAGCACCAATCCCGCGCCCCATTTCCGGCTTGTCGTGGTCATGTCTTGTCTCCTCGTCGGGTTATCCGGAATGCGCGCGGCCGGGACCGGCCGCGATACTTCTGGGCTTCTTCGCGAGCCCGGAAAAATTCTAGGAACGACCCGCCCCATGCCTGCTATCGCAAGCGCGCCAAACCAGTGACTTCAGAGACGCGAGCATCGGAATCGGTGCGACCCGCTCCCCCTGCGGCCCCGCTGCGCACCAGTTCGGGCGCCTGGCTGCGGGGCGTGCTCGACATGTTCGCGGCCGAAGGGCTCGATGTGCCGTCCCTGCTGCGCGACTGCGGCTTCGACGCCACCGGGCTCGACCGGCCCGAGGCCCGCTTCCCGGCCGACGACATCAGCCAGCTGTGGCAGCTGGCCGTGGCGCGCTCCGGCAAGGCCACGCTCGGCCTCTCGCGCGAACTGGCCGCCCGCCACGGCAATCTCGACACGCTGGGTCACGCGATGACCTGCAGCCCTTATCTGCACGCGGGCCTGGAGCGCCTGGCGCGCTACCTGGCCGTGGTCTCGGACGCTGCCACCTTCGAACTCGACGCCGAGCCGCGCGGCCAATGGCTGGTGCTCGGCCACGTCGGCAGCCGACGGCCGGTGCCGCGCCAGCGGGTCGAGTACGGGATGCTGACCATGCTGGTGCTGTGCGGCTGGCTGACGCGGCGCGAACTGCGGCCGCTGGCGGTCGAGTTCGTGTACCCGGCACCGCCGAGCGACGCGCCGCACCGGGCCGCCTTCGGCTGCGCGATCCGCTTCGGCGCCGCCGCCAACCGGCTGCTGCTGGCCGACGCCGACATGCGAGCGGCGATCCCTTCGCAGCACCCGGCACTGGCGGCGCTGCACGAGCGCCTGCTCGACGAGCAACTGATCACCCTGGCCGACAGCACGATGAGCCGGCGGGTCTGCGCCGAGATCGCGCGCCGGCTGCCCGCGGGCGAGCCGCGCCGGCAGGATGTGGCCGCCGGACTCGGCGTCACCGAGCGCACCCTGCAGCGCCGGCTGCAGGCCGAATCGAGTTCCTACCAGGCGCTGCTCGACCAGACCCGGCGCGAGTTGGCCCAGCAGTACCTGGCCGACCGTCGCCACACCCTGACCGATGTCGCCGACCTGCTCGGCTTCGTGGACAGCAGCAACTTTTTCAGGGCGTGCAAGCGCTGGTTCGGGCTGCCGCCGGCGCAGTACCGGGCGCGATGTTTCGATGACGGCACGGTGCACACCTGAGCGCCGCGCGCTGGCGCCTCAGGGCTTTCCGACCAACAGCAGGATCCTGGCCCTGACATCCGACAGCTCTCCCGTCGAAACCTGCCCCTTGCGAGTCGCCCGGCGAACTTTCCAATCCAGGCTCTTGACCTGGTCCGCGAGCACCGCGATCGCCCGGCTGCCGGCAATCGGGACCTCGAAGGGATAGCCCTTGATCTGCTTCGTCATCGGGCAGCACAGCATCAGGCCGGTCTTGCCGTTGTAGGCGGCCGGGCTCAGCACCAGTGCAGGCCGGTGGCCCGACTGCTCGTGCCCGGCCTGCGGATCGAACTGCAGCCACACGATGTCCCCGGCTTCGGGAACATAGTGGCTCGCCATCACCATTCCTTGCCCACCGCGGGACCGAACTCGGCCTCGCCGTGCAGGTTCTCGGGCGTGATCGCGGCCAGCAGTTCTGCCAGGTCGACCTCATGGCGCACCGGCTCGATCACGATGCGTCCGCCTTCGTCACGCACATCGACTGTCTGATCGAGTTGCAGATTGAGCGACTTCATCACGGACGCCGGAAGGCGGACCGAGGCACTGTTGCCCCATTTCTTGATCACCACATGCATGACACCCCCGATGTATCGACAATGTAGATACTTTAACCGACTTGCCCATGCCTCCGCATAGCCTCTTCTCGCCGGGGTCTCGCCCGCTGCAGGACAATCGCCCCATGAGCATGCTTGCAGACGAAGCGGACCTGGTCGACCTGGGTCTGCGCTGGGCCCCGGGCTTCTCGGCGCTGGGCCCCGCCTTCTTTACCGAACTCCAGCCCCGTCCCCTGCCCGACCCCTACTGGGTCGGCGTCAGCGCGCGCGTGGCAGGCGATCTCGGGCTGGACCCGTCCTGGCTGCAATCCGACGAAGGCCTGGCCGCCTTTGTCGGCAATTCGCCAGTCGCCGGCACCCGCCCGTTCGCCAGCGTCTACAGCGGCCACCAGTTCGGCGTCTGGGCCGGACAGCTCGGCGATGGCCGCGCGATCTTCCTGGGTGAAACCGCCGGGGGGCTCGAGGTGCAACTCAAGGGCGCCGGCCCGACGCCCTACTCCCGCATGGGCGATGGCCGGGCGGTGCTGCGCTCGAGCATCCGCGAATTCCTCTGCAGCGAGGCCATGCACGGCCTGGGCATCCCGACCACGCGGGCCTTGTGCGTGACCGGCTCCGACGCCCGGGTGCGCCGCGAAGAACTCGAAACCGCCGCCGTCGTGACGCGGGTCGCGCCCAGCTTCATCCGCTTCGGCCACTTCGAGCATTTCGCCGCCAACCAGCGCGAAGACGAACTGCGCGCCCTGGCCGACTACGTGATCGACCGCTACTACCCGGAGTGCCGCGTCAGCTCGCGCTTCGGCGGCAATGCCTATGCCGCGCTGCTCGAGGCGGTCAGCGAACGCACCGCCGCCCTGCTGGCCCAATGGCAGGCGGTCGGCTTCTGCCACGGCGTGATGAACACCGACAACATGAGCATCCTCGGGCTCACGATCGACTACGGGCCGTTCCAGTTCCTGGACGGCTTCGACCCGCGCCACATCTGCAACCACAGCGACACCTCCGGCCGCTACGCCTTCAACCAGCAGCCCAACGTCGCCTACTGGAACCTGTTCTGTCTGGCCCAGGCGCTGCTCCCCTTGATCGGCGACCAGGAGGTGGCGGTCGCCGCGCTGGAGTCGTACAAGACCGTGTTCCCGCGCGAGTTCGAGGCCCGGATGCGGGCCAAGCTGGGCCTCGCCGAGGCCGCCGAGGGCGACCGCGCGCTGATCGAAGGCGTGCTCAAACTGCTGGCCCAGGAAAAGGTCGACTACACGATCTTCTGGCGCCGGCTCTCCCATGGCGCGGCGAACGGCGATTTCGAGCCGGTGCGCGACCTGTTCGTCGACCGGCCGGGCCTGGATGCCTGGCTGCAGACCTACGCCGAGCGCCGTGCCGGCACGCCGGCCGCGGACACCGCCGCCCGGATGCTGCGCAGCAATCCAAAATTCGTGCTGCGGAACCACCTGGGCCAGCAGGCGATCGAAGCCGCCGGGCAAAAGGATTTCTCCGGCGTCGCCACCTTGCTGCGCCTGCTCGAATCCCCATTTGACGAACATGCCGGCCACGACGCTTTCGCCGGCTTCCCGCCCGACTGGGCCTCCACGATCGAAATCAGCTGCTCATCATGACTTCACCCGTCCAGAAAACCGATGCCGAATGGAAGGCCCTGCTGGCCGAGAAGGGCGCCGAACGCGGCGCCTTCGAAATCACGCGGCACGCCGCCACCGAGCGCCCCTTTACCGGCAAGTACGAAGCCCATTGGGACGACGGCTCCTACCATTGCATCTGCTGCGGCGCCAAGCTGTTCGAGTCGGCCACCAAGTTCGACGCCGGCTGCGGCTGGCCCAGCTTCTCGCAGGAGGCCGTGCCCGGCGCGATCCGCAACATCGTCGACCGCTCGCACGGCATGGTGCGCACCGAGAACGTCTGCGCCAACTGCGGCGCCCACCTGGGCCATGTGTTTCCCGACGGGCCGACCGAGACCGGCCTGCGCTACTGCATGAATTCGGCCTCGCTCGAGTTCAAGGATCGCGAAACCGACTGAACCCGAACATGAAACTCGTCCTCGACTTCTTCCCGATCCTGCTGTTCTTCGGCGCCTTCAAGTTCTACGACATCTACACGGCGACCGGCGTGCTGATGGCCGCCACCGCGCTGCAGATGGCGATCATCTGGTTTATGGAACGCCGGCTGCAGCCGATGCAGAAGGCGACGCTGGTGCTGATCCTGCTGTTCGGCTCGCTCACGCTGGCGCTGCACGACGACCGCTTCATCAAGTGGAAGCCGACCGTGCTCTACGGCGCCATGGCGATCGCGCTGGCGGTCGCGCTGTGGGGCTTCAAGAAGAACTTCCTGAAGATGCTGCTGGGCGGGCAGTTGGAGCTTCCGACCCAGGTCTGGGGCAAGCTCAACGTCGCCTGGATCGCCTATTGCGTCTTCATGGCGGTCCTCAACGGCTATGTCGCGGCCTACTTCACGACCGAGGCCTGGGTCAACTTCAAGCTCTGGGGCTACGTCTTCCCGATCGTGTTCCTGGTCGCGCAGGGGATCTACATCTCGCCGCATCTCAAATCGGACAAGCCCGCAGCATGAGCCTCCCGACCGCCAGCGACCTCGAAGCGCGGCTGCGCGAAACGCTGCAGCCCACGGCGCTCGAAGTGATCGACGAAAGCGCCGCCCACGCCGGCCATGCGGGCGCCGGCGCCGAAGGCTACGGCACGCATTTCCGGGTCCGCATCGCATCCCCTCTGTTCGCCGGCAAGCCCCGCGTGGCGCGCCATCGGCTTGTGTATGATGCGCTGCAACTTTTCATCGCACAGGGCCTCCACGCGCTTGCCATCGAGACGCTCTAGGGCGTCGTTCCCATCACCCGCACGGTCGTGCGGCGACAACCCCCTCCCCTTATGAAGAAAAACATCCTCAAGGCCGTCGCGCTCGCCACCCTGGTCGGCGCCATTCCGTTCGCCGCCCTGGCGCAGAACGCCGCCATCGTGAACGGCAAGGCCGTGCCGAAGGCGCGCATGGACGTGCTGGCCCAGCAACTCGCGGCCGCCGGCCGCCCGGTCACGCCCGAGATGCAGGGCCAGTTGCGCGAGGAAGTCATCGCGCGCGAGGTCTTCATGCAAGAAGCCCAGAAGCAAGGTCTGGACGGCACCGACGACTACAAGAACCAGCTCGAGCTCGCGCGCCAGGCGATCCTGATCCGCCAGCTGTTCGAGAACTACCGCAAGAACAACCCGGTGACCGACGCCGACGTCCAGGCCGAGTACGACAAGTTCGTCGCCGCCAACAGCGGCAAGGAATACAAGGCCCGCCACATCCTGGTCGAGACCGAGGACCAGGCCAACAAGATCCTGGCCGACCTCAAGAAGGGCGCCAAGTTCGAGGACATCGCCAAGAAGCAGAGCAAGGACCCGGGTTCGGGCGCCAATGGCGGCGACCTCGACTGGGCCGCGCCCGCGAGCTTCGTGCCCGAATTCTCGGAAGCCATGATCAAGCTCAAGAAGGGCGAGACCACGGCGGCACCGGTCAAGTCGCAGTTCGGCTACCACATCATCCGCGTCGACGACATCCGCCAAGCGCAGCTGCCCAAGCTCGAAGAGGTCAAGCCGCAGGTCGTGCAGCAACTGCAGCAGCAGCGGCTGCAGAAGTACCAGGAAGACCTGCGGGCGAAGGCCAAGGTCGAGTAATTGCTGCGGGCCCGGCGAGGCCGGTTCCGCCGTATTCCCCAAAAGGGCCGGGCTTTCGCCGGCCCTTTTTGCTTTCAGCCCCAGACCACCGAACGCATCGAGATCGATGCCGACTGGAAGTCGGTGTTGAAGAAGCGCGGCGCTTCCTTGCCATCGACCGCACCGGCGGCATAGAGCAGCGGCAGGTAGTGATCGTGCGTGGGATGGGCCTGCGCCGCGATCGGGCCGAGGCTCTTGAAGTCCGGCAGCGCGGCGAGCTCGCCGTTCTTGATCTGCTCTCCGACGATGCGGTCGAACTCGATCGCCCAGTCGTAGGCCTGGCCCGGCCTGGCGTCGCGGCGCGTGGCGCGCAGGTTGTGCACGATGTTGCCGCTGCCGACGATCAGCACGCCACGCTCGCGCAGTGCCCGCAATTGCTGGCCGAGCTGGTAGTGCTGGGCCGGCGGGCGGCTGTAGTCCATGCTGAGCTGCACCACGGGGATGTCGGCGCGCGGGAACATCGGCTTGAGCACCGACCAGGTGCCGTGGTCGAAGCCCCACTCGGCCTCGTCCATGCCCAGCGCGGCGCCGCCGAGCGGCTGGCGCACGCCCCGTGCGATCTGCGCGGCCGCTTCGGGTGCGCCGGGCGCGGGGTACTGCTGGTCGAACAGCGCCTGCGGAAAGCCGCCGAAATCATGAATGGTCTTGGGCCTGGCCATGCCCGTAAGGAACCAGCCGCCGCGTGTCAGCCAGTGCGCCGAGACGCACAGGATCAGCTGCGGCTTCGGGTAGCGGGCGCCGAACTCGGCGCCGAGCGCCTGCCAGCTCCTTCGATAGGCGTTGTCGCCGATGGCGTTCATCGGGCTGCCGTGGCCGACGAAGAGCAGCGGCATGCGCGGCGATTTCTTCAGCGCGCCGAAGGCTTCGGCCGCGCCGGACAGGGGCATCTTTCCGAGCAGCGCGCCGCCCATCACGGCGCTTGCGCCGAGCACCGAACGTCGCCGCACGGGGCTCAGCCCACCCACTTGCGGGCGTTGCGCCAGATCCGCATCCAGGGGCTGAGCTCGCTGCGGTCGCCCGAGGTCCAGCTCATCTGGATGTTGCGGAAAACGCGTTCCGGATGCGGCATCAGCGCGGTGAAGCGGCCGTCGGCGGTGGTCACCGAAGTCAGGCCGCCGGCGCTGCCGTTCGGGTTGAAGGGATAGCGCTCGGTCGCCTGGCCGTGGTTGTCGACGAAGCGCATCGCCGCGATCGCCCGGGCCGGGTCGCCGCGGTGCTTGAAGTTGGCGTAGCCCTCGCCGTGCGCGACTGCGATCGGCATGCGGCTGCCGGCCATGCCGGCGAAGAACAGGCTGGGCGACTCGAGCACCTCGACCATCGACAGGCGAGCCTCGAAGCGCTCGCTCTGGTTGGTCGTGAAGCGCGGCCAGGCCTCGGCGCCCGGGATGATGTCGGCCAGTTCGGCGAACATCTGGCAGCCGTTGCACACGCCCAGGCCGAAGGTGTCGGCGCGGCCGAAGAAGCCCTTGAACTGCTCGGCCAGCCTGGGGTTGAAGGTGATGCTGCGGGCCCAGCCGATGCCGGCGCCCAGCGTGTCGCCGTAGCTGAAACCGCCGCAGGCGACCACGCCCTTGAAGTCGGCCAGGTCCGCCCTGCCCGTCTGCAGGTCGGTCATGTGGACGTCGAAGGCCTCGAAGCCGGCCTCGGTGAAGGCGTAGGCCATCTCGACGTGCGAGTTGACGCCCTGCTCGCGCAGGATCGCGACCTTGGGGCGGGCCAGATTGAGGAATGGCGCAGCCACATCGTCGGTCGCGCCCGGCGCCAGCAGCACGCGGGCGCCCGGGTCCTGCGGGTCGCCGGCGGCGGCGTGCTCGGCATCGGCGCAGTCGGGGTTGTCGCGTTCGCGGCAGATCTTCCAGCTGACCGAATCCCAGACCTGGTGCAGGTCGCTGAGGCCGGCGCTGAAGACCGCCTTGGCGTCGCGCCAGATCTCGACCTTGCCCTTGCCCGCGTCCATCGGCGAACTGGCCGGCCGGGTCTTGCCGACGAAGTGGCTGTGGGCGCTGAGCCCGTGCGCGCGCAGGGTCTGCATGACCTCGTTGCGCTCGGAAGTGCGCACCTGCAGCAGCAGGCCGAGTTCTTCGTTGAAGAGCGCCTTGAGCGTGAGCTCTTCGCGCCGCGCGCTGACCTGGCCGGCCCAGTTCTTGGCGTCGCCGTATTCGGCGCGGCTGTCGCTGATGCCGTCGCCCTCGGTGACCAGCAGGTCGACGTTGAGCGCCACGCCGACATGGCCGGCGAAGGCCATCTCGCAGGCGGCCGCGAACAGGCCGCCGTCGCTGCGGTCGTGCAGCGCGAGGATCTTGCCCTCGGCGCGCAGCGCGTTGACCGCGGCCACCAGTTTCACGAGGTCTTGCGGATCGTCGAGGTCGGGCACCGTGTCGCCGCTCTGGCCCAGCGTCTGCGCCAGGATGCTGCCGGCCATGCGCTGCTTGCCGCGGCCCAGGTCGACCAGCACCAGCGTGCTGTCGGGCTCGTCGGCGTCGAGCTGCGGCGTCAGCGTGCCGCGCACGTCGGCCAGGGTGGCGAAGGCGGTGACGATCAGGCTCACGGGCGACGTGACCTTCTTCGCCTCGCCGCCGTCCTGCCACTGGGTGCGCATCGACAGCGAATCCTTGCCCACCGGGATCGAGATGCCGAGCGCCGGGCAGAGCTCGAGGCCGACGGCCTTCACGGTCTCGTACAGCGCCGCATCCTCGCCCGGTTCGCCGCAGGCTGCCATCCAGTTGGCCGACAGCTTGACCCGCGACAGCTCGATCGGCGCCGCCAGCAGGTTGGTGATGGCCTCGGCCACCGCCATCCGGCCCGAGGCCGGGGCGTCGAGCGCGGCCAGCGGCGTGCGCTCGCCCATGCTCATCGCCTCGCCCGCGAAGCCGCGGTAATCCGCCAGCGTGACGGCGCAATCGGCCACCGGCACCTGCCACGGGCCGACCATCTGGTCGCGGTGGCTCAGGCCGCCGACGGTGCGGTCGCCGATGGTGATCAGGAAGCGCTTCGAGGCCACGGTCGGGTGCGCCAGCACCTCGATGGCGGCCTGCTGCAGGTCGACGCCGGTAAGATCGAGCGGCTTGAAGCTGCGCGCCACGGTCTGGACGTCGCGCAGCATCTTCGGCGGCTTTCCCAGCAGCACGTCCATCGGCATGTCGACCGGCTGCGCCTCGGCGCCTTCATCGGCCACCAGCAGCTGGCGCTCCTCGGTCGCCACGCCGACCACCGAGAACGGGCAGCGCTCGCGCTCGCAGAAGGCGCGGAACTGCGCCAGCGACTCCGGCGCGATCGCCAGCACGTAGCGCTCCTGGCTCTCGTTGCACCAGATCTCCTTGGGCGCCATGCCCGACTCCTCGAGCGGCACCGCCCGCAGGTCGAAGCGCGCACCGCGGCCGGCGTCGTTGGTCAGCTCGGGGAAGGCGTTGCTCAAGCCACCGGCGCCGACATCGTGGATCGCGAGGATCGGGTTGGCCTCGCCCTGCTGCCAGCAATGGTTGATGACTTCCTGCGCCCGGCGCTCGATTTCCGGGTTGCCGCGCTGGACCGAGTCGAAGTCGAGTTCGGCCGCATTGGCGCCGGTCGCCATCGAGCTGGCGGCGCTGCCGCCCATGCCGATGCGCATGCCCGGCCCGCCGAGCTGGATCAGCAGCGCGCCGGCGGGGAACTGGATCTTCTTGGTCTGGCCGGCATCGATGCTGCCGAGGCCGCCGGCGATCATGATCGGCTTGTGGTAGCCGCGCTGCACCGTGTCCCGGTCGCTTTCGATCGCCTGTTCGTACTCGCGGAAGTAGCCCAGCAGGTTGGGCCGGCCGAACTCGTTGTTGAAGGCGGCGCCGCCCAGCGGGCCCTCGGTCATGATCTGCAGCGGGCTCGCGATGTGGCCAGGCTTGCCGTAGCTGCCCTCGGCGGGCCAGAGCTTCGACACCGTGAAGCCGGTCAGGCCGGCCTTCGGCTTGGAGCCGCGCCCGGTGGCGCCCTCGTCGCGGATCTCGCCGCCGGCGCCGGTGGAGGCGCCCGGGAACGGCGAGATCGCGGTCGGATGGTTGTGGGTCTCGACCTTCATGAGCACGTGGCTCAGCGCCTCCTGCTTGCGGTAGCCGCCGGATTCGGAGGCCGCCACGAAGCGCTCGATCTGCGTGCCCTCCATGACCGAGGCGTTGTCGGCATAGGCGATCACCGTGTGCTGCGGGCTCAGGCGCTCGGTGTTGCGGATCATCGAGAACAGGCTCTTCGGCTGCGCCGCGCCGTCGATCACGAAGTCGGCGTTGAAGATCTTGTGGCGGCAGTGCTCGCTGTTGGCCTGGGCGAACATCATCAGCTCGACGTCGCTCGGGTTGCGGCCCAGGCGGGTGAAGGCATCGACCAGGTAGTCGATCTCGTCCTCGGCCAGGGCCAGGCCGAAGCGGCTGTTGGCCTCGACCAGCGCCGCCCGTCCGCCGCCCTGGACGTCGACCTGCGCCATCGGCTGCGGCGGCAGTTCGGCGAACAGCTCGGCGGCCTGCTCGATCCGGGCCAGCACCGATTCGGTCATGCGGTCGTGCAGCAGGTCGGCCACCGCGGCCAGCTTGTCGCCTTCGAGCACCGGCGCCTTGCCGAGCAGGGGCGCCTTGAGCACCAGGTGGTATTGCGTCACCCGCTCGACCCGGCGCAGCGCCAGGCCGCAGTTGTGGGCGATGTCGGTGGCCTTGGAGGCCCAGGGCGACACCGTGCCCAGCCGGGGCGTGACCACCACCGTCGACCCGGCCTTGGCCGGCGCCACGAAGGGCTCGCCATAGCCCAGCAGGGCGGCAAATCGCTCTTTCGCGGCCTGGTCGAGGGGGTCGTCGGTGACCACCAGGTGGACGAAGCGCGCGCTGAGGCCCTCGATGCGCGGCTCGACCGCCTGCAGGCGGGGCAGCAGCTGCCGGGCCCGGAAATCGCTGAGGGCGCTGCCGCCCTCGAAGAAGCTCACCACGGGGGCGGCATGGACAGCACGGGGGGAAGACGGGTTCACGGGCAGCGTCACGTTCGGGTCGGCCGCAGGGGCCGCGTTGGGATTCATGAGAATGAGGCGGCGGCCGCTGACTGGGGCCATCCGCGCTAACCCTGAATTTTAACGGCTCGGATGGGATAATTCCGGCCATGAGCATTACCTACAAAGACGCCGAGGGCGTGGCCGGCATGCGCGTGGCGTGCCGCCTCGCCTCCGAGGTGCTGGACTACATCACCCCCCACATCGTCCCCGGCGTGACCACCAACCAGATCGACAAGCTCGCCCACGACTACATCACGCAGGTCCAGGGCGCCATTCCGGCGCCCCTGAACTACATGGGCGCCAGCAGCACGCCCTACCCCAAGTCGATCTGCACCTCGGTCAACCACGTGGTCTGCCACGGCATCCCGAACGACAAGCCGCTCAAGAAGGGCGACATCATCAATTGCGACATCACGGTCATCAAGGACGGCTGGCACGGCGACACCAGCCGGATGTTCGTGGTCGGCGATGCCTCGATCGCGGCCAAGCGGCTGTGCGCCTTCACCTACGACGCCATGTGGCACGGCATCGTCAAGGTCAAGCCGGGCGCCCATCTGGGCGACATCGGCTTCGCCATCCAGCGTTTCGCCGAAAGCAACGGCTTCTCGGTGGTGCGCGAATTCTGCGGCCACGGCATCGGCCGGGGCTTCCACGAGGAGCCGCAGGTGCTGCACTACGGCCGGCCAGGCACGCTCGAGGAGCTCAAGCCGGGCATGACCTTCACGATCGAACCGATGATCAACGCCGGCAAGCGCGAGATCAAGGAAGACGCCAAGGGTGGCCAATACGACGGCTGGACCATCGTCACCCGCGACCACTCGCTGTCGGCGCAGTGGGAACACACGGTGCTGGTCACCGAGACCGGCTACGAGGTGCTGACGCTGTCGGCCGGCAGCCCACCCGTGCCGGCCTTCGTCAGCGCCGCGGCTTGAAACCGCGCCGGCTGCTCCTGGCGCCCATGGTCGACATTGCCTCGCTGCGCGACGCCTATCGCACGCACAAGCTGGCGCTCTTCGACCAGCTGCGCAGCGCGCGGGCGCCGACGCGCAGCGTGCACACCGTGCTGCGGCAGCTGGCGGCGCTGGCCGACGAGACGCTCGGCGCGCTGTGGGCCGACGCCGGCTTCGGCCACCGGCTGGCGCTGGTGGCGGTGGGCGGCTTCGGGCGCGGCGAGCTGTTTCCCTACTCCGACGTCGATGTGCTGCTGCTGCTGCCCGAGGGCGAGGACAGCGGGGTCGAGCCGGCACGGCTCGAGGCCTTCATCGGCCAGTGCTGGGATGCCGGGCTCGAGATCGGCTCCAGCGTGCGCACCGTCTCCGAATGCCTGGACGAAGCCGCCAAGGACGTCACGGTCCAGACCTCGCTGCTCGAATCGCGCCTGGTGATCGGCGACAAGAAGCTCTACGCGAGCTTCCGCAAGAACTTCTTCGCCGCCATCGACCCGCAGGCCTTCTTCGCCGCCAAGTCGCAGGAGATGCGGCACCGCCACCAGAAGTTCGACAACACGCCCTACGCGCTCGAACCCAACTGCAAGGAGTCGCCGGGCGGCCTGCGCGACCTCCAGACCATCCTGTGGATGACCAAGGCCGCGGGCTTCGGCAACCGCTGGGACGACCTCGCCAGGAACGGCCTGGCGACCGCGTTCGAGATCCAGCAGATCAAGCGCAACGAGGCGCTGCTGAGCCTGATCCGCGCCCGCCTGCACGTCACCGCCAACCGGCGCGAGGACCGGCTGGTGTTCGACCTCCAGACCGCGGTGGCCGCCACCTTCGGCTATGTCGGCGAGTCGCAGCGCAAGGCCAGCGAGGCGCTGATGCGGCGCTACTACTGGGCCGCCAAGGCGGTCACCCAGCTCAACCAGATCCTGCTGCTCAACATCGCCGAGAAGCTGCAGCCGCAGGCCGACCAGCCGACGCCGATCAACGAGCGCTTCTTCGAGAAGGGCGGCCTGATCGAGGTCGCCAGCGACGACCTCTACCTGAAGGATCCGCACGCGATCCTCGAGACCTTCCTGCTCTACCAGAAGACCATCGGCGTCAACGGCCTGTCGGCGCGCACGCTGCGGGCGCTCTACAACGCGCGCCACGTGATGGACAGCAAGTTCCGCAACGACCCCGTCAACCACGCGACCTTCATGCGGATGCTGCTGGAGCCGCGCGGCATCACGCACGCGCTCAGGCTGATGAACCAGACCTCGGTCCTGGGGCGCTACCTGCGGGTGTTCCGCAGCATCGTCGGCCAGATGCAGCACGACCTGTTCCATGTCTATACGGTCGACCAGCACATCCTGATGGTGCTGCGCAACGTGCGCCGGTTCTTCATCGCCGAGCACGCGCACGAGTACCCCTTCTGCTCGCAGCTCGCGGCCGGTTGGGACAAGCCCTGGATCCTCTACATCGCGGCGCTGTTCCATGACATCGCCAAGGGCCGCGGCGGCGACCATTCGACCCTGGGCGCGCGCGACGTGCGGCGCTTCTGCCGCCAGCACGAGATCCCGCGCGAAGACGCCAGGCTGATCGAATTCCTGGTCTCCGAGCACCTGGTGATGAGCCAGGTGGCGCAGAAGCAGGACCTGAGCGACCCCGGGGTCATCGGCGCCTTCACCAAGCGCGTCGGCAACGAGCGCTACCTGACGGCGCTGTACCTGCTGACGATCGCCGACATCCGCGGCACCTCGCCGAGGGTCTGGAACGCCTGGAAGGGCAAGCTGCTCGAGGACCTCTACCGGCTGAGTTCGCGCGTGCTGGGCGGCCGCATGCCCGACCCCGGCGCCGAGATCGAGGCCCGCAAGCGCGAGGCGCTGGTGCAGCTGGCGCTCTACGCCGAGCCCTTGCATGCGCACAAGGCGCTCTGGGAGACGCTCGATGTCGGCTACTTCATGCGCCACGACGCCAACGAGATCGCCTGGCACGCCAAGCAGCTGTCGCGCCACGTGCCGCATGCCGGCGTGCCGATCGATCCGCACACGCCGCCGATCGTGCGGGCCCGGCTGTCGCCGGTCGGCGAAGGCCTGCAGGTGGTGGTCTATACGCCCGACCAAGCCGACCTGTTCGTGCGCATCTGCGGCTACTTCGACCAGTCGTCCTTCAGCATCCTGGACGCCAAGGTGCACACGGCGAGCAACGGCTTCGCGCTCGACACCTTCCAGGTCGTGACCACCTTCATCCCGGAGCACTACCGCGACCTGATCAGCATGGTCGAGACCGGCCTGGCGAAGACGCTCAGGGAGGCCGGCCCGCTGCCGGCGCCGAGCAAGGGCCGGGTCTCGCGCCGGGTGCGCAGCTTCCCGATCAAGCCGCGCGTCAGCCTGCTGCCCGACGAGAAGGCGCAGCGCTGGCTGCTCAGCATCTCGGCCAGCGATCGCGCCGGACTGCTCTATTCGGTCGCCCGCGTGCTGGCGCGCCACCACCTGAACCTGCAGCTGGCGAAGGTCACGACCCTGGGCGAGCGGGTCGAGGACACCTTCCTGATCAGCGGCCCGGAGCTCCAGGGCCAGCGGGCCCAGCTGGCGATCGAGACCGAGCTGCTCGAGGCGCTGGCGGCCTGAGGACCCGGAGGTGGAAGCGACGCCGCTGCGCCTGCACCCCGGCGACGACCTGCGCGGCGCCCTCGATGCGGCGCTGGCCGCGCGGGGCTGCGCGGCCGCGTTCGTGCTCTCGGGGATCGGCAGCCTGGGCGCCGCACACCTGCGCTACGCCGGCATCGAGACACCCGCGACCCTGGTCGGCGACCTGGAGATCCTGACGCTGGCGGGCACCCTGTCGCCCGCCGGCTCGCACCTGCACATGAGCGTGTCCGATGCCGAGGGCCGGGTGCGCGGGGGCCACGTGGCACCGGGCTGCGTGGTACGCACGACCGCCGAGCTGCTGGTGGCATGGCTGCCGGGCTGGCAGTTCACCCGCGAGCTCGACCCTGCGACCGGTTTCGCCGAGTTGACGATCCGCAAGGCCTGAACTCAGATCCGATCGGCATTCAGTATCCGGCGTGCATCTTTGAGAAGCAGCAGCAACTGCTGCTCACGAACGGGCGACGGCTCGAAGCCGAATCGAAGATGGAAGCGCTCGGCCTCTTCGTCAATGGGGTGGGTCAACATGGCGCGGACGCCGGCCTGATCGGCGATGAGGAGCGTGCGTCGGATGGCGTCCTGGAGCATGCCGACGCCAATGCCCCGACCTTGATCAGACGAACTCACTGCCAGCCTGGCCAGGATGATCACCGGAATGGGGAAGGCCCCCATGCCCTTGCGTACCCGATCAGGCGCATCCAGCGTGTCGATCTGTCCCACCGTCAGGCTGAAGTAGCCGGCGATCCGCGCGCCCTGCGCAACCACGAAGGTCTTGGCCGAACCACTGGCCTGCGCTTGGCGCGCATGCCGTACCAACCAGTCATCGAGCGACGGCTTGCCGCAATCGAACGCTTCCAGGCGATGGCTCGCATCCAGCGCCTGCGGGGCACCGAATGCCATCAGGTGTCCCAGGGAGCGCTTCGCGAGAACAGGTCCTTCAGGCCGGGGTTGTCCTGTTCGGGCCGATCCAGCATCGACAGCAATGCCTGCGATTGACTGCTCGTCGCCAGGAACAGGCGCTGGTCGAGCAGGGTTCGTTCGGCCGCCTGGTAGGCGCTGTCGAGGATGAATTCGGTCATCGACTTGTTGCTGACCTCAGCGGCGCGACGCAGTACGGTCTCCTGCTGCGGGGTGGCACGCAGCCCCAGCCTGGAAGAGCGAGCGGCAGTGGTCATCGCAATCTCCGTCGAAAACGTACGCCATGTTAGTACAAATGACACACAAATGCAATTCCCGAAGTTGTCGACGAGACCGCTCAAGGCCCGCTCGACAGCCGCCTTTCCAGCCAGCCGCTGTAGCGCGACAGCCCGAAGCACAGCACCCAGTACACGGCGGCGATGAACAGGTAGCCCTCGAGGTAGAACGGCCGCCAGGTCGGGTCGCCGCCCAGCGCCAGGCCGAGCGCGCCGGTCAGCTCGAACAGGCCCACCACGGTGACCAGCGAGGTGTCCTTCAAGGTGCCGACCACGTTGTTGGTCAGGGCCGGCACCACCAGCCGCAGCGCCTGCGGCAGCACGATGTCGCGCTGCACCGGCCAGCGGCCGAAGCCGAGCGCCATCGCGGCGTCGACCTGGCCGCGCGGTACCGCCTGCAGTCCGCCGCGGATGATCTCGGCCAGGTAGGCGGCGACGAACAGCGACAGGCCGGCGAGCACCCGCACCAGCACGTCGGGCTGCCAACCGGCAGGCCACAGCAGCGGCAGCAGGAACGAAGCCATGAAGAGCACCGAGATCAACGGGACGCCGCGCACCAGTTCGATGTAGGTGGCGCACAGGGTGCGGATCAGCGGCCACTCCGAGCGCCGGCCCAGCGCGAGCACCAGTGCCAGCGGAAAGGCCAGCGCCAGGCCGACGACCGCCAGCCCGATGGTGAGCGGCAGGCCGCCCCAGCGATTCGTCGCCACCGCCGCCAGTCCCGCGACACCGCCGCGCATCAGCACCAGGAACGCGGCCAGCGAAACCAGCCAGAGCGGCAGCAGCCACCAGCGCCAGCTGCGCGGCCAGGCGCTCAGCAGCGTGGTCAGCGACAGCAGCGTGACGGCGACCGCCGGCCGCCACTGGTCCTCGTAGGGATAGCGCCCGAACAGGATCGGTCGCCACTTCTCGGCGATGACGCCCCAGCAGGCGCCATGGGGCACGGCCCGGCAAGCCGGCGCATCCGGACGGAACACGGCCTGCAGCACCGCCCATTCGAACGCGTGGAACCCCGCCCAGGCGAACAGCAGCAGCAGCGCCAGCGTGAAGGCCGCGCGCAACGGCGAGCCCCACAGTTCCTTGCGCCATGCGATCGGCGCCCGCACAACGACGCTCATCGCCAGCCCCGCAGCGCGACGCGCGCGTTGTAGCGGTTCATGGCCCAGGAGATCAGCAGCGAGAGTCCGAGGTACACCGCCATGATCACCGCGATGCACTCGAAGGCGCGGCCGGTCGAGTTGAGCGAGGTGTTGGCGATCGAGACCAGCTCCGGATAGCCGACCGCCACCGCGAGCGAGGAGTTCTTGGTCAGGCTCAGCAGCTGATTGGTGAGGGCCGGCACGATCACGCGCAGCGCCTGCGGCAGCACCACGATGCGCAGCTGCTGCCACCCGGTCAGGCCCAAGGCCTGGGCGGCCAGCTTCTGGCCCTGCGCGACCGAGCCGATGCCGGCGCGCACGATCTCGGCGACGAAGGAGGCGGTGTAGAGCGCCAGCGCGGTCACGACCGCCAGGTATTCGGGACTCAGCGCCGCGCCGCCGCTGACATTGAAGCTGCCGCGCTCGGGCCATTCGAAGTGGCTGGGCCACCACGCGCCCTCCTCCCGCACCGGCCAGGGCAGCGACAGCCCGCCCTTGCTCAGCCAGACATCCGGCAGCAGTTCGAGCGGCTCGGTCGAATCAGGCAGCAACTGGGTGAGCGCGAAGTACAGCATCAGCAGCTGCACCAGCAGCGGCACGTTGCGGATCGTCTCCACATAGGCGCCGCAGAGCCCACGCACCAGCACGTGCGGCGCCAGCCGGCCGATGCCGATCAGCGTGCCGAGCACGACCGCGATCAGCGCGGCCGGCACGGCGGCGCGCACCGTGTTGATCAAGCCGGCCAGGAAGGCGCGCCAGAACGGCTGGCCGGCATCGAAATCGAGCCAGCCCTCGGAGATCTCGAACCCCGCCGGCTGCAGCAGGAAGTCGAAGCCCGACTGCACGCCGCGGCTGCGCAGCACCTCGAGCGCATGCTGAACCAGCCAGAAGACGCCGGACGCGATCGCCGCGATCAGCAGGGCCTGCAGGGCCCAGGCGAGCCAGACGGCCCGGCGCCGGCTCATCGCACCGGCAATCCGTACATCAGTCCACCCTTGTTCCAGAGGTTGTTCGAGCCGCGCGGCAGCTTGAGCACCGATTTCGGGCCGACGTTGCGCTCGAACATCTCGCCGTAGTTGCCGACCGCCTTGATCGCGCGGTAGGACCAGTCCTTGTCGAGGCCCAGCAGCTTGCCGAGGTCGTCGCCGCTGCCGACCAGGCGCTGCTGCGCCGGGTCCTTGCTGGAGCCCTTGAGCTCGTCGATGTTGGCCTGGGTGATGCCGAACTCCTCGGCTTCGATCAGCGCGTTGGGCACCCACTTGGCGATCGCGAACCATTCGTCGTCGCCGCGGCGCACCAGCGGCGCCAGCGGCTCCTTGGAGATCAGCTCGGGCAGGATCACGTAGTCGTCGGGGTTCGGCGCTTCCTTGTTGCGCAGGCCCGCGAGCGCCGAGGTGTCGGTCGTGAATGCCTGGCAGCGGCCGGCGAAGAAGGCCTTGAACGAAGCCTCGAAGCTCTCGAACACGACCGTCTTGACCGGGATGTTCTGGGCCTTGAACCAGTCGGCGACGTTCTTCTCGTTGGTGGTGCCGGCCTGGGTGCAGATGGTGGCGTTCTTGAGCTGCTTGGCGCTCGTCACCTTGAGCTTCTTGGGCACCAGGAAACCCTGGCCGTCGTAATAGGTGATGGTCGTGAAGTGGAAGCCGAGCGATGCGTCGCGGGTCAGCGTCCAGGTGGTGTTGCGCGCCAGGATGTCGATCTCGCCGGCCTGCAGGGCCGAGAAGCGCTGCTGCGAATTGAGCGGCACGAACTCGACCTTCTTGCCGTCGCCGAGCACGGCCGCGGCGATCGCGCGGCAGGTGTCGACATCGAGCCCGGACCAGTTGCCCTGGGTGTCGGGCGCCGAGAAGCCGGCCACCCCGTTGGTCACGCCGCACTTGACGGTGCCGCGCTGCTTGACGGCGTCGAGCGTCTTGCCGGCGAAAGCCGGCGCGGCCGCGAAGGCCAAGGTAGCGGCGACAGCGGCGAACGCCGGGCGGATGCGTGAATTCATGCGGTGGTCTTCTTTTCTTCGAAATGACGGCAGGCCGGCAGTTTACGTGGGGTGGGCATCAACTGGCGGCGGCTTGTCGGTGGTCAAGATTCGTTGCTTCGGCATGTGTCTGATAGAAACATTTGCAATATATTTGAAACCACTACGAGCTCAAGGAGGTAGATATGCAGCAGCGCACCGGCGCTTCCTCGCGCATGGCCATCGTCCCGGTCATTGCCGCCTGTCTCTTCGCCACGGCCGCCAGCGCGGCGGGCGGTTCG
Organism: Variovorax sp. J31P207; assembly: GCF_030316965.1. Taxonomy (NCBI): domain Bacteria; kingdom Pseudomonadati; phylum Pseudomonadota; class Betaproteobacteria; order Burkholderiales; family Comamonadaceae; genus Variovorax; species Variovorax sp. J31P207. The sequence goes on from NZ_JASZYN010000014.1 coordinate 86,195, forward strand.
ATCGCCTTCACCGGCGCGATCGTTCCGTCGTCGTACGGCGTCGTCGTTTCACCCGCCGCCTCCGGCGGCGACGGCGACGACCCGACGGTCCGCGGGACCGAGCTGCGGTTCGTCGCCTCGCCATCCGAACCCAGGAGCGCCGTGGTGCGTATCGAACGGCCGGACCGCGAACCCGTTGCGATCCGCTGCGGCGCCGGGATGCAACTGGCATCCGGCCCCAGCTGCCGCATGGGCGACCAGGGCGGCAGCCTGACGCTGGCGCCGCCAACCGGCCCCTCCGCGCTCGCCGTGGTGATCACGACCTACGACTGACGCCCTACTGGTAGTCGATCGTGAAGATGACCGCGCCGTTGGCCTCGCCCGGCGTCATGACCGGGTCGGTCTGCACATAGCGCGCGGCCAGCGGGATCGCATAGCTGGCGCCGGGCTCCGAATGCGGGTCGATGCCCGACGGATAGACCGTATCGAAGCCATGCGGCGCACCGTCGGGCCGCCCGAGTTGCAGCCCGACGCCGCCTGCCGCCATCCCGCCGCGCCGGGCCGGGCTCAGGGCGACGACTCCCTGGCTGGGCGGACCGATCATGCGCGTCGTGCCGGACAGGCTGTAGCCGATCTGATTGCTTTGCGTCACCCCCGAGAACTGCCATCCGCTCCCGCCCGTGTGGGTGTTGGTCGCCGACACCGACGCGCCGTAGAAAGCCGGGCAGTTCTCCAGGCGGATCTCGAAACGCTTCCACGCCGTGGTGCTGCCGGGGCCCGAGAACTCACCGCTTCGGTAGGTCCCCATCGAGACGTTCACGTCAGGGGTAGTGCAGGTCTGCGAGACGATCTGGAGGCCGCCGACGAACTGCAGCCGCAGCAGCGGCAGCTGTGCGATCGACACCTCGGCGCCGGGAAGCTGGCTGCCGCTGACCACACCGGGCGACACCGGCCCGATCTTGATCAGGTTCAGGCGCAACTGGGCCTGCTTGCCGCCGACGGCGGCAGGGTCCGAGGCGATCGGCAGGTTCCTCACGACAGGCAACGCGGCATTGGACGACAGATCCTCGATGAAGACCCCGACGCCCCGCAATCCGGACTCGTAGACCTGGCCCGCATGGGGTCCGGTGTTCCACGAGGCCAGCGGCCGCGGATTGGCGCCGTAGTTCGACTTCAAGTCGACGCTTCCGATGCCGCCGCTGCAGTGGATGCTGAACGGCTGCAGGTCGGTGAGCTGCTGGTAGATGATCGTGCCGTCCGGCACGTCGGGCCCGATCGTCAGGGCCTGGACCACCAGCGACTGGGTGAGCGAGGCGGGTGCCGGACCATAGGCGTTGTCCAAGCCATAGTCGCAGCGGATCGCGGCACTCGCCGCCGTCGAGAGGGCCAGCAGCGCCAGTGCGGCGCCGAATCGGCCGGCCGCCTCGTGGGCCTGCCTTGGAAATGCTTGCATGCGTGCTCCAGGTTGTTTCATTCGACGGCGCCCGTGGTTTCGGGCGCCGCGGACGGCGCAGCGGCTGCGCAGGGTCCGTCGAAGTGCTCGAGGCTCGCGCTGGTGCCCGACACGCGGTCCGGCAAGGCCGACAAATCGATGCTGCACTGGAGCGAATCCTGATCGCCCCATCGCACCGTCAGCAGTCGATTGGTCTCGGGCATGCGCGCAAAGATGCGACCGCCCTGCCCGACTGTCCCGACGTTGTCGCCGTTGGCGTCCCTGACTTCGGCGCCGAACGGCAGCGGGCCGCCATCCGGCAGGCGGCTGTCGACCAGCAGCGCGCGACCGGTGACCGTCTTGTATTGCAGCCTCACGACCGCGCCGGCGCGCGGTGCCACCTGCTGGCTCGAGGCCTGCAGTTCCACGTCGGTGGAGATGCCCTTGGGATCGATCGCGACTTCGTTCAACCGGTAGGGCGTCATGTAAGGGACGATGCCGAAGCCCTGGCCATCGAGGACCACGCCCGGATAGCTCTCGATTCGTGCCCCGCCTGCGCCCGGTGCCTCGACCAGTCCGATCGTCTCGCCGATGTACGGCGACAGCGTGAGCCCCCCGGCATGAAGCACCGCCGAGCCGCTGACGCCCAGCGAACCGCTGGTGTAGTCCCGGCCTTGCCCGTAGAACGCCTGAAGGTTCGCGTAGGGGCTGCGGTACTGGCCGTTGAGGGAACCGTTGGCGCCCTGCTGCTCCGCCTGTCCGGCCGCCACGCCCCAGGACAGCGCGTTGCCGGGGCCGGCCACCCCGCTCAGGGTTGCCTGGCTGGCGGTCGCGCCGTCGGCATTGCGGCTGAGGTTGAGCATGGCGTTGATCGGCGGCCTGTCGGCCTTGCCGAGAGGGATCGAAAGACTCGCCATGAACACGTTCGCCATCCGGCCGACAGCATCCCGCGATCGATTGATCGACAGGGCGTAGCTGATCGAGCCGAAGCTGTTGCTGTAGCTGAACTGGTATTGCATGTCGCGCTGACCCCGGTTCCAGTAGTCCTGGACGTAGCCGCTGAGGGAGAGCTGCCCGCCGCGTTCTCCCAGCGCCTGGCTGAAACTGAGCGACAGCCGATTGCGCGGCCGCCAGATCGAGTCGAACGCCAGCCCCCGTCGAACCGCGTCAGCGGCCAGCGCCGCATCGCTGAAACCGAAGAAACCGTCGGTCGAGAAGCGGGCCGCCGACACCGAGACGCTGCTGGCGAACTGCTCCAGGAACTTGCTGTAGCCCAGCCGCAGGCTTTGGCCCGACCGGCGCGCCTCGCCGATCTCCGAGCTGGCTGCGGTCAGGTCGGCCGACAGCGCCCCCACCGGCGTTGCCGCGGCCAGCCCCGCCAACGCTGCGCCGTAATGCTCGCTCACCTGGATGCCGCCGTAGCCGGTCAGGCGGTCGCTGAAGCCCCGCTGCAGCGTGCCCTGCAGGAAACCCGGCTGATCCATCAGGGCGGCATTGCGCAAGCGGCCGCCGGTCAGGCTGAACCGCGTGGTGCCCGGACGCAGCAAGCGCGGCACCGACACATAGGGCACTGAAAAAATGCGCTGGCGGCCGTCGGATTCGGTCACCGTCACCTCGAGGTCCCCGCCGTAGCCGGCCGGATTGAGGTCATTGATTTCGAAGGGACCAGGGGCCACCGGCGTGTCGTAGATGACCACCCCGCTCTGCCGGATGGTGACCCGCGCCTGGGTGGTGGCGATCCCGCGCACGACCGGTGCATAGCCGCGCTGCGAATCGGGCAGCATCCGGTCGTCCGAGGCCGCCTGCGCGCCGAGGAAGGGCACGGTATCGAAGATCTCGCCGCTGGTGTTGGCCTCGCCGATCGTGAGCCGGCCACGCAGCGCGCCGAGGTCACGCTGCACGTAGGTGTTCTGCGTCTGGTAGGTCGAGCCGCCCTGCGCTCGCCAGGACATGCTGCCGTTGTGGCGGAAGTTCCAGCCGCCGGCATTGAAGCCCAGGTTCAGCCCGAGGTAGGACGAGTCGAAGGATTGTCCGGCCGTGCGTTGGCGATAGTGGTTGAAGGAGTAGCCGAGCACGGCCGCCGTCACGCCCGCATCCCAGCCCGCAGGGTCCACATAGCCGCGCGGCGTCTTGCGCACCAGGGCCTGGGGGATGCTGGCGTCGAGCGACAGCGAGGAAGTGTCCAGGGTCAGCGTGGCATCGGGGATCAGGTCCTTGATCGACAGGCACGCCGGCCCGGCCAGCGAGAGCAGCGCCGCCTCGCTCATCTTCTCGAAGTCGACCGACATCCGCTCGAGCAATGCGCGCGTGACGCACAGTTGCGCCTCGTCCGGCCCGCGGATCGCCTTCACCGTGACTTCGGTGCGGCCAAGTCCCTTGCCGTTGACCGACAGGTCGACCCGGTACTCGCCGGGCGTCAGGGGATTGCCCTTGGCGAAGCGCGAGAAATCCGCCTTGGAACCGGCCGCCGCAGGGGCGAAGTCGTCGTTGAATTCGATCACGGCCAAGCCGTCGGCCGTGGCGGGCGCGCCTGGCTGCGCGAGAGCCAGCGGCATCGGGCCGAACACGAAGATCAACGCCGCACTCAGGCGGCTCAACGGCCACGAGGGCAAGGCGCCTCGGGAAAAAGCTCGCATCTTTGTCTGTATCCATCGCATGGCAGCCGAAAAGAGCTGCGCCACGCCCGCCCCTGGAGGCGGGTCGTCGTGAAAGTCGGGAGGCCCGGTGCCTAAGGCGGCACCGGCAGAAATCGATTCAGCCGCTCAGGGCGGCGTGTCCGGCTGGGCGGCCTGGGTCTCGACGCGGGCTGCGGGTTCGACCTCTCTGTCGACCGGGGCGCCGTAGTCGTTGATCGCGGTGAAGCGGATCCGGGGTGCGGCATCGGGCTTCGATTTCAGCCCGGCCAACGGAAAGCGCAGGCTGTCGTGCGGCGCGACCATGCCACGCTCGGTTTCGTAGGTCCGGTCGCCGAAGGCGACGGATGCCCTGGACACGCTGACGTGGTAGGCCGATGGGTTCTCGGCCTTCAGGTCGTATCCGTTGCCGGCCTCGTTCGCAGTCAATTGCCAGCGCAATCCGGCGATCGCTTCATTGGAGTCGCCGGGCAGCCCCTCGGGCCGGAAGAATATCTTTATCCGCGAGCGAAATGCCATCTGCAGAATATTCCGGCTGTCCCGAACCTCGGCGTCGGGCCGCGGCGGAATCTCAAGGACATTGAGCCAGAAAACCGACTCCCGATCCTGCGGCAGCGGCTCCTTGGTATAGGTCATTCGCACCGACTGCCCCTTGCCCGGATCGATTCTGAATATCGGCGGCAATAGCGCGAACGGCATCGACTTTTCCTGGGCACTGGTTTTTTCATTGCCATCGTCGATCCAGCTCTGGACCAGCGCCGGCAATGCGCCGGTATTGTTCAATTTAACCGTGACTTCGCGCTCTTCGGCCGGATAGACGACACGAGTGCCGGTAATGACGATGGCCGCATGCGAAAGGCCGCATGCGAAGGCGGACAGGACCAGGAGCCGGCGCACGCCGGTGCGAAAGTGATTTTTCATTGAGTCTGCTCGAAGTCGTTCGCACGGGCGCGCCGGCGGGGGCGCGCCGAGGCGCCCGCGCGCCAGGGCGGGCGGGCGCGGTCGACCTTATTGGTAGTCGATCGTGTAGGTGACCGAGCTGGTCACGAGGCCGGCGGTGGAGGCACCCGTCGCGTAGTAGCGGACGCCGTAAGGCAGATCCACAGCGCCGCCGGAGATGGTCCCGTGGACGTTGTTGGTGCGCTGGGATGCGTCACCCACGTTGATCGGAGCATTGCTGCCGTCGACATCGAGCAGTTGCAATTGCACGTTGTCGGCGCCGCCGACCGCCATGTTCTTCAGCCGACCCGTGACATCCACGGTCGTGCCCTGCTCGAAGAAGGCGGCGGCCGTGCCCGGGGTGGCCAGGCAATCCTTGAGACCGATGGTGAAGCGCGTCTCGCCAGCAACGTCGCCGAGGTTGGCCAAGGCACCCTGGGTGACGTGCGGCAGCGATACGTTGGTCCCCGGCATCAGGGTCGTGGCCTGGCCGTTGACGGTCACGTTGCAGGTCTGGGCCACCACCTCGCCGTCGAAATTGATCCGGCCCGATGCATGGGCGGAAAAAGCAAAAACCGAGGCGCTGGCAACGAGGGTCGACAGAATGATTTTCTTCATGGTAATTCCATATTGAAGTTGACAATGCGTGCAAGGGGAGGCGTTGGCCGCCCCATCTTTTGATTAAAAATCAATTGTCAATGCCACCCGGCATTGATGCACGGCGTGGATTCTAATCATCGAACCGAAGCCGGTCGGCGCGGAAAATTCTGATAGAGCGAGCAGAAAATTGGAAATCCATAAAACCATCAATTAACCTCGATGGTGTAATAAAACAGGAACTCATTAACCAGCGGTAACATCGACGCAAGAAATCCGCTCGTCATCAATTCAATTGAATCAAGATCAAGCCTGCCGCGGTCTTCATTGGTAAAATCGACACCCTCAGTACTTCACTTTGTAACTGTCATCAATTGCGCGCGTTTTCCGGCAGCTATATTCGTAGAAATAGAAATCAAAACACGGGGACGGATGTACGCGCTGAAAGACCATCAATGGATGTTGATCAAGAACCTGCTGCCCGGGCGCCGCGGTCATGTCGGCGTGACAGCGAAAGACAACCGGCTGTTCGTCGAGGCCGTGCTGTACCGCTATCGCACCGGGATTCCGTGGCGCAACCTGCCGCCGCGCTTCGGTGATTTCCGGGTCGTGCACCTGCGCTATACGCGATGGCGCAGCAGCGGCGCCTGGCTGCCGGTGGTGGAGGCCCTGACTCGGGATGCCGACAACCCCTTCAGGACGATCGATGCGACCCTCATGCAGCCGCGGCGGCGCCGATCGACGTCACTGCCGCTGCCGAGGCCCGGCGAGCCGGCCGTCCCATCGCTGTCCGATCCGGAAAATCGCCTCGTGCAGGACCTCGATGCGGCAACTCGGTGCGAGATCGACCACAATCGCCCCTGTTTTTAGCAACGAAAGGTTTTTCACATGATCCGTTCCGATGACACCGGCAAGCTCGTCCTGCGTCTGGCCCTGGGTATCCTGATCCTGCTTCACGGCATCTCGAAGCTCAGCAATGGCGTTGGCTTCGTCGAGGGCATGCTGACGTCGCATGGCCTGCCGGGCGCCCTCGCCTACCTGGTCTACGTGGGCGAGTTGCTGGCGCCGGTGCTGCTGATCATCGGTGTCTACACCCGTCCGGCGGCCTGGATCACGGTCATCAACATGCTGGTCGCCATCTGGCTGGTCCACCTCAAGGACCTGACGGTCATCGGCAAGTCGGGCGGCTGGGCGCTCGAACTGCAGGGCATGTTCCTGTTCGCCGCGCTGGCGGTGGCCTTCCTGGGCGCCGGGCGCTTCAGCCTGGGCGGCACCGGCGGACGACTGAACTAGCTTGAAAGCGACTTCGATGGCGCGACGCGCCGCGCCATCGAAGTCGCGGCTACCCGCCGTGCGCTTTGCGGGTTCGCCGATGCAGCGCGAACTGCAGGGCCGGCATTCCCAGCAGTACCAGCACGCCAAGAATGATCAGTGCGGCGACAGGCGAGCCCGGCAACGCGGACAAGAGGAACACGATCGAAGCGCCCCCCAGGCTCTGGATTCCGCCGTACAAGGCCGCGGCATGGAATCTCTCGTCGGGTGCGACATCGAACGCCAAGGTTGCGGAAATCGGAAGCACGATGCAGAAGAAGACGACGACCATCACGGCAAAAGCCAGAAACAGCGACACGCTGTCTGCGTAGGCGGAAGCCAGAAGTGCCAGGATTCCCAGGGCCAGGAAACCCCATGCGGCGCCCATCCTGTGCTGCCAGTCAAATCTTCCGGCGGCCTTTCCTGAAAGATGGAAGGCCAGGACCTCGACGGCGTCTTTTTTGCGCACGATCCTGGTGAATGCACCGGCCTTTCGGGTTGGCGCATCAGGCGCCTCCGTTCTTTCGCGTCGACCCCGTGTTGATCGCGGCAGAAACAGCACCATCGAAGCCGCGCAGCGATGTGCACGCCGATACGGATCCCACCGCATTGGCGGAGAACATCAGCAACAGGATGAGTAGCTGCTCGGGCTCCCCGGCATTGGCAAATCGCGGAGCAAGAAACTGGGTGCCGGCAAAAATCAAGAATCCCATGGACAGGATTCGCTGAAAGTCTCCGAACCCGATGCCGAAGGATTCGACGATGAAGGGAGAAAGGGGGATCAATGCATCGAACAAGACGCCGCACGCCACGATGCGCAGAACGATGGGTGTTGCGCCCGAAATCGATGCAACGGCCCTCGTCTCATTGTTCAACCTTCAGTCATCCTCGCCTGCATCGAGCCCCGGAAACAGCACCTCGGTGAAGCCGAAGCGCGAGAAGTCGCGCACCCGCATCGGATACAGCTTGCCCAGCAGGTGGTCGACTTCGTGCTGGACGACCCGGGCATGGAACCCGCTCACCGTGCGATCGATCGGGTCCCCGTACGGGTCGAAGCCGGTGTAGCGGATGTTCGCGAAGCGAGGCACCACGCCGCGCAGGCCCGGCACCGACAGGCAGCCCTCCCAGCCCTCTTCCTCCTCGTCCCCGATCGGCGTGACGACCGGGTTCAGCAGCACCGTGCGCGGGACGATCGGCGCATCCGGATAGCGCGGGTTCACCGTGTCGGTGCCGAAGATCACGAGTTGCTGGTCGACCCCGATCTGCGGCGCCGCGAGCCCGGCGCCATTGACCGAATACATGGTCTCGAACATGTCGCGCACCAGCAGGTGCAACTCGTCGGTGTCGAAGGCGGCGACCGGCTGCGCGATGCGCAGCAGCCGGGGGTCGCCCATCTTGAGGATTTCGCGGATGGCCATGCGCGATTATCGCGGTGGCCTAGCGTCGTCCGTAGTACCTGCCGTAGTACCCGGGCCGACCGTAGTAGCCCGGATGCCCGTAGTAGCCGGCCCGGCCGTAGTAGCCGGGCCACCCCGGATAGCGGTAGCCGCCGTAGTAGCCGCCCCAACCGTAGTAGCCGGCGGCGCCGATATAGACCGATGGCGCCACCACGACCGGGTCGGCGTAGTAGGGATAGGCGGCGCCCGCATAGTACGGACCGGGCGCCACGCAGCCGCCGAGCAGGGCGGCGCCCCCCACGGCGATGGCGGCCGACACAGAACGAAATCGCTTCATCCGGACCTCCTGGGTCATCTTCGATTCAACGGCCGGCGCGCCCGCCTGTTGACCGGGAAAACGAAACTATCTCAGGATAGTCCTTGGGCGAGGATCTCCAGCATCTGCGCTTCGTCGATCACGGTCACACCGAGGTCGCGCGCCTTGTCCAGCTTGCTGCCGGCCTCGGCGCCGGCTACCACGTAATCGGTCTTCTTGCTCACCGAGCCCGCCACCTTGGCGCCGGCCTCTTCGAGTTTGTCCTTCGCCTCGTCGCGACCCAGCGTAGGAAGCGTACCGGTAATGACGAAGGTTTTTCCCGCCAGCGGCCTGGGCGCGCGGGCGGCGGGCTCGCTCTCTTCCCAGTGGACGCCGCAGGCGCGCAGCTGCTCGACCACCTCGCGGTTGTGCGGTTGGTCGAAAAAGGTGCGCAGGCTGGTCGCGACCACCGGACCGACGTCGTTGACTTCGAGCAATTGCTCCTCGCTCGCGTCCATGATGGCATCGAGCTTGCCGAAATGCTTCGCCAGGTCCTTGGCCGTGCTCTCGCCCACGTGCCGGATGCCGAGCCCGAACAGGAAGCGCGGCAGCGTGGTCTTCTTCGACGCCTCCAGCGCCGCGACGATGTTGTTGGCCGACTTGTCGGCCATGCGGTCCAGGCCGGCCAGCGTCGTGAAGCCCAGCTTGTAGAGGTCGGGCAGCGTGCGGATCAGCTCGGCATCGACCAGCTGCTCGACCAGCTTGTCGCCCAGGCCCTCGATGTCGAGCGCGCGCCGGGCCGCGAAATGCAGGATCGCTTCCTTGCGCTGGGCGCTGCAGAAGAGCCCGCCGGTGCAGCGATAGTCGACCTCGCCCTCCTCGCGCAGCGCGTCCGAACCGCAGACCGGGCACTTGTGCGGCATCGTGAAGACCGGGCCGCGCTCGGCTTCGGGCCGAGCCGCGCTCTCGGGCAGCACGCCGACCACCTCGGGAATCACGTCGCCGGCGCGCCGGACGATCACGGTGTCGCCCACGCGCACGTCCTTGCGCCGGGTCTCGTCCTCGTTGTGCAAGGTGGCGTTGGTCACGGTCACGCCGCCGACGAACACCGGCGCCAGCTTGGCCACCGGCGTGAGCTTGCCGGTGCGCCCGACCTGGATCTCGATCGCCAGCACCTCGGTGAGCTGTTCCTGGGCCGGGTACTTGTGGGCGACCGCCCAGCGCGGCTCGCGCGAGACGAAGCCTAGCTGCCGCTGCAGCGCGAGGCTGTCGACCTTGTAGACCACGCCGTCGATGTCGTAGGGCAGCGTGTCGCGCTGGCGGCCGATGGTCTCGTGGAAGGCGATCAGCTCGATGGCACCACGGGCGCGTGCGGTCTGCGTCGCCACCGGGAAGCCCCAGGCGCTGAACTGCTGCAGCCAGTCGAACTGGGTCGGGCAGTCCGGCCCGCCCTGCTCGGGCGGCGTCACCTCGCCCAGGCCGTAGGCGAAGAAGCTCAGCGGCCGCTGGGCCGCGATCGCCGGATCGAGCTGGCGCACCGCGCCCGCTGCCGCGTTGCGCGGATTGACGAAGACCTTCTCGTTCTTCTGGCCGCCCGCGATCTTCTCGCGCTGGCGTTCGTTGAGCGCGTCGAAGTCGTCGCGCCGCATGTAGACCTCGCCGCGGACCTCGACCACCGGCGGTATGGCCGATGGGTCGCCCTGCAGGCGCAGCGGGATCTGCTGCACCGTGCGGATGTTCTGGGTCACTTCCTCGCCGATCTCGCCGTCGCCGCGGGTCGCCGCCTGCACCAGCACGCCGTCCTCGTAGCGCAGGTTCAGTGCCAGGCCGTCGAACTTCAGCTCGCAGACGTATTCGACCTGGGGCCCGTCCTCGGCCAGTCCGAGCTCCTTGCGGACCCGGGCGTCGAAGGCACTGGCACCGGCGGGCGTGATGTCGGTCTCGGTGCGGATCGACAGCATCGGCACCTTGTGGCGCACCTTGGCGAAGCCGTCGAGCGGCTTGCCGCCGACCCGCTGGGTCGGCGAATCGGGGGTGCGAAGTTCGGGAAATTCGGCCTCCAGGGCCTGCAGCCGCTGGAACAGCCGGTCGTACTCGGCGTCCGGCAGTTCGGGCGCGTCGAGCACGTAGTAGAGATGGGCATGGCGGTGCAGCTGCTCGCTGAGCGCAGCGGCCTCGCGCACTGCGTCTTCGCGCGTGGTCATGGGGATCTCCGGACTAGCTGAACAAACGCCGCGCCAGCGGCGAGCCGGCCGACAGGTCGCGCGTGTCGAGCGTGTCGTAGAGCTGCTCGAGGTCGACGCCGATGGCATCCATGGTCTCGTCGCGCAGCGGCTGGCCGTCGCTGTCGGTGACCACGCCGTCCATCTCGCGCGCCAGCGCGGCGGCCGACTCGCGCATGCGCTCGAAGGGGCGCTCCGCGCGGTCGACCTGCGGCACGTCGAGGCTCAGGGTCAGCTCGCGGATCGCCGACTGCGCCGGATCGTCGGCCAGCGCGGCCTGGGTATCGAAGGACAGCCCGAGGATCGGCGGCAGCCCCTGCTCGCCCGCCGGCAGCACCATGCGCCCCGGGATGATGCCGGCCACGAAGCCGAGGCGGGAAGCGTTCTGCTGCACGTAGCCGGGGCTCCAGGCCGCATGGCGGGCGCGCAGCACGAAGCTCAGCTGGGCATCGTGCGAACTCGCGAACTGGTCGAGCTCGCGGGCCCGCGCCACCTCGTCGAGCATCTCGGGAAACTCGGGCGCGCCGTTGAGGGCATCGGCAAAGGCCTGGGCCTTGACCACGAACTCGGAGTATTCGATCTCGTTGAGCGCGCCGGTGCGGTTGGCCATCTGCACGCCGACCTGGAAGGCGCCATAGCGCTGCCCGGCCACCGCCGGCTCCCAGTCGCCGGTGAACTCGTTGAGCCCCTCGACCGCCACCGGCTTGCTGCCGGCGCGCCGGGTCGCCGGCATGGCCGCGATCGCGGCGTCGCCGGAGGCCAGGCCGTCGAGCGACACCGGGGCGATGATGTCGATCAGCGGATCGAGGCCGCCGCGGCGCTCGGCCGACGGTGCCGTCAGCGCGCTCGGCGCCGGCAGGTCCGGATCGAACAGCGGCTCGTGCCGCTCGTTGCCGGGGACCTGGTGCGGATCGACATGCAGCACGGGCTCGAGCTCGCCCTTTGGGGCGGCCTCGGGCGCGGCCGGTTCGCTGCTGGCGGGCGCGTCGGGCTGCTTCGGCGCATTGCGGCGCGACATCCAGGTGTTGTAGCCGACCACGGTGGCGAGAACCAGTCCGCCGAGGATGGCGAGGGCGACGGTGAGATTGCTCATGGGCCGCCGGTGCTCAGACGCCGCAGGGCCGCCCCAAGGCGGCTGAGGCCCCCTCGGGGGGCAGCGACACACGAAGTGAGGAGCGTGGGGGCCATCAGGCGGCTTCGACCATGGACACGGCCGATTCCATGTCGACGGCCACGATGCGCGAGACGCCCTGCTCCTGCATGGTCACGCCGATCAGCTGCTCGGCCATCTCCATGGCGATCTTGTTGTGGCTGATGAAGAGGAACTGGGTTTCGCGGCTCATGGCTGTGACGAGTTTGGCATAGCGTTCGGTGTTGGCGTCGTCGAGCGGCGCGTCCACTTCGTCCAGCAGGCAGAACGGCGCCGGGTTCAACTGGAAGATCGCGAACACCAGCGCGATCGCGGTCAGCGCCTTCTCGCCGCCCGACAGCAGGTGGATGGTCTGGTTCTTCTTGCCCGGCGGCTGGGCCATGACCTGCACGCCGGAGTCGAGGATCTCGTCGCCGGTCATCATGAGCTTGGCATTGCCGCCGCCGAAGAGCTCCGGGAACATCCGGCTGAAGTGCTCGTTGACGATCTTGAAAGTGCCGCCCAGCAGGTCGCGGGTCTCGGCGTCGATCTTGCGGATCGCGTCCTCGAGCGTGCCGATGGCCTCGTTCAGGTCGGCCGACTGGGCATCGAGGAAGGTCTTGCGCTCGCTGGCGACGGCCAGTTCCTCGAGCGCCGCCAGGTTGACCGCGCCGAGCGCAGCCACTTCGCGGTTGAGCCGGTCGATCTCGCCCTGCAGGCCGGTGAGCCGGACCTTGTCGGTCTCGATCGACAGCGCGACCGCTTCGAGATCGGCCTCGGCGTCGGCCAGCAGCTGCTGGTATTGCTCGAAGCCCAGCCGCGCGGCCTGCTCCTTGAGCTGGAAGTCGGTGATGCGCTGGCGCAGCGGGTCGAGCTCGCGCTCGAGCTGCAGCCGGCGCTCGTCGCTGGCGCGCAGCTTGATCGTCAGGTCGTCGTACTGGCTGCGCGAGGCACCGAGCGCAGTCTCGCGTTCGAGCTTGAGCGACAGCGCGTCCTGCAGCCCGGCCTGCGCGGCGGCGTCGGACAGGCGGCCGAGTTCGGCGCGCGCGCGTTCTTCTTCGTCGGTCAGGGCGACGATCTGCTGGCTGGCGGTCTCGATCGCGCGGCTCAGCTCGCCGCGGCGTGCTTCCAGGGTGCGCTGCGCGAAGGTGGCTTCCTGCGCCTGGCGCTCGAGGCTGCGATGCTGTTCTCGGCTGGCCGTGAGCGCACGGCCGGCCTCGATGACTTTTTCATCGAGCTGCGCATGGCGTTCCTGGCTGTCGGCGAGCTGCATGTCGAGCTCTTCGAAGCGCGACTCGGCGGCGATGCGCTTTTCCTGCAACTCCTCGAGCTGCGCCGTCACCTCGCCCAAGTCGTTCGACAGCTGTTCGCTGCGGGCGCGCGTCTGCTCGGCCAATTGCGACAGGCGCAGTGTCTCGACCTGCAGCGCGTGCGCCTGCGACTGGGTCTCGGCCGCCTCGCGACGCGCCGCGACCAGGCGCTGGGCGGCATCGCCGTAGGCCGCCTCGGCACGGGCCAGCGCGGTGCGCGACTCGTCGGCGATCAGGGTCTGGGCGCGCAGCTGGCGCTCCAGGTTCTCCATTTCCTGCTGGCGTGCCAGCAGGCCGGCCTGTTCCGAATCCTGGGCATAGAAGCTGACGCTGTGGGCGGTGACCGCATGGCCGCTCTTGATGTAGATCACCTCGCCGGGCTGCAGCTTGTCGCGCTGCGCCAGCGCCTCTTCGAGGCTGGTGGCCGTGAAGCAGCCGTGCAGCCATTCGGCCAGCAGCGCCTGCTGGCCGGCGTCGGCCAGACGCAGCAGGTCGGACAGCCGCGGCAGCGTCGAAGCGCCCGGCGGCAGGCCCGCCAGCGGCGGCGAATAGAAGGCCAGCTTGGCCGGCGGCGCATCGGCGGCGAAGGCCCGGACCATGTCGAGCCGGCTGACTTCGAGCGCGCCCATGCGCTCGCGCAAGGCCGACTCGAGCGCGTCTTCCCAGCCGAGCTCGATGTGGATGCGGCTCCAGAGCCCCTGCAGGCTTTCGAGCCCGTGCTTGGCGAGCCAGGGCGCGAGCTTGCCGTCGGTCTTGACCTTCTCCTGCAAGGCCTTGAGCGCCTCCAGCCGCGCCGACAGGTCGGCGTGGCGCGCCCCTTCGGCGTTGACGGCCTGCTGCCGCGTGCGCCGGTCGTCGTCGAGCTGCGGCACGGCTTCCTGCAGTTCCTGCAGGCGCGCATCGGATTCGGCCGCCGCCTCCTGGACCATCGCCAGCTGCTCCTGCTGCTCGCGCAAGCGCCCCTCGTCGGGCGCCGCGAGCGCGTTCTGGTCGGTGCGCAGCCGCTCGGCGCGCAGGTTGAGCTGGCGGCTCTGGTCCTCGATGTTGCGCTGGTCGGCGGCCAGCACCTGGATCTGCTGCTGCACCTGCACCACCGTCGCGCGCTGGGCGTTGGCCTCGTTCTGGGCCCGCTGCTGCGCGTCCTCGAGCTCGGGCATGCGGGCGTCGTGCTCCTCGAGCTGGGCGGCCAGCAGTTCGGCCTGCTCCTCGGCGTTCACGCCCTGGCCGGCCAGGGTCTCGATCTCGGCCTCGGCGTCGTCGCGCCGGGTGCCCCATTGCCCCATCTGCTCGCGCAGCTGCACCAGCCGCTGCTCGACCCGCTGGCGGCCCTCGACCACGAAGCGGATCTCGCCTTCGAGCCGGCCGACCTCGGCGCTGGCTTCGTAGAGCTTGCCCTGGGCCTGGTTGACCTGGTCGCCGGCCGCGTAGTGGGCCTGGCGCACGGTCTCGAGCTCGGCCTCGATATGGCGCAGGTCGGCGGTGCGCGATTCGAGGTCGTTGATCGCGCGCTCGGCGTCGGCCTTGACCTTGGCCTGGTCGGCCTCGCTCTCGGTGCGCTTCAGGAACCACAGCTGGTGTTGCTTGCGGGTGGCGTCGCCGGTCAGCTGGTTGTAGCGCGCCGCCACCTCGGCCTGCTTCTCGAGCCGCTCCAGGTTGCTGTTGAGCTCGCGCAGGATGTCCTCGACCCGCGTCAGGTTCTCGCGCGTGTCGCCGAGCCGGTTCTCGGTCTCGCGGCGGCGCTCCTTGTACTTCGAGACGCCGGCGGCCTCTTCGAGGAACAGGCGCAGTTCCTCGGGCTTGGATTCGATGATCCGGCTGATCGTGCCCTGGCCGATGATCGCGTAGGCGCGCGGCCCCAGGCCGGTGCCGAGGAACACGTCCTGCACGTCGCGCCGGCGCACCGGCTGGTTGTTGATGTAGTAGCTGGAGTTGCCGTCGCGCGTCAGCACCCGCTTGACCGCGATCTCGGCGAACTGCGCCCACTGGCCGCCCGCGCGGTGGTCGGCGTTGTCGAACACCAGTTCGACGCTGGAGCGGCTGGCCTGCTTGCGGGTGGTCGTGCCGTTGAAGATCACGTCCTGCATCGACTCGCCGCGCAACTCGGAGGCCCGCGATTCGCCGAGCACCCAGCGCACGGCATCCATGATGTTCGACTTGCCGCAGCCGTTGGGACCGACCACCCCGACCAGCTGGCCGGGAAGCAGGAAATTGGTGGGTTCGGCGAAGGACTTGAAGCCCGAGAGCTTGATGGAATTGAGACGCACGTCAGGTCGGCCCTAAGCCAGTTGTTTTGCCAAGGTTGGGTGCCAAGGTGTTGATTTGTAAGCAGATTCCGGCGGCTGGCACGTCCAGGCCAGGCCGCCACCTGAGGCGAGGATGATAACGTGCGGACCATGCGCGTTTCCCCTCTTTCCCCGTGTCTTGCTCGCCGTACGTGGCTCATCGGCAGCAGCGCAGCGGCCCTGGCCCTCGCGGCCTGTGGCTCCACCCAGCGCGCCGAACCCTATGCCGGCAACGAATGGCTCCAGAGCGGCGCGAACCGCATCGCCAACCTGGCCTTGCGCGACAACCTGCAGTCGGTGCGGCGTGTGCAGATCTCGCTCTATCGACGCAATCCGCGCGAATGGCGCAAGTGGTGCGGCAGCGCCGACGAGGCGATCCAGCGCACCTGGGAATCGATCTCGCAGAACGCGCCGCTGCCGCAGTTGCATGGCGCCTATGGCATCGACGCCGTCCGCCTGGCGTTCGAAACCGCACCCAAGCCCTTCGAGGGCGACCGCGTCGCTGCGCTGGTGGTCGGCTGGGCGGCGCTGCTCAAGCAGGCCAACGGCGACACCTGGGAGCAGAACATGCTCGACGGCGTCAGCGCCGAGAACAGCTTCCGGGCGGCGCGCAACTTCGAGATCTCGCTGTGGCTGATCGGTTCGAAGACCGGCCCCGACGGGCAGCCGCTGCTGCTGGCCACCGAGATCAGCGAGCGCGGGCGCAACCTGCTGGTCGACCGCGAGCTGTCCAAGGTGGTGGCGCGGCTGGACCTGCTGGCGGCGCAGGCCGACGAGAAGTACCGGCGCGCGGCGCTCGACTTCAGCCAGAACTGGTTCTTGGGGAGCCTGGGGCCGTTCCTGTCGATGGTGCCGAAGTGAGGTTCCTGGCCGGGGGGGCGGGCTCATGCCGACGGTGTACTCTGCTCCGCGAATGTCCCCCGGCCTTCGGCCTCCTCCTTTATTTCGCTGCGCAGAGCACACCATCGGCGTGAGCCGTCACGGCCGTTATTGGTCGACCGGAACCACCTGGTGCTACCCGTGCCGAGGGCGCCGGGTGGCCCCCGCAGCGAAGTAAAGGAGGAGGCCGCAGGCCGGGGGACATGAGCGGAGGGGGCCACCCGGTGCCCTCGGCACGCGCCCCGAACAGCCATGGCGCGATCCTTGCGGGCGTTACGCAAGAGGGGTGCCGATGGTCGGACAGCACCAAGTCCCCGCCAGCCCCGCACCTAGAATCGATCGCAGTTTTCATCCCACTCTCGCAGGAACCTCATGAGCTCCATCAATTTCATCGGCGGCGAAAAAGGCGGTGTCGGCAAGTCGGTCACGGCGCGGGTGCTGGCGCAGTATTTCATCGACCACAGCCGGCCTTTCGTGGGCTTCGACACGGACCGTTCGCACAGCTCTTTCACCCGTTTCTACGAGGGCTTCGCGTCGCAGGTGGTGGTGGACAGCTTCGAGGGCCTGGACACGGTGGTCAACGGCTTCGAAACCAATCCGCAGCAGAGCGTAATCGTCGACCTTGCGGCCCAGACGCTGGCGCCGCTGTCGCGCTGGATCAAGGAGTCGGACCTGTTCGACGTCTTCGCCGAACTCGGCGTGGCGGTGAATTTCTGGCACGTGCTGGACGACGGCAAGGATTCCAGCGACCTGCTCGGCACCCTGATCGACACCTTCGGCGACCGGCCGAACTACATCGTGGTGCAGAACTACGGGCGCGGCAACGACTTCGGCCTGCTGCTCGGATCGCAGTCGCTCAGCAAGGCCACGGCGCACGGCGCACGCGTGATCGCCCTGCCCCGGCTGCACGACGCCAGCATGCGCAAGATCGATGCGCGCAATACGAGCTTCTGGAAGGCCGTCAACGACCGCGAGGGCCCGCACGCGCTGGGGCTGCTCGAGCGCCAGCGCGTGAAGACCTGGCTGGCGACGGCCTACGCGGCCTTCGACACCCTGCCCCTGTAGACCTCAGCGGGCGGTCTTGAGCGCCGGCCGGATGGGCGGCCGGCGGAACGACCGCGCCAGCAGCACCAGCAGCGCCAGCCCGAACCCCGTGAAGGCGATGAACGACCAGTTGGCGATCGACAGGCCAAGGAAGGTCCAGTCGATCTGCGAGCAGTCGCCGGCGCCGCGGAAGATCATCGGCAGCGCGCGCTGCAGCGGAAAGGTCTCGATCATTCCGTAGATGTCGCGCCCGCACGAGACCACCTCCGGCGGATACCACTGCAGCCAGCTCTGGCTCGCCGCCGTATAGGCGCCGCCCACGGCCGCGACCAGGGCCGTCAGGATGGCGGCGATGCGCAGTGCCTTGCTGCCGCTGGCCGCGCCGAGCCCGGTGAACACGGCCACCAGCACCAGCGCATAGCGCTGCACGACGCACATCGGGCACGGCTCGAGGCCCACCACATGCTGCAGGTACATGCCGAAGGCCAGCATCGCGATGCAGGCCACGCAGATCAGCGCCAGGGCGCGCCTCGGCGCGCCGAAATACCAGTCGAACAACTTCAAGGTGAAACCCAATCCTCTACGAACACCCTGGCCTTGCGCGGCGTGGCGACCACCTTGTCGCCCTCGCCAAGACCAAGGTCCCGGAACTGTTGCGCAGGGAGTTGCGCCTCGATGATGGTTCCGGAGCCCGGATTATCTGGATTCGATTCGACCGGTTCTAGTTCCAGCCGCGCGATCGGTCCGACCACGATGGCACGGGTCAGGGTCGCGACGATGCCGCTGGCGCCCGGCGCATAGCGCGCCACGTCGAGGTCGTGCGGCCGCACATAGGCCAGCGCCTTGCCGTCTCGCAAGCCCTGCTGGTCGGGGGTGTCGAGCCGAATGCCTTCGACCTGCACCTCGCCCTCGAGCGAACGGCCATGGAACAGGTTGACGTCGCCCAGGAAACCGTAGACGAAGGGGCTCGCCGGGTGGTCCCAGACCTCCTGGGGCGAGCCGACCTGCTCGATGCGGCCGCTGTTCATCAGGACCACGCGGTCGGCCACTTCGAGCGCCTCTTCCTGGTCGTGGGTGACGAAGATGCTGGTCACGTGCAGTTCGTCGTGCAGCCGGCGCAGCCAGCGGCGCAATTCCTTGCGCACCTTGGCGTCGAGCGCGCCGAAGGGCTCGTCGAGCAGCAGCACCTTGGGCTCGACCGCCAGCGCGCGGGCCAGGGCGATGCGCTGGCGCTGGCCGCCCGACAACTGGGCCGGATAGCGGTCGGCCAGCCAGTCGAGCTGCACCAGCTTGAGCAGGTCGTGCACCTTGGTCTTGATCTGCGCCTCGCTCGGGCGCAGGCCGCGCGGTTTGACCCGCAGGCCGAAGGCGACGTTCTCGAACACCGTCATGTGGCGGAACAGCGCGTAGTGCTGGAACACGAAGCCGACCTGGCGCTCGCGCACATGGACATCGGTGGTGTCCTCGCCCGCGAAAAGGATGCTGCCGGTGCCGGCGGTCTCCAGGCCCGCGATGATCCGAAGCAAGGTGGTCTTGCCGCAGCCCGAAGGCCCCAGCAGCGCGACCAGTTCGCCCGAGGCCACGTCCAGGCTGACATCCCGCAGGGCGTGGAAATCACCGAATTGTTTGCTGACGTTTCTGATTTCGATGCTCATGATTTCTCTCTTTCAGGCGGCCGGCGTGGGACGCTCGGGCGGAAGCTCCGCGATCGCCTTCATCTCGCGCTCGTGGCGCCATTCGATGACCGACTTGATCACCAGCGTGACCAGCGCCAGGATGGCCAGCAGCGAGGCCACCGCGAAGGCGGCCACCGACTGGTATTCGTTGTAGAGCACTTCGACGTGCAGCGGCATGGTGTTGGTCTGGCCGCGGATGTGGCCCGAGACCACCGACACCGCGCCGAACTCGCCCATCGCCCGGGCGTTGCACAGGATCACCCCGTACAGCAGGCCCCACTTGATGTTGGGCAAGGTGACGCGCCAGAAGGTCTGCCAGCCAGTCGCACCGAGCACGATCGCCGCCTGCTCCTCGTCGGTGCCCTGCGCCTGCATCAGCGGGATCAGCTCGCGGGCGATGAACGGGAAGGTCACGAACACGGTCGCCAGCACGATGCCGGGCACGGCGAAGATGATCTTGATGTCGTGTGCCTGCAGCCAGGGGCCGAACCAGCCCTGAGCGCCGAACACCAGCACGTAGATCAGGCCCGCCACCACCGGCGACACCGCGAACGGCAGGTCGACCAGCGTCGTCAGGACCGCCTTGCCGCGGAACTCGAACTTGGCGATGGCCCAGGCCGCGGCGACGCCGAAGACCAGGTTCAACGGCACCGCGATCGCAGCCGTCAGCAGGGTCAGCCGGATCGCCGCCCAGGCATCGGGCTCCTTGAGCGCCTCGAGGTAGGCGCCGACGCCCTTGCGCAGCGCCTCGGCCGCTACCGCCGCCAGCGGCAGCACCAGGAACAGGAACATGAAGGCCAGCGCAATGCCGATCAAGGTGCGGCGGACCCAGGCCGACTCGGTGGTGCCGGCCTGCACGCGGCGGATGGTTTTCGAAGGTGCGCTCATGGCTCAAGCCTCCGACCGGCGCCGCTTCCAACCCTGCAGGCCGTTGATGACCAGCAGCAGAAGGAACGAGATCACCAGCATCACCAGCGCCACCGCGGTGGCGCCCGCATAGTCGTACTGCTCGAGCTTGCCGATGATGATCAGCGGCGTGATCTCCGAGATCATCGGCATGTTGCCGGCGATGAAGATCACCGAGCCGTATTCGCCGATCGCCCGCGCGAAGGCCATCGCGAAGCCGGTCAGCAGCGCCGGCATGATCGACGGCAGGATCACCTTGGTGAAGGTCTGCAGCCGGGTCGCGCCGAGGCTGGTGGCGGCCTCTTCGAGTTCCTTCTCGGTGTCTTCGAGCACCGGCTGCACCGTGCGCACCACGAACGGCAGGCCGATGAAGATCAGCGCGATCACGACGCCCGCCGGCGTGAAGGCCAGCTTGATGCCGAGCGGTTCGAGGAACTGGCCGACCCAGCCGTTGCCGGCCAACAGTGCGGTCAGCGAGATGCCGGCCACCGCGGTGGGCAGCGCGAACGGCAGGTCGACCAGCGCGTCGACGATGCGCTTGCCCGGGAACTTGTAGCGCACCAGCACCCAGGCCACCAGCAGCCCGAACACCAGGTTGACCAGTGCCGCGATCAGCGAGGCGCCGAAGGTCAGCCGGTACGAAGCCATCACGCGCGGCGCGGTCACCGCCACCCAGAACTGCTCCCAGCTCATGGTGAAGGTCTTGAAGACCAGCGCCGACAGCGGGATCAGCACGATCAGGCTCAGGTAGAGCACCGCGTAGCCGAGCGTGAGGTGGAAGCCGGGCAGCACGCGGCGCGAAACGCCGCGGACCGCGCCAGACGCCAGCGGCGCTGCCGCGGACGACAGCGCCGATGTAGCAGCACCGCTCATCGTGCCCCCACGCTCAGCGCTGGCGCGTCATCGCTGCCCCCCGAGGGGGCGTTCGCTCGCTTGAAGCGGTTCTGCGCCGAGCTCATTACTTGGCGCCAGGCGTGTAGAGCTTGTCGAACTGGCCGCCATCGTTGAAGTGCACCTTCTGCGCTTCGGCGAGGCTGCCGAACAGTTCCTGCACCGTGAACAGCTGCAGCGGCTTGAAGGTGGCGGCGTTCTTCTTGAGCACGGCCTCGGAACGCGGGCGCAGCGCATGCTTGGCGGCGATCTCCTGCGCTTCATCCGAATAGAGGTAGTCGAGGTAGGCCTTGGCCAGTTCGCCGGTGCCCTTCTTGTTGACCGTGCGCTCGACGATCGCGACCGGGTTCTCGGCCAGGATGCTGATCGACGGGTAGACCGCATCGACCTTGCCCGAACCGAATTCGCGGTCGATCGACACCACTTCGGATTCGAAGGTGATCAGCACGTCGCCGATGTTGCGCTGCAGGAAGGCGGTGGTGGCGTCGCGGCCGCCGCGCGCCAGGATCGGCACGTTCTTGAACAGCTTGCCGACGAACTCGGCCGCCTGGGCGTCGGTGCCGCCCTTCTTCTTGACGTAGCCCCAGGCCGCCAGGTAGGCGTAGCGACCGTTGCCGCCGGTCTTCGGGTTCACGACCACGACCTGGACGCCGGGCTTGATCAGGTCGTCCCAGTCCTTGATGCCCTTCGGGTTGCCGTTGCGGGTCAGGAACAGCATCGTCGAGGTGGTCGGCGAGGCGTTGTACGGAAAACGCTTGGGCCAGTCCTTGGCGACCACGCCGGCATTCGCCAGGAAGTCGATGTCGGTCGAGGTGTTCATGGTCACGACGTCGGCGTCGAGGCCGTCGGCCACGGCCCGCGCCTGGGCGCTGGAGCCGCCATGCGACTGGTCGATCTTGACCTCCTTGCCCGTGGTCTTCTTGTAGTTGGCGACGAAGGCGGCGTTGTAGTCCTTGTAGAACTCGCGCGCCACGTCGTACGACGCGTTGAGCAGGGTCTGGGCCGATGCGGCGCCGCTGGCGGCGAGCACCAGCGTGCCGATGAGGGTCTTGATTCTGGAGGTCATAGGGTTGCCAAGGGTTCTGAATTCTTGTGGCCGGCCATCAGCGTGGTCGGCTCGTCGGTCAGCGATTGGAGCAGCGCCAGGCCCAGGGGCCAGTCGCCGTGTCCGGATTCGATATTGATGTGGCCGGCATTCTGCATCCGAACGAATTCGCTGCCCCAGGCCCGGGCATAAGCGCCCGCCAGCCGCACCGGGCAGAAAGGGTCGTTGCTGCTCGCCACCAGGATGCTGCGGTAAGGCAGCGGGGCGAAGGGCACGGGGGCGAAATCGCTCAACACGGCGCGGCGCTCGGGGTCGGCGGGCGCGACCAGCAGCGCGCCCTGGATGCGCGCCGCGGCCGCCTCCGACAGGTGGGTGGTCGCGATGCAGCCGAGGCTATGGGCGGCAATGATCACCGGGCCCGGGCTGTCGAGCACCAGTTTCTCGAGCGTGGCTACCCAGGCGGCGCGGCTCGGCGTGACCCAGTCGTCCTGCACCACCCGCACCGCGCCCTGCATGCGCTCGGCCCACAGGCTCTGCCAATGGCCAGGGCCGGAATCGCGCCAGCCCGGCACGATGACGATCGTCGGTTTGCTCACGCGCAGCCTGCTGGCTCGTCGGCCGCGTCAGGCGCGGACACGGGTGAAGACGGCGGCAATGTCGCCGAGGCGCAGGGTGGGCATGGTCGTTCTCGTTGTTCCGGATGGGAGCGCCATTGTCCGAACCATCGCTTCAACGACAAACGAATATCTACTTGTTTGAATATGGCTTTTTGGACATAAGCGGACTCATTCCGCCAGATGGTGCGGCTCCGCCCCGTCGAGGTTCTCGGCCAGGAAGTCGATCAGGCGGCGCACCGCCGGCACCAGCGCGCGGCGGGCCGGGAACACGACGTGGCAGATCCCGGGCGCCGGCCCCCAGCCCGGCAGGACCTCGACCAGCCGGCCGGCATTGATCTCGCGGCGGCACATGTAGTCGGGCATGACCGAGGCGCCGACCCCCTGCATCACCGCGAACTTGAGCGTCAGCAGGTCGTCGGCCACATAGCGCGGCGTGTGGGTGTGGACGATCGCCTTGCCGCTCGGCCCCTCGAGCCGCCAGCTGGCCCGGCCTTCGCCGGTCGACATGGCGACGGTGTCGAGCCTGGCGAGGTCGGCCGGCAGCGCCACCGGACCCTGGCGGCGCATCAGGTCGGGGCTGGCGACCAGGAGGCCGCGGCTGACGCCGAAATTCTTCGCCACCAGGGTGGCGCTGTCCTCGATCGCCGGACGCACCCGCAGGGCCAGGTCGACGCCCTCCTCGACCGGATCGACCGGCCGGTTCAGCACCCGCATCTCGACCCGGACCTGCGGATAGCGCTGCATGAATTCCGGCAGCAGCGGCCCGACGCTGCTGTGGGCCAGCGTCACCGGACAGCTCAGCCGCACCGTGCCGCTCGGCTCGGTCTGGATCTGGGCCACCGCCTCGGCCGCCGCCTGGGCGGCATCGCGCATCGCCGCGCAGTGCTTGAGGTAGATCTCGCCGGCCGGCGTCAGCGACAGGCGCCGGGTGCTGCGCTGCATCAGCTGGACGCCGAGCTGCGCCTCCAGGTCGGCCACCCGCCGCGACAGGCGGGACTTGGGCACGCCGAGTGCCCGGCTGGCGGCCGCGAAGCCCCCGCGTTCGGCGACCTCGGCGAAAAACACCATGTCGTTCAAGTCTTGCATCGCCGCATTGTCCTATTCATGGAACGAACTAAGCCATTTTTACAGACTTATCAATCAATCGCCACAAAAATAGAATTCATCCCACGCCGACCGATTCCAGTGCCGGCGCTTTCAAAGAAAGCAATGATCATGAAACTCCTGCACGTCGATTCCAGCGTTCTCGGAACCAACTCCGTCTCCCGCCAGCTCACCGCCGAAATCGTCGCCGACTGGCGCAAGGCGCACCCGCACACCACGGTCGATTACCTCGACCTCGCGGTGGACACCCCCAACCATTTCAGCGCCGATGCGCTCGGCATCAAGGTCGGCGTGCAAGCCGAGCCGACCGACGCCCAGCGCCGCGAGAACGAAGTGTCCGAGCGGCTGGTGACGCAGTTCCTGGCGGCCGACGTGATCGTCGTCGGCGCCCCGCTCTACAACTTCACGGTGCCGACCCAGCTCAAGGCCTGGATCGACCGCCTGGCGCAGATCGGCCGCACCTTCAAGTACACCGACAAGGGCCCGGTCGGCCTGGCGACCGGCAAGACCGTGATCGTGGCCTCGACCCGCGGCGGCATGTACTCCACCAGCGAAGGCGGCCAGGCGATGGAGCACCAGGAGAGCTACCTGAAGGTGATCTTCGGTTTCTTCGGCATCACCGACGTGCGTTTCGTGCGCGCCGAAGGCATCGGGATGGGCGATGCGGCCAAGGCCGCCGCGCTGCAAGCCGCCCGCGCCGACATCGCCGTCGCGACCGGCAAGGCCGCCAACCAGGACCAGGCCACGCTGGCTGCCTGATCCCGCGCCGGACGCATCGCGCGTCCGGTCCAACCAAAGGGACGACCCGCATCGAGCGGGTCGTCCCTTTGGCGTTGTCGCGCCTTACTTTCCGGTGTGGGTCTTGATCCAGGCCACGTACTTGTCGACCCAGCTCTGCAGGAACTGCTTGCTGCCTTCGGCGATATGGCCCTTGTCGTCGAACATGCCTTCCTTGTTCTGGATGAAGACCTCGGGCTGGCCCATCGTCGGCACGTCGAGGTAGGCCAGGATGGGCCGCAGGTGCTGTTGCGCCGCGGCGGTGCCGACCGTGCCCACCGACACCCCCACCACGCCGGCCGGCTTGCCGGCCCAGGCACTCTGGCCGTAGGGCCGGGACGCGTTGTCGAGCGCATTCTTGAGCACGCCCGGAATCGACCGGTTGTATTCCGGCGTCACGAACAGCAGGCCGTCCGCGGCCGCGATCTCGGTCTTCAGGCGCAGCACCGACGGCGCTTGCTTGCCGTCGTCGTCCTGGTTGTACAGCGGCAGGTCGTCGATGCGCAAATGCTCGAAGGTGAAATCCTCCGGCGCGAGATGCGCGATCGCGAGCGCCAGCTTGCGGTTCAGCGAATCCTTGCGCAGGCTGCCGATGACGACAGCGATCTTTTTCTGGCTCATGAAGACTCCTTGAGAACGGGTTGAAGAAGACACGGACGAATCCTGCAGCCCGCACGATACGCCGGCTGCAAGAAAAACGCCTCAGACCGGCCGCCGCTGCGGCGCATTCTGCAGGCTGGCCTGCGTCACGCCGGCGCCTGGCGGCACGTCGTCGGTGATCCAGACGTTGCCGCCGATGGTCGCGCCCTTGCCCAGCGTCACGCGGCCCAGGATGGTCGCGCCGGCATAGATCACGACGTCGTCCTCGACCACCGGATGGCGCGGCAGGCCCTTCTGCAGGTTGCCTTCGGCATCGGTCGGAAAGCGCTTGGCGCCCAGCGTGACGGCCTGGTAGATGCGCACCCGCTTGCCGATCACCGCGGTCTCGCCGATCACCACGCCCGTGCCGTGGTCGATGAAGAAACCGGCGTCGATCTGGGCGCCCGGGTGGATGTCGATGCCGGTCTGGCCGTGCGCCAGCTCGGCGGCGATGCGTGCCAGCAGCGGCAGGCCGAGGCGATAGAGCTGGTGCGCGATCCGGTGGTGGATCATGGCCAGGATGCCCGGATAGCACAGCAGCACCTCGTCGACGCTGCGTGCCGCCGGGTCGCCCTGGAAGGCGGCCAGCACGTCGCCGTCGAGCAGGCGGCGGATGCCCGGCAGCGCGGCGGCGAACTCGCGCACCGCGGCGCCGGCCTGGGCGTCGATGTCCTCGGCCGCGCGCGGCTCGTGGCGCGCCGTGTAGCGCAGTTCGAGCCGGGCCTGGTTCAGCAGTGCGTTGAGTGCCGAGTCGAGCGTGTAGCCGACATAGAAATCCTCGCTCTCATGGCGCAGGTCGGGCGGGCCGAGGCGCATCGGGAACAGCGCGCCCTTGAGCGACTCGACGATGTCCGCCAGCGCCTCGCGCGACGGGAACTCGCGGCTGCCGGGCTCGCGCGAGCGCCGCTGCGAATCGCGCCATTCGTCGCGCGCATCGTGCAGCGCACTGACGATGGCGCCGACATCGAACAAAGACATGCGAACTCCTCCAGTCGTGGGGCCCCGACGATGCACCATCGCGCAAGACCCCACGGCGGGCGGGTTTCTCGCGCTCAGAGCTTGGCGATCGACACCTCGGTCGACTTCACCAGCGCGACGACGTCGGAGCCGGGCTTGAGTTGCAGCTCGTCGACCGAGCGGGTGGTGATCACCGAGGTCACGATTCCCCACGCGGTTTCGACGTCGACTTCGGAGACGACATCGCCGCGGATGATCTCGCGGACCTTGCCCTTGAACTGGTTGCGCACATTGATGGCCTGGATGGACATGGAAAACTCCTTCGGGTGGGTGGGTGAAAAAACGGGGGGTCAGACGGCCCAGCGCAGTACGTGCGCGGGTCCGTCGGCCCAACGGGTGTCGTTGGCGGGTTCGGCTTGGCCTTCGTCGGGCTTCTGCAGCACGCGGTCGAGGATGCGTTTCTCGATCGCCGCAAAGGCCGCATCGCCCTGCGAGCGCGGCCTGGCCAGGGCGATGTTCTCGTCCAGCGCGATGCGGCCGTCCTCGATCAGGATCACGCGGTCGGCCAGCGCCACCGCCTCCTGCACGTCGTGCGTGACCAGCAGCGCCGTGAAGCGATGGCGCAGCCACAGCCCCTCGATGAGCCGGTGCATCTCGATGCGGGTCAGCGCGTCGAGCGCGCCCAGCGGCTCGTCGAGCAGCAGCAGCCGCGGCCGGTGCACCAGCGCACGGGCCAGCGCAACCCGCTGCCGCTGGCCGCCCGACAGCCGCGCCGGCCATTCGCCGCGCCGCTCGGCCAGTCCGACCTGCGCCAGCACTTCCTCGCCGCGCGCCCGGCTCTCGGGCGGCAGTCCGAGGGTGACGTTGTCGATGACGCGGCGCCAGGGCAGCAGGCGCGCTTCCTGGAACATGATCCGCGTGTCGTCGTGCAGGCCGTCGATGGCCTTGCCGTCGACCTGCAGCGTGCCTTCGGTGGCCTCCTCCAGGCCGGCCACCAGGCGCAGCAAGGTGCTCTTGCCGCAGCCGCTGCGGCCCACGATGGCGATGAACTGGCCGGGCTCGATATGCAGCTGCGTGTTGCGCAGCACCTCGCGCTCGCCGTAGCGCTTGCGCAGGGAACGGACGTCGAGGCGCACGCCGCCGGCGCCCTCGGGGGTCTGCTGAAGCACTGCACTCATTTCGTCACTCCATAAGCCGGGTGCCAGCGCAGCCACCAGCGTTCAAGTCCGCGCGCGAACAGGTCGGCCAGCTTGCCGAGCAGCGCATACAGCAGGATTCCCACCAGCACGATGTCGGTCTGCAGGAACTCGCGCGCATTCATCGTGAGGTAGCCGATGCCCGACTGCGCCGAGATCGTCTCGGCCACGATCAGGATCACCCACATCAGGCCGAGCGAAAAGCGCAGGCCGACCAGGATCGAGGACATCGCGCCCGGCAGGATCACTTCCCTGTAGAGCTGCCAGCGGGTGAGGCCGTAGGTGCGTCCCATCTCGATCAGCTGCGGATCGACGTTGCGGATGCCGTGGAAGGTGTTGAGGTAGATCGGGAAGAACACCGACACCGCGATCAGGAACAGCTTGGCCGATTCGTCGATGCCGAACCACAGGATCACCAGCGGGATCAGCGCCAGCGCCGGGATGTTGCGCACCATCTGGATGGTCGAGTCGAGCAGCGTCTCGAAGAAGCGCACCGAGCCCGTGAGGAGGCCCAGCGCGAGCCCGAGGCCGCCGCCGATCGCGAGGCCGGCCAGCGCCCGCGCGGCGCTGACCTTCACGTGGGTCCAGAGCTCGCCCGAGGCGGTCAGCCGCCATGCGGCCTTGAGCACGTCGATCGGCGCCGGCAGCACGCGGGTCGACAGCCAGCCCAGCGACGAGGCGATCTGCCAGGCGACGATCAGCCCGACCGGCACCAGCCACGGCACCAGGCGGCGCACCACGCCGGCGGCAAAGGTCCTGGCGCTGTTGAGCGACGGCGCGGCCACCGGCAGGGCCTGTACTTGTTGGTTCATTCGATCTCCTCAGCTCTGCGCGGCGAGGCGCGAAGGCGCATCGAGATTGGCGACGACCTCGCCGAACGGCCCGCTCAGCACCTGGCCCGGCAGGCCCGGCCGCTGCTTGCGCGGCAGCAGCGGGAACACCAGCTCCGCGAAGCGGTAGGACTCCTCCAGATGCGGATAGCCCGAGAGGATGAAGTTGTCGATGCCCAGCGCCGCGTACTCCTCGATGCGCGCCGCCACGGTCTTCGGATCGCCGACCAGCGCGGTGCCCGCGCCGCCGCGCACCAGGCCGACGCCGGCCCAGAGGTTGGGACTGATCTCGAGCTCGGCGCGGCTGCGCCTGGTGCCGCCGGCATGCAGCGCCGCCATCGTGCGCTGGCCTTCGGAATCCATCCGCGCGAAGGCGGCCTGGGCCCGGACCACGGTCTCGTCGTCGACCCGGCTGATCAGCGATTCGGCCGCGCGCCAGGCCTCGTCCTCGGTCTCGCGGACGATGACATGCAGGCGGATGCCGAACTTGACCGCCCTGCCCTTGCTTTCGGCTCGGCGGCGCACATCGGCGATCTTCTTCGCGACTTCGGCCGGCGGCTCGCCCCAGGTGAGGTAGGCATCGACCTGCTCGGCCGCGAGCTCGTGCGCCGGCGCCGACGAGCCGCCGAACCACACCGGCGGATACGGCTTCTGGACCGGCGGGAACAGCAGCTTCGCGCCCTTCACGCTCAGGTGCTTGCCGTCGAAGTCGAAGCCCTGGTTGTCGTGGCTCCTGGCGATGATCTCGCGCCAGATACGGATGAACTCGGCCGATTGTTCGTAGCGCTCGGCATGGCCAAGGGACACTCCATCGCCTTCGAGCTCCGCCTGGTCGCCGCCGGTCACGAGGTTCACCAGTAGCCGCCCGCCGGAGAGCCGATCGAAGGTGGCCGCCATGCGCGCGGCCAGGCTGGGCTGGTGCAGCCCGGGCCGCACCGCGACCAGGAACTTGAGCCGCCGGGTCGTGCCGATCAGGCTCGATGCGATGACCCACGGGTCCTCGCACGAGCGGCCGGTGGGAATCAGCACGCCTTCGTAGCCGAGCGAATCCGCAGCGCCGGCGATCTGCTGCAGGTAGGCCAGGTCGACCGGGCGCGCACCCTCGGTGGTGCCGAGGTAGCGGCTGTCGCCGTGGGTGGGAAGAAACCAAAAAAATTGCATGAGGATTCTCAATCGGTTGAGGACAGAGCAAAAACTGCTACGCAGTTTCTTGATCTGTCCCGCAAGGTTTCAGGAGCCTCAGACCGCGGCGTCGAGCAGGTTGATCTTCTTGGGGATCAGCCCGAGCGCGAGGAAGGTGTCGGCGATCTGCTGCTGCTCGCCGAGGATCGCCTTGGTGATCGGCCCGGTGCCGAACGGGGTGCGCGACACCGACAGGTCGACCACCGGTTGCGGCAGGCCCCAGAGCGCCGCCAGTTCGGCCGCGAAGGCGCTCTTGTTGGCCTGCGCCCACTGGTCGACCTTGTCGAGTTCCTCGATCAGGATCTTGATCACGTCGGCGTTCTTGCCCGCATAGTCGAGCGACGAGAAATAGAAGGCCCGGTTGCCGACCACGCCGGTGGCGTCCGCGAGCAGGCGCGCATCGAGCGTCTTTTGCGCCGCGGCCAGGAACGGGTCCCAGATCACCCAGGCGTCGATCGAACCCTTCTCGAAGGCGGCGCGGGCGTCGGCCGGCGGCAGGAAGACGACGCTGACGTCGCCGTAGGCCAGGCCGTGTTTCTCGAGCAGCTTGACCAGGAAGTAGTGGACGTTGCTGCCCTTGTTGAGCGCCACTTTCTTGCCCTTGAGATCCTTCACCGACTGGATCGCCGACCCCTTCGGCACGATCACCGCCTCGGACTGCGGCCGCGGCTGCGTGGCCGCGACATAGGCCAGCGGCGCGCCGGCGGCCTGGGCGAAGATCGGCGGCGCTTCGCCGACGTCGCCGAAGTCGATCGAGCCGACGTTGAGCGCCTCCAGCTGCACCGGGCCGGCCGTGAACTCGGTCCACTTGACGGCAACCCCGAGCGGCGCGAGCCGCTTTTCCAGCGTGCCGCGGCCCTTCAGCAGGCTCAGGTTGCCCTTCTGGTTGCCGATGCGCAGCGTGCGCGCGGGCGCCTGCGCAAAGGCGCCGAGCGCGGGCAGCGCGACGGCGGCGGCGGCGCCCTGGATCAGTCGGCGGCGGGTGGGCGAATGCGAATGCGAGGTCATGGAAAGTGCTTTCGATGGGTCGGTGTTCGATGTCACAGGGAGGCCGAAGTGGCCGCGAGGAAGCCCGTGATCAGCGCGATCGCGGCCACCACGGCCACGCTGATCGCGAGGTCGGCCAGCCGTGTGCGGATGCTGCGGCGGGGCTGGAAATGGTCGGTCGGAACGGGTGGCATGGGCTTCTTTCAGGCAACAGCGCTCCCTCGCCGCCGTGCGGCGATGAACGCGAATCAAGAGGGTTGGGGTGAGGCGGCGCGGTGCGCGCCGTCAGACGCTACATCGCACCTGCGAGAAGGCGACGGGTTCGAAGCCCCAGCGCGATGGCGATTGCAGCTTGAGTCCTTCGCTGGCCAGCGTGTCGACGGCTTCATCGAGCCGCTGCGCGAGCTCGGCCTGCAGCTGGTAGGCGCCCTCGGGCTGCAGCGTGACCTGGCCGTCGGTCGCATAGACGCCCGGCAGGATCTGCCGAGCCGCCAGCGACTGCAGCACCGGGCGCAGCGCGTAGTCGAGCGCCAACATGTGGTGCGGACTGCCGCCGGTGGCCAGCGGCAGCACCGTCTTGCCCTTCAGCGCCGACTGCGGCAGCAGGTCCAGGAAGACCTTCAGCACGCCGCTGTACGCCGCCTTGTAGACCGGCGTGGCGATCACCACCACGTCGGCCCGCCGCAATTGCTCGACCGCGTGCTGCACCGACGGGTGCGAGGCCTCGCCGAGCAGCAGCGCGTGGGCCGCCAGTTCGCGGATCGCCAGCCGTTCGACCGGCACGCCGCGCTCGGCCAGCCGGGCCGCGACCGCATCGAGCAGCACCGCCGAGCGCGACGGTGCGGAAGGACTGCCGGCAATCAGGAGCACCGTCATCGCGAAATCACTTGCTCAGGTAGATCTGGTCGAACGAGCCGCCGTCGGCGAAGTGCGCCTTGTCGGCTTTGGTCCAGCCGCCGAAGGCATCGTCGATCGTGAACAGCGTGAGCTTCGGGAATTGCGACGCGTACTTGGCCTTGGCCTTCTCGGAGGTCGGGCGGTAATAGTTGCGGCCGGCCACGTCCTGGCCTTCGTCCGAGTACAGGTACTTCAGGTATTCCTCGGCCACGGCGCGCGTGCCCTTCTTGTCGACCACCTTGTCGACCACCGCGACGGTGGGCTCGGCCAGGATGCTGATCGACGGCACCACGATGTCGAACTTCTCCGGACCGAATTCCTTCAGCGCCAGGAAGGCCTCGTTCTCCCAGGCCAGCAGCACGTCGCCGACGCCGCGCTGCACGAAGGTGATGGTCGAGCCGCGGGCGCCGGTGTCGAGCACCGGCACGTTCTTGTAGAGCTTGCCGACGAATTCCTTGGCCTTGTCGTCGCCGCCGTACTTGCGCTTGGCGAACTCCCACGCCGCCAGGTAGTTCCAGCGCGCGCCGCCCGAGGTCTTCGGGTTCGGCGTGATCACCTGCACGCCGGGCTTGACCAGGTCGTCCCAGTCTTTCAGGCCCTTCGGATTGCCCTTCTTGACGAGAAAGACAATGGTCGAGGTGTAGGGTGCCGAGTTGTGCGGCAGCCGCTTCTGCCAGTCGGGCTTGACCAGGCCGCCGTGGGTGACGAGCGCGTCGGTGTCGCCGGCCAGGGCCAGCGTGGCGACATCGGCGTCGATACCGTCGATGATCGAGCGGGCCTGCTTGCCCGAGCCGCCGTGCGACTGCTTGATCGTCACGTCCTGGC
Organism: Variovorax sp. J31P207; assembly: GCF_030316965.1. Taxonomy (NCBI): domain Bacteria; kingdom Pseudomonadati; phylum Pseudomonadota; class Betaproteobacteria; order Burkholderiales; family Comamonadaceae; genus Variovorax; species Variovorax sp. J31P207. The sequence continues at coordinate 118,173 of NZ_JASZYN010000014.1, forward strand.
CGGTCTTGGCCTTCCAGTACTTGGCGAATACCTGGTTGTAGTCCACGTACAGCTCGCGGGTCGGGTCGTACGAGACGTTGAGCAGGGTCACGCTCTGCGCGAACGACGGCATCGCGGTCAGGGCGAAGCTGGCGGCGGCGGCGGCGCCGAGGGAAAGCTTGATAAAGTCGCGGCGAAGGCTCATGGTCTTGTGCTCGTAGGGCGCATAAAGCTGAAGCCACGTATTCTGATTACGGCATATGGAATAGAGAACGACTGAGTTCTCAGTTCTAAATAGCTAAAACAACTAAGACACCCCAGAGGAATCCAAATGGCTCGCATGGTTCAGTGCATCAAGCTCGGCAAAGAAGCCGAAGGACTCGATTTCCCGCCCTATCCCGGCGAACTGGGCAAGCGTCTGTGGGAGAACGTCAGCAAGGAAGCCTGGGCCGCCTGGCTCAAGCAGCAGACCATGCTGGTCAACGAGAACCGGCTCAACCTGGCCGACGCCCGGGCCCGGCAATACCTGGCCCGCCAGATGGAAAAGCACTTCTTCGGCGACGGCGCCGACGTGGCGCAGGGCTACGTGCCGCCACCGGCCTGAGCGAAAGGCTCCCCGCCTTGGCCGAGCCCGTCGACTGGCGCGCGGACGGCATTCCGCGCAGCGCGCGCTTCGACGACATCTACCACTCTGAAAGCGGTGCGCCCGCGCAGGCCAGGCATGTGTTCCTCGGCGGCTGCGGGCTGCCCGCCGCATGGGCCGAAGCGCCGCAATGGCGGATTCTCGAAACCGGCTTCGGTTTCGGCCTCAATTTCCTGACAACCTGGCAGGCCTGGCGGCGCGACCCGCAGCGGCCTCGGCTGCTGCATTTCGTGTCGATCGAGGCCTTTCCCGTGTCGCGCGACGACCTGCTGCGGGCGGCCCAGGCCTATCCCGACCTGCTGCCGCTGGCGACGCAACTCGCGGCGCAGTGGCACGGCCTGCTGCCGGGCTTCCACCGGCTCTGGTTCGACGCCGGCCAGGTGCTGCTCACGCTGTGCATCGGCGACATCCAGCCGATGCTGCGCGCACAACGCTTCGAGGCCGACAGCCTCTTTCTCGACGGCTTCAGCCCGAAGCGCAACCCCGCCATGTGGTCGGCCGACACGCTCAAGGCGGTCTCGCGCTTCGCCCGCCGCGGCACCCGGGTCGCAACCTGGACCATCGCGCGGGCGGTTTGCGATGCGCTGGCCCAGTGCGGCTTCCAGCTGACCAAGGCGCCCGGCATGCCGCCCAAGCGCGACTGCCTGCAGGGCGTGTTCGAACCGGCCTGGGAAGTGCGCCGGCGCGACCCTGAGGCGGCGCCGCTCGCGGCCGGGCGCTGTGCCGTGGTCGGCGCCGGTCTGGCCGGCGCCGCGGTCGCCGCCAGCCTGGCGCGCCGCGGCTGGCAGGTCGAGGTGCTCGATGCCGCCCAGCGGCCGGCTTCGGGGGCTTCCAGCCTGCCGGCCGGGCTGCTGGCGCCGCATGTCTCTCCCGACGACGCCCTGCTCTCGCGCCTGACCCGCGCCGGGATCCGCGCCACCTGGCAGCAGCTCGAACAATGGCTGGTCGAGGGCTCGGACTGGCGCGCCAGCGGCGTGCTCGAGCGGCGCGCCGACGGCGACGATCGCCTGCCGCCCGGCTGGTCGGCCGCGGGGCCCAACGAAAGCTGGCGGGCGGACCCGGCTCGGCTGCTGGCCGCCGGCCTGCCGGCCGCTTCGGCCGCCCTTTGGCATGCGCGCGCCGGCTGGGTGCGGCCGGCGCGGCTGGTCGACGCCTGGCTGGCGCGGCCCGGGATAACGCTGCGGATGGGTTGCCGCGTGGCGCGGATCGAACCCGGCGGCACCGGCGCGCCGCGCTGGGTGCTGCGCGACGCCGAAGGCCGATCGCTGGCCGAGGCCGACCGGGTGGTCGTCGCCGCCGGTTTCGAAAGCCGCTCGCTGGCGCCCGAATATCCGCTGCAGCCCGTGCGCGGCCAAGTCGAATCGGGCCGCATGACGGATGGCCTGGGCCTGCCCGAAGCGCCCGTCAACGGCGATGGCCACCTGATCGCCGACGTGCCCGGCCCGGAGGGTCCGGGCTGGTTCGTCGGCGCCACTTTCGACCGCGACAGCACCGATGCCGCGCCACGCAGCGCCGACACCGCGTTCAATCGCGAGCGGCTGGCCCGGCTGCTGCCCGCAGCCGCGGCCCGGCTCGACGGGCAGTTCGCGACCGGCGCCACCCGGACCTGGACCGGCGTGCGCTGCGCCTCGGCGGACCGCCGGCCGCTGGTCGGCCCGCTCGGGCCCGGGCCGGCCGACGGCGTCTGGCTCTGCACCGCGCTCGGCTCCCGCGGCCTCAGCTTCGCCGCGCTGTGCGCCGAGCTGCTGGCCGCACAGTGGCATGGCGAGCCCCTGCCGCTGCCGGCCAAGCTCGCGGCCGCCCTGGGCACGCAGCGCGCCTGGCGCGAGAGCGGCCGGCAGGCTTTCTAGGGCCTGTTCACACTACTTCCGGGGTCGCGAAGGTATGCCAGGGCGGGCCAATCAAGGCGTGCGACGCCGCATGTGCGTTGGCACATGCAAGGAGCGCAACGCAGAGTGGCCCGCCCTGGCATACCTTCCCTTCGGGTTGCCGAGCCAAGGGGCCGTCTGCGGCGTTGCCCGCGCTTGCAAGGCGCAAGCCTTGCTGCGCACGGGCGCCTTGCATCCAGCCCCTTGGCTCGGCAACGCGATCCCCGGAAGTAGTGTGAACAGGCCCTAGAGCGATTTGGCTGCGAAAGTGTCGCAATCCTGCATGTTCCCCGACTTGAAACCGGCGCCGAACCAGCGCTGCCGCTGGGCGCTGGTGCCGTGGGTGAAGCTGTCGGGCACCACGGCGCGGCCGGCCGAGCGCTGCAGGGCGTCGTCGCCGATCTTCTGGGCCGCGTTCATGGCCGCCTCGATGTCGCCCGGGTCCAGCCACTGCTTGGACTGCTGCGAATGGTGGGCCCAGACGCCCGCCAGGCAGTCGGCCTGGAGCTCGACCCGCACGCTCAGGGCGTTGGCCTGCGCCGGGCTGACCCGGCCGCGCATCTGGTCGACCTTGGCCGTGATGCCGAGTACGTCCTGCACGTGGTGGCCGATCTCGTGCGCGATCACGTAGGCCTGCGCGAAAACGCCGGGCGCGCCGAGCTGGTTCTTGAGGGTGTCGAAGAAGCCCAGGTCGATGTAGACCTTCTGGTCGCCGGGGCAGTAGAAGGGCCCCATCGCCGACTGGCCGGTGCCGCAGGCGGTGGGCGTGGCGCCGCGGAACAGCACCAGCCGCGAGGGCGTATAGGTACCGCCGTTCTGGCGGAAGATGTCGCTCCAGACCACTTCGGTGTTCTTGAGCACGGTCGAGACGAAGGCCGCCTCGCGGTCATCGGGCGGCGGCTTGTGGGCCGGACCCTGTTGCTGCACCTGTGGCGCCGGCTCGCCGCCGCTCAACAGGCCCAGCACGGTCAGGGGGTTGATGCCAAATATCCAGCCGGCGATCAGCGCCACCGCCACCGTGCCGATGCCGATGCTGCGACCGCCAATGGGAAACCCGCCGCCGCCCCCGCCGCCGTCGCGTCGATCCTCGACGTTGTCCGATTGTTCGTTGCCTTCCCACCGCATGACTCGCTCCTCTGCCGTCCCCGGGACGGCCGTCGCAGGATGGTACGCGCTCAGCGAGCCGCCGCGTAACCGACGTTCATCACCTCGCGGGATGGCTTCTGCCGGGTCGGTGCGGCCGGCGCGGCCGCGGCCGCCGCGGCTGAGGCGGCGTAGTGGGCTTCCGCCTTTCGCACCTGCGACTGCGTGACCACGGCCATGGCGACCACCTGGACCAGCACGACCGCGGCCAGGGTCGCGATCAGCAGCAGGCGGTAGGGATGGGTCTCGCGAAGGCGCTGGAAAATCGGCATGTTCTCGTTCCTCGTGACCCCGCGGACGCCGCGTGGGATGGAAGGAGAGAATGCCGGGGCGGGCCCTCCGGCACAGGCGCCACAGCGCCCGAGACGCTGTAGGACCGCGCCGGAAGCAGACTATTCAGTGGAAGACAGAGCAAAAAACTGCTGCGCAGTTTTCTTGGTCTGTCCCGCCAGGCCTCACGCCTTGGGCAGCGTCACGCCGCGCTGGCCCTGGTACTTGCCGCCGCGGTCCTTGTAGCTGACTTCGCAGACCTCGTCGCTCTCGAAGAACAGCACCTGGGCGCAGCCTTCGCCGGCGTAGATCTTGGCCGGCAGGGGGGTGGTGTTGCTGAACTCCAGCGTCACGTAGCCTTCCCATTCGGGCTCGAAGGGCGTGACGTTGACGATGATCCCGCAGCGCGCGTAGGTGCTCTTGCCCAGGCAGATGGTCAGCACGTTGCGCGGAATGCGGAAGTATTCGACCGTGCGCGCCAGCGCGAAGCTGTTGGGCGGGATGATGCAGCTGTCGCCGTGGAAGTCGACGAAGCTCTTCTCGTCGAAGTTCTTCGGGTCGACCACGGTGCTGTGGATGTTGGTGAAGACCTTGAACTCGGGCGCGCAGCGGATGTCGTAGCCATAGCTCGAGGTGCCGTAGCTGATGATCTTGTGGCCGTCCTGCTCGCGGATCTGGCCCGGCTCGAAGGGCTCGATCATGCCGTTCTTCTCGGCCATGCGCCGGATCCACTTGTCGCTCTTGATGCTCATGTCGGGGTCCTTCCTGGGGCCGCTATTCTAGGCAGCCCGACGCGCTACCCGGCTTGCGAGATCACGGTGCGCTCGATCAGGCGGTCGTCGCCGAGCACGATCAGGGAAAAGAGCAGCTCCTCCAGGTTGTTCGCCAACCCGGTCTTGCGCGCCAGCAGGGGGGTGGCCTTGGGGTCGATCACCAGGAAGTCGGCTTCGCACCCGGGCTGCAGGTTGCCGATGACGCCGTCGAGACCGAGCGCCCGTGCCGCGCCGCCGGTATGGCGCCACCACAGCTGCGACGGCGCGATGCTCACGCCGGGCTTGGTCTGTCCCTCGCGGCCCACGTAGTAGGCCGCCAGCATGGTCGCGAAGGGGCTGAAGCTGGTGCCGCCGCCGACGTCGCTCGCCAGGCCGTAGCGATAGCCGATGCGGTCGGCGCCCTCGAAGTCGAAGAAACCGCTGCCGAGGAACAGGTTGCTGGTCGGGCTGACGGCCGAGGCGGTGCCGGTGTCACGCATCAGGCGGCGGTCGTCGTCGTCGAAATGGATGCAGTGGGCGTACACGGCGCGCTCGCGCATCAGGCCGAAGCCGGCGTAGACGTCCAGGTAGGAGCGGGCCTGCGGGAACAGTTCGCGTGCCCACTTGACCTCGTCCTTGTTCTCGGCCACGTGCGAATGGACCCAGGTGTCGGGGTACTTCGCCGCCAGTTCGCCGGCGCCGCGCAGCTGCGCATCGGTGCTGGTAGGGGCGAAGCGCGGCGTGATGGCGTAGCCCAGGCGGCCCTGGTTGTGCCAGCGGCGGATCAGCGCCTCGGTGTCGACCAGGCTCTGCTCGGTGCGGTCGCGCACGCCATCGGGCGAATGACGGTCCTGCAGCACCTTGCCGGTGATCATGCGCAGCTGCCGCCGCTCGGCGGCCTCGAAGAAGGCCTGCACCGACTGCGGGTGCGAGGTCGCGAAGGTCAGGGAGGTGGTGACGCCGTTGCGCAGCAGTTCGTCGAAGAAGACCTCGGCCACCTCGGCCGAGTGGGCCGGGTCGGCGAAGCGGCTTTCAGCCGGGAAGGTGTAGTTCTCCAGCCAGGGCAGCAGGCCGTCGGCCGGCGCCCCGATGATGTCGGTCTGCGGAAAGTGGATGTGCATGTCGACGAAGCCCGGCGCCAGGATGCGTCCCGGCCAGTGGGTGACCGCGACGCCAGGGTGGCGCGCCGCCACCTCGGCATGGGCGCCGGCGTCCTGCACCCGCTGCCGGCCCTGGGCATCGGGGCCGACCACCAGCAGGCCGTCGGTGTCGAACAGCGGTTGGCCGGCGGCGTCGAATCGCAGGAGGGAGGCTCGGTAGGCGTGCATGGCAGGGAGGGTAAGGCAGACGCGGCGGTATGCAATGTGCATGCGCATATGAAGGCTATATGTCACGAACGGGGCGCCGCCCCGCCGGCCGCCGGCCCGGCCGCCATGCACGGTCGAACATAATCCGGCACCCATGAAAGTGCTTCTCGTCGCAAACTACGAACCCGATGGCCAGAACAGCATGCTCGCCTTCCGGCGCGTGCTGGAACGCGAGCTGCCTGGCCTCGGCTGCGAGGTGCGGGTGACGGCCCCGTCGCAGCGGGTGCTGCGCTTCGCGCCCTCGGCGCGCTGGCGCAAGTGGTTCGCCTACATCGACAAGTTCGTGCTGTTCATCCCCTCGCTGGTGCGGCAGGCGCGCTGGGCCGACGTGGTGCATGTCACCGACCACTCCAACGGGATGTACATCCCCTGGGTCGACAGCCGCCCCAATGTCATCGCCTGCCACGACGTGATCGCGATCCAGGCAGCGCGCGGCATGGTCGCGGGCTGGGACGTGGGCCGCAGCGGCCGGCTGTTCCAGCGCCTCATCGTGCGGGGGCTGGCGCGCGCCGACGTGATCGCCTGCGCCTCGGACCTGACCCGGCGCGACCTGCTGGCCCTCGACGTGGCGCAGGCGTCCAAGGTGATGCTGGCGCGGCACGGCCTGAACGACGAATTCGCGCCGCTGCCGCCCGCCGAGTCACAGGCCCTGCTGGCGCGGCTGGGCCTGCGGCCGCAGGAGCCCTACCTGCTCCACGTCGGCCTCGACCTGCCGCGCAAGAACCGCCGGCGGGTGCTGGAGACCTTCATCGCGCTGCACGAGCGGGCCGCCGCGGCGTCCCGGCCGGCCCTGGTGCAGCGGCTGGTGTTCGTCGGCCCGGAGCTCGGTCCCGAGCTGGCGCAGCTGGCGCAACGGCACGGCGTCGCCGACCGGATCACCACGCTGCAGGGTCTGTCGCACGCCGAGATCCGCGCCGCCTATGCGGGCGCCACCGCCCTGCTCTTCCCCTCGCTGCAGGAAGGCTTCGGCTGGCCCGTGATCGAAGCGCAGGCCTGCGGCTGCCCGGTGTTCACGTCCGACCTCGCGCCGATGAACGAAATCGGCGGCGAGGGCGCGGTGTACGTCGACCCCGACGACCCGGTGGCCATGGCCGAGGCGATCGAGCAGGCGACGCCGCGCCTCGCCGAGCTGCGCCAGAAGGGGCTCGCCAACGCCGCCCTCTACACGCCGCGCCAGATGGCCGCCGCCAATGTGGCGGTCTACCGGATGGCGATCGAAAAGCACGAGGCGAAGCGATGAAGCGGCTGGCGGCGCTGGCGGTGGTCTTCCTGCCCTGGTCGCTCAAGCGCTGGCTGCTGCGCCGCTTCTGGGGCTACCGGATCGCGGACGGTGCGCGGATCGGGCTGTCCTACGTCTTTCCGGGCCACCTGGTGATGGAGGAAGGTGCCCGCATCGGCCACCTGAACGTCGCCATCCACCTGGAGCGGATGGAATGCGGCGCCCATTCGATCATCGAGCGCTCCAACTGGATCACCGGCCATCGGCTCGGTGGCGGGCACTTCGGCCACCGCGCCGGGCGCGACCCGGCGCTGGTGCTCGGCGCGCACGCCGCGATCACCAAGCAGCACATCATCGACTGCACCGACAAGGTCGAGATCGGCGCCTTCACGACCCTCGCCGGCTACCACTCGCAGATCATCACCCACGGCATCCACGTGGTGGACGGCCGCCAGGACTGCAAGCCGATCCGGATCGGCGCCTACTGCCTGGTCGGCACGCGCGTGATCGTGCTCGGCGGCGCCGCGCTGCCCGATCGCTCGGTGCTGGCCGCGGGTTCGGTGCTCAACAAGGCCCACGGCGAGGAGTTCGCGGTCTATGCGGGCCAGCCCGCGGTGCGGGTCAAGGGCATCGCCCCCGAGGCCGCGTACTTTCACCGGGCCCAGGGTTTCGTGGACTGAGGGCGCGGAGGCGCTTGGCCGGCCCTCTCAGGGCGCCTTGCGCGCGACCCGCCCCTGCACGCCCTCGACCAGCCAGTTCATGTGGAGGATCTGCTCGTCGTCCAGGCCCTGCCCCTTGGCGATGACGACCCGGCCCTCGTTGTCGCGCACATCGGCGGCCACGGCCTGGAAGGGCTTCAGCTTGCCTGCGGCGACATCCTGCTGGCGCGCCATGACTTCGTCCTGCACGGCCTTCGGCACCTTGGAACCGAAATCGCCGACGCGGATCATGCCTTCCTTGACGCCACCCCAGACGTTGCCGCTTTTCCAGCTGCCGTCGAGCACGGCACGGGCGCGCTGCGTGTAGTAGTCGCCCCACTGGTGCGTGACCGCGACGACCTGGGCGTCGGGCGCGACCTTGCGCATGTCGGAGTGGTAGGCGACGGCCAGCTTGCCGCGCTCCTGCGCCGCGGCCATCACGGCGGTCGAGCCGGTGTGGAAGGCGATCACGTCGACATCCTGGTTGAACAGGGCCATCGCCGCCTCGCGCTCCTTCGGCGGGTCGAACCAGACGTCCAGCCACACCACCTTGACCCGCGCCTGCGGGTTGACCGAACGCATGCCCAGCGTGAAGGCGTTGATGCCCTGCAGCACCTCGGGGATCGGGAAGCCCGCCACGTAGCCCGCGACGTTGGTCTTCGTCATGCGGCCGGCCGCGACACCGGCGAGGTAGCGGCCCTCGTAGTAGCGCGCATTGGCGGTCGCGACGTTGGGCGCCGTCTTGTAGCCGGTGATCGCTTCGAACTTCACGTCCGGAAAGTCGCGCGCCACCTTCAGCGTCGGCTCCATGTAGCCGAAGCTCGACGTGAAGATCAGCTTGTTGCCCTGCTGCGCGAGGTCGCGGATCACGCGCTCGGCATCGGCGCCTTCGGCCACGTTCTCGACGTAGCTGGTCTTGACCTTGCCGGCCAGCGCGGCCTCGACGGTCTTGCGTCCGTTCTCGTGCTGGCGCACCCAGCCGGCATCGGTGACCGGGGCGACATAGACGAAGCCGATCTTCAGCGGATCGGCCTTCGGCGCGGGTTGGGAAAAAGCTGGAAGAAAGAAACAAGCGGCCGCGAGCGCGGCTGCGAGGTTTTTATACATGGTAGTCCTCTACATGGCCCCGGAATGGAAAAGGCGCCGCGGGGCAGCGGCGCCGGTGCCCATTTTAACGGAGCCGCCGCGCCGGGCCCGGCACGGCAGAATGCAGGCACGAAGGATGGGCCCCCATGCACCGATCACCCCGATCCGCCAGCCGCCGGAAACACCTCGCATGGCGCTAGATGCAGGCCTGCCGGCCGCGGATCCGGGCGCCGAGGCCGAGCGCCAGGCGCGCGATCGCCGCCGGCTGCTGCGCTTCCTGCTGCGGCTGGGCCACCTGCTGCTCGCCACCGGGGCCGCCGCCGGCGTGGTCGAGACCAGCCTGCGGCGCGTGGCCCAGACCTACCAGGTCGAGCACTTCAACGCCCTCGCGCTGCCCACCGTGGTGTTCGTGAACTTCACCGACGAGGAGTCGCAGCAGATCGAATTCACCGCCGAGCAGGGCCTGGTGCTGCGCTTCGACCAGATCGAGGCCACCTACGAACTGGCCCGGGATGCCGAGCAGGCAGCGATCGATCCCGCCGACGGGCTCCGGCGCATCAACGACATCCTCTCGATGCGGCCGCGCCTGGGCCTGGCCTGGGGCGTGATCGGCCATGTGCTGGTGACGGTGGGCATCGCGCTGGTGCTGCGCCCCTCGATCGACGTCGTCACGGCCGCCGCCTGCTTCGGCGGCGTGGTCGGGGTGCTCAAGGTGCTGGCGCGCGACCGTGGCGTCATCACCACGCTGCTGCCCACGGTGGCCGCCTTCGTGGTGGCGCTGCTGGCGCTGCTGGCGGCGCAACACGGCTTCGCGGCCAGCCCGATCTACGTGCTGGTGGCCTCGCTGGTGACCTTCCTGCCCGGCGGCACCCTGGCCATCGCGACCATCGAACTGGCCTACGGCGACATCGTCTCGGGCGGCACCCGCTTCGTCTCCGGCCTGCTGCAGCTGGTGTTCCTGGTGCTGGGGATGCTGGCGGCGGCATCGATCGTCGGCCTGCCGCCGGACACCCTGCTCGCGCCGGTGCCCGACACCGCCGTGCGGGCCTGGGCGCCGTGGCTGGGCGTGCTGCTGTTCGGTGTCGGCCACACGCTGCACTATTCGGCCCGGCTGCGCACCCTGCCCTGGCTGCTGGCGCTGCTGTGCGTGGCCCAGGCCGGCCAGCTGGCCGGCAACGCCGTGTTCGGCGGCTACATGAGCGGGCTGTTCGCCGCGCTGCTGATCACGCCGGCCTCCTACCTGGTCCAGTACCGCCTGGGCGGGCCGCCGTCGATGGTGACCTTCACGCCGGCGCTGTGGCTGCTGGTGCCCGGCTCGCTGGGCCTCATCGGCATGGCCGAGCTGGTCGGCAACGACCGGCTCGCGGGCGTGGAGAACTTCGTCACCACGCTGCTTTCGATCGTCGCGATCGCGCTCGGCTCGGTGATCGGCACCGGGGTCTACAACGCGCTCTTCGACCCGGTGCTGCAGCGCGCCGGCACCATGGCGGACGCGATGCTGCGCTACCTGCGGCTGCGGCGCTGAGTCGTCGCCCTCAGATCAGGTCCTGGTCGTCGCTCGTCAATGCACGCCGACGTTCTCGCGCACCGCCTCGCGCATCAGGTCGGCCAGCCGGGCCACCGGCGCTTCGGGCTCGGCCTGCGCGCGGGCCATCGAGAGCGCGATCTGCGGCAGCGCCGGCAGGCCGGTGCCGGTGCGGTCGAGCACGCGCACGTGCGGCGGCAGCCCGAAGGCGGGGCGTGCCGACAGGCCGAGCCCGGCCGAGGTCGCGGCCCACAGCGCGGCCAGGCTGGCACTGGTGAAGACATGGCGCCAGGGAATGCCCGCGCGGTCAAGCACCGTGGTGACGATCTCGCGCAGTGGGCATGGCGCGTCGACCATCACCAGCGGCAGCGGCTCGCGCGACTTGCGCGGGCCGGCGCGCTGCAGCTCGGTCCACCACGTGGTGTCCAGTGCCGCGGGGGCAGCCGGTGCGATCCACTGGATCGGCAGGCGGATCAGGTGCTCGGCATGGTCCAGCGGTGCGCTGCCCGCGACTTCCCAGGTCAGGGCCAGGTCGAGCTGGCCCAGCGCCAGGCGCTCGCGCAGTTCGGCGCTGCGCGCCACGCAGGCCTCGACGCGAACCCTGGGATGCGCCCGCGCGAAACGGCCGAGCACGCCGGGCAGCAGGCTTTCGCCCAGGTCTTCCTGCAGGCCGAGCCGGACCCAGCCTTCGAGGTCGGCGCCCCGCATCGCGGCCGCGGCCTCGTCGTTGATCTCGAGCAGGCGATGGGCATAGGCCAGCAGGGTCTGGCCGGCGTCGGTCAGCTCGAGGCCGCGGCCGGCCTTGCGCAGCAGCGGCGTGCCGGCCTGGCTTTCGAGCTTCTTGAGCTGGGCACTCACCGCCGAGGTCGAGCGGCCGAGCTTGTCGGCCGCCCGGGCGTAGCTGCCGAGGGCCACGCCGGTCGAGAAGCTGCGAAGGACGTCGAGGTCGAACAACACGTGGGTCATGGTCAATCATCCCGTTTTTGTGGACGGATGGTTGATTATTTTCTGATTTTCAAAAGCTTTGCACGAGCGGACACTGCGCCGCATGATGCAAGCCCCCTCTCTCCCCGCCACCTCGTCGCACCGCTGGAAGGTGCTTGCCGCAGGCGTCGCCGCCAACGCGGCGTTCTCGGTCGCCTTCAGCGGCATCCCGATGACCGCCGTGCTGATGCGATCGGGTTACCGGCTCGACAACGCCACCCTGGGCCTGGTGCTCGGACTGATGGGCCTCGGCATCGCCGTGAGCGAACTGCCGTGGGGCCTGCTGACCGACCGCTGGGGCGACCGGCCGGTGCTGCTGACCGGCCTCGCCGCCACCGCCCTGGCGCTGCTCGCGATGGCGCTGCTGGCAGCGCCGACGCCGCAGCACGTGCCCGGTCTGGGCTGGCTCGGTGCCGGCCTGCTCGGGGTCGGCCTGCTGGGCGGCAGCGTCAACGGCGCCAGCGGCCGGGCGGTGATGGGCTGGTTCGCCGACGGCGAGCGCGGCCTGGCGATGAGCATCCGGCAGACCGCCGTGCCGCTCGGCGGCGCGGTCGGCGCCATGCTGCTGCCGGCGGTCGCATCGCGCTTCGGCTTTGCGGCGATGTACGGCGTACTGGCCGCACTGTGCGGGCTCAGCGCCCTGCTGGCCTGGGCCTGGGTGCATGAACCCGCGGCGCCGCTCGCGCCCGCTCCGGCCGCGGCGCGGGCCGCGCAGCGCCGGGACGGCCCGTTGCGCGACGCCCGCGTCTGGCGCCTCGCGGCGGGCATCGGCATCCTGTGCGCGCCGCAGTTCGCGGTGCTGTCCTTCGGCACCATCTTCCTGCACGACTTCGGCCACGCCGGGCTGGGCGTCATCGCCGCCGCGATGACGGCGATGCAGGTCGGGGCGATGGCGATGCGGGTCTGGAGCGGGCGCTGGACCGATCGCCGCCGGAACCGGCCGGCCTACCTGCGCGCCTGCAGCCTGCTAAGCATGTTGCTGTTCGCGGCACTGGCGGCGCTGGCACTGGCGGGCGACGCGGCGACCGGTGGTTCGGCTGCGCTGCGCGCGCTGCTGATCGGGCTGCTGGCCGTGAGCGGCTTGTGCGTATCGGCCTGGCACGGCGTCGCCTACACCGAGCTGGCCACCCGCGCGGGCGCGGCCCGGGCCGGCACCGCACTGGGCATGGCGAACACCAGCGTGTTCCTGGTCTGCTTCGCGACGCCTCTCTTCATCCCCCATCTGCTGGCCCTGCAGGGCTGGCCGCTGGTGTGGCTGGCGGCCGCGGCCTGCGCGGCCGCCTCCCTGCCGCTGCTCTCGGCGCCGGCGGATGCGGTTCAGGCGAAGGCGTCGAAGGCCGCGCTGAGCCGGTCGACATAGGCGCGCTTGGCCGCGGCATCGACGAAGCTGCCCTCGAAGCTGTTGGCCGCCAGCTGCCAGGCGTGCTGCGCCGTGAGCCCGGTGGCGGCGAAGGTCTCGGTGAAGTTCTGGTTCATGTAGCCGCCGAAGTAGGCCGGGTCGTCGGAGTTCACCGTGGCCACCAGGCCGCCGTCGAGCAGCGCGCGCAGGTTGTGCTGGCCGAGGTCGGGGAACACGCACAGCTTGAGGTTCGACAGCGGGCAGACGGTCAGCGGAATGCGGTCCTGGGCGAGCCGCTTCATGAGCGCGGCGTCCTTGGTGCTCTGCACGCCATGGTCGATGCGCTCGACCTTGAGCACGTCGAGCGCGCTCCAGACATAGGCCGGCGGCCCCTCCTCGCCCGCATGGGCGACCAGGTGGAAGCCGAGCTCGCGGCAGCGCGCGAACACGCGGGCGAACTTCTCGGGCGGATGGCCGAGCTCGCTCGAATCGAGGCCGACGCCGATGAAGCGGTCGCGAAACGGCAGCGCCTGCTCCAGCGTGGCGAAGGCATCCTCCTCGCTGAGGTGGCGCAGGAAGCACAGGATCAGCTCGGCATCGACGCCGAGCCTGGCCTTGGCATCGACACAGGCCCGGTGCAGGCCGTCGATCACGGTCTGCATCGCGACGCCGCGCTCGGTGTGGGTCTGCGGATCGAAGAACATCTCGGTGCGCACCACGTTGTCGGCCGCCGCCCGCTCCAGGTAGGCCCAGGCCATGTCGTAGAAGTCCTGCTCCTTCAGGAGCACGCTGGCGCCGGCGTAGTAGATGTCCAGGAAGGTCTGCAGGTTGGTGAAGGCGTAGGCGGCGCGCAGGTCCTCCACGCTGGCGTAGGGAATGGCGACGCCGTTGCGCTGCGCCAGCGCGAAGATCAGCTCGGGCTCGAGCGAGCCCTCGATGTGGATGTGCAGCTCGGCCTTCGGCATGGCGCGCAGCAGCGCGGGCAGGCGGTCGGCGGCGATGTCGCGGACGGTGCGTTTTTGGGGAATGGTCATCAGCAGACTCCGAAGGTGATGCCGCGCATTTTGAGATGGCGGCGGTAGAGGGACGAGGCCTTGTCGGCCACGGTGTGGAGTTCGGCGCGCAAGTCGAGCGGCAGCCGCTTGGGCGCCTGGGATTCGAGTACCGGCTTGTCCTGCAGGAAGATCGTGTCCTGGAAGGCGCGCACCGAGGCTGCGTCGCGCTCGAAATCGGACGTGGCGAAGCGGAACCAGACCCGGCTGCGCTCGGCATCGACCGGGCAGATCTGGAGCGCGATCGATTCGCGGTAGCCGTCGATGCCGACGCTCGAGGCCTCGGGCACCTTGGTCAGCACCGCCGCATAGGGCGCCGTGACCTCATAGCCGTATTCGACCTGCGCCGGCGCGGTCGAATGGGCCGTGGACTGAGGCTGCCAGGCCTTGCAGCCGGTCGCGCGCAGGCCGTCGGGCGTGGCTTCGACGCGGTAGTCGTCGATCACGGCCATCTCGCGCGCGCCGAGCCAGCCTTCGTGCACGAAGCCGAAGTGCGCCATGTCGAGGAAGTTCTCGACCAGGCGCGGGGCGCTGGTCTCGACGTCGTAGGGGCCGCAGCTGATCTTGCGCATGCCCGCGTCGTCCTCGGCCTCGAAGGCGGGCAGCGCTGCATCGCCCTCGCCTTCGAGCCGGACCCACACCAGGCCCTGGGCCTCGACCGCGGCATGCGTCGCGGCGCGGTGCGTGGCCGGCGGCACGAAGTCCGGCAGCGCCGGCACGTGGATGCAACGGCCGCCGGGTTCGAAGCGCCAGCCGTGGTAGGGGCACTCGAGCGCCGCTCCGCCATCGCAGGTGACGACGCGACCGAGCGAGAGCTGCGCGCCGCGATGCGGGCAGCGGTCGGCCCAGGCGTGGACGGCACCGGCGCCATCGCGCCACAGCACCAGCTTGTCGCCGAGCAGTCGCACGGCCACGGGCGCCGCTGCGACTTCATCGGCCAGCACGACCGGGTGCCAGAGTTGTCTTTCGATCATCGTGGTCTCAAATGAAAAAGGGTTGCCCGAGGACAACCCTTCCGACCGGAAATCCGGTTCGTCGCCTTACTTCTTGTCGCCGCCCGGCACCTTGCCTTCGACGCCCTTGACGTAGAAGTTGACGCCGCTCAGGAACTTGTCGTCGGCCACGGCACCGGCAGCCACCACTTCCTTGCCGTCCTGGTCGACGATCGGGCCCTTCCAGATCGAGAAGCTGCCGTCTTTCAGGCCCTTCTTGACTTCCTCGACCTTGGCCTTGGCCTCGGCCGGCACGTCCTCGGCGATCGACACCAGGTCGATCGCGCCTTCCTTGACGCCCCACCAGGTCTGGCCGGTGGTCCACTTGCCGTCCAGCATGTCCTGGGTGGCCTTGGTGTAGTACGGCGTCCAGTTGATGACGGCCGAGGCCAGGTGGGCCTTCGGGCCGTAGGCGGTCATGTCGGAGTCCCAGCCGAAGGCGCGCTTGCCCTTTTCCTGGGCGGTCTTGAGCACGGCCGGCGAGTCGGTGTTCTGGAACAGCACGTCGGCGCCGCCGTTGATCAGCGCGGTGGCGGCTTCGGTTTCCTTGGGCGGGCTGAACCATTCGTTGACCCACACCACCTTGGTCGAGATCTTCGGGTTGACCGACTGGGCGCCCAGCGTGAAGCTGTTGATGTTGCGCAGCACCTCGGGGATCGGCACCGAGCCGACCACGCCCAGCGTGTTGCTCTTGGTCATCGAGCCGGCGATCACGCCGGCCATGTAGGCGCCTTCGTAGGTGCGGCTGTCGTAGGTGCGCATGTTCTCGGCCGTCTTGTAGCCGGTGGCATGCTCGAACTTGACTTCCTTGTTGTCGGCCGCGACCTTGAGCATCGGCTCCATGTAGCCGAAGGTGGTGCCGAAGATCAGCTTGTTGCCCTGGCTCACCATGTCGCGGAACACGCGCTCGGCATCGGCGCTCTCGGGCACGCTCTCGACGAAGGTGGTCTTGATCTTGTCGCCGAATTCCTTCTCGATCGCCTTGCGGGCGTTGTCGTGCGCGAACGACCAGCCGCCGTCGCCGACCGGGCCGACATAGGCGAAAGCGATGTTCAGCGGGGCCGCCGGCGCGGGGGCCGCGGCGGTCGGTGCCGGCGCCGCGGGTGCCGCGGCGGGGGCTGCTGCTTCTTCCTTCTTGCCGCAGCCGATGAGGGCGGCCGACGCCACTGCGGTCAGAGCAGCCAGCTTGAGCAGGGAACGCTTGTTCAGATCATTCATTGTTCGAAATCCTCGAAGGACGGGTTGGCGGAGAAACAAAAGGAAACGTGATTATGAGCCGGGGTAGAAGGGTTTCCCAATCGAAGCCGGCATGTTGACGCGGATAAATGCGGGGTTGCGCGAGATCAATGCCAGCACCACGATCGGTGCGATATAGGTCAGCATGCTGAGGAACTGGCTCGGGATGTTGACCCCGGTGCTCTGCAGGTGGAAGCCCAGCATCGACACCCCGCCGAACAGGTAGGCGCCGAGCAGCACCCGCACCGGGCGCCAGGTCGCGAAGGTGGTGAGCGCGAGCGCGATCCAGCCGCGTCCGGCCACCATGCCCTCGACCCACAGCGGCGTGTAGACGGTCGACAGGTAGGCGCCCGCCAGCCCGCACAGCGCGCCGCCGGCGATCACCGCCAGGAAGCGGATGCGCCGCACCGGATAGCCCAGCGCGTGCGAGGACTCGGGCGACTCGCCGACCGAGCGCAGCACCAGTCCGGCGCGCGTGCGGTAGAGGAACCAGATCAGGCCGATGGTCAGCAGCACCGCGAAATAGACCATCGGGTGATGGCGGAACAGCGCCGGCCCCACCAGCGGGATGTCGCCCAGCACCGGCAGCGCGTAGGAAACGCTCTCGGGCAGCTTGGCCTGGACGAAGTTGATGCCCGCGAAGGCCGAGAAACCGACCCCGAACAGGCTCAGCGCCAGCCCGGTGGCGTACTGGTTGGTGTTGAGCCAGATCACCAGCACGCCGAAGAAGGCGGCCAGCAGCGCCCCGGCCACCATGCCGGCCAGGAAGCCGAGCCAGGTGTTGTGCGTGACCACCACGGTGGCGAAGCCGGCGATCGCGGCGCACAGCATCATGCCCTCGGCGCCGAGGTTGACGATGCCGGCCTTTTCGTTGATCAGCAGGCCCAGGGCGGCGATGGCCAGGACCGTGCCGGCGCTGAGCGTGGAGCCGAGGAGCAGTGCGTAGGATTCCATCATGCGGCTCCTTCGGTGGGACGGGCGACGGGGGCCGTCAGGGGTGTACTCGCTTGAAGCGAACCGGTCCCGGAGGTCGAGGCGATCACCTTGACCGCCGCCTTGCGCCGGATCCGGTAGGCGATCAGCGTGTCGCAGGCCAGCAGCGTGAACAGCAGCAGGCCCTGGAACACGCCGGTCAGCGACTTGGGCAGGCCGAGCCGCGACTGGGCCAGCTCGCCGCCGATGTAGAACATGCTCATGAGGATCGCCGAGAAGATCATGCCGACCGGGTGCAGCCGGCCGACGAAGGCCACGATGATCGCGGCGAAGCCGTAGCCGGCGGGAACGTAGGGCGTGAGCTGGCCGATCGGGCCCGCCACTTCGAGCGCGCCCGCCAGGCCGGCCGCGCCGCCCGAGGTCAGCAGCGCGATCCAGACCGCGCGCCGGGCCGAGAAGCCCGCGTAGCGCGCGGCCGCCGGCGCCAGCCCGCCGACCTGCTGGGCGAAGCCGGCCCGGGTGCGGAACAGGAACACCCACAGCGCCGCCGAGCCGGCCAGCGCGATCAGCAGGCCGATGCTGACGCGCGAGCCCTTCAGCAGCCGCGGGATCTGGGTCACGGCCTCGAAGGTCTTGGTCTGCGGGAAGTTGTAGCCCTGCGGGTCCTTCCACGGGCCATAGACCATGTAGCCCAGCAGCAGCACCGCGACGTAGACCAGCATCAGGCTCACCAGGATCTCGTTGGCGTTGAACTTGTCGCGCAGGAAGGCCACGATGCCGGCCCAGACCATGCCGCCCAGGATGCCGGCGACCAGGATCGCGGCCACGATCCACGACCCGGTCTGCTTGTCGGCCAGCAGCGCGACGCCGCCGGCGCAGATCGCGCCGAACACGAACTGCCCTTCGGCGCCGATGTTCCAGACATTGGAGCGGAAGCACACGGCCAGGCCGAGCGCGATGATCAGCAGCGGCGTCGCCTTGACCATCAGCTCGCCCAGCGCATAGCTGCTCTTGATCGGCTCCCAGAAGAAGACCGCGAGGCCCTTGACCGGGTCCTTGCCGAGCAGGGCGAACAGCACCATGCCGATCAGCACGGTGATCAGCAGCGCCAGGATCGGCGAGCCATAGCTCCAGAAACGCGAGAGCTGCGGGCGGGGTTCGAGCTTAAGCATGGGCCACCTCCGTGGCTGCCTTGGCAGCATGTGGCGAAGCGTCCCAGAGGCCGCTCATCCATTCTCCGATCTGCGGCACCGTGGCGGCGGCGCGATCGATCGAGGGCGAGAGGCGGCCCTTGGCGATGACGTGCAGGCGGTCGCAGATCTCGAACAGCTCGTCGAGCTCCTCGCTGACCACCAGCACCGCGCAGCCGGCGTCGCGCAGCGCCAGGATCTCGCCGCGGATCAGCGCCGCGGCGCCGACGTCCACGCCCCAGGTCGGCTGCGAGACGATGAAGATCTTCGGGTCGGCGTCGATCTCGCGCCCGACGATGAATTTCTGCAGGTTGCCGCCCGACAGCGAGCGTGCCGCCGCGTTCGGCCCGCCGGCCTTGACGTTGAAGCGCTGGATGATCTTGGCGGCGTGCTGCTGCAGCGCGCCGGTCCGGATCCAGCCGCCCTTGCCGACCGCGTTGCTGCGGGTGAGCAGCATGTTCTGCGCCAGCCCCAGGGTCGGCACGGCGCCGCGGCCCAGCCGCTCCTCGGGCACGAAGTGCAGCCCCAGCGCACGGCGCCGGCGCGGCCTGAAGTGGGCCGCCGGCTGACCGAAGACCTCGATCATGCGGGCCTCGGCCCGCGTGTCCTCGCCCGACAGTGCGTAGAGCAGTTCCTTCTGGCCGTTGCCCGAGACGCCGGCGATGCCCACCACCTCGCCGGCGCGGACGTCCAGCGAGATGCCGTCCAGGTCGACGCCGAACTGGTCCTCGCGCGCCAGGCTCAGGCCCTTGACCTGCATCGCCACCGCGCCCGCATGGATCGGCCGGTGCGTGAGCGGCGGCGGCTCGGCGCCGATCATCAGCCGCGACAGCGATTCGTTCGATTCGTTCTGCGGATTGCACACCCCCGTGACCTTGCCGCCGCGCAGCACGGTGCAGGCCGTGCACAGCTCGCGGATCTCGTGCAGCTTGTGGCTGATGTAGAGGATGCTGCAGCCTTCGGAGGCCAGCTTCTTGAGCACCACGAACAGCTTCTGCACCGCCTGCGGCGTCAGCACCGAGGTCGGCTCGTCGAGGATCAGCAGCTTGGGGTCGGTCAGCAGCGCGCGAATGATCTCGACCCGCTGCATCTCGCCGACCGACAGCGTGTGGACCGGCCGCGCCGGGTCGATGTCCAGCCCGTATTCGGCCGCCTTGGCCTGGACCCGACGCGCCACCTCGGCCAGCGCCAGGCTCTTGTCCAGCCCGAGCCAGACGTTCTCGGCCACGGTCAGGGTGTCGAACAGGGAGAAATGCTGGAACACCATGCTGATGCCCAGCGCCCGCGCCTCCTGCGGGTTGCGCACGTTGACCGGCTGGCCATTGAACATCACGCTGCCCTCGTCGGGCTTGACCGAGCCGTAGATGATCTTCATCAGCGTGGATTTGCCAGCGCCGTTCTCGCCGAGGACCGCGTGGGTTTCGCCGGGCGCCACCGTCAGCGAAACGTCGCTGTTGGCGACCACCGCGGGGTAGCGCTTGGTGATGTGCGCGAGCTGGAGTCTGTGGATTGTCATGCCTGTGCCTGGCCGTTGGGTTTTAGGGACGCATTGTCGTCAGTGTCCGCCGATATAGATGAACTTGAACAGGAAAACGCCGCCGATCAGCCACACCATCCAGTGGACCTTGCGGGCCTGGCCGGTGAACAGCTTCAGCACCGCGTAGGTGATGAAGCCGAACGCCAGGCCGTTGGCGATCGAATAGGTGAAGGGCATGACCAGCGCGGTGACCGCCGCCGGAATCACTTCGGTCGTGTCTTCCCAGTCGAGTTCGGTCAGTTCCCTAAGCATCAAACAGGCCACGAAGAACAGGGCCGGTGCCGTGGCATAGGCCGGCACCGCGCCGGCCAGCGGCGAAATCACCAGCGCGGCCAGGAACAGCACCGACACCGTCAGCGCCGTGAGCCCGGTGCGGCCGCCGGCCTGGACGCCGGCCGCGCTCTCCACGTAGGCGGTGGTGCTGGACGTGCCCAGGAGCGAGCCGGCGAAGATCGCGCCGCTGTCGGCCAGCAGCGCCTTGTTGAGGCGGTCCATCTTGCCCGGCACCAGCAGGCCGGCGCGGCGGGCGACGCCCATCAGGGTGCCGGTGGCGTCGAACAGCTCGACCAGGAAGAACACCAGGATCACGTTGAGGATGCCGCCCGTCAGCGCCGCCTTGATGTCCAGCTGCAGGAAGGTCGGCGCGATCGACGGCGGCGGCGCGAAGATGCCGTGGAAGACGTTGCCGCCGAAGAAGAAGGACAGCACCGTCACCGCGATGATGCCGATCAGGATCGCGCCCGGCACCTTGAGCCGGTCGAGCACCACGATCAGGAAGAAGCCCAGCGTGGCCAGCACCACCTCGGGCGTGTGCAGGTCGCCGAGCGTGACGTAGGTCGCCTTGGAGGGCGCCACGATGCCGGCGCTCTTGAGCGCGATGATCGCCAGGAACAGCCCGATGCCGACCGTGATGGCGACCCGGATCGAATGCGGGATGCCGCGGATGATCAGCTCGCGCAGCTTGAACACCGTCACCAGCAGGAACAGGCAGCCCGAGACGAACACCGCGCCCAGCGCCGCCTGCCAGGTGAAGCCCATCTGGCCGACCACCACGTAGGCGAAGTAGGCGTTCAGGCCCATACCGGGCGCCAGCGCGATCGGGTAGTTGGCGTAGAGCGCCATGATGGCGGTGCCGAGCGCCGCGATCAGGCAGGTGGCGACGAAGACCGCGTCCTTCGGCATGCCCGCGTCGCCGAGGATCGACGGGTTGACGAAGATGATGTAGGCCATCGTCAGGAAAGTCGTGAGGCCCGCCACCAGTTCGGTGCGCACCGTGGTGTTGTGCTCCCTGAGCTTGAAGAGCCTTTCGGCCCAGCCGCTGGCGGCGGGGCGTGGCGTGGTGGCGTGCCCGGTGGGCACCGTGTCTGTCCGGTTCATCGCATTTGTCTCCGTCTCGTTTCTTTGGGCTCGTGGCGTTCCTGTCCGTATCGCGACGCCGGCGCGAAATTCTTGTGCGGTCTAGTCGGGACCGGCCGCGGCGGGCGGCGGCCGCAGCGACGCCGCCACCGCCTTGGTGCGCTCGCGCAGCCAGCGCGCCGAACTCGAGGAATGGGTGCGCTCGTGCCACAGCTGGTAGTACATGAGGCGCGGCAGCGGCACCGGGCAATCGAGGATCGCGACCGGCAGCCGGCCGACGAAGCGCTCGCAGTACTGGCGGCCGGTGGTCAGCACCAGCAGGCTCGAGGCCACCATGTCGGGGATCAGCCCGAAGTGGGCGCAGCGCGCCATGATGTTGCGCTGCCGGCCCATCTCGTCGAGCATCTGGTCGATGATCCCCCGGGCACCCGGATGCGTCGGCGTCGGCGCGATGTGCTCGGCCGCGAGCCAGCTCTCCAGGTCCCAGCCGCGCCGCACCGCCGGATGGTCCTTGTTGACCATCGAGACGATCTCGTCGCCGAACAGCCGCGCCATGTGCAGGTCTTCAGGCGGCTTGAGCCAGTTGCCGACCACCACGTCGACCTGGCCGAGCGAGAGGTGCGCGTGGTAGTCCGAATCGGACGACAGCGGATGGATCTCGATGTGGCACAGGGGCGCCTGGCTCTTGATCTGCGCCACCAGCAGCGGCAGGAACTGCGGGTCCATGTAGTCGCTGGCGGCGATCCGGAAGGTGGTGGCGGCAGTCTGCGGATCGAAGCCGCGGGCGTCGCTGAACAGCACCTCGGCCGAGCGCAGGATGGCGGCCGCCGGCTCGATCATCCGCAGCCCGGCGTCGGTCGGCACCATGCCCGAGCCCGAGCGCACCAGCAGCGGATCGCCCGAGAGTTCGCGCAGCCGCTTGAGGGCGGCGGAAACGGCGGGCTGGTACATCCCCAATCGGATGGCGGCTCGCGAGACGCTGCGGTCGGTCAGCACGGTGTGTAGAACCCTGATGAGATGAAGATCGATCTTGTCGAGAAGCGCCTGGTCTCTCATGACTGCCCGCCGTGGTCTGGAATGTGCGGGCAGTTATACAGCGCGGCAATCACATGGAAAGACCCTCAGGCGCCGGCCTGAACCGCGGTGATCGCGTTCAGGATCGCCTCGCTGGTGGCGGGCGCGCGCAGCGGCGGGTCGACCTTGTGCTCGCCGGCCGCCGACACCGCATCGCGGATCGCGAAGAAGACCGAGAACGGCAGCAGCAGCGGCGGCTCGCCGACCGCCTTGCTGCGGTGGATCGAGTCCTCGCAGTTCTGGCCCTCGAACAGCCGCACGTTGAACACCGGCGGGCAGTCGTTGGCGGTCGGGATCTTGTAGGTGCTCGGCGCGTGGGTGGTCAGCAGGCCGGTCTTCGGATGCCAGACCAGCTCTTCGGTCGTGAGCCAGCCCATGCCCTGGATGAAGGCACCCTCGACCTGGCCGATGTCGACCGCCGGGTTCAGCGACTTGCCGGCATCGTGCAGGATGTCGGCGCGCAGGAGCTTCCACTCGCCGGTCAGCGTGTCGACGACCACCTCGCTCACGGCGGCGCCGTAGGCGAAGTAGAAGAACGGCCGGCCGAACATCTTGTCCTTGTCCCAGCTGAGACCCGGGGTGGCGTAGAAGCCGTCGGACCACAGCTGCACCCGGTCGAGGTAGGCCTCGCCGACCACGGTGCCGAAGGGCAAGGTGCGGCCGTTGACCTCGACCTTGTCGTTGGCGAAGCGCACCTGCGACGCCTCGCCGCCATGGCGCGCCGCGGCGCAGGCGGCCAGCCGTTCGCGGATCTGGCGGGCGGCATCCTGTGCCGCCTTGCCGTTCAGGTCGGCACCCGTCGACGCCGCGGTGGCCGAGGTGTTGGCCACCTTCTGGGTGTCGGTGGCCGTCACCCGCACGCTCTCGAAGCTGACGCCGAGTTCGTGCGCCACCACCTGCGCCACCTTGGTATTGAGGCCCTGCCCCATCTCGGTGCCGCCGTGGTTCACGAGGATCGAGCCGTCGGTGTAGACATGGACCAGCGCACCGGCCTGGTTGAAGTGCTTGACGTTGAACGAGATGCCGAACTTGAGCGGCGCCAGGGCGATGCCGCGCTTGAGCACCGGGCTCTTCGCGTTGAAGGCCGCGATCTCCTCGCGCCGCGTGCGGTAGCTGCTGGTGGCCTCGAGTTCGGCCACCAGCTCGTGGATGATGTTGTCGCTCACCAACTGGCCGTAGGGCGTGACGTTGTTCTCGCCCTTGCCGTAGAAGTTGACGCGCCGCACGTCGAGCGGATCGCGGCCGAGTTCGCGCGCCACGCTGTCGAGGATGTTCTCGATCGCGATCGCGCCCTGCGGCCCGCCGAAGCCGCGGAAGGCGGTGTTGCTCTGGGTGTTGGTCTTGCCCGAGTAGCCGTGCATGGCGACGTCGGGCAGCCAGTAGGCATTGTCGAAATGGCACAGGGCGCGGGTCATCACCGGGCCCGACAGGTCGGCCGAGTGGCCGGCGCGGGAGACCATCGAGATCTCGGCCCCGAGGATGCGGCCCTCGTCGTCGTAGCCGACCTCGTATTCATACCAGAAGCAGTGGCGCCGACCGGTGATCATGAAGTCGTCGTCGCGGTCGAGCCGCAGCTTGACCGGGCGCTGCAGCTTGCTGGCGGCAACCGAGGCCACGCAGGCGAACAGGGCCGACTGCGACTCCTTGCCGCCGAAGCCGCCACCCATGCGCCGGCACTCGACATGCACCTCGTTGGCCTGCAGGTGCAGCGCATGCGCCACCAGGTGCTGCATCTCGCTCGGATGCTGGGTCGAGCAGTAGACGTGCATCGCGCCGCCCTCCTTGGGGATCGCATAGCTGATCTGCCCTTCGAGGTAGAACTGCTCCTGCCCGCCGACGTCGAGCTCGGCCTTCAGCCGATGCGGCGCCCTGGCGATCGCGGCCTGCGCGCCGCCTTCGTTCGTGCTGCGCACCAGGTGCATCGGCGGCACCACGTACTGGCCCCTGGCATGCGCGTCCTGCGGCGTCAGCACCGGCGGCTGCGCCTCGATGTCGAGCGCGTCCTTGGCGCGGGCCGCGGCGCGGCGGGCGGCGTCGCGGGTCTCGGCGATCACCGCGAACACCGGCTGGCCCAGGTAGCGGATGTCGCCGCTGCACAGGATCGGGTCGTCATGGACGATCGAGCCGCAGTCGTTGCTGCCCGGAATGTCGGCGGCGGTGAGCACCGCGACCACGCCTGGCATCGCCCGGATGCCGTCGAGGCGGACGCCCGTGAGCCGGCCGTTGGCCACCGGCGACAGGCCCAGGGCGCAGTGCAGCGTGCCCGCGAGTTCGGGGATGTCGTCGATGTAGGTGGCCTCGCCGGCGACATGGAGCTGGGCCGACTCGTGCGGCCGGCTGATGCCGACGCGGGCGCCATCGTCATGCGCGCGGGCCTCGGCCTTGGCGTCGATGCGCGCGGCCGTGTTGGTCAGGTAGTCGGCGAAGGCCTCGGCCGACTGGAACAGGCTGGGATCGAGGGGTTTGTTCATGTCAGGCTCCTTGCACGGCGTCCAGGGCGACGGCATGCGGCATCACGCTCCAGACGCTGGTGGCTGCCACCGGCAGCGGGTCGTTGGTGCGCGTTTCCAGCCACAGGCGCTGCAGCAGGTTCTGCGCCACCTGCAGCCGGTAGTCGGCGCTCGCGCGCATGTCGGTCAGCGGCTTGAAATCCTGCGCCAGCGCCAGCTTGGCGGCGTTCACGCTGGCCTGGGTCCAGGGCTTCCCGGCCAATGCGGCCTCGGCCTGCGCGGCGCGCTTGACGGTGGCTGCCATGCCGCCGAAGGCCAGGCGGATCTCTTTCACCACCTCGCCGTCGAGCGCGATCGCGAAGCCGCCGCACAAGGCCGAGATGTCGCAGTCGAAGCGCTTGCTGATCTTGTAGGCGCGCAGCTGGCGCCCGAGCGCCGACAGCGGCACCGCCAGCCCCTGCACGAATTCGCCCGGCTCGAGCTTGTTCTTCATGTAGTCGACATAGAACTCGGGCAACGGCATGCGGCGCACGCGCTCGCCGCGACGCAGTTCGATCTCGGCGTCGAGCGCCATCAGCACCGGCGGCGAATCGCCGATCGGCGAGCCGTTGGCGACATTGCCGCCCATGGTGCCCGCGTTGCGGATCGGCGGCGAGGCGAAGCGCAGCCAGACATCGGTCAGGCTCGGCGCCCGCTGCACCAGGGCACTGAAGGCGTTCTCGAGCGAGGCACCGGCGCCGATGTAGAGCTCGGCCGCCGCGCCGCTGCCGCGCTCCTCGATCACCTTCAGCTCGGCCACGTCGCCGACCGAGATGATGTCGCCGAGGTCGCGGAACTGCTTGTTGACCCAGAGCCCGACGTCGGTCGATCCCGCGAGCAGTTGGGCAGCCGGCTTGGCTTCGCGCAGCGCGGCGAGTTCGGCCAGCGTGGTCGGCGCATGGAAATGGTCCAGCCGCTGGCCCAGGGGCGCGGCGTAGTCGAAGGTGGCGTCGTGCTTCAGGCTGGCGAGCGCCTCGACCACCGGCGCGGTGTCCAGCCGCACGCCAGGCAGGTCGAACATGCGCTGGCCGGCATCGAGGATCGGCCGGTAGCCGGTGCAGCGGCACAGGTTGCCCGACAGGTCGTCGGCCAGCTGCTGCCGGGTCGGCTGGGTGCCGCCTTCCTGGTGGTGCTCGTAGGTCGACCACAGCGACATCACGAAGCCGGGGGTGCAGAAGCCGCACTGCGAGCCATGGCAGTCGACCATCGCCTGCTGGACCGGGTGCAGCCGCTGCACCGGGTGTTTCTCGTGCCGCGTCGCATCGTGCCCGTGGCCGCACTGCGCCTTCAGGTCCTCGACCGTGAACAAGGCCTTGCCGTGCAGGGTGGGCAGGAACTGGATGCAGGCATTGACCGTCGACAGGCGCAAGCCGCCGACCGCGCCCTTCTCGCCCGGCTCGGCCAGTTCGCCGATGACCACGGTGCAGGCACCGCAGTCGCCCTCGTTGCAACCCTCTTTGGTGCCGGTGCAGCGCACGTCCTCGCGCAGCCAGTCGAGCACCGAACGGGTCGGATGGACGCCGCCGACGTCGACGATTCGGCCGCGATGGAAAAAGCGGATCGGTTGGGTGCTCGGGGTCATGCGCATCTCGTGGGTGGGTTCTGTCAACGCTCTGGAACGATCAAAAATCGGGCCATGTCGAAGTTAGTACTTTGCCGCATGCCATGCATACGGTCCCACCCATAGCGCCTATGTCGTGCCCGGTATGTGACGATAGGGAAAACCCTTGAAGTCGCCGGGCCCGGGAGGCGCCCTAACCCGGCCGGAGGTCGAAGCAGCAACCGGCGTAGTAGGCGGCGTCTCCGCCCTCGACGAAGGGCACCTCGATCAGCTTGCCCTCATTGCGCCAGGCATCGCGCCGCACGTAGCCCGCCTCGACCAGGTCGGCCATCAGTTCGTCGTATTTCTGGATTCGGTAGGGGCAGAAGCCGAACCCGAGGCTGTGCACGGTGAAGATCGTTCGCTCGGGATGCACCGTCGTGGTGTTCAGGATGATGCGCTTCGGCTTGACTGGCAGCGCGGCCAGGATCTGGGGCATGCGTTCGGGCAGGAACTGCAGGCAACCCGAAATGAACAGCACGTCGAAGCCGCTGGCTTCCTTGTAGTCGCTGGTGAAGCTCAGTTCCTCGCCGATGCCGCGCTCGGCCGCGATCTCGCGGCCGGCCTGGATGACGCCTGCGACATCGCAGGTCCTCCAGCGCATGCCCGACGGGTAGTTGAGCACGCGACGGAACGCGTAGTACTTGATGCCGGCATGGCCGCCGAGGTCGAACACGGAGCGCAAGCCGTCCTCGAACGAGCGGGCGATCCAGAACAGCCCCGGGTAGTCGTAGAAGAAGATCTTCTGGCTGAACAGCCGGCGGGCCTCCGCGGCGTTGTCGAACCCCATGGGCTTGGACGTCGGTGCCGCCGCGGCAGCCGCTTCGAAGCTCTCGTAGGAGCCCATGAACAGGTGCTCGTCGACGTTGTCGATGAACTTGCGGCGATAGGCGGCCTCGCGAAACGCTCGCGGCAGAAGGTTCTGAGCCATGCGGTCAGGCTCTCGCGCCCGCCAGGGGGGCGGGCTGGGTCGATGCGTCGATGACAGATGGATGTCGCATGCCTTCATCCTAAAAAAATATGTTCGAAATCGTAAACCATTGTCGTACTTCAAGTCAGATGATGTTCAGGCTCCCTCGCTGAACAGTTCGCGAATCACCTGCCGCAGCCAGCGGTTGGCCGCATCGCCCTCGAAGCGCTTGCTCCAGTGCAGCGAGACGCTGAAGTCGCGCAGCGGAAAGGCCGGCTCGACGATCGCGTAGCCGCCCTCCTGCGCGAAGCCGCGGGCGATGTTGCGCGGCATCACCACCGCGAGGTCGGTGGCCCGCACGATCGCCGGCAGCACCATGAAGTGTTCGGTGGTCAGCCGCACCCGGTCCTCGAGGTTGAGCAGCTGCAGGATCCGCAGGGTCTCGGCGTGGGTGCGCACGGCCACGTACTCGAGCGTCTGCAGCGCGTCGAGCAGCGCCCCGCTGTTGCGCCGGCCGCGCGTGAACGGATGGCCCGCGCGCAGCAGCACGATGTAGCGGTCGTTCAGCAGGTGCGCGCGCTGGGTGTCGCGCACCTTCGGCAGGAAGCCGAAGGCGAAGTCGATCCGGCCGTTGTCCAGCGCCGGGGCGATCTCGGCGGGCGGCAGCGGCAGCGTCTCCAGCCGCACCCCGGGCGCCAGCGCGCCCAGACGGGCCATCAGCAGCGGCAGGAAGCGGCCCTCGCCGATGTCGCTCATGTGGATGCGGAAGGTCTTCCGCGAAGCCGGGGGCTCGAAGCGATCGGGCTCGTTGAGCGCCTCCTCGAGGGTGCCCAGCGCCGCCTGCACCGCCACCGCCAGCCGGTCGGCGCGCGGCGTCGGTGCGACGCCGCCCGGCGCCCGCGTGAAGAGCGCGTCCTTGAGCAGCAGGCGCAGCCGGCCCAGCCCGTGGCTGGCGGCCGGCTGGGTGAGGCCCAGCGACTCGGCCGCCCGGCTCACGCTGCGGGCCCGGTAGACGGCGTCGAACAGCCGAAGCAGGTTCAGGTCGATCGAATCGATATGCATGGCGTTCATGTTGCTTAGTTTGATTATTTTATTGATGGCTGCTGACCGCCCCGCGACACTGGCGGCCGGCCGGCGAGCCGACCCCGGCGCCGCCCCGTCCACGCCACCCAAGCCCTCCGGCAAACAGGAATCCGTCTCTTGGAAGTCTCATTCAGCAAGGAAATCGAGGCCCTGCGCCTCGGTGCCGGCGACACCTTTCACGGCGAGGGCATCCTCGCGATCACCAAGGGACTGCTGCAGTCCGGCGTGGCCTACGTCGGCGGCTACCAGGGCGCGCCGGTGTCCCACCTGCTCGACGTCATGGTGCAGGCCAAGCCCTACATGGACGAACTCGGCGTGCATGTCGAGGCCTGCTCCAACGAAGCCTCGGCGGCGGCGATGCTCGGCGCCTCGATCCACTACCCGCTGCGCGGCGCCGTCACCTGGAAGTCGATCGTCGGCACCAACGTGGCGGCCGATGCGCTGTCCAACCTGTCGTCGCCGGGCGTCAAGGGCGGCGTGCTGATCGTGGTCGGCGAGGACTACGGCGAAGGCGCCTCGGTGATCCAGGAGCGCACGCATGCCTACGCGCTCAAGTCCAGCATGTGCCTGCTCGACCCGCGGCCCGATCTGGCCGTGATGGTGGACATGGTCGAGCACGGCTTCCGGCTGTCGGAGTTCTCCAACATGCCCTGCATGATGGAGCTGCGGATCCGCACCTGCCACGTGCGCGGCAGCTTCGAATGCAGGGACAACCTGCCGCCCGCCATCTCGACCCGTGCACTCATGGCGGAGCCCGCCGGCTTCGACTACATGCGGCTCGCGCATCCGCCCGTCACCTTCCGCCACGAGAAGCTCAAGGGCGAAGAACGGCTGCCGGCAGCGCGCCGCTACATCGCCGAGCACAAGCTCAACGAACTGATCCCGGGCACGCACGCCGACCTCGGCATCGTGGTGCAGGGCGGACTCTACAACGCGCTCATCCGCAGCCTGCAGCAACTCGGCCTGGCGGATGCCTTCGGCGCCACCGATGTCCCGCTGCTGGTGCTCAATGTCGCCTATCCGCTGGTGCCCGAGGAAGTGGCGGATTTCTGCGTCGGCAAGCGCGCGGTGCTGGTGGTCGAAGAGGGGCAGCCCGAATACATCGAGCAGGAGATCGCGACCTTGCTGCGCCGGCGCGACATCCAGACGCCGCTGCACGGCTGCGACATGCTGCCGGCCGCCGGCGAATACGGTGTCGAGGTGCTGGCCACCGGCGTCGGCCGCTTCGCCGAGCGCTACCTGCCGGACCATGCGCACGGCTCGGCCCGCACCTGGCTGGCGGGCAACATCGACCGCCGCGCCGCGGTCGCGACCCGGCTCGACGCCCCGCTGCCCATTCGGCCGCCGAGCTTCTGCATCGGCTGCCCCGAGCGGCCGGTGTTCGCAGCGCTCAAGCTGGCCCAGCAGGACAGCGGCCCGGTCCACATCGCGGCCGACATCGGCTGCCATGCCTTCGGCACCTTCGAGCCGTTCTCGATGGGGCATTCGATCCTCGGCTACGGCATGAGCCTGGCGAGCCGCGCCGGCGTGTCGCCGATGATGCAGCGGCGGGCGCTGTCGATCATGGGCGACGGCGGCTTCTGGCACAACGGCCTGCTCACGGGCGTGCAGAGCGCGCTCTTCAACGGCGACGATGCGGTGCTGCTGATCTTCAAGAACGGCTACACCTCGGCCACCGGCACGCAGGACATCATCTCCACGCCCGACGACGAGGTGAAGGAGCGCGCGGTCGACAAGCAGCAGAGCCTGGTCGACAAGAACCAGACCATCGAGGCCACGCTCAGGGGCCTGGGCGTGCAGTGGCTGCACACGGTCCACACCTACGACGTCGACAAGATGCGCAAGACGCTCAACGATGCCTTCACCAGCGACTTCAACGGCCTCAAGGTGATCGTCGCCGAGGGCGAATGCCAGCTCGAGCGGCAGCGCCGCATCAAGCCGTGGATCGCCAGCCTGCTCAAGAGAGGCGAGCGGGTGGTGCGCGTGAAGTACGGCGTCGACGAGGATGTCTGCAACGGCGACCATGCCTGCATCCGCCTGTCGGGCTGCCCGACGTTGACGATCAAGGACAACCCGGACCCGCTCAAGGTCGATCCGGTGGCGGTCGTGATCGACGGCTGCGTGGGCTGCGGCCTGTGCGGCGCCAACGCCCATGCCGCCACGCTGTGCCCGAGCTTCTACCGCGCCGAGGTGGTGCAGAACCCGAAATGGCACGAACGCCTGCTGCACGGACTGCGCGGCGCATTCGTCCGACTTCTCCAACCCGCATGATGAACCGCACCCAACCCACCACCCTGCTCATCTGCGCCCTCGGCGGCGAAGGCGGCGGCGTGCTGACCGAATGGCTGGTCGATGCCGCGCGCCATGCGGGCTACGCGGCGCAGAGCACCTCGATCCCCGGCGTGGCGCAGCGCACCGGTGCCACCACCTACTACGTCGAGGTCTTCCCGGTGCCGCTGGCCGAGCTCGGCGGCCGCCGGCCGGTGTTCAGCCTGAGTCCGGTGCCGGGCGCGCTCGACGCCATCGTCTCGTCCGAACTGCTCGAGACCACGCGCCAGATCGGCAACGGCATGAGCGCCCCCGAGCGCACCCTCGTCATCACTTCCTCGGCCCGCACCCTGACCACCGCCGAGCGCATGCAGCCCGGCGATGGCCGCGCCGATGCCGGCCGGCTGCTCGAGGTGGTCAAGGCCTTCAGCCGCGAGCACCACGTGTTCGACATGGGGGCCGCGGCGCGCGAGGCCGGCACGGTGGTCAGTGCCGTGATGCTCGGCGCGATCGCCGGCAGTGCACTGTTTCCGTTCCCGCGCGCGGCCTTCGAGCGAGCGGTGCGGGGCGGCGAAGGCGACAAGCCGAGCAAGATGGCTGCCGCCAGCCTGCGCGGCTTCGATGCTGCCTTCGACGCAGTCAACGCGCCGCGGGAGCAGGCCGCCATGGTGACTCGCCTGCTGGACAGCGCGAGCGGCGAACGCGCGCTGCCGACGCCCCTGCCGCCGTCCGTGGCCGCCCGGTTCCCGGCGCCGATGCACGACCTGCTCGCGCTCGGCCATGCGCGGGTGCTCGACTACCAGGACGCCGCCTACGCCGCGCTCTATGTCGAGCGCCTGGCCCAGGTGCTGGCCGCCGAGCGCGCGGCCGATCCGGCAGCCGCCCACGGCTACTCGACCACGCGCGAAATGGCGCGCTGGCTGGCCTTGTGGATGGCCTTCGACGACATCGTGCGGGTGGCCGAACTCAAGAGCCGCGCCAGCCGGGCGCTGCGCGTGCGCGGCGAGGTCAAGGCCGGCGACGACGACATCGTCAAGGTGTACGACCACTTCAAGCCCGGCGCCCCCGAGTTCGCGGCGCTGTTGCCGGCGCCGCTGGCGCATCGGGTGACCGCCTGGGACCGGCGCCGATCGACGCCCTGGGCGATGCCGCTGAAGGTCGGCAGCCATTCGGTGATCGGCATGGCCTCGCTGCGGCTGCTGGCCTCGCTGCGCTGGCTGCGCAAGCGCGGCAGCCGCTTCGCCGAGGAGCAAGCGCTGATCGTGCGCTGGCTCGACGCCGTCGTCGCAGGCACGCGCGCCGACTGGCGCCTGGGCCACGAGGTGGCGCTCTGCGGCCGCCTCATCAAGGGCTACGGCAGCACCAACGAGCGCGGCAAGGCCAACCTGCTGCACGTGATCGATCACCTGGCGACGGCGCCGCTGCCCGACGGCTCGCCGGCCGCGCGCGCCACGGCCATCGCGGCAGCGCGCGAAGCCGCGCTGGCGGACGAGGCCGGCAACGCGCTCGATGCGGCGCTGGTGCGCCACGGCGCGCCGCCGCGGCCGGTGGTCGCGCAGCCGATTCGCTGGATGAAGCGCAAGCCACCAGCTGCCGCCAGCCATCGCACCTGAACGCACGCGGACGCCGTCGGCGCCGTGCCAGAGACAAACAAAGAAAGAGGAGACGCCCCATGCAAGAAAAACGGACCGACCGCTTCCGGCGACGCCTGCTGCCCGTATGCGCCGCCATGGCCCTGGCCTTCGCGGTGCCGGCCACCGCGCTCGCCCAGGCCTGGCCGAATCGCCCCGTGAAGATCCTGGTCGGCTTCCCGCCCGGCGGCGTGGCCGACATCATGGCGCGCTCGATGGCGCCGCTGATGTCCGAGACGCTCGGCCAGCCGGTGGTCGTCGAGAGCCGTGCGGGTGCCAATGGCAACGTGGCGGCCGATGCGGTCGCCAAGTCGCCGGCCGACGGCTACACGCTGGCCATGACGAGCACCGGCATCGAGTCGGTGAATCCCTTCCTGTTCAGCAAGATGCCCTTCGATCCGGCGAAGGACCTGGCACCGGTCGCGGCCGCCGGCCGCATCCAGCTGTTCCTCACGGCCCGACCGGGCCTGCCGGCCAGCGACGTCGAATCGTTCGTGCGCTACGCCAAGGCCCACCCCGGCAAGCTCTCGTTCGGATCGGCCGGCTCGGGCAGCACGCCGCACCTGGTGGGCGAGCTGTTCAAGCAGAGTGCCGGCATCTACGCGGTGCACGTTCCCTATCGCGGCGCCGCGCCGGCGCTGCAGGACCTGCTGGCGAGCCAGATCGACTTCTTCTTCGATCCGGGCATCTCCTTCGCCAATGTGCGCGCCGGCAAGCTCAAGATGCTGGCGGTCGCCAGCGGCCAGCGCTCGCCCCTGTTCCCCGACGTGCCCACGCTGGCCGAGCGCGGCTACAAGAACATGGACTACGACACCTGGTTCGGGCTCTTCGCCCCCGCCGCCACTCCGCCCGAAGTGCGGCAGCGGCTCAACGAGGCCGTGAACAAGGCACTCGCCAACGAAGGCCTGCGAAGCCGGTTCCGGGACGTCGGCGGCGAAGCGACGCCGATGACGGCCGAGGCCTTCAAGGGCATCGCACGCAAGGAGACCGTCGTGTTCAGCCAGCTCATCAAGGACCGCGACATCCAGGCGGACTGACGCAGTCCCAAGGTAAACGCGAATGGCGGCACCCACACTGTTCTTATAAAACATAACCGGTTGCCTTCGTCACACACCCACCGATCAAGCCAGGAGATTTTCATGAACTCGCGCATCCGACCTCTCGCCGTGCTCGCCGCCGCGATGGTGCTTTCGTCCCTGCCGGCGCTGGCGCAGGACAAGCCGGTCAACCTCAAGATGTCGAGCTGGGTGCCGGCGCAGCATCCGCTCAATCCGTCGCTGCAGGCCTGGGCCGACGACATCAAGAAGGCCTCGAACGGCACCATCACCGCGACGCTGTTCCCGTCGGAGCAGCTCGGCAAGGCCTTCGACCACTACGACATGGCGCGCGACGGCATCGCCGACTTCGCCTACATCAACCCCGGCTACCAGCCGGGCCGGTTCCCGATCATGGCCGGCGCATCGCTGCCCTTCCTGTTCGCCAACGGCAAGGGCGGCTCGGCGGCGATCGACGAGTGGTACCGCTCCTACGCGGCCAAGGAGATGAAGGACGTGAAGTTCTGCTTCGCCTTCGTGCACGACCCGGGCACCTTCCACGCGCGCAAGAAGATCACGCTCCCGACCGACATCAAGGGCATGAAGATCCGCCCCGCGACCAGCACCATCGGCCAGATGGTCACCTCGCTGGGCGGCACCAACGTGCAGGCCTCGGCGCCCGAGTCGCGCGACATGCTGGAGCGCGGCGTGGCCGACGCGATCACGTTCCCGTGGGGCTCGATCGGCCTGTTCGGCATCGACAAGGTGGTCAGCTACCACATGGATGCGCCGCTCTACGTCACGCCCTTCGTCTGGGCCATGAACCAGAGCAAGTACGACAGCATGTCGCCGGCGCAGAAGAAGGTCATCGACGACCACTGCACCAGCGAATGGGCCGAGAAGGTCGCCACGCCGTGGGCCGACTTCGAGTTCGCGGGCCGCGCCAAGATCGCCGGCCAGCCGGGCCACGAGATCTACAAGCTCACGCCCGAGCAGTTCGACGCCTGGCGCAAGGCCACGGCGCCCGGCGAGGCGCAATGGGCCGAGGGCGTGAAGAAGGTGGGCCAGGACCCGAAGGCCGTGATGGACGCGCTCAAGGCCAGCCTGGCCAAGAACAAGTCGGCGCTCTGAGCCGGGCGGGGATCGAATGAACGACGCAGCCGCGCCGACCCAGCCCCGCGTGGGGGTCATGGACCGGATGATCAATTCCATCGAGTGGCTGGCCGCCATGTTCGTGGGGATCGTCGCGCTCAACATCTTCGTGGCGGTGGTGCTGCGCAAGTTCTTCAACACCTCGATCCCCGACTCCTACGACTTCGGCCGGATGCTGCTGGGCATCCTGATCTTCTGGGGCATCGCGGCCACCAGCTACCGCGGCGGCCACATCACGGTCGACCTGGTCTGGACCGCCGCCAGCCCGCGCATGAAGCGCTGGATCGACGTCTTCGCGACGCTGGTGCTGCTGTTCGTGGTCGCGGTGCAGACCGCCATGCTGTTCGACAAGGTGCGCGGCACCTATGTCGACAACGTGCTGACCTACGACATGAACATCCCGACCTGGCCCTTCTACGCGGTGGCCTGGCTCGGCGACGTCTCGGCCGTGGTGCTGATCGCGATCCGCACCTATCGATTGATCTTCCATCCTGAATTGCTCGAAGAGACCAAGCCTGAAATGAAAGCGGACGAATGAGCACCGATGCGATTGCAGTACTGGGATTCGTCGTCCTGTTCGCATTGATGCTGCTGCGGGTGCCGGTCGGCATGGCGATGGGCCTGGTCGGCGTCACCGGCTACGCCTGGATCGTCGGCCCCGGCCCGGCGCTCAAGCTGGTCGGCCAGACCTCGATGCGCACCGTGACCGACTACACCTTCGGCGTCATCCCGATGTTCATGCTGATGGGCGCGCTGGTGTCGGTGTCGGGGGTCAGCCGTGAACTGTTCAAGGCCGCGAACTCGATGATCGGCCATCTGCGCGGCGGGCTCGGCGTGGCCACCGTGCTGGCCTGCGGCGGCTTCGCGGCGATCTGCGGCTCGTCGGTGGCCACCGCCGCCACCTTCTCGGCCGTGGCCTATCCGGAGATGCGGCGCTTCAACTACCCGCAGTCGTTCTCGACCGGCGTGATCGCGGCCGGCGGCACGCTGGGTGCCATCTTGCCGCCGTCGACCGTGCTCGCGGTCTACGCCATCCTGACGCAGCAGGACATCGGCAAGCTCTTCATGGCCGGCATCGTGCCGGGCATCCTGGCGATGGCGATGTACGTGATGACCATCGCGATCATCGTGCGGGTGCGGCCCGACTGGCTGCCCGCCGGCCAGCTCCGGCCCTGGGCCGAGCGGCTGGCCGACCTGAAGAACGTCTGGGCGCCGCTGGTGCTCTTCATCTTCGTGATCGGCGGCCTGTACGGCGGCTTCTTCACGCCGACCGAGGCCGGCGGCGTCGGCGCCAGCGGCGCCTTCATCCTCGGCCTGCTGCGCCGCAAGCTCGACGGCCCGAAGATCCGCGAGGCGCTGCTGTCGGCCACCCGCACCGCGGCGGCGGTCTTCACGGTGCTGATCGGCGCCCTGCTGTTCGGCTATTTCCTCACCATCACGCAGAGCCCGCAGAAGCTCACCGAATTTCTCACCAGCCTGGGCATCGGCCGCTACGGCGTGCTGGCGCTGATCATGCTGATGTACCTGGTGCTCGGCTGCCTGATGGACGCCATGGCGATGATCATCCTCACCGTGCCGATCATCTTCCCGGTGATCGTCCACCTGGGCTTCGATCCGATCTGGTTCGGCGTCATCATCGTGATGACGGTCGAACTCGGGCTGATCCATCCGCCGGTGGGCATGAACGTCTTCGTCATCAAGAGCGTGGTCAAGGACGTGAGCTTCACGACCATCTTCAAGGGCGTGCTGCCCTTCATCCTCACCGACATCCTGCGGCTGGTGATCCTGATCGCGTTCCCGATCATCGCGCTCTGGCTGCCGACCAAGATGGGTTGAGAACGCCAGCCCGGCAGGCGACACAATCGCGCATGCATCCTTCAAACGCACCGACTTCCGCCTGGATCGACACCGACATGGGCTTCGACGATCTGGCGGCCGTGCTCACGGTCACGCAGACGCCGCCCTGGCGGGTCGACGGCATGTCGCTGGTGGCGGGCAATGCGCCGCTCGAAGTGGTGGTCGACAACGCCCTGCGCGCGGCCGCCTGCTTCGGCTGGGACTTTCCGATCCACGCCGGCAGCGACGGGCCGCTGGTCGGCGAACTGGTCACGGCGCAGAACATCCTCGGCGCGGACGCCATGGCCTCGGCCGGACGCAGCCTGCCGCGGGCGCGCGCCGCGCTGGCATCGAGCGACGCGGTGGCCGCCCTGATCGATCATCTCTCGGCCGCGGACCAGCCGGTCACGCTGCTCGCGCTGGGGCCGCTCACCAACATCGCGCGCGTGCTGCAGACCCGCCCCGCGCTGGCCGCGCGCATCGGCCAGCTGATGTGGATGGGCGGCAGCGCCGGTCCGGGCAACCATACCGCGGCTGCCGAATTCAACGCCGCGGTCGACCCCGAGTCGATCAATGCGGTGCTCGACGCCGGCGTGGCGCTGCACATGGTCGGCCTCGATGCCTGCCGGCAGGTGCGCGTGCACGCGGCCGACGCCGAGGCCCTGCGCGCCGCCGGCACCGACAAGGCAGAGCTGCTGGCCGACCTGCTGCTCGGCTATGTGCGCATCGCCAGCCCGGCGGGCGCCTTGCCGATGTCGCTCTACGACCCGACGGCCGCCGCTGCGCTGGTGGCGCCCAAGGGAATGAGCTTCCGGCCGGCCCACCTGGTGGCCGAATGCCAGGGCGAGCACACCCGCGGCATGACCGTGGTCGAGTGGCGGGTGCCGAGGCGCGCGGCGGCCAATGCGGAGGTGGCCAGCGTGGCCGACGAGGCCTTGCTGCGCCGCGTGGTGCTGGACGCGCTGGCGCGCGCTGCACGATGAACCCGCGCTAGTCCCGCAGCACCCAGCCGTCGGGCACCGACTTCAGCAGCGGACTCTCGAACACGCCGACCACCCGCGCGGCGCGCTCGGCCCCGAGCTTGTCGACCCAGCGGCGACCCTGCAGCATCGCGACCCCGCAGGCCACCACATCGCCGCCCAGCGACTCGATCAGCTCCCAGGCCGCGAGCAGCGTGGTGCCGGTGCTGACCGCATCGTCGACCAGCACCAGGCGCCTGCCCTCGATCAGCGGACGCAGGTGGGGGTCGAGATAGATGCGCTTGCCCGGCGTCGGCGAGGTGATCGAGTGCACCGGCGCGGACAGCGCCTCGTCGTACCAGAACTTGCGCGAGTAGCCCATCGGGAGATAGCGCGCATGGCCCAGCGCACGCGCGACCACCGGCGCCAGCGTGAGCCCCAGCGTGGGCAGGCCGATCACCAGCTCGGGCGCCTGCGGGGCCAGCCGCTGCGCCAGCATGGCGCCCAGCGTGTCGACCACCTCGAGCGAGGCGTGGTTGACCAGCAGCGATGCGACGGCATGCGACGGCTCGTGCGCGAGTGGCCGGATCGGCAGCATCAGCACGCGGCCGTCGGGCAGGCGGGCCGGATAGCCGAAGCGCCAGGGCGCCTCGGGCCGCTCGACCGAATCGGCCGCGACGATGCGCTGCCAGTGCTCGGTGGTGGCTTCGGTGAAATGTCGGGTCATCTTCAAGTCAGCTGCGGCGCCAGCTGGCGCGACGGATCGGGCACCGGCGTGGCGGCCAGCAGGCGCTGGGTATAGGGGTCGCGCGGCGCATTCAGCACCGCGTCCGCATCGCCGCTCTCCACCACCCGGCCCTGGTGCATCACCATCACGCGGTCGGCCATGGCGCGCACCACGCCGAGGTCGTGGGTGATGAAGAGATAGGCCAGTTGGCGCTCGCGCTGCAGGTCGAACATCAGCTTGAGGATCTGCGCCCGCACCGAGACGTCGAGCGCCGACACCGGCTCGTCGGCAACGATCAGCGCCGGATTCGATGCCAGCGCGCGGGCGATCCCCACCCGCTGGCGCTGGCCACCCGAAAGCTCGTGCGGCAGGCGGTGGCGAAAATGCGCGGCCGCGAGGCCGACTTGCTCGAGCAGCGCATCGACCTCGACCGCCGCCGCGCGGGCGTCCAGCCCGCGGTGCCAGGTCAGCGGCAGGGCGACGCTCTGGCCGATGGTGCGGCGCGGATTGAGCGAACCGCCGGTATCCTGGAACACCACCTGCACCTCGCGGCGAAAACTGCGCGCCGCCTCGCCGGAGCGGGTCGCGACATCCATGCCCTTGTAGAGGATGGTGCCTTCGCTCGGCGCCGTGAGGCCCAGCAGCATGCGTCCGAGCGTGGTCTTGCCGCTGCCGCTCTCGCCGACCAGGGCCAGCACCTCGCCGGCGCGGATCGACAGCGAGACGCAGTCGACCGCGCGCTGCATCTGCCGGGCGCGGAACAGCCCGCCGCTCGCGCGCACCGGGAACAGGCGGCTGAGATCGCGGGCTTCGAGCAGCATCGGGGTCGCCTCGTTCATGATGGCGCGGCCTCGTTGCGTTGCCAGGCGTCGGCGGCCAGCGCCTCGTCGCTGCGCAGGCAGCGGTCGGCACCGGGGCCTCGGGTTCGCAGCGCCGGCGTGCCGCTGTCGCAAAGGCCGGCACGGGCGATCGGACAGCGCGGATGAAAGCGGCAGCCTGCGGGCCAGTGGCCGGCGATCGGCACGCTGCCCGGAATCGAGAACAGCGAATGCGCGCGCGACCGCGGACTCAGGATGCTGGCCAGCAGGCCCTGCGTGTAGGGATGGCGCGGCGCCGCGAACAGCGGCGCGACCTCGTTGGCCTCGACCACCTGGCCGGCGTACATGACGTTGACCCGCTGGCAGGTCTCGGCCACCACCGCCAGGTCGTGCGTGATCAGCAGGATGCCGAGGTCGAGTTCCTTGCGCAGCCGCATCAGCAGCTTCAGGATCTCAGCCTGGACCGTGACGTCGAGCGCCGTGGTCGGCTCGTCGGCGATCAGCAGCGCGGGCCGCATCGCCAGCGCGCTCGCGATCAGGATGCGCTGGCGCATGCCGCCCGAGAGTTCGTGCGGATACTGGCGCGCGACCCGTGCGGCGTGCGGCAACTCCATCATGTCGAGCAATTCGAGGACGCGCGCCTCCAACCCGTCGGTGCGTCCGTGAGCGCGCAGCGGCTCGGCGATCTGGCGGCCGACCGGCATCAGCGGATCGAGGTAGCTGGTGGGGTCCTGGAACACCATGCCCACGCAGGCGCCGCGCACCGCCCGCAGTTCGGCGGCCGGCAGCCGCGCCAGGTCGCGGCCTTCGAGCAGGACCTGCCCGGCGGCCAACCGCGCCAGCGGCGACGGAAAGAGGTTCATCAACGCGAAGGCCGTCATCGACTTGCCCGAGCCCGATTCGCCGACCAGGCCCACGGCCTCGCCGCGGCGCACCGTGAGCGACAGGTCGTTGACCACGCGCAGCGCGGCCG
Source organism: Variovorax sp. J31P207 (assembly GCF_030316965.1). Taxonomy (NCBI): domain Bacteria; kingdom Pseudomonadati; phylum Pseudomonadota; class Betaproteobacteria; order Burkholderiales; family Comamonadaceae; genus Variovorax; species Variovorax sp. J31P207. The sequence continues at coordinate 157,896 of NZ_JASZYN010000014.1, forward strand.
CGCCCTGGCCGATGTCGACCGACAGCCCGCGCACGTCGAGCAGCAGATCCGCAGCGCTCATTTGGGCCCCCGCGGATTCAGGGCGTCGTTGAGCGCGTCGCCGAAGACATTGAACGACAGCACGGTGAGCGCGATCGCGAGGCCCGGGAAGGCCGACATCCACCAGGCGCTGCGCAGGTACTGCTGGGCGTCGTTGAGCATCGCGCCCCAGGACACGTGGTTCGGATCGCCGAGGCCGAAGAAGCTCAGGCTGGCCTCGATCAGGATCGCCATCGCGATGTCGAGCGAGCCCAGCACGATGATCGGCGCCGCCACGTTGGGCAGGATCTCGCGCACGATGATCGCGCCGTGGCCCATGCCCGCCACCCGCGCGGCGTCGACGAACTGCGATTGCGCCAGCGCGGCGACCGAGGCCCGCACCACCCGCGCCAGCTGCGGCCAGGAGAGCGCCGCAATCACCACGATCATCTTCAGCACGCTGGTGCCGAACAGCGCGATGACGATCAGCGCCACCACGAAGCGCGGCAGCGTCTGGAAGAACTCGGCGATGCGCATCAGCAAGGTGTCGAGCCAGCCGCCGAAGTAGCCCGCCAGCGCGCCGACGACGACGCCGACGACCACCGCGATCAGCGCGCTCAGCACGCCGACGGTCAGCGAGATGCGGCTGCCGAAGACCACCCGGGCCCAGATGTCGCGGCCCAGGTCGTCGGTGCCGAGCCAGTGGCCCGGCGACAGCGGTTCGAGCAGCGCGCTGTCGCCGCCGCCGAGCGGGTCGTGGCCGGTGGCCAGCGGCGCGAACACGGCCAGCCCGAACAGCAGCGCGAGGAAAGCCAGCGCGAGCAGCGTCGTCGGTCGCCGCAGCAAGCGCCGCCGGAAGCCGGCCTTCTGGAAGGGCGTGCCCACCGCGGGGGCCGTCATCGTCAGTGTGATCGGGTCGCTCATGCGCGTTCGATCCGGGGATCGATCCATCGGTGGATGATGTCGGTGACCAGGTTGGCGATCACCACCGTGACCGACACCATCAGCAGGATCGCCAGCATCACCGGATAGTCGCGCTTGGAGATCGATTCGTAGAGCAGCCGCCCGATGCCGGGCCAGGCGAACACGGCCTCGATCAGCGCCGAGCCGGCGAGCACGAAGCCGACGTTGTAGCCGATCACCGTGAGCACCGGCGCCGCGGCATTGCGCAGCGCGTGCACCACCACCACCGTCCACTCGGAAGCGCCGCGCGAGCGCGAGGCCAGGATGAAGTCGGCGTTCATCACCTCCAGCATCGCGGCGCGCGTGATGCGCGTGATCAGCGTGAGGTAGCGCAGCGACAGCGCAAAGGCCGGCAGCGCGAGGTAGGACAGGTGCTGCACGAAGCCGTCGAAGCCGGGCAGCGTGCCGCGCACCGGGTTGTTGCCTTGCGACGGCAGCCATCCCAGCCAGATCGCGAACACCAGGATCAGCAGTTGGCCGAGCCAGAAGTCGGGAATCGCGTAGCCCGCCGACGAGGCGCCCTGGATCGCCGAGTCGACCAGGCCGCGGCCAGGGCGGGTGGCGGAACGGGCCGCGACGACGCCGAACACGATCCCCATGACACTGGCGAAGGCAAGCGCGGTCAGGGTGAGTTCGAGCGTCGCGCCCAGCCGTTCGAGGATCAGCGTCGCCACCGGCTGCTGGTTGGCGAACGAATAGCCGAAGTCGCCCTGCGCCACCTTGGCCAGGTAGCGCAGCAGCTGGACCCACACCGGCTGGTCGAGCCCGAACTCGCGGCGCATCTGGTCGAGGTACTCGGGCGGCGCCGGGAAGTCGCCCACCAGCAAGGTGATCGGGTCGCCCGGCGTGAAGGCGATCAGCAGGAAGTTGAGCACCACCACCGCGAGCAGCAGCGGGATCGCGTGCAGCAAGCGCCGCAGGATGAAGGAGGACATCGGCGACTAGTCGATCCGCTTGACGCCGGCCCACTGGTCGCGCGCATCGAGCGCGGGGAAGACCCCCGTGAGCTTCTTGCTCGCCGTGTCGACCGTCTCCTCGTCGAACAGCACCAGGGTCGGCAGGTCTTCGTTGAGGATCACCTGCAGCTCCTTGTAGAGCTTGGCGCGGGCCTCGCGGTCGGTGGCGGTCGCGGCCCGGGCGAGCAGGTCGTCGACCTTCGGATTCGAATAGCCGCTGGCGTTGGTGTTGGGCGCGGTCCCGGTGTAGCTGTTGTACAGGCGGGTGTAGCCGATGGCCGGGTCGCCGGCCGAGAAGTACGAGCCGAGCATCATGTCGTAGTCGCGCTTGGCGAACACGCGGTCGTAATACACCGAGCGCTCGAGCGGTTCTAGCTTCACCTCGATGCCGATCTGGCGCAGGTTGTCCTGGATGATCTGCGACTGCGCGCGCATCTGCGCGCGGCTGACGTCGAAGGGCATGCGCAAGGTCGTGCCGCCCGGCTTGGCGCCGGCCTTCTCGAACAGCGCCTTGGCGCGCGCCGGGTCGAGCGGGTACTTCTTCGCGTAGCTCACCTCGTCGTTGAAGAGCCACTTGAAGCCGTCGCCGAAGGCGCCGGCGCCCGGCCGGGCGATGCCGTTCATGGCCTGCTTCACCAGCCGCTGCCGGTCGATCGCCAGCGCCGCCGCATGGCGCGCCTCGATCTTCGAGAACAGCGGCGACTGGGTGTTGAACATCAGGAAATAGATCGCCGGAATGTTCACGCCGCGGCGCGGTGCCAGGTTCTTGTCGGCCAGGATGCGCGGGACTTCGGGCTTGGGCGTGTAGAAGTCGAGCAGTTCGTCGATCTCGCCGGTCTGCAGGGCGGGCACGCGGTTGGCCGCCTGCGGAATCACCTGGAAGATGATCGATTCGAGGAAGGGCTTGTCGCCGTCCCAGTACTGGTCGTTGCGCACCAGCTTGATGCTGGCGCCGCGCTTCCATTCGCCGAACTTGAAGGGGCCGGTGCCGACCGGCTTCTGGTTCGCCGGATGGGTGCCGATGTTGCTGCCCTCGTAGAGGTGGCGCGGCAGCATCGGGGCGTCGAACACCGTCATCTGCGACAGCAGCGGCGCGTACGGCTTCTGCAGCCGCACCACGACGGTCAGAGGATCGGGCGTGTCGACCTCGACGCCCAGGCCCTTGAACACCGGCGCCGCGCGCGGATGCAGCTTGCCCACCACCTCGAGCAGCGTGAACTTGACGTCGGCGCTCGTGAAGTCCTTGCCGTCGTGCCACTTGACGCCGGGGCGCAAGGTGAAGCGGTAGGTCTTGCCGTCGGGCGAGACCGTCCAGGCCGTGGCCAGCGAGGGCTTGGGGTTGTATTGCGGGTCCAGCCACACCAGGCCTTCGAGGATCTTGGCCGAGACATCGCCGGCCGCGAAGTCGGTGGTCGTGCCGAGGTTCAGGGTCGGCGGGTCGGCGTCGATGGCCAGCACCGCCGTGCCCTTGCCGGTGGCCGCACGGCCGTAGCGCGAGGTGGCGAGGCTGCCGGCCAGGGCCAGCGCGCCCAGGCTCAACTGGCGGCGGGTCAGCGAAAGGGGCGAAGAATCGTGGGTGGAATCGGTCATCGTTCTAGGACAGCAATTTCGAGGCCAATGGGCCCGCCATTATTGGCGTGGAAAATGCGAGTCCACTGCAGCATCAAGGCGGCTTCGATGATTTCCGTTCCCATCCACCCAGGCATCCAGGCGTCGACCGAGGAAATGGTCGGCCTGCGCCGGCAGATCCATGCCAATCCCGAACTGGGCTACGAAGAGTTCCAGACCAGCGAGCTGGTGGCCCAGCGGCTGGCGCGCTGGGGCTATGCGGTGCACCGCGGCCTGGGCGGCACCGGCGTGGTCGGCAGCCTGAAGCTCGGCCAGGGCGGCAAGCGGCTGGGCCTGCGCGCCGACATGGATGCGCTGCCGATGACCGAGACCACCGGCCTGTCCTGGGCCAGCCGGAAACCGGGTGCCATGCACGCCTGCGGCCACGACGGCCACACCGCCACCCTGCTCGCGGCGGCCCAGGTTCTGGCGGCCGCGAAGGGCTTCGACGGCACGCTCAACCTGATCTTCCAGCCGGCCGAGGAAGGCCTGATGGGCGCGAAGAAGATGGTCGAGGACGGTCTCTTCGAGCGCTTCCCCTGCGATGCGGTCTATGCCTATCACAACGAGCCCGGCTTTCCGGCCGGGCAGTTCGGCTTCCTGCCGGGCGTCATCTACAGCTCGTCGGACACGGTCGTCATCACCATCGAGGGCAAGGGCGGCCATGGCGCGATGCCGCACACCACCGTCGACCCGATCATGGTCGCGGCCCACCTGATCCTGGCGCTCCAGACGCTGGTGTCGCGCGAGGTCGATCCCAACGACATGGCGGTCGTCACGGTGGGCGCGATGAACGCCGGCAAGGCGCCGAACGTGATTCCGACCAGCGCCGAACTCAAGCTGTCGGTTCGGGCGCGCAGGCCCGAGGTGCGCGCCTTCCTGCGCGAGCGCATCACCGCCATGGCACGAGGCCAGGCCGCCGTGCATGGCGCCAGCGCGGTGGTGGACTACCAATGGAAGATGCCGCCCTGCGTGAACGATGCGGCGGCCACCGACTTCGCGCGCCAGGTGGCGCTGGCCTCGATGGGCGAGAAGGCGCTGATCCCGGACATGGCGCCGTTGCAGGCCAGCGACGATTTCGCCTTCATGCTGGACGCGGTGCCGGGCAGCTATTTCATCGTCGGCAACGGCGACGGCAAGCCCGGCAGCGGTCCGGGCTGCATGGTGCACAACACCGGCTACGACTTCAACGACGAGATCCTGCCGAGCACCGCGAGCTACTGGGTGTCCCTGGTGCAGGCCTACCTGCGTTGAACGCCCTCCAGGATGCATAGACTCTCGCCACCATGAACCCTGAAGTCACCTACACCGTCCGCGTCGAATTCGGCGACTGCGACCCCGCCGGCATCGTCTGGTTTCCCAACTTCTTCCGCTGGATCGACGCCGCATCGCGTCACTTCTTCGCCGAGCGCGGCGTGCCGCGCTGGGAGGAAACGGCCCGCACGCTGGGCGTGATCGGCACGCCGCTGGTCGACACCCACACCCGCTTCGTCAAGAGCGCCAGCTACGGCGACACGCTGCAGATCGCGGCCGCGATCCGCGAGTGGCGCGAGAAGAGCTTCGTCCAGACCTACCGCGTGACGCGCGGCGAGGACCTGATCCTCGAATGCGAGGAGGTCCGCATCTTCGCCGCCGCCCGCGAAGGCGGCGGCATCCGGGCGGTGCCGATCCCGCCGGAGATCCGCCGGCTCTGCGAATAGGTTGCCCGGAGGGCGGATTCAGTCCTGGGACCCCCGGGCCACGATGCGCCGGTCGAACCAGTCGTCCATCATCGCCTTCTCGTAGCGCAGCCGATCGGCGGACGAATAGCGATTGACCGTCATGAGGTAGTTGAGGCTGGACAGCTCGTCGTCGGCGTCCGCCAGCACGCGGTCGCCGCGGGTCAGCGTGTAGTGCAGCCGCATCCGCGGCCAGGTGATGTCGCGCAGGATGCGGATGTAGGTGCCGGTCTGGAGGCGGAAGCGCCAGGGCTCGAACCAGCCGGCCAGGTCGATGTTCAGCACCTCGATGCGCAGGCTGTCGCCGGGCGGCAGGCCGCGCTCGGCCAGCTGCACCAGGTGGCGCTGGACGTCGCGCATGACTTCGAGCCGCTCGGGCTCGCTGCCGTTGGGATGCGAGTAGGCGGCATCGGTGAAGCGCTCCGGATGCACGAAGACGACCGACAACGCGGGCGCTGTGGCCTGCGCGGAGGCGCCGGCCACGAGCAGCGCGGCGAGCGTGGGAACGAGCAGTCGGGGCATGGCGCCTCCTGTCGACAACCGGCCTGGTTGGACACCGCGGCGGTCCCCCGGTTCCCGGCCGCTGCGTCAGCGGCTGGCCCAGAACGCGCGCTGCATCGCGATCGTCTCCTGCGCGATCTCTGTGACCGGGCCGATCAGCTCCACCGGCTTCTGGCCGTGGTCGAAGACATGGCGCGACGACAGGCTCATGGTCGGGTTCTCGGCATGGCTGCCGGTCTCCGCCAGCAACTCGGCCTCGGTCATCGCGAACACCACGCGCCCGATGTTGGCCCAGTAGGCCGTTCCGGCACACATGCAGCAGGGTTCGACCGCCGTGTAGAGCGTGCAGCCCCACAGGAATTCGGGCGTGAAGTTGGTCGCCGCCACCCGCGCCAGTGTGGACTCGGCGTGGTTGACGGTGTCGATGTTGCATTGCTCCAGCAGCACGGTCTCCTGGTCGGGGCCGACCAGCACGGCACCGAAGGGATGGTGCCCCAGCGCGACGGCGCGCAGCGCCACCTCGTTGGAGCGACGCAGGTGACGCAGCATCTGCGCGTGCGTCGGGCGCAGGCCCTGGGGCGGCAGCGGGGTTGTTCCGGACATGGTTTCGAATACTCCTGGATGACGACAGACAGAGGCTATTACTTTCGCACGGGCAGCGCCGTTGCGGCGCGGCGACTCACTCGACCATTTGGCAGAGGGGCGCAGCGCCCGCCAGGGAGTACAACCATCGCTCCATTCCAGCGGGAAAACCGATGGCCCAGCCGCAGCGATTTCTCGTCAAGATGCGAGCCCCCGCAGGCCAGGCCTCGGTGCAGCTGTTCGGCGCCGCCGTGCCGCTGCGCATCCGGCCCCTGTTCCAGAGCATCGGCGCCCCGGCCGGGCTGGGCCTGGCGGCCGGCGCCAGCTGGCACATCGTCGAGCCGGCGCTGGCGCTCGACGCCGGCAACCCCTGGGACGTCTGCCACGCGATGGTGACCCAGGGCCTCGGCCTGGCGGGCGCCGCCCTGCCCGAGTTCGCCGAACCGGACTTCGCCCAATCCTGGATCACCGGCTCGTCCGAGGCCGAAGCGCTGGCGCTGACCGCGTCTTGCGAGCCCGTCGCCCAGAAGACCGGAAGCAGCGGCTATCCCGGCGCGGACGACCCCCTCTGGCACCAGGACGACGGCCATTCGGAGTTCGCCCGCGCGCTCGCGGACCTGACGCTGCCGCCCGCCAACCAGCGCGTACGCATCGCCCACCTGGACACCGGCTTCGATCCCGCGCACCAGAGCCGGCCGGCCCTGCTCGAGACCGCGCTGCAGCGCAACTTCGTCGACGACCAGGCGCCCGGGGACGCCACCGACACGGCCTCGGGCGTGTTCAACAACCGCGGCCACGGCACCGGCACGCTGAGCCTGCTGGCCGGGTCACCGGCCGGCGGCCTGCCGCGCCTCGGGGCGGCACCGTTCGCCCGGGTGGTGCCGCTGCGCGTCGCCGATCGCGTGGTGCTGTTCCGCAACAGCGCGATCGCGCAGGCGCTCGATCATGTCCATGCGCTGTGCGCGACACAGGCGACCGCCGTCGATGTCGTGACGCTGAGCATGGGCGGCCTCGCGAGCAGCGCCTGGGCCGATGCGGTCAACGCGCTTTACGAGGCCGGAGTGGTGGTGGTGGCCGCGGCCGGCAACAACTTCGGCAACCTGCCCACGCACCATGTCGTCTACCCGGCGCGGTTCAACCGCGTCATCGCGGCCTGCGGCGTGATGGCCGACCACCAGCCCTACGCCGACCTGCCGGCCTCGAAGATGGCCGGCAACTACGGGCCGGCGAGCAAGATGCGCACCGCCATGGCGGCCTACACGCCGAACGTGCCGTGGGCCAAGCTCGGCTGCGGCACGGTGGTCGACCTCGACGGGGCCGGCACCTCCGCGGCCACGCCGCAGATCGCAGCCGCCGCCGCGACCTGGCTGCAGAAGAACAAGGCCGCGTGCGGCCGCTACACGCAGCCCTGGATGCGGGTCGAGGCCGTGCGCCGGGCACTGTTCGACAGCGCCGGCGACGGCGACCCGATCAGGTTCGGGCGCGGTTGCCTGCAGGTCGTGAAGGCGCTGGCCGTCGAGCCCGCGGCCGAAGCCGCACTGAAGGCAGAGGCGCCCGACAGCGCCTCCTTCCCGCTGTTCAAGGTGCTCACCGGGCTCGGCCTGCAGGCCCAGGCCACACCGGCGCAGGCGATGCTGGAGCTGGAGGCCCTGCAGCTGTCCCAGTGCTCGGCGATCGAGCGCATCCTGCCCGAGCCCGCGGTCGACCCGCTGTCGCTCACCGGGCCCGAACGCATGGCCGTGCTGGAAGCCCTGCGCAACCATCCGCGGGCCTCGCAGGCGCTGCGGGCGGCCCTGCGGTCGCATTCCGCGCCCGACCCGGGCCTGCCGATCCCGCCGCAGAGGCTGAGCCGCATCGAGGCCCTGCACCTGCAGCACGCCCTGGCGCCGCAGCCGCCGACACCGGCCGCGCGGCGGCTGCGCATCTACGCCTATGACCCCTCGCTGGGCCGCGACCTCGACACGGTCGGCCTCAACGAGACCGTGGCCGAGGTGCGCTGGGAGGCGAAACTGCAGCCCGGCCCGGTCGGCGAATACCTCGAGGTGGTCGACGTCGATCCGGCCAGCGGCTGCTGCTACGCCCCGGTCGATCTCAACGATCCGCGCCTGCTGGCAGCCGACGGCCTGCGCCCTTCGGAAGCCAATCCGCAGTTCCACCAGCAGATGGTCTACGCGGTCGCCATGCGCACCATCGACCATTTCGAGAGAGCGCTGGGCCGGGTGGCGCTGTGGGCACCGCGGGCCGGCCCGCAGTCGGAGCGCTTCGTGCGCCGGCTGCGCATCCATCCGCACGCCCTGCGGGCCGAGAACGCCTACTACAGCCCCGAGCGCAAGGCCTTGCTGCTCGGCTACTTCGCGTCGAGCGCGGCGACCAGCGGGGCACCGTCGGAATACGTCTTCACCGCCCTGTCGCACGACATCGTGGCCCACGAGACCACCCATGCGCTGCTCGACGGCCTGCACCGGCGCTTCCGGGAGGCGACCAACCCCGACGTGCTGGCCTTCCACGAGGCCTTCGCCGACATCGTCGCGCTGTTCCAGCATTTCTCGATGGGCGACTCGCTGCGCGAAGCGGTCGCCCGGGCCCGTGGCGACCTGTTCCAGCCGACCCTGCTGGCCAAGCTGGCGGTGCAGTTCGGCAATGCCACCGGACACTATGGCGCCCTGCGCCAGGCGATCGGCAAGGAGGTCCGGGACGAGGCCACCGGCCAGAACGTCTGGCAGCCCGCGGCGCCGCCCGACAAGGGCGACTACCAGCGCTCGACCGAGGCCCACGCGCGCGGCGCGGTGCTGGTGTCGGCGGTCTTCGACGCCTTCCTGAAGATCTACACGCGGCGTGCGCAGGTGCCGATCCGGCTCGCCACCCATGGCTCAGAAGTGCTGCCCGAGGGCGCCCTGCCGGCACAGCTGGTGGATGCGCTGACCGAGGTCGCGAGCAAGGTGGCGAGCCAGATCCTCGGCATGTGCATCCGCGCGCTCGACTACTGCCCGCCGGTCGACATCACTTTCGGCGACTACCTGCGGGCGCTGGTCACGGCCGACCGCGACCTGGTGCATCACGATCCGCTCGGCTACCGGGTCGCCTTCGTCTCGGCCTTCGCGGCGCGCGGCATCTACCCCGAGAACGTGCGCACGCTGTCGGTCGACACCATCGCCTGGGAGCCGCCGCCGGCGCCCTTCCCGCGCCTGGAACGCCAGCTCGCCGGGCTGCAGCTGAACTGGGACCTGCAGGTCGACCGCGAAGCGGCCTGGACGGACGCGCGCGCCAACGCCGCACTGCTGCACGGATGGCTGGTCGACCCGGAGGTCGTCGACGACGACGAGCTCGCGGTACTCGGCCTGCGCCGCGGCGCACCGGCATCCGTCTCGCTGGCCGGCACGGACGGCAGCGCCGTGCCCTGCACGCTGCACGGCATCGAGGTGCACTCGATCCGCCCGCTGCACCGGGTCGGCCCCGACGGCCAGCTGCTGTCGCAGCTGGTGATCGAGCTGACCCAGTCGCTGCATGCCGACGACGGCTCCGGCATGGTGTTCCGCGCCGGCGCCACCCTGCTGTTCGACATCGGCAAGGGCGCCATCACCTACCTGGTGCGCAAGCGGGTCGACCAGCAGGCGCGGGTCTCGGCGCAGCAGGCGCTGTGGGCAGACCGCCGGGCGGCCCAGCCCAACAGCTATTCGGGGCTCGCCACGCACGACGCCGAGCCTTTCGCGCTGCTGCACCGCGCCCACTGAGACGGGACACACCATGGCCGCCGCCAAGAAGACCCCGACGCCGAGCAAGAAGCCGCCGCGCGCCACGGTGCGAACCTACCGCCACGGCCTCGGCGACTGCCACCTGGTGACGCTCTACGGTGCCCGGAAGGCCAAGTACCAGATCATGATCGACTGCGGCGTGATCCTCGGCACGGCGAACGCCGGCGCGGTGATGACCGAGGTGATGGACGACATCCTGGCCGCCACCGGCGGCAGCATCGACCTGCTGGTCGCGACCCACGAGCACTGGGACCATGTCTCGGGTTTCGCCCAGGCCGCCGAGTCGTTCGCCAAACTCAAGGTCGGCGCGGTCTGGCTGGGCTGGACCGAGGACCCGAAGGACGCCGACGCGAAGCAGCTGCGCGGCGAGCGCGACAACGCCCTCGCGCTGCTGCGGGCCGCGGCCGTCCGGATGCAGCTCGATGGCGGCGGCGATGGCGAGCCGAACCTGCTGACGTCGCTGCTCGACTTTTTCGGCGCCGCCGCACGGACCACCACCGCCTCGGCGCTGGAGCTGGTGCGCGCCAAGGTGGCCCGGCCGCGCTATTGCGACCCGAAGGACCTGCCGGTCGAGCTCGACGGTTTCCGCGGCCGCATCTACACGCTGGGTCCGCCGCGCGACATGAAGATGCTCAAGAAGACGCTGCCGAGCGCCAAGGCGCCCGAGACCTACGGCATGGCGCTCGCGGCGGCCGAGCGGAGCATCGGCCAGGCGCTGGCGAACCCCGAGGAGCAGCCGTTCTCGAATGCGTTCCGGATCCCGAACCGGGTGGCGCAGAGCACGCCTTTCTTCCAGCAGCGCTACTGGAACGACGAGGCCTGGCGCCGCATCGATGTCGCCTGGATGGACGACGCTTCCGAACTCGCGCTGGCGCTGGACAGCATGACCAACAACACCAGCCTCGTGCTGGCGATCGACCTCGACGATGTCGGCGTGCTGCTGTTCGCCGCCGACGCCCAGGTCGGCAACTGGCTCACGTGGAGCGACTGCAAGTGGCGTGTCAGCGGCAAGCCGGTCACCGGCCCGGACCTGCTCGCGCGCACCGTCTACTACAAGGTCGGCCATCACGGCAGCCACAACGCGACCCTGAAGGCCGGCGGGCTCGAGCGGATGACGGCCCTCGACGTCGCGGTGATCCCGGTCGACCACGCCATGGCGCTGAAGAAGAAATGGGGCGACATCCCGCTCGACACGCTGGTCACGGCGCTCGGCAAGGCGACCACCGAGCGGGGCTACGTGGTGCGCACGGACGAAGAGCTTTCGGCGACTGCGAAACGGCGCGGGGCGCGGATGACGCGGTTGTATGTGGAGGTGGATGTTTTTTGAGATGGCTCGGCGCTTCGAAGGGCGCCCGGCAAGCGGTGCGGGCCAGTCGACCCCACTGCGCCGGCCCTTCGGGCTGCCTTGCGGTGCTCGCTTCAGGCGGGGTCCACGCGAAACTCGCTTCGCTCAAACACGCGCGGCCCTTATCCGCCTGAAGCTGCGCTCCTCAGCGGCGCAGAGGGGATCGCCCGTCCCGCACCGCATGCCGGGCGCAGGGGTGTTCAAAGCGTCGCGACGTCTCCAACGCCGATGCAACCCCAACGTACCAGCGGTGGTGGGCGGTATGCCCTGGGCCGGCCGTTGAGGCACCGCCGAGCAGCGCAGCGGTGCGCGGAAAAAGGGCCGCGCGTGTTTGAGCGAAGCGAGTTTGCGCGGAC
>NZ_JASZYN010000015.1:0-160466 GCF_030316965.1 Variovorax sp. J31P207
GCGTTGGGCAACTGACGCGCCGGCTTCTCCGGCTGTCATGAGATGAACCGCCTGGCGACTTCTAACCTCTCGCGGCATTCGGCAACCATTCGGCTGTTACCGCGCGGCGTGCGCACGTGGTCATATGGAAGTACGTTGGTCATGGCGCTGTGCTCAAGCCCTATCGCATCGGACCGCAAGAGCTTTTTCGTTTTTCGGCACCCAGTTTAAGAAGCATAATTGCAGCGCGAAATCGTCGGAACCGACGGGAATTCCTCGCACGGGCAGCCCGGCCATCGGCGCCTGACGTACTGCACCGCAGAAGACAAATACCGTTTCTGGATGCGCAGGTTCACTCGCGTATCCCCTTGGTTTATCTTTTCAACGTTGCCCGCAATGCCCCAAACCTCTTTCCGGATCGTCGAAACCAAGCTCACCCCTCCTGCAGTCGCCGTCACGCATGTGCTGCGCACCGAGATCAGCGAGCAGATTGCGGCAGCGACAGTGAAGCTGGTTCTGGTACGGGCACCTGCGGGCTTTGGCAAGACCACTGCCATGGCGCAAAGCCGCCAGCGCATGGAGGCCGATGGTGTGGCCACCGCCTGGCTCACGCTCGAGCGCACCGACAACGACCTCTCGTGCTTTCTCCTGTACCTGGGCGAAGCCGTACAGCGCCTGGGCATTGACGAGCCACCGGCCAATGCGCCCTTCGATGCAGTGGCCGCGCTCGCCGCGCACGACTCGCCCTTTGCGCTGTTCCTCGACGACTTTGAGGCGGTGCAGGAGCCCGCGGTGCTGGGCCTGGTCCGCGAGGTCATCGACCACCTGCCGCGCTGCGGCCGCATCGTGATCGGCTCACGCAGCCTGCCCGGTCTGGGCGTGGGCCGGCTGCGCGCACGCGGCCAGTTGATGGAGCTCGACACCGACCGCCTGCGCTTCAACGTGGAGGAGACCAGTGCCTTCTTCGGCAAGCGAGCCAACCAGGCGTTGCCCACCGACATGCTGACGCAGCTGCACCGCAAGACCGAGGGCTGGGTCGCAGCGATCTGGCTGGCGTCGATGGCGCTGGAGCGACACGGCCTGGAAACCGGCTTTGTCGAACGTTTCTCGGGTTCGGACCGCGCGGTGGCCGACTACCTGGCCGAAGATGTGCTTGCACTTCAGCCGCGCGAGATCCAGGACTTCCTGTTGCGCACCAGCATCCTGCGACAATTCGACGCCTCGGCTTGCCAAATGCTGAACCCGCGCGTCGACTGCGCTGCCATCCTGGATCAGCTGGCCGCCTCCAACCTGTTCATCACGCCTGTGGCCGGCGACGTGCCGGCGTGGCGTTACCACAGCCTGTTCGCCGATTTTCTGCGCGCGCGGCTGGCGCGCGAGCTTCCCGACGAAGTGGCCCGTCTGCATCTCGCGGCGTCGGGCTGGTACGAATTGCAGGGCCGCCCGGTGCCGGCGATCGATCACGCGATCGAGGGTGGCGACCATCCGCATGCGCTGACGCTGCTCGACAGCTCTGCCGAGGAGTTTCTCGAACAGGGCCGCACACGCATGCTGTCGCGCTGGTTTTCGGCGATTCCCGAACACCAGTTGCGCGACTACCCATTCCTGCAACTGATCGCGCTGTGGGCCGCCTGTCTTACCTATGGCCCTTTGGACGCGATGAAGAAGCTCGAGCGCTCGGGCTGCGCCGAGAGCAGCATTCCCGAAGTGCGCGCCAGCGCCCATGCGCTGACCCCGCTGCTGCTGGCCATGCAGGACCGTTTTAACGAGGCTTACGAGGCCGGTCGCGAAAGCCTGGCTCGCCTGCCCACCGGCCTGCCCTTTGCCGACAGTACGCTGCTCAATGCCATGGCGCACATCATCTCGGTCGTAGGCGACCAGCACGAGTCGCAGCGGCTACTCGACGCGGCGCGCGGTAACCAGGGCAGCAGCACCTTCAACCGCATGTACACCGAATCGCTGGAGGGCATGCTCGACCTGCGCAGCGGCCGGCTGCGGCAGGCAACGGCTCGCTTTCGCATGGCTGTCGACACGACGCATGCGGTTTCGTACAACCACAGCCATGGCAATGCCTGGGCCGGCGTGCTGTACGCGGACGTCGTGTACGAGACCAACCAACTGCTGCAGGCCGACCATCTGCTCAACGTCTACTTGCCGCTGGCACGCGACGTGGGCTTGCCCGACCACATGATTTTGAGCCACGTGATGCGCTCGCGGATCGCCTTCTACACCGGCGACATCGACGCGGCCTTCCAGGCACTCACCGAGCTCGAGAACCTCGGTCACAACCGCCAACTGCCGCGCGTCGTGGCCGGAGCGAAACTGGAACGCTCTCGCGTTCTGCTGCTGCAGGGCAACAGCGCCGCCTCGCGCGACGAACTCGCAAGTGCCGGCGACCCCGCGCTGTGGGAGCGCGAGCGCCGCCAGCGCTTGCCAGCGCACGACCTCGAATACCTCGCACTCGCGCGCGCACGCTGGGAAATCAGCTTTGGTGACCCGCGCGCTGCGCTCACCATACTCAATGCCGAACTGCATGCAGCGCAGGCGACCGCCCGAAACCGCCGTGTGCTGAAGCTGCGCGTGCTGCATGCGCTGGCGCTGCAGCGCACGGGCGACATGGGCGCAGCGATCGAGGGAATCGGCGTCGTGCTGCAGACCGCGAGCCAGGAGGGCTTCATCCGGCTGATCCTCGACGAGGGGCCGGCGGTGGGCCCGTTGGTGCAGCGCTACGCAACTGCGGCTCAGCAAGCAGCGACTTACGCTCGCGGCGACCCGATCCTCACCGAATACCTGCAGCGTCTGCTGCAGGTCCTGGGCCCCCTGGCCATGCCGAATGTAGATGCCCTGACCGGCGAAACCAGCAAGGAGCCGCTCACGCGCAAGGAGCTTCGCGTGCTGCAACTGCTGGCAGAAGGCTACTCGAACAATGCCATGGCCGATAAGCTCTTCGTCTCGGACAGCACCGTGCGGACGCACCTGCGCAGCATCAACATGAAGCTGGATGCGAAAAGCCGCACGCAGGCGGTAGCCATCGCACGAAAGTTCAGCTTGATCCGTTGAGGCGCCGACTGTCTTCTCTTTCCCGAATGGCTTGGCGCCCGGTCAGTTGATGCGCCGCTGGCGACCCGCCCAGAAGGGGTCGCGCAACTGGAACTTCTGCAGCTTTCCCGCAGCCGACAGCGGCAGCGTATCGCGAAACTCCACGCTGCGCGGCGACTTGTAGGCCGCGATCTGGCTGCGGCAATGGGCGATCAGCGCCTCGGCTTCGAGCGCCGCGCCGGGGCGCAGCACCACCACAGCATGCACGCGCTCGCCCCACTTGTCGTCGGGCACGCCGATCACCGCAGACATCAGCACCTGAGGCAACTGCGCGATGGCGTTTTCGACCTCGGCCGAATACACGTTCTCGCCTCCGGTGACGATCATGTCCTTGATGCGATCGACCACGAACAGGAAGCCTTGGGCATCTACATAGCCACCGTCGCCGGTGTGCATCCAGCCCCCGCGCAAGGCCTCTTCAGTTTCCTTGGGCTTGTTCCAGTAGCCGCGCATGACCATCGGCCCGCGGGCCACGATCTCGCCGATCTGGCCGGTCGGAACCTCCTTGTCGTCGCCATCGACGATGCGAATCTCGGCCATGGGCAGCGGTGTGCCAGTAGAGCGCAGCAGCCGCTCGCGATCGGGGCCTGGCAGGTGGCAGTGCGGCTGCAGCACCGCCACTGTGGGTGCAAGCTCGGTCATGCCGTAGGCCTGCAGAAAGCCGGCGCGCGGCAAGGCCAGCATGGCCTTCTCCAGCAGCGGCACGTCGATAGGTGCGGCGCCGTAGCGCACCAGGTCGAGACTCGACAGGTCGAACTCCGCAAAACGCGGATGTTCGATCAGACGCTTGATCATGGTCGGCACCAGAAAGATCTCGGTCGCGCGCGACGACTCGATGACCTGCAGGATCGCCAGCTCGTCGAACATCGGCAGAACGTGCTGGGGTGCGAGACGCACCATGGCCTGGATCGAGAGCGAGCAGCCGGCCACGTGGAACATCGGGGCCGTGATCACCACGGCGGGCTTCTCGGACGTGCGCGGCAACGTCGCGATTGAACCCAGCGCATCGATGTAGAGGTTGCCATGTGTGAGCATCACGCCCTTGGGGAGGCCCGTCGTGCCGCCGGTGTACATGACGGCGGCGAGTTCGTCGGCGCTGTGCGGTGCATCTTCGCAAGGCGTGCTTTCTTCAAGCAAGGCCTCGTAGCCCAGCATGCCTTCAGGTACCGGGCCATCGCCGCAGTAGATCACCGTGCGAAGCGAGGTCGACAGCGAGCGCAGGTCGGCCGCCAGCGGCGCAAAGGCATCGTCCACCAACAGGATGCGCGTGTCACAGTCGTCGAGCGAGTACGCGACTTCCTTCGGGTTCCAGCGGATATTGACCGGGTTGATCACACCGCCGCCCCACCACACACCGAAGAAGAACTCCACGAACCGGTGCGAGTTGAAGCTCATCATGCCGACGCGGTCGCCCGGCCCCATGTCGAGCCCCCGCAGCGCTGCGCCCAGTCGGGACACGCGGTCCGTGAATTGGCCGAAGCTCAGGCGCGTTACACCGAAGCCCACGGCCATCTCGTCGGGCTTCTCGCGCCGGCCCTTGTGCAAGGATTGGGTCAGTATCATTTATTCCTCCTCGTTGTTCCTTGGAAAGCGTACGGAACCGTCAACCCTCCGGACTCACGGAGGTGAGCCCTTTAGGCGCAGCGCGATGGACACGCAACACTGCGGCAGCGCGTGTGCACGTCATCCCGATCGCCAGAGGGGGTGGGCCACGATGGCCTGCCGGTCATGCCGCCATCTTGGCGCAGGGGCGCCACTGCCTGCCTCGTCGAAAGCGACGAAGTTGAGCGCGTGATCAGAACGAGTTTCCGACCCCTCCTCAGCGGCCGGTGAACACTTGCGCTATCGCGCCGCAGCGCGTCTTCCAGGCGCCGCGTCATTGACCTTTGTACCGCTTTCATGCCGGCATCCGCTTCTGGGCCTCGGGCTCGATCACACATTCATGAAACCGCTGCGCCGCGGGAGTAGCGCCACCCGGCGGCAGCGCCGTGGCCAGGCCGATCGGAGTGAGCGCGCCGGCGCCGGCCAAAGGCTTGAAGGCCAGCTGGCGGGTCTCGTGGCGCGCCGCCACCGACGGCACCAATGCCACCCCCAGGCCGCTCGCGACCAGGCTCACCAATGTCTGCACCTGCACTGCCTCCTGCTGCACATCGGGGACAAAGCCCGCCTGCTGACAGGCCAGCAGTGCGGCCGCGTGCAGACCGGGCACAGCACTCGCGCTGTACATCACGAATGGGTCGCCCGCGAGGTCGCCCAGTGCCAGTCGCCGCCGTCGCGCCAGGCGATGGTGAACCGGCAGCGCGGCTATGAAGACATCCCGCTCGGCGGGACAGATCCGCGCCCGGCAGGCGCGGCCAATCGGGAACCGCACCAAGCCCACGTCCAGCTCGCCCGCCTCCACCATTTCCACAATGCGCGCGGTTGTCGATTCGGACAGCTGCAACTGCACACCGGGAAATCGCTCCCGAAACCGCGGCAGCACGCGCGGCATCAGGGAATAGGTCGCCGAACCGACGAAGCCCACTCGCAGCGAACCGGCCTCGCCGCGGGCAGCAGCGCGCGCGGCCAGCATGAACTGCTCCCCGTGGAAGACGGCACGTCGGGCGTGGTCCAGCGCCGCGGCTCCCGCGGCGGTGAGCTCGGTGCCGCGACGATTGCGCTCGAAAAGCGGCACGCCGACCTGTGCCTCCAGCCTGCGGATCGCGGCGGAAAGAGGTGGCTGCGCCATGTGCAGCCGTTCGGCCGCCCGGTGAAAGTTCAGCGTCTCGGCGAGGGCAACGAAGTGGCGAAGCTGACGAGGATCCATGATTCCCGAACGGTATCACAGAGCTTGAAATTGATATTGGACGTGTCGGGCATTGTTTTGCAGAATGGGTGCCAGGAGACCCAAAGACGGTGCCGAGGTCATCGAGGTCCAAGCCCCCGACAGCGACGCGACCCGCCAGACCGGCTCGCCTGCCGAGGTTTTCGGCGGGACGCCAGGGCGCCCGCATGAATTGATGAAAGAAAAAGTGGCCGCATGAATGCCTTGAGTTCATTAACGATGACGGCGATTCCGCCGGAAGACGAGACATTGCGCGTGGAGGTGCGGGCCTTCCTCGACGAAGCGATGAGGCGAGTACCAGCGCACGTGCGCGCGAAGTCCTGGTCAGGTTACGACAGCGAGTTCAGTCGCGAACTGGGTCGCCGCGGCTGGCTGGGCATCACCCTGCCGAAGGACTACGGCGGCGGTGGCCGAAGTGCTTTCGCACGTTACGTCTTGGTGGAAGAGTTCCTCAACTTCGGAGCGCCAGTGGGTTCGCACTGGATTGCCGACCGTCAGAGCGGACCACTGATCCTGAAGTACGGCACCGAGGCGCAAAAGCGCTTCTACCTGCCCCCGATCTGTCGCGGCGAATCCTTCTTCTGCATCGGCATGAGCGAGCCGAGCGCCGGCTCGGATCTGGCGAGCGTACGCACCCGCGCCGAGCGGAACCCAGGCGGTTGGACGCTCAACGGCCAGAAGATCTGGACCACCAATGCCCACCACTGCCAGTACATGATCGCGCTGGTGCGCACCTCGGGCGAGCCGCAGGATCGCCACAAGGGCTTGTCCCAAGTGATCGTCGACCTGAGACTGCCCGGGGTAACAGTGCGCCCGATCACCGATCTTTCGGGCGATTCGCACTTCTGCGAGGTTTTCTTCGACAACGTTGCACTCGCGCCGGATGCGCTCATCGGCGAAGAGGGAAGAGGCTGGGAGCAGGTGACCGCCGAGCTCGCCTTCGAGCGCAGTGGCCCGGAGCGGCTCTACTCGAGCATCGTCCTGTTCGACGAGTGGCTGGCCTTCGTGCGCACCAATGCCGGCCGCACACCCTCGGCGCTTCGCCTGGCAGGCAGGATCGTCTCCCAGCTCGCGCCGCTGCGCGCCATGTCGCTAGCCGTCACGGAGAAGGTCGCGCAGGGCGGCAGCCCGATTGTGGAGGCTGCCCTGGTGAAGGATCTGGGCACCGGTGTGGAACAGTTGATTCCTGCGGCCATCGCCGATGACCTCTATGGGCGCGCACCGGGAGAGGTGCCGCTGGAGTTGCTGCGCACCCTGGACTATGTCACGCAGGTCGCGCCCTCATTTTCACTGCGCGGGGGCACCAGAGACATCCTGCGCGGAATGATTGCCCGCGGCCTCGGCCTTCGCTGAGGCAAGCGACTCCGCATCAACCGAGAGCCCCAATCACGATGGAAGAGATCTACACCGATGCCCTCCGTGGCATTCTTTCCGACAACTGCAATCCGACAGTGGTGCGCGCGATCGAGGCGGGCGGCTCGGCCGAAGGCCTCTGGGAGGCTGTCGAATCCTCGGGCTTCGCCGACGTCCTGCTAACCGAAGAAGACGGTGGCGCGGGCTTGAGCCTGATCCAGGCTTTCGAGCTGATCGAAATGTGCGGCGCATTCGTCGTGCCGGTTCCGCTGGCCGAGACGATGGTCGCGCGCGCCTTGATCGCGCAGACCGGCCAACCGCGCCCCGGTGGCAGTGTTGCGCTGGCTACCGGTCGATACATGCCCGACGGCGAGCTGGTTTGCGACGCGGTCACTTGCGGTCGAACCGCGAACTGGGTGCTCGTTGCCACTGGAAACACCAGCGCCGTGCTGCTGCCGGCTGATGCGGCCGTTCAAGGCGAAGCGGTTGCCAAACTGGACGCACGCCTCGCTTGGCCGACAGCTGTGCAACGAACGGGCGCAGAAGTACGACTCACGGCCAACCTGCGTGAATTGCACGCCAGCGTACTTGCCGTGCAGCTGGCCGGTGCGCTGGGCGAAGTCTTCACGCGCACCTTGGCGTTCGCCAACGAGCGTCAGCAGTTCGGTCGGCAGATCGGCAAGTTCCAGGCCATACAGCACCAGTTGAGCGTGATCGCCGAGCATGTGTCTGCCGCGCGCATGGCCGCGCAGCTCGGCTGCAGCGGGGACCGGCCGGACCCCTTGCGCATTGCAGTGGCGAAAGCCCGCACCGGCGAGGCGGCCCTCGAGGTTGCTGCTCTCAGCCATTCGATCCACGGCGCCATCGGTTTCACCGAGGAGTTCGACCTGCAGCTGTTCACCCGACGGTTGCACGCCTGGCGCCAGGCAGCAGGGTCGGAGGCCTGGTGGCAGGACGTGCTGGGCGCGGCGCTGCTCGACCGACCAGACAGGCTTTCGCTGGAACTGATCCGCGCCACGACCGACGCCTCGTCAAGCGTCGCCCTGGCCATCATGAAGGAGCACACATGAATTTTCTCCAGTCCGAGCGCCAAGGCGCGATCCTAATCCTCACCATGAGCCAACCGGAGACGCGCAACGCGCTGACCGGCAATACTGCCGTCGACGAGTTCGTCGAGGCCTGCGCACAGATTGCGCGCGACCGCAGCATCCGCGTTGTGGTACTCACGGGGGCGGGCCCGGTGTTCAGCTCCGGCGGCAACGTCAAGGACATGCAGCGCTATGAGCGCGACGCAATCCCGCCAGAAGCCATACGGGAGGAGTATCGCAATGGCATCCAGCGCTTGCCCAGGGCGCTCTACCAACTGGATGTGCCAGTGGTGTGCGCGATCAATGGCCCGGCCATAGGTGCAGGGCTCGATCTGACCTGCATGTGCGATATCCGGATCGCGTCCGAATTGGCGACATTCGCCGAGAGCTTCGTGAAGGTTGGAATTGTCCCTGGCGATGGCGGCGCTTGGCTGCTGCCTCGGGTGGTAGGCATGTCCCGCGCCTCCGAGATGGCCTTCACCGGCGATACCCTGAGTGCGCAGGAGGCCCTCGCCATCGGCTTGGTCTCACGGGTGGTGCCGCACGGGAATCTCATTGGCGAAAGCCTGAAGCTGGCAGAACGGATCGCAGCCAACCCAGGCGGCGTTCTGCGCATGACCAAGCGACTGCTGCGCGAGGGCGAACGCGCCACACTCGATGCCCTGCTCGAGATGTCGGCCGCCTATCAGGCCATCGCCCACATGACCGAAGACCATCGTGAGGCTGTTGCGGCCTTCGTCGCCAAGCGCAAGCCGGTCTTCGCGTAAGGGACGAAGCAATGCGCAATGCAGGCGCCCCAACCAAAGACAGCGTCGACCTCAGTGCCATTGAGGTGCTCGAGAGCATCTACAGCGAGCGATACAGCTGCCGAGGATACTTGCCGCGGCCCGTTCCGCCAACAACGATCAACCGGATCTTGCGCTTGGCGCAGTGCACTGCATCTTGGTGCAACTCGCAACCATGGAAGGTGGTCATTACTTCGGGCGCGGCGGCGCGGCCACCGATCTGGCGGAAATCGAGCAATTCAGGCTGCTGGTGCTGCGCACCGCCTGGCTGATCGACAAGCACCAGGATTACCGCAAGGTGCGCAAGGACATTGCCGCCATCAAGGCGCTGATGCCCAAGGTGCTGCACGACGTGACCGCGCGAGCATTGCACCTGCACGGAGCGCACGGTTATTCGAATGAAATGCCGTTCACCGAACACCTGATCCAGTCGTTCGCTATGGGGCTGGCCGACGGCCCGACCGAAGTACACAAGGTCACCGTGGCAAAGCAGGTGCTGCGCGACTACGCGCCCAGCGAGTCCCTGTTTCCGGCCTATCACTTGCCCTCGGCGCGGGAGCGTGCGCTGGCCAAGTATGGTGACACGCTCGCACAAGCCTCGTCATGAAGATCGAATCGTCTGCCCAACCCGTAGACATGGGGGCTCTGGCCGACTGGATGGACGCTCAGGACCTGGAACAGGGCCCGGTTTTGGATGCGGCGCAGCTGACCGGCGGCACACAGAATATTTTGCTCAAGTTCCGTCGCGGCGCCCGCCAATTTGTGCTCCGCCGCCCGCCCCTGCATCAGCGCGCCAAGGGGTCGATTTGTTTTCGGTGCAAAAAGTGACGGTTCGCATCTCCAGCAACAACGGCGCGGGGTCAGTTCGCTAAGTCGTTGATTTCTCGAGCATTGCTGTTCACTCCTTTGCGGCGTATCGTCTGCGCCCCCCTGAACGGCAAAGGAGCGCGGCAATGCAAGGTTGGCAGACGTCCTACCTGGGCCTGCGCGACATGCCCGGCGAACTCAGCGAGTTTGAGCTGCAGACGTTCTTCAGCTTCAGCCGCGCCGAGCTCGACTTGATCGCGCGCAGGCGCAGCGACAGCCTGAAGCTGGGCTTGGCGCTTCACATCGGCTTCGCCCGCATGACAGGACGGCCGCTGAACAGCGTGCGGATCGTGCCCCCTGCCCTGCTTCGCCACCTTGGCCGGGAGCTGGATATCGCCACCCCGGATCTGGTGTCTCTGCGCGCGCTGTACGCCCGCGGACGCACCCTGTTCGACCACCAGCACCAAGCCTGCGAGTGCCTGGGATTCAAGTGGATGACCGAGCATCAGCGCCGAGCATTGGTGCGGGTCCTGCGGGACGAGGTCGCGCATTGCTCGGACCGCGATCGCCTCCTGGTCCTTGCCAGGCAGTGGCTGTACGACCATCGCCTGCTCATCGTGCACGACCGCGTGATCCGCGCCATGGTGGCCGCCTCCCTGGTCGAACTCGAAGCATCGACCGGCCAAGCCATCATGACATCGGTGCCTACCGAGACTCGCAAGCGTTGGATATCGGCATTGGACACGCCGCGTCCAGACGGCGAGCACTGCCAGAGCTGGCTGTGGAGCGCGCCGGCAAGGCATTCCACGCGCCAAATCACCGAAGTCCTGGAAAGGATCGCGTTCCTGACCGACCTCGGGATCGATCGACATCTGGAGGATCTCAACGATGTGCTGGTGCGACGCTACGCCCGGCGCATGGCCGGGCGGCCCCCATCGGTCAGTGCCAGGATCAAGGAGCCGGCACGCACGCTGGAGCTCAGCTGCTTCCTGCGCTACTGCCTGCTCACGGCGACCGACCAGATCATCTTCATGTTCCAGCGCCGCGTGGCCGACCTGTGGCGCCACTGTGCCGACGGTGTCGCGTCCGTGGATTGGTCGCGGCAGTACCAGGAGCTGCTGCAGGAGCTCTCCGAGCTCGCAAGCCATGATGCCGTGCCAGATGCCGAACTGCGCTCACGCCTTCGTGAGATCGTCGCTGCCAAGAGCGCTCAGCGCTCACCGAGTCGGGCGTCAGTCATCCGGCAACACCTGATCGACGCCATCGCGCCGGTGCGTTCTCTGCTGGCAGGTGTGAGCCGCTTGCCTTGGCAGGCCACCGGCGAGCATCCGGCACCCGAGGCACTGAACACGCTTCGAGGCGGGTACGCCGCCGGCATCAAGCGGCTTCCCAGCGAAGTCACGGCCCCACGACTGGGAGTTGCCTGGCGCGCAGCTATCGCCGACCCTGACCGCGAGCGTGCCTTCAGGGCGCTGGAGGTCGCCACCCTGCTCGCTCTGCGCCGGGCGGTGCGCAACGGTTCGGTCGATGCGTCACTTTTTGCACCGAAATCAAATCGACCCCGCCAACAGCAACGAAACAATGCGGCGCGAAGCCCGTGTGCTCGGTGCGTTGTCAGGCAGCGGCGTGCCGCACCCGGGCCTCATCGCCGCCTGCGCGGACGAGAACGTATTGGGCGCCGCGTTCTACCTCATGGAGCCAATCGATGGCTTCAATGCGATGGCCGGCATGCCAGCCCTGCACGCGGGCAGTGCGCAGACACGACGAGAGATGGGCTTTGCCATGGTGGACGGTATCCTGGCGCTGGGCCGCGTCGATCATGTTGCGGCCGGCCTGTCCGGACTCTCGGCTGTCTCCGCATTTAACCTCGCACGGAGCTTCAGAAAGCCAGACGGGATGGAGCCTGCACCGGTACCGCCTGCGTTTACGCTTAGCCGCGGTGCTCTCGCGGCTGTCGAAAGGCGAACGTGACCTGCCGGGCCTTGCGCACGACCACGGCTTTTGCAGCCAAAGTCATGATGCCCTCGGAAGATGAGCTCGCATGGGCCCAACGCGTCGTCGCTGCCGATGCAGCGTCGGGTGGCGCGCCGTTCAACTCGATGGCCGCATGGTCTACCTCCCTGTGGTGCTTCAGGCACGACGCACGTTGACCCGGGAACTGGGCCCTGATGCCTGTGAACCTCCCGCCGGCGTGTATCGAAGCTGGATCGCCGCAGCCTTCCCCTTCGCACCTCCAGAAGTCAAAATCTCGTAGTACGAGGCGTCGCGCCACAGACGGAACCACCCAACGGCCAACTCGTGTGAAAGGCAGCTGTGTGGAGGCTCGGCCGTCTGCAACTACGCTTTCATGGTTGAGCAGACCGAGGTTCCTCGACCAGATTCCATATCGACGCAGGTTTGGCGCGGTCGCAACCGCAATGTGGCCGATCACGGTGCCTACTCAGCCTTGACCTGCGCGATGGAGATCAGGTTTCGCCAGAGCGCTACCTCGCGGGCGATCTGTGCGGAAAAGTCGGCCGGACCCGAAGGGTTGGGCGTCATGCCGATGACCGCGATCCTGCTGGCGAATTCCGGGCTTCCAAGATAGCGTTGTAGCGACGTTGCCCATTTGTCTCGAATCGCTCGTGGTGTTCCGGCAGGCAGGAAGATGCCCATCCAGCTCACTGTCTCGAAGTCTCGCATGCCTGCCTCCGCAAAGGTCGGGACGTCCCGGAAAGCCTCGACACGTTGGGTCCCGGAGACGGCCAGCAGTTTGAGTTTCCCGGTTTTCACCTGTTGGCTCAGCGAGCCGATGTCCACGATCGTGAAAGTGATCTGCCGTCCCAGCAAGTCGCTCAGCATCGGCCCGGCACCCTTGTACGCGACATGAACCGCGTTGAGCTTTGCCGTCTTGTCGAGGAGGCTGCCGTAGATGTGCGAGGTGGAGGCGATGCCTGTGGAGCCATAGCTGTGCCGTCCTGGCTGCGAGCGGATCAAGGCAAGGAGCTCCTGCGCGTTGCGAACCGGCAAATCGGCCGAGACAGCCAGCGCGGTGGGCACCGTGAGAATGCGTGTGACCGGAACGAAGTCCTTGACCGGGTCGTAGGGCACCTTCACATACAGCAGGGGATTCTGGATGTGCTGCGTGATGGCGAACAGCGCTGTGTAGCCATCGGGCGCCGCCTTGGCCGCCATTTCCGTGCCGATCATTCCGCTCGCGCCCGGCCGGTTGTCGACAATCATTGGCTGCTTCCATTCGCTAGCCAGCTCCTGCGTGATGAGGCGGGCGATGGTGTCCGTGGACCCGCCGGGCGGATAGGGCAGGATCAGACGGGCTGCACGATCAGGGAAGGCACCGTTGACTTGTGCATGTGTTCGGGTTTGCGCGCCGGCCGCGATGGCCGACAGCATGACGGTGCCGGCAGCTTTCAGTGCGAGTCTCCTGCCGCTCGGCGTCGGTGTGTGATTGTTCTGCATTGTGGTCTCCATCCTTGGACGTCACGCGCGTTCGGTTCGCCTGCGGTTGATCCAGCCGAGTTCCTTGGCGATGACCTCGAGCATGACTTCGTTGGCGCCGCCGCCAACCGCAACGATGCGCAGGTCGCGCAGCAGCCGGGTGATGCGGTTTTCCCACATGTAACCTTGGCCACCGAAATACTGGGCGCAGCCCGAAGGCAACTCTAGCGCCAGCTTTCCCGCCATGTACTTGGCGATCGACGCTAAGCGTGTTACGTCCTCTCCGGCGACCATCGCGTCGACGGCGCGATACGCCAGCGACCTGACGCACTCGATCTGCGACTGGTAGTCGGCCAGGCGGTGATAGATGACCTGGTTCTCCAACAGCGTCTTTCCGAACGCGCGCCGGGTGCCGGTGTACTCGACCGTCAGTCGGATCGCCTCATCGAGTCCCGACAGGGTGCGCACGCAGCCCCACAGCCGCTCGTGCTGGAACTGCTCCATCTGGTAGGCGAATCCCTTTCCCTCTTCGCCGATCAGGTGGCGCAAGGGGACCCGCACGTTGTCAAAGAAGACTGGCGCGGTGTCGGAGCAGTGCATGCCCAGCTTGCGGAGTGGGGCCCCGACGCTCACTCCCGGCGTGTTCATGGGCACGACGATCAGGGATTTGTTGTGATACGGGCCGCCTTCTGCGGAGGTGTTGGCCAGCAGGCTGATCCAGTCGCCTTGGGGCGCACTGGTGATCCACATCTTCGAGCCGTTGATGACCCAGTCGCCCCCATCCTTGCGTGCCGTGGTCTTGATTCCTGACACGTCGGAGCCTGCGGTTTCTTCGCTCACTCCGATACACGCGACCGCATCGCCCTGGATGGCCGGCGCTAGGAACTCCTGGCGCAGTTCATCCGTACCATAGTTCGCGAGCGCAGGGATGGCCGAGGCGTGCGCGCCGATCGCGAACGGAATGCCGCCTGCGTGGGCGCGCCCCAGTTCTTCAGCGACGACGATCACCCACGAGAAGTCGAGACCAAGCCCGCCGTACTCGGGCGGCTTGTTGATGCCGAGCAGACCGAGTTGCCCGGCTTTGGCGAACACTTCATGAAGCGGCGCCGCGCCGGCTTCTTCCCACGCATCAGCGAAGGGGTCGAGTTCCTGCTGAACGAAGCGGCGGACGCTTCGGCGCATTTCCTCGTGTTCAGAATTGAAGAGTTGACCCATGGTGTGCTTTCGGTTCAAAGTTGATGAAGGGACGCGGGTGTGGAGTACTGGGCGAGAGTCGCAGACACTGGCGCGCTTAAACAGGCTCTGGCTCGGCAGCCGGTGCAGTCTGAGCGGTCAGAAGAAGCGCATCGAGTGCCACGGCACCCATGCCCACCTGGCGTACCAGCAACGGATTGATCTCAAGCTCGCCGCATGCCGGCCCAAGCGCCAGCGCTGCACGCGAAACCGCGGCGATCGCGCGGCATGCCGCATCGATATCGGCTGCGGGTTTGCCTCTGAACCCGGTCATCAGCGGGTAGGCCTTGAGCTCCCGAAGCATTTCACGCGCGGTGGACTCGTCGACCGGGAGCAGTCGATGCGTCACGTCGCGAAAAAGCTCGGTGAAGATGCCGCCCAGCCCGACCGTCATCGCCAGGCCGAAGACCGGGTCGCGCGTGACGCCGACGATCAATTCGCATATCCCCGACTCCATGGGCTGCAGCAGCACGCCGTTGATCTTGGCGTCCGGATGGCTGCGCCGCGCGCCGTCGTGCACGGCGGCGAACGCTTCGCGCATGCCAGCCTCGCCCTGAACGCCCAGCCGCACCCCTCCGGCTTCGGTCTTGTGGGCGATGTCGGGGCTCAGAATCTTCACGGCCAGCGGCATGCTGGAGCCCTGCGCGAACCTGACCGCCGATTCAACGTCCGCGACCACCGCTTCAGCCACCACCGGCACCCCGTGCCCGGCCAGCCAACGCTTTGTCTGGTGCTCGTCGGCGTCGCGTTCAATGCCCGGGACCGAGACCGACCCGGACACGTCTTGCGACGGCGGGATGACCGGCGCAGCGTCCGTCGACTGGAACGCTCGCCAGTGCAGATAAGTGCCTAGCGCGGCGACACAGCGCGCCACGTCGGTGAATACGGGAATCCCGGCGTGCTGCAGCGCTTCGCGGCAGGTTGCACGACCGCTGTCGATCGCCACGATGAGCCGACCGCTGCTCCGCGCCACCGCGATCGCTTCATCGGCGATTCGATCTAGCAGGAACCCGGTCGCGTAGATGACCACAGCATCCACCGCCTCCGTCTGGGCCAGGGAGCCGATCACTGCGGTGGCAACGCCGGCTTGGTCGAAGATTTGGGCAGTCAGATCGATCGGATTGGCCAGCATGCCGATCGTCGGCGCACGGCTCTTCAGCTCTGCTTGCAGTGCATCCGGCAGGGTCGGGACATCGAGTCCGCGGGCAACAAGAAGATCGGTTAACAGCGCGCCCATAGCGCCCGAAATCGAGGCGACAGCGACTCGCCGGCCGGCGCTTCGTGCGCTGAAGCGCGCCAGATACGCGATGTCGACCAGATGCGACGGGTCTGTAGCACGCATCACGCCCAGTTGCCGGAAGGCGGCGTCGTAGACTGCTTGGTTGCCGGAGAGGGCGGCCGTGTGCGAGAGCGCCGCCTGCGCGCCCTTCTCGGTGTCACCGACCTTGATGACGATCAGCGCCTTGCCGTTGGCGCGCAGGCGCCGCGCGGCGTCGATGAAGCGCGCGCCGTCGCGAAGACCTTCGATGTATCCGATGATCGTGCGAGTATCCGGCTCGTCGGCGAGGTAAGACAGATATTCCGAGAACTCGAGGCAGGCCTCGTTGCCGGTGTTGACGAAGTGCTTGAACCGGACGCCGCGCTCGCAGCCGAGTGCGTAGAGCATCCCGCACAGGTTCCCGCTTTGCGTCACCACGGCTGCATACCCAGTGTCGTCCTTCGCAGCAAGTGCTTCGGCGGGGGGTGGATAGTCCTTGAATAGCGTGGCGAAGGCGGTGATCGCGCGCGTGCGCAGATTCGCGTGCCCCATGCAGTTCGGCCCGCTCACCACCATTCCCGTTCTTCTTGCGAATCTTACAAGTTCATCCTGCAGCGCGGCGCCAGCCGCACTCTCCTCGGCAAAACCCGATGCATAGACGATGGCCGCTGCCACTCCGCGCGCGTGGCAGCGTTCCAGCGCCGGCAGCACGCTGGCGGCCGCCACCGAAAGCACGACGAGGTCCGGTGTATTTGGCACCGACTCGATGTCGGGATAGCAGGGCAGGCCGAACAACGCCTCGTACTTCGGATTGATTGGATAGATGCTTCCGGCGTACTCAAATGCCACCAGGTGATCCAGCGCGATGCCGCCAATCCGCCGACGATCGCCGGTCGCGCCGATGATGGCGATGGATTGTGGGTCGAAAAGCTTGCGCATGCCCGCGTTCGTGTCGTGGGCTGCGGCTGGGTGCGTGTCGAGATGGCGCTCAGCTTTCACGGATGGCCCCCGATTTTTGCTTGTTCGATTCGATCAGTCGTGCCATGCCGTCGTCGCGGATCCGCGCGAACTCGGAGGAGGAATGCGTGATCTGATGGCGCTCAAAATGCGCCTGGATGGCGTTGCGAAACCCCTGGAGGTCGTAGGTGGCGTTCAACGATTTCTTGAGCGACCTCATCGCGAAGGATGGCGCCTTGGCGACGCGCTGCGCGAAAGCCATCGTTCGCTCGTCGAGTTCGGCGCGCGGGTGTACCCGGTTGACCATACCGATCCGATAGGCCTCCGCCGCCGTGATCCGCTCGCCGGTCATCAAGAATTCCTTCGCATGCCGCAGCCCCATGACCCAAGGCTGGAACAGAAGTTCGGTCGCGGCCAGGCCCATGGAGTGAGTCACAGGGTCCCAGAAGTAGGCATCGTCGGACGCCAGAATCAGGTCGCTCATGCTGGCAAGTGTGAAGCCGCCAGCGACGCAGGCGCCCTGGACTTGCGCGATGACCGGCTTCTCGCAGTACCAGATATTGAGGCAGTAGTTCAGGTAGTGCTTTTCCTCGTAGAGAAAGCGTTCTTCGGCGGTGAAATGCGAACGCTCGGCCTGCGCCTCCTTCAAGTCGTGCCCGGCTGAAAAGTGATTCCCACGTCCCGCCAGTACGACCACCCGCACACTGTCGTCGCGTGCGGCGAGGGCCACAGCGTCGTCAAGTTCGTGGAGCATCCGCAAGGTCTGTGCATTGGCCGCTTCAGCACGGTTCAACCATATGCGTCGAACCCGGCCCTGATCTTCAATGTCGATACCCTGGTAATCCATTTCGTCCTTCTCTCTGTGTTTTGACGCCATGACTGAAGGCTACGGTGGGAGTGCGAACCAAGCCTTCTCGAATGTGGCCGATGCGCACAATGTGAGCAAACTCGGGTAAATACGGGGGACTTCGTTTCCAGAACCGTGAAGCGTCCTTCGACGTGCGAAGAAATCCGTAACGGCTTTTCGATGCGATGCTCTTTGGGCGGCTAACGACATCGTGAAAGTGATCGCAGGGAGATGACCCAACAGGCCAGCGATGACAGATGCGACGCATTTGGCGATGCGGCGCTCACATCGACTGGACAGCCTGCCAGAGGCGACCACCCACGCAGGTTTGCGCTTCACGACCCAGAGCTCACGCCCAAGTCGGCCATCGCGCACGATGCCTCTGCGGGCGATGCGGTCCTCGATGCCACGGGGCTTTTGTGCTGAATACGCTGAAGTCCAGCTTGTCTGGGTAGCGCAGTTCACTGAGCAGCGCCAGATACAGGGGGGCCGTACACCTGCAGTCTGCTCATATCTCAGGCGAGGTCGACGGTCGTTGGCGTGCGGCTTCACGGCCGGCTGCAAATGGCGCGACTGCGCGACGAGACAGTTCTATCTGCGCAGCGGATCCGACTGAACGAAGACGGCGTGCGTTATAGCCGCCTAAATGAATTTGCAATGGAGATTGCGTTGCGCGACTGCTTCGCGGACCGGCCGACGGGGCGTGGGGACTACGCCGCGAAGTTCAGGCGCAGACCGGCATGTTCCCAGTCGATAGCCACAACCTTTCCGGCACCTGCCAGCGTGACGAAGGCGGTCCTCATGCCGGGTCCGCCGAAGCAAAGGTTTGTCGTCATGGGATCGGGCAGCGGGATTCGACTGGCAGTGGCTCCATCGGCGGACACAACGGTGATACCGCCTTGGATCAGCGTCGCGACATTGACGTTTCCCGCTTCATCGACGGCCAGGGAATCGAACCGCACCAACTGCGTTCCGCCACCGGACGCATGGAGCACGCGGCCGCCGTGCGGCGAAGGCCACGGAAGCTTCTCGACTTGCCCGGGAGCGCAGATAGCAAACGCCCAGAGCCGACCGGGTTCGGTGTCCGCCACGTACAACGTTGTTTCATCGGGAGACAGGCCGATGCCGTTGGGAGAGACGATCGGATAAGCCACCTCATGAATGGTGCTTCCGTCCGACTTCGCGTAATAGACCGCCCCATAGTCTCGGCGCCGCTGCGACGCACGCACCTTGCCGAAATCGGTGAAGTAGAAACCTCCATGGCGGTCGAACACCAGGTCATTTGGCGCATTCAATGGACGCCCGTCGACCTCCGTGTAGACGACCTCGTTGCGACCGGTCTGAAGATCGACGCGCTGAATGAATCCGTTCGGCTCGCCTTCTGGCAGCCCATGCGGGCGCATTCCGTGAACCGGATCCCGGAGCCAGCTCATCCCCCCGTTGTTGCACACCCAGCACGCGCCATCCGGGCCGAGGGCGGCACCGTTGGGGCCGCCCTCGAGCGCGGCGACAACTTGGATTCGGCCATCCGGACAGACCCGCTTGAGCGTCTGCCCCGCGACCTCCACCACGAGCACGGAGCCGTCGTCCAGCGCCACCGGACCCTCCGGGAATGCAAGATCACCAGCCAGCTCTTTCATAACCTACACCTTCCTACCGGTGGGCAAACACGCCCTTCAAGAATATCGGTCGATACCGTTCCGCACGTCGTTGCCGCTTCAGCGCTGGAAGATCTCTCCCGCGAGTTCCCAGGTTGTACCGTTGAAAGTCATGATCTTCATCTGATCGATCGGGAAGTAATCGTCCGGGGACGTCTTGACCCGGATGCCGGGAAGCAGCATCGGCAAAGCAAGATCGAGGTTCGCGGCCTGCTTCATGATGTTCTCGCGAGTCAGCTCATTCCCTGCCTTGCGGACTACCTCCACAGTGGCTTGCGCTGCCGAGTACCCCCATGCCACGAGCCAGTCGTTGGGATCGGCGGCCGGGTAATAGCGTTTCATCCAGGCCATATAATCCTCTAACTCCTTGGTCTTCTGCCACTGCGGATCGCTCGGATCCTTCATGTAGCTGCTGCTGATGATGCCCACGGAATTTCCCAGTCCTGCAGGCTTGAGGACTGAGCCAACGGAACTGGACGCATTGATCAGGTAGTGCATCGGGCGCCAACCTAGTTCATTCACCTTCTTGATGGACTGTGAGGCGAACTTCCCCAACGCAGCAGTCACCAGCACATCGACGCCGGCGTCCTTCAGAGCCACGATCTGGCTGTCCACCGTTGGATCGGTGATTTCGTAGCTCACCTTCGCCACCAGCATAGTGGCCGCCCTGGCTCCGAGCCCTTCCGCAAGGCCCCGGTTGAAGTCGCGTCCCAGGTCATCGTTCTGATACAGCACGCCAATCTTTCCATCGGGCTTGTGCTTGGCGATGTACTTCGCCACGATCTTCGCTTCGGTCACATAGTCTGGAATGAAGCCCATCGTCCATGGGTAATTGCGCGGGTCGCCCCATTTGCTCGCTCCGGAGCCGACGAAAAGCTGTGGCACCTTCTTGCTGTTCATGTATTTGTGCACGGCGGTCACCGGCGCGGTCCCCAGCGGCTGTACCACCATCAGAACCTGGTCCACCTCTACCAGCTTGCGCGTCTGCTCAACGGTCTTGGCGGGATTGAATCCGTCGTCAAGCGAGATGAAATTCAGCTTTCGACCGTTGATGCCACCTTCGTCGTTGATCTTGTCGAAATAGGATTTGATGGCCTTGGCACCCACAGAGTAGACAGAGGCCGGTCCAGAATAGGCGGCTGTATTGCCGATCTTTATTTCGGTGTCGGTCACACCAGGACCGTAATTCTTCTGTGCATGCGCGGGCACCTGTGCGAAGCCAAGCAATATCACGACAGTGGACGTTAGAAGAGTATGGAAGTTCATTTGTGGTCAACCTTAACATTGTGCTGAACTGCGAGTCGTGGAGAACATTGCTGAATGCATCGCGATATTCCGTCGGTCTGCGCCTTTTTGTCTCGATCGTTCATAGGGCAGCTCACAGTGTGGGCAATTGAGGGTTAATCCCGAGCGCTGACCTGCGGCGCTCGCATCTATTGCTTCGAGCGAAAGCCCAGGCGTCCTGCAAGCATGCGCACTGCCCCGGCCACGCCGGTGGGCATGGCCGCCATGAGCACGATGAGCAGCACCCCGTAGACGGCCGCAGGCGCCGACTTGGACAGCTGCTCGGCGACGTTTGGAACCAGCAGGATGAACAAGCCACCGAAGAGCGCGCCGTAGATGGAGCTAACGCCGCCGAAGACTGCGCCGACCAGGAATGTGATGGACAGCATCCCTGGGAAGCCGTCTGGTGCCACATAGCCCACGGCGATCGCGGCCAGCGCGCCCGCGCCGCCGGTGCATGCGGCCGATATTCCGAACATGATCGTCTTCACCGAGGCGAGATTGACGCCCATTGCCGCCGCCGCCGTGGGATGGTCCCGGATCGCCACCAGCGCCCGGCCCATGCGCCCGTGCACGAGGTTCTGCGCCAGCCAGAAAACCAGCACAAATGCGGCGAGCGCCATCAGAAACATCCAGCGGTCCTGATCCAGCACGATGCCCCAGGACGGCAGGTCAAACGGCGGCAACGGCTTCTCGACAACGGTGCCTTGAACACCGCCAGTCCATGGCTCTATGGCGCGGTTCTTCAGTAACTGCGGCAGTGCAACAGCCAGCGCGAACGTCGCGAGCGCCAGGTAGATTCCGCCGAGGCGCAATGCCGGGTAGCCCACAGCCAGACCAACGGCGAAGCTGACCAGCACCGCCAGCGGCAGGGCCAAGCCGTAGGGAATCTGCAGTTGCACTACACCTATTGCCATGCAGTAGGCGCCGGTGGCGAAGAAGGCACCATGGCCCAGTGAGATCTGTCCGTTGTAGCCCATCAGCAGGTTCAAGCCCAGCACGGCACAGGCGTATATGAGGATCATGGTCGCCTGGAAGATCAGGTATCCGGACGCGATGAATGGAACGACGGCCAGACAAGCGATCGCAGCAACCAGCGTCCATCGTCGCAACACAGGCGTCATAGACATCGAAACTCCTTTTGAAACTCGGTCGATTAACAAAGTCACACCCTGGATCTGATCGCTTTGCCGAACAGTCCCCCAGGCCGCAGGATGAGTGTTGCGACGATCAGGATCAAAGCAAAGGTAAGCTTCAGATCGGTTCCTATGACGTAGGCACCCAGCAGGTTTTCGACAAGACCCACTAACAGCCCGCCCGCGACGGCGCCCCAGGGACTGTCGATCCCGCCAAGCAAGGCGCCGGCGAATGCATACAGCAGGACACCGCTCATCATGTGGGTGTCCAGAAACACGATAGGTGCGATGAGCATGCCCGCCGTGGCCCCGATGGACGCGGCTAAGCCCCAGCCTAGTCCGAGCATCCACGGCACACGAATCCCCACTGCGCGGGCAGACGCGGGGTTGTAGGCTGCGGCGCGCATCGCCAGACCAACCCGCGACCGGCCCAGGAAGAGATAGAGCGCCACCACGATAGCCGATAGCACCGCGAGGGCGCCCACGCCGTGCGCCGGTAGCCACCTGGACGCGTACCAGGCGTCCTTGGGGAATGGTGAAGGAAACGTCTTCACTTCGTGGCCGAAGATCCATCCGGACATCGCATTGAAGATCACCATCAACGCCACGAACACCACGACGTTGGTCAGATCAGTCGAACGATCGAACGCGCGCAGCACGAAACGCTGGATGACGACGCCGCCAACGAAGGATGCGATGAGGGTGAGCGCGAAGGCCGCAAAGTAGGAAAATCCAGCGGCCATCAGCCACCAGGCGAACAAGGTGCTGAATGTCGCCATCTCGCCCTGCGCGAAGTTGATGTGGCGCGATGCCTGGTAGATCATCACCAGCGCCAGCGCCATCAGCCCATAAATCGCGCCGGACACCAAGCCGGAGAACAATTGGTTGAGTAGGCCGTTCATTTCTTCTTGTCTCTTTCTTCGTGGCGTTGGCGGCTGGGCTGTTTAGCAGCCCAGGTAGGAGCGCTGGATGAGCTCGTTGTTTGACAACATGGCTGCTGTGCCGCTCAAGATGACACGCCCAGACTCCAGCAGGAAGGCGAAGTCCGCGAATTGGAGCGCGAGCGAGGCGTCCTGTTCGACCAGTAGCATGCTCACGCGCTGCTCGTTCCTGACGGACTGGAGCACTTCGAATATTTCCGAAACGACTCGAGGCGCCACGCCGAAGGAGGGCTCGTCGAGCAGCAGCAGGCGCGGTCGCATCATGAGCGCGCGGCTGATGGCAAGCATTTGCTGCTCGCCGCCCGACAAGGTTCCCGCCTGCTGGTGACGCCGCTCCTTGAGGCGGGGGAAGCGTTGGTACGCCACCTCGATGTCCTGCGCAGTCGCACGCTTGTCTCTTCGCGAATAGGCGCCCAGACGCAGGTTCTCGTCCACCGACAACTGAAGGAAGGTGCCTCGACCGTCGGCGACATGGGCGATGCCGGACCTTGCCAGATCCTCGGTAGCGACGTCATGGATCGGCGCGTTGTCGAACCGCAGCGAGCCACGGCGACGGATACTTCCGCAGACGGCGCGCAGCGTCGTCGTCTTGCCCGCGCCGTTGGCCCCGAGCAATGCCGTCACCGTCCCTTCTCTCACCCAGAGGTCGACGCCATACAGCGCCTGCGTGTTTTCGTAGAAGGCGTCCACGCCGCGAAGTTCGAGCAACGCAGGAACATCATTGGATGTCGAAGTGTGGAGCTGATTCACTGTCGCGATGCTCCGAGATAGGCGTCCAAAACCGCTGGGTCGGCCTGGACTTGAGCGGGAGTGCCTTCGGCAATCTTCTGGCCGAAGTTCATGACGACCACGTGGTCGCACAGTCCCATGACCAACGCCATGTGATGTTCGACCAGGAGAACCGCGATGCCCAGCACGTCGCGCGTGGTTCTGATCACAGTCGCGAGATCGGTGAGTTCCTCATGATTCAGACCCGCCGCGGGCT
Source organism: Variovorax sp. J31P207 (assembly GCF_030316965.1). Lineage (NCBI taxonomy): Bacteria > Pseudomonadati > Pseudomonadota > Betaproteobacteria > Burkholderiales > Comamonadaceae > Variovorax > Variovorax sp. J31P207. The sequence continues at coordinate 23,670 of NZ_JASZYN010000015.1, forward strand.
CATCGAGCAGCAGCAGGCTCGGCCGCGCGGCCAGTGCGCGCGCAAACTCGACCCGCTTCTGAATGCCGAAAGGCAGTTCATTCACTGGACGATCGGCCACGCCCCGAAGATCGAGCAAGTCCACGAGCTCGTCGGCACGCACACGTAGCTCACGTTCTTCCCGGGCGCTGTGCCGCGAGCGCAGCGCAGCGCCGAAGAACCCCGTCGACGAGCGCGAGAAGGCGCCCATCATGATGTTCTCGCGCACCGACAGGCTTTGGAACATCGCGAGATTCTGGAAGGTGCGGCCGATGCCAAGACCCGCGATTGCGTGGGTCGGCAGTCGGGTGATGGGGCGTCCGTTGAAGACGATCTCGCCGTCGGCGCAGTCATAGAGCCGACTCAGGCAATTGAACAGCGTCGTCTTCCCTGCGCCATTGGGCCCGATGAGGCCGTAAATGCTCCGCGCCTTCATTCCAAAGCTCAAATTCTTAAGGGCCACGATGCCGCCGAACTTCATGGTGACCGATCGAACGGTCAACAGTTCGTGCGCGACCGACGTCCCAGGATGCGATTCTGTTGCTAGCAACTTCAATTTGTCACGCCATGAAGGCGCCGCCGTTGATGTCCAGGACTGTCCCGTTCGTGAAGCCGGCCAGTTCTCCGACAAAATACGCCACCGCGTCGGCCACTTCTTCGGCGCGCCCCGACCGTCCAACGGGATTCCTCTTGTTGTAGGCCTCTTCCTGTTCGAGGGTCCACAGCAAAGCCAGTGGCGTGATGACGCGCCCCAGCGCGACGGTGTTCGAGGTAATGCCATCCTTTCCATAGTGCTGGGCCACGTGGCGTGACAGGGCCAGCATGCCGGCCTTGGAGCACATGTAAGACGGCCCGTTCAGCACCGCGGCGGTGCGTCCGGCGCTGGAGGAGACGTTGACGACCCGGCCGAAGCCCTCCTTCTGCATGCCGGGCAGTAAAGCCTGGCACATCAACATGGCTGATGTGAGGTTCACGTTCATCACGCGCTGCCATTCCTCAAGAGAGGTTTCTGTGACCGACCAAGCACGGCCGTCATGCTTGGGCGCGATGCCCGCGTTGTTCACCAGGATGGTGGGGGTCCCGAGCAGGCGGGCGACCTCCTGCGCGATCGTGCGGGGCGCCTCGGGATCGGCGAGATCCGCGGTGACGCAAGCGATGCGCGCTGCAGGAAGCATCGTGGCCACCTTGGCCAATTCTGCTTCGTCGCGATCCACGAGCGCCACGCGCAGTCCGTCAGCTGACAAGCGCTGCGCCACTGCCAGGCCGATCCCCCGAGCGGCACCGGTGACTACAGCAATTCGAGGAGATACATGGTTCATGGTGTTTCACGCTGGTAGTAGGTCGAAGGAAGAAAATCGGGCATGCTGCTGGCCCGTCGCTCGAGCCAATAGGCCCCCCTATGCGGCATCACACTGAAGCCTTTGGGGTCGCCCAGCTTTCGTGCGGCATCCATGGGCCAGTTGGGGTTGTAGATGAGCTCGCGGCCGATGAATATCAGATCGGCCTTTTGCTCCGCGAGCAACTGCTCAGCGTGCCTTGGATCGACAATCAGGCCCACGGCCGACGTTAGCGCCCCAGTCTCCTGACGCACTGCCTCGGCGAAAGGGGCCTGGTAGCCGTAGCGGGCGGATTGCGTGGGCAGGGGGTTTCCGATGATGCCGCCCGAGGAGCAGTCAACAAGATCGACGCCATGTTGACGCAGCAGTCGCACCAGCTTGAACGTGTCCTCGATCGACCAACCCTCGGCCGGTCCGTCTATACAAGACAGCCGGATGAACAGCGGTTTCTCTTGGGGCCACACCGTGCGGACCCCGTCGACCACTTCCATCACGAGCCGAACGCGGCCCTCGAAACTACCGCCATACGCATCTGTGCGCTTGTTGGTCAATGGAGAGAGGAAGGCATGCAACAAATAGCCATGTGCGGCGTGAATCTCCAGCACCTCGTAGCCCGCCGAATCCGCGCGCCGAGCCGAAGAAATGAAGGCCTCGGTCACACTTGCGATGTCGACCATCGTCATCGCTCGAGGGATCGGCAGGTTGTCGTTGAGCGAGATTGCGCTCGGCCCGATTGGCTCCCAGCTGTCCCAGTCAACAATCGCGGCCGACCGCTCCAACGGGCCCCGCCCTGTAGTGGGCGGAAGCTGGCGAGCCTTCGGCCCCGCGTGCATCAACTGGATTCCGGGCACTGAGCCGCAGGCCTTCACCAACGCCACCATTCGCCTGTAAAGTGGCATGCAATCGTCGTGCCACAAGCCGATGTCGCCGAGCGTGCCGCAGCCGCGCCGTTCGACCGTCGTGCCCTCTTGGAACACCAGGCCGGCGCCGCCGCCTGCCAAGCGACCCATGTTCATCAGGTGCCAATCGTTTGGCTCGAAATTCTGGCCTGCGTACTGCCACATCGGCGAGGCGACTACCCGATTGTTCAGCGAGAGTCCGCGAATTGAAAGTGAGGAAAAGAGCTTTGTCGATCGCATTCAAATCTCCGAGCGGACGCTGTGCAATTTAGGAGGCTGCGCTCACGCAGCTCGATACTTCTGAATTTGCCATCTCCATGTGGTCTGGAGCTGGTTTTTACCGTTCGAGCGCCACCCGTCGAACCGCTTTGCACTCGACATCTCACAATATGGGCAAAGCAGGGTAAACCATGCCCATGCGCGGGCGGCCGATGCGGCATGGAGCGTCTGCTACCGCTGTCCGCTTGTTGAAGGCATCGCTCGAGCACTCGAGCCCGAGGTCCCGCGCGCTAACATCCGCTCGAAATGCGCATTGCGGGTCTTGGAGACTCGGTTCTGCGTCGATCTAAATTCTTGAAGGCTTGGATATGAAGGATTCGGAAAAGGCGATCGGAGGCACCCAATCGGTCGCCCGCGCGCTAACGTTGCTTAAATTGATCGCCGCTGCACATCCGCATGGTCTCTCGGTCCCAGAAATCGTCGATGCAACACGGTTGGAAAGGGCAACTGCCCACCGCATCGCGGCCAGTCTAGTGCAGGCGGGCTTCGTACAGCGCGATGAACGCAAGCGCTATCGCCTCGGCCTCGAATCGATGCAACTGGGCCTCGCGGCGATGAGCCGCGCTCCGCTCCTGGATGCCATCCAGCCAGCAATGCAGGCACTGGCGCGTCTGACGGAAGACACGATCTATCTGGTTGTGCGGAACGGGGACTACGGCCACACGCTCCACCGCGAAGAGGGGCCGTTCCCCATCAAGACCTTCACCTCCATCGTGGGCGCCACACGCTTGCTGGGACTGGGCACGGCGGGGCAGGCTCTGATGGCGTTGATGAGCCCGGAGGAGGTGAAGGAGCTGTACAAGCGCCACAAGGACGAGTACGAGGCCAAAGGAATCTCGGCGTTGAAGCTGCTTGAGATTGCTGCTCGAACATCTCAGCAAGGCGTTTCGACTACCGAGGGGATAATTACACCTGGCGTCATTGGCGTGGGCAAGGCGTTCCAAGTCACACAGTCGAGTTTTGCGGCCATCAGTGTCGCGGCCATCAAGAACCGGATGGATGTCAAGCGCCGGAAGTGGATCGCAGAAGTCATGGCCCAGGAGATCACGCGCTTCGGCTTCCAGCCCGTGCTTGGCACCGCCTTCAAGACGTGACCTCGCGCTCCGGCGCCCCGAGCACTTCGATGGAACGCTGTATCGCGGCCGTCTCCAGAATCGCGGATGCATATCTGGATCGGGATGCAGGAAAGGCCGCCGATTGCCGTGCTCGCGACCGATCTCCGTGAACATGTGCGCCCATCCGGAAAAGAACGCATCCCGGGCGCCGCGGTCGCTGTCGCCGACGAAGCCCATCGCATGGACACCGACCTTGAGCGCCTTCGGCGCATGGCCGGCCTTGCGGCCCGCTTCCCGGTAGAGGTCCACCAGCGGGCGGAAGCGGTTGAAGCTGCCGCCGATGGTCGCCACCATCAAGGGCAAGCCGAGCGTGCCGGCGCGGACGAACGACTGCGGCGTGCCGCCGACGCCGAGCCAGATCGGCAGCTTGGCCTCGTGCGGCCGAGGGAACACGCCCTGGCCATGGAGCGATGGCCGGAAGCGGCCGCGCCAGGTGACGTGGGTGTCGGCGCGCAGTTTCAGGAGAAGGTCGAGCTTCTCCGCAAACAGGTCGTCGTAGTCCTCCATGGCAAGGCCGGCCAATGGATAGGCCTCGCCGAACGAGCCACGGCTGACGACGATCTCGGCACGCCCTTTGGCGGTGAGGTCGATGGTGGCGAACTCCTGGAAAATGCGCACCGGGTCGGCTGCGCTCAATACCGTGACGGCGCTCGCCGGATGCGCTGGGTGCGGGCTGCCGCCGCCGCCAGGATGACGACAGGCGCTGAATCGAGGAATTCCTTGCGGTGGTGTTCGCCGATGCCGAACACGTCGAGCCCGACGCGGTCGGCAGTTTCTACTTCTGCCAGCAGGGCATCCATCCGGTCGGTCGCGGACACCATGAGGCCCGTCGCCGGGTCGGGAATGGTTGCCGCAAAACTGTCGATGCCGATTTCCATGTCGAGTCCTTTCAGTCGAGTTTCGCCAGCGCGCTGGCCTCAAAAGACACCATCGGCTGACCGCTGCGCACCTTCTGCGGCCAGGTCGGATTCGCGATGAGTGCCCGGCCCACAGCCACGAAATCGAAGTCGCCGCGCGCCATCATCTCGCGGAGTCGGGGAAGATTGTTGGCCGCTTCGCTGCCGGGGCCTTCCTGGCTTTCCATGAGGTCGCGCTTGAGTGTCACCGAGCCAACGGTGATGGCCGGCTTATCCGAGAGCATTCGGGCCCAGCCCGCGAGATTGAGGTCGGTGCCGAATTCACCTTCCCAGAACCGCCGCTGTGACGCGTGGAAGGCATCGACACCCGCGTCGACGAGTGGTCGAAGAAATGCCTCCAGATCGGCGGGCGTCGAGAACGGCTTGGCGATGAAGTCGTGCAGCTTGAATTGCGAGAAGCGCATCACGACCGGAAAAGCCATGCCGGTGCGGTGCTTGATCTCCTGGACGATCTCGACGGCCAGCCGGGTCCGGTCGGCCACGCTACCACCGTAACGATCCGTGCGCAGATTGGATTCCGCCCAGAAGAACTGGTCGAGAAAGTAGCCATGGCCACCATGCAGCTCGACGCCGTCGAAGCCGAGCGCTTTCGCGGAGAGTGCCGCTGTGGCGTAGGCGTCGATCACCTCGTCGATCTCCTGCTGCGTCGCCGGTTCGTCCATGCGCCTGGGCATGATGCCGAAGCCGCCGGTCATGCCCGACGGGCCGACCAGGTGTCCGCGCGACGTGCCGTCAGCCTCCTTGACGAGCTGCCCGACATGCCAGAGCTGCGGCACGATCTTGCTGCCCGCCGCATGGACTTCGTTGACCACGTGCTTCCAGCCAGCCAGCGCGTCGTCGCCGTAGAAACGGGGCGCTGCCGCATCGTCGGAGGCGCTCCAGTGCGGCACCGAGGTTCCCTCGGTCACGATGAGGCCGACGCCGCCTTCCGCGCGCTTGCGGTAGTAGGCGGCCACGTCGGCGCCCGGTACGCCGCCGGGCGACAGCGAGCGTGTCATCGGTGCCATGACGATGCGGTTCTTGAGTTCGAGCGATCCGATATGGCCTCGATATGGCCGGATTCGAAGAGGATGTCTGTCATCTGGGTTTCTGAGTGAATGGGATTGGTCCGGCTCAGCGCGCGAGTTGAACGCCCGTGCAGGCAACCAGGACTTTCGATGCGGTGATGAGTTTGTTGACGTGGCTCGGGGTCATGCCTGTCGATGGCTGGATGACGCGGCCGCGGCGGTCGAACATGGCAACCGCTCTTCTATGAGGGTTGGAATGTCAAGGCCCTTCATGGCGGCCGATTGTCAAAACTGAGCGATCGAAGGTCGGGAACCGATGGAAGTCCGAGTCCGTGCCCGGACGAGCTTCTATCCGTGCGGGTCCGTGAACCCGGCACCTCATGCTGCATGCGCGCCAGGCGCGCTGGCAGTTTCCCGCTTGGCGAGGCGCCCCATCTGCAAAACCGGTCACGACAGAGACGTGACCCTGCGGTTGCACGGGCGCTTCGACCTTCGATCATGATGTTCGTTTAGGCTCAATAAGTGATGCGGCGCCAGGGCATCAGGCCTGGACAACCTTCAGTTGCGCACCGGCCGGTATCTCGCCGTCTTGCAGGAAATGCCACAGGGCAATGGCCAGACGCCTTGCCAGGGCCACGATACCCACCCGACGCATGCGTGCACCCTCGCCCGCGAAGCGCTTGTTGAACCAGCGGACGATCGCACTGCCTGGTTGCAGGCGCAACCAGCCCCACGCCAGTTCCACTAGCAGAGTTCGGGCCCTTCGGTTGCCAGCCTTGCTGATACCCTGTTCGATCTGGCTATCGCCACTGGCATACGGAATGAAAGATGCTTCCCCGTCCCGATCAAGCCGCTGCGTATTGCGGCTGCCGGCAACAGAGTGTCACGATGGGGTTGCGAAGCTCCATCAACTCACTCGGAAAGGGGAAGCCCCATGACCATTTTGTACGTTGGCATTGATCTCGCCAAGTCCGTTTTCGCTGTCCACGCAATCAACGAAGCCGGCAAGCCCGAGGCCGTACGTCCCAATGTGGCACGCACCAAGTTGCTTGAGTTGATCGCGTCGCTGCCACCCTGCGTGATCGGCATGGAAGCTTGCTCTGGTGCGCACCACTGGGCGCGCCAGTTCATGGCCCATGGTCACACGGTGCGCCTCATGGCACCGAAGTTCGTCAGCCCGTATCGACTGTCTGGCAAGCGCGGCAAGAATGACGCCGCCGACGCGGCGGCGATCTGCGAAGCAGTGCAACGGCCGAATATGAGATTCGTGCTAATCAAAAACCTGGGGCAGCAATCGCAACTGAGCGTGCATCGCGTGCGCCAGGGATTCGTCGACCAACGCACGGCAACCATCAACCGGATTCGCGGGTTGCTCAGCGAGTTCGGTGTCGTGCTGCCGTTGAAGGCATCGACCGTGCGCAGCCAAGCCATGGCGTTCCTGGAGGATCTGCCTGGGTGGAGCAACACTGTCATCGGCGATCTGCTCAGCGAGTTGACTCGGCTGGCCCACCCCCACAGCTTGGACCACACGAGATGATCGATCCGTGAGAAGGTCGCAGCGGCCACGACATGCCGGTGGTACATCGCCCACCCCCGAAGAATCGGGTTGAGCAGCGTGATCACCTGGGCCTGCGTGGCGGCCTTGTTATTCCCCAGCACTTCGCCTATTTTGTTCAGGAGCGCCTGGACGCTCTTGCGCGCCGGCTTGATCAGAAGCTTATTCCCGTACTTGCGCACGTTCTGCCCGAGGAAGTCGAACCCTCGGGAGATATTCGTGATGTGCGTCTTCTCGGGCGCCAGTTGCAGGCCCCGTACCGAGAGGAATTCCTCCACGGCCGGTTTGACCCGCTGCTCCAGCAATTCCCGACTTGCGCCGGTCACGATGAAGTCGTCCGCATAGCGGAAGACATGCGCCTTGGCTGGTTGGCGCGCGTTCTTGCTCCGGCCGAGGGCCGAACGCACCGCGTCCTCCAGACCATCCAGTGCCAGATTGGCCAGCACTGGCGAAGCGATCCCGCCTTGCGGCGTTCCGGCTTCGGTGGGGAACAACACACCTTTGTCCACGAATCCAGCCTGCAACCACTTGCGCAGAATCACCCGGTCCATCGGGACGTTCTCCAACAGCCACGAATGACTGATGTTGTCGAAACAGCCGCGAATGTCGCCCTCTAGCCAGCGGTCGATATAGCTGTCGCTGCAATCAAGCTTGCCTCTGATAGCGGCCGTGTTCAGCGTCGACGAGAAGACGGCGATCCAGGCGCTCGACCGCAAAGACCAGGTGCTGCCGCTGACGCCGGGGCGCGCCGAGCGCCATGGCTTTGAGTACTTCAGACATGGAACGCTCTCGCTGTACGCGGCCTTCAATACCAAGACCGGTGAAGTGCTGGGCAAGACTGCCACGCGCCACACTTCGGCCGAGTTCGTGGCCTTCCTGACCGACATCGTGGCCAATCAGCCGCGCGGCAAGGAGATTCATGTCATCGCCGACAACCTCTCGGCGCACAAAACCAAGCAGGTCGACGCATTCCTGAGTGAGCACCCGAACCTCCATATGCACTTCACGCCGACCTACTCGTCGTGGCTCAACCAGGTTGAACTGTGGTTCGCCAAGATCGAGCGTGACGTGATCGCGCGCGGCGTGTTCACCTCGGTGCCCGATCTCAAGAGAAAGCTCATGCGCTACATCCGCAAATACAACGAGCAACCCAAGTCCGTGAAGTGGAAGTACTTCGACCCAACACGGCGAATTACTCCCGATTCAATCGATACGGCCCACTAGCACCCACTGGGCGGACTCCCGCTTAGCGAGTGCATTGAAGCATTGCTCGATGGCGTCGGCCGTCGAGCGCCGTGGCCGGAAGCCGTACGAGTTCGGATCGGCCGTGGTTTCTGCAACGGGGCTCAGCGCCAGAAGCCACAACGCCTGCATTGCCCGATCGAGCATGGAAGGAATGCCCAAGGGGCGATTTTTTCCGTTGCTCTTCGGGATATACACGCGCCGCAGCGGCAGCGGTTGGTAGCCCCTGTGCGTCAGCGACTGCGTCGCCTTCAACTTGGACATCGGTGTCGACCAGATCTTGCCGTCGACGCCTGCCGTTCTCTTGCCTGCGTTTTCCGTCACACGCTTGACGGCAAGAAGCTTGCCGCTGAGGTCGTAGTTGAGTTGCCTGACGATGAAGGGGCGCATTGGAAGAACTCAGGTACTGCGTTTGCGACAGCACGATCAACGCCCCACACCTGTCTCGCGTTTACCGAACTACCTTGAAGAAAACGCACCCGCAGGGTGAGCCAGTTTCGCTCTTGAGCTCACGGATTCAGGTATTCATCTCTTTATCTTTCTCGATCGAACTCGGGAAACGAGTCGCAATTTCCTGGATTGCTTCTTGCTGGGAATGGTTCCGGTTTGGAGATCAATCCGTGCCTCCATTTCATTCTCGCGAAGTTCGCAAAGACTTGAGGTGCAAGTTTCCGTCTATCGGACACGGTTTCGTCGCGGCATCAATCGCAGTGGCGACGGTGGCTTCCGCCGCTGGCTCGCAGCAGTGGCTCGTACCGACGTGCTGCCGCGGGATGACTGGGGGACTGGCAGCCCTGGACGGCCCGACCCGCGCCGACCTGATGCAAGCGATCGACGACCGCGCGGGAACGCGCCGACGATCGTGAGCAGCCAGTTTCCGGTGAAGCACGCTCGTGCATGGATTAGCGAAGCCACGATCGCCGACGCCTTCCTTGGTCCGGATAGCTCAATCCAGTTGCGCACGCTCTGTTTCGATGCGGCGCGTGACGGCTTCAGGCGTGTTGCTGAGAAATGACGCTATCGTCATCGGCTCCGCCCCACCAGGGACAGAGGTGATCGCCCCGCGACGGCCCGCGCGCCCTCGAATTCAACGTCGCCGATCAGTTCGACTGTTCCATCAGATCCGATGACCCGTTTGATTCCAAATTCATTCACACATGCGCCCGGCTTGAGCCATTCGCCACTGACTAAAAATAACTAAGGCTTGCCGACAGTCACGATGACGGTATCGGCTTGACTACACATGGGCGGGAGATTCCCCGTTCGAGAGTGCGCGGTCTGACGAATGAAAAGATCAGACAGGCAGGTATTCATCTACAGCCAATCACCCGAAGAAGACTCATCGAGTTTCGGAGGCGTGGTACTGCTTAATCATCCAACGGATACCCTCCTGTTGGGCCGTAATTGACACGCTGACGGTACGTTCACCGCCTGAAGCTTCGATGAACAAGACGCGGACGAAGCCTGCTACTCCCTTACTCAGGACCGATCGTGCATGCAAATCCCGGTCATCCACCTTGACGCGTACTCCCTTGGGAACTCGCTCGTAATAGCCTTGGATCTCCGTGGGTCCGATGTATACCTTCGGACCCAAGCCCTGGAACAGGGCGTCCGCCGAGAACAGTTGTGCCACCGCTGCGGGATCCTCGTCGTTGAATGCAGTTGCCCAGAGATCGAACAGACTGCCGACAATGTTACGCGCAGTGCTGTCCATGTCGATGGCGTGCGATTGGGGTTGCGCCGCTCTTGCCGATCCATTGGAGGCTGGAGGCGTGTCAATGCCCGTTGGAGGTATTTCACCCCCTGTGCGTGTCGAAAGAACCATATCGGTTGCTCCATGCTGGTCGCCAGCTTGAAAAATTCGAATTCGACCACAGGGCTGGCGAAATCGATGGCTTTGCCTGTGTGTCGCCTGCGACAACCATATGCAGGCGCGAGCATTCGGATCGGCCTTGGCGGCGTACGCATGGCTTGCTCGGAATTTGTGCTGCGGAGCTACTTCTTTAAGCTGATAACTCTCGTTTGAGTGACTGACTTGAGGCCGTCGACCCCGAACTCCACCCCCCATCCCGATCCCTTGACGCCCCCGAACGGCACCATGGGATGCACAGCCCCATGCTGGTTAATCCACACCGTGCCTGCCTGGATACGTTTGGCCACGGCCATCGCGTGCCCGGTATCGGCCGACCAGACAGAGGCCCCCAGTCCCGCTCCGAGGCGGTTGGCACTGGCAACCGCAAGATCGATATCGCGGTACTTGATGATTGGCAACGCCGGGCCGAATTGCTCTTCGTCGACAAGATCGGCGCCGTCCTGGATGTCGGTCACCAAGGTTAAAGGGTAGAAGTACCCCGCGGTCCCGGGAGCTTGGCCTCCGGTGACGATGGTGGCTCCAGCGGCGCGAGCACTGTCGACGAGCGCCACGACTTTTTCGAACTGCATCGCATTCTGGATGGGCCCCATCGCGATGCTCGGCTCCATGCCGTTGCCCATGGGCATCGCCTCGACGAGGACTTTGAGCTCCGCGACCAATGCGTCGTGCAGGCTCTCGTGCACGTACACGCGTTTGGCACAGGCGCAGGTCTGGCCCATGTTAATAAACGCGCCCCAGAACAGCCCCATTGCGATGGCATGTGGGTCGGCGTCGGGCAGCACGATGGCAGGGTCGTTGCCGCCCAGCTCCAGGGTCGACGGCGTCAGGTTGCGTGCTGCTGCCGCGGCGATCTTGATGCCAGTGGCCGTGGACCCCGTGAACATGATCTTGTCGACGTCGGGATTTTCCACAAGGGCCGATCCCACAGCACCCAGGCCGGTGACGGTGTTGAGCACGCCGGGTGGCAACACGGCACTTATCACGCGCGCCAGTTCCAGCGTGCCGATGCTGGTGTATTCGGAGGGTTTGAGCACGACCGTATTGCCTGCACGAATGGCCGGAATGATCTGCCAAATGGCGATCATCAGCGGCCAGTTCCACGGCGCAATGGCGGCGACGACGCCATAGGGAGTCCGGTGCAGTTCGTCTCTCCGCGTGTCGTCTTCGAACACGACTTCGATCGGCAGCTCGAGGCCGGCCGGCACACGCGTCCACGCCTCGCATGCTGCGATCTCGAACAGTGCGCCAGGAATCTCTCCCGCACCCACCCCCCCCAACGGCTTGCCCTGCTCACGGGTCACCCACCTTGCCAGATCCTGCGCGTTCTCGCTGATCATGTCGGCCACGCGAGCCACCATTGACTTGCGTTCGTCGTCCGGCCTTGCCGCCCAGGCGGGCTGTGCAGCGCGCGCGGAAGCCACCGCCTGGGCCACCTGCTCCGCAGTGGAGTGGGGAACCAGGCCGAGCGTTTCGCCGGTGGCCGGGTTCTTAGATTCGAAACTATGAGGCGAATCAACGCCACTGCCGTTCAGGATGTTCTGGTATTTCTTGATCGTCACTTTTTTTTACGGAAAAGAGGCATTGGTAGAAAGGGCCTGTGCCGCTTGCGAATGCGCGGCCGGCCAAAGAACGAATCAAGCGGTGCCAGCGGCCGTCAGGCTGTTGTACTGATCATCCTTCAAGATCCCGTGAAGTTGCCTCCGGCGAACACCCATGTTCCCACCATCGAACAGCGGCAGTGCAATCGCGTCCTGCAACAGGCCAGCCAGAGGGAGATCGTGGGAATAGCTGTCGACACCCACGACCTGCATCAAGCGCGTGATGACTGACACGGCCGCTTCAGACCCGAAGATCTTCGACTGCAAGGCCAGCTCTGGCCCGCCGGGTGCCATCTGGTCCATTGCGTGGCATGCTCGCCATCCCAGGTAGCGCGCGGCTTCCAACTTGGTCTTGGCATCGGCCAGCGCGTACCCTACTGCCTGGTGCTCAATGATGGGCAAGACACCGCCACGGCGCTCGGTCTTGGCGAAGTTCAGGGCGAAGTCGAACGCAGCGCGCATCAGCGCCACGCCCATGATGCCCACCAGCGCGGCCGTGCCAGTGAAGCTGCCCTCCACGATCTGCTGGCCGCCACCCACTGGCCCGATCAGGTTGTCGCGAGGCACTCTCACGCCCTGCAGCCGAAAGTGTGGCGTGAGGTGTCCTCGGTGCCCCAAGGCATCTAGATCGCGGACGGTCACGATGCCCTGGCTGCCCTTGGGTACAGCAATGATGGAAATGGATCCATGAGGCGCATCCGGCGCATCGGTGCGGCAGACGACAGACAGCACATCTGCGCCATCCCCTTCCCAGCCGGTGGCGCTGGATACCCATTGCTTGGCGCCATCGATCACCCACTCGTCGCCCTCCAGCCTCGCGACGGTGCGCGTACCTTCGCCGGGCGATGGCGCTGCAAAGTTGGCACTGCCACCGGGCTCGCTGTTCGCCAATGCGGCCAACGGAGCGCCATGAGCCTGCAGGAAGGGCGAAATGAACTGCTGTTGCTGCGCCGGCGAGCCGGCCATAAAAATCGGAGTAAGTCCCAGCAGGTTGGCAAGCATCGTCAACGAAACGTTGACATCCACCGCGTAGAACTCCTCCGTCACAATCGCCATGTCGATCATGCCCGTTCCAGCCCCACCGAAGGGCTGGGGCACTAGGCGCCGCATGAAGCCCTCGCGTACGAGAGCCTCGTACATCGGGCGTGTCGCCTGGAAGCGTTCGCGCGGAGTCGCAAGATGCTGCATGGCCGGCCCCACGCCTGACAGCACATCTGCGGCGAAACGGCGGGCCGACAACTGCAGTTGTCGCTGTTCGGGGGTGAGGCTGAAGTCGATCGCCATTGCATGCCTTTCGGTGGAATGAAATATGGTGCGGGAATGGCCTCTATCTTCGATCGAGGCTGACGCTTCCAGTTGTGTTTTCGTGCATGCATCATTGTGTTTGTGTGCATGCGTGGCTATGCTGACTCACCCGTGAACGGCCCCCATGGTTTTTGTCTTGCTGGAGAACCTCTTGCAGATCTTGTCAACGGAGACGCTCCCCGTGCAGCAACAGTTCGCCTACTGGCGAGAAGTGGTCTATGAGGCCTTCGCCGCACTCGACCCGCGCTCCACCGGCCTTGGCGCCGGCTTCTCGAGTAGCGCCACCATCCAGCGATTGGGCGAGTGCAACGTTGCGCACATCACGTCGGCTCCGCAAACCGTGTCCCGCGACTTCTCGCACATACGCATCGACCCGCAAGATCGTCTGTTCGTGAACCTGCAACTCCGGGGCGAGGGCTACGTGCGCCAGGGCCACCGGGACGCGCGCGTCGGCACCGGCTTTTTTAGCGTCGTGGACATCGCGCGTCCCTACTTGCTCAGGTTCGACGGCCCCTTCGAACTGTTGTCCATTCGCATACCGCGTGATCGATTGATGCCACTGGTGAGCGCGCCGAACGCGCTGACCGCACGCCCGATCGACGGCAATCGCGGTATCGGACGGTTGGCGGTGCAGTACATGCGCGCCCTATACGAAGCCGGGGACGAATTGCAGCCGGAGTCTCTCGACGATCTGCACGAGCACCTGTGCGGCCACCTGTGCGAATTGATTGCCCGTGCGAGCGGTGACCACCGTCCCCTGCGCAGCAGTCAGGCGGAAGACATGCAGACCTGCAATGCATCTTTCGTGCGCGCGGTGAAGGCTTTTGCGTCCAGTTCCCTGGACGACCCCGACTTGTCCGTGGGCAACATCGCCCGGCGGTTTGGCGTGTCGGTGCGATATGTGCACAAGGCATTCACCGGCGAAGACACCACGGCCGCGGCCTGGATCCGCGGCGAGCGGCTGCGGCACTGCGCGCAGGATTTAGCGAACCCGGCCGACACACGCCTTGTTTCGGCCATTGCAGCGCGCTGGGGATTCAACGATATCCCCAACTTCACAAAAGCGTTCACGACTGCTTTCGGCAGCAGCCCATCGAGATTTCGCAACTTGCGCCGGTGAAACGGATGGAGGTTCGCAAGGCATGCATTGAGTTGGACGCCCTCGACGCTCTTTCGCCTACACGCTGGAGCGATCGTACTTCTCCTTGTATGGATCGCTCTTGCCAGTCGCCAGATCCAAGGTCGACCTGTTCGTTAGTGCTTCCCGTGCGAGGCCATGCAGATGAAACAGCAACGCGGGCCAGTCGGAGGCCACGTGAATGCCGTGGATGTCTGGCGGGCCGCAGAGCGCAGGGTTCTTCGATGCCGCGCAAACTCACGCTCGAGAACGAGCCTGCCGCCATCCAGATCGGCGCGTCGATACGTGCGATTGGCCTCCCCTCGATAGCGGCGATGACGGCCCACGTGTCATGGATGCGTCCGCAGTCCCTCAACGCCAAGCGACAGGAAGCGTGCATCCGCCACGCCCCACGTCTGGCAACGCGAAGTCGCACCGCCTCTCAGATGGCATGCACACGCTTTTTTTTGCGCCGTGAAGCTTTCGAAAGCCGCCCGACCGAGGGCCGAGTTCATGACCCACGCCTGATTGCTTGTAGCCGCCCAACGGCAGATTGCTGTCGAGCATGTGGTGGGTGTTCACCCAGACCATGCCCGCCTGAGTGCGAGGCGCCAGGCGATGCGCGGCCGAAAAATGCCCCGAGCCCGTGAGGCGCGTCGTTGGACTGTCGTGCGACATCTTCGACATCATTGAAAGGCATGCAGACCACCACAGGGCCGAAGACCTTCTCGGACACAACGCGCATGCTCTCGAACGTGTCGACGAACATCGTCGGCTTGACGAAGTAGCCCCCGTGGAGCGTCCGCGCCCTTCTGTATGACGGTCGCGCCTTCTCATCGTATTCAATCGAATTTTGCGTGCGCCCTCGGCCCTCCTTCTAGCGCGAAGCGCAAACAGGCCGGTGGGCTAAGGCCTGCTGCGCTTGCGCATCAAGACTTCGACATCCTTTGTCGCCCTGCGCAGCATTTCGCTGATCTGCTGCGTGCGCCGCTGATTCAGGCGCTGGGTCAAGGCGGCCACGCTCAGCGCGCCCACCGCGTGCCCCATCGAATCGCGAAACGCAACGCCCACCGCACGCACGCCCAGGCTCACCCGGTTCTGGATGACGGCCGCGCCCTCGGCCCGCGCCTGCGTGCAGGCTTCCGCCAAATCGTACGCCGTCAGCTTGCCGAAGGCAGGAAGGCTCGGCGCCACGCGTTCGATGATTTCCAGGCGCTCCTCCTCGTCGATTGCCGAGAGGATGGCCAGCCCGCCCGCGCCGACACCCAAGGGCCGACGGCTGCCGACTTCCAGCACCAGGGCCCGGATCGGAACCAGGCGATCCAGGACATGGCGGTCGGCGAGGCGTTCTTTGACGCGGAGAAGAAGACGGTGTCCGTGCGCAACGCGATGCGCTTTCCGGCGGAATGCGTGAACCCGCCCGAGGGCGTGAAGAGCGAGACCTGGCTTGCGGGCGGGATGACTGGACGCAAGTGCGACGGCGGCGTCGCAGCCAAGTGAGTCTGAGTCTTCGCTGACTTCCTCATGTCGACACTGCTCACCATCCTCATCGACGGCCTGATCTACGGCGCCTGGCTCTTTCTCGTGGCCGCCGGGCTGACCCTGATCTTCGGCGTGATGAAAGTCCTCAACATGGCGCACGGCAATCTCTACGCTATCGGCGCCTATGTGGCTGCGACGGCGATGGGCTACTGGTTCGCCGACCGGCCGCCCTCCTTCGCCGCCTTCGCGATCCAGCTCGGCACGGCGGTGGTGGCGGGTGTCGTGATGGGCCTGGTCCTGGAGCGCGGCGTGTTGCGTCGTCTGCGCGGACGGGACGAAGTGTCGCTGGCACTGGCAACGTATGCCCTGCTGCTGGTGCTGGACGACGTGATGCAGTTCATCTGGGGCACTTCGGCATACCCGGCGAGCGCGCCTTACGGCTTGCTGGGCAGTTCCGAGATCAACGGCCTTCGCTTCAACAACTACGAGTTCGTGTTGCTCCTCGCCGCGATCGCGGTCGGCCTGTCGCTGTGGTGGCTGCTGCAGCTGTTGGCGTTCTTATTTGCTGCTAGTATGCGCAGAGATACCGCTAGTGCAGGTCATTTCTGTGGTCCCTTGCGCGCTCGAACTCGAGTCGACCCACTACCCTGAGAACCTGATCGAAGTTCCGGCAACGGCGCAACGCGCTTGAGGGGATGGCAGCCAGCGGCGTGCCATGAACCTCACACGTCGGGATCTCGGTGTCGAGCCACGCGCGCTTCCACCTCGGAGCGGCCACATCGATTGGGTTCACAAACAGGCAATGTGCGCAATACAGCTGGACACACCGCGTGACCGGGACGTCATTCGGCGTTTGGATTTCCTGTAAACGACCCTCGTCTATTCGAGCCAGGCGCGCCAGATGAGCGAGCGTCGCTTCCTGCACCGCCGGCAATGCGAGCCATCCCGCGCGGGCCGCCTTGGTGTTCAATTCGAGCCCGTACTCGTCGGATAGCTCCCCAACTCCCATCCGGTAGCGCGCAGCGACCCGCCCCAGCCAACTGCCCATCGCCTCCTCCGGAAACGGCCTCGGCGCAACCGGCCACGGGGGCAGTTCAAGCAGACACCTTTGCCGCATACTCCAGATGCGCCAGTGAGACGCTCTCCGAACAGTCACGGATGGCCAGTTCGGCCGCTTCGTTGAGGAGGCGAACCACCTCCCCAGTCAGCCCCGCACTGGCCGCCAGGATGAACTGCACGACCGCCCGCTCCGTCAGTTCCGATTCCTTGCGCAAGGGAAGCAATTTTCCGAAGGCAGCAAGGAAGCGCCGGAACTCGTCGTTCTCACGCCAGCGCGGGACCTCGAAGGCAGTGAAGCGACTGCTCATCTGTGCATCGGTCTGCAGGGCAATTGGCGCATCATTTGTGCCGACCAAGACAATGCTCAGGCGCAGATCGTTCGCCAGATACTTCAGCAGGTTGAGCGACGCGCGTTGCTCGCGGTAGCTGCCTGCCAAAAGGTGTGCACCTCGTCCACCACCAACATCCTCGGCGCGATCCGGCGCAGCAGGTCTCGCGACAAGCGCTCCAGCGTCGATAGGCCGGCACTCGTGCTGTGGGGCGCACCGAGTTCGAACAGCAGCGCGCTGTAGAACCGATGCTGCTCGGGCGTCGCCGGCATCTGCATCGCTACGATCTTGCGTCGTTCGACCCCGCGCGCGTCGTCGAATGTCGTGGGATGCTCGCGCTGGAACTTGCGAACGATCAACGTCTTGCCAATGTTGGACTCGCCGTGAATGACCATGCAGGGCATTCGTTCTCGCTCTGGCATCCCCAGCAAGCGCTCGAGACGCTGGCGTGCTTCCACGGCCCGCGGGTAGCCCACCCATCGATCGCGCTGCATGGCGCGAACACGTTCGTCATCGGGCAGTAGCGCTTGAGCCCGTACTGCGGGGGTGAGGTGTGCAAGAGCGACGGTGTTCATGGGTTGGCCTCACCAAATTTCCACGTCGTATGGCTCTGCGGGCTTGCTGTAGTCCACAGTCGCGTCACCTTCCGCAGGCCTGCCAAATGCGGATGGATCGGCCGGCAGCAGCTTTGCCGGTTTGGGTCCTGCACGGCGAGAGGCTCGGGTATCCGCCTTGGCCCGCGCGACCAATTGACGTTGCTGCTCGATGGTCTTGAAGATCAAGGCTTCCGAGGCGTTCCTTTGACCCTGCGTCTTCATCAGCTTCAGCGCATGACGCTGCTCCCACAGCGAGATGCGCGGCCGCCGCAGGTCGGCGCAGCGCGCCTCGAAGTAGGTCTTCTTGTCAGTAGTGACGAACACCCGGGACAGGTCCTCGGGGTGATAGCGCACGATCACCTCCTTGCGCGTCTCCCGCCATGCCGCGAACACGGGGTGCCAAAACCGGATGTGAAAAACGGTCAAGCCATCACGCTGGATGGTTCTTAGTTTGATGGGCAGGAACTGCACAACAAAGCGCAACGCCTGCTCCGGATCGGCGGACAACTGCCGCGGCTGCGATGTGCTGGTCAGCGCCTGCCAGACTCCCGCAGGCGTAGCGTCTTGAAGTCCCCGATGCGGACTGTGGTGGTATCGCTGCGCAATCTCCAGCACCATCCACCGCTCGTACTCTGCCAATGTGAGTGCCGCCCGCTCTTCGGATCTTCTTTCCTTGCGGCCGTCGGTCGAACCACCCGTCGCGCCGGGCAAGCCGCGAAGGCGCTCCATCAACGTGCGGTTCAACCGCTCAACGTGCCCGCCGAAGTGTGGTCGCCCCACCGGCCGATAGACCAGTTCGATCCCGTACTGAGCGCAGCCGGTACGAAGCGCCCTGCTCCTGAACTCGGCGGCGTTGTCCAGGTGCAATGCCTTGGGCAGCCCGTGCATCGGCCAGTTCGTCTCGACGCCAATGCTGGCCAGCCAGGCCGCCTTCGGCAACGCCACTCGGGTCAGCAACAATGCGACCGTGGCAGCACTCGGCCGCTCCATGGCGATATAGACCCCGACGACACAACGAGTGGCAATATCAATCGCCACCGTGATCCACGGACGGCCGATCGGTTGGCGCCAATGCTCGTCCACGACGACCAGGTCGGACTGGGTGTGGTCGATCTGGATCAGCTCCAAGGGCTCTTCAGCAACCAGATGTCCGGGCAGAATCTGCGTGCCCGGTGCATTCGCCAATTGCGCGGCTTCCGCTTGCCGATGTTGAGCCCACCGACGCGCAACCGTGCTGCGCGATGGCGGCGTCAGCCCGGCCCGAGTGCACCGTGCTCGAATCCGAAGTGTGAGATCCAGCTGCGGATGAGCCAGATCTCGCTGTCGCGGCAGCCATCGGGTCAAAGTGTCTCGGATGACCTCCTCAACTTCAGGATCAAGTCTCTTGTCGCCGAATTCCGGCCCCGGCGCCTTGGCCGATACGGATGTCGCGACCGGATCCTCCAGGAACCTCTTGCGAAGTCGGTACACCGTGGTCCAGTGCATACCCAGCAACCTGCCTGCGCTTTGTGCCTGCTCCATCGACATGGCACTGCGGCCAAGCGGGCGCAACACCCGAGCAATCTGGGCGGCACGTTCGGAGAGCTCGAATTCGCTGGTCATGGCTCCACTTGCAAGATTCAAGAGCATTGGAGGCGCACTTGCAAGAACAAAGCACACACGTTTGCCAGTGTTGCCGTTCCACCACATCCAGCATCACGCCGAAAGATCTGCAATTCCTTCGACAAATCAATGACTTATCGATACGAGTCACTAGCAGCATCTTTGAATATGACTAGCGGGATCTAAGAACGCCAACACCGGCCAACCGCTTCGGCCCCTGCACATGCGCGAACGTCGGGCGTGGTGGAAGCTCTGGTAGCCCCGGCGGGCGACTTTTGACAGCGCTTCCGGAAATGCGCCTCATCTCAACGCTTCTTCCCTCCAGCTACAGCGCTCCTGTCGGGAGACAGGGGTGCGACTTCGGGAGACGTAGAGACGACTCACGGTTGGGCAAGTGTTGTAGGCGAAAAGAGGTCGAACCCAGCCTTGTACATGCCGCGTTCCATCTGGCCACCAGCTCGCGGCGTCAGTCAAATCGCCCGAGAGCAAGCCAAGGCCTACTGAACTGAACGAGACCGACTGCACGGCCAGCTACGAGCAGCTGCTGGCTCGCGGCGTGGTGCTTACGAAGCCACCAACGGACCGCTACGGTAGCGTGGCGTTGGCTTGCGCGAATCCGCGAGCAAACGCTGGAGATGATCGCGGCTGCCTCCAAATAGATCATCGATAGGGCGGGCCCTTGAGCTCGACGACGTTGCCCTCAGGGTCGCGTAGGTAGATCGATGGCCCCTCGCCCTCCGCCCCGAAACGCGACTCAACGGGGCCAGCATCGATGCCCAGCGCCGACAAATGGCCGCGGATCGCCTTTTCGTCGAAGGGCTCGACGCGGAAGCAGAAGTGGTCGAGATTGCGGCCCTCTTCGCCCGCCGGCGCACCGCCCGCGCGCCCCAGAGCGCCATCGATCGGAACGAGATCGAGCATAGAGCGTCCGGCCCGCAGCTGCGTCAAGCCGATGTCGTCGCGCTGCCGCTCGACCTGGCAGCCGAGGCCGTCGCAATAGAAACGCAGCATGCCCGGCAGGTCGGTGACGCGCAGGACGAGGTGGTCGATGTCGCGGATCTGGATCATGGAGGTCCCCTGAGCGGACGGATGTTTGGCCTCGGAGCAATCCTAGCGCGTGCTGCAGCGCTTCGCTTCGAGATCGACCCACAACGCAGTCCGCCGGCCCTATCGCAGCAGCTCGGGCAGCAGCGCGACGCCCGACCCGCGACGCAGCATTTCGTCAATCAACCATTGACTTTGTCGCTCGACGGCCGCCATCCGCCTCACCAGCGCCACCTGGATCTCACCCGCGCATTCAATCTGCCGGCCGACCTCGAACATGCTGAGCCAACGAACCAGACCTGTTGGTGGATGCAACGGCTCGCAGCGCAGCGCCGCCGGATGCCGACAACCATTCCAATGCATTGCCGCAAGCAGCCAGGCGACGCCGCGCTTCTGAGCTTCCGTCACCTCGATGATCGGCCTTGACGGATCGAAGCCATGCACGGCATGCAGGATGGCGTGGCGATCCCATGGTCGGAGCGCACCCCACGATTGGCGAAGCCGACGTCGCATAAGCCATTCAGCGCTTGCGAGGAGTTGTTCAACCTGGCTGTCGCAGCTGGCGATGGACAGCGCAGCAGACCCATCGATCACGTCGATGCCATCGCCGTCCGCGAGACCAAGCAACCCGCGCCAGAACTGAATCGATTCCTCGCGCTGGCTTAATACCTGAGGAGCATCAGCGGCTTGAACAAGCACAACGGGGACCGGGCGCACCCGCTGCTGTTCAGTGCGACGCAACCTTCGTTGCCTCGGGGATGCTTTGCGCCGGCCACGGTTGTCGAACGCCGCCTTCATAGACGCATCGATCACGAGAATGGGCAGCACCATCGCTATGCCTGAAGGTGCACCGTGCGTTGAGCCACCACGTAGCCTGACTCGCGCACGGCCCGCTCCCAATGGGACGCGCCTAGCTCGAGGGCCAGGCTGTCCCACTGCGGACCGTTGATCAGAGCGAACTCGACCGCACGAGTGAAGTAGTCCATCGCGATCTCGGCCGGTTCGTGCAATTGGGCCGCAGCATGGGCTCCGATGAACTCGTTCCAGATCGCTGCCGCCGAATCCTCAAGTCGTAAACCGGAGCCAAACGCGCGGGGGAAGAAGAACTCCGTGAAGGCCAGCCCGGTATCTTCCGGATAGTGCGTCAGGTCATAGCTTGCCAGACAGGTGCGCGCGCAGGGCACGTCCGAGTAGGCATCGAACCGTGGCGCGCTCGATGCCAAAAGCCTCCTCGGTCTGCTTCACCGCCACGCTACCTGGCGGCAGCGTCGGCCGATACAGGCCCGATGACAAACTCCTGGCATTCCTCAAGAATCTCCAGGGCGGTCAGGACCATGTCCGGTGGACTTGGGCGACCTCCTCGTGCGGTGGCCCCGCCGGCCGAGAACTGGTGATAGACGGGTGCGGGATACAGTGGCGAAGCCAATGGGTACTGGCCTTTCGGAGTCGCTTCCCATCCTCCCCTCCGACGCTGTCGGCCGCCTGCGTCAGAAATGCCTTGATCGCTTGGTAAAGCCCCGAAGCCGACCAGGCGACCGGCCGCTCCAACTTGGCATCGAAGCGGGCCAACACAGGGACGCCCCGATTGCTCGCCGCGCCAACCCCGCGCTTGAGCCCATGACGGGCCAACTCCTGCCCCAGCTCGTCGACGAGTTCGTGTGGCACCGGCACTTGTCGGGCTCGCCCGCCCTTCCCCACCACCGCCAGCATCCAATCGGTCGCCATCGATCCGTCGATCGTGCGGTACTCGAGCTCTTCGAGATCCTCGCACTTCACACGAGAGATTTCGGCCAAGCGCAGCCCGGTCGCATACAGCCAGCGCATGCCGCGTCGAAGTCGACGGCGAGGCTCCGTATCGACATGGTCTTCCAACAGCGCGTCGATGTGGGTCCACTGGGCGAAGGTCAAGGTCCGGCTAGACCCCAGAGGCCGCTGCGACAGGTTCGGCTGCGCAACCGCCGCGAACGGGTTCCCCGTCACGTAGCCCTGGCTGATCCAGAAGGCAAACAGGCTTCTCAGGATGCCGAGCGAATGCCGAATTGCCGCCGGCGACGGCGGTCCTTCAAATGGTCGCCAGTGCGGCGACCAGCGCTGGCGATGCCGGGGCCCGCACCAGGCCGCCGGCGGGTGGCCTAGGAAAGTCTTGAACGCCGTCGCGTCCTCGACCGCTAACGACGACAGGGCCTTTTTCCTTTCGAGGACCGCCCACAGCAGCAAGCGCTCCGCCTCCTTGCGATAGGCGCGCTGCGTCGCAGACAGCTCACCATCCTGAGTCCCTTTTCCCTTTGACGCCAACCAGGCACTGATGGCCGCATGGTCGTTGCGCGCCCCGAGCAGGCACTTGTCCGCGGGGGCACGGAACTGACCGGCGGAGCCATCGAGCTCCGCTGGCACCAGGAATTTCTCGAACGGCCGGAGCGCCGTCGCCGCCGGCATCACTTGAGCCAATGAATCCAGGGTCAACGCCGAGCGCCGCTGGGCCGCGTGCGCACCGACCCGCAGACCCAGCACCGCCTCGTGGGCGTGAAGCCATTCGACGATGCGTGCCGCCTTGAGCTCGCCCACGCCTGGGACTTGAACCCACCAGCGCGCACCGGTGCCATTGATTCGCTCCACCAGATCGAACAAAGTCAACAGGCCAGCGCGCTCGAGGCGCACGGCGACCAGCGGATTCAGCCAGGCGCCTACCCGGTCACCTGGCCGTGGGTCCTGAGCGACCAGACCCTGGAGCCAGCGCAGCGCTTCCAGCTGCCGCTCGATGACGCGTCCGCGGCGCGTGGTGGCCGAGCCGCCCTGCCCTCCCCCGCTTTCGCTGCCGCTTCCGTTTCTCTTGCCGCGTGGCGGGTAGGCCTCTTCGTAGGCCTCGAGCTGCTCCGCTTCCGAAAACTCTTCCAGGCCCTGAGCCAGCGCGAACTCGGCCAGCGTTGGCTGCTTGGGTGCCGCCGTGAATCGTTGCGGGTCGAGCAGGATCAGCCGGGCGGTCCCCGGCTTTTTCTCCCGCTTGGCGGCGGCGGCAAATTCGCCCCGGATCCAAGAGACTGTTCGGCGTACGGCTCTCTGGTCCACGGGATCGCTTTCCGATCTCAGGTACCGATCCCAGCTCGCGCGCTCATCGAGCCCCTGGGCCAGGGCCCGCATGAAGGCGAAATGGCCGCTGTGGAGCTTGCGGGGCGTGGGAGACTTTTTCAACGGGCGCGCCTTCAGGTGAGCGTCGTTCGCCCGGGTGCCCACACTTTCCACCACGGCGGCGGTGGCGCCGCGGGTTCCGGCGGACGGTGTGTCAGCTGACTCGTCTGCAATCGGCGGCGCAGTTCGGCCTCGAGTGCATGGGCGATCCCGTTGGCTTCCTTATGTCCTCTGAGGGCCTGGGCGCGCCATGACGCGGCCAGGCGCTCGAGTTCTTCATCCTCGAAGTGGCCGAGTTCCGGGGTGGTGGCAAAAGTTCTCTCAGTCATCAGGACTGCCGATTAAAAGCTGGACATTGGACGGATGCGCCGGGCGATGTGGCCGCCCTCGGGGAGGAAACCCCAGGCGCGACAGGCACCCGGACGCGACGATGATAAATCTAATTATCATCAATGCGATTTTTCGATGTTCTCCACGAGGATCCGGGAGGAGATATTTCCAACTTGTTGATTTTGTTGGAGTTTTTCGATGCGGAGAAGTGTGTGGCACGCGGCGGATCGTTGGTATTTCAGGACATTGCTGGCTTCCAGAGGTCACACATCTCTCAAGTGGAGTGGGTGCACACTACGAAATGCTTGGCCCGACCATCGTGGCCTCGCAAACAAGGGTGACGTGCTCGACGTCATTCGTCTTCCCATTCCATAGAAGTTGTCTGAACCCCGTCGGTCCGCCCTGCCCTGTCCCGTGGTTGCAAGGTTGAAGGGCGACTGGAGGCGCGCACGCACCACCTCGCCGGCAACCTCGACTCGCGAGCATCATGACTTGCCAATATTGACAAAGGCGCGATGTGAGGGGGGTCACAAGCCGCAACTGCAAGTTGCCCACGCCCTCAATTGCAGCACCGCAAGCCCCCTATCCCAACGCCCGGAGCTTGCTCAGGGCCTCCGAGATCGAGGTGGATAGCACCTCAGGCGGCACGTCATTCATCGCGCTCGGCAATAGGCTGAGCGTCACCGAGCCATTCACGCCACGCTGGCACGACCCAAGCGCCTTCCCATCGCCGCGGATCGCGATCTTCTCCGACTTCGCATTCAGATCGAGACCCAGCAAGCGGGCCACCACCTCAGTCGGCGCCAGCTTCAGGCCTCGTACCTTCTCCGCCTTCTTGAGCACTCCGCGGCGATCTTTCTCGAGACCGACCTTGAGTTGCGCCGCATGCCGGTGCTGGATTTCCAGCGGGCTGCGAAAGCACTCGACCACAGCCGGGGGCAATTCCGCGACTGTCAACGCCTTAGCAACCCAAGTGTGGCTTACACCCAGCTTCTCTGAGAGCTTGCGCTCACTGGTAAAAAGTTTCTCGTCGAGCGCACGCTGGTACATCAGGCCCTGCTCGTAAACCGACAGATCGGCGCGCTCCCGATTCTCTCGATCCATCGCCGCAAACAGCTCAGCATCCCCCAACTCGTCAAGCCAGATCGCGGCCAGCACCTCGATACCGAGCATCTGACACGCGCGATGGCGTCGATGGCCGAAGACCAGCTCGTAACGGTCAGCTTGGTTCGCAACTGGCCGCACGAGAATGGGCTGGACGTTGCCACCGGCTTCCCCAATGTCAGCAATCAACCTCGCGAAATCCGCACTCTCGAAAGATGCTTCGTGGCGGTTCGCCCAGCGTGTGGGTTGAATGCTCGCCGTGTTGAGCTTTCGAGTTGGAGTCGAGCCTTCGAACTGGCGCAGGCGCTCGCGCAACGTGGACAATTCGCCTTCACGGGCCTGCATCTGACCGCGAAACGCCAGCATCTGGCCAGGTCCTGTGCGCGGCGCAGAATGCCCGATCTGGGCCGGTGGAAACCTGGTTTCCACCGGCGGGGCGGCGCCCGGAAGGACGGCCGACGGCGCGGCGGGAGGAGCACTCGGCGCCGCAGCCGGCAGAACTTCTGGAATTGACAGCCCAGCGGTCAGTGCTTCAAGACGCTTGCGGGTACTAGCCATGTCTAACCTCCGTTTGTGTGGAAACCTGGTTTCCAGAAAAAGCCCTGCGATGGGGCAAATCCCAATCCAGCCGCACGTCTCGGGCGAGCGGCAATACACGCCGAGCGGAGTGGAAACCAGGTTTCCACTCCGGGCTTGGCGGCAACTCAGTGGAAACCATGTTTCCACTGCCAGCCGCGAACCGGCGCGGCAAATCTATCCGCAGGCCAGCGCAGCAGGCTCCCCTAGCGTCCACGCCGGCTGCCGTGGAAACCCGGTTTCCATCGAGGATCTCGCGCGCGCCCATTCCGGCGGCCATACCGCGGAAGTCGCCGTTCATTTCACCGGCTCCTTATCTTGCCAAGCACTGGCGACAGATTGCTCGACAAGTTCGACGAACGAGTCGTATGCGTCCGCAGCACGCTTGTAGGTCTTGGCGGCGCCCTCGTACTTCTGCACGTCGTAAACGGTCGCGAATTCGGCCGCCTTGTTACTGGTTACGCTGGTCTTGGGAATCTCCACAGGCAGCGTGTATTCACCATAGGTTGCCTGGATCCACTGTCGCACTGCCGGTGTGGCTGGGTCGCTCGGGTCCACACGGCTCAGCAGCACGTGCAAGAAGTCGAAGTCCTTGCCCGCGCGGTCCCCGCTCTGTGCATCGAGGTTGCCACCCAGGTCGGCCAGCAACGACCAGAACTGCGCGGAGGACGCGAAGTCCAAGCCCGACGGCGGTACCGGAACGATGATGCCATTCGACGCCCACAGCGCGTTGATCGTGACGTACGAAAGAGAAGGCGGGGTGTCGATCACGATTACGTCATAGAGATCTCGTACGCTTTCCAGGCCCATATTGAGCACGTCCCAGAACTTGGCGCCCGGCTCCTGCATTTGGCGCGCAGGGAGCGCGAATTCGGCCGAGAAAAGAAACGGGGCGGCGGCGACGAGGTCCAGACCATCCCAGTAGGTCGAGCGGATCGCATAGCGAATGTCCGATTCAGAGCCATCGCAAAGCGGCGCGATCGTCATGTCTTCACTGATCTCGGCCTCGGGTAGCAGACCGTGCAGGGTCGTTAGCGACCCCTGCGGATCTGTATCGATGGCAAGCACTCGATGACCACGCAAGCTCAGCCCTTGCGCCAGCACCATCGCAGTGGTGGTCTTGGCGACGCCCCCCTTGAAATTTCCCACGGCGATGGTGAACGCCTTCTTGCCGGCCGGGCGCATCTTGTCGGCGCGATAGGTCCGGGTCCAAGCGCGCAGTTCGTTCAGTTCGAAAATCCGCTTCCCACCAGCGGGCGTGAGTCGCCCCGATGGCAAGTCCTCCTTCGTAATCCGATAGGCCACATGAGCCTTGTCAACTCCACACAGAGCCGCCAGTTGCGCGGTCGAGTAGGTGGGTGCGATCTTTCTCGTCTCTGGCGCGAGTAGCCTGCCTCGGATTTGCTCCACCATCGAGCCTGCACGTGTCGCGAGCGCCGCGATCCGAGGCATGTCGATACGCGGGCGAACCGGGGAGGGCAGGGGGGGGATAAGGGGGGCTGTGGAAACCAGGTTTCCAGCCACCGCAGGAGCGGGCAATGCCATAAAGAAGGGGCCTCATTCAACGGAATTCGGCCATTCTATGAGAAACCGTAGAATGAACAAGATTCGCATGAGCTTTCGCGTCCGATGCCGCGCGAAATGTGAGAATGGTTGGGAAACCGAGCTAGGGCCGCCTAGTCTACGGGGCCTGGGCGCGGTGTCGGAGACCTCCATCCGGCCCAATTTGCGCGCTTGTTGAGGCTAAATCGTCGTCGGAGTGGGGCATTCCCACGATCCGACTGCCCGAACCCCTTGTCCACTCACGTTAAACCCCACCCGCGCTCACATTTAGGGGCTCAGAACCCCATACGTTCTCACATCAAACCCCAACCGCACTCACATTGAAGCCCATTCGATCTCACACTACTTCACGCAAGTCCTTGTCAGCCAAGAAGAATCCGCATCGTCAACTCTTCAAATCTCCCAAGTGTTTTCTATCAATATCTCAAGAGATAAAGAACTGTGATTTGACCGATTCACAAGAAGGCGGCATCATGTGAAGTTAAATTTTTCCTTTGAGAGTAGTTATGGAAGAGGGCGAGGTAACACGGCCGCCACCTAAGCCCGCTGCGGTCCCTGAAGACCAAAGCATCGCAAAGGCGAACGAAGCCATCGCCATCCGCCCAAAGCGGGGCCGCCTGACTCTGTTGTCGCGACGCATTTACAACGCGCTGCTGTACCACTCGCAACGCCAAGGGGTCGACGAACCCGTCTATAGGTTGGCTCTCAGCGAGTTGATCGGTGACGCCCGCTTCAACTCCAACAACACCGAACTCCTGAAATCTCACCTGCGCGACATGCAGGCCACGACGATCGAATGGTCGACTAGCGGCAGCGCATTGAAGCGCTGGGTATCCTCGCAACTGTTAGGAACCGTAACCATTGAAGAGCAGGGGCGTGGACGACCTTGCATGGTTACCTGGCGCTATCCGGACGAGATCCGAGAGCGCCTCGTCAAGCCTCACCAGTACACTCGCGTCCTGCTCGAGATCAGCGGACAGATGCGCAGCTATCCAGCCGCGGTGCTCTACGAGATCGGAGCGCGCTACCTCACGTCCCCCAGTCGACTGTCGATGCGAGAGGACGTGTTGTGGTGGGCTGCCGTCCTGACCGGTCGCAGCGACATTACTGAAGTCGACTACAGGTTTCTCAAACGCGACGTCATCAGCAAGGCCCTCGCGGAGATCGAGGCGTTGTGCGAGGACTTCAGCCTCGAGCTTATCGAGCACAAGCGTGGCCGACGCATCGAAGAGATCCAGTTCAGGGTCGTTCCCAAGGTCCAACAACGTCTTGGCGCGGCCGACGATCCGAGCCGGAATGTCTTCGATCTGGAACTGGTCGGCAAACTGATCGCGCTTGGAATGAAGCAGGACGAAGCACAGGACCTCTATGCGAGTACCGATGAAGGGCAACTGCGGGGTACGCTGGAACATGTCGAGCAACGACTGCGCAACCAGTCGCTGCCTGTACTGAAGTCGCCGGCTGCGTACTTCAAAGATGCCCTGAAGAAGGGCTACGCGGGCGTCAAGGGGCCCATCCCCCCTGCCGCCTTGTCTCTCCCCCCGTCAGCGCGGCCTGCAGCCGCGTTGACGGGGGGAGAACGCATGCATCGGATCCGAGAACTATGGGAGCACGACCGTATGCAGAAGGCGAAGGCCCTTTATCTCGAAATGCCTGAACCAATGCAGTCTGAGATGCGGTCCCGGTTCGAGACCGAACGGCTGGGGGAAATCGCGGCGCCAATAGCACGCGCCTGGCGCCGCGATGGTCCTGGCAGTCGGATTGCGGCAACTACATTTCACCGATGGCTCGCAAAGATCACTTGGCCGGAGGAGCCGTCGGACAGGGGCTTACTCGATTTCGCGCTCGCGCAGGGAGTCGCGGGCATGTGAGAGAAAGAGTCGGTACGAAGACGCCGAACGAGTGGATGCTCGATCTTCGCCCCGCCATTCAAGCATGAATGAGGCCCAGAAGAACGTGTAGATGTTCGGTCGAAGCGAAGCGATGCCCGGCCTATCGCGAGCGTCTGCTACACCACTTCACGAAAAAACGCATGTGCCTTCATCACTTCCAGGCGTGCCAAGCTCTCATCAATCGCCTCTTTTTCTTGATCTAACCAAGCCCCGGCGTCTGGGTTACTCGCGCGCAATCGTGGTCGCGCAATACCGACGAGGTGGCCGCGGTCACGGGGCAAATCCACCCACATCGACTCAAGGGAAGGCTGACCCTTCTTCGCCTGCGTGTAGAAGCCGTGCCCAAGGTCTTCACGAAGAAACGACGGATCGCCCATTTTCTGATTCGATCCCGCGTGAAAATCGTTGACTCTCACTGTCATCAGCAAGCGCGCAGCGCTGCTCGTGAGGGGGTCATCATCGAAAAGAACCACTGCTTCGTACACCAGACCGGCGGCAGCGATGCTCTTCCATGCCTGACCGATTCGCTCCGCATGGAGCACCTCTTTGGGGTCGATATGAGGCAACCAATCGGACGCTACCGCGAGATACGGAGCGTCCCATTCGCCGGTGGGCATGGCGCTCCATCGCACTACCCCAGGACAATCCGCCGCAGGGATTTGACTTTGGATAGCCCAACTACGGTGCGCAATCCTCGGTGACGTTCCACCGAACTTGTTCATCTCCGTCGCGCAAAAGATGGACAGAATGACCATCAGCATGTCCAAGCGCAGCGCATCTTCGCCTGTCTTCCGCAACAACTGGGAAGGCTTGAGAGCTTCAGTGGACCCGCGGACCCGGCGAAGAAACGATAGAGGCGTCGCATTCGGCGGCGCGGGACCGTCGACAAACGCGTGCGGAAGTGCGAGGTCGAGCTCCTGTTGAACGATCTCCCATCGAGCGCGAGGAGAGATTTTTTTTGCTTCCTCGGACGCGGACCGAATGAATCCAGCCGAAGTCAGCCGTGCTATGACTTCTCGCGCCACCACCTCGCTGACTCCGGACTTCTCGTGAATCGCATTGACACCTGCACCGCTCAGCCTATACGGGGCAAAGCTTCCCAGTGCCCTGCCATCCGCATGTCGCGCCAAGACAAGAAACCCTGCGACGTCTTCATATCGGCCCAAGCGAGCCAGCGATTGGAGGGTTTTTGATGAGGTTCTGAAATATTTCATATCCTCAGTAACTGGCGGCTCTCGAGACTCTGCACAAGTGCCTCCTTGAAGATTTCTGAGCATTCAGGACATGAGAACTTTTCGATTAAGTCTTTCTTTGACGCGGAAGACTGCGGTCGTCCATCAGAATCGATGCGATTTTCATCACTCCACCTTTAATATTTATCTCAGTCGTCCAACCTTTACTTCATCCAACCTTTATGTCCTTGGATGGTTTTGAGAGCGGCGGAGACGTCGGAGAGCGTCCTCCTGCGCTGATTCTTGTCGATTCGTTGCAGAAAGCAGTATCGAAATTGCATACGCTTGTCGAGTGCTGACAAGGACTTACGTCAGTAAAGCCCGTGCAAACGTCATGCAAATCGAGATGCAAACTCATGCAGAGACCAAGCCGAACGCCGCAGCTGTGTGAGAAGACAGGGCGGCAAAATGGTAGGACTTCGAGTCATTTCCCGAAGCAAAGGCGTAGCTTCTGTAGCAAGACAGCCCCGGAGGCAGCATTACCTCGCGTGTGACAGCAGGGGAATGACGTCACAGTTCGGCACGTGAAGCCACGCGCCATGGGCATCGACGCCCCACGCGACTCGGGTCACAGACTTGTCAAAAGCTCCTGTCACACAGGCCTGCGGCGCCGATTCACAGGTCAGCCCCTGGGGGAAAGCAGTGCGCACCTCCACTCAGAATCAACTCCATACCACATAGAGAACGATGTTTTTTTAAGAGAGGCGTGTGGTCGCGTATTTTCGATGGCTCGCTTCCAGAATGCCTTGGAAAAAAGTCGAAGGCGACCCGATCTTTGGAAATTTGATTCGTATTCGCTGATAGATTGAGAGGTATGACCTCTTCCAAGACTCATCCATCTCTCGACGTTTCAGCCAGGATAGACGCCAGTTCTGCCGATGAAACGGGCAAGCACGCAGACGCCACGGCGCCCACTCCCTCCATCGACCTTGCGGGGCCATCCGATGCCAACGCAACCACGAGAAGTCTGGAACAGCTCTTCGAGGAGCTCATGGATGCCCTAACTCCGGAAAAGGAAAGGGGCGAGTGATGTCGGGAGGCGATTCGTCCTGGGTCAATCGGCAGCCAGGTCCGCGCGAGATCGAATGCGACCTGCCGTCTGGCGCACGCGTTTTTCAGAGGAACTTGCCGGCGCGCGAGTGCATTCCATCACAGTCAAGGGGCACCCGTGCCCGATGCTGCGTGAGCGTTGATTCGCAAGAAATCCACTCACTCGAACGATCAGTTCGCGGCTTCTCGGGTCGTTTGGAAATCGATATTCCGGATTCGACGGCGAGTAAAACCGCCAGAGTTTCTCTTCGACATCGGGTCGTTTGCGGTGAACAAAACTGTCGGTCGCCGGGCGTGCAAGGATACCTGTCTGACACGCAAGTGGGCGTCGTGTCGGCCCGCGTGCGGAAAGAGCGGCGCCATGGCTAGGCCGAGCATGCTGTCGTTCCGCATTTCGCCCGAGCGCGAAGCGCTGGTGCGAGCCGAAGCGGCCCGCGCGGGCGTTTCAGTGAGCGAGCTGCTTCGGCAGCGCTTGGCGGGCGAGTCGACTGTTGCAAGCGGACGTCCGTCGCCGCGCAAGCCGCCGGTCAGGCGTCGGTCCTATATGCCGGAGGACCCGGCCCTGGTTGCGGAGGTCGCCGTTGTCGGAAATCTCCTCGAGGCTCTGTGGCGCAGCCTCCAACACTGCAAGCACAGCCAGTCGACGGTCGATCTAGCTGCCGTGTTGACCGTCCTCCGGGCCATCGAGGCCGAGGCGAGCCGCGCACTCTCACCGCTGCGGTGTCGCGAGGTCGAGGAATACGGTCTGCCTTCCCCGAAGGCCAAGCCTGCGAGCCGCCAAGGTCAGCCGTTCGCAGGGCAGGGGGGGCGGCCATGCTGATCACGGTCTCACCGGTCGGCACTGGGTGCGCAGCGGATGCAGCGATCTACCTGCAAGGGGTGCGTGATTCGAAGGGGCGTCTGCGGCATGGCGTTGCGGCCAAGCGCGGCGACCCCATCCAGGTCGCCGGCGTTGCGGATGCGATCGACCAGTTCCAGCTCAGGTACGCATCCGCTGTCGTCAACTTCTTTCCGGACGAGCCGACGCCGGAGCAAGTCCAGGCGGTGCTCGATGACCTGCATGGGTGGGTGTACGCCGGCGTCCCTGAGAAATTTCAGTGCGCGTACCACGTCGAGCATCAATCCCTCTTGCCGGGTGGCCTGATCGCACGCCATGTGCACCTCCTGATGCCTCGGGTGGATCTGGCAACCGGTCGAAGTTTCAATCCGTTCCCGCCGGGTTGGACGAAGGCTGTCGGCTATCTCTGCGATGCGCACAACTATGCGAACGGGTGGGGCAGGGGACTCGACCCGCTGCGGGCGCGGTCGCGGCCGGGGCGACATGCGACTCGCCGCGCAAGTCCGGGTGCAGACCATGAACCCGAGGGCAACGTCGTCGACGCGAAGAGGGCGCTCACGGCTCGAGCAGCGTTCGAACAGGAAGTCGAGGCCCGCGCTGCGTACTACCGCACCCACTACGCCAAGCCTCGCCAGAGGCCGACCAGGTTGCGGGCGTCCGACGGGTACCACGCCGAAGAATCGGGGTTCCGCATGGCCGAACTATTGCCGGTCACAGCCGGGCAAGATCTTTTGACGTTTTTGACCATCCCATCCGAGTCACCAACGCAGCTTCGAGCTGCATCCAAAAAAAGAGGAGATGAAGCCAATGAATCAATCGAACCCACGCAAGCCGGACGCGACGGAGTGGAAAGCTCTGACGGAGCGAATGAAAAAGCAACTCGACCTGATAAGGCAGACGCGCGCCCGGTGCGACGAGGCGAAGGTGCATCATCTGGACCTCACCTCCGCGTTGCAAGACCAAGTCCGGGTTCTGGGCAATTTGTGGGCGCAGACTTTCAAGCTTCTGGTATCGGGCAACGAGCGATCGAAATGATTGCATCCGCCGATCATGACTTGGCGATGGCCTCTCGCGCGGCATTGGCGGCGAGTGCGAAGGACTTCCTGCGTCGACCCGAAACTGGCGCGTCCGGGCCCGGCGGCTCTCCTACTTTTTCACGCCCGCGCACTCGCTGAGTTGAAATTCTCCACGTTCGGACTTACCTAAATATGATGAAGCAAATTGACAAAGAAATGATCGAACCAATGCCCACTGCCGACGCCCAAGATGTCGCCAAAGAACATCATTGCGAGAGCATCGCGGCGAGTAGCTGCATGAAATCCGTTGTTCCCCCTCCATTCGAGCCGGTGCTGCAGGCTGTGGCGAGGGAACTGAGGGCCGCGATCGAAGCGCTCAAGCATGCGCCTCGCGCGGCCGCCGATGCCCTGGACGATGCCGAAGTAACGATCGGGCTCGCGTACTGGGATCGGCGCAGCGACTCCGCGGACGTCGACGAGCGGTCCATGCTGAGGTGCCTGGATGACATGTTCCTGCCGACCGAAGGTGTTGCGCGCAAGGGCGACGCCGAAGAAATCTTGATCATTCGCGCGCTCGCGCACAGCAAGCCCTATCGCGTCGCAGGGGCCACGCTCGGCGACGCATTTTGGCTGGCAGAAAGGGCCGTTCCGCCTGCCCACCGCAGGTTCAGGGAGTTCTGCGAAGTCAGCAGCTACAAGCTCTCAGGGGCATCATTCAAGTATGTGCTGGTCTGCCTTTACGAGTACGTCGGCTACGTGACGTCGAGACTGCGACTTGAGGACGCTTTCGAGCGAGACCTCCGAGAGTTGATCACACACATCTTCTTGACCGTCGTCGAGT
Source organism: Variovorax sp. J31P207 (assembly GCF_030316965.1). Taxonomy (NCBI): domain Bacteria; kingdom Pseudomonadati; phylum Pseudomonadota; class Betaproteobacteria; order Burkholderiales; family Comamonadaceae; genus Variovorax; species Variovorax sp. J31P207. The sequence goes on from NZ_JASZYN010000015.1 coordinate 57,612, forward strand.
CTGATGTGTTCACTCGGCAAGCATTTGCCGCAGCGGTGCTAAAGCTCACTGGTGAGGCAGCGCAAGAGCAAGCCAATAGGGCTAAGCGGGGGCGCTGACCGTCAGGCTTCATTCTGCCGAGGTGGCGGACTGGAGACCTGTCGTCTCGGTCCGCTCTAGCGCAACCGTCCAGGCTCCGAACTGCAGGCGATTCGCGCCACCTCTCGTTCGCCCCGTACCACCAGCTTGGCACCATGGTCATCAACCAGGTCCGGTGTGATGCCGATCATGTTGGTCTTCGCTGCCTGGACGATGCTTGCGGCGACCGCATGGCTCAATTCGCGACACGCCTCTGCGCTTGGCGTCGCTGTCATTGTCACCGCCGGGCCCCACGCGCTGCCGCCCAGGAACGTCACCACGATCAACCAGTGCATTGGGGGATGGAACCTTTCAGGTTCATAGCCGGCATCGGATGCCGTGTCGTGTCGCAACGGCGCATCTCTTGCCGAATCGTGGAAGGGGAGGGGCGCGATGCGCGTCAACCGGCCAAGCGGCACCTGGACCGCGAGCCCGGAGACGCGTCGACCGAATCGCCCGAAGCCCTCGCTTCGCCCCGACAGCTCAGGTGGACGAGCGGATCAAGCGGCACGGCTCAATCGTCTCGGCGCGACTGCGGCATTCACGCTCGGCTGGCCGCAAGCGCGACTCGGAGCCGGTCGATCGCGTCGAGGTTCACGCCCATCGGAGGCGTCTGCACCAGTCGCAGCATGTGCTCAGCCCAGAGTTCGTCGACGTCGTCGAGTGCGAGCCAATCGGCTCCGGGATCGTTGATCGCGACCCATCGTTCCATCAGCCGGCCGCGGACGCCCGAGATGCACTCGCCGTTGTGGTCTTGCTCTTCGCAGCTATCGAGGGAGTCGACTACTCGCTTGCGGAGACTCGAGGGCAATAGTTCCCGCATCGTGTCCGTCGAGAGCTTGCTACGCCAAGAGGTTGCAATGACGATCCTCACCTCGCGATGGAAGCCGTCCAGGCAGTCCGACAGAAGATCTGCACGGTCAAAGAGGCGGCCACACCACTCGGGATCGTGGACGACATTCACATCGCGAATGAATTGGACGGGCGACAGCAGGCCCGCGCCAAGGTCGGTGCAGTGTTGCTTGCGCGGACCCGCAAAGACCGAATGCAGGACGCCGTCGAAGTCCAGTCCGAGATAGATCGGCGCGTCGGTACGGGTGGACGGTTTCGGTGTTGGAGGTGCGGGAAGGTGCTGCTCGCCGCCGTGGGGGATGCGCGCGGGCTTCTGTGCCGCGCTGAATTCCGGAACGTGCTGGGACTCTTGGGTTTTCTGTTCGAACTTGCTCATGAGGCTCTCCTTTGTGGTTGGATGCTCTGCACGTCCGTGACAAGACCCATGACGTAGTCATGGGCCAACGTGGGCGCAACGGCGCGCTCACTCGGCTACGGAGTACAGGTCAAACTGCAGCGAAGGCGCTGCGTATCAAAGGAGGCCGAAATGCCTCTGGACAGAAAAAAGCAAGTGGACAGTCGATCATGACAGCAAGCCCCATTGAAGACTCAACTGCGCGCATTGAGGCGGAGTTGTGGTTCAACAGGTGAATCGATGTGAACATGAAGGATGTCTTTGAATGCGAGCCGCATCTTGCTACGCGGATTGAGTCGCAGCAAGAAAAACGTGGCGAGAATCAGACGACCAAAGAAAAAGGCGCCTCCGGTGGTGAGGGGCCCCGGCCTCGCGGTTGGCGACCGAGCTGCGGCCAGTGACCATGTGCGAGACCTGCAGCGAGTGCATTGCTGTGATCTGACGCAATGGCATCGCGCGTCAGTGATCGATCCCCCCGAACTCCACAAATCTGGAGCCGAGCATCTCAGGCACTTTGCACTCGGTGGCGAAGCTATGCCGAGAGCATCTCGATGAGATGCAAGTAAGCGAAGCCTGCGTGGCCCGACGTGAGAGGCAAGCCGATGAGGATACGCCCGGCTTCAATGGTCCTTAGACCTGCTTCGCGAAATTCTGAAGCGATTTTCCACTGTCCAGTTGAGCCTTCAGCCAACGGGGCTTCGGACCGCGGCCGGTCCACGAATTGCCAGCGCCATCGCTATAGTGCACCTTCGAAGGCGCGCGCTTGGCCTTCTTCACAGTCGCTTTGACGGCCGGCTTCGCAGCTTCCAGCTTGTCAATTGCGGAAGCCAACTTCGACTTGGTGCTTGATCCTGCCCGGAACTCGTCAATCGATCTGCCCGCAGCCAGCGCATCACGAAGCCAACGCGGACGTGGGCCACGGCCCGACCAGACATTGCCCGCGCCATCGCTGAACTGTGCCGAGGACTTCGAAGACTTCTTCCTGGTCGCTTTGCTCGACGCGGAGTCAAGGCCCAAATGAGCGGCGGTCAGCCCATAGTGAGCAATCGCGACCTTGATGCGATCAACAACGCCGTTGATCTCGCTGTCACGCAACGCGTCGGCCTGGCGCTGGAGCTGCTCGATCTGCTTCTGTATCTGCTGGTAGCTTTTTGCCATTGCTTGCTTTCGTAGTCAGGTGCGAAGTATCTCCTTCGCTGCGAGTGATTCTGCCACTCCAAGCTCGAAACAAGGTAATTTGCGCTGACTTGAGTACTTACGTAAGATGGTCATTGAGTTGATGACCTCAACAGGCATTTATGTGAATGGGTCTTGCGCCAATATGATCGAATCGCACCGATCCTTTTGCGGCCGGTCGAGAACGGACCCATTCGCCGGAATTTCACTGACCCATGGGCGGGCGTTGGAAATCATTGCGAGTACCGGGGTTGCGCAGTGACGGGATGGGTCAGCCCAGTGCCGGCATCTGGGTCAAGAATGCGCCGGCGCCAAAACGCTTGGCCTTCTTCGCCGTTGCTTTGGGCGCCGGCGTCGCAGCGTCCAGCTTGCCAATGGCGGAAGCCAGCGTTGACTTGGTGGTCGAACCGTCGCCCTCAGACCACGTCCACGGGGCCGATCACGACGTGCTGGTAGCGCTCCATGACGGCGACTTCAACCCCTAACCAGCGCGCCACTTCGCCAGGCGCCGTTCCGCGTCGCAGTTGGCGCACCGCGAAGGTGTGTCGGAGTTTGAAAGTTCCACCTTCGTTGCCATCGAGACCGGCCTGCGCGAGCAGTTGCCTGGTTGCCGCGTAGTGGGATTGTTTGCTCCAGGGCTTGCCGGTTGCCGTCGACGGGAAGAGCATGTCGCCTGGAATCCTCCGTTCCGAGCGAATTTGGAGCCAGTGCTGCAGAAGCTCGCCGGCCCAGGGCGCGATCGGCGTCTCGCGCGCCGGCGAATTTCCATTGGCCGGGATTGAAATCTTCCAGGGCCGATCGCGCGTGCGGCCGCCTCGCGAGATCGGCGAACTCAGCGTGAGCGCGCGCACCTCTGCGGGCGTCAGCCCGCCACCCAGGTGCAGCGCGACCGCCGCGCAATTGCGCAGTTCCTGCCACGTGAACGCCGCATGGGCATCGCGGCGTGCAGCGCTGGCGCCAGGGCGAGGACGCGCATTGGACAGGAACGCGATCAGGTGCCTGGCTTCGGCCACCGAAAGAACTTCCGGCAAGGGATCGCCGCTGGCTGCGTCGGCATAACGCACGTGTGGGTTCTCCGCGAGCCAGTCCGAAGCTGCCGTGTTTGGGGGAACGTCGGACTGCGCGGCCCGATGGCGAAGCACCCAGTCGATCAGACGCATCAGCCGAAGCGCGTGCCGGGGGGTGAGGGAAAGGTCAGGGCTTTTCTTGCCGAGGCGGGCCGCCTGGAAGGCCTGCAGATCTTGCACAGCCAACGACTCGAGCGTGACAGGCGGCGACTGGGTCAAGCACCAGCCCTGGAAGCCGCGCCACATTTCGCGATACACCGCGATTGATCCGGGCTGTCGCAGGGCGCCGGCATGGCGTTCGTCGGAAAGCCAATGCTCGAAGGCATTGCTCAGCCCCTGCTGGGCTGGGGCTTCTTCGAAAAGGGACAGGGTGGGCATGGTGAAAATATACTAACGGCACTCGGCTTGATGGCAAAGCGTTGGAGGCGTGTGAGAGCAGGCATGGCGCTGTGGGGGGCTTTCTCTATTCGTGAACTTCTAGTCCGTTAGTATATTATTGTTCGCGGCGGTGTATCTCCTGCCGCCTAAGCGGAGAAATTGCTCGAAGGACAGCCCCGCCGCGTTCGTCCGCGCAGCTGAGCTTCGTCGCTGATCAAGGCAGGGCGGCCTCAGCCCGCTGCACACCGGACGTAGGCCCGGAGATGTCTTCCGGCAATATGCCGTACAATCGGCATCCGCACTGGGAAACCGCCATGACATCCGCCACTACCGCCCGCCTGGAAGCCCGCATCAGCACCGACCTGCATGCCATGCTCAAGCGCGCGTCCGAACTGCAAGGGCGCACCATGACAGACTTCGTGGTCGCCGCAGTGCAGGATGCCGCACAGAACGCCATCACCCAAGCCGAGGTGATCCGCCTTTCGATGGCCGACCAGAAATGCTTTGCCCAGGCGTTGCTGTCTCCTCCGAAGGCTGCCCCTGCCATGAAGCGCGCGTTCACCCGCCATCGCAAGCTACTGCGTGACGAATGAGCAAAGCTGCGCCATTTCGCGTGGCATTGCTGGATTCTTCGCATGACCGCGCCAGCTTCGACAGCGATTCGGAGGCACTGAATCGCTATCTTCGGCAGCAGGCTACACAGGACGTTCGCCGTCGCATTACCGCCTGCTTCGTGGCGGTAGCCAGTGACGAAGATCAACGCATCGCGGGCTACTACACCTTAGCGTCTTCAAGCGTCCTTCTCGAAGACCTTCCTGCGGCCACAGGAAAGAAGCTGCCCCGCTATCCGTCTGTACCCGTCGTGCGCATGGGGAGACTGGCTGTCGCAACAAAGTGGAAAGGCGCGGGCTTAGGGGCTGCCCTGCTGGCCGATGCGCTGAGGCGGGCAGCGCGCGCAGAGATCGCCGCCTATGCCTTGGTGGTGGACGCGAAAGATGACGCTGCCGCTGCCTTCTACCGGCACCATGGATTCATGGTGATGCCAAGCACGCCCGCTACGCTGTTCCTTCCACTGTCCACGATCAAGGAACTGACGTAAGAAGCGACGGCGTCCTTTGCAAAGGAATCGTTGCGACGTACGCCATTGGGCTCTGGTGCACACATTGATTGTGTCCATCCAGACACCGCGAGGGTGGAGACGTGCGCGCAAACGTCGGAGCACCATGTGCATGGTGCGCTTGCGCAAATAGCCCAGATCCGCAACATCGCGGGAAACGGCCGAGCCGTCGGCACGCACCTGTGAGCCAAGCATTACACAGCCCTCGACCGACGAACGCTCAGTCTCGGGCATCGTTCGGGCCCACCTGGCCGCCCGAGTGGTCAGACTGCATTTCATCTGCGGCAGCGGGATCCTCCTGGCCGCGCGTCAGGCCACCGCAGATCCTGCGAAGCGCTTTTCTTCCCGATATTTTGTGCATTGGCATCGATTGGAGAAACTCCGTCCATCCCAACTACGCACAAACGTGAAGCAAATGAAGAAAAACTTCCGCGGCATTTCGGCCATTCGCTCGATTGGCTTCGCCATTTTGCTCCCTGCCACGGCGATCATCGGCGGGTGTGTCATGCCGCCGGCAACGAACGCTCAATCCACGCCCCCTCGGCCTTTTGTGACGTCGGGTCCGGTGCCCGCGCTGACGCCCGAGATTCCTCCAACACCGAAGGCAAAATCTGCTGCCCCCATGGAGTTTCAGCCGCTCGTGAAAATCATCATGAAGGGCGACGGAGAGGAGGATGCATTCATTGGCCGAGAGGTTGCGTTCAAGGCAAAGGCACCACGCAAACAGACCGGTTTCATGGATGTCGATCGCAAGAAAGGGCTTTTTGCTGAATGTCTGACCGGCACCGGCAAATACAACAGCGGGAAGTTGATCGGGAAGTACGCAGGCAACGAGGCCTACGACGATGCGCCCCCGGCACTTGTGGTGAAGTTCAAGGACTGCCGCGCGATCTGAACGTTGTGGGTAGTCTGGGGCTTGGCTCCCAGTGGGGTCGTTCAACGGAGGGGCCGTCCGCCGACTCTTCGGCTATTGCACCCGAATTTTCGCGCATGCCATTCGCCGTGCCAGGCCGGCGCCAGGGCACCGCCAGCCAACGAACCCTCAAATCTACGTCGATCAGAGGGGTCGTTCCCGAGCTTGCCGCCCGACGGCCTACGCCTTTGAACTCGTCGCGGACGATACCCCCTTCAGCCAGCACCGGTCCATGCCGTTGTCGTGCTTGAGGTGCCCAATGGCAGGCTCCACGGCTTGCTTGGCCAGCATCGCCAGCGGGTGGCGCAGATCGATCATCTGGGCCAGAGGATGTCGGCATGGAAATGGCGGTATCGAGTCGGCGCAATGTGGGGCCCACTTGCCTCACACGAATCCGATACGTTTCTTGGCCTGCGCCACAGGCATGGCAAAGTCTTGCGCGAAGACCGCTTGCCGCCCCGCTCGGATGGCCTTGCCGATTGCCATCGCGCAACGGGTCTTGAATTCCCGGGGACCGAGTCCCAGGAATTGCGCGTCCAAACCACGGGGTAGCCTTGAACTGAAACTCGGCAGTCCCGAACTCTCGACGAAGGCTTCGAAGATCCTTCGATTCAGGACCCGCAATTCGTGGGCGTCTGGCATCTGGATCCGAAACACCAGGAGGCGGCTCAGGATCGGTCCGGGGATGGCAGAGGCGTCGTTGGCCGTCAGCAGCCAGCGAATGTGCGAGGCGTCCATGCGTAGGCCCGGCAGTGCCTCATCTTCATACTGCGTCGCGGACTCGATCTCGAGAAGCGAATACAAGGGCGCAAGCGGGTCGTACCGATGATCCCCGGCGACCTTGTCGATCTCGTCGAGGAAGAAGCAGGGATTGGCCACGGCTGCCGTGCCTCCCCGGCCGAAGGCCAAGGTCTTGAAGACTTCGCCGGGCGACGAGTTGCCCCAGTACGGCGCCAAACCGCTCAAGACACAGGACGTGGTCGCAGTGGACATGTCCTGTTTGACAAGGGGCACCCCGAGCATGTTCGCGACGGTCTGGGCAAAGTAGCTTTTGCCGCAGCCGGGTGGGCCCACGAGCAGAACAGGCGGCGGACGCACGTAGCCGCCTTGGCTCGCGATGGCGAGGGAAGGCGCGATGGCTTCTTCGATCACTTGTCGAAAGTTAGGGAACCGCTGAAGCAGGTCCGCGACCTTGACTTCCCAATGATCGGGGGGATCGGCAAGCGGGCGCTTTCCGCCTGTGGACCGCAAGTGTCGCAGGGTCGCCTTCAGCCGCGTCGAATGGTCGTCCCCAGAGGTCGTTGCGCCCGCGCTGGCGGCGAGACCGTCGAGGTCCTTCTGTCGAAAGACGGTGATCTGGCGGCGGTGCTGTTCGCCGTCCAGAACGGAGACATCGAAGAGGTCCTGCATCTGAGATGCGGGCTTGGTCGGGGGAGGGGGTCGGATCGTGTCTGGATCCAGTGGGTCGCCGGTCAGTCGCCCGTCGGTTTCAGAATCCGCCCGTTGCGATCTATTCCAGACGTGGGTGAGGTGTGTTGCATCCATCGCGTTTTCCAAAGCACACGCCGGCGGCGCGCGAGGGGCGCACCAATACGAACCGGGAGAGCTTGATAAACGGCGGATGCCGTGCGGCGACAAGTCCAAGGACGTCGCGAAGAAAGTGAAAGCGAGATGTTATCTCGACGATCGAGAATCGCAAAGTTTCACGCGAAATTTGTTGCGGCAGGCTCGTGCGTCTCTTCGCGAAGGCCAATCACGCGATGCCACCGACTCGCGCGACAGGTCGATGGCTACGAAGTCGCGAAGAGCCTGACTGTCGCACAGCGCATCCTCACTCCGTCGGCAGGCGCGGGGTAGCTTCGTTGCCGCAACTTTCTGCCAGCCAAGATCGCGACCAGATCAACTTGACCGCGGGTCGAGCGCCAGGCCGGATACACGCACCTTCATATTTTGACAAAGGGAAATTGGTCCAATGCCGCCCGCCGCTCAAGCCGGATCGCAGCAGTCAGGTCACGGCCTGGCGCGAGCCGGATGCGAGGTTCTTCAGTCTTCGCTCAGCGCAATGGTGCACCAAAAGGCGAATGGGCCGCAGAGCGCCCCATTCGTGTGGTTTCTTCGGCCGAAGAAGGCCAATGGCGTGATCAGCTCGAGACTGCGGCAGTCTCCGCCGTGGCGGAGGTCACCACAGGCGCCGTCGCGTTCGTGGACGTGCGCGGGCTGCGGGTCTTGGCAGCAGCTTGTGGCTTGGTCGCCTTCGAGGCACCCTTTGCAGCCTTGGGGGCGGCCGCCGCCTTCTTTGATGGCGCGGCCTTTTTCGAAGGAGCGCTCTTCCTGGTTGCAGCCTTCTTCACGGCCGGCTTTTCGGCCTTCGTTTCGGCAACTGCGACGGAAGCGGCAGCACCCTTCTTGGCGCGCCTCGATGTCTTCACTGCTATGCGGGCCTCACGGGGCTTTTTCTGCCACTGCAGCGACAGGCGCCACGGCCTTTTCGGCCGAAGGTGCTCCAACGAGGCCAGATTGGTCGATGAGAAACTTGTCACGGTTGCGAGCCGTGGCAATCCATCCGGGAGCCTTGCCAAAGCCCGTCCAGGTCTTGCCCGATTTGGGGTGGCGATACTTGGGGACACCTGCGCCCTTGCGCACTGCCTTGCTACCGCCGAGGGCCTTGCTGGAGGCTGGCTTCGATGCCTTGGCGCCACGGCCAAAGAGCTGCTCGACCGTCAGGCCAAACGTGGCAATCGACTCCTTGATTTGCGCAACTACCTTTGTCGTCTCTGCTTCACGGAGCACAGCCGCTTCTTTTTCGAGTTTGGCGATGGCGGATTTGAGTTGCACGTAGGACTTCGTCATTGAGTCTTGAACCTTTGAAGTTGAGGGAGTTTATCGCTTGGCATCATGAAAGTTGGCGACAAAGTCGTCTGAAGATGAATCGATCAGAAAGCATCTTCTCATTCGCTGGCCTGGAGTTTATCCACCTGCCGATCTACTTTGACCGCGCGGCGCAAGCCGCGTTTCTTTGGATGCTCCGCGTCGCGCTCAATCCCAAGGGACATACTTTTCATCGGCACATTGGCATGATCGCGAACTGAGGTTGTTGCGCCATTGGGTTGCCGTCGGAGCAACATCGAGAGGCCCTGCGGGCGTCAAGGAGAGCCAGGTGAAACCTCTATCTGATCAAGGACTCAGTCTGAATCTCTGCGATGCGCAAGTGCCAGCAAGAGAACGCCCTGCCGACTACCAGCGGCGCCACCATTGCCGAATTGGCGGTGGCTCGAACTCGAGTGGCATCGCTAGGGTCGTCGTCGCGCCAAGGCGGCGCGCCAACTCGACCTCCATCCGCTGCGCTACGTCGCAGGCGCCAGGCTCCCCTTGGCATGCTCGAGCGCGCCACGCGAGAGCCATGGCTGCCAGTTCATCGTTGTCCAGGGAGTGCATCGGAAAATTCTCACGCATCGGCGTAGCCACATCAATACGCCATTTGTATGCGTTGACGGCACCGAAGAACTGCACGCGCCCGTTACATCTCGACCGTGGTGCTTGACAATGGTGAGGTCGGCTGGCGTGACGCCAGCGCTGCGACTACCAGAACCTCCACCACGGCCGACGCTGCCGCAAGTGCAGCGGCCGGAGGTCAAGGCGATCGATGATGTTGGCCGCCGCGCCGAAACGGCTGGCAGGCTCGCGTTCCTGATCCGATGATTCGCGACCGAATCTGGTCGCGTCCTGTATCGGACGCGGGTCTTGCCGATTCAGCGGGGCGGGGGCTGTATTCGGGGAGGGCATGAAGGCATTCTGGCAGGAGCGGGCCGGTCGGGTTGCGATGAATTTCCTGCTCGACCATATTGCCTAAGTATCAAGACGATCGCAGCCGAGTGTCCTTCCAGCGTGGGTTGTGCCCAGGCAACTCCCGCACCGCGCGATGCGAGGCAGCGTAGCCGTCCACGGTCGTGCTGCCGCTGGAGGAACGAGTCTTCAACCCGTCACGCGAGACGCGCCGCATCCTCGGGCGGGCTAAAGCCATCGGCCCCGACGCCAAGCGGCTGTGCGAGATGCTGTTCGCCATGGAGGGGCGGGTAGGGCAGCGCAAGCTCCAGGGTATCGTCGGGCTGGCCGAACGCTACCCACGCCGCCTGGTGGACAGCGCCTGCGCGCGCGCCATCGCCGAAGGCGTGCACAGCTACCAGCACATCAAGAGGCTGACCCAGCCATGCTTTGTACGCCCGTATCAAGGCGAGCGCGTGATGGAATGGTCGCCACCGATCCAGGCCATTTGGCGCTGTCGAAGCAAACGCGCCGCGTGCCTCGTTGTCCTTTGATCGATCCGTGCGGCCAGACCGGCTTGTTGCGAAGAACCCCTCCGCGCGATCCGCGAGTCGCCGGCCTAGTGAACGACGCTGCCGCGATCGATCTCCTTGCCGATCCAATGACGCAAGAAAGCGATGCCGCCGCCCAAGCCTAGCGCCAACGCCATCCAGCCGAGTGTGCCCATAGTCCGAAGTCCTTCAGCATCCAACGTGATACAGACATCAAAACGCGAAAAGGCCAGCAAGCGTTGACCGACCCTGCTTCTACGCCACCGACCGCCGCCGCTTCAACGCCAGTCCGCCCAGACCGACGATCCAGCTGGCAGGTGCGTATGAGGCTGTGTATTGCTACACTTCATTAAGACAGTCATAGTGTTATAATAATCTCCATGCAAGCCCGCCGCGATCTCGAAGAGGTCGACCAGGGCTGTCCGGATCCAGCAACTGGAGCACTTGCAATGACAACAATGAACGACGAGGCGGTCATGGCGTGCCGGTTCGAGAGCGATTCCTGCGGGGACAACTTGCCGCGCGCAGGGTCTGTCAGAGACCAGGTCCGGCTCTGCACGCCTACGCCGTATCAGCGGCGTTCTGCGCCCTTGCTGGCCGCGAATCGCCATCAGGAGGGGACCTGGTATGGCGAACGATCCTGGGTTGCAGATCCACTCTTAGCGCACGTGACGCACGCCGAACACTCGGGAAGAACGGTTGGCGCGTTGCCAAGCCATCTTCGGTGCGAAGCATGAGTGACATAGGGACATCGCCGGAATACTCCCTGGCGCAGTTGTGCGTGCTGGTCGATCTGCCGCCGCGGACGGTTCGCTACTACGTCCAGCTGGGGCTAGTGGATCGGCCCGAAGGCGAAACGCGAGCCGCCCGATATGGCGCGCGGCATCTCGAACAGCTCCTGCTCATAAAGAAATGGACCGCGTCGGGCGTGTCCTTGGACCGTATCCGGGAGCTCCTGAAAGGCGACGAGGCGCCAGTGGCGCCGCGGCCGCGCGTCGCAGGCGCGATCGAGGTGATGAGCCATCTCACCGTGGCGGATGGGGTGGAAGTGGTGATCGAGCCCGGCAGGGCAGAACTGTCGCCTGAACAGGTGCGCGGCTTTGTGAAAGGGGTGATGGCGCTCTATGCGCGGATCACCCACAGCGATCGGAAAGAGAACAAGTCATGACGAGAGGTCGAATGAAGAACGTGGCGACAGCATGCCTGCAGAGCTTCGGAGGTGAACCGGTCGCACTCGAGGGGGTGCGCGCAGAGGGGGACCTGCGCGGGGTGCTGCTGGAGATGAAGGTCGAGCAGCGGTTCAGAAATCCGACGGATTCGAATCTGGAAGTCGTGTACAGCTTTCCGCTGCCGTGGGGTGCGGTACTTCTGGGCGTCGATGTGATGCTGGGGGACAAGCTTCTGGCCGGCTCCGTCGTGGAGAAGAAGAACGCCGAGGCGAAGTACGAGGCAGCGCTGTCGGAAGGCGACGCGGCGATCATGCTCGAGAGAAACGAGGAACACAGCTACAGCCTGAACCTGGGCAACCTGGCCGCCAAAGAGGCTTGCGTGGTCACGCTACGCTACACGCAGGTGCTCTCCTATGAGCAGCGCGCGCTGCGCGTGCTGGTGCCCACGGTGATCGCGCCTCGCTATGGCGATCCGGTCAAACACGGTCGACTTCGCCCGCATCAGGTGCCTGACACCGACATCTCGGCTGAGTATCCCTTCGAGATCCATCTGCGCCTGCATGGAGATCTGGCCAAGGGACGCGTGGCATCACCCAGCCATCCGACGGCCATGTCCATCGACGACGGCGTCCTGACCGTGGCGCTTGCTCGAAAAGGGGCCCTGGATCGCGACTTCGTGCTGGTGGTGGATCGCCTTGCCCATGACGCGGTGGGTCTGCAGGCGCTGGACGGGAGGCAGCCGGACATGGTGGCGGTGCTGGCGAGCTTTGATGCTCGGATCGAGGCGGATGCACCTCGTCAAGTGACGGCCAAGATGCTCGTGGATTGTTCAGGCTCCATGGCTGGGGACAGCATCGAGGCGGCGAAGCAGGCGTTACAGGCCGTGGTGTCGCAGCTGTCACCCGAGGACAAGTTCTCGCTGTCGCGCTTTGGAAGCACGGTGTCTCATCGTTCACGAGGGCTGTGGCCTGTGACCGAGGCTACCAGGCTGGCAGCGCAGCGGTGGGTTGGTTTCCTGGAGGCTGACCTGGGGGGGACGGAGATGGAGAGCGCGCTGGCGTCAACCTTCCAATTGAAATCTGCAGCTGGGGCGGATGTGTTGCTGGTGACCGATGGGCAGATCAGCGACATTGACGGCACGATCGAGGCGGCCCGGGTTTCCGGGCATCGGTTGTTCGTGGTGGGAGTGGGCAGCAGTTCTGCGGAGAGTCATTTGCGTCGGCTCGCCGAGGCGACTGGTGGGGCGTGCGACTTCGTGGCTGCGGGCGAGGCAGTGGAGCCTGCGGTGATGCGCATGTTTGCCCGGCTGCGTTCGCCGCGGCTGACGGGGGTGCAGATCGAATGGCCGAGTGGCGTGATCCCAGCGTGGGTGTCACCGCTCAACAATGCCGTATTTGATGCAGACACGGTGAGTGTGTTTGCGCTGCTGCCGACTGGAACGACGGGCCAGGCGACATTGCGTGGAACGCGCGCGGACGGTGTCACTCAGGAGATTGGACAAGTCAGTCTGAGCCAACCATTCGCTGACGACGGATTGCTCGGGCGCGTGGTCGCGGCGGAGCGCATCAAGGCGCTGGAAGCGAAAGACGAAGTCGCGCACCGAGCTGAGATGACCGACTTGGCGGTGCGCTATCAATTGATCTCGGCCCAGACGAACTTCTTGCTGGTGCATGAGCGCGCCGTAGATGAAAAGGCTCTCGACATGCCGGAACTGAACAAGGTGCGGCAGATGGTGCCGGCCGGGTGGGGCGGGGTGGGATCCGCAAAGCTCAGTGTAGCAAGGTCGATCTCTGCGCCGATGGACAGGTCCTCGGCTTCGATGTCGTACGAGTCTATGTCGGTGCCCTCCATCTGGCGCACCAACCGCGTCGTTGCGGCCCGGGCCGTGTCCGATCGCATGGACGACTTCGAGATTCCGACGTTCCTGAGGAGGGCGGCCGGGCCCGGCTCGGCCAGCGAGGACCGCGAAAAGATCCCTCCTCCACTCGACGCCAAGAAAATTGCGAAGCTCAAACTGGTCGAGCTGCGTCGCAATCCGATGTACTGGTCATCCGCAAAGGATGACCGTGGGTGGACGCCGGCGGGCGTGAAGGAGTGGCTCCTGATTCACGATCGGGGTGAGTGGCCCCAAACTTACGGCGCGCTGCTCGGAATGGGACTGAGCCCCAGCGTCGTTGACTGGCTCCAACTGGGCGTCGGTGCGGCTTTCGAAGAGGGTGAAGTGGTGCGCGTGTTCCTCTGGTTGTTGGCTGCGCAGGAAGTCGGGACGTCGGGGTCGATCGACCTCACCAAGGGCTTGGCAACGCTGACGGCCGAAAGTCTCGCTTCGGAAAGTGAAGCTGACACCGGCCACAGGACCCTCGAACTGGCAAGCCGGATCGGCAACGTACTGGATCGCGCTCAGGCGGACCAGTGGCCGGATGGGGTGTATGCGCTACAGGCGTAGTTGTGCCTTGGTCACCGGCCGGCAGATGCTCGCCTTGTCGCCGTAGAACGCCACGCGGGCAATTGCAGCTCGCGATGAGGCGGTGCGCTTGAAGCCGATGGCACAGATCGGGCCAGCAGCAGTCTTTCGCAGGCCATCCAATGTGTCGCAACCGGCACAGGCGCGCGCGTGTGGGGGTCTGCCTCGACTCCGACATCACCGCACGAGATAGCGACCGCAACGTCGTCACTCCCCCATCCCCAGTCTTGAGGAGCTGATCATTTCGGCTCCATCCAGGAGCCCAGATGTCCCGTTCGCAACAGTCCCTTCACCAGGCCAGTTCCAGAATCGCATCGCCGAAGCTGATGTTCTTCGGGGATCCGCATGGGGACTTCAAGCCCATCATCGCTGCGGTGCAGCGGTATCGCCCCGAAGCGATCGTGCTGCTCGGCGACGTCCAGGCGCGCCGTCCCCTCCAGATCGAGCTCCAGTCGATCCGCGATCTCACGCAGATCTGGTTCATTCACGGCAATCACGACACCGACTCGGACGTCGACTACGACAACCTGTGGGGCTCGGAGCTGGCTGATCGGAACCTGCACGGCCGAGTGGTCGCGATCGCCGGGTACCGAGTCGCGGGCCTGGGCGGGGTCTTCCGGGGCAAGGTCTGGAATCCGGACGAGCCAGAGGCGAACGCGCCGTTCCGCTCCCGCGCGGACATGCTGCACTATGTGACACGAGGAGGAACCGCGGAGGGCCCATGGCGCGGCGGCATCGCTCGCAAGCACCATTCCACCATCTTTCTCGACGAATACAAGGCGATGATCGGTTTGAAGGCCGATGTTCTCGTGTCGCATGAGGCGCCGGCGGCGGCGCCGTCCATGCGTCACAACGGCTTTGCGGCGATCAGCGACCTAGCGACCGCCATAGGGGCAACGCTTGCTGTCCATGGGCACCACCACCGCGCAATCGATTACGTGCGCGACGGCCTGATGCCGGCGGGCGCACCCTTCCGGGCCTTCGGCGTGGACATGGGCTCCCATCTGGCCTGGCCACTCGTCGAAGGAAGGGGGCCGCGTTGATGCTGCTCTTCCTCGACTTCGACGGCGTTCTGCATCCGGAAGGCGAAGGCCACCTTCCCAACGACGGCACCGACTTCTGCTTCCTGCCACGCCTGGAGACGCTGCTGTGTCCTTCATGTGAAGTCGCACAGAGTCGTTCTGCGATGTGGACTCATCCTGTACCTGCTGCTTCAGAGCCCCGTTCCAGCGTCTCGACGATGCGAAGCCCCTTGCCCACCGTCTCCGCCCATTCGGCCGCGGGTTCGGAGTCCGCGACGATGCCTCCGCCCAACTGCACCATCACGCGCCCGCCGGCAACAATCGCCGTGCGGATGACGACCGACAGGTCCATGTTGCCGCGGCAGTCCAGATAGCCAATGGAGCCGGCATACCAACCGCGGCGCAGGGTCTCGAGCCCCTCGATGATCTCCATCGCCTTAATCTTCGGCGCACCGGTCATCGACCCAGGCGGCCAGCAGGCGCGCAGCAGTTGCGCCACGTCGCAGTCGGGGCGCAGTCGCGCACGCACGGTCGACACCATCTGCCACACGCTGGCATAAGGCTCCAGGGCGAATAACTCGGGCACCTCGACGCTGCCGGTCACGGCCACGCGCCCGAGATCGTTGCGCATCAGGTCGACGATCATCACGTTCTCCGCGCGATCCTTGACGCTCGCCGCCAGTTGCTGACGTCGAGCGGCGTCCTCGGTCCCTCCGATACCTCGCGCTGCAGTTCCCTTGATCGGACGCGCCTCGAGCCGGTCGCCCCTCCGGTGAAGGAATCGCTCGGGCGAGCAACTCGCGATCACGAAGCCCGGCCCTTCGAGGTAGGCCGCGAAGGGCGCCGGATGCGCAGACACCAGATCTTCGTACAGGGCCCAGGTGTCGCCCTCGAAGGCCCGATCTTCGCGCCGCGTCAGGTTGACCTGAAGCACTTCGCCGCGGACGATGGCCTCGCGGATGGTTTCCACGCCGCGTTCGAACTGCGCGCGCGATGTGCGCAGACTGAGCGATCCGGCCTTCCACTGACCGCGTTCGGGCAGCGGCCCGCTTGCGCACTCGATGGTCCGCGCCCAGGCCTCTGCCCGCCCGGCGCGGGTCCAGGGCCAACGCTCCGCGGGGCCGCGGACCGTGGCCTCCCACCACTGCCCGCTCGGATGGTGGAACCCCAGCACCTGGTCCACCGCAATCCACCATTGCCGGGGCAGGACCGGGTCCTGCAGGGCCTGTTCAGGCAGCCGCTCGACATGGCGTGCGAGGTCGTAGCCCAGCACGCCTACCCAGCCACCGACGAAGTCCATGCCTTCGGGACAGTCGCCCTCGAGGCGGACGCTGTCGGGTTCCCCAGCGGCGACCGCCGCCAGCGCTTCGAAGGGATCGGCCCAGCACGCAATCTCGCGGCCGTCGCGTTCGAGCCGGGTCGTGGTCTCGTCTGTGTACAGTGTGGCCAGCGCCGGTCCGGCGATGTAGGACCAGTGGGCCTGGCGCGGCATGGGCAGCGCGCTTTCGAGCAGCGCGAAACGTCCCTCGCCGCGCAACCGCGCCATCGTGCCGCGTGGGCCGTCCGGCAGTGCCACGGGGCGAATCGTCACTTCAATTTCGATCATGTCTTCATTCGAATACCAAGCGCTTGAGCGTCTACGCTTTCACCAACCATCCGATGCGCCCGCGCGGGCAGAACACGCCCGCGACATGCTGCGCCTGCTGCTGGCGCAGGACGGATCGACCACCCGGCTGTGCGAAACCATCGCCGGCGGTCCGGTTTCGCTGCATGTGCTGGAGCAGCGCATCGTGCAGGCGGTGCCCGCCGAAGTGCGTGCAGTGCTTCCGGGCGCGAGCTTTATCGAGCGGATCACCTGCCTCGCTGCTCATGGCCAGGTGTTGATGGACAACCTGTCGTACATCGCACTCGAGGGCCTGCCGGAGGATGTGCGGCGCGACCTCGAGGCCGGCGCGATGCCGATCGGTCATCTGCTGTCGCGCCTGTGGGTGCGCCGCTCGTTCCTCGATGCGGCGCCGGTGCTGTACGAACGGCTCTGGGGCGCGGTCGGTGGACTCCCTGACTCCGACGCGTCGCGCACGTACTGCATCGTGACACCCGAGGGCCCGCGCATGCTCATTGCCGAGACCTATCGGCGCGGCATGCTGATGCGCAGACCGGTGGCCGGAGACTGACGTACCGGCAGCGCGCTGAGCCCTCGGTACACCGCATTGCCGCTCCAGCGCGGCTGCGCGTCGACCAGGCGCAGATGCGGGAACCGATGCAGCAGGCGATCAAAGACGATCTGAGCCTCCATCAGCGTCAGGCTGGCGCCGATGCACACATGCGGTCCGGCGCCGAACGACAACAAGCCGCCGGGGCGGCGCGCGATGTCCAGGCGATCGGCTTCTGGGTAGCGCACCCGATCGCGGTTGGCAGAGGCGATGAGCGCGACCACCAGGTCGCCGCGGCGCAGCTGTCGACCGTGCAGCACCAGATCGGCCGCCACGCGGCGGCCGGTGTACTGCACCGGGCTGTCGAAGCGAAGCAGTTCGCGCACCGCACCCGGCAGCAACGCGGACTCGTGCTGCAGGCGCTGCCATTGGTCGGGATTGGCGAGCAGCGCCTGGAGCCCGTTGCCCAGCAGGTTGCGCGTGGTCTCGTGGCCGGCGAACAGCAGCATCGCGCATTGGGCGAGCAGCTCGGCGCCGGGCTGGATGTCGCCGGCCGCCTCGGCCCGCAGCAACCGGCGCACGAGATCGTCGCCCGGGGTGCGCCGGCGCTGCGGCACGAGGTGTTCGAAGTAGCCGGTCATCGCCAGCAGGCTGGTGCGAGCGCGCCGGGCTTGCTCGAGCGAGGGCAGGGGCGCACCGATGAAGGTCGCCAGATCGTCGGACCAGGCGATGAAGTCGCCGTGATCGGCCGCGGGGATGTCCATCAGCATCGCCATCACCTCGGCCGGCAGCGGCCGCGCCAGTGCCTGCATGAAGTCGAAGCCCGCGTCGGCATCCACGGCGTCGAGCAGGGCATCGACGCGGCGCTCGATGGCCGGCGCGAACTGTTGCAGGACGTCGCTGCGAAAGCCTGCATTGAGCACGCCGCGGATGCGCGTATGGTCCGGCGCGTCGACGAACAGCATCGCCCGCGCGAAGAGCTGCTGGAAATCCTTCAACTCGCCGCGCGCGGCCAGGCTTTGCATCACCCAGCCGCCGGTGCGCTGGGCCGAGAACCGCACGGCGTCGCGAAGCACCGTCTCGACATCGGCATGGCGGGTCAGAAGCCACGCGCCGCCGAAGAACTCGTCGCTCCAGTGGATCGGCCCGGCCTCGCGCAGCGCGGCGTAGGTCGGATAGGGATCGGCGCGGAACGCCGCGTCGATGATCGGGCGGCCGAGCGGGCTCGGCGGGGGCGCCAGCACCGCGCTCATCGTTGGCCCTGGGCCTTCAGCCCCAGCCGGTCGAACAGCGCCCGGTCGCGCTCGGCCTGCGGGTTGCTCGTGGTCAGCAGCTTGTCGCCGTAGAAGATCGAATTGGCGCCGGCGGCAAAGCACAGCGCCTGCAGCGCCTCGTCCATCTGCTCGCGCCCGGCCGACAGCCGCACCATCGTGGTCGGCATCGTGATGCGCGACACGGCGATCGTGCGCACGAATTCGAAGGGGTCGAGTGGCTCGGTGCCGGCCAGCGGTGTGCCCTCTACCTGCACCAGGTTGTTGATCGGCACCGACTCGGGATAGGGCTCGAGATTGGCCAATTGGGCGATCAGACCGGCGCGCTGGGCGCGGCTCTCGCCCATGCCCACGATGCCGCCGCAGCAGACGTTGATGCCCACGTCGCGCACGCGGGCCAGCGTATCGAGCCGGTCCTGGTAGGTGCGGGTGCTGATGACGTTGCCGTAGAACTCGGGGGCGCTGTCCAGGTTGTGGTTGTAGTAGTCGAGCCCCGCATCCTTCAGGGCCTGGGCCTGTTCCGCTTCGAGCATGCCGAGCGTCATGCAGGTCTCCAGGCCCAGCGCGCGCACCTCGCGCACCATGTCGGTCACCTTTTCCATGTCACGCGCCTTCGGACTGCGCCAGGCCGCGCCCATGCAGAAGCGCGTGGCCCCTTGCGCTTTAGCGGCCTGCGCCGCTTCGACCACCTCCGCCAGAGGCATCAGCTTGCTGGCCTCGACGCCGGTGTCGAAGTGCGCGGACTGCGGGCAGTAGCCGCAGTCCTCCGCGCAGCCACCGGTCTTGATCGACAGCAGGGTTGACAGCTGCACCTCATTGGCATCGAAGTGTTCGCGATGAACCTGCTGCGCACGAAACAGCAGATCCATGAACGGCAATGCGTAGAGCGCCTCGATGTCTGCGACAAGCCATCGCTGATCGATGCGCGGCGCGTTGCGCGACGTCGCGCCACGCAACGATGACAGGGAAACGGTGGATGTTGTCGTGGAAGTGGATGTGGTGATCATGTCGTCTTTCAGGGAGGGTCTCTTCGAGCCAGAATAGCCAGCCACCGGTCACAAGGGTGGCCATCGTGGTTGCAGATCGCGCCATGCTCACACTTGCTCTCAGGGCAGCTCGAACAGCGTTCGCAGCGCCGCATCGTCGAGGTGGACCGCCACGGCCGCAGGGTCAGGGCCGGTCAGCCTGGGGACCATGCCCAGGCAAGGCGCCTGGTGGCGCCGTCGCAGTTCTTGGCGAAGGGTGGCGAGGTTGTCGGCGCGGTACAGCATCGCCGGATCGACCGTGTTTGCGACCCAGCCTGCCAGTCTCAAACCGCGTGCATGGATGGCCTCGGCCGTGAGCAGCGCATGGTTGATGCAGCCGAGCCGCAAGCCGACCACCAGCACGACCGGAAAGTCCAGGTCCATGGCGAAGTCGGCGCTGTCGAAATTCGGCCCAAGCGGCACACAGAAGCCGCCCACGCCCTCGACGACCAGTTGCTCGGCGCGCGTCGCGAGCGCCAGGGCACCTCGCAGCAGAAAGGCACGCTCGATGGTGCGGCCTTCGAGCGCTGCCGCGATGTGCGGTGCGCAAGCAGCCTTGAACTGGAGGGGCCCGACGTCGGCATCGGTCAACGCCACCGAGCTCGCATCGCGCAGCGCGCGCACGTCGTCGTTGACGTCTTCGCCACCGATCACCTCGGTGCCGGCCGCCACGGGCTTGTAGCCGGCACAGCGCAGCCCCTGCGCGCCGAGCCAGTGTAGCAGCGCGGCACTGACGCGTGTCTTGCCGACCTCGGTGTCGGTGCCGGTCACGAAGCAACCCCGCATCGCAGCGGAACTCATTGCAGCGTCCCAGCGGCCTGCGCCAAGCCATCGAGGAGCGCCTGCACATCCTTCGGCGTGTGCGCGGCGCTCAGCGTGATACGCAGTCGGGCGGTGCCCACGGGCACCGTCGGTGGGCGGATCGCCGGCACCCACAGGCCCTGCGCGTCGAGCCCTGCCGCGAGGTCCAACGCCGCGGCGTTGTCGCCAACGATCAGCGGCTGGATTGCGGTGGCGGAATCTGTCAAGCGCCAGCCGAGACCGGGGTATTGCTGCACCAATGTCGTGAGGCCATCGCGCAGCATGGCGATCGATTGCGCCAATCGGGCGCGCCGCGCTTCGCCCTCGTTGCCAGCAATCAAACGCAGACTGGTGAGCACGGCATGCGCGATCGCCGGTGGCGCCGCCGTGGTGTAGACGTAGCTGCGCGCCGACTGCACCAGCCAGTCGATCACGCTCGGGTGGGCGGCCACGAAGGCCCCGCCCAGGCCCACGGCCTTGCCCAGCGTGCCCATGCAGATGAGGCGCTCGCTGCGCAGGCCGAAGTGCGACAGGCTGCCGCTGCCGTCGTTGCCCAGCACGCCGAAGCCATGCGCATCGTCGATGACCAGCCAGGCGTCGTGCGCCTCGGCCAGCGCCAAAAGGGCCGGCAGGTCGGCCAGGTCGCCGTCCATGCTGAACACGGCATCGGTCACGATCAGCTTGATCGGCGTGCTGCAGCGCCCGAGCTGGTTGGCGAGCAGGTCGAGCCGGCCGTGGGGGAAGCGCTGCAGCGGCGCCTTGGCCAGCAGCGCGCCGTCGACCAGCGAAGCATGGTTGAGCTTGTCGGCGAAGATCGTCGCGCTCGCATCGCCCAAGGCGGTGAGTAGCGCCAGGTTCGCCATGTAGCCGGTGCAGAAGCTCAGCGCGCGCGCCTCTGGGATGCAGGGCGAAAGCCATCGCGCGAGTTCGTCCTCGAGCAACACATGGGCGCGTGAATGACCGCTGATCAAATGCGACGCGCCGCTACCGGCTCCATAGCGGCGCGCGCCTTCGGCCAGCGCCTCGATCAGGGCCGGATGGTTCGCCAGCCCCAGGTAGTCGTTGCTGCAGAAGGCCAGCATGTCGCGTCCGGAAACCCGCTGGTGCGGCGCGCAGGGCGACTCGGTCGTGCGGCGCTGCCTTCGCAGCGCCTGGGCCTCGCGCTCACGCAGTTGGTGGTTCAGGTGTTCGATCAGCATGGGCATTCTCGATGTCGGCCGTGGCGTCCAGCGTGGCCATCACGCGTTGCGCGAGCCAGGCTGCCAGCTCATCGTCCAGCACGTAGGGCGGCATCAGGTAGACGGTACGGCCGATCGGGCGGATCAGCAGCTCGCGCGCGCGGCCGGCGAGGTGGAAACGCTCGGCAAATCGCTCACCGACGAAACTCTCCCGCACATCGAAGGCCCAGATCATCCCGCGCTGGCGGAAGTGCTCGACGCGCGGATCGTTCTGCAGAGGCGCGAGCGCCGAAGTCAATGCCACGGCGCGCTGGTGGTTGCGCTGCAGGACGGCGTCCTCTTCGAAGCGGTCGAGCACCGCCAGCGCCGCCCGGCAGGCCAGCGCATTGCCGGTGTAGGAGTGCGAGTGCAGGAAACCGCGCGCCACGTCGTCGTCGAGAAAGGCCTCGTAGATATGGTCGCGCGTCATCACCAGCGACAACGGCAGCATGCCGCCGCTGATCCCCTTGGACAGGCACACGAAATCGGGCCAGATCCCGGCCTGCTCGCAGGCGAAGAAGGTCCCGGTGCGCCCGCAGCCCACCGCGATCTCGTCGGCGATCAGGCTCACTTCGTAGCGGTCGCATAGCGCTCGCACCGTGCGCAGATAGGCCGGGTCGTGCATGGCCATGCCGGCAGCGCCCTGTACCAGCGGTTCGATGATCAGAGCGGCGATGTGTTCGTGGCGAGCCTCGAACAGCGCCTCCAACTCAGCGGCGGCCCGCGTGGCCACGTCTGCCGCTGTCTCGCCGGGCCCGGCCTGGCGGGCGTCGGGCGACATCACCTGGTGCGCCCGCATGAGCAGCGGATCGTAGGCATCGCGGAACACCGCCACGTCGGTGACCGCCAGGGCGCCCAGCGTCTCGCCGTGGTAGCCCTGGCGCAGGCAGACGAACTCCCGCTTGTCCGAACGCCCAAGGTTGCGCCAGTGGTGGAAACTCATCTTGAGCGCGATCTCGACCGCCGAGGCGCCGTCGCTGGCAAAGAAGCAATGGCCGAGCACACCGCCGGTCAGAGCCGACAGCCGCTCGGCCAGCTCCACCGCCGGAGCGTGGGTGCAGCCGGCCAACATCACGTGCGGCAAGCGGTCGAGCTGGTCCTTCAAGGCTGCGTTGATGCGCGCATCCGCATGGCCGAACAGATTGACCCACCACGAACTGGTAGCGTCGAAGTAGCGATGCCCTTCATGGTCGATGAGCCATGGGCCCTCGCCACGCGCGATCGGCAGCGGCGGGACCGTCGCGGCGCGCTGCATCTGGGTGCAGGGGTGCCAGACGCTGCGCAGGCTGCGCTGCTGCCAGGCTTCATTGGCGCCGACGTTGTGCGCATGTGGGCGATTCATCGGGGTGCAGTTCCTCTCTTCCCTGACCGGATTTGGAAGTTATCGATCGGCCGCGTGCGTTGCCGGCGGCGAGGCCGGGGGCTGGCTGGGTGCCGTAGGTGGCCGCATCGGCCGGGGTTGGCGATGTCATGCCGAGGCCCGCTGCGCTCGGCATCAGGCCGCGACGGCTTCGCCGGAGGCCGCCTGCACGGGGATGTGCGTGCGCTCTTCCTGGATGCGGTTGGCGTGGTCGACGAAGACCAGCTTCGGCCGATGCGCCGCCACCTGCGCCTCGGGCACGAGGCCGAAGGCCGCGATGATGATCAGGTCGCCCACGGCCGCCCGCCGCGCGGCCGAGCCGTTGACCGAGATGATGCCGGTGCCGCGCTCGCCGCGGATCGCGTAGGTGATGAAGCGCTCGCCGTTGTTGATGTTCCAGATGTGGACCTGCTCGTTCTCGGCCATGCCAGCCGCGTCGAGCAGGTCTTCGTCGATGGCACAGGAGCCCTCGTAGTGCAGTTCGCAGTCGGTGACGGCAACACGGTGGATCTTGGACTTGAGCAGGGTACGGAACATGATGTAGAAGCTCTTTCTTTGGAATGCAAAAAGCGCGGGACGGCTCGCCGGCGGACGGCACGGCGATGGCACTTGAGCCAGTTATCTAGCGATGTCTCACAGCACATTTCGAAACGACCGCTCGCAATGCGTTTGTGCCAGGTGCGGCGCGTCGGTCAATGACGTCGGCGTGCTGCCGAAAGTGAGCCCGTTGGATGCATGAAAAATCACGGGTCGTTGCTCTCCGTTCTGGTCACAAACGGGGCGTACCATAACCGACTCTTGCGCTACGCCCGCGTGTATTTAGAGCCGAGAGAATGTGGCTGCTTCGCAGCTGCATCGGGAAATCGATGCCCGGCCGATTGCAGTGATGCGCTGCTTGGCCATCACGCAGAATCCGTCGCCGAACCACCGTCATCGCACGTCGCTCTGCTCGCACACGTACCCCTCGACCACGGGGAGAAAAAGCGCCTCGGCGCTTGATCCCAATCAGGAGTCACGATGCAAGCCGCGCATCGAGTTGAACAAGGAACGATGCGATTGAATGCGACGAGGAGGCGGTCCTGGCGCTACACGGTGCATTCGAGTTCCGGAACGGCTCGTGTGGAAGCGGCATGATTTTTCTACTGGGTACCCTGCACGTGAAAAGTCTCATTCGAAGTCGCGTGGTCGGCTGGAGCGGTCCACCAGATCGACGAGGAATTCTCCTCGAATAGGGCGGTTCAGACACCGTGACCCTCTACCTGGTCGAGTCCGCCAGTCCGTGTTGGAGGCCGCCGCCGCGCCGCCTGCGGTGCCCGCGGCTTGCTACTGTGCCTTCGTGGATCCGAGGTTCCTCGCCGCTTGGGTGGCACTCAACTCGACGGGCACGGCGCGCCTGACGATCGATCGCGACTACTTCCTGACCTCCGTGTTGCTTCACGAGGCCGGCCACGTCCAGCCGGGCACTGCGGCCGCTGCATTCAAGGACCGCGAAATGATCCAGCTCAAGGTCGACGCCAGCAAGGAGAAGGCCGACGAACGGCGCGCCGCCGGACTCCCGCGTCGGCGAGCCAACACGAAGCCGGCCAACGCCGCCTCGATCGCGGAGAACTTCGTGGGCAGGGAACTGATCAGACTGAGGTGGAACATCCAGGCCTACCGGACGCTGGACGAATTCGGCTCCTTTGCCGCGGGCAAACCGACCGTGTATTTCGACGATGGGTACACAGACCTCAACATGGCGCTGCGGATCCTTCGCTCGAACGACCCGATCCAGGCCTCCCCGGAGACTCGACAGATCCTCGACGCCTTCGAGGAGGCTCGGCTGAGACGCGCGAATCCCCAGCCGCTGTACCGGCCGCGGTAGACGTACGTCGGCTCTCATGTGATCGCCCGATCGAGCTTCGTTGCCCATTCCGGCGTCGCGACGCTGTTTGCCCGGTAGAAGGCATCGAGCCGGTCCCGTGCCCGGCCCCGCTGGCGAAGCCCGATCCAATCCGCCGCGTTGGCGCCGAAAAACTTTGCGGCCAGGCCCCGGATGCGCGCTGACTGGATCGACGGCCCCACCTGGGGTCGATTTGATTTCAGTGCAAAAAGTGACGCATCGACCGACCAGCATTGGCGCGGGTTCCGAGGTGCTGGCGCTCGCAAGTGCTTGTCACTGCACAACTTTCTGCTACCCCTCGAATCGCCCCGCAAAGCGCATCGTTCAGCGGCCGAATTCAGCCACTGGCCCTTGTTTTGCCTGCACTTTGTGACGGTAGGAGCTGCGCGGCGTAGCGCTCGACGGGGAAGCGGAACACGCCTCGCAGATTGATGCCCTCCAGACGCGTGGGCGCGATGCGTCCCATCAGTTCGGGCGGCACGATCTGACGCCGGTTGGCCCAGCGGTCCACCACCGCCTGCATCTGCGCCGTGTTCCAGGCCATCACGATGTTGGCCAACAGGCTAAGTGCGTCGGCCACGGCTTGCATCTCGTCAGTGCGCCGGGCCTGTGCCGGCGTGACGCGGCCGACATAGATCGCGCGCTTGAGCGCGTTGACCGACTCGCCGCGGTTGAGCACCCGTCGCAGCTCGCGCCGGAAGGCGGCGTTGACAAAGTAGTCGGCCAGAAACACCGTCCTGAGCAGCTTGCCCAGTTGCACGCCGGCGTCATAGATCGGGTCTCCTCGGGCTGCCGAGCCGAATCTTGCCAACGCGGTCACTGCGCTGGCATGGCCCAGCATCACCGAGGCGGCCAGGTGCACCAGGCCGTCCCAATGGGCTTCAATGAGCGTGGTGTCCACACTGGCCTGACACACGGCGGCAATCTCGCGCGGAACCTTCGTACCCCGCGGGACGAAGAGATGCCGTTGCTTGATTTCCCTGAGCCTTGGACACAGGTCGAAGCCCAGAAGTCGGGACAGCGCCATCGCGAAGTCGGTGAAACCGTGCGTGTCAACAGCGAGCTGAGACGTCTCGATCCGTTCCTGTCGAATGACGCCTTCGATGGCGGCGCCCGCCTGGCGTTCATTGAGCACGATCGGCTGCGCATGGAAGATTCCCCATCGGTCCTGCACGTAGCTGTACACGCCAATGGACGCCACCTGGCGCCGCGGGTCCTGGCGTGCCTGCCACACGCGCCGACTGGTCTCCAGGCTCATCATGTCCGAGGAGGCCAGGTCGGTTCGGCCCCAGGTCGCCGCGATGGGGTGGCGCTGCATGAACTCCAGCACCGCCTGGCAGGCCCGTGCCAGTCGACGCTCGTCGCCGGCCCAGCGCATGGCTTGGCGAATGCTGGTGGCCGACAACTGCGGGATCATGCGCGCGCACTCGGCTGCCGTGAGGCTGGTGCCGTGTGCGAGGATGCCGGCATAGGTCATCAGCAGTTCCTGCGCCGTTCTCGGCTCGCGCCCGAGCATGATCCAGCTGAAGCGCACCTGGGCGTCCACGGCCAGGATGACCTCGGGCAACTGCGACTCACCGATGCGCTGGTCGAGCTGGGTGCGCAGTCTTACCACTTGGGGGTCATCTTCGTCGGCAGCCAACGACGCCAGATGCAGCTCGTCGTCGACTCGCAGATCACCCGAACGCGCGGCGGCCGCAACCGCGTCGATACCAATGAGCATACGGGCAAGTAGCGGTACGAGAAACTCGCTGGCTTTGGCCGGCAGTTGCAGCCTGGCGTAGTGACGCGGCGCTTCGGCCTGCCAACGCTCCTCGGACAGGAACAGCCGTTCGCGGCCGCGAAAGCTCAGCGAGTGTTCGATCCAGACCGAGCCGTTTCGCACCGCCCGACGCAAAGCGAGCAGGGTGGCGACCTCTAGCGCCCTGAAGGCACGCTCGCGGTCAGGGTCGGCGATACTCGCGCGCCAGGCGGCTCCCAGTCGTAGGGCCGTGACTTCGCTTGGAAGTCGCTTGATGCCGGCGGCGTACCCGGCTCGAAGCGTGTTCAGCGCATCAAGTGCCGGGTGCTCGCCGGTGGCCTGCCAAGGCAAGCGGCTGACCCCCACCAGCAGCGAACGCACCGGCGCGATGGCATCGATCAGGAGTTGCCGTATGACCGATGCTCGACTCGGCGGGCGCTGAGCGCACTTGGCAGCGACGATTTCGCGCAGGCGTGAACGCAGTTCGGTATCTGGCACGGCGTCATGGTCCGCGAGCTCGGAGAGCTCCTGCAGCAATTCCTGGTACTGACGCGCCCAATCCACGGACGCGACACCGTCGGCACAGTGGTGCCACAGGTCGGCCACTCGACGCTGGAACATGAAGATGATCTGGTCGGTCGCCGTGAGCAGGCAGTAGCGCAGGAAGCAGCTGAGCTCCAGCGTGCGGGCCGGCTCCTTGATCCTGGCACTGACCGATGGGGGCCGCCCGGCCATGCGCCTGGCGTAGCGGCGCACCAGAACGTCGTTGAGATCGCCCAGATGTCGATCGACGCCGAGGTCGGTCAGGAACGCGATCCTTTCCAGGACCTCGGTGATCTGGCGCGTGGAATGCCTTGCCGGCGTGCTCCACAGCCAGCTCTGGCAGTGCTCGCCGTCCGGACGCGGCGTGTTCAATGCCGAGGTCCAGCGCTTGCGATTCTCGGCGGGCACTGTTGTCATGATGGCCTCGCCAGTCGATGCTTCGAGTTCGACCAGGGCGGCCGCCACCATGGCGCGGATCACGCGGTCGTGCACGATGAGCAGGCGATGGTCGTAGAGCCACTGCCTGGAAAGGACCAGGAGCCGCTCGCGGTCCGAGCAATGCGCGACCTCGTCTCGCAGGACCCGCACCAAGGCTCGGCGCTGGTGCTCGGTCATCCACTTGAATCCCAGGCACTCGCAAGCTTGGTGCTGGTGGTCGAACAAGGTGCGTCCGCGGGCGTACAGCGCGCGCAGAGATACCAAATCCGGGGCGGCGATGTCCAGCTCTCGGCCAAGGTGGCGAAGCAGGGCAGGGGGCACGATACGTACGCTGTTCAGCGGCCGTCCGGTCATGCGGGCGAAGCCGATGTGCAGCGCCAAGCCCAGCTTGAGGCTGTCGCTGCGCCGACGAGCAATCAAGTCGAGCTCAGTACGGCTGAAGCTGAAGAACGTCTGCAGCTCGAACTCGCTGAGCTCACCGGGCATGTCGCGCAGGCCCAGGTAGGACGACTGCCAGCCTTGCATCGCGGCGCTCCTTCGTGATTTAGGGGCGCAGACGATACGCCGCAAAGAAGTGAACAGCAATGCTCGCGAAATCAACGACTTAGCAAACCGACCCCGCGCCGTTGCTGGAGATGCGAACCGTCAGTTTTGACACCGAAATCAAATCGACCCCGGTGAGAGCTTCCGCGGCAAGTTGCCGCAGAAGCGCTGCGAATGGACAGGCAGGGCGCGGTGAGCGACCTCCCTCCAGCGACAATGCGCCGTCGCCTCCGGACGCATCGCTCCACCACTCTCGCGCACCCCTCGCATGAGCAACCTCTACGTGTCGGCACCGGTTGAACTTTGACCCGGTGGGTCACCCATTAGTCTTCTCGCGCACGCGCTCGGTGGTCGGGCGTAGGCCCTGGTGCACCAGCAGCGCGTCTGCCGCTTCCCAAATCTGAGCTCCCTGGATGCCGCGGCTGCCGCGCGGCGGGAGCGTGGAGGTCGATGCGTTCATTTCCATCTGACCTTTCTGCGTCCCGGGATCGTCAAGCCAATCTGGGGCACCTTCGCCTGAGCTGTCCGAATGGCGCAACGGGGTGCGGTGCCTTGCAACTCGGGAAATCACCAATGCTTACTTGCATAACTGGACTAACATAGTAAGTTGCATAGCTGGATGCACTAGGGCTCCTCAACGGGCCTTCCCCCAAATCGCAAACCCTGAGGTGAACATGAAAGTTTCCACACTATTGGCGTGCAGCCTGACCGCGTTCGGCGGGATGCTCTTCAGCGGCGCTCACGCGCAAGGCAAGATTTCCGATGACGTCGTGCGCATCGGCGTTTTGACCGATATGTCGGGCCAGTTCTCCCATGAAGGAGGAAAGGGGTCAGTCACGGCGGTTCAGATGGCTGTGGAGGACTTCGGCGGCAAAGTCCTCGGCAAACCGGTCGAAGTGATTTCCGCCGACCATCTGAACAAGCCCGACGTGGCCCTTTCCAAGGCCCGCGAATGGTTCGACACGCAGAAGGTGGACATGGTCAACAACCTGATCAACTCGGCGATCGCGCTGGGCGTGGCCAACGTCGCGAAGGAACGCAACCGCATTGCAATCATCAATGGCTCCGGCTCCTCGCGGCTGACAGGCGACGGATGCACGCCCAACAGCATCCACTATTCCTATGACACGTATGCGCTTGCCAATGGAACTGCGCGCGCTTTGATGGACAAGGGCGCGGACTCATGGTACTTCCTTACAGCGGACTATGCCTTTGGCCATGCCCTGGAAGCAGACGCGTCCGCGGTGGTGAAGGGTCGCAACGGAAAGGTACTCGGCAGCGTGCGCTATCCAGTCGACACCAGCGACCACTCGTCCTTCCTGCTGCGTGCGCAGGACTCCAAGGCAAAGGTAGTTGCAATTGCTGGCTCGGGTACGACATTCGTCAATGCCGTGAAGTCCGCGCACGAATTCGGCTTGGGAACCGGCAACCAGACGATTGCCGGCCTGCTGGTCTGGATCACAGACGTGAACGCGCTGGGCTTGAACACCGCACAGGGCATGCTCCTGACGACGGCATTCTATTGGGACCGTGATGAGAAGACTCGCGCGTTTGCCAAGCGCTTCTTCGATCGAATGAAGCGCATGCCGAACATGGGCGATGCGGGCGACTATTCTTCGACCATCCACTACCTGAACGCAATCCAGGCCGCGGGCACGGACGAGGCAACTGCCGTAATGGCGAAGATGAAGGAAATGCCAATCAACGACTTCTTCGCCACTAACGGTCGGATCAGGGAAGATGGCCGGATGGTTCACGACATGTACGTCTATCAGGTCAAGAAGCCTTCCGAATCGAAGTACGCTTGGGACTACTACAAGCTCGTCGCGACGATCCCCGCGGACACGGCGTTCCGTCCGCTGGCGGAAAGCACCTGTCCGTTCGTTAAGAAGTGATCCGATTGCCCTCACCCGCTGCCGGTTGTGCATGGGGCGGGCAAGATCCAAGCCTTTTCATTCCGGGGGCTTCGGGTCTTGGTAGTTCATCGCATAGCGCATGCTGTGGGCGTTGATCGCCTCGCGACACTGATCGCAGGCGACCGTCGGATCGAAGTCCTTTCCGCAGTCGAGATGCGTGAGGATCAGGGGCGGCTTCCCGCCGGACAGCCATCGGTCGCCCCAGTGGAGCATGGCGATCATGGATCCGAAGAGATCCCGGCCCTTCTCCGTAAACCGATACTCGTAACGATCGGGGCCGATTTGATACTGGACCCGTCGAAAGACGCCGTCTGCCACCAAGCGATTGAGACGATCGGTGAGGATGTTGGGCGCGATCCCGAGGCCGCTTTGCAGATCGTCGAAGCGGCGGACGCGGAAGAAGGCCTCACGAATGATCATAAAGCTCCAGCGATCGCCGATTACTTGAAGCGCGCGGGCCACCGAACTTGGACGCCGGCGCTCGAGCGCAGTTGGGTCGGCCGAACGACGGCTCTTGCGTTCCACTCGGATGGTGCTTGTTCCAGCGCCGGGCCCGTCTCGATAACTGACCCGGCTTGGAAGTATCTCCACTCGGCATTCCGAGCAGACGACGATTGCACTGCAGGGATGTTCGCAAGTGCGATGGATCAGCTGGAGTGGCTTTTTCTTGCGCCCACCGAGCCACTTGTCGCCAAAACTCATCAACGCCAGCATGACCGGATACAGATCTATGCCGACCCGCGTGAGGTGGTACTCGAAGCGCGGAGGCTTGTCCGTGTACTGCACTTGCCGCAACAAGCCCATGGCTGTGAGCTTGCGAAGCCGGTCGGAGAGCGTAGTACGCGGAAGTCCGAGGATGTCCTTGAATTGTTCGAAGCGCTTCACACCGAAATAGCACTCCCGCAGAACCATGAAGCTCCACCCATCGCCAATGACATCAATAGTGCGACCAACAGAACAATTGCGTTCCGTTGGACTGGCCCTCACACGAGAAGTAGCTCGCTGTGCGTGACGGGCGGGGCGCTTGGTTGGTTTGAGAGCGGTCGATGGAGCCATGAGGTGGCGAGAAGCATCCAGCAGTTGAAGAGGGCGTCATGACAGTCTACCTGTGTCGCTCAGAAGACGGTCGGTCGGCA
This sequence comes from Variovorax sp. J31P207, assembly GCF_030316965.1. NCBI lineage: Bacteria > Pseudomonadati > Pseudomonadota > Betaproteobacteria > Burkholderiales > Comamonadaceae > Variovorax > Variovorax sp. J31P207. Next base: position 88,620 of record NZ_JASZYN010000015.1, read on the forward strand.
AATTGTGCTTGCATGATCGGCTAGTCGGTCTAATAATGCAAGGAACGAGAGGGCAGCGCACTATGCAAGATTTTGAGTTCTCAACAGGTCGGACGCTTAGCGTCTCCCGCGGCGGCGCCGTCAGGCTTGCTGACAAGGTGGCGGCAATGGAATGCCGGTCCGTCCTGATCGTTACCGACGCAGGTCTGCTGCGGTCAGGAATCCTTCAGCCGACGCTGAACGGATTCGACAAGGCGGGCATTCCGGCCGCGCTGTTCTGCGACGTGCAGGCCGATCCGCCGGAGACCGTGATCCACGCAACGGCTGCCGCGGCCAGATCGGCGAACGCCGATTGCGTCATCGGATTTGGAGGGGGTAGCTCGATGGATGTGGCGAAGCTCGCCGCGCTTCTAGCGTCCAGTGGCGAGAGTCTTTCCGAGGTCTACGGTATCGGCCTGGCAAAGGGACCGCGGCTGCGGCTGATCCTGGTGCCGACGACCGCAGGCACCGGCTCCGAAGTGACCCCTATTTCCATCGTGACAACCGGGAAAGGTGAGAAAAAGGGCGTTGTCTCTCCTGTTCTGTTGCCCGACCTGGCGTTGCTCGATGCTGAATTGACGCTGGGTTTGCCGCCTCACGTCACGGCAGCCACGGGCATCGACGCCATGGTCCATGCCATCGAGGCGTACACGAGCAAGCGATTGAAGAATCCGATTTCCGACTGCTTGGCTAAGGACGCGCTGCGGCTGCTCTCTCGCTCACTGCACAAGGCGTGCGAGGACGGCAAGGACTTGCAGGCTAGAGAAGACATGCTTCTGGGCGCTTGCTTGGCCGGCATTGCCTTCGCCAATGCGCCAGTCGCCGCCGTGCACGCGCTGGCCTACCCGATCGGCGCGCAGTTCCATGTGCCTCACGGTCTGTCGAACGCACTGGTGCTCCCGGCGGTGGCCAGGTTCAATCTGCCGGCCGCGCAAAAGCAGTATGCCGATCTCGTCGAGATCGTTCGGCCAGGCGTCCAGGGAAGCGAGGCACAGAAAGCCGAAGCGTTTGTTGACTATGTCGGCGCACTGGCGGCGTCGGTTGGCTTGCCCGTCACGCTTCGCGACGTCGGCATCAGGTCGGAACACGTTGGCGCGCTCGCATCGGATGCGATGAAGCAGACGCGGCTTCTTGTCAACAATCCGCGGGAACTCACCGAGCGTGATGCCGCTGCCATCTATTCGGAGGTCCTGTGAGCGAGAAGAAGGCCCCGACGTCTCGGGCTGCATATCGAAGTCTTGCCTGTATGCCCACGAGGTGGGGCGACAACGATTCCTACGGGCACATGAACAACGTCGTGTACTACGCGTTCTTCGACAGTGCCGTCAATCGTCATCTCATTGCGAACGGGGTGCTCGACATTGCGAAGAGCGAGATCGTCGGACTGGTCATAGAGACCCAATGCACCTTCTTTTCCTCTATCGGTTTTCCCGACGACGTCCACGTGGGCATAAAGGTCGCGCAACTGGGTCGCAGCAGCGTGCGGTACGAGATCGCGCTGTTCCGCAACGAGGCGGACCAAGCGTCGGCGGTCGGCCAGTTCGTTCACGTCTATGTCGACCGCGCAACCAGTCGACCGGTTCCCATTCCGGACGAAGTCCGCGCGGTCCTTCAGGCCATCGCGGGATGAGCCACTTGAACTATTTGCTAGGTACGAGGTAGTCACATGGAGATGTTAGGCGAAGCGCGGATCAAGGCCTCGCGTGAGACCGTCTGGGATGCGTTGAACGATCCCATGGTTCTGCAGGCGAGCATTCCCGGGTGCGAAGCGCTGGAGCGCACTGCCGACAATGCGTTCAGCGCGACGGTGGTGAGCAAGGTAGGGCCGATCAAGGCGCGGTTTACCGGCAAGGTGACGCTGTCCGACATCCAGGCGCCACGCAGCTACACCTTGACGGGCGAGGGGTCTGGTGGAGCGGCCGGCTTCGCGAAGGCCGACATCAGCGTTTCTCTGGAGGCGTTCGAGCCGCAACTGACGCTGCTGAGATACACGGTGAAGGCCAACCTGGGCGGCAAACTCGCGCAACTGGGCTCGCGAATGATCGATGCGGCCGCCAGGAAGTCGGCCGACGAGTTCTTCGACCTCTTCGCGAAACAGGTCAATGGCCGGAAAGGTGATGGATCTCAAGCGTCTGCCGGCAGTGGCCTGGACATGCTGGAGCTTGCAGCGCCGTCTGCTGCGTCGGTGGCGCAGGTGGCCCCTGAGCCAGGTCCGGCGCAGGTTGCTGCGCCAGTTCCGGTGGCCAGCCACGCACCAGCCGCCGCGTCGACCGAGGCACACAACGATGCCGTCATGGACGTGCTGACCTCGGAGCAGGTGAAGGTCTGGATCTCGGACGAGATCGCGGTGGTCACCCTGAACCGCCCGGGCAGTCGCAATGCCATGACCTATGACATGTGGAAGGCCTTCCCCGCCATCATGGGGTCGCTGGCGCGCAACCCGAAAGTGCGCGCAATCATCCTCACTGGCGCCGGCGATGATTTCTGTTCGGGTGCAGACATCCCCGAGTTCGAGAAGGTGCGTGGCGACGCAGCTCAGGCCACGGCCTACGAAGTAGCCGTGGACGCCTGCTGCGACGCCATCGCCGACATCGGCAAGCCGACCATCGCGGTGCTGCGGGGATATTGCCTGGGCGGCGGCGCGCACCTAGCCATGTCTTGCGACTTCCGCTACGCATCCGCGGGGGCGATCTTCGGCATTCCTGCGGCGCGGCTCTCGATAGTCTACGGGGTGCGCGGTACGCGAAAACTCCTGTCCCTGGTCGGCCTGCCCATGGCCAAGAAAATCCTCTTCGGCGCGCAGCGCTTCAGCGCTGACGAAGCATTGCTCAACGGCTTCGTGGATCAGGTGAGCGGCAGCAGCGCAAAGGCAGCCAGTTGGTGGCAACGGCTGCGCGGCGCTGAAGCCTCCCCCTCCGTGCCCGTCGACCCGATGGCCGCCGCACGCGACTTCGCCAGGTCGCTGGCCGGCAACGCGCCGCTCAGCATCGCCGGCGCCAAGGCGCTGCTCAACGGTATGGCCATGGGCACCGGGGCGTTGGACCTCGCGCATGCCGAGCGCCAGATCGAGGCAGCCGCTGGTAGCGATGACTACCGCGAAGGCCGGGCCGCCTTCGCGGACAAGCGCGCACCCCGGTTCCAGGGCCGCTGAGATGCAGGCATCGATATGAAGCCCGCTCCCTTTGATTACTGTTGTCCCGACTCGGTGGCCGAGGCCGTCGAGGTGCTCGCCGCTAACAAGGGCGAGGCGAAGGTGATGGCCGGCGGCCAGAGCCTGGGTCCCATGCTGAACTTCCGCGTGGTGCGGCCGGCGCTGATCGTCGACGTCAGCCGGCTGCTGGAACTGGACTACGTGCGCCAGCGCAAGGATGGCGGCCTGTCAATCGGCGCGCTGACCCGGCATCGCGAGTTGGAGACCTCCGCGCTGGTGGCGGCTCGCTTCCCGGTGATCCCGGAGACGATGCGGCATGTCGCGCACCTGGCGATCCGCAATCGCGGAACCATCGGCGGCAGCCTGTCGCACGCCGATCCCGCGGCAGAGCTGCCGATGCTCGTCAGGTTGCTGGACGCACAGATCGCAATCAGTTCGGCGCGCGGCGAGCGATCCGTGTCGGCGCACGACTTCTTCATCGGCCCTTTGTCCACGGTGTTGGACGAGGACGAACTGGTGGTGCGCATCGAATTGCCTGGCATGCGCCACAACGGCTGGGGCTTCGAGGAATTCTCTCGGCGTGCGGGCGACTTCGCTTTGGCTGCGGCCGGCGTGCTGCTCGATGTGTCCGATGGCAAGGTGCGCGACGCGCGCGTAGCGATGATGGGCGTGGGGGATACGCCGCTGCGTTCTCACGAGGCCGAAGACGTGCTCAAGGGAAGCGATCTGGGCGACGACGTGGTGGAGCGTGCCGTGCAAGCCGCTTGCAGCGGCCTGGAGCCGAGCGAGGACCTGCATGCGTCGCCGGCATTCCGCCGCCACCTGGCGTCGGTACTGGTCAGGCGCTGTATCCAGAAGGCCCGGGGCCGCACCGAAAGGAGGTTGGCATGAACGAACGTGGCGTGAAGCTGCATCCAGTATGGATGCTCGTCAACGGCAAGGTGGAAGAACATGAGGTCGAACCGCGCATGCTGCTGTCCGATTTCCTGCGTCAGCGGCTCGGCCTGACGGGCACCCACGTGGGCTGCGAGCACGGCGTGTGCGGCGCCTGCACCGTCATGGTCGACGGCGATAGCGTGCGCTCTTGCCTGATGCTGGCTGTGCGGGCAAACGGCACCGAGATCCGTACTGTCGAGAGCATGGGCTCCATCGACGCGCTGAGCCCGCTGCAGGAGGCTTTTCGCGAACACCACGGCTTGCAGTGCGGTTTCTGCACGCCGGGAATGCTGGCCACCTGCGCGGACGCCCTGCAGAAGTGTGCACTCGACACCGAGCAGGAGATTCGTGACGCGCTGTCTGGAAACCTCTGTCGCTGCACCGGCTACCAAGGCATCGTAGAAGCCGTCAAGGTCTGCGTGACCGCAAGAAACGCCCTGCGCACTGCAGCCGCCGATGGCGCACTGGGCACCGAGGAGACAACCCCATGAAGATGCACATATTGAACGGCGGCCGCCTGCGAATGCGCAAGAGCGTCTACCTTCCCGCCGCCGATCGCGCCGAGACTATCGACCTGCCGGTGTCCTGCGTTCTGCTGCGCCATGCGCAGGGCAACGTCCTGTTCGACACGGGCTGTCACCCCAGCACCGTCGAGGACGCCGCATCGCGATGGGGCACGATGGCCAAGGCCATGGTGCCGATCGGTGCGCCCCACGAGAACGTGATTTCCGGGCTGGCGGAACTGGGCCTTGCGCCCGATGACGTGGATGTGGTCGTCAACTCCCACTTCCATTCAGACCACTGCGGCTGCAACGAGTTCTTCCGAAGCGCGAGCGTTATCTGCCACGCGAAGGAACTGGAGGCGGCGCAGGGCGCGGATGCGGTGCAGCGCGGCTACATCCCGGCAGACTGGCAGCACCCGATGCCCACCGACGCCATCGAGGCGCAGCGCGACGTGTTCGGGGATGGGCGCCTGGTGCTGTTGCCGCTGCCGGGGCATACGCCGGGTACGCTCGGCGCTATGGTCGGGCTCGACCGGGACGGAAGCTTCCTGTTGACCGCCGACGCGGTCGCGCTGCGCGCGAACCTCGACCAAGAGATCATGCCGCGCAACACCTGGGACCCGGACGCGGCCACCCAGTCGCTGCAGGAAATCAGGAAGATCCAGGCTGCGGGCGCGACGGTCTTGTTCGGCCACGATGCGCAACAGTGGGACGAATTGCGCAAGGGGGCGAAGTGCTATGAGTGATCTGGCCAGCCCGGACCACGCAGAGACGAGGCTGAGCCCGCAGGCGGGTGACAAGCTCGTCGGCAAGCCCGTGCGACGCGTCGAGGACGCCCGCCTGCTCACCGGCGCCGGGCGCTATGTCGACGACTTGCCGCATGCCCATGCGCTGCACTTGGCGCTGCTACGCAGCGACCAGCCGCACGCACGCATCCTGGCCGTGCGCGCCGAGGCGGCGCGGACCATGCCGGGGGTACGCGGCATCTATGTCTGGCGTGACATTGCCGCAGGCGTCAAGCCGGCACTGGCTACGTCGCGGATGGCCGGCTACCAACCCACACCCATCCATGCCCTCGCGAACGAGGTGGTGCGCTTTGTCGGCGAACCGATAGTGGCCGTGCTGGCCGATAGTCGCTACCTCGCCGAGGATGCCCGAGACGCGATCGAGGTCGACTACGAGCCTCTGCCGGCCTGCACCGACCCCGAGGAGGCCTGCAAACCCGGCGCGCCGCTGCTCCATGCTGGCTTGGTGAGCAACGTGCTGGTGGAGCGGACCTTCGCCAAGGGCGAGGTGGATGCGGCGTTCCGCGATGCGCCGATGCGCGTGTCGGCCCGTTTCCGCTTCCACCGCAAGACCTCGATGGCGATGGAGCCGCGTAGCTACCTGGCCGAATACGATCGGGGACGTGACGCGCTGACGCTCTATACCTCCAGCCAGGTGCCCGGCATCATCCGCGACGCTCTGGCGGACCTGCTAGACATGCCGGGCAACCGACTGACGGTGATCGCGCCGGACGTCGGCGGCGGCTTCGGCGGCAAGACCTCGCTCTACCAGGAAGAGATGCTGGTCAGCGCGCTTGCGCGGCAGGTCGGGCGGGCCGTGAAGTGGACCGGCGATCGGCTCGAGGATCTGCTGTCGACCAGCCAAGCCTTCGACGAACGGGTTGCCGCGGAACTCGCCTTCGACGAGGAGGGCCAGATATGCGGCCTGCGCGCGGAGGTGATCGGCGACGTCGGGGCCTACTCCATCTATCCGTGGACGGCCGGCATCGAGCCGGTGCAGGTGATCAGCTTCCTGCCCGGCCCCTACCGAGTACCGTGCTACGCAGGTCATGTGCGCGGCGTCACGACGCCCAAGTCCACGAGCGGGCCCTACCGGGGCGTCGGGCGGCCCACGTCGACCTTCGTGATGGAGCGGCTCATGGACATGGCCGCCGCGAAGGCGGGCCTGGATCCCGTCGAGATGCGCCGGCGCAACCTCGTGAAGCCAGAAGAGTTTCCGTACCGGACGGTGGTCGGCATCGTGTGGGACCAATCCGCTTTTATGGAAGGCCTGGAGGCGGCCGTCGATCGCTTCGACTATGCGCAGACACGCGCGCGGCAGGCTAAGGCCCGTGCCGAAGGGCGCTGGGTCGGCATCGGCGTGGCCTGCTATGCCGAGTTGTCGGGCATCGGCTCGCGGATTGCCGCCTCGCCCGGAATGCCGATCAACACCGGCACGGACACCTGCGTCATCCAACTCGATTCCACGGGGGCGGTTACCGCGGCCTTCGGATGTTCTTCGCATGGGCAGGGGCACGAAACCACGCTGGCGCAGGTCCTGGCTGACGAACTTGGCGCACGCATTGAGCACGTACGGGTGGTAACGGGCAACAGCGCCGCCGTGCCTCACGGGACCGGGAGCTATGCAAGCCGCACCGCGGTCATCAGCAGCGGCGCCGGCATCCTCGCCGCGCGGGAACTGCGGGAGCGGATGCTACGCGTGGCCGGTCATCTGCTCAACGCCGCGCCGCAGGACCTGGAGATCGTGGAGGGCGTCATCCGCATCCGCCTCTCCGATTCGTCGCTGACCTTCAAGGAACTGGCGCATGCGCTCTACTCACAGATGGGCCGCCTGCCGCCCGAGGCGCGCGAGGAGCTGTGCGTCACGCGCATGTACGACCCCGTGACCGGAACGACGAGTTCGGCCACGCATATGGTCCAGGTCGAGATCGATCCTGAGACCTACGCCGTCCACATCCAGCGCTACGTGATCGCCGAGGACTGCGGCCGCGTCATCAACCCGATGATCGTGACCGGGCAGACGCGTGGCGCGCTGGCCCAGGGCGTCGGTGCGGCGCTGCTGGAGGAAGTGGTCTACGACGGCGACGGGCAGCTGCTCACCGCCAGCTTGGTGGACTACCTCGTTCCGTCAGCGCCCGAGGTCCCCAACCTGGACCTGATCCACCTGCCCACCGTCGCGCCGAACACCCTCGGCGGCTTCCGCGGCATGGGCGAGGGCGGAACCATCGGCTCGCCGGCCGCGATCGCCAATGCGGTCGCGGATGCACTTTCACACTTGGGCGTCGACATCGTCGAACTTCCCATCACCCCTGAGCGGATCTACCGGCTCGTCCACGCCGATTCGCTCGCAACTTCAACGAAGGAATGAATATGAAACTGGGACTTCAAGACAAGGTCGCACTCGTCACTGGCGGTGCGCGCGACGTCGGCCGGGAAATCGCGGTGGGTCTGGCTGCGGAGGGCGCCGCAGTCGTGGTGAACTACCATGGCTCCAAGGCTGGGGCGGAGTCGGTGGTCGCCGAGATCCGCGAGCGGGGGGGCAAGGCACTTGCCATCGGATGTGATATCTCCAACATCGAGGCCGTCAGGGCCATGGTCGCCCAGACGGTGGAAGAGTTCGGTGGACTCCACATCCTCGTGAACAATGCGGGCCTGGTGATCCGCAAGAGATTCGGTGACTCGACCCCTGAGGAGTGGAAGCGACAGATCGACGTCTGCCTCTACGGCACGATCAATTGCACCCACGCGGCTTTGCCGCACCTCGAGGCGAAAAGCGGTGCCGGGCGAATCATCACGATCGTTGGCGATTCTTCTCGCGTTGGTGAGTCGGGATTGGCGATCGCGGCCGCTGCACGCGCGGGCAACATTGCCTTGATGAAGTCCGTTGCGCGAGAGACCCGCGCTGGGCTGACGGCGAACACCCTGGCCCTTGGCCTGATTGAAACGGCGCACGATCCCGAATTCATCACGGCCAACCGCGACAAGCTGACAAAACTCTACCCACTGCGCCGCCTGGGTCAGCCCAAGGATGTGGCACCGCTTGCCGTGCTCCTAGCTTCCGAAGAAGGCGGATGGATCACCGGGCAGGTCGTTAGCGTGAGCGGCGGCTTCAGCATGGTCTGAAGCCCAGTTGAGAGTGACCAGCGACCGAGGCAGGAGACAGCAATGATTCGTACCGATCTGATTGCGCCCATTGGCGCATTGATTCGCCGGCACGGCGAGCGGCAGCCCACCAAACTTGCGTTCGAGGATTCTTTTGGCGCTTCCTTGACGTACGGGCAACTGGCGTCTCAGAGCGCCGCGGTCGCAGGCCATCTTCAGGACAGGGGGATCGAAGCCGGTGACACGGTGGCCATCATGCTGCCCAACTCAGTCGACTGGGTGCTAGCCTGCGTGGCCATCGCGCGAGCGGGCGCGGTGAGCGTGCCCATCAGCCACGAGGCCGCGGAGGCGGAGGTGCGCTACCGGCTCCAGGACGCCGGCTGCAAGGCCATCATCGTCGGCGTCCGCCATCTGCCACTGATCGAGCGGCTGCGCGGCGAACTGCCCGCGCTGACGCGGGTCATCGTCGCCGGAAGCGACGACCCAACCGACCAGTTGTCGCTGGCGCTGCTCGCGCAGAGCGCTGCGCGGTCGAACCCGCGGGACCCTGAAGACGTCCATGCGACGGCCTTCCTCGTCTACACCTCGGGGACGACGGGACGCGCCAAGGGCGTGATGCTGTCGCAGCACAGCATGCTGTGGGTTGTGGCGGCCTCGTGGGCGCCGATCGCCGGGCTTCATGAGAACGACGTTCTGCTCTCGCCGCTTCCCCTGTTCCACTCCTACGCGCTCAACCTCTGCGTGTTGGGCGTGTTGGCGGTCGGCGCGACCGAATTCCTGATGGAGAAGTTCTCCACGCAGGAGGTCATGAAGCGCTTGGCGAGCGCACGCTATACGTTGATGCCGGGCGTGCCGACGATGTTCCACTATCTGCTGGAAGGCGCCCGGTCCGGCGGTGCGGCGCGTGTCGAGGGCGTTCGCCATTTCCTGTCGGCTGGCGCCATCCTGCCTGCGGCGCTCAACCGTGACTTCGAGGCCTTCTTCGGGACGCCGCTGCTCGACGGATACGGCATCACCGAGACCTCGACCATGGTCACCTTGAACTGTCCCGGCGCCACGCGCAGGATGGGGTCCTGTGGCGTTCCATTGCCCGGGCTGGCGACCCGCATCGTCGACCAGGAAGGAAAAGACGTTCCTTTTGGCTCGGAAGGCCAACTGATCGTGCGCGGCCCCAACGTCATGCAGGGCTATTTCAACAAGCCCATGGAGACGGCGCAGGCGCTGGCCAACGGCTGGTATCACACGGGCGACTTGGCGGAAAGCGATGAAAACGGATTCATCACCATTACCGGCCGGCTGAAGGAACTGATCATCCGCGGGGGGCAGAACATCGCGCCCGCGGAGGTGGAAGACGCGGTCTTGTCGCACCCGGCGGTGCTCGACTGCGCGGCGGTCGGCATGCCGCATCCGCACTTGGGCGAAGTGCCCGTGGCCTGTGTCGTCCTCAGGGACGGACAGGCGGCGGACGCCGAGGCGATCCGCGCGCACTGCGCGCAACTGCTGTCCGCCTACAAGGTGCCGCAGACCATCGAATTCGTGCAGGCGATCCCGCGCACCGGTTCCGGAAAGATCATGCGCTTCAAGCTGCGTGACGCCCTCGCGTCCGGCGCCGCGACCTGATCCGCATCCGCCGCCCTGCCTTTACACAAACGACCGAACAAGACATGACGACCTTGAAACTGAAAGACGCTTCCCTCTGGCGCGAGCAAGCCTTCGTGGGCGGCGCATGGGCCCCGGCAGACAATGGCAAGACCATCGCCGTGACGGACCCGGCCACGGGGGGCACCCTCGGCAGCGTGCCCCGGATGGGGGCAGCGGAAACGCGCCGCGCCATCGATGCCGCGCAGGCCGCCGGACCCGCGTGGAGCGCCCGCACTGGCAAGGAGCGCGCGGCCATCCTACGCCGCTGGTTCGAATTGCTCATCGCGCACCAGGAAGACCTGGCCGCGTTGATGACGGCGGAGCAGGGCAAGCCCCTGGTGGAGAGCCGCGGCGAAATCGCCTATGCTGCGTCCTTCATCGAATGGTTCGCGGAAGAGGGCAAGCGCGTCTACGGCGACACCATCCCCGCGCATGCCGCCGACAAGCGGATCGTGGTCATCAAGCAACCGATCGGCGTGTGCGCGGCGATCACGCCCTGGAACTTCCCCGCCGCGATGATCACGCGCAAGGCCGGACCGGCGCTCGCCGCCGGTTGCACTATGGTCATCAAGCCCGCCAGCCAGACGCCATTCACGGCGCTCGCCATGTGCGTGCTCGCAGAGCGCGCCGGCGTGCCCGCGGGCGTGCTTTCGTGCGTCACTGGGGAAGCCAGCGCGATCGGGGGGGAGCTCACGTCCAACCCGGTCGTGCGGAAGCTCAGCTTCACCGGTTCCACCGAGATCGGCAAGATGCTGCTCGCCCAGTGCGCGAAGACCGTGAAGAAGACCTCAATGGAGTTGGGCGGCAACGCACCCTTCATCGTCTTCGACGACGCCGATCTCGACGCCGCCGTGAAGGGGGCGATCGTCTCCAAGTTTCGCAACGCCGGCCAGACATGCGTGTGCGCCAACCGCCTGTTCGTGCAGGAGGGCGTCTACGAGACCTTTGCGGCAAAGCTCTCGGCGGCCGTGGCGGACCTGCACGTCGGCCCTGGCACCAATGTGAAAACGCAGATCGGACCGCTGATCGACCACAAGGCGGTCGCGAAGGTGCAGGAGCATGTGGACGATGCCACTCGCAAGGGCGGCCGCGTGCTGATCGGCGGCAAGCTGCACGCGCTGGGCGGCAACTTCTACGAGCCGACCGTGATCGCCAATGCAACCCCCGACATGCAGATCTTCCGGGAAGAGACCTTCGGCCCCGTGGCACCGCTCTTTCGATTCCGCACCGAAGAGGAAGTGGTGGCGATGGCCAACGACACCGAGTTCGGCCTGGCCTCCTATTTCTACGGTCGCGACATCGGGCGGGTATGGCGCGTGGCAGAGGCGCTCGAATACGGCATGGTGGGGATCAACGAAGGCCTCATATCGACCGAGGTCGCGCCCTTCGGCGGCATCAAGGAGAGCGGCTTGGGCCGCGAGGGATCGCGGTACGGGATAGAGGACTACCTCGAGATCAAGTACCTGTGCATGGGGGGGCTCTAATGGCCGCCGCCGCTGTCGAAGTGTTGCTGGAAACCCGGGGCCTCCGCAAGGAGTTCAAGGGTTTCGTGGCGGTGGACGGAGTGTCGCTGCAAGTTCGGCGCGGGGACATCCATGCCTTGATCGGGCCGAACGGCGCCGGCAAGACCACCATGTTCAACCTGCTCACGAAGTTTCTGGCCCCCTCGGGGGGGGCGGTGCTGTTCAAGGGGCAGGACATCACGCGCGCCGATCCGGCCGCCACCGCCCGCCTGGGCATCGTGCGCTCGTTCCAGATCTCGGCCGTGTTTCCTCACATGACCGTGCTGCAGAACGTGCGGATCGCCCTGCAGCGCCGTTTGGGTTCGTCCTTCTGTTTCTGGCGCTCGCGCCGAAGCCTCGACGCGCTCAACGGGCGTGCCATGCAACTTCTTGAGGACGTGGGCCTCGAGAAGTTTGCCGATTCGCAGACCGTCTCGCTGCCGTACGGAAGAAAGCGCGCGCTAGAGATCGCCACCACCCTCGCGCTGGAGCCGGAACTCCTGCTGCTGGACGAACCGACGCAGGGCATGGGCCACGAAGACGTCGGCCGCGTGATGGACCTGATCAAGCGGGTTTCAGAGAACCGGACCATCCTCATGGTTGAGCACAACATGAACGTGGTGTCCCGCATTGCCGACCGCATCACGGTCCTGCAGCGCGGCGCGGTGCTGGCCGAGGGAAGCTACCAGGCGGTCTCCGGCGATCCGCGGGTCGTCGAAGCCTACATGGGCAAGTCCGCGCGCTAGGAGTCACCATGGAAAACCACTCGAAACCGGCGATGCTGAAGGTCCGCGGTCTGAACGCCTGGTATGGGGAATCGCATGTGCTGCATGGCATCGACTTCGACGTTGCGCAAGGCGAGGTTGTGACCCTGCTTGGCCGCAACGGCGCGGGCCGCACCACCACCTTGCGCGCCATCCTCGGCATGACGGACAGGCGCGCGGGAATCGTCGAGATCGGCGGCCGCGACGCCATGGCCGAGGCGGACCATCGCGTCGCCCACCTGGGGATCGGCTACTGCCCGGAGGAGCGGGGCATCTTCGCCGGCCTCAGCACCGAAGAGAACCTGACGTTGCTGCCGCGCATCCGCGACGGTGGCATGCACCTGGACGATATCTATCGGATGTTTCCCAATCTCAAGGAGCGCGCCAGGAGTCCGGCCTCGAGGCTTTCGGGGGGTGAGCAGCAGATGCTCGCGCTGGCCCGCATCCTCCTGACCGGCGCCCGACTGCTGCTGCTGGACGAGATCACCGAAGGATTGGCGCCCGTCATCGTCGATCGCCTTGCCGACGTGATCGTGGATCTGCGAGCCAAGGGCTACACGATCGTCCTGGTGGAGCAGAACTTCACCTTCGCAGCGCCGCTCGCCGACCGGCACTATGTGATCGAGGGGGGGCGGGTGATCGAGGTGATCCAACGCGCAGAGCTAGACGAGAAGCAGGAACTGCTGGGTTCGCTACTGGCGGTCTGAGTGCACCTGCCGACCAATACTTGAACGGAGAAATCTTCCCATGGATGCACTCATAAGCATGAGCCCTCAGGCTCTGGCGGCCCAACTCACGCTGGGACTGATCAACGGATCGTTCTACGCCTTGTTGAGCCTGGGGCTGGCCATCATCTTTGGCCTGCTGAACGTCATCAACTTCGCGCACGGGGCGCTCTACATGCTCGGCGCCTTCGTTGCATGGATCGCCATGACGCAGCTTGGCGGCTGGATCGGTCAGCCGGATCTGCAGATCAACTACTGGCTCGCGCTGTTGCTCGCGCCAGTCGTCGTGGCCGCTTTCGGCATTCTGGTCGAGACCAGCATGCTGCGCCGCTTGTACAAGCTCGACCACCTGTACGGCCTGTTGTTCACCTTTGGCTTGGCACTGGTCTTGGAAGGGCTGTTTAGCCAGTGGTATGGCACGGCCGGCCAAAGCTATGCCGTGCCGGAGGCGCTTTCCGGCCCGATGCGCATCGATGAGCTGCGGATGGTGCTGCCCAAGTACCGGATCTGGGTGGTCTTCGCCTCGCTCGGTCTGTGCGCATTGACCTGGTGGGGCATCGAAAGGACGAAGCTCGGCGCCTACCTACGGGCGGGGACGGAGAACCCCAAGCTGCTCAAGGCCTTCGGGGTGAACGTGCCCCTGATGATCACGCTGACTTACGGTTACGGCGTGCTGTTGGCAGGCTTTGCCGGCGTGCTGGCGGCCCCGGTGTTCCAGGTCAGTCCCTTGATGGGATCAAATCTGATCATCGTCGTCTTCGCGGTCGTTGTGATCGGCGGCATGGGCTCCATCGGCGGCGCGGTGTTGACCGGGCTGGGTCTGGGAATGATCGAGGCGCTGGGCAAGATTGTCTACCCGCAGGCCTCGGCCATTACGATTTTCGTCATCATGGTCATCGTGCTCATGTGGCGTCCGGCGGGACTTTTTGGAAAGACGGCGTGATGAACATGAAGACGTCCCTCCTTGTCGATCGGCCCTTGGACGCGCTCGACGTCGCATCGGCTTCCTCGATCCGGCCGGTCTGGTTCATTTTGGCGTTCGCGGTTCTCCTTGCGCTCGCGGTGCCCTTCCAGACAACCGTCTATCCCGTCTTTGTGATGAAGGTGCTCTGCTATGCGCTGTTCGCCTCGGCCTTCAACCTGCTCCTCGGGTTCGGCGGGCTGCTGTCCTTCGGGCATGCGGCCTTCTTTGGCAGCGCGTCCTATGTCACGGCCTACCTTTGCAGCGCGATTGGCCTGGGCCCGGCAACGGGGATCGCCGCGGGAGTGCTGGCTGCAGCCGTGCTGGGCGCCCTGATGGGCGGCCTGGCAATCCGCCGGCAGGGGATCTACTTCGCGATGGTCACGCTGGCCCTGGCGCAGCTGGTCTACTTCGTGGCGCTGCAGTCCCCCTACACTGGGGGCGAGGATGGCATGCAGAACGTGCCCAGGGGCAAGCTATTCGGCATCATCGACCTTGCCAGCGATACCGCCATGTACTACTTGGTGCTGTGCGTGTCGGTGGGCGGCTTCGCCTTGATCCATCGAGCCATTCATTCGCCCTTCGGCGAGGTGCTGCGCGCGATCCGGGAGAACGAAGCCCGAGCCATGTCGCTGGGGTATCAAGTCAATCGCTACAAGCTGCTGGCCTTTGTCCTGTCCGCCGCGCTGTCGGGCCTGGCGGGTTCGACGAAGGCGCTGGTCTTCCAGGTCGCGACGCTGGGCGATGTCCATTGGCATGCGTCGGGCGAGGTGATCCTGATGACGCTGCTCGGCGGCGTGGGAACGCTCCTTGGCCCGGTGGTGGGCGCGACCGTGGTCGTGGCGTTGCAGAAATACCTTTCTGGTGCCGGCGCCTGGAGCACGGTCGTCATGGGCTGCGTCTTCATGGTGTGCGTCCTGATGTTCCGGCGCGGAATCGTGGGCGAGCTGGCCGCGGCGTTGTCGAAGCATTTCGGCGGACGTGGCGGTCGCGCTGACCGCTAGGGTCGGCACCGGTTCACTGTTGTGCCAATTGGCAGCAGACTTGCCGCGATGAACAAGATTCTGGAGGTCTCATGACGAAACCGGCATCTGGAAGCTCCGAGACGTCCGTCGGCTCGATTCCAAATCCACCTGTTCTTGCAAGGAGCCAAGTGCGTGCGGGTGATCTTCTTTCCCTGAGGAATGAACTTGCCCGCGTCGGACTGGATCCCGCCGAGGTCGGAGAGCTATGCCAATTCGTGGATCTGGGGGCGAAGAGCAAAGAGGAGGCCGACGTGCATTTCTCGGCGTGGCTGTCGCGGATGAAGGTCGTGTGTGCGCATGGACTGTCCGACATCCCATTCCATGCCATCTCGGCCTCCGTGGTGCCGCTGGTGCGGCGTTATCTCGAATCCAGCTGACTGGGCGTCAAGTTCGAGCCGCAGGCCTCTTGCGGCGTTCACTCGCCGCCCAGGCTCCTCGTCCTCGGATTTCAGGCGGCGACGCGGACCTGTTCCAAGCCAGCACGATGTCGTCAGCGGTCCGTGCGAGCCGGATATCGCCAGCATCTCGTCGCGCCAACGGCCGCGTTGTGATGATCGCATCTTCGGTGCGATCCCGGGAATCATGGTGCTGACGCCCTTGGCGTCGTTGTCGGTGCCGTGCGCTAGGCGTGCGCCGTACAAGGCGAAAAGTTCGTCGGTGGAGTCGGTACGGCGGGCGAGGACCGCTTCGCTGAATTGGGTGGCCACATCGACTTCCATCAGGATACCGGGCAGCTGCACGTCGCCGATGCGCTGGAACACGGCCTACCGGGTCTTGCGCGGCTCGATGTCATCGGGCAGAGCGCTCAGCGGCGAAATGTGCAGCAGGCGGTCGGCGCCGATTTCGACGCGTACGCGCTGGACAGCCTCGGCCAATGCGGAAAGGCCGGCGGAACGGCTGCCAAAGCCGGCCCGATGAACTCCCTGGGATCCGAAGGGTGCCCCCGGACTTGTACGTGCTGATCACGTCTGGCCGTCCACATTACCAGCTCCTGACGAAGTTCCTCGAAGTGAACCCGAAGGAAGCCAAGGCGGCCTTCCTGCGGCGACCGCACGGCTCGCGCCTAATCTGCAGTCGACAAATCAACGGCCTCGAGCGTCGAGGAGATCAGTCAATCCAGTTCGGCACTCTATTTCTGCGTTCTGGCACTGTATTTGCTCGCACCACTGGCTGGTGTCACCAAATAGAGTGCGAAAGTCCCAGAAGCCATGTTTTCGAGCGCAGGCTGCTGCCGTCGCGAGCAAGCCGCCACTTCCCTTCCTATAGGCCTTGACTGCGTCGAGCTTCTGTTTGTCTGTGTACCTGATCATCCCATTTCCCTAGATTCGTCCAGGTTTTGGGGGTCAGTTCACAGGACGGTGCACACCATGAAGAGGGAGCAGGACTCGCAGAATGCAAGCCGGCGGCATCACGACCGGGCGTTCAAGCAGGAGCTGGTGCAACAGAGCTTGGAGCCGGGTGCATCCGTGTCGGCGATCGCGATGCGCAACGGCATCAACGCCAACATGCTGTTCAAGTGGCGCAGGGAGCACATTCGAGCTGCATGCGGCACGACGGCGGCGGTGCTGTCGCCGGTGCAGATCGCGCCGGCCGCCGAGGTCATGACGATGGCCACTTCAACCGGGCCAACGCCGCCGCCGTCGAGACCGACGCCGCGCTGCGGCGTCATTGAGCTGGAATTCGCCGGCGCGCAATTGCGCCTGCGTGGTGCTGTCGACGAAGACAGCCTGTGCAGCGTCCTGCGCGCGATGCGCCAGAGCACATGATCGGCCCGCGCGCTGGCACCCGGGTATGGCTGGCCGGCGGCGTGACCGATATGCGCTGCGGCATGGACACGCTGGCAGCCAAGGTGCAGACCGCGCTCACCGAGGACCCGTACTCCGGCCACGTCTTCGTCTTCCGCGGCCGCCGCGGCGACCTGGTCAAGTTGCTATGGAGCGACGGCGATGGCATGTGCCTGTCGTGCGCCACGTTCGTCCCAAGCTCGCTTGCGCGGCTTGCAGCACGGTGCCGGGCTCGTAGTCCAGCACCTCCGAGACGTCCTGGCCAATCTCGCGCAGGCCGCGACCACAGGCTTCGCAGTCACAACCGCTGTGCGGCGTGTGCACCACGGTGCGCCGCGGCAGGTGGTCCGGCAGTTCCCGCACGCCAGTGCGCTGTTGCGCCCTGCGCTTCTTGCGAGCCTGCTCGAGGGACGTGACGTTGGAATGATGCTCGCCATCAGCGGCTTCCTCGCCCGGCACCGCTGGGGCCACCGCCGGCTGCGCGAGCTGCCCACCGACAAGCTCGAGCTGCGCGTGTTCGAGCACAGGCGCCTGCGCCGAGCCGACCCGACCCATCGATCGATGCGTGGCTGGCAGCGGCCTGTTCGCACACGTTCTGGTCAACAAGTATTGCGACCACACGCCCCTGTACCGGCTGTGCCAGATCTATGCACGCGAAGGCGTGGAGCTGCAGCGCTCGACCCTGGCGGACCGGGTGGCGCAGGCGGCACGCCTGCTGAGCCCGCTGGCCGACGCCATCGGCCGCATTGAACCTGAACTTGTCGGCGGGGTACAAGTTGACCGACACCTCAGCGACCTTGTCGGAAGTGGTCTTGTAGGTTCGTCGAACCTCGACGACGCTCGAGGCAGGTTCGACCTGCAGGCCTTCTGTCAGGGCCGCGGGTACCACGCGCACGCGCAGAGTCTGCCCGACTTCGACCAGCCGTTCGCCGTAGATGTCCTCGATGAGCCGCCAGATCGGCCCGCGTTGACGGTCCATCATGCGTTCCACCCCGGCGCATTCGGCGGCCACGTAGACTTCGGTCCAGCAGATCGGGGCCACCGCGGGTTCGTCGCTCAGCCGGAAGCCCTGCAGGTGCAACCAACGCTGTTTCTGCGGAAGCTCGAGTCCTTCCTCCGACACGTCTTCTCGACCACATAGCGACTCGCCGCCGCATAGGCGATTAGTTCGTCGATCGACGCCACACGGTGCACGTTGAACGGGGTGCTGGGCTGTGGTGGCATCACCGTCGTTCCCGACCCTTGGCGGGAGGCGACCAGACCGTTCGTTCGAAGCTGGCGGAAGCTTCGTGAAGGGGAACTGGTTGAGCGTCAAGGTCGAGTTGATGGCCTGGAACAACGTTTAGCCATCCGGTGCGGCTCGCGACCGGTAGCTCATCGGGCATCGGACAGGCGACTGCTCAACTGTTCGTCGAACCTGGAGCAACCAATAGTCAGGTCGTGTCCCTTCGCATTCACGAACGGGCCGTCGTGCGCGTTCGCGCGGGTCAACCCTTGATGTGCTCGTAGATCTCGTCCATGAGGACAGTGGCTTCGTGCAGCTTCTTCAGCGGGATTTGTTTGCCGACCGCCGCATAGACTTCGTCCATCTTCGGATTGACAGTTTTCATCAACGCGCGGCCGTTCTCGGTAAGGCCGACCAACGTGCGTCGCTGATCACCGTCGAAGTCTCTCTTGTAGACCAGGTCCTGTTTGATCATTCCCCGAAGGATGATCACCATGCTGGGGCCTGGAATGACGCAAGTCTGACTCAGAAGACGCTGTTCCATTTCACCCTCGCTGTCGAGCGAAGCCAGAATGCGCAGTTGCTGAGCGGTCAAGCCGGCCTCTCGCATGAGGTCCGAGAACTGTCCCAACAACGCCTCCCGAACTCGCAGCAGCGATCGAAGCAACTCGCGATGACGTGACTTCACTTTCATGCTTCGATTAGACCAGATCGCGGCCCCGAAAGACCTCCACCCAGTCGGGGCTGCGCGTCTCTGGAAGGGAGCGAGTTACCCAGCCCAAACTATCGGGCGGGCCAAGGCTGGCATTCCTTCTCGACGTTCGCACTCGTGACAGCGGGCATGGGGGTGTAGCGAGTCTTCTCAAGCGTCTTGCCATCGAGCAGTGCGACGGCGCTATCGATCGCGTAGCGGGCCTCGTCGATGGGGGACTGCTTCACCGTCCCGTACATCTTTCCGCTCTTGATCAGGGACACGCCGATGGGCTCGCAGCCGACCCCGACCATGGCCATCGTGCTCGGGTTCAGATTGGCGCGTTCCGCTGCGACGACTGCGCCCGCCATCATGGCGTCCTCGTGCGCGTACACGCCCTTGACCTTGCCCGCAAACTTGGTGAGCAAACCGGCGGCGGCGGTGGTGGAGACGCCCTGGTCCCAGTTGCCCGGTTGCTCTCCGACCACCTTGATGCCTGGGGCAATCTTGGCCAGTTCTTCCTTGAAGCCGCGCGCGCGATCGATGGATTGCGATTGGCCCAGGATGCCGGTGATCATGACGATGTCGCCACTGGTGCCGAGACCCTTCGCCTTGAAGGCTTCCACCATCAGCTTGGCTGCGCTGCGACCCTCGCCGGCGTAGTCCCCGCCGCTGTAGTGGACCCAAAGGTCCTGGAACTTCTTGTCGGGTTCTACGTCCGTCAAAAGAAGCGGGATCTTCGCCGCCTTGATCTTGCGCATGGAGGGAATCAAGGCCGAGCCGTCGATGGCCCACAGCAGTATGGCCGCCGGCTTCTTGGCGATGGCCTGATCGACCTGCGAGGCTTGTTGAGCGGGGTCGAACTTGTTCGTGACCACCTCGAGCTCGATGCCTGCTTCCTTCGCGAACTTGCGTGCGGCGTCGTTGTAGACGGCACAGTACTCGCAGACGTCGTCGGCGCCGAGCAGGATGACCTTGCTTCCGCTGGCACCCGCATGCGCGGACGCAATGAGGCCAGACGCGCACAACAAGGCACTCAGCAGACGAAGGGGGGAATTGAACTTCATGGAAATACTCCTGGTAAATGAAAACTAGATGGAAGATTGGCGCGCGCGATGACCCTGCAAGGCGCTGCCGATGAGTTTGCGAAGATCGCCGTCGATCAGGACCACCAGCAGCAGGACTGCGCCGTTCAGGAGCAGGACCGTGGGCGACGCCGCGCCGACCAGACTGAGTCCGTTGTTCAGCACGCTCAGCACAAGTACGCCGCCGGCAATAGCGCCTGGCTTTCCTACGCCTCCGCTCAGGGCGACGCCGCCCAGGATGGCCGCGGTCGCCGCCTGGAGAAGGAGGTTTGAGCCGAACTGAGCTGAAGCGGTTGCCAGGCTGATCGACATGAGCGCGCCTGCGAGTGCCGCAAAGCCGCCGGAAAGGCCGAACACGATGTACACGGATGCAGGCACCCGTGCGCCGCTCATCACAGCAGCCTTTCGACGACTACCGGTCGCGTAGATGTCGCGACCGAACCGGGTGAAGCGCAGCAGGACCGCCAAAGCGACGAAGGCGGCGCAGGTGATCAGGCTGCGCGGCGACAGCACCTGCGCGATCTTCGAATCAAGCAGGTCCGAGGCGTCGAAATTGGCATAGGACACCACCTGGCCGCCTTCGATCCAGACGGCGACGCCGCGCAGGAGAATCATCACGCCCAACGTCGTGACCAGCGAGGACACCGAAAGCTTCAGCGTCAGGATGCTGTTCGCGATTCCAACAAGCACGCCCGCGCCCACGGCGAGCGCGATGCCCAGCAGTGGCTGGGCCTCCCCAGTCTTGACCATGACGAGGCCCGCCACGGCGACCACGGCGCCGACACTCAAGTCGAATTCGCCCGCGATCATCGTCAAGGCGAGGCCGAGCGTCACGAGCCCGAGCAGGGCAAAGCCCTGGGCGAGCGCGTACATGTTGCCCAATGTCAGGAAGCTCTCGCTGGCGATGCTGAATACGATGGTCATGCCCACCAGGAGGCCGACCCGCAGCAGGAATGAGGAACTGAAGGATTTCATGGTTGCTTTCATTTGCGACGGCGCGTCGCAAGTGCACTGAATGCGACAGCGATCAACACCGCCGCGCCCTTGACCATCAGCTGGACCTCGTAGGAGAAGCCGTTGACCAACAGGATGTTTTCCAGAAGCGCCAGGAAGATTGCCCCGACGGCTGCATCGACCACGCGTCCTCGTCCGCCGTTGATCGCCACCCCCCCGACCAGGACCGCGGCGATGGCACTGAAGTCGAGATCGGCCCCCACCAGCAGATTGCCGGTGCCGGATTGCGAGCCGATCAAGACCCCGGCCGCCGCCGCCGTGACGCCGGACAGGACATAGGCCATGACGACGGCAGTTCGGGTGCGCAGACCAGCCAGTTCCGCTGCCGCACGATTGGTGCCGACGAGCCTCAGCTCACGTCCGATTCGGGTGCGCTGCACGCCGTAGTCAAGAATCAGCACAGCGACCAGTACCAACAGGGCCTGATACGGAAGGCCGGGCCACAGGGCGCCGCTGCCGAGCCAGGAGGCATCCCCGTTGCCCATGATGGTGCGCCCGCCCGACCAGAGTGACGCAGCCCCGGTCACCATGGAGGCGATCGCGATCGAAGTGATGATGGGATTGCAGCGCAGGACACCCACCACGAAGCCCTGGATCGCCCCGGTGACCGCCCCGAGGGCAACCCCGAGCAGCGCCGCCGGCAGTGGTCCCAAGCCCAGCGCCTCGGCGAAGACGATCGACGCAAATGCTGCGGTGGCACCCAGAGAAAGTGAGAAAAGATTGCCGCTCAAGGTGACAGCGGCAAGTCCGACCGCGGCCATGCCCACCGCAGCTGCTGCATAGAGGATGGCAGCGATGTTCGAAGTGGACGCAAAGTTCGGGACCCACAGGCATGCGGCGACGAACAATGCGATGCAGAGGGCGCGAACCGCGTTGGCGTGGACATGCGCGGGACCGAACCAGTGACGCCATGACGGGGTGACAGCTGCGGCTACCGTGCGCGAGGTTGAGGTGTTCATGCGGCGCTCCGTTCCGGACCGTGAAGAATGTCGTGCAGCACGTCGTCCGCAGTGATGCCGGAACGTGGGCGGTCGTTGACCAGTTCCCCTCTGTAGACGGTGATCACCCGGTCCGCGACCTCCATGACCTCCTCGAGGTCGGTCGAGTAGAAGATGAGTGTCATCCCTGCTGCCGTCATGGCATGAAGCCGTGAGTAAATTTCACTGCGCGCGCCGATGTCCACACCCCGAGTTGGCTCGTTGAGCAGCAAGACCCTGGGTTTGAGAGCGACGGCTTTCGCCAGGGACACCTTTTGCTGGTTGCCGCCGGACAGGGTTGACGCGTCGTGCGACAGACGGTGCGCATCGATCTGAAAGTCTTTGGCAAGTTCAGCGGCGCGGTCACGTGCGGCCCGGATCGAGATCACGCCCGCGGGGCTCAGTTGATCCAGTACCTGGGCCGTGATGTTGACCTCGATCGTCGCATCGAGAAAGATTCCCTTTCCGGCACGATCCTCGGAGACGTAGGCAATGCCGGCGCGGTAGGCGTCGTTGATGGTACGGAGCTGGAAGGGTTCGCCTCCCACGCTCAGGCGCCCAGTGCTGCTGGGATGCAACCCGGCGAGCGATTCGACCAGGCTGTCCGCACCCGAACCGAGCTGCCCGACTATGGCGACGGTTTCGCCCTCACCGAACGCCATGTTGAAGGATCCAAACTGTCGGCGCAGACTCCAGTCCCGAATCTGCAGCTGCGTCTTGCGAGCTGAAGCGCCGGACGCGGCATGCATCCCGCCCCGCACGACGTCCCGACCGATCATCGCCCTGACGAGTTCGGGAGGATCCACATCCTTCGTGTTTCGCGTCCAGATATGACGGCCGCTGCGAAAAACGGTGACTCGGTCCGTGAGCGCAAAAATCTCGTCCAGTCGGTGGCTGATGATGACGATGGTGGCACCGCCTTCCTTGAGCGCACGCACGACCTTGAAGACCTTGGAGATTTCGGCGTCGGACAAGGTTGCGGTCGGTTCGTCTAGCAGAAGAACCCGTGCGCCGCGGGCAACGCCACGTGCGATTTCCACCAACTGCTGCTCGGCGAGGCTCAGCGTCGATGCCACCCTGTCGACGTCGATGTGGGTGAGCCCGACCGCGTCGAGTTGTTTGCGCACTGCCGCGCGGTACCGAGAACGCACGTAGAGCGTTCCCACCTCGGGCGCGCCCATCATCACGTTGTCGAGGACGGTCAGATGTGGAACGATCGACAGTTCCTGATGAACGATCGAGATCTGCGACGGATCCGGTCGCTGACCCAGTTTTATGGTTTTTCCGCCGATCTCGATCTTGCCGCTGTCCGGCACGACATATCCGCCGAGTACCTTCACCAGCGTGCTTTTGCCCGCCCCGTTTTCTCCGCAGAGTCCATGGACCTCGCCGATCTGCAACTCGAATCCCACGTCGTCCAGCGCCTGGGTGCCGCCGTAACGCTTCGACAAGCCTTTCGCTAGAAGTGCTGCGGTCATGCTCGCTCCGTACGGTGGGTCACATAGCGAGCCGTGTCTGTGCTCGAGGAGCTTGACGTCTGCTGGGTCCTGCTGCTGCCCCCAACAGCGAATGCTCGGGTCACCGCGGAACCTCCAGCGCGGTCAGCACGGGCCGAAGCACGATCGGGAGCGTGATCATCGTGTCGAGGTTGATCATCTTCACCGTGTCCTCTTGCACCGGCCCGTTCTGCGGGGAGTTCCATGCGGCCTCGGCGGCCTCGGCGCTCTCGAATACGAAGATGGAGAGGGCATCGAATCCGCAACCCGAGTGAGAGTGCACGTCGCCCACACCCGTCTCGCGGACGGGGTGTTGGCGGTACTCGATCAGGCCCGGCAGCTGGCGGGCAATGGGTCCGTGAACATCACGGTAGTGCCGGTGAAACTCATCCAGCGACATGTCGGGGTGCCGGCTGAACAAAAATCCGATGGTGTGCATGACGCTGCGGTCCGAAGTTTGAAGATGCCTCGAGGTTAGGGAGAACCTCGGTACAGCGTCGGCTTCCATGCGCCATCATGTTGCCCGTGCACGCCAGTCTGGTTTCGAGCTCAACCGGGCTGCTAACTTACGTGCTCGAGGGACATCCCAGCCGGCATAGATAGTGCTTTCCTCACTCGTCTTACTGGGACGACATCATGCTCAGCACTTTCTCCACCAGCGCCGCTCAAGGTGAATCGCATGGGTTCTCCGCTTGGGAGGACACGGTCTGCCGTACGTACGTCCCAGTTCGGTGCGTCAGATCAGTGGAGCGCCCCTTTTCCGCGCATCTCAAGGTGCAGGAGCTGGGACTCAGCCAACTGAGCCGAATCGAGTCGTCCGCCATGAGCTATGCGCGCATGGCAGACGACATCCGCCTGGACTCGTGTGACGATCTGCAGTTCTGCCTGATGCTGGAAGGCGCGCTGCATGTCAGGCAGGCTGGCCGGCAAGCGAGCCTCAAGCCCGGTGACATGGGTCTCTACGATGCGTCGCGTCCTTTCGAGCTCGACTTTCCTTCAGACTATCGCGCGCTTGTCGTGAAGTTGCCGCGAGCTTTGCTGGCCACTCGGCTCGCGGCTCCTGAAAGGTTGTCGGCGCGGCTGCTGCCCGGTGACGCCCGGCTCGGTGCGCTGGCGTCCAGCATGATCCGGGAGGCTGCGGCGCTCGGCGACATGGCTGGGGGTCAGGTCACGCATCGCCTGTCTACTTCCCTGGCCGACATACTCGCGCTGGCATTGGAGGTCGAACTGCTGGGCTCTGAGCCTCTGACGGGCCGTCACGCCCAACTTCTCCAACGCGTGAAAAGCTACATGTTGGAACACTTGGCGGATGCGCAACTGGATGTCACAGCCATCGCTGAAGCGCACCATATCGCCCCTCGAACCCTGAATCGACTGTTTGCCGCCGACGGCACGACGGCAATTCGCTGGTTGTGGCAGCAGCGCCTTGCCGCAAGCCACAAGGCGTTGACCGAAGGGCAGGTGCGGCAGGTGGCGGAGGCAGCCTTGTCTTTCGGCTTCAGTGACTTTTCCCACTTCAGTCGAAGCTTCAAAAAGGCATTCGGGGTTCAGCCGCATACGCTGGTCCGCAGCCCTCACTGATCGGCTGCTCGCGGCTCGCCGCGTCCATCACCCGTTTCTGCTCGCTCTCCGACGCGTTGGCGTCGGCCTGCCTTGGCGCTCCTCGCACAGAGGTTGGCGTTTCTGGACAAGAAGGCGATGAGCGCCGCACTTAGCATGGGCTCGCATGGTGGAGACGCGACCGGGATCCATCACGCCTTCCGGAGCAGCATGCGTGCTGTCTTCGTCCCGCATCAACACCAGCCGAGCTACCCATGGACACCTCATCGAAGACACTGCGCCTGCTTTTTCCTCAGTGGCAGGGAGGAAACAACGCGCCCTACCATCTCGGCGCACAGATGCTTGCTTGGCTTGCCCCACAGGCCGAAGGGCCGGTCGAGCAGGTGACGGTCCCCGAGCCGGGACGCGCCGCGCTCGAGATCGAGGAGGGAATCGTGGCACGCCGTGCATTGTTGGCGCAGCTGAACGATGCGCGCCGGCGGATCGACAAGCACCGGCCGGACCGCCTGGTGGTCTTGGGGGGAGACTGCCTCGTCGACCTGGCGCCCTTCGCCTACCTCAACGAACGCTACGAAGGGGATCTCGCCGTCCTTTGGGTGGATGCGCATCCGGACGTCATGACCCCCAAGGACTTCCACCACGCGCACGCGATGGTCCTGGGCAATCTTCTGGGGGAGGGCGATCCAGACTTCCTCAAAGCGGTAAAGCTCCCGTTCAAGCCTTCCAACGTCATGTACGCAGGCGTACACAGCATGCTCCCCGTCGAGACCGCCCTCATCGAACGGCTTGGTCTGCGGTGTGCTGCACCCGAAGAACTCGCGCATTCCAGTGAGCCCGTACTCCGGTGGCTCAAGGAGACAGGGGCAAAGCATCTGGCCGTTCATTTCGATCTTGACGTTCTCGATCCTTCGCAATTCCGTTCGTTGCTCTTTACCCGACCGAATGCCGAGCCGGGCACATTCGACGGAATCGCACAAGGCAGGATGACGATGGCTCAGATCGTTCGCCTCCTGCGGGATGCGTCCGAGGTTGCGGATGTGGTCGGGCTTGGCATTGCCGAGCATCTGCCTTGGGACGCTCTGGCCTTGAAGGACATGCTCGCGAAGCTGCCTTTGCTCGGAAGGCCTGCGATCTGAACGCAGGCAGCCGGCAACGCTGTCGAATCAGTGACAGGCACCTTGACGTTCTGAGCACAGCAGAACCGCGGCTCAATTCCTAGACTGCACATCAAAGGAGTGTTCAGTATGGAAATGTCTCAAGTCGCCCCGGAGTTCATCCGACGACGTCGAGCGTCGGAGCCCCCGGCGTCGATCGTGCCGATGCGGACCGCGCACCTGGTGGTGGACCTGCAGCAGGGCTACTGCGGTGTCGGCGAGCCCCTGGAAGTGCCTCGCGCACGCGATGTCGTGGGCCCGGTGAATCGGATCAGCGATGCCTTGCGTCGTGCTGGCGGCTTGAACGTCTACACGCGCAACACCTTCGTGCCCGGAGACGAGGAAGAGTGGTCTTTCTACTACCGCCACTTCGGCCACGCGATGGATGTCACGAAGATGATCAAGGGTGCGCCGGCGCAGGCGCTCTGGCCTGAGCTGACCGTGGATGAGAGCGCGGATTGGGTCATCGACAAGCAGCGCTACAGCGCCTTCGTACCCAACACCTGCGAGCTGGATCAACGTCTCAAGGTCCGTGGCATCGACACCCTCATCATCACCGGGACCGTGACCAATTGCTGCTGCGAGTCGACCGCGCGTGATGCCATGCAGCGGAACTACAAGGTTTTCTTCGTTTCCGACGGCACGGCAGCGTTGAGCGACGAAGAGCAGCACGCGACCTTGAACAACATGCAGTGGCTCTTTGCCGATGTGGTGACGACGGACGAGATGGTCCGCTTGATCGACCAGGCGGCTCCCTGAATCGGATGACTCTTCACTTAGGAATCACCATGAAATACTTGAATTCGCTTTTCTCTTTCGCCAAGCGCCACGTCATCACGATGGGCGCGGCGGGACTTCTGGGTGTCGTGGCGCTGACGCCGGCCGTTGCGCAACCCAAGAAGCTCAAGGTCTTCGTCAGCTTCAGCTACTACGGCAACACCTGGATGGAACAGAACCGGAACATGATGACGGCCCTGTCCAAGAGCAAGGATTACAAGGACCTGATGGACCTGGAAGTGCAGGTTGCGGGCCCGGATGCGCAGAAGCAGGCTCAGCAGATCAACGCCATGACCGAAGCAGGTGCCGACGTGATTGTGGTCTACCCGATCTCGCCCACCGCGCTGAACCGCGCGATCAGGAATGCCTGCAGCCGGGGAGTCGTGGTGATGACGTGGGATTCGACGGTCGACGAGAAGTGCGCCACCAACGTGCACGCCGACAACGTGGCTCAGGCTGTTCACGAAGCACAGTGGGTTGCCGACTCCGTCAAGGGCAAGGGCAACATCCTGATGATCAATGGCTTCTCGGGTGCGGCTGCCAACGACGAGCGGGTCAAGGCTGCCAAGGCCTTGTGGGCGAAGTCGCCGGGTTTGAAAGTGGCGGCGGAGGTCGAGGGTAAATGGAGCGACCCCGTCGTCCGGGAAGAGTTGAGCAAACTGATGGCGGTCCGCAAATGGAGCGATTTCGACGTCGCCTTCGCCCAACTGGGGTGCTATCCCTTCTATGCGTTGCAGGAAGAGGCCGGCATCCCGGACGAGAAGAAGATTCCTTGTGCGGGCTCGGCGGAGAACGCCGAACGCCTGGCGACGGCGCCCAAGGGTCCAACCGCCGATGGCGCTAAGGGCGCATACCGACCCATGGGAATCAAGGGCTACACCTTCGAGGTCGGCCCTGCAATGGGTGCGAAGGCCCTGAAGCTGGGGGTCGACGCCAAGCTCAAAGGCACCAAGCTGCCTTCCGACATCCTGATGCCGGTGCGCACGGTGACGCAGGACCAGGTCAAGCTTTGCAAGGAAGGAAGCTGGAAAGAGATGAAGGAAGGCTGCAACACGTTCCCGACGTCGCTGGTGCCGAATCCGGAAAGCTCGATCGCCATCTTCGATCCTGACATGCCGCAGCTTGGCCTCAAAGCCGCTCTGCAAGGCGTTCCCGAGTACTGATCGCCGTGAACGCAGATCGCACATCCTTGGCCTTGCGCCAAATTCACAAGGCCTTCGGACCGACGGTCGCCCTGGACGAGGTGACGTTCTCGGTGAGCGGCGGCAGCGTGCATGCCTTGCTCGGTGAAAACGGCGCAGGCAAGTCCACGACGGTCAAGATGCTCAGCGGCCTGCTTCAACCTGACCGGGGCGACATCGTGGTGGACGGTCAGGCCGTGAACCTGCGTTCGCCTCGCATGGCGCACGAACTCGGAATTCACACGGCGTTTCAGGAGATGACCCAGGTACGCGATCTGACGGTCGCCCAGAACTTGCTGTTGCCCTACGAACCGACCAACCTGTGGGGTCAGCGCTCCGCGCGAAAGACGCGGGCCCTGGCGGAGCAGGGCCTCGCGGAGATGAAACTGTCCTTCATCGACCCGGATGCCTTGGTGGGCGAGTTGGACCTGCCGCTGCGGCAGAAGATCGAGATTTCTCGAGCGGTGTTGAGGAAGCCGCGCGTTCTCCTTCTGGACGAGCCGACTTCGGCCTTGTCTGGTCAGGACATGGTCTGGCTAGGTGACGTCATCGCGAGACTGCGCGCCGCTGGCACCACGATCATCTTCATCTCGCATCGAATGCACGAGGTACGCGACTACTGTGACCGGCTGACCGTGCTGCGAAACGGCCGTGCCGTCTGGGATTCCGCCGTGTCCGAAGTCAGTGATGCCGAAATCGTCCGCTTGATCATCGGTCGATCGCTTTCGGCAACCTTTCCGCCCAAGGACGAACACGTGCGTGGCGGGCCGCCCGCCCTCGCTGTCAAAAGAATGAGCGTCGGGCGCACATTGCGGGACGCCAGCTTCGAACTGCGGCGCGGTGAGGTGCTTGGCATCGCCGCCCTGCAGGGAATGGGGCAGCTGGAGTTGTTCGAGACGTGCTTTGGGCAGCGCTTGCCGAGTGCCGGACATCTGGAGGTCGATGGGCACAAGGTGGAACTGAGCTCGCCCGCGGATGCCATCCGGCCGAACGTCGGACTGGGTTTCGTTCCCGAGGATCGAAAGACGGAGGGCCTGTTCCTGCGGTTGTCGGGGCGCCACAACATCTCGCTGCCTGTGATCGATCGTTACGCCCGCTTCGGTGTCCTGGATCAGCAGTTGGAATCGGATGCGGTCGGATCGGCACTGGACTTGTTGCAGGTCGCTCAGCGGGCGCGAGACCTGAAGGTTTCGGCGTTCAGTGGCGGTAACCAGCAGAAGATGGCGATTGCACGTTGGATGCTGGCCGGCAGCAGGACATTGCTGATGTACGACCCGACGCGCGGTGTCGACATCGGCACGAAACACGAAATCTATCTGTTGATTCGACGCTTTGTCAGTGGCGGGGGCGCGGTCTTGTTCTACTCCACCGAGATCGAAGAGGTCGTGAACCTGTGTGACCGGGTGATGGTGATGTACAAGGGCGAGATTGTGCGGGAACTGGACGGAGAGGGGATCACCGAGGAGTCGATCATGAATCACGCCTTGGGCCATGCGAGCCCTGATTTGGAGCACGCATCATGAGCATGACAGGCACCATTGCTACCTCCATGGCCTCGGCTGCCGGGTCGACTCCACCGCCGGCGAGGCGCTTCAATCTTCGCCGCCATCGCAGCACCTTGCTTGCAATGGCTGTGTTCGTGGCCATGTTCGTCCTCTTGGCCATAGCCAACAAGCGTGCGCCAAGCTATTTCGGTGTGAGCTCGCTGCTCGCTTCTGGAACAACGCTCGCGTTGGCTGCCATCGGTCAGACGATCGTCGTGATCGGAGGTGGACTCGATCTGTCTGTCGGCGCCATCGTGGGGTTGGTGAATGCCGTGCTGGTCACCCTGTACCCAGCCTCGTCGAATGCCTCGCCCATCCTGATGGTCGGCACGGCCGTGCTGTTGGGCAGTGCCGTGGGTGCGGTCAACGGCTTCTTCATCGCCAAGCTTCGCCTTCAGCCGATCATCGTGACGTTGTCGACGATGTTCGTGTTGCGCGGGTTGACGCTGTTGGTACTGTCCAAGCCGGGCGGCAGCGTACCGGACGCGTTCGCGGCGATGCTGGTCGACGACGTGATTCCGAACGTCCTGCCCTCGCCGCTGGTGACGCTGGTCGTGGCGTTGGCCGTGTGGGGATTGGTGCGCAACTCTGCCTTGGGGACCGAAGTTTTCGCCGCGGGCAGCGACGAGGCCAGCGGGCAGGCGGCAGGACTCAACGTCGCGCGCGGCAAGTGGGCCTCCTATGCCTTGGCTGGTGCGTTCTACGGCTTGGCTGGAGCCTTCGTGTCGGCGCAGGCAGGTGCAGGCGATCCGCTGATTGGCACACCTTTGTTGCTCAGCAGCTTCACCGCTGTGGTTCTGGGCGGCACGATGATCGGCGGCGGGCGCGGCAGTTGTCTGGGCACGGTGTTCGGCGCCTTCACCTTGCTGCAAGTGGTCAACGTGCTGCTGGCCCTGGGATTGCCCGACTACTACAGTTCAGGTGTAGAGGGCCTGGTCCTGGTGCTCGCAGTGCTGGTCAATCGAGATCGGTTGCCGCATGCGGTGAACGAGCTTCGTCGGGCGACGGTCCGGTGGCAAGCGTGGCGCCGGGGTGTGGGTGCCAAGCTGGTGGGCGCGCCCCAGGGATGGGTCCCACCGGTGTCGCTCACGCCTGCGAAGGTAGGTGCGTTCGACCCATCGGCTGGTCCGTCCTCGTGGAAACGCTGGTGGGGAAGCCGCCGTGAGACCGCCAGCTACGTGCTTCCAGCTTGGGGCGCGCTCTTGGTGGTCGCGCTGGTGTCTTGGTTGTATTACGGCGCAGCCTTCGACGCTCCTCGGTACCTCGACAGACTTCTCGTACTCGGGGCATTTCTGGCCGTGCTCGCATTGGGTCAAGGTGCGGTCATCATGGCGGGCGGCTTGGATCTTTCGATCGCGTGGAGCATCACCAGCACGGGTGTGCTGGCGACGTATTTGATGCAGGGCAGCAACGCGGCGACATGGTGGGCCATCCCGATCGCGCTGGCATGCGGCGCGCTGATCGGCGTCGTCAATGGCCTGGGGGTCGTGGCCCTGCGGCTGCAGCCGATCGTCGCAACGCTGGCGGTCGGTGGCATGCTTCAGAGCATCACGATGGTGGTCACCGGGGGAACGCCGAGCGGCGACGCGTCACCCGCCGTCCGTTGGTTGGTGACTGGCCAGATTGGCGGCATGACGCCGTTGGGCCCGGCTCTGTTGCTGTTTGCGTCGTTCGCCACGGTGCTGCTGGCACGCACCCCGTTCGCGCGTCGGTTGATCGCGGTAGGCAGCAACCCGCGTGCCGCTGCATTGGCCGGCGTACCCGTGGCGCGAATCGTTGTTCTGAGTTATGTGATCAGCGGCGTCTGCGCGGCAATCGCAGGCATCCTGCTCTCGGGCTTCCTGGGACGCTCGAGCCTGACGATGGGTGATTCATACGTCTTGCCTTCAATCGCCTCGGTGGTCGTGGGTGGCACGCTGATCACCGGCGGTCGCGGCCACTACGTGGGGATTCTGGGCGGGGTGTTGGCGCTCACCGGACTGCAGATCCTGCTCAGTGGCACGCCTTTGCCGCCGGCGGCGCGTGACATCGCCTTCGGTGTGGTGATCATGGCCGCTGTCTTGTCACTGCGCGAGAAATGATGCGTCTTCCTTCCAAAGGCACGGAGTTCGTTACATGACTGAAAAGACCAAGCCGCCCGTTCCGATCGCATTGCGCGTGAAGGCGATTGAATCGCTCTTGATCGAGCGTGACCTCATCGATCCCCAAGTGATCGATGAAATGATCGACATGTTCGAGAACCGGATCGGCCCACGCGATGGCGCGCGGGTGGTCGCGAGGGCATGGTGCGATCCTGTCTACAAGGCGAGATTGCTCGCGGACGGAAAAGCCGCGGTGGATGAACTGGGATTCAGTGGCGGAGACGCCGAGTTCATCGTGGTGACCGAGAACACTCCGGAGGTGCACAACGCGATCGTGTGTACCTTGTGTTCGTGTTACCCATGGAATCTTCTGGGCCTGCCTCCGGGTTGGTACAAGGCATCCGCCTACCGCTCGCGCATGGTCCTGGAGCCGCGCGCGGTCATCGCCGAGTTGGGCTATCAGGTTCCTGAGGATGTCGAAGTGCGAGTCTGGGATGCCAACGCGGAACTCAGGTACATGGTTCTGCCCATGCAACCGCCCGAGTCGGTGGGGCTGAGCGAAGATGAGCTGGTCGACTGGGTCACGCGCGACAGCATGATCGGCGTCGGCCTGCCGCGCAGGCCGGCGTCCACATCGACTTCCGCAGGAGAGCCAGCATGAACGGCGCCCATGATGTCGGAGGAAAGCACGGTTTCGGACCCGTCGAAAGGTTCGGAGAGGAGCGAGTGTTCGAGCATGAATGGGAGCGCAGGGTGGCGGGCACCAATGGTGCGGTGTGGTTTGGCGGCGCCTGGTGCAGCGATGAGGCGCGAGCGGCCGTGGAGCGCATGGACCCTGTGGAATACCTGGCGTCGAGCTACTACGAGCATTGGGTCCACTTCATGGAGGACCTGCTGGTGCGAAAAGGCGTGGTCACGGCGCAGGAACTGGCGGAGGGAAGAGTCCTGACTTCGGGGAAGGGATGTGATTTCATCACCAAGGTCGCCCCTGGCACTGCGATGCAGCTTTTCAGAACGGGTGGCTCGATGGAGCGGGACATTGCCGCACCTGCCCGCTTCAGGGTGGGAGATGCCGTCCGCGTCACGACGAACAACCCCGCACACCATACCCGGGTGCCAAGCTACGCGCGGGGCAAGCGCGGGACGGTCATCAGCCATTGGGGCGGGGTCGCATTCGCGGACACTCGCGCGCAGTTCCAAGGCGATCACCCTCAGTACCTGTACTCGGTGACCTTCGAGGCCACCGAGCTATGGGGAGCCCAAGGCCATCCGCGCGATCGGATCACCTTGGAGATGTTCGAAAGTTATCTGGATCCCGTCGAACCATGACCCAGCCAAGTTGCCCTCTGCCGTCCACGCTCATGGAGCTCGGCCCTCTGGCTCCCTACCATGCCTTGACCGAAGATGAAGGAGGTCCGGTGTTTGGTGAGCCGTGGCAGGCGCAAGCCTTTGCGACCGCGGTGCACCTGGCGCGGCGTGGCTTGTTCAGTTGGTCGGAATGGGTCGAGGTATTCAGTGCCGAGATTGCGAACGCCCCTCAGCAAGCGGGTGAAAGCATCGAGGGGGCCTACTACCGCCAGTGGGTCGCGGCGCTCGAGCGATTGCTGGGTGAAAAGCGAGTGCTATCGTCGCAGCAGGTCGGGGATGAGCAGGTGCACTGGTTTCGCAGCTATCTGAATACAGAGCATGGCAAGCCGGTCGTCCTCATGCGGAACCTGCCGGAGCCGACCCAGGCGGACTTGGCGTTTGCGAGTGGACATGACCATGACCATGACCATGACCATGACCATGACCATGACCACGTCCCGGGAATTCAGCCCATTTCGATCAGTCGAGCCACTGCGCTGCCCAGCCCTTGAGGACACGTCGCGGAGCGACAAGCATCGGCCCTCTATAGGGCCACTACCGATGCATGTCATGTGCCTGCATGCTAGCTTTGCTTCCTGCCATATCGGTCCGGAACGACCGTACAACCGGGTGCAAATTGCAACCCGTGTAGGCTCGAATATTGCATGCAACGGGTGCCATGACTTCTCTTGCTCACGATTCTCTCTACGACGTGGATGTAGCGGGCATGAAGCCTGTCGATCGATTCGCCTATTGGAGCGACGTGATCTGCGCCCTCTATGCACCGTCGGAAAACCGGCGCGTCGACGGAGAAGAGTTCTATGGACGCTTGTCGCGCCATGTGTTGGGGCAGGTCGAGATCAGCGAGATTGCGTCGGTTCCGATCTTGAGCGTCCGCGACGCGGACGGATTGAGGCGCATGCCCGCTGACGACATCATCGTCAGTTACCTCGTGGAGGGTGAGGCTCAGATGTCACAGGGCGGGCGCGATGCGGTGCAGCGAGCCGGGCACTGGGTGATGTACGACGCCGCTCAGCCGTTTACCTACCGATTCCTCGACGACTATCGTGGCTACTGGGTGCGTCTGCCCAGGCGCATGGTGACCTCCCGCTTACGTGCTCCGGAACGGCTCACCGCCCGCGCACTTCCGATGAATTCCGCCGTCATGTCCCTCGCCGGACAAATGCTGCAGCAATCGATGCATATCGATCGGCAGTTCGATCCGGTTCTGGCCGCCCGCTTGGGTAGTTCCTTGGCCGATGTTCTGGCGACCGCGTTCCAGGCCGGCTTGGGCGAGGGCCCAAATGATGGGGGCCTGGCGCATTCAGTGGCCCTCAATCGCATCAAACAGTTCATGGAAGCGCGGCTCGACGATCCGGAGCTCTGCATCGAGGATGTCGCCGATGCCGTGGGCATCTCACAGCGGACATTGAACCGTCTGTTTTCAGCGGACGGGACCACCGCCGTGCGTTGGCTCTGGAATCGCCGCCTCGAACGCAGCCACGAAATGCTGCATGAGGGGCTGGCCCGCCACGTGACCGACGTCGCGCTGAACTGCGGATTCAGCGATTTCTCGCATTTCAGCCGCGCCTTCAAGCGCGCGTATGGGGTGGTACCGAACTCGTTGCTTCGCAAGACACACTGAGCCGCGGCGATGCGGAAGATCAACGCCCGGGCTCCATCGCGCCTCGTGCTGGCAGCCTCGGGATGCTTCGCAACTGCAGGAAGACGTAGAGCGTCGTCTTGACGGCGAGGCAGCCGAACATCGACATCGCGGTCTCGAGATCGAACATGTCGGTCAACTTGCCCATCATCAAGACGACCAAGGTCGAGCCGCCATAGCCGCTCACGAGGAAGGCGGAGCTGAGGAACGCACGATGTGAAGCAGGGGCGATCTCGTTGACCTTGCCGCTGGCGCCGGTGAAGGCGGCGCCATAGCCAACGCCGGAGAGGACGGCGCCGGCGAGAAAGGCTGTCAGTGCATCAAGGTGCCACGCGACTACGCAGCCAAGCCACCCGAGTGCAAGAAGCAGGCAGCCCAGTTGGACGGCCCTTCTTCGATCAAGGCGGTAGGTGGCCATTTGGGTGCAGCCGGCAGTCACTTGGAACAGCGAGACGACGAGCCCGGCGCGTGCGGCGTTGTCCGGGGCATCGAGCGTTCGCATGATAGTAGGCCCCAGCGCCATGAAGATGGATCCGCTTGACCAGGCGAGCACGAGGATCACGCACGACAACGCGAAGGGCAGGGCGACGGGTGACAGCGCGTCGCCCCACGACGGGGTTTCGTCGGCTTCGGCCAAGGCGCTCAGGGGCGGAGGGACGGCAGCAGGCAAGCGAACTACACATAGCGCCGCAACGCCGGCGAGGACTGCATTGAAGACGAAGGGGAGAGCCAGCGGCGCGAGGTCCGTGGCCATTGCGGCCGATGTGATGATCGGGCCGAGGGCGGCGCCCCCGGTGATGGAGAGAGTGCCCAGCAGCGCGGCCAGGGGCCTTTTGCGACCGGTATCGAGATCGATGAGGGCGGCGTTGCAAGAGCCCATAAGCGCGCCGGTCCCCACGCCCGCAAGCAGACGGCCCGCAAATAGTTGAGGCACCTGCTGCGCGAACGCCATGAGGAGGGAGCCTGCGATCACGATCGCCAGGCCGGCCAACAGAACTTGTCGACGATCCCGAATCCGGTCAGCGAATGCGCCGACCGCCAGCAGGCTGGTCACGACGCCGAGCGCATACACCGCGTAGAGAGCCGTCTGAACCATTGCCGTCAGCCCCCAGTGCTGCTTGTAGACCGCAAAGAGCGGGGACGGCGCCGTGCTGCCAATCAGTGCGCTGACGATGGCAAGACAGATCGCGGCCCGCGCCAGCGGGTGGGACAGGTTGCTGGGCGCTGAGTATGGAAATGACATGTAGGTGTGGTGGGGCAGGGCTGCCCCTCCAGCGGTCTGCTGGTTTGAGTGTCTATTCGTCAAGGGGAGGCAGTTGGCCTACGAGTTCGATCAGTTCGTCGAGCGTCGCATAGAGGCGCTCCACGAATTCGCGGCCGACGTGCGCCTCAAGATCGGCATAGATCGGCTCGATCTGCGGGGCCAGCTTCAGCGCGAGGGCGCGACTCTTTGACGTCAACGTGACGGCTACACGCCGCTGATCGCCGGCATGGCGCTCTCGATGCACCATTCCCAGATCGTCCATCCGCGCCAGCACGCCTGCAAGGCTGGAACTTGAGATGCGACAGTCGTCCACGATCTGCCGCGGCTCCATCGCGCCTCGCTCCATGAGGGCCCGAAGGATGCGCCATTGCTGCTCGGTGACTCCACTGGCGTTGAGCAGCGGTCGAAATCTCGCGAGCACCGTCTCACGCGCGTCCAGCAGCAGCAGCGGCAGGTTCCTGTGCCTGAAGCCGGCGGATGCTCTGCTCATGCGCGATGCAAGTTCGATTGACATGTTCACATGTGAGTGACTATCTCACTAAGATCGTAGCAAATATCTCGTCATGCCATCTTCAGTTTTTCCTATCGATATGTCGCCCTACCCATGGTGGGCATCCACAGCGGCGTGATCCGCACCGCGCTGGCGCCGTTCGGCGGCATCAAGCAATCGGGCATGGGGCGCGAGGGCTCCAAATGCGGCATCGAGGGCTACATGCACACCAAGTACCTTTGCTTTGGGGGGGCTTCGAACCCCATCAATCGCTCGCTCCTGACATCGAGCGACGCTGCCATTTGCTTCTAGGGCCCCGACGCGCGAGCGGGTGCGCAAGGCGACAAAAATGGACGCTGCTGCGGCGTGCATCGCTGCGCGCGGCATTTCGTAGCGCCGCAGCTTTGACGCCCCCGCGCGAGGCGACGGACTGCTTCCCACCGGCTCGGGTCGGGGGGGCTCCAAACCAGCCGGTCGCCCTCAGGCTCTTGTCGCGGATAAGTAAAAACCCTAGCCGCATGCAGTCGATGAGATGGCGCAGCAAGCACAGCGACGGCGCATCCTCAGGAATAAGGTTGCACCTGGCGTCGCCGTATTGATTTACGTGTCGACTGTGTTTGTCAGATGCCCTTGGGCGGGCGCAAAACGACAGGAGATTTCTCATGCCATCGATTTCGAAAATGGGCGCTGCAAACGGGCTTGCAGCCGTTGTTCTGGCTTCCGCATGCCTTGCACCACAAGCGGCCGGAGCGGTGGACCTTTCGCCGAAGAAGGTCGGATTGGAGTCCGAGTTCATCGATGTGACCAAATTCTGCGGAACGAAGAAGATTCGCGTCGCCCTGTCCGTCGGAGCCGTCAACGCACATCGCCAGATCAAGCGTGCCGAGCTGGAAGATGAAGCCAAGAAGTGCCCGAACATCACCGAGGTCGGCTACGCGGACGCCGGCGGGAATCCTGAGAAGGAACTGGCCAACATCCGCTCCCTGGCGGCGCAAGGCTACGACATCATCATCATCGAGGCCGATTCCGGCGCCGCAGCGATTCCGGCCATGCGCGACGCGGTGAAGGCCGGCGCAGTCGTGATCCCGGTCGAGGTCGGCGTGGACTTTCCCGGCAAGCCTGGCGTGGACTACACGTTGGTGGTCACCCCCAATCAGGAGCAGATGGCAAGCGTCTACGCGCAGTTCATCGTGGACAAGCTCAAGGGCAAGGGCAACGTGATCGTGTGGGGCGGGGCCCCCGGCGCACCGCAAACCGCGGCGCAGATGCCGGGTTGGAAGAAGGTCTTCGCAGCCAATCCTGGCATCACCGTGCTTGAAGGGCCGGTGATTTCCAATTGGGACCCAGCGTATTACCAGAAGGTCACGACCGCATTGCTGACGAAGTATCCGAAGATCGACGGTATGTACTCGGACTACGGCGCCGGCGTGATGGGGTCCCTGCGTGCGTTCAAGGCCGCCGGCCGCCCGTTGGTCCCGGTGACGGGGCTCGACGCCAACGTCGCCCAATGCTTCTGGGTCGACAACCATGCAAGCGATCCCAACTACCAGGTCGGGTTCACCAGTTCTTGGACCTGGATCGATCGCCTCGCACTGCGCAAGGGCCTGGCTGCCGTCAATGGCATCGACAGCACAGAGCCCAGCATCGTCAACGTGAGCCTGCTGGTAGACAGTGGCTCGACCAACCCGAAACTGCAGCCCAAGTGCGACCGCGACGTTCCGCCGGACGTTTCCGTCGCGTCCTCGAGGCTCACTCGCGAGCAGCTGATCGGCGTCTTCAAGAAGTAAGCGTTGCGATCGGTGGCGCGTGCACGGAGCGCCACCGGTCAGCGCTGCTTCTGAGCAACGACGAAACGGACAGGCGCAGCCAAGGACTACGAATCTCATGGCCTACACGATTGAACACGACAGGTGCAATGTGAACACGACTCTCAACAGACTTGAGCCCATCAACCTGCTCCGGTCCTTCGCGATGCGCGCGCTGCTGGGCTTGGCGTTGCTGTGGCTGATCGCACTTCTGGTCGAGCCGAGAACGCTCGCCCTCGAATCGGTGATCTCGATGGCGCCCTTTGTCGGCGTGCTCGGCGTCGCTGCCATCGGGCAGCATCTGGTCATACAGCAGAGGGGGTTCGATCTGTCGGTGGCGGGAAACATCTCGCTGGCCGCCGTCATCGTCACCGCCCTGCCGGCACCTGACGCCGGCGTGGCGTCGACCGTTGGGTATGTCTGCCTGGCGCTCGCCGCTGGTGTGTTGGCCGGGTTTCTGAACGGGGCCGTGATCAATTGGCTGCGCGTTCCCTCCCTGGTCGTCACCATCGGAGGCAATGCACTTCTCATCGGCTGCGTGTTCTACATGACACGCGGCGCCGTCCATGCGGCACCGGATCCCCTGACCGCGGCCGCCTCTGCCAGGGTCGGACCGCTGTCTGTCCTGTTTCTTGTCTTTCTTGCGCTCGCACTGTTCGCGGCGTGGGTCATCGACCGTACGTCGATTGGTCGTCGATTCATTGGCTCGGCCATCAGTCCCGAGGCTTCGCGCGTGCTTGGCGTCAAGGTTTCGCGCTACAACATCCTGACCTACTGCATCGCCGGGTTGCTGTTCTCTGCCGCGGGCGTGATGCTGGCGGGGCTGGCGGTCACGCCGACGCTGCTGTCTGGCGGGCCCTACATGCTGACGACGGTGGCTGCGGTCATCGTGGGTGGAAGCCCGCTCAATGGCGATCGTGGCAGCGTCGTGGCGACGATGATCGGCGTGATTTTCCTGGTCTTCCTCAACCAGCTGGTTGTCTCACTGGGTTTCGACTACGCGATTCAAAGCATGGTGCAAGCTGCCATCATCCTTGCCGGCGTCACAGTCCCCGAACTCATGCGTCGTGGCCGAATCGGGAAGCGCTCCGAGCCTTCCGCTTCGTCGGTCAAGGCAAGGCCACATGCCAACGCAGCCGCATCCACGATGGCAATATCCGCTGCGCAAGCACCCGTGCTCGAGCTCGAGGGAGTTCGCAAGACCTTCGGTAGCACCATCGCCCTCGCAGGCGTCGATTTCTCGGCAGTGCCTGGAGAGGTGCATGCCATCATCGGCGAGAACGGGGCTGGCAAGAGCACCTTGATCTCCATCGCCTCCGGCGTGCTGCCGGCGAGCGAGGGGGTGGTCAAGATCGCGGGACAACGGATCGACGGCGCCGACCCGAACAGGTCCCGGGCGGCCGGCATCTCGGTCGCCTTCCAGCATCCGCCACTGCCACCGCACCTCACCGTCCTGGAATGTCTCTGCCTGGCTTCGGACGTTTTCGCGCAGGGCGATGGGGCGCGACGCGCGTCGGAACTCATCAACCGGGTCGCCATCGGTTCGCTGCGTGCTTCCCCTCAAGATCGAATCTCCGATCTCTCGATCGGCCAACGGCACGTGGTGGAGATCGCCCGGGCGCTGGCGTCCGATCCGAAGATCTTCATCCTCGACGAGCCCACGGAACCCTTCAAAGAGGACGATGTCGTCCACCTGTTCTCGCTGATCCGGGAACTCAAGGCGCAGGGCGTGGCCATCATCTACATCTCCCACAGGCTGAAGGAAGTCGAGGAAATCGCCGACCGGATCTCTGTCCTGCGGGACGGCGAGTTGGTTGAAACCCGGCGGCGTGCCGACTTCACTCACGCTGAGATCATCAACATGATCGTCGGGCGTCCGCTCGGCAACGTCTTTCCGCCCAAGTTCTCGGACGAATCGGCACCGACCCTGCTCAAGGTTCGGAACCTTTCGGGTTTGCACTTCCATGACGTCAGCTTCGAGGCCAAGCAAGGCGAGATCGTCGGCATTGCCGGCGTGGAGGGTCAAGGTCAACGCGAGCTGATGCGCGCGCTCGCCGGCATGGAGAGCTTTACCGGTGACATCGAACTGGGCGGGCGTGCATTGCTTCATTCGGACCGCTCGTCCGCACGGCTCTCGAAGGTGGCGTTCGTTCCGGACGACCGTCATCGCGAGGGCCTGTTTCTATCGCTGTCGGTCGAAGAGAACATCGGGGTTGGTTTCGTGGCGTCCGACGGCCCTTCGGTGCTCATCGATCGCGCAGCGGAAAAGCAGGCGGTCGCCGCGTCGATCAGGGACCTGAAGATCAAGACAGCATCTGCTTCGGCCATCGTTTCCTCGCTCTCTGGCGGCAATCAGCAGAAGGTGCTGATCGGTCGCGAGATTGGCGCACAGCCTCAGCTCTTCCTTGCGGACGAGCCGACCAAAGGCGTGGACATCGGCTCCAAGAGCGACATCTATCAAAAGACCCGTGACCTGGCGAACCAGGGGGTGGCGGTGGTGGTCGCGTCGTCCGACGGCGTGGAGCTCGAAGGGCTGTGCGATCGCGTCATCGTCATGGCGCGCGGAGCCGTCGCGTGTGAACTGCGCGGCGCGAAGGTCTCCGATGCGGAGATCACCACGGCGAACCTCACTGCCGGGCATTCCGGCAAGCAGAAGGGCGAGGTCGCATCGGGCAAGAGTTGGTTCAACTCTCTGCTGCAGAGTCGGTGGCTTCCCGCCCTCGTGCTGTCCGTGGCATCGCTTCTGATCGTCTATGCGGCGGTCTCCGTCAATGGACGCTTCCTCTCGGCTTACAACCTTCAGAACGTCCAGGTGCAGTTGGCCACTCTTGCGCTGATCGGATTCGGCCAGCTCTTCCTGATGCTCTTGGGCGAAATCGACTTCTCGGTTGGGCCGCTCGCCGGGCTGGTCGTGGTGCTGGCCTCGTATTGGATTCCGGAACAAGCAACGCCGTCGACCATCGTTTTGGCCATGGGCGCCATCATCCTGCTGTCCGCCTTGATCGGCCTTGCGCAGGGGATTTTGGTGGTCATGCTGAATCTGCCTTCGATCGTCGTGACCTTGGCTGGGTTCTTCGCCCTGCAGGGTTTGTCTCTCTCGTTGCGTCCGGTGCCAGGCGGCACGATAAGCGACACGATGGTTCAGAGCTTGCTCGTTTCTGTAGGCCCCGTGTCTGTGGTGACCATCGTTGCGATCGTCGCAGCCCTGGCATTCGAACGCACGTTGTTCCGAACGCACTTTGGCCGATCGCTTCGCGCCTCGGGGTCCAGCCAGTCCTCAGCCTCCAAGCTCGGCGTCAAGCGCAACGTGCTGACACCCGTGGCGTTTGCTGTCAACGGCGCCCTCGTTGGCATCGCCGGTCTTGTGCTCGCGGCGACCGTGGGGGTGGGATCGGGGACCGCGGGCATCAATTTCACGTTGATGAGCATCACCGCCGTGGTGCTCGGCGGAGCGGTCATCAGCGGAGGCTTCGGGTCGTTCATCTCCACCTGGTTTGGCGCCCTGTTGGTTCAACTCACCTTCAGCGCGACGACGTTCATGCAGGTGGGCGTGGAATGGCAGTACTGGCTCGTCGGAATCACCACGTTGTTCGCGGCTGGTCTCTTCAGCTTTGGCCGGCGAAGCGCCGCCCACGAATGAAGCTCGGCGTCGCTGCGATCCCTGCTTGCAGAGCCAGCGTGTCGGCGCCCGTTCACCCGCATGGAATCGTTATCTCACGGTGCGCGGCGCCATCTGATTGGCCTGCGGAGCGATTGACGCTCGCAGGCCAGCCCCTGGCGCCCGCGAGCGGTCGCCGCAGAAGAAGGTCTCATAACCTTCAGTTTCGTTGTTACGCACTCCCGACAACCCAGATTGGAGTACCCCATGCATACCATCGCCTTCGTCTTCAAGCGGCATCCGGACATGACGCTGGATGAGTTCCATCGGCACTACAAGGACATCCACGGTCCGATCGCGCGCGAACTGCCTGGGCTGCTCGAGTATCGCCAGTACCCGCTTCGACCGGCCGGTCTTGGCGATGCCCATACCAAATCCGATGGCGGCTTCGACGCGCTGTCGATCTTCACTTGGGAAAGCGCCGAGGCGGCGGAGGCCGCTTGGAATTCGCCGCAGAACGGGCCGGTCCAAGAAGACACGAAAAAGATGATCGATCTTGAAACGATGTTGACCCTGCCCGTGACCCTGAGGACCGTGTTGTCGGTTCTGGAGCCATCGCGATGAGTGGAGACCGCCGATCGCTTGTGATGCAGCAATCCGGTGCATTGCAAGCCCCGTCAACCACTGCATGGGGTGGTCACATGTCTGTGCTGAGGAGCGCCTCCGATGCCAGCTTCTGAAAAGGTCCATGATGTGATCGTCGTGGGTGGTGGCGCGGCCGGTTGTGCACTGGCTGCGCGACTGAGCGAGGATCCCATGCTCCACGTGCTGCTCCTGGAGGAAGGGCCGACCGACAACAGCCTGTTCATCAAGATGCCCGGTGGCTATTTCAAGGTGATGGGTACCGAGCGAACGACACCGCACGAGTCCGAGCCGGTCCCAGGCGCCAAGAATCGACGCATCGGTGTGATGCAAGCGCGTACGCTGGGTGGCGGTCTGTCGATCAATGCCATGATCTACATCCGAGGTCAGCGAGAGGATTACGAAGGCTGGAAATCCGACGGCTGCGCGGGATGGGGCTGGGACGATGTCTTGCCGTGGTTTAAGAAATCTGAAGGCAACTCGAGGCTCTCCGGGCCACTGCATGGGACCTGTGGTCCTCTGAAGGTCACCGACACTCACTACCGCCATTCCCTCAGCGAGGCGTTCGTGAGGGCCGCGCAGGAGACAGGCGAAGCGATGGGGCTCGAGATGCCCTACAACCACGATTTCAACGGCACATCGCAACTCGGCGTCGGCTTCTACCAGGCGATGATCGACGGCGGCGAAAGGGCCAGCACGGCGCGCACCTACCTTCGCGCTGCGGCCGGCCGCGAGAATCTGACCGTTCTAACCGACGCCAAGGTGTCACGTGTTCTCTTTGAAGGACGGCGTGCTGTCGGAGTGGCAGTGCAGCTGGACGGACAGGGCGAGCAGCGACTCATGGCACGGCGTGAGGTGGTGCTGACGGCGGGCTCCTTGATCAGTCCCAAGTTGCTCATGCTGTCCGGCGTGGGCCCCGGAGCGCATCTGCAGGAGCACGGCATAGACGTACTCGTCGACCTCCCGGGGGTCGGCCAGAACTATCAGGATCACATCGTTGCGCCGGTCGACGGCCAGTTGAGCGGGCCGATCGGGCTCATTGGCCAAGACAAGGGGCTCAATGCGCTGCGTCACGGAAGTCAGTGGTTGATGTTCCGAAGCGGCCTGCTTTCATCGAACCTGTGCGAGGCGGGAGGATTTCTGGATCTCGATGGCGATGGTCGCGCGGAGATTCAGATCCACGTGCTGGCGGCCGCGTCCACCAGCTGGTCAGCCTCCAAAGGCATGCCGCCCGTGCACGGCCTGTCGGTCGCGCCATGCCTGCTCACCAGCCATTCCCGAGGACAGATCTACCTGCGCAGCTCCAATCCGGACGATCGTCCTCGTCTCGATGCGAACTACCTCAGCGATCCGAGCGATGTGGTCAACCTGGTCCGCGGTGTTCGTGTGGCTCGAAGGTTCCTCCAGGCCCCCTCCCTCGCGCCCTACATTCGCGGCGAGATCCTTCCTGGCGCCTCCGTAGGCGACGACGAAGCGGCGCTCGAGGACTATGTCCGTGGTCATGCGCAGAACGCCTTTCACCCGGCTGGGACCTGCGCGATGGGAATCGGCTCCGACGCGGTTGTTGACCTCGAACTGCGCGTCCGCGGCGTTGAAGGCT
The DNA here is from genome assembly GCF_030316965.1 of Variovorax sp. J31P207. Classification (NCBI taxonomy): domain Bacteria; kingdom Pseudomonadati; phylum Pseudomonadota; class Betaproteobacteria; order Burkholderiales; family Comamonadaceae; genus Variovorax; species Variovorax sp. J31P207. The sequence continues at coordinate 132,711 of NZ_JASZYN010000015.1, forward strand.
TGCGCGTGGCAGATGCCTCGGTCATGCCGACCTTGATCCGCGGCAACACGACCGCCCCGACCGTGATGATTGCCGAGCGTGCCGCAGATTTCATTCATCACGCGTCGCGATAGGGGCTGACGGCGTCGGCGACGACTTGCAACCCGAATCGCTCGATCCAGAACTTACGGCGTAGCGAACAACATTTGAACAGGAACCCCAAGGCACCTATGACCTCTCTTCATGATCCCATCACCATTGGTGACCTGGCGCTGCGAAATCGCATCGTCATGCCGGCCCTGACGCGTGCACGCACGGCAAACGGCGACGTGCCGACCGAGCTCAACGCGGAATACTATGGCCAGCGCGCAAGCGTCGGCCTCATCGTGAGCGAGGCGACCAATATCAGCCCCCAGTCATGTTCGTTCGAGCGTGCGCCTGGCCTGTGGACTGACGAGCAGGTCGAAGGTTGGAAACTGGTGACCGCCAAGGTGCATGCGGCAGGCGGCCACATGTTTGCCCAGCTCTGGCACTGCGGGCGAGCCGGCGCGAAAGGGGTGCTCGGCGGCAAGCAGCCCCTCGCACCTTCGGCAGTCAACGATGACCTGCACCAGCTGGGCGTCTGGGGCCTGCTTGCGAACGGCAACTATGTTCAGCTGCAGGCGACTCCCTCGCGCGCCATGACGCTGGACGACATCCAATCGACTCTTCGGGAGTATCGCGCAGCCGCGGTGAACGCCCTGGCAGCAGGTTTTGACGGCGTGGAGATTCATGCCGCCAATGGTTACCTCCTGCATCAATTTCTTTCACCAGGGCTGAACCTGAGAGAGGACCGATACGGAGGATCCGTCGAGAATCGCGCGCGGCTGTTGCACGAGGTGATCGAATGCGTTGCGGAGGTGGTGCCGCGTTCTCGAATCGGCGTGCGGATCTCACCGTTCGCTTCCTACAACAACCCCCGCGACCCCGATCCGGCCACCACGTTTGGCTATGTCGCAAAGATGCTGGAGCCGCTCGGCCTGGCGTATTTGCACTTCGTCGATGAGGGCGGATGGTTTGGCAAGCCAGACCGTGAGCGAATCCTGGAAATCGTTCGGCCGCACTTTTCGGGGCCGATCATTGCCAACGGGGGCCTTGAGCCGGATGTCGCTCAAGCGTTGGTCGAGAGCGGACGGGTGCAAATGGCAGCTTTCGGGCGTTACTCCATCGCGAACCCGGATCTGGTCCGCCGGCTTGAAGTCGGGGCCTCACTGGCGCAACCGATTCCAGCCCAGTTCTACGCGGGAGGCGCCGCAGGCTACACCGATTACCCGTTTCTCGGCTGAGGCGCTGGCTGCCGGCGGCGGCCGGGGCGCTCCGCTAGTGCTTCTGTTCCAGCACCTGGTGGGGGAGCACGCCGAAGGTTCGCTTGAACGCTCGGCTGAAGTGCGAAAAGTCGGTGAAGCCGCATTCGATGGCGGCTTGCGTGACCTGATCCACTCGACGCTCCGCCAGCGCGCGGTAGCTGGCTTGCAATCGCTGGTTCCACAGCCAGCGCATGGCGGTGTCGCCTTGAGCGGCGAAAAGACGCTGCAACGTGCGCGGCGACACGGCATTGGCATCGGCGATCGCGTCGGTGTCGAGCGATGCTTCGCTCAGGCGCTCCGAGATCCACGTCTTGATGCGATCGATCATTGCATCGTGGCGGGTTTCCCGACAGTTCTTTCCCAGCAACTCGGCCTCGATGGCGAGGGTCAGCACGTCGAGCAAGGACGTCGAAAGCCGCGCGCGCACGCTGGGATCGCACTCTTCTCCCAAAGAGCCGCATTCCTGCAAAAGGCCGCCCGCGAGGCGCCCGAGTGAAGTCGCACCGCTCAAGGTTCGGGCAGTGATTTTCTCCGATGCGATCAGGCGGGAGCTGAGCAGCTTGCGGGGGATCTTGAGGGTGACGTCGCAATAGGAATTCGGGTAATCGAGGGTGAACGGGCGTGCGGTGTCATAGACCACGATGTCGCCAGGGCCGAGAACCGCCTCCCGCCCGTCTTGGCATGCCACGCCCGTCCCTTGCAGTTTGACACTGGCCAGAAACGAATCGTCACTGGCACGCCGAATGTGATCGGGATCCCTCGTGTACCGAACCTTGGTCGACGTCACGGAGGAACTCTGGAGCAAGCCGAAATCCGCCGTCGATAGCGACGCGGTGAACGAACCTCGCTCGGAGGATTCGACGTCCATTTCCGCAAATGTCCTGCAAACGACTTCGTTCCAGTGAGCGAAATGGTTGTTTTGGGCCGGGTTGCTCATATTTGTTGCCCCTGGTGCGCGGCCGAGGGGTCGCAAGGGCGCCAATTGTTGCAGTTTGAAATCGTCCTGTCATTGGGACAAATGCCGATCGGCGCTGTCGCACCGAGCCGAGTCGTTGGCGCGTTCGGGCGAGCGCCTCCGCCTGCCTCAGCCTAGGATGACTTTCGGTCGAGTCTATGCCCGTATCTGAGGCCCCTATGAAAGTCAGTGCGCACGTATCCCCATCCGAGTTTGTTGCGGTGTTGATGGCTGCGCACGAGGGCCTGTCATCAAGCCAAAGTTTGACGTTGAATGCCCATCTACTTCTTGGCTTGTCCCAGCGTGTGGGGTCGATCGACGTCCTGCGCGAGGCTGTTGAAGAAGCCCGTCTCAGCACGTTGGCGGGCGAGCCGCATCGAACTCGAAACTGATTCAATTTGTTACTAAGGATGCCATGAACGAACCTCAATTCTTTACACCTGAAGGCTACGGCGACATGCTGCGCGAAAACTTTCATTTCATGCAGGCCGTGCGGGTGGGTGATCGGGTCGAAACCTCGGGACAGGGCGGCTGGTTCAGCGATTTCTCGTTCCCCGAGACGATCCGCGAAGAAATCGTCAACGCCTTCACGAACCTTGGTCGCGTCCTCGAGCTTTCCAACGCCTCATGGAAGGATGTGATCCACATCAATTCTTATCATGTTCCGATGAGCGACGAAGCGCTCGCCGTCATGACCGAGCAGTTTCGTCTTCACATGCCAGATCGCCCCCCGATCTGGACTTGCCTGGGAGTTCCGGCGCTGGGCAACCCCAATATGCGCATTGAGATCCGCGCTACGGCGATTCTCAAAGGCTGAGACACGCTTGGTGGCAGCCGCGGGGCAAGCACACGGCCTGTCTCCGCTGCCCACCCGTGCGAGGTGAGACCGAAGCGCTTGAGATTCGCCATCAGCGCGAGGAAGTCGCCCACGCGGTCCGCCTCGTTCCCCGGCGGGTTCGTGACCACCTGTGGGGTCTGTGGGCATCGCACCGCGCTTTCGCTTGAGGCCGGCGTGCTGACGCTGTCAGCCTACTGTCTGACGCGGCCAACCGATTCGCGACGGGCGCCATTGCCTAGAGTCGCTTCATCGAACCCAGACGATGAGGAACAACAGGTGGAATCCTTCGAAACTTTCGACTACATCGTCGTCGGTGGTGGCGCTGCCGGCTGCGTCGTGGCCGCCAGGCTGAGCGAGGACAGCTCGGCGTCGGTGCTCCTGCTCGAGGAGGGGCCACATGACCGCACGATATTCATTCGAGCGGCGGGCGGCTTCTTCAAAACCCATGGCACCAGGCGAACAGTGGGATACCAAAGCGAGCCTGCGCCTGCCAGCAACAACCGGCCATACCCGCTGCTGCAGGGCCGTGTGTTGGGAGGGGGCCTTTCGATCAATGCCATGGTCTACATCCGCGGCCAGCGGCAGGACTACGACGGGTGGCGTGACAAGGGCTGTTTGGGATGGGGCTACGAGGATGTGCTGCCGTACTTTCGAAAGTCGGAGTCGAACTACCGCTATTCGACTCCCTTCCATGGCACGACGGGCCCCATGCGCATCTCGGACGGCGAGACGCGCCACGAGCTGACCGGCGCCTTTCTGCGCGCTGCGCAAGAGGCCGGTTACTCCGACGGGCGCTGCATCCGTTTCAACCCGGACTTCAACGGCGCGGATCAGGAGGGCGTCGGGTACTACCAGACTTTCAGTCACCGAGGTGAACGCTCCAGCACCGCCAGGGCCTTCCTGGGCCAGGCCCGTGCGGAGGGGCGCAAGAACCTGGTAATCCGCACCGACAGCATGGTGGCTCGCATCTCGTTCGAGGGGAAACGCGCCGTGGGCGTGGTGGTTCGGCATGGCGGCACGGAGACCGCGATCAAGGCGCGTCGTGAGGTTGTCCTGTGTGCGGGCGCGTTCATGTCGCCCAAGCTCTTGCTGCTGTCAGGCGTGGGCCCGGGCGCGCACCTTCAGTCCCTGGGGCTGCCTGTCGTTCATGACTTGCAGGGTGTCGGTGCCAACTACCAAGATCACCTGATCACGCCGGTCGACGCAGTGCTCAACCAACCCATCAGCTTGACGGGGCAGGACCGAGGATGGAACGCGGTGCGGAACGGCCTTCAATGGCTGCTCTTCCGTACTGGGCCCCTGGCCTCGACGGTAGTGGAATGCGGGGGCTTCCTGGATGTAGACGGCGATGGTCGACCGGAAATCAACCTCAACGCCCTGGCCGTGTCGTCGGCGGGTTGGGGCGATCCCTTGCCGCAAGGCGAGCACCGCTTCTCCCTGGCGCCGTTGTGCCTGACCTGCAATATGCCGGGGCGGGTCTCGCTGGCCGGAACCGATCCGGCCGAGCCGCCGAAGGTCCAAGGAAACTACTTCGGCCACCCCACCGAAATGGCTCACATGGTGTTGGGTGTGCGATTGGCGCGTCGCATCATGGCGGCGCCTTCGCTGGCACGCTATCTGAAGCGCGAGGTCTTGCCGGGGAGAGAGGTGACTGATGAGCGCGAGGCGATTGAGGCCTACATCCGAGAGCGCAGCACGACCGGCTTGCATCCTGCAGGGACCTGCGCAATGGGCATGGGTGCAGATGCGGTGGTCGACCTGTCGCTCAAGGTGCATGGATTGCAGAGCCTGCGCGTGGCCGATGCATCGGTCATGCCGGAGGTCGTGCGCGGCAACACAGCTGCGCCGACCGTGATGATCGCCGAAAGAGCGGCCGACCTCATGCGCAACGACGCGTGAGCGCGGGCGAACAGGAGGCAACCGATGCTCCAGCGCCACTGGCCTTGTCGCTCACAGGCGATCACCTGACGCGCTCAGCAGAGTGTCTGGAGTAGCTTGAACGTATCTTCAAGGTTCGGCGTCGCAGACGGACTCCTTCACTTTCCTTCAGACGAGACTTCCATGAGCCTGATCCTCCAGCCATTCTCCTTGGGTGACGTAACGATCAAGAACCGCATCGTGATGGCACCGATGTTGATGTACTCCGGCCAGGAGGATGGCAAGGTCAACGATCTGCACCTGGCCCACTATGCCGCGCGCGCATTGGGCGGCGTGGGCCTGATCGCAACGGAAGTGGTCGCCGTGGAGCCTGCCGGCCGGATCAGCCACAAGGACCTCGGCCTGTGGGATGACGTGCAGATCGCAGGGTTGCGTCGTCTTGCCGAAATGATCCGGAACTGTGGCGCCAAGAGCTCATTGCAACTCGCGCATGCGGGCCGCAAGTCTTCGACGGAGGGAGAGATCTTTGCCCCCTCCGCCATCCCTCACACCGATCAGTCGAAGGTTCCCACCGCGCTTTCCACCGATCAGATTGGTGACATCGTCCAGGCGTACAAGGCCGCGGCCAAGCGGGCGCTGGAAACTCAGTTCGATTGCCTCGAGATTCATGCAGCGCATGGCTATCTGGCGCACGAATTCCTCTCGCCGTTAAGCAACCATAGAGAAGATCGTTACGGTGGCTCCTTGGGCAATCGTCAGCGCTTCGTCATCGAAGTCGTCACCGAGGTGAGAAAGGTCTGGCCGAGGAACAAGCCGCTGATAGTGCGACTCTCCGCCGAGGACAGGGCGGGGCCCGGGGGCTCCGAGATCGCGGACACCATCGATCTGGGGCATCAGCTCAAGGCGCTCGGTGTCGATCTGCTGAGCGTCTCGGCCGGCGGACTTTCCGCGCAGTTCGATGGCGAGATCTATCCGGGCTATCAGGTCGATTTCGCCCGGAAGCTCAAGCAGGCCCTGGATATACCAACCGCCTGCAACGGGTCGATTACCTCGAGCGAGCTGATTGAATCAATTCTTCATAGCCAATCGTCAGATCTCATCTACCTTGGCCGCGCACTGTTGAGCGATCCGTTCTGGGTCATTCGATTCGCCAGACAAGCCGGGCTCGAGACGGATCTGGTGATTCCGACATACGCGCGAGCAACAGGCCCGTACTTGCGCGGACATTGAGCGCGGGCATTGCGGACGATGCCTCGCGGCTTGTCGGCAACGCGGACAGCGAATGAATTCTTCTCATCTTCCAAACAAATCTCAATCAATTCGCGGAGAGTCAGCATGAGCAATGGTCCAACAGTCGCGTACAAGGGAACTCGCCAACAGATTCTGGCGTTGCTTTATGAGTACTCGTGGGGCTACGACTCCAATGATATGCCGCTCATGGGCGGCACGTTCAAGGAGGGTGGCAGGACCGGGGGAGTCGTCGCGAATTCCACGATCGGATGGGGTCCATGGCAAGGCAGGGACGAGATCGTCTCTCAGTTGTCGGCGATCCGATGCTCCCAACCCGACCGGCGGCGCCACGTGCTGACGTCTCCCATCTTCGAGGAGCTCAGCGAGAGTCATGCAGTCGTGCGGGTCTACCTGTCGTTGTTCTCCTATGGCAATGGCGCCGCACCCCATCTGGTCACCACGGGGGAATATGTGATGAAGGCCTCGAAACAAGACGGAGTGTGGCTGATGGACTTGCTCGAAGAGGTGCTTGAGTCTGCGTTCTGAAAGTCGGAAACGCTTGAAACGACCTGTGTGGCCTGGATGGCAGGCGATCGACGAATTCAACTGGAGATGAGCTATGGCGGCGGTGAAAGTGACCAACGAAGAGCGAGAGCAGGAAATCCTCAATGTCCTGCATTCCTATGCCTGGAGCTATGACTCCAACGACATGAAGCAGCTTGCCTTGATCTTCGAAGAAAGCGGCGTGACGGTGGGCTCAGTCGCCGGCTCCGACACAGGGTGGGGTCCTTGGGTAGGACCTTCGGAGATCGCAAGAAAATTGGGGGAGATCAGGGCAAGCCAATCGGACCGGCGACGCCATCAGCTGACGACCCCTGTGTTCCTGGAATTGTCGGACGCGAAGGCGTTGGTGAAGATCTATCTGTCGTTGTTCTCCACGCCGGCAGGCGGCAGGCCTCGTCTGGTGACCACGGGTCAATACACGGCTGCCCTTTCGAAGTCGGATGACGGCTGGAAGATCGGGCGCCTTGAAGCTCAACTGGACGGCGGGTTCTAGGCCGCTCGCGTGCCCTACGGCCGCAATCTCAACCCCACCAAGGATCTCACGATGGCTGAAAAGACACCTGCCCCGATCGCCGAGCCCATGCAGGAAATCATCGATTTGCTCAACCAGTACGCATGGAGCTTTGATTCCAACGACATGGCCAGGCTCGGCCGGCTCTTTTGTGAGGGCGCCGTGACCGAGGGTCGGGTCGATGGTACCGACGTGAGGTGGGGCCCCTGGCAGGGACCAGAAGAGATTGCCGCCGAACTCGGAGAGGCGCGCAGGCTGCATTCTCATTGGCGCAGGCATCAGATGACCACACCGCTCTTTGTCGATCTGCAGGCTGACCGTGCGACCGTCAAGACGTACCTGTCCCTTTTTTCCTGCGAAGGCGGACAGACTCCCGTGATCGAGGTTACAGGCGAGTATCAGGCAGAAGTCTCCAAGGTTGCGGACGCGTGGAAGATCAGTGCCTTGCGCGTCGTTCTGGATTCGGCCTTCTGAACCGGGCCGGAACCGCGCAAGCCATCAAATAGATGCACAGCAAGAGGATGACCATGTCGATACCTTCGTCCATGATCCGAACGGACGTGGCCCCCTACGGCCTCAGCGGGACGGTCTATGTGGCGCTGCTCAATCATCGTCAGCAATGGATGTTGCTGGACGACGAAGCGCACCGAGCGCCTTACAAGGCGCCTGCCCGCGCGCCAGTCCTTGCGGTCAAGCCCCGCAACACGTTCTGTGCGACGGGGGGAACCGTGGCGGCACCAGCACAGGAGCGGGCGCTGAGGGTTGGAGCATCGCTGGCCATCGTGATAGGTCGTACGGCCTGCCGTGTTTCTGTTTCTGATGCGTTGGACCATGTGGCGGGCTATGCCGCCGTGGTTGACCTCAGTGCGCCGCACGAGAGTCACTATCGTCCCTCGGTTCGCCTGAAGGCGCGCGATGGATCGTGCGTTTTCGGGTCTCGGATCGTCCCGGCATCGGCCGTCGCGCATCCGGATGCGCTGAGCGTGCGGATCCGCGTTGGAGGTCAAGCGCCTCAGGCCTCTGACACTGGTGACCGTGTACGCGGTGTAGCGCAGCTGATCTCTGACGTGACCGAGTTCATGACGCTGCATCCTGGCGATCTGCTGCTGCTGGGCGAATCGGCGGGGGCGCCGGTGGCGCGACCTGGTGAACGGGTGGAGGTGGAGATCGAGGGCGTGGGCAGTGTCCATTTCGAGGTGGTGAGCGAAGACGACGGGGGTGCGGCATGAGGACGGCACGCGTGGCCTATGCGGGCGCCATTCACACTGCGACGCCCCATGAGGCTGGGCTGCGGCTGGCCAACGGGCGGGTGCTGGCGCAGGACGAGGTGGTGTGGCTGCCGCCCTTCGAGGTGGGCACGATCATCGCGCTGGGGCTCAACTACGCGGACCACGTCAAGGAACTAAGCAAGGAGCTCACGCTGAGCTCGCAGGACGAGCCGCTCGTGTTTCTGAAGGGCCCCGGTGCGCTGATCGGCCACCTCGGGGAGACGCGCCGACCGCAGGGCGTGCAGTTCATGCACTACGAATGCGAGCTGGCCGTGGTGATCGGCAAGACGGCGCGTCGGGTCTCTCGCGAGCATGCGATGGCCCACGTGGCCGGCTATACGGTGTGCAACGACTACGCCATTCGCGACTACCTCGAGAACTGGTACCGGCCCAACCTGCGCGTGAAGAACCGCGATGCGGGCACCGTGCTCGGCCCGTGGTTCGTCGATGCCGCCGATGTGGCCGACCCACACAAGCTGTCCCTGCGCACGCTGGTGAACGGTCGCGTGACCCAGGAGGGCAACACGGCCAACATGATCCACGACATCCCGGCGCTCATTGCCTACCTGAGCGCGTTCATGACACTGGAGGCCGGCGACGTGATCCTGACCGGAACGCCCGACGGCGTCGTCAACGTCAATGAGGGCGACGAAGTCATCACCGAGATCGATGGGATCGGACGTCTGTCGAACCGCATCGTCGGTGACGCGCTGTTCGGCCGTTGATTCTCAAGATATTTTCCTTTGGAGACACCTTATGCGAATCCAGCACCTGATCGGTGGGAAGCGAGTCGAGAGCCCCGAGACCTTTGAGACCGTCAACCCTGCCACGCAAGAGGTCCTGGCCGAGGTGGCCAGCGGTGGCGCCGCAGAAGTGAACGCTGCCGTGCAGTCTGCCAAGGAGGCATTCCCGGCGTGGGCGGGACGGCCCGCGACCGAGCGCGCTGGACTGATGCGCAAGCTCGGCGAGCTGATCGCCAAGCACGTGCCGGAGCTCTCGGACACCGAGACCCGGGACACGGGTCAGACCATCAGCCAGACCGGCAAACAGCTGGTGCCTCGCGCGGCGGACAACTTCCACTACTTTGCGGAGATGTGCACGCGCGTCGATGGCCACACCTACCCCACGCCGACGCACCTGAACTACACGCTGTTCCACCCGGTGGGGGTCTGCGCGCTGGTGAGCCCCTGGAACGTGCCGTTCATGACGGCGACGTGGAAGGTGGCGCCGTGCCTGGCGTTCGGCAACACGGCGGTGCTCAAGATGAGCGAGCTCAGCCCGATGACCGCGGCCCGCCTGGGCGACCTGGCACTGGAGGCGGGCATTCCGCCCGGCGTGCTGAACGTCGTGCACGGCTATGGGAAGGAAGTCGGCGAACCGCTGTGCGGTCACCCCGACGTGCGTGCGATCTCGTTCACGGGCTCCACGGTGACGGGCAACCGCATCGTCCAGTCCGCTGGCCTCAAGAAGTTCAGCATGGAGCTGGGCGGCAAGAGTCCGTTCGTGATCTTCGAGGATGCTGACCTGGACCGCGCGCTAGATGCGGCGATCTTCATGATCTTCAGCAACAACGGCGAGCGCTGCACCGCGGGCTCTCGCATCCTGGTGCAAAAGAGCATCTATGCGGACTTCGCGGCGAAGTTCGCCGAGCGCGCCAAGCGCATCGTGGTGGGCGATCCGCTCGACGAGAAGACGATCATCGGCCCGATGATCAGCCCGGGGCACCTCGCTAAGGTCCGCAGCTACATCGAGATCGGGCAGCAGGAAGGGGCCACGTTGCTGTGCGGCGGCATGGAGGCGCCCGAGCTCACGGTGCCCCTGCGCAAAGGCAACTTCGTGCGCCCGACGGTCTTCGCCGACGTCGACAACCGCATGCGCATCGCGCAGGAAGAGATCTTCGGGCCGGTCGCCTGCCTGATCGCCTTCGAGGACGAAGCCGACGCGATCGCGAAGGCCAACGACATCCAGTATGGCCTTAGCAGCTACGTGTGGACCGAGAACATCGGCCGCGCGCACCGGGTTGCTGCAGCCGTCGAGGCGGGCATGTGCTTCGTGAACAGCCAGAACGTGCGTGACCTGCGTCAGCCGTTCGGCGGCACCAAGGCCAGCGGCACCGGCCGCGAGGGTGGCACCTGGAGCTACGAGGTCTTCCTCGAGCCCAAGAACATCGCCGTCTCGATGGGCAGCCATCACATCCCGCATTGGGGGGTGGCATGACACTTCTGCGCTGTGCCGCTCGCATGGCCAGATCAAAACGTGCCTTCGATTGACGGAGGGAAATGTCCATGAGCCTCTACGCAATGCAGAAGTTCTTGTTCGTTCTGAATCGAGATGCGAGCGTGCAGCGCCGATATGCCGATGCAGGCGCAACCCGCGCCGCGCTGCTCGGTGAGTACGACCTGAACGACGAAGAGCGTCTGGCAATCGATCAGGGGGACATCGGGAAGCTCTACGTGCTGGGGTGCAATGGTCAGTTGCTGATGCACTTTGCTCCCTTGCTTGGAATCGAGTGGCCGGACTACGTGGCCGCCATGCGCGAGGGTGTCCAAAGATACGGTCAGGTTCGCGCGGGCATCTACGCGATGACGACCTCGCACGACGAAAAAGTCGCCGGACTATAAGGAGCATCCCATGAGTCTTGTGTTTGCAGGCGTCTGCAGCCACGCGCCAGGAATCACCGGCCGCGCCCATCTAGCGGATCCGCAAGTAAAGGATGAGTTCCACCAGGAACTACACCGGCTCGGAGAAACCATGCGGGCGACGAGGCCTGATGCGGTCATCGTGATTGCGGCTGAGCATTTCGCCAACTTCTTCATGAACAACATGCCCGCCTACGCGATAGGCATGGCGGATCGCTACGAAGGTCCGATCGAGGATCCGAAGTGGCTTGGGATCGAGAAAACCAAAATTCCTGGCGACGCCGACCTTTCCAATCGTCTGATCCGCGAAGTGATGCAGACGGTGGACGTCGCCTATGCGGAGGAGTGGAAGTTCGACCACGGGATCATCGTCCCGCTGCACTTTCTGACGCCCAACTTCGACACCAAGGTCATCCCGGTCAACATCAACTGCCAAGGTCCACCGCTAACGCCGTTGCACCGTGCATGGGCATTCGGTGAAGCACTGCGAAGGGCCTGCGACAAGGTGCCGGAACGCATCGCGTTGATCGGAACGGGAGGGATTTCGCATTGGCCGGCCACGCCTGACTCTGGCAAGGTCAACGAGGAGTGGGATGCTGAGTTTATGAGGCGCTGGTGCGCAAACGACCGTGAAGCGATGCTTGCATACACGGACGAGGAAACCTACCGGGACGCAGGGCAGGGCGGTTTTGAGATCCGCACGTTCGTGACTGTCGCCGCGGCTGCCCGAGGGCAGGGGGAAATCTTCTACATGAAGGCGATCCCGATCTTCGCGGTGACCTGCACGTCAGCGGCAATGAGTGTCGCTTAAGGCCAAGGACTGCCGCGGAGGCGATCCTGCTTGCTCGATCTCGCGCGTCGGAGCGAATTCTTTGCCCTCGTCTGTCGTTCTGAACTTCCCTCAGTGAAAAGGCTTGACCTCGTATGCTCCCCAAAGAGACCCACATTGCACTGGCATCCCAGCTGCGTGAGGCGCGGCGCACCAGGGTGCAGCTGCGTCATTTTTCCAAGCAGCATCCTGAGATGACGATCGAGGATGGTTACGCCATCCAGCGCGAATGGGTGAAGCTCGAGCTTGCCGCGGGTCGCGTCATCAAGGGCCGCAAGATCGGCCTGACGTCCCGCGCCATGCAGCAGAGCAGCCAGATCGACGAGCCGGACTACGCGCCGCTGATGGACGACATGTTCTTCGAGGCGGGCGGGGACATCGCCATCGATCGTTTCATCGCGCCGCGCGTTGAGGTGGAACTGGCCTTCGTGCTGGGCAAGCCACTTCGTGGCCCGGGCGTGACGCTGTGCGATGTGCTGACGGCAGCGGAATACGTCGTTCCGGCCATCGAGATCATCGATGCGCGCATCGAGCAGTTCGACAGGGAGACCCGCGCCATGCGCAAGGTCTTCGACACGATCAGCGACTTTGCGGCCAACGCCGGGATCGTGATGGGAGGAAGGCCGGTCAGGCCGATGGACGTGGACCTGCGCTGGGTCGGCGCGATGCTGCACAAGAACGGGGCGATCGAGGAGACCGGACTTGCCGCTGGCGTGCTCAATCACCCGGCGACGGGCGTGGCGTGGCTGGCCAACAAGATCGCGCCCTATGACGAGCAGCTCAATGCGGGCGACGTGGTGCTTGCGGGCTCGTTCACCCGGCCTGTGCTTGCCGCCGCCGGCGACAGCTTCCACGTGGACTACGGGCCCCTCGGGTCCGTTTCTTTCCGCTTCGCCTAGCCGATCGTCGGCATGCTCCTGGCCCCACCTCTCAACCTTCCTGGCGCAGACAAATGACCACACTCACCTTGAACGACCCAACGCTTCTTCGCAGCCAATGCCTCATCGATGGTCGTTGGGTGGATGCGGACAACGCTCGGACCATCGCCGTTCACAACCCGGCCACCGGTGCGTTGGTCGGCCAGGTGCCCGAGGCGGGGGAGGCCGAGACCCTGCGGGCGATTGAGGGTGCGCAGGCGGCGTTCGAGGGCTGGCGCACGCGCACCGCGGAAGACCGCGCAAAGGTTCTTCGACGCTGGTTCGAGCTGCTGCTGGCGCACCAGGAGGACCTGGCGCTGTTGATGACCAGCGAGCAGGGCAAGCCCCTGTCGGAAGCGCGGGGAGAGATCGCCTATGCGGCCTCGTACATCGAATGGTTCGCCGAGGAGGGCAAGCGCCTGTACGGCGACGTGCTTCCATCGCCCTGGACCGACAAGCGCATCGTCGTACTCAAGGAGCCGGTCGGTGTCTGTGCGGCAATCACGCCCTGGAACTTCCCCGCGGCGATGATCACCCGCAAGGTGGCGCCCGCACTGGCTGCCGGCTGCACGATCATCGTCAAGCCGGCCTCCCAGACGCCGCTGTCGGCCTTGGCCCTGGCGGCACTGGCCGAGCGCGCGGGCATTCCGGCAGGCGTGTTCAGCGTGGTCACGGGCCGCGCCTCCGCGGTGGGCGGTGCGCTCACCTCCCACCCGTTGGTGCGCAAGCTGACCTTCACGGGCTCCACCGAGGTGGGTCGCGTCCTCGCGGCCCAGAGTGCGCAGACGCTGAAAAAGCTGTCCATGGAGCTGGGGGGCAACGCACCGTTCATTGTCTTCGACGACGCGGACCTCGACCAGGCGGTGGAAGGCGCTCTGGCTTCCAAGTACCGCAACACCGGGCAGACCTGCGTTTGCACCAATCGCCTGCTGGTTCAGGACGGGGTCTACGAGGCCTTTGCGAGCAAGCTCGCGGCGGCGGTCAAGAAGCTGAAGGTCGGCAATGGGGTGGAGCCAGGTGTCGAGCAGGGCCCCCTGATCGACCAGAACGCGCTGGCCAAGGTCGAGGAGCTGGTCGCCGACGTGGTGGATAAGGGCGGGCGGGTGCTGGTTGGAGGCCGTCGGCACGCGCTGGGCGGGACCTTCTACGAGCCGACCATCCTCGCGGACGTCACGTCTGACATGAAGGTCTCGCAGGAGGAGATCTTCGGCCCGGTGGCGCCGTTGTTCCGCTTCGGCAAGGATGAAGAGGCGCTGGCGATGGCCAACGACACCGAGTTCGGCCTGGCGGCCTACTTCTTCACGCAGAACCACCGTCGCGTGTGGCGCATCGCCGAGAAGCTCGAATACGGCATGGTGGGCATCAACAGCGGCGTGATCAGCACCGCGCTGGCGCCGTTCGGCGGCATCAAGCAGTCGGGCATGGGGCGCGAGGGCTCCAAATACGGCATCGAGGACTACATGCACACCAAGTACCTTTGCTTGGGGGGACTTTGACTCGACGAAGGGCGCCTTGACGCAGCGGCGAAGCGGTTGAGGAGGAGCCGCCTGCCTGCGTTCCTGGTGCGTGAACACGCGTGTCTTCCCGCCCACAGTCGCAGTCGGCGACCCGACCCCTGTCTCCGAAGACTTGCCGCCGGCAACGGCGTGCCAAGTCAAGCGCGTTTGGCGCGGGAAACCAAGCTGGCAGGGTGAGTGCCGCCTACAGTGACGGGCAAGGACTCGCCGAACAGCACCGGCTCCGCGTGACCAACGCGTCCATTGGCCGGGCGTTTCAGCGACAGCGCCTTCATTCGAATGGAGTCGGACGGGGCGTTGCCTCTGAGGACAACGCGGCAGTGGACCTCAGAAGGGGAAGAAGTTGAACAGACCTGTGGTATTCGCGGTGGAAACCATACTTCGATCCTGGCTTGCGGATACGGATTTGACGATATTTTGTGGGAACTGGAACCACGGCGGCGTCATGGAACTACTGCCACGCGGCCGGGCCCGCCTGACGGATGCCAAATACGGTGCGCCATTCGAGGGATTGAGGGATTTGCACCTCGAGGACAGTCCGCATCACGTTCATCTGGATCTGGGTCGACTCACCAAGGCTTGGTATGTGGTGACCCCGAGCGTCTGCTATGGATTCCGGCCATCCTTCGAACTTCGCCTGACGGTGGAGGCGGGTGATCCGCTGGTCGACTTCGGCCTCGGCTTGGCGCTCAGCCATCCTTATGTTGACGGCCAACTTCGGCCCGACATCGTCAAGCGGTATTTGCGGCGAGCCGCTGAGCATGCGCATCAGTTCCCGGCGGTGGCTTCCTGTGTGTGCGCCAGTCAACTCTCGACGCCTGCGGTCCGCACGGATTGGTCGGTGCTCGACGACCTGCTGAGCAACCTGGGCAACGAGCACCCGGATGGCGCCCTGAGTGTCCGGGAGGCGCTTCAAGGACGCAAGATGATCGCGCATCAATCGACATGATTTCGACCCGGCACATTCAACTACAAGACGTCGAGGCGATGGTCAGAGACGCCTTGACGCTTCAGGATGCCTCGCTTGTCATCTTTCGTCGCGGGATGCTCGCGGAGTTCAAGACTGAAATGCTCCAGCCGGGCCTGTCGGTGGCCCTGGAAGGACGCTACCGCTCTTGGCAGCTCGGGCCTTTCGAAGGCCACCATTGCCACCTGGACCTGCAACAGGTCAAGACCGTCTGGTTCGATGCGGAGCCCGTCTCGTGCCAAGGAGGGCGTCTCAACTTCACCGTCTGGTTCCTTGGGGAAAGTGACTGCGGCAACCCGTACCGGCCGGATGGCCTCTTCTCCTTCACCCTGAATGCGCCGTACACGCCGGACGGCCTCACCCGGGTGGATCTCATCGAGCAGGTTTACGCCCTTCACGAACGCCACTCGGAGGTCTCGCAAGTCACCGCAAGTCCGGCCTTCCTCGCGGCTCGTCCGACCGTCCGGGCGGCTTTCCCGAGCGCCGACTAGCGTCCGTGCGAACTCCGCGGGGAAAACTCGCCGTGGCCACGCGCTGGCCTCGAGGACCGCGGTTCTCGCGCGCGGCACGGCGATGAGGGATTTCCACTAGGAAATACATTAACATCTTAGTAAATAAATCGTTAATATCATAGTGAAGTAGCAGCCCCCATCGAACGGAAATCCATGGACGCCTTGATCCAAGCCCTTATCAGCGGACTCGCCGTCGGCGGCATGTACGCCTTGGTCGCACTAGGCTTCAGCATCACCTTCACGACCACGCGGACCATGAATTTCGCCCAGGGCGACTTTGTCTCCGTCGGCACCTTCCTCGGGCTCAGCGCCATGTTGCTGTTGCAGGGATCGGGTCCTCTGCACATCGTCAGCTCCGACGCGGTGTTCCCGGGATGGGTTCAGCTCGTCGGCGTGTTGGCCGCAACCTTGCTGGTTGGTCTTCTGGGTGTGGCCATGTATACGTCCGCTGTGCGGCCGTTCGCCGGCAAGCCTGGGATGTCGTGGGTGATGAGCACGATCGGGTTCGGGATCATTCTTGCGAGCGTCGCGCTCGCGATCTGGGGCCCTGCGCCGCGAAAGATGCCTGCGCCCTTCGGCGAAGAGGTGATGCGATTTGGCGGCGCAGGCATTCGACCCCAGGAGATCCTGATGCTCGCCGTCGCCCTCGTGGTCATGGCAGTGTTCGACTGGGTGCTCCGAAAGACGATGACCGGCCAGGCGATGCGCGCCGTGGCTCACAGCCCTGAGGTCGCTCGACTGATGGGCGTCAATGTGGGTGTTCTCATGATCGGCGCCTACTTCGTGAGCTGTTGCCTGGCTGGCCTTGCTGGCGTCCTGGTTGCTCCGATCACCGGCGCATCGTTGTACATCGGCGTGACCATCGGCCTCAAGGGGTTCTCTGGCGCCATCGTCGGTGGTCTGAGCAACCCGAGAGGTTGCGCGATCGGAGGCTTCCTGATCGGCCTTCTGGAATCCCTGGTCAGCCTGTGGCAGTCGCAGTGGCGCGAAGTGGTGGTGTTCGCCCTTGTGATCCTCGTGCTTGCGATACGGCCAACCGGGCTCTTCGGGACCAGAACGGTGGAGAAGGTATGAAGCCGAGCAGGCACCTCTGGGGCTCGCTGCTCGTTGGCGCACTCGCAGCGTTGATCGCGCTGCTCTTCAACAACGACTACTACCTTCGCATCATCTTCATGATGTGCGTCTACTATCTGTGCGCCGTCGGCATGAACGTCCTGGTCGGGTTCGCCGGACAGAAGTCGCTTGGGCAAGCAGGATTGTTCGCCGCGGGCGCCTACACGGTCGCATTGCTGACCACACGCTGGGACCTGAACCCGTACCTCGCACTTGCAGCCGCGCCGATCGTGGCTGGTGCATGCGGTGTGTTGATCGCGCTCCCCTCGCTGCGCGTGAAAGGGCCGTACCTGGCCATGGTGACTCTTGCATTCGGTACGGTGATCGAGAAGATCATCAGCGAATGGACCGAAGTTCTGGGCGGGACGCAGGGCATCTACGGAATCAAGCCGCTGACGCTTTCGGGAGCACCATTCACCAACCAGCAGTGGGTTTGGTTCTGCATCGCGCTGTGCCTGGTCGTGCACCTTCTGCTGCGCAATCTGGTGCTGGGTCGCTATGGGCGAGCATTGCAGTCGTTGCAAGCCGACGAGATCGCTTCAGCGTCGGTGGGCGTGCGGGTCTATCGGGCGAAGGTCATCGCCTTCGTGATCGCCGCAGTCACTTGTGGCCTTGCGGGGGCGCTCGTGGCCCAGCAGAACCAGTACATCAACTCGGACTTCATCACGCTCAACCTGTCGGTCTTCATCCTGCTGCTCGTGCTCTTTGGTGGCGCGGGTTCGTTGATCGGGCCTTTCGTGGGTGCGGTGCTGCTCACTCTCATTGATGCGGCCTTGTCGCAGTGGCCGGCAGCCCAACACTTCGTCTATGGCGCGTTGCTGCTCTTTGCCTTGTATGCGATGCCGAACGGGGTCGCTGGCCTGGCGGCTCGATGGCTCAAGAGCAAGGGCTCGACAGAGGCCCCTCGAGAAGCTCTCGGCTCGGATGCCATCGCCGAGCTGTCCCATGCCGGCCACCCGGCTGCAAACGAAGTTCCGCTTCTCGAGGCCGCGAAGATCAGCAAGGCCTTCGGGGGCGTCCGCACCGCGCAGGAGGTCTCGTTCAAGCTTCGACACGGTCACATCCATGCGTTGATCGGCCCCAACGGTGCCGGAAAGAGCACGATGATCAACATGATCACGGGCGTCCTGGGACCGGATTCCGGGCGCATCACGCTCGACGGCGTCAACATCACGAGCAGCGAGATTCACGCCATCGCTTCCAGCGGCGTGGGACGCACCTTCCAGAATCTGCGCTTGTTTGCCGACTTGTCGGTTCTTGAGAACGTCCTGCTCGGGCGCCATTCGCAGATGACGAACGGCCTGTGGACGTCCCTGCTGGCGCTTCCTTCCGCCAAGCGCCAAGAGGCAGCGGCACGCAACTACGCCTACGTGGTGCTCGACCTCATGGGGCTCACAGCCCTGGCGCATGAACCGGCGGGGAGTCTGGCGTATGGCCTCCAGCGACGCGTCGAACTCGCGAGGGCCATGGCGACGCACCCCAAGCTGCTCCTGCTCGACGAGCCGGCGGCTGGATTGAATCCCCAGGAAACCGCGGAACTCGGAAAGCTGATCTCCTCACTGAGCAAGCTGGGCATCACCATCCTGATGGTCGAGCATCACATGGACCTCGTCATGAGTATTTCGGACCACGTCATCGTGCTGGACTATGGTGTGCTGATCGCGGAAGGCACGCCGGCACAGATCCAGTGCAGTCCCCGGGTCATCGAGGCCTACCTTGGCGCTGAGGTGATGACGTGAAGTCGGCGGGCAGGACGATGTTGAAGCTCGATGCGGTGCATGTCTCCTACGGAGCCATCCAGGCGATCCGTGGCGTCTCGATCCAGGTTACGCAGGGCGAGGTCGTCAGCATCATCGGCGCCAATGGGGCCGGGAAGAGCACGCTCCTGAAGGCCATTGTCGGCCTCGAACCGGTAGCCGCTGGTGACGTTGTCTTCAATGGCGAGAGCGTTTCGGGTCAGGCCGCCCATCTTCGAGTCAAGCTAGGGCTGGCGTTGTCGCCCGAGGGGCGACGGGTGTTCCCCGATCAAACCGTCCGCGAAAACCTGGTGATGGGCGCCTACGCCTGCGGCCTGAAGCCGCCACAGCTGGCCGAGCGCCTCGAGCGTGAGTTTCAACGCTTCGTTCGACTGCGCGAACGCCAGAATCAACTGGCAGGAACGCTGTCGGGCGGGGAACAGCAGATGCTTGCGATTGCTCGCGCGCTCATGAGCGACCCCAAGCTCCTTCTTCTTGACGAACCATCACTCGGCTTGGCCCCGCTGATCATCGCCGACATCTTCCGGATCATTCGAGCCCTGCGAGACAGCGGATTGACCATTCTTCTGGTCGAGCAGATGGCAAACCAGGCGCTCGCGGTCTCCGACCGCGCCTACGTCCTGGAGACCGGGCGTATCACGGTCGAAGGAAGCGGGAAGGAGCTTGCCAGCAACCCCAGCGTTAAGGCCGCCTATCTGGGAACACATTGACGCTGGCCGTTATCGCTTACGCGGCATGCCGACGACCACGGCCGAACCCCTTCAGGAAGACCATCCTCAGCAACATGCACTCACAAGGAAGCTACGTATGACCACCTCTCCAACCAAAGACAAACCGGCGCTCGTCGTCGTGCCAGAGCCAGATGAATACGGCGCAGTCGGCTTTGATACCCGCGAACTTCCCTGGGACCAGCAATACAAGCTGATCTCGAGCACGGTGATCCCTCGGCCGATCGCCCTGGTGTCCACTGACGGGCCGGCGGGCATCAATGTCGCACCCTTCAGCTTCTTCAACGCAGTGGCGCTTGGCCCCCCGATGGTGATGTTCTGCGTCGGCCCGACGCTTTTCGCCAAGCGAGGTGAAGAGAAGGACACGCTCGTGAACGTGCGGGCGACCCGAGAGTTCGTCGTTCAGCTTGTCGACGACGCCAATAAGGAGAAGATGAACCAGTGCACCCCCGAGTACGGTGCTGGCGTCAACGAGGCGGAGATCGCTGGATTCCGCACAGGCGCGTCCAAGCGAGTCGCCGCGCCCCGCTTGGTCGAGTGCCCAGTGCAGCTCGAATGCGTGTTGACCGACATACATACGCTGGGTGACACGCCCTACTACATGGTCATCGGCGAGATCGTCTACGCGCACTATCGCGACGGCATCGTGGATGACCGCCTTCGGGTCGACATGCAGAAGATGAACCCGATCGGGCGTCTTTCGAATCCGGGGATGTATGCGCGCATCACGGACAGCTTCCAGATGCTCCCGCCCGGTCAGCCGGGCAACAGCTGAGTCAACTCGTCAACACCACTCTTGGAGACATTCATGAAACGCATTCGTCCCCTTCGCGTTCTCGGCGTCATCGCTGCGGCTGTCGCCAGCTTCGCGGCTTCTGCCCAGGACATCAAGCTCGGCTACAACGGCGACCTCTCAGCCTCGCCGTCGGCGCTGAGCGGCCAGGCCGCGGTGCTCGGCATCCGCACCGCGCTCGATGAGATCAACGCGTCCGGGGGAGTGCTTGGCCGGAAGCTGGTGCTTGTGGTGCGCGACGATGTGTCGGCCCCGCCGAAGGCAATTCAGAACATGAGTGAGCTGATCGATGGCGAGAAGGTGGCCGCGATCTTCGGCCCGACGAACTCGGGTAACGGCCTCGCATGGCGCCATATTCCCAACCAGAAGAAGATTCCTGTGATGAATGTCGTCGGTGGGGCGACGGAGCTTTCAAAGCCCATGAGTCCCGGCGCCGAGAACTACATGTTCCGGGTTTCGATGGTCGATCGGTATCAGGTCGCCGCGCTCATGGGCTACGCCAAGAAGAGTCCGAACGTGAAAACGATCGGTTTCATCACCGAAAGCACGGGATGGGGACAGAGTGGCCTCCAAGACCTGCAACAGATCTCTGCACTGCAGGGTCTCAAGGTGGGGCAGTCGGAGCGCATCGGAAGCAATGACACTGATGCCACCTCGCAGTTGAACAAGCTGAAGGCCGCCAATGTTGACACGTTGCTGATCTGGGCGAATGGCACTCCGACGGCACAGATCATGAAGAGCATGGAGAAGCTCAACTACTATCCGCTGGTCCTGTCCTCCTGGTCGGCCGATAACGCATCGTTCTACGACACGGCAGGAAAGACGCTGGCAGAGAAGCCGGTTTTCATGCGCACGCTCAATGACGATCTGACGGCGAAGCAGAAGAAGTTGCGTGATCGCGTCGCCGACAAGCTCCCGTCGCCAACCTCGTTCGTGTTCACCCTGCATGGCTATGACGGCGCCATGCTGTTGGTGCAAGCCATCAAGCAGGCTGGCACCACAGATGGGCCCGCGGTCAAGGCGGCACTCGAAGACCTGAAGACGCCCTACGAGGGCATGATGAAGACCTACAACAAGCCCTTCTCCAAGACCAATCACGAAGGCCTGACTGCCGTCGACCTCTCGTGGACTCACTGGAAGGATGGCAAGCTGCTCCCTTACAGCGACAACGTCGTCAAGGCCTTGGGCGCGGACGACCTCAAGGAGTAGGCAGCATGCAGTTCATGTGCCTGTTGCGCGCACCGGAGGGCGAAGGCGAGGGCCTGGCGACCTGGTATCGCGAGGTCTACGCCCAGCAACTGCTCGCTCAGGCACCCGGCCTTGAACGCTTCATCGTCAACGTCCCGACGCCTGTGCCTGCCGAACTGCAACTGTACGGTGGAGCCGAGTCAGCACGCTCCAGGCCCTACGACGTGATCGCTCAGATGTGGTTCGACTCCCGTGGACCCTTCGATGCGGCAACAGCCAGCCTCGAGGGTGAACTCTGCCGTCGTTCGATTGATCGGCATGTCTATCGGATGAGCGAAACGGTTGCGCTGAACAAGCCTGAATTGTTGCCGGGGAATCCGGCTCCCGGTTTCAAGTTGATGCGCGGCCTCTTTTTTCACGAAGACATGCCTGACGCGGCAGTTCAACGCAGTTGGGCGCTGCACCAGAACCTGGCGGTCAAGGTGCATGTGGGATTGGCGCGCTACGTGAGGCATTGGGTCGACGAGGTGATCACGCCGGAGGCGCCACGGATCCGAGGGATGTCGGACCTCCACTTTCCCGACGAGCGCTCCTTGGTCGAACGCTACTTCGACTCGGACCGGGGAAAGGAAGAGATCCTGCACGACATTGGCCACTTCATCGAAGGAGGAACGGCCCGCATGTTCGCCAAGGAATTTTTAGTCAAGTAGCGCTACGGGCCCTCTCAGACAGTGAACCGCTCTCTTTGCGGTCTCTGTCGGAGCTCGCCTTGGCACACCTTGTACGCACGAAGGCTTCAGACAGTCTATGAGCATTGATCAACACACAAAGGGCCTGCCCGGCCTGAGAGGTGCAGAGCACCTGGGATTCACAGTTCCGAATCTGGAAGAAGCATCTCGTTTCCTGGTGGATGTCTTGGGACTCGAGCCGTACTACGAGCGCGGGCCCTTCGAATCGAACGACACATGGATGCAGGATGCGTTGAATGTCCATCCGCGGGCCGTGATGCGAAAACTGCGATTCTTCCGCTGCGGAAACGGAACGAATTTCGAAGTCTTCGAGTACGAATCGCCAGACCAGCGGCGGGAAGAGCCGAAGAACAGCGACGTTGGCGGGCACCACATCGGGCTGTATGTCACGGACATCCACAAGGCCGTCGAGCACCTGAGGGCACACGGCGTGCGTGTGCTTGGTGAACCTCGCCAAGTAGCGTCGGATGCGCCGAACGCTGGAATCTGGTGGGTGTATTTCCTGGCGCCGTGGGGCATGCATTTCGAACTGGTCAGCTTCCCCGAAGGAAGCAAGCCCTATGAGAGGGATATGACGCGGAAGCTTTGGAACCCTTGCCAACCGGCTCTTTGAGCACAACGATCAACAGGAGATGAACTTGGATTTTTCGCTCAGCAAACAGACCGCCCTGGTAACCGGCGCCGGCCGTGGCAATGGTGCCGCCATCGCACGGGGCCTGGCGAAGGCCGGCGCAGCGGTCGTTGTTACGGACATCGACGCGAATCTCGCTCGCGCAAGCGCGAAAGTCATCGTGGATGGCGGCGGAACGGCATGGGCCTTCGTACTCGACGTTTCCGATTCGGCTGCCTGCAAGGCGCTGGCAGACCGGGTCGCCAATGAATGCGGGGATGTCGGTGTCCTGGTCAACAACGCAGGGATCCTGTTGCGCAGTTCATTTTCGGACGAAGGGGCGGAAGCGGCCTTTCAGCGCACGATGGCGGTCAACGTTCATGGGCCGTTTAACGTCACCCGGGCGTTCTTGCCGGCCTTGAAGCGGACGCGGGGCGCCGTCGTCAACGTCGGCTCCGTTCAATCCTTCGTGGGCGCGCCGACCTCGGCCGCGTATGCGACATCGAAGGGTGCCGTTGCTCAACTGACGCGAACGCTTGCCCAGGAGCTGGCATCGGACGGAATCCGTGTGAATGCCGTGGCGCCGGGGATGTTCGAGACCGAGATGTCGGCAGAGTCGCGCGCCAAGCCTGAGCGCATCGACCTGTTCATGTCCCACGTGCCGATCAAGCGAATCGCGCACCCGGACGAATTGGCAGGCCCCGTGGTCTTCTTGGCGTCGCCCGCGGCCAGCTATGTGACCGGCGTGGTTCTGCCTGTCGATGGTGGCTATCTCATCGTGTAGCCAGGATGAACCCGGCGAACCAAGGCGAGTTTGACGTCATCGTCGTCGGATCCGGCGCTGCCGGAATGACGGCGGCCTTGACCTCGACCCTTCATGGCCTGAAGGTGCTGGTCGTGGAGAAGGCCTCGACATTCGGTGGCACGACCGCGAGATCGGGCGGGTGGCTGTGGATTCCAGGTTCGAGCCAGGCCAAAGCTGCAGGTATCGCCGAGGTGCCGGGCGCGGTCGAACGATACGTGCGTGATGAGGCCAATGGCTGCTTCGACGCCCAGCAGTTTGCTGCTTTCCTGGAGAATGGCCCCGCTGCGATTGACTTCCTTGGTGCGAACACGTCCGTTCAGTTCGACGCCGCGCCGCACTATCCGGACTACCACCCTGATATGCCAGGCGCTTCGGGGGGTGGTCGTTCGCTTTTGACCCGTCCTTTCCGTGGTTCCCAGCTCGGGGACGCGATCTCGAAACTCTCGCCTCCGCTTCCCGAACTGACGGTGTTCGGCATGATGCTCGGCTCAGGGAAGGAAATCTGGCATTTCCTCCGAGCGTTCAAGTCCCTTGAGTCGTTCGCTTACGTGGTCCGCCGATTGGCCGGCAATTTGCTGGACAAGCTGCGGTTCGGCCGTCCGATGTCTCTCACCAGCGGGAACGCGCTCGCCGGCAGGTTCCTCAAGTCGGCGTTGGACCTCAAGGTCGAGATGTGGACGTCGGCGGCGGCGGTGCAACTGATTGTGGAAGGCGGGCGCGTCGCAGGCGTGATCGTGGAGCGAGAAGGGGTCCGGGTTCGATTGCTCGCTGCCAGGGGCGTGGTGCTTGCTTGCGGAGGCTTCCCTCATGACGTTGCCCGTCGCGCACAGCTCTTCCCCCACGTCCCCGACGGGAGAGAGCACTACTCCCCGACGCCTGAGACGAACACAGGTGACAGCCAGAGGATGGCGGAGGCGGTCGGCGCAGTGTTCGATACGCACGTCTCCCAACCCGCCGCATGGGTGCCGACCTCGGTGACTTATCGCGCCGACGGAACCAAGGGCGTCCTTCCACACTTCATCGACCGTGCCAAGCCAGGCGTCATCGCTGTCAGTGCGACCGGCAAGCGCTTCGTCAACGAATCCGCCTCGTATCATGACTTCGGGGCGGCCATGATCAAGACCTCTCGGGGACTGCCTCAGGCATGTGCATGGCTTATTTGCGACCGGCTCGCGCTCAGAAGCTACGGCTTGGGAAACGTTGCTGCCTTTCCCTTGCCCATTGGGCGACATCTGCGCAGCGGATACCTCAAGCGCGGCCGAACCTTGGAGGAACTGGCGACGCAGCTCCGTATCGAGCCCGCCGTGCTTCGAGAAACCGTCGGATCGTTCAACCTTGCTGCGGCCAAGGGACTGGATCCAGCATTCGGCAAGGGCGGCTCCGCCTACAACCGCTTCATGGGTGACCCTCGGAATGTTCCAAATCCATGCATCCGACCCTTGCAGGACGGCCCCTTCTTCGCGGTGAAGCTCGTCGTGGGCGACCTGGGCACGTACGCGGGTCTCCGGACCGACTCCCATGCGCGGGTGCTGGACGTGCACGGCAAGCCGATCCCCGGACTCTATGCGGCAGGAAACGATGCCGTCACCGTGATGGGTGGTGCTTACCCGGGCGCCGGGATCACACTGGGCCCGGCGGTAACTTTTGGCTATCTTTCCGGTCTTCATCTGGCGACGGCTGCCTCGCATGGAGAAAGCGTTAGCGGAGCGCTGGAAGACCTCCCTTCGGCGCTGAAATCGGGGTAATCGAATGAAAGATGCTATGTGGGACTCCCCGAGGTAGACCCGTTGAGCTAGTGTCGTGAGTTAGAAGTTCGTTGAACTAATCAAAGAGCGCCGAATCGATCGTGTACCGTATGCACACGACGAGGCGGCCATGCGAGGAAGACCTAAGACAGAACTGGTGCTGAGCGAAACCGAACGCGAGCAACTCACGGCGCTGACGCTGCGGCGCAAGACTGCACAGGCGTTGGCGTTGCGGGCTCGCATTGTTCTGGCCTGCGCCGAAGGCGTGGACAACAAGGTGGTTGCAAGCCGCCAGCGCGTGACGCAGCAGACGGTCTCGAAGTGGCGTGCCCGATTCGTCGAGCATCGACTGGACGGACTGCTTGACGCGCCTCGGCCTGGCGCACCGCGAACGATTGACGACGCGCGGGTCGACGCCGTGATCGCCAAGACGCTGGAGAGCGTTCCAGACGCGGCGACGCACTGGAGCACACGCACCATGGCGCGCGAAACCGGCCTGTCGCAAACGGCGGTGTCTCGCATCTGGCGCGCATTCGGACTTCAGCCGCATCGCCAAGAGACCTTCAAGCTCTCCAGCGATCCGCTGTTCGTGGAAAAGGTGCGTGACATCGTCGGGCTGTACTTGGACCCGCTGCTCATGGCCATGGTCCTGTGCGTGGATGAGAAGAGCCAGATTCAGGCGCTGGACCGCACCCAACCCTTGCTCCCCCTGGCCCCGGGCATCCCTGAGCGGCGCACTCACGACTACGAGCGCCACGGCACGACCACGCTCTTCGCGGCGTTGGACATTGCCACCGGATCCGTCATCGGGGACTTGCATCGCCGCCATCGAAGCACCGAGTTCCTGCAATTCCTGCGCACCATCGAGGCCAACGTGCCAGCAGTGCTGGACATCCACCTCGTGATGGACAACTACGGAACACACAAAACTCCCGCCATCAGGAACTGGCTTGCCCGACATCCGCGCTTTCGGGTGCACTTCACGCCGACCTCTGCGTCCTGGCTGAACCAAGTCGAACGCTGGTTCGCCACCCTGACGCAGAAGTACATCCGCCGCGGCACGCATCGCTCCACGCGCCAGCTCGAACAGGCCATCAGGCACTACATCAAGATCAACAACAGCGACCCCAAGCCGTTCGTCTGGTCCAAGACTGCCGATGACATCCTTGCGAGCGTCGAGAGATTTTGTTTGCGAACTTCTAACTCACGACACTAGGGCGTGTTAACACTAATTGAGTTGACGATGGATAACGAGAGATACTTCATGCATGGAGATCACACAAGCCCAGTTCGCCCAGTTCGCCCAGATCGAGCACTGCCTGCCTCTGCAGCGCGGCAATGTAAGTCTCTCGAATTTGAACGTGTTGAATGCGATCCTTTATGTTGCGGAGCACGGATGCAAATGGCGCGGCCTGCCCAAGCGCTTCGGCAACTGGCACACCATCTACACGCGCATGAACCGGTGGTCCAAGAGCGGCGTGCTGGATCGCGTGTTTGCCGAGCTTCAGCAGGCCCAGGTCGTGCGCATCAAGATCGAGGCGGTGTCGCTGGACAGCACCGTCGTGAAGGTTCATCCCGATGGCACCGGCGCGTAAAAAAAAACGGCCCCCAGTCCATCGGTCAATCCAGAGGCGGGTGGACCACCAAGATTCATATGGTTGCCGCGGATGCTCGAACGGCCGTAACGTTTTCCCTCTCGCCTGTCCAAGCGCACGATGCGCCTGCAGGACGCGCTTTGCTGAGCAGCTTGGGTGCACCCGACAGACCTCTGCACCTGCTCATGGATCGCGCCTACGAGTGACCTCGGGCTTGCCGGCTTCGTTGATTGCGTGGACAGCGAATACGGACTTGGCGAGATCGATGTCAACGTACAAAATGGTCATGGGCTTCCCCTTTCCGAGTGAGTTGATGGAGATTCGCAACCCCATCGTGGCACTTTGATGCCGGCAGCCGCAATACGCAGCGGCTTAATCGGAGGGGGAGGCCCCTTTCATTCGATCACCCCAGTTCGGTTAAGGGGTGCGGATTCCTTGGGCAAGGTTAGCAGCCCAAATAGCCTTGGCCAACGGAACAATCGATCCTCGACAGATCGCTTCAATGGAGCGATCGCGCAGCCTCACAGGTCAGGAAGTCAATCGGCTGTACATGCTGGTCACTTTGTCCATTACAAGCAGAATGTTTTCGCTGGACGCGAACACGTTCGCGCTGCGCTCCGGTGAGGCGATCTCAACACCCCGTTGCGCAAGCGCAGCCGCATAGAACACCCATTGATTCCGCGCGAGCTCGATCTCCTGCTTGATGGCCGTCGTCGCCTCCGG